>NZ_JHYS01000009.1 GCF_000688255.1 Simplicispira psychrophila DSM 11588 | reverse complement strand
TCTTTGTTGATCGCTACGATCACCTTCGAATCCTTCATGCCCGCCAGGTGCTGGATCGCACCCGAAATGCCGACGGCCACATACAGCTGCGGCGCCACAATCTTGCCCGTCTGGCCCACTTGCAGGTCGTTGGGTGCGTAGCCCGCGTCCACCGCCGCGCGGCTGGCGCCCAGCGCGGCGCCCAGCTTGTCGGCCAGCGGCTCCATCACCGCGTCAAACTGCTCTTTGCTGCCCAGCGCGCGCCCGCCCGAGACCACGATCTTGGCCGCCGTCAGCTCGGGGCGGTCGTTTTTCGTCACTTCGCGGCCAAGGAAGCGGCTTTGGCCAGCGCCCGCCGCCGCAGCTACGGTTTCGACCGCGGCGCTGCCACCCGTCGCCACTGCGGCGTCAAAGCCGGTGCTGCGCACGGTGAGGACTTTGGTAGCGTCCAGGCTTTGCACCGTGGCAATGGCGTTGCCAGCGTAGATCGGGCGCTCGAAGGTGTCAGCGCTGATCACTTTGGTGATTTCGCTCACCTGCGCCACGTCCAGCTTGGCCGCGACGCGCGGGGCGACGTTCTTGCCGGCTGCCGTGGCGGCAAACAGCAGGTGGCTGTAGTTGGCGGCCAGCGCCAGCACTTGCGCAGCGACGTTTTCCGCTAGGGCGTCGGCCAGCTCAGCGCTGTCGGCATGGATCACTTTGGCCACGCCAGCGATTTGCGCTGCGGCCTGCGCAGCAGCGGCGGCGTTGTGGCCGGCCACCAGCACGTGCACTTCGCCAGCGCAGGCCAGGGCGGCGGTGACGGTGTTGAGCGTGGCGCCCTTGATGGCGCTGTTGTCGTGTTCGGCAATAACCAGTGCGGTCATGGTGTGGGTTTCCAAATAGCTTGTTCAGTCATGGACAGGGGGTGCGTGCGCTGGCGCTTTACAGGACCTTGGCCACGTTCTTGAGTTTCTCGACCAGCGTGGCCACGTCGGGCACCTTGATGCCAGCGCCGCGCTGGGGCGGCTCGGATACTTTGAGGGTTTTGAGGCGCGCGCTCACGTCCACACCCAAGTCTTGCGGGGTGAAGGTGTCGAGCGGTTTCTTTTTCGCCTTCATGATGTTGGGCAGCGTCACGTAGCGCGGCTCGTTCAGGCGCAGGTCGGTGGTGATCACCGCCGGCAGGCTCAGCGAGAGCGTTTCCAGGCCGCCATCGACTTCGCGCGTCACTTGCACGCTCTCGCCCAACACTTCCACCTTGCTGGCAAAGGTGCCCTGGGGCAGATCCGCCAGCGCCGCCAGCATCTGGCCGGTCTGGTTGGCGTCGTCGTCAATGGCTTGCTTGCCCAGGATGATCAAGCCGGGCTGCTCTTTATCGACCAGCGCTTTCAAGAGCTTGGCCACGGCCAGCGGCTGGAGTTCGGCATCGGTCTGCACCAGGATGGCGCGGTCGGCGCCAATGGCCATGGCAGTGCGCAGCGTTTCCTGGCACTTGGCATCGCCGCAGGAGACGGCAATCACTTCGGTGACCACGCCTTTTTCTTTCAAGCGCACGGCCTCTTCGACAGCGATTTCGTCAAAGGGGTTCATGCTCATCTTGACGTTGGCGATGTCCATACCCGTGCCGTCCGACTTCACTCGAACTTTCACGTTGTAGTCGACCACGCGTTTGACCGGGACAAGGATTTTCATGGGCGGGATTCCAGCAGGAGGGGTTTGTGTGAAAGACAAAAAATCGACAAGGCTCGATTCAATCCTCGCTACTGTGGCGCACCGCAGCGCACCCGTCAGCGTCCAAATGGACGATGTTGGAGCGCGCAGGGCTCTCACAATGGCTGCAGTTTCCACTGCACACCCCTACACCCCATGAGCAACCCTTTCTACCCGCTGCTTCAGCCCGGACGCATTGGCACCCTGGAACTGCGCAACCGCATCGTCATGGCCCCGATGGGCTCGAACTTTGCTGAAACCGACGGCACTTGTGGTGAACGCATCCAGGCCTACTACGAAGCGCGTGCCAAGGGCGGCGCCGGCTTGCTGACCATGGGCGTGTGCTCGGTAGCGTTTCCGCATGGCACCGGCGAGCCGTACCAAGTGGGCATTTCACGAGACGATTTCATTCCCGGCCTGGCCGCGCTGACCGAACGCGTGCACCGCCACGGCGCCAAAATTGCGCTGCAACTGCACCACGGTGGCAAAACCGCGGCGCTGGATCGGGCGCAGGGCCGCGAGATCTGGGTACCGTCGATTCCGAAGATGGTGAAGAACGACATCATGTCGGCCATCACGCCGGAAGAGCTGTCCACCTTCATCGGCATTGGCCCGCACCCAGTGCGGATGCGCGTGATGGACCAGGCTGACATTGCACAGATGGTTGAATGGTTTGCCGCTGCCGCGCAGCGCGCCAAGCAGGCCGGTTTTGATGGCATAGAAATCCACGGCGCTCACACCTACATCCTGGCTGGCTTTCTTTCAGCCTATTACAACCAGCGCGACGACGAATACGGCGGCCCGCTGGAAAACCGGGCCCGCTTGCTGCTGGAAGTGCTGCGCGCAGTCAAAGCGCGCGTCGGTGCTGATTTTCCGGTCTGGGTGCGCCTGGACAGTGAAGAGCTGCACACGCCCGGCGGCATCACGCTGGCGGACGCCATCGCCACCGCCAAGCTGTGCGAAGCGGCCGGGGCCGACGCCATCAGTGTCTCGGCCTACGCCAACATGACCAGCGGCATAGCCTTTACCGACGCACCGATTCCGCAAAAACCGGCCGCCTATGTCTCCAACGCTGCCGCTATCAAGCAGGCGGTGAAGATTCCCATCATCACCGCCGGCCGTATCGAGCCAGAGGTGGCGGCCCAAGCGATTGCCGACGGCCAGTTCGACTTTGTCGCCATGGCGCGCAAGATGCTGGCCGACCCCGACATTCCGATCAAGCTGGAACGCAACCGCCCACAAGACATCCGGCCGTGCATTTACTGCTACGCCTGCGTCAGCGAGATTTTTGTCAACCGGCGCGTCAAGTGCGCCGTCAACGCGCAGACTGGCCATGAGTTCGAGGCGCCGATCGAGCCTGCTGCCACCCCCGGCCATGTGCTGGTGGTCGGCGGCGGCCCCGGCGGCATGGAGGCAGCGCGCGTGGCGGCGCTGCGCGGCCACCGCGTGACACTGGTCGAGCGCAGCGACCGACTCGGCGGCACTTTGTTCTTTGCCGCGCTGGCCTACCCGGAAAACGGCAAGCTGCTGGACTACCTGGTCGAGCAGATGCAGCAGTTGCCGATTGACGTGCAGCTGTCCACCGAGGCCGACGCGGCGCTGGTGGCGCGGCTCAAGCCCAACAGCATCGTGGTAGCCACCGGCGCTCGCCGCGCCGCGCCAGCCATCAAGGGCGCCGAGCAAAAGCATGTCTGGAGCGGCGACGAACTGCGCCGCCTGATGACCGGCGACCGCGCCGACGAGATTGCCAAGGCCAAGCTGGGACTGGCCGAGCGCGCGATGTTCAAAGCCGGCGGCATGTTGCGCGTGACCGACAGCACGCAGGCATTGCAAAGCCTGTCCAAGCTGTGGATGCCGCTGGGCAAGAAGGTGGTCATCGTCGGCGGCGGCCTGGTCGGGCTGGAGCTGGCCGAATTTTTGCTGGCGCGCGGCCGCCAGGTCACGGTGCTGGAACCGGGCAACCGCGCCGGGCGCGAGCTGTCCATCGTGCGCCGCTGGCGCGTGCTGGACGCTGTCACTTCGCACGGCACGCTGCACCTCAAGGCGACGGTGCAGGAAATCACCCGCGACGCGGTGCTGTGGACCAATGCTGACGGCGCTGCGCAGCGCACGCCGGTCGATTCGGTGGTGCTGGCAATAGGCGCCGAAGCCGACGACCGCGTAGCGACGGCACTAGCGGCGTCGGGCGTGCCGGTGCAGCGCATTGGCGACTGCGCTGGCGTCAACTACATCGAAGGCGCGATGCACGACGGCCACCGGGCTGGCCGCACGGTCTGAGCGGGACGGGAGCACCACTGGCGGCCAAGTAGGCTATTTCTCGCAAGAGGGTGCGGCGCCTTCTTTCATTGGCAGCACCCGCTACAGGGCAATATGGTGGCCGCCACCCCGTGCCCTATGACGGGCAGCCCTCTCCCGGAGTACCACATGACGATCTTGGTCGGTACCGCGTCCTGGACGGACAAATCGCTGATCGCCTGCAAAAGGTTCTATCCACCCGACGCCAAGACAGCCGAAGCACGGCTGCGTTTTTATGCTTCGCGCTTTCCGATGGTGGAGGTGGATTCCAGCTACTACGCCATACCGAGTTCGGCCAACAGCCAGTTGTGGGCCGAGCGAACGCCGGCCGACTTCACGTTCAACGTCAAGGCATTCCGGCTGTTCACTGGCCACCAGACCTCACCCAGCGTGCTGCACAAGGACTTGCAGGACGCCTTGCCGCCGCTGTCGCGCAGCGTCTTCTATTACCGCAACCTGCCGCGTGAACTGATCGACGAACTGTGGCGCCGCTTCATTGAGGCCCTGGCGCCGCTGCAACAGGCCCACAAGCTCACGGCCGTGCACTTCCAGTTCGCACCCTGGGTGGTGCGCAACCGCGCCGGCCATGCGCATGTGCGCGAATGTGTCGAACGGATGGCGGGGCATCCACTGGCCGTGGAATTCCGCCACGCATCCTGGTTTACAGAAGATGCGGTGCAGTCCACACTGGATTTTGAACGGGAGCTGGGCGTGGCCCACGTCGTCGTGGATGGCCCGCGCGGTTTCAGCAACAGCGTGCCAGCGGTATGGGCACACACCAATCCACAACTAGCCATCTTGCGCCTGCACGGGCGCAACCAAGAGGCCTGGAACCGCAAGGGCGTGAGCGCGGCATCAGACCGCTTCAACTACGACTACAGCGACGCGGAACTGCAGGGGCTGACACCTGCCATTGTGGAGCTGGCGAAAAACGTGCAGGTACTGCAGATTATTTTCAACAACAACCACGAAGACCAGGGACAGCGCAATGCGCGCACGATGATGGAGCGACTCGGGTTGGTGTGATGCGCATCGATTGGTGTGTCAATCCCCGCCCCCTTGCAACACCCGCTGCACCACCGGCGCATAGCCATGGTTCAGCGGCCCGTGGCCATGGCCGGTGTGGACGTGGGCGCCGGCGGCAATCGCACCCAGAATGTAGGCCCGCGCCTGCTCTACTGCCTGCGGCAGCGGCAGGCGCAGCGCCAGATGCGCCGCAATGGCCGAAGACAGCGTGCAGCCGGTGCCATGGCCGTTGTGCGTGGCAATGCGCGGCGACTGCAGGCGCAAGCGCCCACCATCAGCCAGTGCCAATACGTCCACCACGGTATCGCCGGGCAGGTGTCCGCCCTTGAGTAACACCGCTGGCGCGCCCAGCGCCAGCAAGGCAGTGGCGGCATCGTCCAGCGCATCGGCACCGTCAATGCTGCGCCCCAGCAGCAAGGCGGCTTCATCCAGATTCGGCGTGATGATGGTGGTCAGTGGAAACAGCTCTTGCACCAGCACGTTGACAGTTTCCAGCGCCATCAGGCGGTCGCCACTGGTAGCCACCATGACCGGGTCCAGCACCACCTGCTGCAGGCGATGGCGCGCAATGGCTTTGACGACTACGCGTACCACCTCGGGGTCGTGCAACATGCCAATTTTTACGGCATCGGCGCCGATGTCTTCCAGCACCGCATCGATCTGCGTACGCAACGTATCGACCGGAATGCCATGGATGGCGCGCACGCCCTGGGTGTTTTGCGCCGTGATGGCGGTGATCGCCGTCATACCGTAGCAACCCAGGGCACTGAAGGTTTTCAGGTCGGCCTGAATGCCGGCGCCGCCACCGCTGTCGGAGCCGGCAATGGACAGCACTCGGGCGTAATGAGGCAAATCAGGCGAACGGGGCATCTGCAAGGGCGCCTGCGCAGAAGAAATATCGGTGAGCGTCATGGTGAAAATTATGCATGTGCCACATCAAGTTTGTGGCTATCGGGATGTGCTGTAATTCCGCCAGGACGAAACAGGGGTGTCCCGCCATCGTGGCGCGGACTGAGAAACACCCTGGGGCACCACCATGGAAACCGTACGGTTTCTCGCCCCGTTACCCGATCCAGATCATGCTGGCGTGGGGAGTTTCCAGTGCAGGCACCTGCCCGTTTTGTCTCTGTAACTTCACAGGCGGACGACGATGACATTGCACACCTCCTCACACACCCACACCATTCTCGGCGCTGGCCTCATGGGCCGACTGCTGGCTGTTTCTCTGGCACGCCAAGGCCATGGCGTCACCATTTACGACAGCGGTGGCCCGCTGGGTGAGCACTCCGCTGCGCGTGTGGCGGGAGGGATGCTGGCGCCATTGGCTGAGTCAGCAATCACCGAGCACGGTGTGGTGCGCATGGGCCGGCATTCGCTCACGCGCTGGCCCGAGCTACTGGCGCCGCTGAGCACACCGGTATTCTTTCAACAAGAAGGCACGCTCATCGTCTGGCACCGCCAAGATGCCAACGAGGCCGACCGCTTGCGCCTGCAGCTAGAAAAAACCCGCGCCACCGTAACCGAGCTGCCCGCGATGCAGGTGCTCGACAGCGCCAGCATGGGTCAGGTCGAGCCGGCGCTGGCACAGCGCTTCTCGCAAGGCATGTACCTGCCCGGCGAAGGCCAGCTGGACAACCGCCAATTGCTGGCAGCACTGGCGCAAGAGATGGCGACACTGGGCGTCACGGCGCACTGGAATTGCCCGAAAAATCCAGACGAAGTCAGCGTCGATGCCAATGGCTGGCTGCTTGACTGCCGTGGCTTGGGCGCACGCCCGCAATGGTCGGCGCTGCGCGGCGTGCGCGGTGAGGTGGTGCGTATCCACGCGCCCGACGTCACGCTGCAGCGCCCGACGCGCCTGGTGCACCCGCGCTATCCGATCTACATCGCACCCAAGCAAGACCATGTGTTTGTCATCGGCGCCACCGAGATCGAGTCCGAAGACCTCTCCGCCCCCAGCGTGCGCTCGGCGCTGGAACTGCTCAGCGCCGCCTATGCCGTGCACCCCGGTTTTGCCGAAGCCCGCATCCTTGAAATCGCCGCGCAATGCCGCCCCACCCTGCCCGACAACCTGCCCGCCATCCGCCAGACGGCGCCGCGCACGCTGGAAATCAATGGCCTGTACCGCCACGGCTACATGATTGCGCCGGCCATGCTTGACGTGGTGCTGGAGGTGCTGGACAGCGGCCAATCGGCCCTGGCCAGCAGTTTTGATCTGTCGCTGCACCTGCTCGAACAGCACTGAACCGGTTAGCGTATGTCGATGCACATCACCATCAATAGCAAACCGTGCGAGTTGCCCGAAGGCGCCACCGTGACCGACGCGCTGGCGACGATGCAAGCCAAGCCGCCTTATGCCGTGGCCGTCAATACCGTCTTTGTGCCGGCGCCTGAGCACCCACGCCACCCGCTCAAGGCCGGCGACCGGGTGGAAGTCATCTCTCCTGTCACCGGCGGCTGAATTCAGCGCGCACGCTGACTCCCTTTCTTCTGGATTTTTGCCATGAACACATCCTCTACCGACGACGCACTGGTCATGTACGGCCAGTCTTTCTCTAGCCGCTTGCTGCTGGGCACCGCCCGTTATCCCTCACCCACCGTGCTTCAAGCGGCGGTACAGCGCGCCAAGCCGGCCATGGTCACGGCCTCGCTGCGCCGCCAAGGTAGCAACCCGGCGGAAAGCGGCCACGGTTTCTGGGACTTGCTGCGCAGCCTGAATGTGCCGGTGCTGCCCAACACCGCCGGCTGTCACAGCGCACAGGAAGCCATCACCACCGCGCACATGGCGCGCGAGGTCTTCAACACGCCGTGGATCAAACTCGAAGTGATCGGCGACGACTACACCTTGCAGCCCGACACGCTGAACCTGGTCGCCGCCGCTGAAAAACTGATCCGCGATGGTTTTTACGTATTGCCCTACTGCACCGAAGACTTGGTGCTGTGCCAGCGTTTGGTCGATGTCGGCTGCCAGGTGGTGATGCCGTGGGCAGCGCCGATTGGCACCGGGCGCGGCCCGGTCAATCCGTATGCGCTGCAAGTGCTGCGCGAGCGGCTGTCAGTCCCCATGCTGGTGGATGCAGGCTTGGGTCTGCCTTCACACGCCTGCCAAGTCATGGAGTGGGGTTTTGACGGCGTGCTGCTCAACACTGCCGTGGCACTGGCGCAAGACCCGGTTGCCATGGCCGGCGCTTTTGCCGATGCCGTGCACGCCGGTCGCAGCGCCCGCCACGCCGGCGCCATGCAGCCACAGCACGCCGCACAACCCAGCACGCCGGTGCTGGGCACGCCGTTCTGGCACCACGACCAGCCTGCCTGACGGAGCCGCCGATGGACATCGCCACCCTGGCCCAAGACATCGTGCGCCACCACACGGCCACCTTTGCTCCTTGCACACCACAGCCCCCCCCGAACAGCAGCGAAACCGCGCCGGCCTACAACGCCGCCTTGCAAGCCTGCAGCGTTTTGGGCTTTATTGCTATCGATGCCGACTGCCTGGCACGCGCTTGGCAGGCGCGCTTTGAACGCACGGGCGCTGTGGATGTGGCGCACTGGCCTGACTTACCCGCTGACTTTGGTCTGCCGTCCACACCGCAAGCCAATGCCTTCGCCGCCTGCCCGCGCCAACTCGGTCTGTACGCCGTGCTGCCCGACGCCACCTGGGTCGGCCGCATGGCGCGTGCGGGTGTGCCGACGGTGCAGCTGCGCTTCAAGTCCGACGATGTCGATGCCATTGCCCGCGAAATACGCGATGCCGTGCAAGCGGTACAAGGCACGGATGCATTGCTGTTCATCAACGACCACTGGCACGCGGCACTGGCTGCCGGCGCCTATGGCGTACATCTGGGCCAAGAGGATCTTGACGCACTGCAAGCACACGAAGTAGCCACGCTGCGTGCCTCGGGTGTGCGGCTGGGGGTGAGCACGCATGGCTACGCTGAAATGCTGCGCGCGGCAGCCGTGGGGCCGAGCTACATCGCCATGGGCGCTGTTTTTCCAACCACGCTCAAACGCATGGCTACCGCCCCGCAAGGCGTAGCGCGGCTGGCGACCTATGCCCGGTTGATGCAACAGTACCCGTTGGTAGCGATTGGCGGCATTGGCGCTGAACATTTTGCAGAAATTTTGGCCACGGGCGTTGGCTCAATTGCCGTGGTGCGGGCGCTGGTGAATGCCCCAGACCCGGAAGCTGCAGCAACACAGCTACTACAGGCAATGGCTATCTGATACCTTATTTCAGCGGTTTCACCTCGTCCTCGTCGAGCTCAAACCGGGCCTCAAAGCGGTCACTGACGGCCCCAAACCCAATCGGTTGACCGGCCGCAGGTGCCGGCGTGGCGTCCAGCGCCGGCAAGTCGTTTTGAGTCAAGGGCGGCAGGTCGGTGACCTCAAAAAAGAGGGGGTCGGACAGGTCGAGATCCAGCGTCAACACGGGCGCAACAGCGTCTAACGGCGGCGGCACGGTGCCAGGCTTGGGCGCTGCTTTTTCTGACAACAGGAAGTCGTCGTAGTCGATCAGGTTGCTATTGGCCGGCAGCTGCACGGCATCCAGATCCAGCCCCGGACCAGCCTCCACGGACATGTTCGCATCCAAAAATGGCCCCAAATCAAACTCCAGATCCATGCCCATATCGTCGCTTGCCACGGTCAGCGGCTCTGGCGACAAGAGCGCTTGCTCTGGCCGCTCCTGCACCAGCGGCGGCAATGGCACTGGGTTTGCAGAGGGCGTGGTGCGCTGGCGCGGCGGCGGTGCACCACGTGCGCTGGCGGGGGTGGTGCTGGCAATGGCGTAGAGCAATAACAAATCGTCGTAGGCAGGCAGCTCAAACGGCTCGACTGCGCTGCTGTGGCTGCCATTGCGACGAAAGATACAGTTTTCCAGCAGCGGCAACACGGCGACATCACTCCACACCGCCTCGATGTTGGCCACGATTTCGGGGTAGCCCAGCAAAGTGCGCCCGCCCTCTTGAAAGGCGACAAATTCAGGCACTAGAGCATTGAAATGCTGCTGAAACCGCGCCCGCAACTGTTTGAAATCCTCGCTACGACTAAGCGAGCGGTAAAGGCGCAGCAGCTCCAGGTACATCAATGGCGAGGCGGTTTCATTCTCGTCAATGTGCTGGTGCATCACCTCGATGGCTTGGTCATGCTCCCCCACTGAGACAAAAAATTCTGCCTGCTGCTGCAAATCAAACAAATCCTCAGGATGCAGCACGCGCACTGCCGGGATGGTGATCGGGGGCGGCATCAGAGGGGGGAACGGGGCTAGGGGTGCAGCTGCGGTCATGGACGTCGCCAGTTCCAGCGGTACTGGCTGTGACGCAGCAGCCGCTTGCGGTACTACTGTGGGCACCAGACCTTCTGCTTTGTCCAGCCGGGGAGAAAATGCCGGCACCGAGGGCATCAAAGCCGATTCAGTCGCTTCGTCCGCAGCGGCGGCAAAACCTTTGGTATTCAAGGCTGCCGGGTAATTCCAGTCCGGCTCGGTGCGTTGCACTGTCATTTGCCCACGCAGACGCTGCCACAGCCAACCCAGCAGCGCAAATGCCGCCACCAGCAGGGCTAGCAAGCCATACACCAGCGTGGCGGAAAAGCGCTCGCTATCGAGGCGCTCCATGCGCTGTTGCAAATCCGTCACCATCCCCTGCATCTTTTCGCGGCTGGCGCGCGCCGCATTGATTTCAGCTTGCTGCTGCTGCAAACGCGCCTGGGCTTTCTGCAGATCTTCAGCAGCCGTCGTGAGCGCCTGCGAAAGCGCTGTGGCTTGGGCGCGCTGCTCACCCGGCGCAGACGCAGGGCCAGCCAGCCAATCACCCACCGGCTCCACCGTCAGCCGCGAGCGCGGCTGCGCGTCGGCCGCTGCAGGAGCGGAAACCACAGGAGCACCCGCCACAACGGTTTTGCGCGGTACTGGCTCTTTGGCTGGTTTGGAAGACTTTGGTGGCTTGGACGTCTGAGGTGGTGTGGTTGATTTGGGTGGTTTCGGCAGGGCTTTTGGGCGCGTGGCGGCCAGAGGTGCAGAACGGCGCTCCATGGCAGCTGCAGCTACAGATGCAGTGGGTGCAGCGACAACCGGTGCACGTACATCCTGGCGCACTGCCATGCCATTGGCAGCCGCTAGCGGCGCTGGCAAAGCTGCAACCACCAGTGGCAAGGTGACAGAAGAAGCATCTATCGGCGTATCGACAAAAAAATCATAGGTACGCGCGACCACACCCGAGCATCCCACTACCAAGCGCACTGTCAGGATCGGTTCCACCACCGCCAAGGAGGAGCGAATGCGCACCGACGGCGGACGGCCAGCGACCACAGGCAGCGCAGCAATACGAAAACGCGAGCTGTCGATAGGGGTCTCGCCGGCGATCGCAGAGGCATTGATGCACGCGACCTCCAGCTCCATGCCAGGATCGGTGTGAATATCAAAGACCAGGTCGATAGGCCGGCCCAGAACCACATGGCCGTGCGCCTCGCCCAAAGACAGGGCGGCTGCGCTCCCAGCAAAAAGGCCTACTCCAAGGCCCAACAATGTGTTAGTAAATTTCACTTTTGTATCTGATATTTAGCATGAATTTTGGCACACCTTGTCATATAAGAGACAGCGTCACTGCGGCATTGTGAAAAGGGGGAGATGGCACCACAGCCACTGCACGGGCGACAATCAGCGCGCTCCCGCCACCTACCAGACACCCCCATGGACGAACCCATTCTGACCATCGAAGAACGTGAAGCGATCAACTCCGGCCGCTGGTTCTCCACCCTCTCTCCCTCGCTGCGCCACGACATACTGCGCTGCGCCTATGTCAGGCGCTTCAAGGACGGCAGCCTCATCGCCGCCCGTGGCGACCCCCCAGAAGAATGGGGTGCCTGCGCCAAGGGCGCGGTGCGCGTCAGTTCCACTTCGCTTTCTGGCAAGCAGATCACGCTGACCTATGTCGAGCCGGGCATCTGGTTTGGTGATGTGTCGATCTTCGATGGCGATCGGCGCACGCACGACGCCTATGCCCATGGCGACACCACGACACTGTGCGTGGCCAGGGCCGATTTCAAAAAAATCCTCACGGCCCATACCGAACTATCCGACGCCATGCTGCGCCTGAACGCACGGCGTATTCGCCAGCTCTACGGCCTGGTGGAAGACCTCAACACCCTGCCGCTGCGCGCGCGCCTGGCCAAACAATTGCTGCATCTGGTGCGCAGCTACGGCATTTCCAGCCTTTCCAATGCCGACGAAGTGCGCATTGGCCTGCAACTGGCGCAAGAAGAACTGGCCCAGTTGCTGGGCGCCTCGCGCCAGCGCGTCAACCAGGAGCTCAAGGCGATGGAGCGCGAAGACGCCATCCGCATCGAGCCAGCCGGCCTGGTAGTGCGCGACCGTGCAGCTTTGCTGCGCATTGCAGCCATCGACAATTGAAGGCCAAGTTAATTTATTTTTGATAGCTATAAGCGCTTATCCCATAAGCGCTTCAGCCTGTTTTATCTAAAAACAGATGCGGCAGGCAGGTTTACAACCAGTACTCCCAGAGTCGCGCAAATCCCTCTTGCAAACGTTGACCGAGAGGTCTGCGGCGCCACTGCTCCAGCGTGATCTGGTCTGACAGCGCCAGATCATGGGCAAACATGTCTGCCAACTGCTGGCCAAATTCGCGCCCCAACACCACCGCATTGATTTCGTAGTTGTGCAAAAAACTGCGCCAGTCCAGATTGGTAGAGCCGACCGTGGCCCAGACGCCATCGATCAGCGCGGTTTTGGAGTGCAGCACGCGTCCGCGCCGCTCGTAAATCTGCACACCGGCGCTCAGCAATTCATCGTAGTGGCTGCGCCCGGCATGGAACACCAGTTGCGAATCTGTGTGTTGGGGCAAGATCAAATGCACCTGCACGCCGCGCGCCACTGCGGCTTTGAGGGCGGCCATCAATTGCGGGTCAGGGGCAAAGTAGGCATTGGTCAGGAGTACGCTGGTTTCGGCACTTTCAATGGCCGATAGCAGCGTGGCGTAGATCAGGCTGAACGGCTCCTCGGGGGAGCTACCAATGGCACGCACGACGTCCTTGCCCACACTGCGCGGCGCAGGAAACCAGTTGCGCACTTCCAGCGACTCGCCTTTTTGCGATGCCCAGGCGTCCAGAAACAGTTTTTGCAACTCGGCCACCACCGGTCCTTGCAGCTGCATATCGGTATCGCGCCAGGACGTGCCAGCATCCGGCGCGCGGGCCTTGCTTGAGCGTGCACCTGAGCCCGAGTGCGAGCCCAAGCCGGTGGACGAGCCGCCCGAATACACACTGCTGATGTTGATGCCACCCAGAAAAGCGATCTTGCCATCGACGATCAGCAGCTTGCGGTGGTCGCGCTGGTTCAGCTCCCACTCCTTGCGTGCCAGCAGCGGGTTGATCGGATTGAATTCCAGCACGCGGATACCGGCATCGGTCAGTGGCTTGAAAAAGACCGCCGGCGTGCCAATGGTGCCGACGCTGTCATGCATCAGATTCACCTGCACGCCCTGGCGCTGTTTGGCGATCAGTGCAGCGGAAAAAAGCCGACCCATTTCATCGTCTTCAATGATGTAGGTTTCCATGTGGATATGGTCGGTAGCCGCAGCGATGGCAGCCAGCATGGCGGCATAGGTCGCCGGCCCGTCGCGCAGCAGTTGTACGCGGTTGCCCACCGTCAAGGGACTGCCGGTGATGGCCTCTTCCAGCGCCAAGTGGCGCGTAAAGATATCGGTATCGGAACTGCGGCTGCGCAGGCGATCAAGCACCGCCTTGCTCTGCGCCTTGGTCAAAGGGCCGCGCGCGCCTTCTAGCTGCACCGGTCGGGCATGGCGCAGCTTCAAATCGGGCACCAGAATGGGCAAGCTGGCAGTGCAGGCCGTCAACCCCAGCATCACAAGGTATGACGCGACCCACATCCACACGCGGTACCAGGCACGGTGCCCAGGATGGGCATTCCAAACAATGGACGACATGCACGATCCTTTGCGAATGGACTGGAAAACCCGCTATCAATCGCGGGCTTGCTGCGCCAGCCACTGCGCAGCGCCTTGGCCGGCGCGCACGCCACTGGCCATGCAGGCGGTGAGCAGATAGCCGCCGGTGGGCGCCTCCCAATCGAGCATTTCACCAGCGCAAAACACCCCCGGCAAAGCCTGCGCCATCAGCTGGTCATCCAGCGCCTCAAAAGTCCCCCCCCCCGCCGTGCTGATCGCCTCGTCCAGGGGCCGCATCGCCACCACCGTGATCGGCAGCGCCTTGATGGCAGCCGCCAGCAGGTACGGGTCGGCCACGCGCTCCTTGCCCAATTGCTCGTACAGGATGCCCATCTTGATACCGTCCAACCCCAACCGGCTTTTGAGGTGGCTCGACAACGAACGCGTGCCACGCGGGTGGCGTACCTCAGCCAGCACGCGCTCGGGCGTGTGGTCAGGCAACAAATCCAGCGTGAAGGTGGCATGGCCGTGGGCAACGATTTCATCGCGCAGCAGCGCCGAGACGGCGTAGACCAAGCTGCCTTCGACGCCGGTCGCTGTGGCGACAAACTCACCCCGGCGGCTGAAATGCCGGCCTGCGCTGTCGGTGAACGCCAGTGCCACGGTCTTGAACGGCTGGCCGGCAAATCGCTCGGCAAAGTGCGCCGTCCAGCCAACGGCTGGAGTCGGCGTCTGGCCGATCAGCTCCTGCAGAAATTCGCGGCGTGTCTCGACTGCACCGCCTTGGCGCGGCACGTCAAAGCCGCAATTGCTCGGCTGCAGCGGCACCGTCGCCACACCACGTGCGGCCAGCCAGGGCAGCCATGCGCCATCCGAGCCCAGACGCGCCCAGCTGCCCCCCCCCAGCGCCAGCACCACGGCGCGGCCCTGAACACTGATGTCACCACCGGACGTGTGAAATTGCAGCGCCCCGGCACTGTCCCAGCCGCCAAAACGATGGCGCATATGAAACTGCACGCCCTGGCTGCGTAAACGCTGTAACCAAGCGCGCAGCAGTGGCGCCGCCTTGAGGTCGGCCGGAAACACCCGTCCGGAAGTGCCGACAAACGTCTCGACGCCTAAATCCTGTGCCCAGCCGCGCACTTGCGGCGCACCAAACTGCTCCAACAGCGGCGCCATCTGCGCTTGCCGCGCGCCATAGCGGCTGACAAACGGCTCCATCGACTCGGAGTGGGTCAGATTCAAGCCGCCCTTGCCGGCCAGCAGAAATTTGCGTCCCACGCTGGGCATGGCGTCAAACACGTGCACTGATACGCCCGCCTGGGCCAGGATTTGCGCAGCCATCAGGCCCGCCGGTCCCGCACCGATCACGACCGCCTCACAAACAAGGGAAGAAACAGAGGAAGAAACAGGAGAGGAAGATATTGAATTCATAAATTTTTCGATCGTGCTTGCAGCACACTTATTTTGCTATCACGGTCATAGCACTCAAGCCTAGACTTGGCGCGGGGCAAACACTGGTTTCTGTCACAATGGACGCACTTTATCCCGATCGGCCCTCTCTAAGGAAAGCGCAATGGCAAGCGAACTCATCAAACATATTTCTGACACCGATTTTGAAGCGAACGTACTGCAAGCCAGCGTTCCCGTGCTGGTTGACTACTGGGCTGAGTGGTGTGGTCCCTGCAAAATGATTGCCCCCATCCTCGATGAAGTGGCGGGCGCCTACCAGGGCAAGCTGCAAATTGCCAAAATGAACGTCGATGAAAATCGGGAAATTCCCGCCAAATTTGGTATCCGCGGCATTCCCACACTCATGTTGTTCAAGGATGGTCAGCTGGCTGCCACCAAGGTCGGCGCCATGAGCAAATCGCAACTCGTCGCTTTCATCGACGAACAACTGGCCTGACATTCCTTGGCCGCTGCGCAACCTTGTTGCACCGCGGCCACGCAGTACCTGCAGTGTGAACCTGTTTTTCTGCCCCCCTGCTTGCGCGCAAGCGGGTCTTTAAAAATTTTCCTGCATAATCCCATTTGATCGCTGGCCCACACGCATTGGCCAGTTCGAGCCCCCAGGCAAGCCAGAACTGCCAACAGCAGCCCTCTCGACGCACCGCCTTCTCTCCCTGATTCATACCCACTCCGCCAAGGAGTCACCCCATGCACCTCAACGAACTCAAGGCACTGCATGTGTCTGAAGTCCTCAAGCAGGCCGAAGAGCTTGATATTGAAAACGTCGGCCGTATGCGCAAGCAGGAGTTGATGTTTGCCATCATCAAGAAGCGGGCCAAGACAGGCGAACAAATTTTTGCCGACGGCGTGCTCGAAATCCTGCCCGATGGCTTCGGCTTTCTGCGCAGCCCCGACACCAGCTACACCGCCAGCACCGACGACATCTATATCTCGCCCAGCCAGGTGCGCCGCTTTAACCTGCATACGGGCGACATGATCGAAGGCGAAGTGCGCACGCCCAAAGATGGTGAGCGCTACTTTGCCCTGACCAAACTCGACAAGGTCAACGACGGCCCGCCCGAGCAGAACAAACACAAGGTGATGTTTGAAAACCTCACGCCCCTGTTCCCCAAGGAACAGATGCGGCTGGAGCGCGACGTCAAGAGCGAAGAGAACATCACTGGCCGCATCATCGACATCATTGCGCCCCTGGGGCGTGGTCAACGTGCCCTGATCGTTGCGCCGCCCAAGAGCGGCAAGACGGTGATGATGCAGCACATTGCCCACGCTATCACGGCCAACAACCCCGACGTGCACCTGATGGTGCTGCTAGTGGACGAGCGCCCGGAAGAAGTGACGGAAATGCAGCGCACCGTGAAGGGCGAGATCATTGCCTCGACCTTTGACGAACCCGCTGCCCGCCACGTCCACGTGGCTGAAATGGTGATCGAGCGCGCCAAGCGCTTGGTCGAACTGAAAAAAGACGTAGTGATCTTGCTCGACTCCATCACCCGTTTGGCCCGTGCCTACAACAACGTTGTACCCTCCAGCGGCAAGGTACTTTCGGGCGGTGTCGATGCAGCCGCGCTGCAACGCCCCAAGCGCTTTTTTGGCGCTGCACGCAAGGTGGAAGAAGGCGGCTCGCTGACCATCATTGCCACCGCTTTGGTCGATACCGGCAGCCGCATGGACGAAGTGATCTTTGAAGAATTCAAGGGCACCGGCAATTGCGAAATTCACCTGAACCGCCGCCTGTACGAAAAGCGCGTATTCCCGGCCATCGAGTTGAACAAGAGCGGCACGCGCCGTGAAGAATTGCTGCTGGCACCCGAAATCCTGCAAAAAACACGCATCCTGCGCCAGTTCATGTACAACATGGACGAAATCGAGTCAATGGAACTGATGATCAAGAACATGAAGGCCACCAAGAGCAATGTCGAGTTCTTCGATATGATGCGCCGCGGCGGCTGATGCTCCAATTCGTGCAATAATTGAAAGCTTTTCGCGAGAAGTGCTGCGGCAAATACGTGCTGCAGTGGCTGACGCAGTTGACCCACCCATCAAAGGATTCGCCATGAAAAAAGGCATTCACCCCAACTACCGCGAAGTTCTCTTCGTTGACCTGTCCAACGGTTTCAAGTTTGTTACGCGTTCGTGCGTGAACACCAAAGAAATGGGCCAGACTGAAGACGGTCGCGAGTTGCCCATGTACAAACTCGATACGTCGAGCGAGTCGCATCCCTTCTACACCGGCACACAAAAGTCGGTGGACAACATGGGTGGCCGCGTCGAGCGCTTCCGCAACCGCTTTGGCAAGACCACGGCAACGGCAACAGCACCGACAGCAGAATAATCCTGCTGCGTCTTTCGCCTCCAAAGGCAGCTCGGGCAACCGTGCTGCCTTTTTGTTTGCCTTGGCCCGCTCTTGTTCCTGACGACCCTGCTACTCTCCTGAACGCGTGAACCTACCCACCCCCGCCATCGTTCCCCAAAGTGCCGTGCGCCGGCTACCGCGCTGGGCACTGCTGTTGCTGTGCCTTGCCTACATCGTGCCGGGCTTTATCGGGCGTGGGCCCTGGCGGGGCGATGACATGACGGCCTTTGGCTACATGCTGGAATTGGCACAAGGCCATACCCCCTGGCTGGCCCCCGTCCTAGGCAACCTTGCCCCTGACACCGACGGCTTGCTGCCCTACTGGATGGGCGCCTGGGCCTTGCAGATGGCGCCCGCCGCCATGGCGCCTGAACTGGCGGCGCGCATGCCTTTTATTGCCCTCCTGGTGCTGACGCTGTGGGCCACCTGGTATGGCGTGTATTACCTGGCCCTGAGCCCCCGTGCACAGCCAGTGGCGTTTGCTTTTGGCGGTGAGGCACAGCCCCACGACTACGCCCGGGCCATGGCCGACGGTGGTTTGCTAGCCCTGCTGGCATGCCTGGGACTGGCCCAACCCTCGCACGAAGCCACCTCGTACCTGACACAGCTGTCCTGCACCACCCTGGTATTTTTTGCCTTGGCAGCCCTGCCCTATCGTGCGGTGGTGCCTTGGATGGCACTCTTCGTGGGCTTGCTCGGCTTGGTCTTGAGCGGTGCGCCCGCCTTGGCGCTGCTCTACAGCCTGGGCGGCGCCGTGTTTTGCTGGTGGGGCACTCAAACTCAAACCTCCGATACATTTTCCCCCTTGCATATGCGCCATGCCGGCCTCGGCTTGGTGCTGGCAGGTGCAGCGGCAGCGCTGCTGGCCTGGCAACTCGACCTGTGGCGCTGGCGCATCGTGTGGCACTACGCCAGCGCGCACGATGGGGTCAATTTCGGCCGTCTGCTGCTGTGGTTTACCTGGCCGGCATGGCCCTTGGCCTTGTGGACGCTGTGGCGCTGGCGCAAGCACATCACCAGTCGGCAAGTGCACCGTCACCTGTTGCTGCCCCTATGGTTCACCTTAGTGGCCATCGGTGCCGCACTCAGCACCCAGCCGTCAGACCGCGCCTTGCTGCTGGGCCTGCCGGCCTTGGCCACTTTGGCCGCGTTTGCGTTACCGACGCTCAGCCGCAGCGTGGCAGCACTGATCGACTGGTTTACGCTGCTTTTTTTCTCGGTCTCGGCGATTGCCATTTGGGTGATCTGGCTCGCCACACAAACCGGCATCCCGGCCAAACCAGCAGCCAACGTAGCCAAGCTGGCGCCCGGATTTATGGCATCTTTTTCAGGTTTCACTCTGGCGCTGGCCCTGGCCGCCAGCATCGCCTGGTGTGCACTGGTCGCCTGGCGCACCGGCCGCCACCGCGCCGCCATCTGGAAAAGTCTGGTGTTGCCTGCCGCAGGCGCCACCCTGGGCTGGTTTTTACTGATGACGCTGTGGCTACCGATGCTCGACTACGCACGCAGCGATGCCCCGCAGGTGCGCAGCATCACAGCGGTCATCGGGCACCCCCCCTGCGTCCTCGTCGATGGCTTGAACCGCAGCCAGATCGCGGCCCTGCAATACCACGGGGCACTGCACCTGCAAACCACTCCCGGCAATGCCGAGTGTTCTTGGCTTCTGACACCCGGCAACACGCCCATGCCAGTTGCGGTGCGACACCTGCAAGGACAAGACTGGACATTGCAGACGCAACTGGCACGACCAACGGACAAAACCGACTTCATAGCGCTGTACCGCCGCAGCAGTCCGGTTACAGCGCCGTGAGCGTGGGCACAACACCGTCTGCCTTCCAACCTGTCGGGCGCAGCCGAGAAGCTGGAAAGCACACTGAAAACACCGATCCCTTGCCTGGTACGCTGTCGATTTGCAGCACCGCGCCATGGCGCTGCAGCACATGCTTGACGATGGCCAGCCCCAGCCCGGTGCCCCCCGTCTCCCGTGATCGGCTGCGATCGACGCGGTAAAAGCGCTCGGTCAGGCGTGCAATGTGCACCGGATCGATGCCTGGCCCGGTGTCCGCCACCGCAAACACCGCGCCACCCTGTGCGTCCCGAGTCCACGTCACCGTGATGCTGCCGCTAGCGGGCGTGTAGCGCACCGCATTGCCGACCAAGTTGGACAGTGCGCTTTGCAATTCCGTCTGCGCACCGGCGATCTCGCCCATCCCCTGCAACGCCTGCAGCGATGGAAATTGCAGCACATGCACCCGCTGCGATGCTGGCGCCAGCAGGGCCGACAGCGCGCGCGCCTCATCCTCGCAGGCGCGCAGCAGTTGCCCTACTGGTGTCCACTCGGTCAGACCGGGCAACGGACTGCCCTCCAGACGGGACAGCGTCAGCAATCCCTGGACCACGCTTTGCATCCGCGCCGCCTGCTGCGCCATCAGTGCCAGATAGCGCTTCTCCTCTTCGGGCGCCAGGGACAGGGTCTGCAGCGTTTCGACAAAACCGCTGAGCACCGTCAGCGGGGTGCGGATTTCGTGCGACACATTGGCGACAAAATCACGTCGCATGACCTCGGCCTGCTCCAGCGCCGTCACATCGCGCGACAGCAGCAGACAGCGGCCCTGACCATAGGGATGCAGTTGTACCGACAGGCGTACCGGGCACGCGGGCGTACTGTAGCGGCCTGCCATCACCACCGCGCTGGAGAAATCACGCGCCGCGTAATAGGCACTGAAGTCCGGGTGGCGCACTAGGTTGCCAATCGACTGCAGCAAATCACGCTCCAAATCGATGCCGAAATGCGCAGCTGCAATCTGGTTACTCCATTCGATGCAGCCTGCGGCATTCAGAAAAATCACGCCATTGGGCGAGGCCTGCAGCGCCGATAGCACCTCTTGCAAACGCTGCTCGCTCTCTTGCACCTGGCCTTGCATCTGGCGCAGCAGGCGGCGTGCGCGGTCGCTGACTTCACCCCACAGACCGTGCAGGCGCGGCGCCTGGGCCAATTCACCTTGGCGCAGCCAACGCACCACCCGCGTGCCGCGCAGCATGTCCCAGGTAAACCAAACCCAAATCGCTACCGCGGCACCAACAGCCGCGCCCCACGGCCCCATCTGCCACCAACCCAGCAACCCGCCCGCTAATTGGCAGCAGAGAAAAACCATGACGCGAAAAAACATAGCGCTCAGGCCCTCGTTGGAGCCAACGCCTGCGGCTGGGCTGTAAAGCGGTAACCGGCGCCGCGCACGGTCTCGACCATCACCCCGCCCGCACCGAGCGACTCGCGCAGGCGCTTGACATGCACATCCACCGTGCGCTCTTCAATGAACACATGGTCGCCCCACACCTTGTCGAGTAACTGCGCCCGGCTGTGTACGCGCTCAGCGTGCTTCATCAGGTAATGCAACAGTTTGAATTCGGTCGGCCCTACCTTGAGCAGCTGCTCCTGCCAGGTGACGCGGTGCGTGGCGGCGTCCAACGCCAGGGCGCCGATAGCCACGCTGTCTGCCACCTGCTCCGGTGCGCGCCGACGCAGCACGGCACGGATGCGCGCCAGCAGCTCCTGTGTAGAAAACGGCTTGGTAATGTAGTCATCAGCACCAGCGTCCAGGCCGGCCACCTTGTCGGGTTCGTCGCCGCGCGCGGTCAACATCAGGATGGGGACGGTTTTGGTGCGGCTGTCGGCACGCCATTTTCGCGCCAGTTGCAGACCGCTCTGGCCGGGCAGCATCCAGTCCAGCAGGATCACGTCCGGCAGCACGGCATCCAGCTCGCGCTGGGCCGATTCGCCATCTTCTGACCAGATCGGCGCAAAGCCGTTGTGGCGCAGGTTGACGGCAATCAGTTCAGCAATCGCCGGTTCATCTTCGACGATCAAGACGCGGGGTAGATTTTTCATGGCGGTGGGCCTGCGCTTACAGCAGGGCCGATTCGATCTGGTCCAGCGAGGTATGGCGCACGTCCATCCCCTTGACCAGATAAATGATCAGCTCGGCCACATTTTTGGAATGGTCGCCGATGCGTTCAATGGCCTTGGCCAGAAACAGCAGATCTAGACTGGCTGAAATGGTGCGCGGGTCTTCCATCATGTAGGTGATGAGCTTGCGTACAAAGCCATCAAACTCTTCGTCGATCAGATCGTCCTCTTTCAAAATCGCCACCGCTGCCTGCACATCCAGCCGCGCAAAGGCATCCAGCGCCTTGCGCAGCAGGCCCGATGCCAGGTCGGCCGCCACACGCAGATCCATGGTCGGCAAAGAGCGCGGTGCGCCCGTCTGAATGATGGACTGCACCATGCGCGCCATTTTGCTGGCCTCGTCGCCCATCCGCTCCAAATTGGCCGTGGCCTTGGAAAACGCAATCAACAGGCGCAGGTCACGCGCCGTGGGCTGGCGCCGGGCAATGATGGTCGAGAGCTCGTGGTCAATCTCCACCTCCATGGTGTTGACGCGCTGCTCGATCACCTGCACCTTGGCCACGGCCTCCAGGCTGAAATGCGACAGTGCATAAATCGCGTGCTGGATCTGCGTCTCCACCAAGCCGCCCAACTCCATGACACGGGCGGTGACGCTGTTGAGTTCACTGTCGAACTGCGATGAAAGATGTTTTTCGGCCATGTCAGTCTCCTTCAGCCAAAACGGCCGGTAATGTAGTCTTCGGTTTCCTTGCGCTGGGGCTGGAAAAACAGCTCTTCGGTGCAGCCAAACTCAATCAGGTCGCCCAGGTACATATACGCCGTGAAATCGCTGCAGCGCGCTGCCTGCTGCATGTTGTGCGTGACGATGACCACGGTGTAGTCGCTCTTGAGCTCGGCAATCAGCTCCTCCACCTTGGCCGTCGAAATCGGGTCCAGCGCCGAACACGGCTCGTCCAGCAGCAGCACTTCAGGCTTAATGGCAATGCCGCGCGCAATGCACAGGCGCTGCTGTTGCCCGCCCGACAAGCCCGATCCACTCTGCCCCAGCTTGTCCTTGACCTCGTTCCACAAAGCCGCCTTGCGCAGCGCCCATTCGACCCGTTCGTCCATGTCGGTGGCACTCAGCCTGTCAAACAGCTTGACGCCAAAGGCGATGTTGTCGTAGATCGACATCGGAAACGGTGTCGGTTTCTGGAACACCATGCCGATCTTGGCGCGGATCAGCGCCACATCCTGCTTGCTGGTCAGCAGATTTTCGCCATCGAGCACGATCTGGCCCTCGGCGCGCTGCTCGGGATACAGCTCAAACATGCGATTGAAAGTGCGCAAGAGCGTGGACTTGCCACAGCCCGAAGGGCCAATAAAGGCGGTTACCTTGTTCTCGGGAATATCGAGGTTGATGCCCTTCAAGGCATGAAATTTGCCGTAGTAGAAATTGAGATCACGCACCGTGATCTTGGCGTCGTTGGTCGTCTGCGGACGGGTGGACATGAAGGTTTCCTTCTCTTATTCTTTATTTCTGGCGGGTCAAAACGCGCGCCAGGATGTTGAGCCCCAGCACCGTCACGGTGATCAGAAACACGCCTGCCCATGCCAGTTGCTGCCAGTTCTCATAGGGACTCATGGCAAATTTGAAAATAGTCACCGGCAGGCTAGCCATGGGCTTGGACAGGTCGCCATTCCAGAACTGGTTGTTCAGCGCGGTAAACAGCAGCGGCGCCGTCTCACCGGCAATGCGCGCCACCGCCAGCAACACGCCGGTGATGACACCCGAGCGCGCCGCACGCAGCGTCACCAGGGTGATGACTCTCCACTTGGGCGTGCCCAATGCATAGGCCGCCTCGCGCAGGCTGGCCGGCACCAGCACCAGCATGTTCTCTGTCGTGCGGATGACCACCGGAATGACGATCAGCGCCAGCGCCAGAATGCCGGCGTAGCCCGAGAAGCTGCGAAAGCGCGCCACCACCACGGCATAGACAAACAAGCCGATGACGATGCTGGGCGCCGACAGCAAGATGTCGTTGACAAAGCGCGTCACCGACGCCAGCCAGCCGCGCACGTCGTATTCGGCCAAGTACACCCCGGCCATGATGCCAATCGGCGTGCCGACAAACGTGGCCAACATTACCATCACCAGCGAGCCAAAAATGGCGTTGGCCAAGCCACCGTCCTCGTTCGGTGGCGGGGTCATTTCGGTCAGCAGCGCCAGACTCAGGCCCCCTAGCCCCAAGCGAACCGTCTCCCACAGAATCCAGACCAGCCAGAACACACCAAACGCCATCGCCGCCAGCGACAGTGCCAGCGCCATGCGGTTGGTGCGTTTGCGCCGCGCATACATGGCTTGGCGTGCCCGGGTTTGCTCGGCAGCGTGCAGCAGTTGCTGCGATGTGGTGGCGGTCATGCGCGGCTTCCCTCGCCCTTTTGCAGGCGGTTGAGCAAAATCTTGGACAGCGTCAGCACCACGAAGGTGATGAAGAACAACACCAGACCCAGGTAGATCAACGAGGCCTGGTGCAGGCCCTCGCCGGCTTCGGCAAATTCATTGGCCAGCGCCGAAGTGATGCTATTGGCGGCTTCAAAAATCGACAGCGAGTTGAGCTGATTCATGTTGCCGATGACAAACGTCACCGCCATCGTCTCGCCCAGCGCGCGCCCCAGCCCGAGCATGATGCCGCCCAGCACCCCTGTCTTGGTGTACGGCAACACCACTTTCCACATCACTTCCCAAGTGGTGGCGCCCAGGCCATAGGCCGACTCCTTGAGCAGGGCGGGCGTGACCTCAAACACATCGCGCATCACGGCAGCGATGAACGGAATGATCATGATGGCTAGGATGATGCCCGCCGCCAGCAGACCGATGCCCACGGGCGGGCCCGAGACAAACGCGCCCAGATAGGGAATGCCGCTGAACCACGACTGCAGCGGCTGCTGCACGTATTGCGCCAAGATGGGGCCAAACACCATCAGCCCCCACATGCCGTAGACGATCGACGGCACCGCCGCCAGCAACTCGATGGCCGTGCCCAAGGGGCGCTTGAGCCAGGCCGGCGAGAGTTCGGTCAAAAACAGCGCAATGCCAAAACTGACCGGTACGGCAATCAGCAGGGCAATGAACGAAGTGGCCAAGGTGCCATAGATCATCACTAGGCCGCCGTACTCGTTCTGCACCGGGTCCCAAACGCTGCTGGTCAAAAACCCCAGGCCATAGCGCTCCAGTGCTGGCCAGGCCCCAATGACCAGCGACGTCAGGATGCCTATCAGCAGTGCCAGCGTTAGCAGCGCGGCGGCGCGCGCCAACCAGCCAAAAAGCCGATCGGCCATGGTCCCCGACAGCAGCGGACGGCGGGCGGGTGGGAGATGCTTGCGGGCGCTAGCGCCTGCTGCGCCGCCGCTGCTGCTGGACAGGGTCGAGTGCACGGTCAAGGGTATGGACACGGTGGGCGCCTTGGATCAGAAAAATAAAGCCGGGCCCGCATCGCAGCGGACCCTGACAGGAGTTACTTCAAAGCAATGGCTTTGCCAGAAGTGTCCTTGATATCCGCCCAGGACTTCAGGATCACGCTCTTGACACTGTCGGGCATAGGCACGTAATCGAGATCACCGGCGGTCTTGTCGCCCGACTGATAGGCCCATTCAAAGAACTTGAGCGCCGCCGCCGCCTGCGCCGGCTTGTCCTGCACCTTGTGCATCAGGATGAAGGTGGCGCCAGTCAGGGGCCAGGCCTCCTTGCCGGGCTGATGGGTCAGGATCTGGTGGAAGCTCTTGCTCCAGTCGGCGCCAGCCGCAGCGGCCTTGAAGGCGGCATCATCGGGCGAGACAAAGCTGCCGGCGGCGTTTTGCAGCTGCACATAAGTCATCTTGTTCTGCTTGACGTAGGCGTATTCGACATAGCCGATCGAATTGGGCAGGCGGCCGACAAAGGCGGCCACGCCTTCGTTGCCCTTGCCGCCAGCGCCGGTGGGCCAGTTCACGGCCGTGCCTTCACCGACCTTGGCTTGCCACTCGGCGTTCACCTTGCTCAGGTAGTTGGTGAAGATAAAGCTGGTGCCCGAGCCATCGGCGCGGCGCACCGGCGCAATGGCGGCGTCGGGCAGCGGCACGCCGGGGTTGAGCGCCGTCAGCGCCGCATCGTTCCAGCGCGTGATCTTGCCCAGGTAGATGTCGCCCAACACCTGGCCGCTCATCTTGATCTGGCCGGGCGCAATGCCTTTGATGTTGACCACCGGCACCACACCACCGATCACGGTGGGGAACTGCACCAGGCCCTTTTTGGCCAGGTCTTCGTCCTTGAGCGGCGCATCGGAGGCGCCAAAGTCCACCGTCTTGGCTTCGATCTGGCGCAGGCCGGCGCCCGAGCCGACCGACTGGTAATTGATTTTCACGCCCGTGGCCTTGTAGTAGTCGGACGCCCACTTAGCGTACAGCGGCGCCGGAAAGCTGGCACCGGCACCGGTGGCCTCCTGCTGCGCCCAGGCGCCAGAGACGGCTCCCGCAGACAGCACACCCGCCACCAGAACTCGAATTGCAGACATTTTCATGAAGAAGCCTTTGGGTTGAAAAAGTGGAACTGAGGTCACTTTAAAAGGCGTTTGTGACATTGTCGTGACAGCAGAAATTTTTGTCATGCAACACCCTATTTCCCTGGCAGCGCTGTCACGCCATTGACATGGCACTTGCATAAGCTGCTCAACTGAACGCCAGGTTGGCCTCTGGTGCTACGCCTTGGCGCACCAAATGCACTATTAAAAAAATAGCTGCTAGCGCTTGTTAAACGTGGCTTACAGATATAAAAGTATTCGAAAGCAAGCATAGATAAGCGCAAGTAGCTCACTTTTTTAAATATGTCTGCACTGCCATGCAGGCGACAACCAAGCCGCCAACACGTTTCATCCCCCGCACTCCACACCCTCCTTGCCATGCACCATGACCGCTCCTCTCCTCCCCGCCTGAGCCGCCGGCACTGGCTGCAGTGCACGGCCATGGCGACCCTGGCCGGCGCCACTACCCTGCAGGCCCAAGAAACGGCCACGGCCCGCACAGCAGAGGCTGGCCGTGCCCTGACCATCGCCCAAATGGCAGACATGTCGGCCACCCAGCAAGATGTCAGCCGCGATTTTCTGATGGGCTCGCGCGCCGCCTGGCAAGACCTGAACGCACGCGGTGGTCTGCTGGGCAGGCCCGTAAAACACTTGGTGCTGGAGACCGATGGCAGCGCCGCCAGCCTGCAAGCCGCCTGGCAAAAAGCCCATGCCACGCCGGACTGCGTGGCCCTGTCGGGCTGTGTTGGTCACGCCGCCGCTGCGGGTCTGGCCACACTCCAGGCCCATGCCGCTACCAGTTCGCCTCTGGCCCAGATAGCGCCCTGGCTGCACAGCAGCGCAGCACACACAGCAGACAACACGGTGTTTGACATCTTTGCTGGCGACCAAGCGCAGATAACCCATGCACTCAAGACGCTGGCCACCCTGGGCGCACACGACATCGGAGTGGTCTATGGCAGCGCCCGCCTGCAGCAGGCGTCGCAAGCCGACATCGCCCAGGTGGCCCAGACCATGGGCCTGCGTACACAAGCCCTGTCAGCTGCCAGTCGCTCCGCGCCACCGCACCCGCTGATTCTGTTCATCGGCGGCACGCCGGAGCTACATGTTTTCATGCGCCAGTTGGTGCTGCCCGCAGGCCGCCAATGCTATGTGGTGGCGCTGGCCGACGTGAACCTGCAAGTACTGGCGCAATTGGGCGGCCTGCCGCGCAATACCTCGGTGATTGCCACGCAGGCCGTGCCGCTGCTCACGTCCAGCCTGCCGGTAGTACGCGCCTACCGCACAGCGCTGGCACGCCTGTACGACGAACCTGCCTCGCCCCTGGGCCTGGCCGGATTCATTGCGGCGCGCTACACCGGGATCGCTCTGGCCAGCATCAACGGCGCCATCACCCGCGCCAGCGTGCTGACGGCCCTGCGCCGGCGCAGCGACGCCAATATTGGCGGCTTCATGCTCACCTTCCAGAACAAAAAACGCATCAGCAGCCACGTCACGCAAACCATGCTCACGCCGGACGGGCGGATCATTGGCTAAAACTGCGGCGAACCCGCAAGGCGGTGCTATGCTGCGCCGCCTCCCACCAGCCCCCTACGCTCTCCCATGCACCACGGAACACTGCTCGCAGCTATCGATCTGGGATCGAACAGCTTTCGCCTTGAAATTGGCCGCTTCGAGCACGGTCACATCCAGCGCGTTGAATACCTCAAGGAGACGGTACGCCAGGGCAGCGGACTGGATGAGCAACACCACCTCAGCATCCAGGCCATGCAGCGTGGCTGGGACTGCCTGGCCCGCTTTGCCGAGCGCTTGGCCGGCTTTGCCCCGACCCAAGTGCGCGCAGTGGCCACGCAAACTCTGCGCGAAGCGCGCAACCGCGAGGTTTTCTTGCAGCGCGGCAACAGCATCCTGGGCTTTCCCATCGAGGTGGTATCGGGCACCGAAGAAGCGCGCCTGATCTACCAGGGCGTAGCACGGCTGCTACCGCAGTCGAACGAGCGGCGTCTGGTGGTGGACATTGGCGGGCGCTCGACCGAGCTGATCCTGGGCCAGCAGTTCAGCGCACACGCCATGGCCTCGTTCGAAGTGGGCAGCGTGGCTTGGTCGTCACGCTACTTTGCCGACGGCCTCTTCACCGCACAAGCCTTCACCAGTGCGGAAATTGCCGCCAAGGCCGTGCTGGACGAAGCGCTGAACGCTTACCCCCGCAGTGCCTGGGAGGTGGCCTACGGTTCGTCAGGCACTGTCGGGGCGGTGGGCGAAATACTGACCGCTGCCGGCCATCCCCCGGGACGCATCACCCGCGCCGACCTGGACTGGCTGCAACAGCGCCTGCTGCGCGCCCAAAGTGCCAGCAACGTGCGGTTGGATGGACTCAAGGAAGACCGCCGTCCCGTCATTGGCGGCGGCATCAGCGTGCTGCGCGCCGTGTTTGATCTGCTGGGCATCGACACCCTGCAGGTAGCCCAGGGCGCGCTGCGCCAGGGCGCCCTGTACGACCTGCTGGATCGCGAACAGCCCGAGACCGACTTGCGCAGCACCACAGTGCAAGGACTGATGCAGCGCTTTGCCGTCGATGGCGCGCAAGCCCATCGGGTGGCACAAACGGCGTGCACCCTGTTTGCGCAGGTGGCAGAACCCAGCGACGGGCCGGCGCAGCGCCAGCTTGCCTGGGCTGGTCAACTGCACGAAGTGGGCTGTCGCATCTCCCACAGCGACTACCACCGCCACGGCGCCTATATCCTGGACCACACCGATGCCGCTGGGTTCGCCATGCCGGAAATGCACCGACTGGGCCGCCTGGTGTTGGGCCACCGGGGCAAGCTGCGCAAGATCGAAGCCGAACTGGACGATGCCAGCACCGCGATGCAACTGCTGTGCCTGCGCCTGGCCGTGGCTTTGTGCCACGCGCGCCGCGATCCCGAAGTGCAAAGCCTTCGCCTGACACGCCAGGGACAGCGCTTCTTGCTGACCGCGTACGCCGGCTGGTCGGCCCACTACCCCCAGTCGGCCCATCTGCTGCGCGAAGAGGTGGCAGCATGGCAAAAAACTCCCTGGGAGCTAGTGCTGCAAGAAGCGCCAGCGCTATAGACAATCAGCCGCACGGCACTGCGCCATAGCGCTGCATCAGTGCATCCTGCACACCAGTACCGACCCCCGGCGCGTTGGCCCGGGCATAGGTACCATCGGCCTGCAGGTCCCAGGCGTCGCGGTCATCGTGCAAGTAGGCCACCAGGCATTCATCGATGATGCGCTGCCTGAGCACCGGATCCGTCACCGGCCACGCCACTTCCACGCGGCGCAGCATATTGCGGTTCATCCAGTCGGCGCTCGACAGGTAAAGCTCTTCGCGCTCGCCGCAGCGGTAATAAAACACGCGCGAGTGTTCCAGAAAGCGGCCAATGATGGAGCGCACGCGGATGTTGTCAGTCCATCCCGCCACTTGGGCCGGCAAGATGCAGGCGCCGCGCACGATCAGATCGATCTGCGCGCCGCGCTGGCCCGCCAGCACCAGAGCCCGCACCAGGGCTTCGTCCGTCAGGGAGTTCATTTTGGCCACGATGCGCCCGCCCCGCCCCTCACTGGCCGCCAGCCCCACTTCTTCAATTTTTTCCAGCGTGCGCCGGTGCAGATGAAACGGTGCCACCAGCAGGCGGTGCATGCGGGGCAGGCGGTTTTGGCTGGCCAGATGGTTGAACACGCTGTCCATATCGGCTGTGGTGTCCTCGTCGGCCGTGAAATAGCCGAGGTCGGTGTACAGGCGCGCCGTGCGCGGGTTGTAGTTGCCGGTGGACAAATGGCCATAGCGGCGCAGATTGCGGCCTTCGCGCCGCGTCGCCAGCAGCATCTTGGCGTGGGTTTTGAGCCCCACCACGCCATACACCACCTGCGCACCCACCGACTCCAGCGCCTCAGCCCAATTGATGTTGGCTTCTTCATCGAAGCGCGCCTTGAGTTCAACCACAGCCATCACTTCCTTGCCGCGGCGCACGGCCTCATGCAACAACTCCATCATTTGCGGGTCCGAGCCAGTGCGGTAGATGGTCTGCTTGATGGCCACCACCTGCGGGTCGTACACCGCCTCGCGCAAAAAGGCCAGCACACCATCGAAGCTCTCGAACGGCTGGTGGATCAGCAGGTCACCCTGGCGCATCTGCGCCATCAGGCTGCCGCGGCCCTGCATCTGCTGCGGCACAGAGGCCTGCCAAGGCGCAAACAGCAGCGCAGGCTGGTCCACCAAGTCCACGAGTTGCGCCAGGCGCACCAAGTTCACCGGCCCATGGACCCGAAACAGCGCTCCGACCGGCAGATCAAACTGGTGCAGCAGGAAATCCGACAGAAAGCGCGAACAACCGGCTGAAACCTCCAGTCGCACCGCCGCACCATAGTTGCGCTGGTGCAGGCCCTGGCGCAGTACGGTGCGCAGACTGCGCACGTCCTCCTCGTCCACAGCCAGGTCGGAATGGCGCGTGACACGAAACTGCGAAAATTCCGTCACCTGACGTCCGGTGAACAACTCGGCCAAGTGCGCACGCACTACGCTCGACAGGCTGACAAACTGCGCCCCTTGGGGCGCAACGCTGGCGGGCATGCGGATCAGGCGCGGCAGCACGCGCGGCACACGCACGATGGCAATCTCGTTCTCACGCCCAAAAGCGTCGCAGCCCTTGAGACGCACGATGAAGTTCAGCGATTTGTTGGCCACCTGCGGAAACGGATGCGCGGGGTCCAGCCCCAGGGGTACCAGCAAAGGGCGAACTTCGCGCTGAAAGTAGCCCTGCACCCAGCGGCGTTGCGCCGCGTTGCGCGCCCCCTGCGAAACAATGCGGATGCCGTGGGCGGCAAACGCCGGTACCAGCTCGTCGTTATACAGCGCGTACTGACGCTCCACCAGGGCATGCGCCTTGGCCGACAAGGCCTCGAACGACGCAGTGGTATAGACCCCTTTAGCCTCCCCATTGCGCGCGGCAGCCACGTACGGAGCGGTGCGCACTTCAAAAAATTCATCGAGGTTGGACGACACGATACACAGGTAGCGCAGGCGCTCAAGCAAAGGCACATCTGCGCGCACAGCCCAGTCAAATACGCGCTCGTTGAATGCCAAGATGCTGTGGTCACGATTCAGCAGCGCCACCGACAAAGCTGCGCGCAGCGCAAGGGGGGCATCAGCAAGCACTGCCGGCGGCTCCCCAAGCGGCTGCATCACGGCATGGGAGGAGCTAAAAGAAGGCATGGACACATTCCAGAAAAAGTACAAAACTTCTTTAGTATTGATGGCTGCCATGACATTTTCGTGACAGTTGCACTGTCTACTAAAAGCCTATAGCCTTTGTATTGACTTTGGCTGCTGCTAATTTGGTCTTGCCTCCTGCTGATACACTTTGGCACAATGCGTCAGACCTCTCACGGTACCTCTCTGATTGCCCACCTTTTACCGGTGACATGCCCCCTTTGCCAGACACTCTTGGATTGTTGAAATCCATTCCATCGCCCGACACCTCCTTGGAACGCACGTTGCGCGAGCAACAGGCGCTGCTGGACAATGCGGGTGTAGGCATCGTTTTCCTGCGCCAACGCATGGTGGTGCGCTGCAACCAGCGCTACGCCGAGATTTTTGGCTACGAGACGCACCAAAGCCTGGTCGGTGAAAAAAGCGACGCTTTTCACCCTGACCGCGCCGCCTTTCGTGCACTGGGACGCGCTGCTTATCCGGTGCTGGCTGCCGGCCAGCCCTACCGTGTCGAGCGGCTGATGCGCCGGCGCTGTGGCACTCTTTTTTGGGCGCGTCTCACAGGCAGCCTGCTCAACCCGGAAGACACCGCCGAAGGCTCCATCTGGATCATCGATGACATCGATGACCAACGACAGGCGCAAGAACAGCTCGATGCAGCGGTGTGGGAAAAACAGGTGTTGTTTGACCATGCCATGGTGGGCATTGTTTTCTTGCGTGACCGGCGCCTGACGCGGTGCAACAACCATTTCGAGCTGATGCTCGGCTACGAGCCGGGTGAACTGCAAGGCTGCCTGTCACGGCGCTGGTACACCAATGATGCCGACTGGGAAGACGTTGGCCAGCGCAGCCAAGGGCCGCTGTCGCAGGGACTGGCCTTTGCCGCCGAATTAAAGCTCTGCAAAAAAGACGGTTCCATCGTAGTGTGTGAAGTGCGCAGCAAGGCCATTGACCCGTCGCAGCCAAACAACGGCAGCGTCTGGATCACCATGGACATCACCGAACGCCAGCAAGCGCAAGCAGCGCTGCAGCACATGCACCACGAGCTCGAAAGAGTGGTGCAACAGCGCACCCATGAACTGAGCGAAACCGTCGAAAACCTGCACCAGGAAATCCACAATCGGCGCCAGGATCAGGAGCGCATCTACTGGCTGGCCCACTACGATCCGTTGACCGGCCTGCCCAACCGCACCTTGCTGGCCGAGCGCAGTCGCGACGCCATTGCAGCAGCACAGCGCAGCCACACCCCGTTGGCGGTCATCTTTCTGGATCTGGACCACTTCAAGCACATCAACGACTCCCTGGGGCACCGCGTGGGCGACGCCTTGCTGGTGGCCATCGCCAATCGCCTGCGTGCGCTGGTGCGTGAAAACGACACCGTCTGCCGGCTTGGCGGAGACGAATTCATTTTGCTGCTCCCCGGAGCCAATGCCAACGGAGCAGCGCGCGTCGCCAACAAGTTGCTGGAGGCCTCGCGCCGCGCCTACCAGATCGATACGCATGAGTTGACCATGGCGCCTTCCATGGGCATCGCACTGTTTCCAGACGATGGCGTCGACTTTGACACTTTGAGCCAATGCGCCGACGTAGCCATGTACCGCTCCAAGCTGGATGGGCGCAACACCTACCGGTTTTTCACGCCGCAAATGCAGGCGCAGTCGCTGCGTGCGCTGCTGCTTGAAAACGCCCTGCGCCGCGCCCTGGAGCGCGGGCAATTCTCTTTGGTCTACCAACCGCAGTTCTGCATTGCCAGCGGCGAAATCCGCAGTGTCGAAGCCTTGCTGCGCTGGAGCCATCCAGAGTTGGGCAACATCTCGCCGGCTGAATTCATCCCGATTGCTGAAGATTGTGGCCAAATTCTGCCAATTGGTGAATGGGTGCTGCGCACGGCATTGGCGCAACTGAAAAGCTGGCGCGCCCAAGGCATGGTGCTGGAAACCATGGCGGTCAATCTGTCGGCAGTGCAATTTCGCCAGCCCCAGTTGCCCGAGCTGATCACGCAAATACTCACTGACATCGGACTGGCACCAGACTCGCTGGAGTTGGAACTGACCGAAGGCGTGGCTGTGGAAGATCCCCGCGCAGCCATTGCCACCATGGATCAACTGCATGCCTGCGGCGTACGCTTGGCCATAGATGATTTTGGGACGGGCTATTCCTCCTTGAGCCAACTCAAGCGTTTTCCAATCTACAAACTCAAGATCGACCAGTCCTTTGTGCGTGACCTGGGCGAAGACGCCGATGACCGGGCCATCGTCAGCGCCATCATCCGTATGGCACAGGCGATGGGTTTGCACACCACGGCAGAAGGGGTGGAAACGCAGGAGCAAATGAATTTTTTGCACGAGCAAGGCTGCTCTGATGTGCAGGGCTACCTCTGCGGCCGCCCGATACCCGCAGAGCAAATGCATAGCTTGCTGATGCATCAGAGAACTGAAAGCACCCTCTTTACGTAGCCTGCAGGCAGGCTGGCCGAGGCGCTGCCGGGCACTTGGTGATTTTGATTAAATCAGCCGCAAAACCATACAGGTAAAGCGCCTGCAGCTATCTATATTGAATTGATCAACCACGCTGTGCGGCGCTCGCCAAGCGTTCGGCACAGGCGTGTGCCTGGATGTTATCGCGCGCTTCGACCATCACGCGCAACAAAGGCTCGGTGCCACTGGCGCGCACCAGCACACGGCCGTTCTGTCCCAAATCACGCTCCACCTGCAAGGTTTCCTCGGCTAAAAGGGCATTGCTTTTCCAGTCCTGGCCAGGTTGCAGGCGCACATTCACCAGCACTTGGGGAAACAACACCAGATCCGCCATCGCCTGCCCCATGCGCTGTCGCTGGCGTATGCAGCACTGCAACACCTGCAATGCGCTGATCAAGCCGTCACCCGTGGTGTGCTTGTCCAGCACCAGCAGGTGTCCCGAACCCTCGCCGCCCAGCACCCAGCGCTGACGCGTCAACTCTTCCAACACATAGCGGTCACCCACTTTGCTGCGCACAAATTTGACACCACGCGCCTGCAAAGCCAACTCCACCGCCATATTGGTCATCAAGGTGCCGACCACCCCTGGCACAGGCTCATCGCGCCCCATACGGTCGCACACCATCAAGTACAAAAGTTCGTCGCCGTTGTACAGACGCCCCGCGCCGTCCACCATTTGCACACGATCGGCGTCGCCGTCCAGGGCAATGCCGAAATCGGCCTGGTGCTGGAGCACTGCAGCCACCAGCGCCTCGGGATGGGTGGCACCCACTTCGTGGTTGATGTTCAGGCCGTCAGGCGCGCAGCCGATGGCAATCACTTCAGCCCCCAACTCATGGAATACCATCGGCGCAATATGGTAGGCCGCGCCATGGGCAGCATCGACAACGATCTTGATGCCCTTGAGTGTCAGGTCATGGTCGAAAGTGCTTTTGCAAAACTCGATATAGCGCCCAGCCGCATCTTCGAGGCGGCGGGTTTTACCGAGCGAGGCAGAGTCGGCCCAGATGGGCGGCTCATCCAGAGCGGCTTCCACGGCAAACTCCCAAGCGTCCGGCAGCTTGGCACCTTGGGCACTGAAGAATTTGATGCCATTGTCGGGATAGGGGTTGTGGCTGGCGCTGATAACCACGCCCAGGCTGGCACGCTGCGCCCGGGTCAGATAGGCCACCCCTGGTGTTGGTAACGGCCCCAGCAGCAACACATCAACACCGGCAGAATTAAAGCCCGATTCCAACGCGCTTTCCAGCATGTAGCCTGAAATGCGCGTGTCTTTGCCAATCAGCACTAACGGGCGTTCTTCGGTCTGCTTGAGCACGCGCCCAACGGCATGGGCCAGACGCAGGACAAAATCGGGCGTAATCGGGGCCTGACCGACCGTGCCACGAATGCCATCTGTACCAAAATATTTACGGTTCATGGGTGTACCTGGGGCTGGGTTGCTATGAATTTTCCAGTTTATCGCAGTGCCTGCGGCAACCAGGCCAGGGTTGCGCTCCCACTACGTACGCGCCTGCAACCCAGAGGTGCCGTTACTTCCGACACCCTGCTCAGGGACACTTGGCACGGCAGCGATACAGCTTGCGCTGACCTCTGCTGCGGCCATCGCGCGCCACACTGCCACCGCCTGCACCGTGGCACGTACATCATGGACGCGCAGCACGCGCGCGCCGCGCTCCACGGCCAGCAAAGCCGCAGCCACACTGGGCTGCAGACGCTCACCGACCTCCAGCCCAGTCACCGCACCCAACGAAGACTTACGCGACCATCCCGCCAGCAGCGGATAACCCAGACTGAGCAGTTCGCGCTGGCGAGCCAGCAAAGCAAAGTTCTGTTCGACCGTCTTGCCAAAACCAATGCCCGGGTCCAGCACAATTCGGGTCTTTTCCACCCCAAACCCATACACAATCTGCGCTTGTAGCTCTAGAAATGAGAGTACCTGCGCTAGCACATCACCCACCATCGGGACCGCCTGCATGGTCTGCGGATCACCGTGCATGTGCATCAAACACACACCACAGCGCGGATGCTGCGCCACCACCTGCGCAGCGCCTAGCTGGCGTAAGGCCCAGACATCGTTGACGATATCAACACCCTCGTCCAGCACCGCCTGCATCACCTCAGGCTTATAGGTATCGACCGAAACCGGCACCCCCAGACGCACGGCACCACGCACGATGGGCAGGACACGCGCCAATTCCTCTTGCAACGGCACGCTGGGACTACCGGGGCGGGTGGATTCACCGCCGATGTCCAAAATATCAGCCCCCTCTTGCAACAACCGCTCGCAATGGCGCAGGGCCGCTGTAACAGAAAAATGGCTGCCGCCATCAGAAAACGAATCTGGTGTGGCGTTGACGATGCCCATGGTGTGCGGGCGCTGTAGATCAAGCACAAAGCGGCTGGTTTGCCAAAGCATGGGCGCACTCACTGAGGAAGGATCACTGAAAAATATCGCTGAACGTAAAAACGGGGCCGAAGCCCCGTTTGGTGGTGATATGGCGGCTTGGCTGGACCTGAGCGCGCTGTCAGGCGCCGGTTGGTGCAGGTTTGACCACGGACTCAGAAACCGGCTCAACAGCGCTCACTGCCGGCGTGCCACCACTCGGATGATCGCCGCCCGACGGAGGCGTGCGCGGCGTCCAGTCTTTTGGCGGACGCGGTGGACGCCCGGCCATGATGTCGTCGAGTTGATCGGAGTCAATGGTCTCCCACTCCAGCAGCGACTTGGCCATGACGTGCATCTTATCGCTGTTTTCTTCAATCAGCTTGCGTGCCAAAGCGTATTGCATGTCGATGATCTTGCGCACTTCATCGTCCACTTTTTGCATGGTTGACTCACTCATGGTAGTGGTCTTGGTCACCGAGCGGCCCAGAAAGACTTCGCCTTCGTTTTCGGCATAGACCATCGGGCCCAGCGCATCGGTCATGCCATAGCGCGTCACCATGTCACGGGCAATCGAGGTGGCGCGCTCAAAGTCGTTGCTGGCACCGGTGGTCATCTGGTGCATGAACACTTCTTCGGCAATGCGGCCACCAAACAGCATGCTGATCTGATTCAGCATGAACTCTTTGTCGTAGCTGTAACGGTCTTGCGAGGGCAAGCTCATCGTCACCCCCAGCGCGCGGCCGCGTGGAATGATGGTGACCTTGTGTACCGGATCGCACTTGGGCAATAGCTTGCCAATCAGCGCGTGCCCAGACTCGTGGTACGCGGTGTTACGGCGTTCCTCTTCGGGCATGACCATGCTTTTGCGCTCAGGGCCCATAAGGATCTTGTCCTTGGCCTTTTCAAAATCCTGCATTTCGACGGTGCGCGCATTGCGGCGTGCAGCCATCAAAGCCGCCTCGTTGCACAAGTTGGCCAAGTCAGCACCCGACATACCAGGCGTGCCGCGTGCAATCACGCCGGGGTTGACGTCTTGGTTGACCGGGATTTTGCGCATGTGCACGCCTAAAATCTGCTCGCGGCCACGGATGTCGGGCAGCGTGACATATACCTGGCGGTCAAAGCGACCGGGGCGCAGCAAGGCGGCATCCAAAATGTCCGGCCGATTGGTCGCAGCGACCACAATGACACCGAGATTGGTTTCAAAACCGTCCATCTCGACCAGCATCTGATTGAGCGTTTGCTCGCGCTCATCATTGCCACCGCCGACACCGGCACCACGCTGGCGACCGACGGCATCGATTTCGTCGATAAAAATGATGCAAGGGGCATTCTTTTTGGCGTTCTCGAACATGTCGCGCACGCGAGCCGCGCCCACGCCAACGAACATTTCGACAAAATCAGAACCCGAGATGGAGAAAAACGGCACCTTGGCTTCGCCAGCAATCGACTTGGCCAGCAGCGTCTTACCGGTACCGGGAGGCCCGACCAGTAGCAGGCCACGGGGAATACGGCCACCGAGCTTCTGGAACTTGTTCGGATCTTTCAGGAAGTCCACAACCTCCTTGACCTCTTCCTTGGCCTCATCGCAACCGGCGACATCGGCAAAGGTCACGGTGTTGTTATTCTCATCCATCATGCGCGCCTTGCTCTTGCCAAAGCTGAAGGCACCGCCTTTACCGCCACCCTGCATTTGGCGCATGAAATACACCCACACGCCAATCAACAACAGCATCGGCCCCCAACTGACCAGCAGCGTCATGAGCAGCGAGCCCTCTTCACGCGGCTTGACGTCGAACTTGACGTTGTTGTTGATGAGATCGCCCACCAGCCCCCGGTCAAGATAGGTGGCAGTGGTGCGAATACGGCGATCATCGTTGGTGACGGCCAGAATTTCACTGCCACCCTGGCCTTCTTGAATGACGGCGCTCTTGATGCGATTGCTGCGCACGTCATCAAGAAATTCTGAGTAACCGACATGGCCTGCAGCCGCGCCAGTACGTGTGTCAAATTGTTTGAACACGGTGAACAGCACCATGGCAATGACCAGCCACACGGCTATTTTTGAAAACCACTGATTATTCAAGCGGGACTCCAGAGACAGTAGCGAAAAGGGTACGATTTATATACGATTGATTTTAGGCTTTTCAACCCATGGGATTCGAAAATGTCCCCTGGCAGCCATGGACTGCACGCGGGCTTTGCGTCAGCTCGGCCTGTTTTTGTCGTGGCGCCAACTTTACACGGTCACCTTGAGCCCGATACCGACCAAAAAAGTTTCAGAAGATTTATCGCGTGATGCCTTGGGCTTGACGGCTTTGACCACACGAAAGGTATTTTTGAATAACTGTACCAGCGGGGTATAGGCGCCGCCATGGAACAATTTGACCACCAACGCGCCTTCAGGTTTCATGTGATGACAGGCGAAATCGACCGCCAGATCCACCAGATTTTCAATGCGCGCAGCGTCAGTGGCTCCATTGCCAGACAAGTTGGGCGCCATGTCCGACACCACACAGTCGGCTTGGCGGCCCTGCATGGCCAACTCCAGTTGCTGCAATGTTTCAGGCTCACTAAAATCGCCTTGCAAGAACAGCACACCCTCGATTGGCACCATCGGCAACAGGTCAAGACCAATAATACAGCCGTTCAGGGCGCCTGCTGCAGCGCCCGCAGGCGACATTTTGCGGCGCAGGTACTGGCTCCAGGCGCCTGGCGTACAGCCCAAGTCCACCACCAGTTGACCAGGGCGAATCAAGCCAAATTGTTCATCAATTTCTTTCAATTTGTAAGCGGCGCGGGCACGAAAACCCTCTTTGGCAGCTAATTTGACGTAGGTGTCGTTGACATGGTCGTTGAGCCATGCCTTGTTGACCTTTTTGCTTTGGGTTTTGACTTTCATATTTCTTTCTTCCTGCCTCGATAATACGGCTATGCCCCAAATTGAACTTACTCCGGCCGAGCGCCGGGAACAACGCGCCCAAGCCCACCACCTTGACCCTGTCGTCATGGTCGGCAGCGACGGCATTACTCCTAACGTGCGCAAGGAAATTGATTCCGCGCTGAATTCCCACGGCCTCATCAAGGTGCGCGTCTTCAATGATGACCGCGCCGCACGTGAGTTGATGTACCAGCAACTGGCTGCAGAGCTGAATGCTGCGCCTATCCAGCACATCGGAAAGCTGCTGGTGCTGTGGCGCCCGCCACTTGAAAAAGAAAAAGAACGCTCCGCCAACGAAGACCGCATGGCCGGCCCCAAAGACGTCAAGGTGATGAAATACAGCAAGCGCGGTGGTCAGCGCCCTGAAATCAAAACCTTGCGCGTACTGGGTAACCAGCGCCTCACCTCGGGTGGCCAGATCAAGCGTGCCAAACCCAAGCAGAAATCCATCAAAAAACGCCAGTCCGATTAAGGCCATGGGTGCAACAGCTACCGTGGCGCACCAGCGCCACGTGATCTGCATGAAATGGGGCCGCAAATACGGCCCTGAATACGTCAACCGCCTTTATGCAATGGTGCGCCGCCACCTCAGCGGCGACTTCAACCTCGTTTGCCTCACCGACGACAGCACTGGCATCCGCAGCGAAGTGCGATGCCTGCCGATTCCGCCATTGGATTTGCCACCCGGCATTCCAGAGCGCGGCTGGAACAAGCTGGCCAGCTTCAGCGGCGACTTGTATGGCCTGCGCGGCACGGCCCTATTCCTGGATGTAGACGTGGTTATCACCGGCAGCCTGGATGATTTCTTCACCCAGCCGGGCGAATTCTTAATCATCCACGACTACAAACGGCCCTGGCGCATCACCGGCAACTCGTCGGTGTACCGCTTTGAGCTGGGAGCCCATCCGGATGTACTGGCGTATTTTCGCGGCCATTTCGAAGAAATCCGGCATAAATTTCGCAACGAACAGGCGTACTTGTCGGATTTTTTGCATCAGCAAGGCAAGCTGACCTACTGGCCCAAAGCGTGGTGCCCGAGCTTCAAATACGACGGCATCCCGCCGTGGCCGAGCAATTATTGGACGGCACCGTTCGTGCCCCCGGGCGCACGCATCGTGATTTTTCATGGTGAGTGCAACCCTCCCGATGCACTGGCGGGACGGCGCAATCGCCGTTTTCGCTTTATCAAGCCCGCCACCTGGGTGGCCGAGCACTGGCACGAATAGGCACGAGAGGCCTGCCCGGCGCCGTACTACGTCGGCAGTTCAATCCAGTGGTGACAGCGGCGCACTGCGCTGCGTTTGCCACAACACCGCCAACGCGCAGCCCCACTGCGCCACATACAACACACTGCCCACGCTGTGCCACAGGCGCAAGTTGTCACGCGCAACAATGCGCGGGGCGACGCCAAACTGCGACAACAGCGCCAGCAGCATGCCACCCAATATAAAAATGATAGCTGCTTGCGCCCATGAGTATTGGTTTACCGAGCCTTTTGGTCTTGAAATCAGCAGCAATAGCAGCGCGCACACCACCGAAACCCAGGTTTGCGCCGCAAACAGGCGCGCCGCCATGCCACCGGCCAGCGTGGGCGTGGGCAAATAGGCAAATAACAAGGGCACGACCAGAAAGCCGACCGTACTCAGGCTGCCCCACCACAGTGCCGCCACCAGTGCCGGCAGACGTGACGACTGGGCGGCAGCAGAGGCCATCAGGTGTAGCTGACAGACATGACTTCATAGCGGCGCAGACCACCTGGAGCTTTCACTTCTGCCGTGTCACCTTGTTCCTTGCCGATCAGCGCGCGCGCAATCGGGCTGGAAATGTTGACCAGACCCAACTTCAGGTCGGCTTCGTCTTCGCCGACGATTTGGTACTTCACTGTGTCGCCAGATTCTTCGTCTTCCAGCTCCACCGTAGCGCCAAACACCACACGGCCACCGGCATCCAGCGTGGTCGGGTCGATGATTTGGGCTACCGAGAGCTTGCCTTCGACTTCCTGAATACGGCCCTCAACAAAGCCTTGGCGATCTTTGGCTGCGTCGTATTCGGCGTTTTCGCTCAGGTCGCCTTGCGCGCGCGCCTCGGCAATGGCAGCAATCACGCCGGGGCGCTCCACCGTCTTCAAACGGTGCAATTCGGTTTTCAGTTTCTCTGCACCGCGCTTGGTAATTGGAATGGTGACCATGGACTCAATCTCCCTCAAATGGTGTATGCCGCGCCGCACCTTGAAAAACAGGATTTGCGACGCTCCAAAAGCAAACCGCCGCACGTTGCCGCGCGGCGGTTTTGATTCAGCAGCAATTATGCCGCTTTTGCTATCTCTCAGGCCGACAGCTGGGCGTGCATTTCCTGGATCGAAATCACTCCCAATTGCTCCATGTGCTGCATCCCCTCCACCGCCGCTTCCGCACCAAAAATGGTGGTGAAAGTAGTAACACGCGCCAATAGCGAACTGGTGCGGATCGCGCGCGAATCGGCGATGGCGTTGCGGCGCTCTTCCACCGTATTGATGACCATGACAATTTCATTGTTCTTGATCATGTCAACGATGTGTGGACGCCCTTCGGTCACTTTGTTGACCAGCTTCACCGGCACACCGGCCGCCTCGATGGCCGCCGCTGTACCCTTGGTGGCGACCAATTCAAAGCCCAGCGTGACCAGTTGGCGCGCAATGTCCACCGCGCGCGCCTTGTCGGCGTTCTTCACGGTCAAGAACACCTTGCCCGAGGTCGGCAACTTGGTGCCGGCGCCGAGTTGGCTCTTGACGAAAGCCTCGCCAAAAGTCTTGCCCACGCCCATGACTTCACCGGTCGATTTCATTTCTGGACCGAGGATAGTGTCGACGCCCGGGAACTTGACGAACGGGAACACGGCTTCCTTGACGCTGAAGTACGGCGGCGTCACTTCCTTGGTGATGCCTTGCGAAGCCAGCGTCTGGCCAACCATGCAGCGCGCTGCCACCTTAGCCAGTTGAATGCCGGTGGCCTTGCTGACAAACGGCACCGTGCGCGAGGCGCGTGGATTCACTTCCAACACGTAGATCACATCCTGCTTGACGCCGTCTTCTTCGACTTCCTGGATAGCAAACTGCACGTTCATCAGGCCCACCACATTCAAGCCTTCGGCCATGGCAGCGGTCTGGCGCTTGACTTCCGCCACCGTCGCAGCCGACAGGTAGTACGGCGGTAGCGAGCAGGCTGAGTCACCGCTGTGTACGCCCGCCTGCTCAATGTGCTCCATCACACCACCGATGAAGGTAACGCCTGCCGAATCGCGTACGCAGTCCACGTCGCACTCAATGGCGTTGCTCAAAAAGCGGTCCAGCAACACCGGCGAATCATGGCTGACCTTGACCGCTTCGCGCATATAGCGCTCCAGATCACGCTGCTCGTGCACGATTTCCATGGCACGGCCACCCAGCACGTAGCTGGGGCGCACCACCAGCGGGTAACCCAGGGCAGCCGCCTTTTCCAGTGCTTCTGGCTCAGTGCGGGCGGTGGCGTTGGCGGGCTGGCGCAGGTTCAGCTTGTGCAGCAACGCTTGGAAGCGCTCGCGGTCTTCGGCGGCGTCGATCATGTCCGGGCTGGTGCCAATGATGGGCACGCCAGCGGCTTCGAGGTCCAGCGCCAGCTTCAAAGGCGTCTGGCCCCCGTATTGCACGATGACACCGTACGGTTTTTCTTTATCAACGATTTCCAGCACGTCTTCGAGCGTCACCGGCTCGAAATACAGGCGGTCGGACGTGTCGTAGTCAGTGGACACCGTCTCAGGGTTGCAGTTGACCATGATGGTCTCGTAGCCGTCCTCGCGCATGGCGAGCGCTGCGTGCACGCAGCAGTAATCGAACTCGATACCCTGGCCGATACGGTTCGGGCCACCACCCAGCACCATGATTTTTTTCTTGTTGGTCGGCTCGGCCTCGCATTCACCGTTGTCGCTGCCGTGGCCTTCGTAGGTCGAATACAGGTAGGCGGTGTTGGTGGCAAACTCAGCCGCGCAGGTGTCCACGCGCTTGTAGACCGGACGCACATTCAGACTGCGGCGGGCTTGGCGCACGGCTTTTTCAGTGGTCTTGAGCAGCTTGGCCAGACGGCGATCCGAAAAACCCTTTTGTTTGAGCGTGCGCAACGTGGCCACATCGAGCGCGGCCAAAGCGCCCTCGCCTTTTTCAGCCGCCAGTTGGTCAATGTCCAGTTCGATTTTCACGATCTGCTCGATCTGCACCAAGAACCAGCGATCGATCTTGGTGAGTTCAAACACCTCGTCCACCGACAGGCCCATGGCAAAGGCATCGCCCACGTACCAGATGCGCTCGGGGCCAGGATTGCCCAGCTCGCGCTCCAGCACTTCGCGGTCCTGCGTCATCTCGTTCATGCCATCCACGCCGACTTCCAAGCCGCGCAAGGCTTTCTGGAAGGATTCCTGGAAGGTACGACCCATGGCCATGACCTCACCCACGCTCTTCATTTGCGTGGTCAGATGGCTGTCCGCCGTAGGGAATTTTTCGAAGGCAAAACGCGGAATCTTCGTGACCACGTAGTCGATCGACGGCTCAAACGAGGCCGGCGTGGCACCGCCGGTGATGTCGTTGCGCAGCTCATCGAGCGTGTAGCCCACAGCCAGTTTGGCGGCGACCTTGGCAATCGGAAAACCCGTAGCCTTGGAGGCCAGTGCCGAGGAGCGCGACACACGCGGGTTCATCTCAATCACCACCATGCGACCGTCGTCTGGGTTGATGGCGAACTGCACATTCGAGCCGCCCGTATCCACGCCAATTTCACGCAGCACGGCCAAACTGGCGTTGCGCAAAATCTGGTACTCCTTGTCGGTGAGCGTCTGCGCCGGTGCCACGGTGATCGAGTCACCGGTGTGCACACCCATCGGATCCAGGTTTTCAATCGAGCAGACGATGATGCAATTGTCGGCGGTGTCACGCACCACTTCCATCTCGTACTCTTTCCAGCCCAGCAGCGACTCTTCGATCAGCAGCTCGTTGGTCGGCGAGGCTTCGAGGCCTCGCTTGCAGATGGTCTCAAATTCTTCCGGGTTGTAGGCAATGCCCCCCCCGGTGCCACCCAGCGTAAAGCTCGGACGGATCACCGTTGGAAAGCCCATCTCCTTTTGCACGGCCCACGCTTCGTCCATGGTATGAGCAATGCCCGAGCGCGCCGAGCCCAGACCAATTTTGGTCATGGCGTCCTTGAACTTGAGGCGGTCCTCGGCCTTGTCGATGGCTTCAGGCTTGGCGCCAATCAGCTCGACCTTGTATTTGTCGAGCACACCGTTGTGCCACAGATCGAGCGCGCAGTTCAGCGCTGTCTGACCGCCCATGGTCGGCAAGATGGCGTCAGGGCGCTCCTTGGCGATGATCTTCTCGACCGTCTGCCAGGTAATCGGCTCGATGTAGGTGACGTCGGCGGTGGCCGGGTCGGTCATGATCGTCGCCGGGTTGCTGTTGATCAGGATGACCTTGTAACCCTCTTCGCGCAGTGCCTTGCAGGCCTGCACGCCGGAGTAGTCAAACTCACAGGCTTGGCCAATGATGATGGGGCCGGCGCCAATGATCAGGACGCTTTTGATGTCGGTGCGCTTAGGCATTTTTGTTGCTCTCCATCAGGTCCGTGAAGCGGTCAAACAGGATGTCGATATCCATCGGGCCAGGCGACGCCTCGGGGTGCCCCTGGAAGCTGAATGCCGGGTGGTTGGTGTACTCAAGACCTTGCAAGGTGCCATCAAACAAACTCAAGTGTGTGGCGCGCAAATGGGCCGGCAGCGAATCCAGCGCCACCGCAAAACCGTGGTTCTGGCTGGTGATGCTGACGCGGCCGGTGCTGAGCTCTTTCACCGGGTGGTTGGCACCGTGGTGGCTATTGGCCATCTTGAAGGTCTTGGCGCCTGCGGCCAGGGCCATGATCTGGTGGCCCAGGCAGATGCCGAAAGTCGGAACATTGCTGTCCACCAGGGTGCGCACCGCCTCAATGGCATAGGTGCATGGCTCCGGGTCACCCGGGCCATTGGACAAAAACACGCCGTCGGGCTTCAGCGCCAGCACGTCGGCGGCAGGCGTTTGCGCCGGCACCACCGTCACTTGGCAGCCGCGCTCGGCCAGCATGCGCAGGATGTTGTACTTGACGCCAAAGTCGTAGGCCACGACATGAAAGCGCGGCGCAGTCTGCTGGCCATAACCCTGACCCAGCGTCCATTGCGATTCGGTCCAGTCGTAGGATTTGGCGGTGGTGACCACCTTGGCCAGATCGAGACCAGCCATGCTGGGCGCTGCCTGCGCAGCGGCAATGGCCCGATCGATGCGCTCTGGCGTGACGGCTTCACCAGCGGCCAAACCGACGATGGCGCCGTTTTGCGCACCCTGGCTGCGCAGCAGACGGGTGAGTTGGCGCGTGTCGATATTGGCAATCGCCACCGTGCCCTCGCGCACCAGATAGGCGGGCAAGGATTCGGTGGAGCGGAAGTTGCTGACCAGCAAGGGCAGGTCTTTGATGACGAGGCCTGCGGCTTGGACTTTATGGGATTCGACGTCCTCGGTATTGATCCCGTAGTTGCCAATGTGCGGATACGTGAGCGTCACGATCTGCTGGCAATAGCTGGGGTCGGTGAGGACTTCCTGGTAGCCGGTCATGGAGGTGTTGAACACCACCTCGCCGACGGTGGTGCCAGGGGCACCAATCGAATTGCCGATAAAGACCGTGCCGTCTGCGAGCGCCAGGATGGCGGGCGGGAAGATTCCCTGGAGAGACAAAAGCACTGGGTACTCCGGTTTGGTTACGGTTACGCCCAGCGGAGCAAAAGACAACAAGTCTCTTGCAAAAGCTTTTGTGGGGGTCGGCTTGGGAGCTGCGCTAGGCGTATGAGGGTGCGGAAAAGCCGCCCATTATAGCCAGCAGCGATTTACCTGCATTCGCCCAACTTCGGGAAAACCCGGGTCTTCAATGGGCTTGTGTGGGCGCCGCCGTGGCGCCCACGGCGCTGGCATGCAGGCAAATGGCGGCGGCGGCGGCGACGTTGAGCGACTCTTCACCGCCCGGCTGGCCAATACGCACCGACAGCGCCGCACGCGCCGCGACAGCTTCGCCCACGCCCTGCCCTTCATGGCCCAGCGCCCAGGCGCACGGCCAAGGCAGGCGCTGGTGCTGCACCAGCGCGCCTTGGTGCGAGCTGGTGATGATCAGCGGCATCTGCAGCGCGGCCAGCGCTTCGGGCTCCAGCCCCTCGACCAGTCGCAAGCCCAAATGTGCTCCCATACCGGCGCGCAGCACTTTTGGTGCCCACAGCGCTGCCGTGCCCTTGAGCGCCAACACCTGCCCAAAACCAAAGGCAGCGGCGCTGCGCAGGATGGAGCCAACATTGCCGGCGTCCTGCACGCGATCGAGCACCACGGCGGCGGTCAATGGCGCCAGCGCCGGAGCGGCGGGCAAATCCATCAGGTAGCCCATGTGCGCCGGCGACTCCAAGCCACTGATGTCAGCAAACAGCGCGTCTGCTAAAACTATTATTTTGATAGCTGATTGCGCATATTGTGCGGGCACTAGAGGCCAAAAAGACGCTGAAAATACCGCTATCGCAGGCACCACCCCCCGGGCCAGCGCAGCGCGGCACAGGTGGTCGCCCTCCAGCCAGACACGGCCCTGTTTGCGATACGCCGTGCTGTCTTGCGCCAGACGGCGCAGATCCTTGACAAAAGCGTTGTCGCGCGACTGGATGTGGGTGATGGAAGAAGAGGTCATTCAGTATTTCTGGGGCGAAGCAAAAGCTGCGCCGCCACGGGCGCAAACGAACTGCGGTGCAGCGGGCTGGCGCCGTGCGCGCGCAGCGCCGCCAGATGCGCTGCCGTGCCGTAGCCTTTGTGGCCGGCAAAGCCGTATTCGGGATAGTCGTGATCGACCTGCGCACACCAGCGGTCGCGGTACACCTTGGCCAGGATCGACGCCGCCGAAATGGCGGGCACCAGCGCATCGCCCTTGATGATGGCCTCGGCCGGCACATCGAGTACCGGCAGGCGGTTGCCATCGACCAGCACCATGACAGGTTTGAGACGCAAACCGAGCACGGCACGGCGCATGGCCAGAAGCGTGGCCTGCAAGATATTCAAACGGTCGATTTCTTCGACGCTGGCCTCGGCAATGCTACAGCACAGCGCCTTGGCGCGGATCTCGTCAAACAGCGCCTCGCGCCGCGTTGCCGTCAGCTTCTTGGAGTCGGCCAAACCGGCAATCGGGCGCAAATCATCGAGGATGACCGCTGCCGCCACCACCGGCCCGGCCAGTGGCCCCCGCCCGGCCTCGTCCACCCCGGCCATCAGGCCGGGCGGGTGCCATTGCAGACAGTGTTGCTCAGTCATAAATAACTTTGCGGATCGCATCGGCAGCGCATTGGGGGGTGTTGCGCAACAGGCTGTGGTGCAGCGCAGTGAAACGCTGCTCCAGCGCCACCATGCGCTGCGGATCGCTCTGGCGTGCGTCAAACCATTGCAGCACCGCTGCGGCCAGCGCCCGGGGTGTGGCAGCGTCCTGAATCAGTTCGGGCACGACAAAATCGCCGCACAAAATATTCGGCAGCCCGACCCACGGCTGCAACTGCTTGCGCCGCATCAGGCGCCAGCTCAGGGCGTGCATCCGATAGCCAATCACCATCGGGCGCTTGAACAGCGCGGCCTCCAGCGTGGCGGTACCGCTGGCAATCAGCGTCACATCACACGCCGCCAGCACCGTATGCGATTGGCCCGCCACCACCTGGAGCGCATCACCCAAGCCGCACTGCTGTGCCATCTGTTCAATGCGTTCTTTCAGTGCCGGCACTGCCGGAACTATCATTTTTATAGCTGGCAGCGCTTTCTGGATAAGCACTGCAGCCTGAAAGAAGCCTGAAGTAATGTATTGCACCTCGGCGCGGCGGCTGCCCGGCAGAATCGCCAGCACCTCATCTGCCAGCCCCAACCCCAGCTGTGCCCGTGCGCCAGCCCGGTCGGGCACCATTGGAATCACACCGGCCAGCGGGTGTCCGACGTAGGTGGCAGCAATGCCGTGGCGCGCCAGCAATTCGGGCTCGAACGGAAAAATGCACAGCACATGGTCGACGCTGCAGCGGATTTTCTCGATGCGATCAGCACGCCACGCCCAAATCGAGGGGCAGACGAAATGCACGGTCTTGACGCCGGCAGCGCGCAAGTCGGCTTCGAGGCCCAGGTTGAAATCCGGTGCATCGACGCCAATGAAGATATCCGGTTTGTCCGCCAGCAGACGCGCGCGCAGCTGTTTGCGGATGCCGAGAATCTCGCGCAGGCGGCGCAGCACTTCAAAGCTGTAGCCGTGCACGGCCAATTTTTCACTCGGCCACCAGGCGTCAAAGCCGCGCTGCGCCATCTGTGGGCCACCAATGCCATGCGCCGACAAGTCCGGCCACAGATTTTTCAGCCCATCCAGCAGCAGGCCGGCCAGCAGATCGCCCGACGTCTCGCCCGCCACCATCGCGACGCGGGGGGTGGAATGGATCATGGTGTCAGCGCGCGATGCCGCGCGCAGAAGTGTTCAAGAATTCAAGCATGGCGACTATATCGGCAGCGGCTTGCGGGTACTGCGCTGGCAGCACGGCAATCGCACTGCGGGCCGCATCCAAGGTCAAGCCTTGGCGGTACAACAGACGGTGCATCTGCTTGGTGGCAGCCATGCGCTCGGGCGAGAAGCCGCGCCGGCGCAGACCTTCCAAATTCAGTCCACGCACCGCCAGCGGATTGCCGTCCACCATCATGAAGGGCGGCACGTCTTGCGAGATGTGGCTGGCAAAGCCGGCCATCACATGCGCGCCAACCTGAGTGAACTGGTGGATGCCAGTCAACCCGCCAATGATGGCGTAGTCACCCACCTGTACATGGCCAGCCAGAGTGGCATTGTTCGCCAGGATAGTCTGATCACCCACCACGCAATCGTGCGCAATGTGCACGTAGGCCATGATCCAGTTGTCGTGGCCGATGGTGGTCACACCCCGGTCTTGCGCGGTACCGGTGTTAAAGGTGCAGAACTCCCGGATGGTGTTGCGGTCGCCAATGACCAAGCGGGTCGGCTCACCCGCGTATTTTTTGTCTTGTGGCGCCGCTCCGAGCGAGGCAAACTGAAAAATACGGTTGTCCTGACCAATGCGGGTGTGGCCTTCGATCACGCAGTGCGCACCGACGGTGGTGTTTGGCCCGATCACTACATCAGGGCCAATCACGGCATAAGGCCCCACGCTGACCGAAGGATCAAGGCAGGCGCCCTCTGCAATCAGGGCGGTAGGGTGAAAAAGGCTCACAGCAAGAAAATGTCAGTCAAAGAGGCCCGTCAGGGATGTCAGTCAGATTTCGATCCGCTCACGTTGCGCATGGTGCACATCAGCTCAGCTTCGCAGGCGACTTCGTCCACCACGCTGGCGACGCCCTTGAACTTCCAAATGCCACCGCGCACGCGGTCGATGGTGACGGACAAAATCAGCTGATCACCGGGCTCGACCGGGCGCTTAAAGCGTGCACCGTCAATGCCAACAAAGTAGTAAATATTGTTTTCATCAGGCACTTTGCCCATGGCGTCAAACGCCAGCAAGCCAGCCGCTTGCGCCAAAGCTTCCAAAATCAATACGCCCGGCATCACCGGATGGCCTGGAAAGTGCCCCATGAAATAGGGTTCGTTGAAGGTGACGTTTTTGATCGCCTTGATACGGGTGTTGCGCTCCAGCTCAATGACCTTGTCCACTAGCAAAAATGGATAGCGGTGCGGTAGCTGCTTAAGGATTGCGTGGATATCCATCATCGAATTGTTTTTCCGTTCATGCTGCTTTAGCTTTAAGAGACTGTTCCAGCGCCTTGATGCGCTCACGCAAACTGTGCAGTTGTTTGAGGGTGGCAGCGTTTTTTTCCCAGCGCGCATTGTCGTCGATGGGAAACATTCCGGTGTAATGCCCCGGCCGGTGCAGCGATCGCGTCACCACCGTCGCCGCTGAAATATGGACGTTGTCGGCCAGTGCCAAGTGGCCCAGCACAATCGCGCCACCGCCCAGCGTGCAGTGCGCGCCAATCTGGGCACTGCCGGCGACGCCGACACAACCGGCCATGGCGCTGTGACGGCCAACGCGCACGTTGTGGCCAATTTGCACCAAATTGTCGAGTTTGACGCCGTCTTCAATCACCGTGTCTTGCAATGCGCCGCGATCAATACAAGTGTTGGCACCAATTTCGACGTCATCGCCAATGCGCACTGCGCCCAATTGCTCAATCTTGATCCACGCGCCTTTTTGCTGGGCAAAGCCAAAACCGTCGGCACCAATCACCACGCCGGCGTGCACGATGCAGCGCGCGCCGATGTGGCAATCTTCACCGACGGTGACACGCGACTTGAGCACGGTGTCGGCACCAATCCGCGCGCCGCGCTCCACCACGCACAGCGGGCCAATCGAGGCACTGGGATGTACCACGGCAGCAGTATCGACCACAGCACTCGGATGCACACCACGATGCACAGGTGGGCTGTGGTGCTTTTTCCAAAGCTGGGTGGCCCGGGCAAAATAGACATATGGATCATCGGCGACGATACACGCACCGCGCGCGCGCGCCGCTTCCCGCAAGGCCGGTGCCACAATGACACAGGCCGCCTGCGAGGCGGCCAGTTGCTGCTGGTAGCGCGGATTGCTCAAAAAACTCAGGTTGTGGGGACCTGCGGTTTCCAGCGACGCCAGCCCCTCAATGGACTGTGCCGCATCGCCTTCAAGAGTCCCGCCCAGCGCTTCAATGAACTGCGCAAGACGTAAGCTCACCCCGGATCCACCCGATGATCTACCCCGCCTTGCCAGCGTTTATTTGGAGGGTGCAGCATTCAAGGCCTTGAGCACCTTGTCGGTGATGTCGTGCTTAGGGTTGATGTAGACCGCCTCTTGCAGGATCACGTCGTATTTTTCAGCTTCAGCGACCTGCTTGACCACCTTATTGGCGCGCTCCAGCACTTGGCCCAGCTCTTCGTTCTTGCGCGCGTTCAGGTCTTCCTGAAATTCACGGCGCTTGCGCTGAAAGTCGCGGTCTTGATCCACCAGCTGGCGCTGACGCGTCGAACGCTGGCTTTCAGCCATGGTCGGGGCATCGCGCTCAAATTTTTCGGTGGCTGTCTTGAGCGTATTGCCCATTTCAACCAGCTCTTTTTCGCGGCGTGAAAATTCTTGCTCCAGCTTGGCTTGTGCCGCTTTGGCCGTGTTGGCTTCACGGAAAATACGGTCGGTATTGACGAACCCTGCCTTGAATTCCTGCGCATATGCCGGCACTGCGGCAACCAGGGAACCCAACAGGAGGGCCAGGGGAAAATGGCGTGAAAGGGATTTCATTAGAAAGATGTTCCGATCTGGAATTGCAGTTTCTGGATTCTATCGCCGGCGAACTTACGTACTGGTTGGGCAAACGCAATGCGCAGGGGGCCAAGTGGGGAAATCCAGCTCAGGCCGACGCCCGCAGAAGCGCGCATGTCATTGAAGTTAATTTTTTCGTTATCCCCATACACATTGCCAACGTCCACAAAGGTAAAGATTCGCAACGTACGGTCGTTGCCAGCACCCGGAAAAGGCGCTATCAACTCGGCATTGAGGGTGACTTTTTTCGGCCCCCCCAGCGACGCTCCCGTCACATCGCGCGGCCCCAGGGTGCCTTGGTCAAAGCCACGCACCGAACCCAGGCCACCCGAATAGAAGTTCTTGAATACCGGGAAAGGCCGGCCATTCATGCCCTGCCCCAGTCCCAGCTCGCCGTTGAAGGCCAGGGTGAATTTCTTGTTCAGCGGCACGTACTGCTGATACTGGTAATTGGCGCGGACATAGCGCGCATCACCGGCTACTGACCATTCCGAATTGAGCCGCTGGTAACGTCCTGAATTGGGCGCCAAAGCGCTGTCACGGTCGTCGCGCGACCAGCCAATGGTGAGCGGCACCGACGTGCTGTTGTAGCCAAAACGCTCGGCATAGTCGAGATACGCGGCCGGAATATTGGTGCCCGGCTTGATCGAGGTCTGCTCCAAACCGCCACCAAAGAACACGGTATCAGTTTCACTGAACGGCACACCAAAGCGGATGCTGGCGCCCTTGGTGACCAGTTCGTAATTGCCGCCTTGGTCTTGATAGGGTTTGTCGGTGCGATAGTACACATCCAGGGTGCGCGAGACACCATCGGCGGTGAAATACGGGTTGGTGGTGCTGAACACCAAGGTGCGGTGGTATTTGCTGGTGTTGACTTCCACCCCTAGGTAGTTGCCCGAGCCAAAGGCATTTTCCTGTTTGATGGCAAACGACAGGGACACTTTTTCCGCACTGGAAAAGCCTGCGCCCAGCTGCAATGAACCGGTGGGCTTCTCGGCCACGGTGACGATCAGATCCACCTGATCCGGCGCCCCCGGCACTTCCTGGGTCTCCACGTTGACGTCCGTAAAGTAACCCAGCCGGTCGACACGGTCGCGCGAGAGTTTGATTTTGTCGCCGTCGTACCAAGAGGCTTCAAACTGGCGAAATTCGCGCCGCACCACTTGGTCGCGGGTGCGGTTGTTGCCCACCACATTGATGCGGCGCACATAAGCACGCCGACTCGGCTCTGCCTGCAACACCAGTTCCACGCGATTTTTTTCGCGGTCGATCTCAGGCACGGCTTCGACACGGGCAAAAGCAAAACCAAAATTACTGAAATGGTCTGAGAAAGCCTTAGTGGTTTCTGTCACTTGATCGGCGTTGTAGGGTTCGCCGGGCACAATCTTGACCAGCGACTTGAACTCGTTTTCACGGTCCAGATAATTGCCTTCCAGCTTGACGCCCGAGACAACATAACGCTCGCCTTCCGTCACATTCACGGTGACGGAGATGCTTTCCTTGTCAGGAGAAATGGCGACCTGCGTCGAATCGATGCGAAATTCCAGGTAGCCGCGCTGCAGATAGTACGAACGCAAGGCTTCCAGGTCGGCGTTGAGTTTGGAGCGCGCGTAGCGGTCTGACTTGGTGTACCAGCTCAGCCAGCCACCGGTGTTTTGCTCAAACAAATCCTTGAGGGTCGATTCGCTGAACGCCTTATTGCCAATGACGCGAATATCCTTGATGCGTGCCGGCTCGCCTTCGATCACGGTAAAGGTCAGATTGACACGGTTGCGCTCGATGGGCGTCACGGTCGTGACCACATCGACGGCATAAAAGCTCTTGTTGAGATACTGGCGCTTGAGTTCCTGCTCAGCCCGGTCGGCCAGCGCCTTGTCAAAAGGGCGGCCGTCGGTCAGGCCGATGTCGCGCATGCTTTTCTTGAGCGCTTCCTTGTCAAATTCACGCGCGCCGGAAAACTCGACATCGGCAATGGTGGGGCGCTCCTGCACCACTACCACCAGCACATTGCCATTGGCTTCCAGGCGCACATCCTTGAACAGGCCCAAAGCAAACAAGGCGCGAATGGCAGCGGCACCTTTTTCGTCGTTGTAGTCGTCACCGACGCGCATCGGCATCGAGGCAAAGATGGTGCCAGGCTCAACGCGCTGCAGACCCTCGACCCGAATATCCTGCACCTTGAAAGGTTCCAGTGCCCACGCCGCCTGAGCAGCAAAAATCATGGCGGCCACGGCACACGCGGTACGTACGCCAAAGCGATGGAGGTTTTTTTTCATGAATGAAGCCGGTGCCACCGTTGCAAGCACAGTGGACAAAAGGTTAGCCAAAAAGCCGGGTGATATCGTTGAACATGGCGATGGACATCATGAGCAGCAGCACTGCAATGCCGCCGCGCTGCAAGCGTTCCATCCAGACGTCAGAGGGGCTTTTGCCAGTAATACCCTCCCAAAGATAATACATCAGGTGTCCGCCATCCAAAACGGGCAGCGGCAGCAGGTTGAGCACGCCTAGGCTCACGCTGATAAGCGCTAAAAACACCAGATACTGCGTCAGCCCCATGCTGGCAGAACGCCCAGCATAGTCGGCAATGGTCAGCGGGCCACTCAGATTTTTCAGCGAGGCCTCGCCAATCACCATGCGCCCCATCATGCGCAGCGACAGCAGCGACACTTCCCAAGTGCGCGTGACGCCATTCCACAAGCCTTCTACCGGGCCGTATTGCACCGTGGTGAATTGCGGTGGCGCGCCAACATAAGCGCTGATCCGACCGAAGGTACCGCTGTCATCGGTGTGCACATCGGGGGTCACGTCCAGCGTCAGGAGGCGGCCATCGCGTTCAATGCGCCAAGGCTGGGTAGTAGTGGAGGCAGGCTTGGCATTGTTTTGTGGAGCGCGCACCGAGGCGCGGATAAGTGCGCGCAGTTGCTGCCCATCGCGCACATCGGCAGCTCCCACCTTCAACACCACATCCCCGTTGTGCAGACCCGCGCGCTGGCCGGCGCCGCCTTCCATCAATTCGCCAATCACCGGACGTGTCCACGGTCCGACTAAACCAATTTTATGCAGAAGCTGCGCATCGGCCTGACTGGCATCGATTTGATCCAGCGGCAACACCACCGTGCGCAGCGATGCACCGGGCGTAGCCTCCAACTCCAACCGCACCGGCGTGGCATCCAACGCGCCGCGTGTCAGCATCCAGCGCAGATCGTCAAACGAGCGCACTGGGCGAATTTCTTCGTCTCCTAAAGCAGCGTTGCGCACCAACTCGCCGCCTTGCAGACCAGCGGCTTCTGCAATCGATCCCTGTACCGGGTGCGCCAGGTAGGCCATGGGCTCCTGCATACCGATCCAGTTGACGGTGGCGTAGAGCAGGATCGCCAGCAGCAAGTTGGCTATCGGCCCTGCCGCCACGATGGCGGCGCGCGCACGCAGCGGCTGGGTATTGAAAGCCAGGTGGCGCTCGTGCTCGGGCACCAGCGCCTCGCGCTCATCAAGCATGCGCACATAACCACCCAAAGGAAAGGCACCTAAGACAAATTCGGTCGGCGACCCTTTAGGCTGCCAACGCAGCAGTGGTTTACCAAAGCCAACGGAGAAGCGCAACACCTTGACGCCGCACGCCACCGCCACGCGGTAGTGGCCGTATTCGTGTACGGCAATCAGAACGCCCAGCGCCACGATAAAAGCAACGAGGGTCAACAGCATGGTAGGGGGTTACTCCAGAAACAACAAAAGCACTCAGGCCGCCATGCGAGCGGCACTGCGCTCGGCGCAATCACGCGCACTCGCGTCCAGCGCCAGCAAGGCTTCAAGAGAATCGGGATTGGAGGGCAGTACAGCAGCCAAAGTTGCAAGATTCACTGCATGGATCTGGTCAAAGCGAATGCGTTGCTCCAGAAATGCAGCCACGGCGATCTCATTGGCTGCATTCAATACCGCCGTAGTACCGGTAGGTGCGGCCAGTACGTCCCACGCCAGACGCAGACCAGGGAAGCGCTCAGGGTGGCCATGGTCGTCGATAGCTTCAAAAGTCATGGCACTGAGGGCATGAAAATCCAGTGCTGCGGCGCCAGAAGCCACCCGCTCAGGCCAAGCCAGACCGTAGGCAATCGGCACCCGCATATCGGGCGTACCCAGTTGCGCCACCACCGAGGTATCGCGGTACTGCACCATCGAATGGATCGTGCTTTGCGGGTGGATCACCACGTCCAGCTGCGCAGGAGCCAGCCCAAAAAGATAGCGCGCTTCGATCACTTCCAGCGCCTTGTTCATCATGGTCGCCGAATCGATGGATATCTTGCGCCCCATCACCCAAGTCGGATGCGCGCAAGCCTCGCTGGGCGTGACATGGCGCAGGGTGTCGGGCGCACGCTGGCGAAACGGGCCACCGGAAGCGGTCAGAATAATTTTATCGACCCGCTGCGCCCAGGTGTTGGGGTCCTCGGGCAGCGACTGAAAAATGGCCGAATGCTCGCTATCGATCGGCAGCAGCGTGGCGCCCCCGTCGCGCACCGCCTGCATGAACAACTCACCGCCGACCACTAGCGCTTCTTTATTGGCTAGCAGCAAACGCTTGCCAGCCCGTGCCGCCGCCAGACAGGGCGCCAGACCAGCAGCACCGACAATCGCACCCATCACTGCATCCACATCGGCATGAGATGCTATTATTTCAAGAGCGTCTACCGCTTGCAGCACCTGCGTTACAAGGCCATTTGACTTTATTTTCTCCGCTAACAACTGCGCATGGGGCGCACTGGCCATGACGGCATAGCGCGGCTGAAACTGCGCGCATTGCGCCAGCAAAGCCTCGACTTGGGTGGCGGCGCTGAGAGCAAATACCTCAAAACGCTCGGGGTGGCGCGCTACCACATCCAGCGTGCTGACACCCACCGAACCCGTGGAACCTAAAACCGTCAGTCGTTGTTTCATGCGCGTCATGGTTGCACCAAGGAATGAAGCATCAGGGCCAGCGGCAGCGTGGGCAGCAGCGCATCGACACGGTCCAGCACACCGCCATGGCCTGGCAGCAACTGGCTGCTGTCTTTGACACCGGCACTGCGCTTGATGAGCGACTCAATCAAATCACCAGCCACGCTCATCGCCGTCATGAACAAGGCGGCCAAAAGCAGCAGCCACCAGCCCCGGCGTGCCAGCACGCTATAAAAACTCGCCACACTGGCTTGCCAAGCAGCGTCTGCCGCCACCCACACCAGCGCCAGCACAACGACACCCAGAGCGCCGCCCCACACACCTTCCCAGCTTTTGCCAGGGCTGATGGCCGGTGCCAGCTTGTTTTTGGTAAAGCGCAGGCCGAATGCGCGGCCGGCAAAGTAAGCGCTGATGTCCGCCATCCAGACCAGCGCCAGCACCGACAGTAAAAAATTGATGCCGATCATGCGCGCCTGCACCACCGCCAACCACGCCAGCCACAGCGCCAGCACACCAGCCAGCAACCGCAGCCCCGCCGGAATACGCGGCCAGCCGGGCACGCCCGCGCGCAGCAAGGCCGCGCCGCCGAGTACCCACAGTGCACCGCCCACTACCCAGACGGTGGTCAACGGGCGCTGCAGCCACCCCAGCCAAGCGCTGACACCACACAGCGACACGCAGACCGCGCCCAGCACCAGTGAGCCCATTTGCCCCCAGCCATTCAAACGTCCCCACTCCCAGGCAGCAGCGGCCATCATCACCAGCACGACGATGGCAAACGGCCAGGGCGACGGATAAAACAAGGCAGGCAACAAAATGGCCAGTAGCACCAAAGCCGTAATGACACGCTGTTTCAGCATAAAAACCTTTCAGGCATGCGCCGCATCTGGTTGCGCAGGGGCAATTTGCTCGGAGGTTTTACCAAAACGGCGTTCGCGTGCATGGTAGGCGGCAATCGCCTCGTCCAGCGCCGCCGCATCAAATTCGGGCCAGAGGCGGTCACTGAACACCAACTCGCTATAGGCGGCCTGCCACAGCAAAAAGTTGCTCAGGCGCATTTCACCGCCAGTGCGGATCAGCAAATCGGGATCGGGCACATGGGCCAGCGCCATGGCGGCGCTCAGACTGGCTTCAGTGATGGCTTCGCCCCGTGCGGCCAAGGCGGCAGCAGCCTGAGCAATATCCCAGCGGCCCCCATAGTTAAAGCACACATTAAGCACCAAGCGCGTGTTGTGCGCGGTGGCAGCTTCGGCCTGCTCCAAGCCAGTACGCACTTTGTCAGACAGCGCTTGGCGGTTGCCGACAAAGTGCACGCGTACGCCGTCTTTGCACAACTGCGGCACCTCGCGCGACAGCGCCAGTGCCAAAAGATCCATCAGGCCTGAAACCTCGTCGTTGGGCCGATTCCAGTTTTCAGAGGAGAAAGCGAATACGGTGAGCACCGCCACACCGCGTTCGGCGCAGGCCTGCGTGCAGTGGCGCAGCGCGGTCACGCCTTGTTTGTGGCCGGCCAGACGCGGCAGGAAGCGGCGCTTGGCCCAGCGGCCGTTACCGTCCATGACGATGGCGATGTGGCGCGGCACGCCAGCAGGGAAGTTCAACACATCGCTTGGCCTCACACGGCCATGATGTCTTGCTCTTTGCCGATCACCAGCGCATCAATAGTCAAAATGTGCTTATCGGTGACCTTCTGAATCTCGGCTTCGGCGCGCTTCTGGTCATCTTCCGAGGCCAACTTGTCCTTGACGAGTTTTTTCACGGCCTCGTTGGCATCGCGGCGCAGGTTGCGCACAGCGATTTTGGCCGACTCGCCTTCGTTGCGTGCCAGCTTGGTCATTTCCTTGCGACGCTCTTCACTCATGGAAGGCATCGGCACGCGGATCAGGTCACCCATCGAGGCCGGGTTCAGGCCCAGATCGCTCTCGCGGATGGCCTTTTCAATCTTCGCGCCCATGTTTTTTTCCCAGGGTTGCACGCTCAGGGTACGGGCGTCGAGCAGTTGCACATTGGCCACTTGGCTGAGCGGCACCATGGAACCGTAGTAATCCACATGGATCGAGTCCAGTAGCGCCGGACTAGGCCGACCGGTACGAATCCTCAGCAGGTTGTTCTTGAACGCCGTGATGGATTGGTCCATCTTGGCTTCCATATGGGTTTTGATATCAGCAGTCATGTTTTTCCCTCAAGCGTAAACCAGCGTACCTTCATCTTCACCCATGACCACGCGCTTGAGCGCGCCGGGCTTGATGATGGAGAACACCTTGACAGGCAGTTTCTGATCGCGGCACAGGGCAAAGGCTGTGGCATCCATAATGCCCAGGTTACCCGCCATGGCCTCGTCGAAACTGAGCTTGGTGTAGCGCGTGGCAGTGGGGTCTTTGAACGGATCAGCGGTGTACACACCGTCCACTTTGGTGGCCTTGAGCACCAACTCGGCACCAATTTCAGCACCGCGCAGCGCAGCGGCCGTATCGGTGGTGAAAAACGGATTACCGGTACCCGCCGCAAACACCACCACCTTACCCTCTTCGAGGTACTGCAAGGCTTTGGGACGCACATACGGCTCGACCACCTGGTCAATCGAAATGGCCGACATCACGCGCGCTGTCAGGCCCTGCTTGTTCATGGCATCGGCCAGCGCCAAGGCATTCATGACCGTGGCCAACATGCCCATGTAGTCGGCCGTAGCGCGGTCCATACCGACCGCACCGCCCGCCACACCGCGAAAAATATTTCCGCCACCAATCACCACCGCCACCTCGACACCCATGCGGGTGACTTCGGCGACTTCTTCCACCATGCGCACGATGGTGGTGCGGTTGATACCGAAGGAATCCTCGCCCATCAACGCCTCACCAGACAGCTTGAGCAGGATGCGCTTGTAGGCTGGTGTTGCAATGGGCATGGGGAATTCTCCGGAATGAAGGGGGGGGTGGTTGACTGGATGGCAAACGGGATCAGCGATCAGGCGCCGGCCTTGGCGGCAGCGACCTGGGCAGCCACTTCAGCAGCGAAGTCGTCCACCTTCTTCTCGATGCCTTCACCGACCACGTAGAGCGTGAAGCCCTTGACGGTGGTGCCCGCAGCCTTGAGCATCTGCTCGACGGTCTGCTTGTCATTCTTCACGAAAGACTGGTTGAACAGCGACACTTCTTTCAGGTACTTCTGCACGCCGCCATCGATGCGCTTGGCAACAATTTCGTCGGACTGCACCGGCTTGCCTTCAGCCACGGCCTTGGCCTTGTCTTCTGCGGCCTTGGCAGCCGCCACCGAACGCTCTTTTTCGATCAACTCGGCGGGCACGTCGGCACTGGTCAGAGCGACGGGCTTCATGGCAGCGATGTGCATGGCCACGTCCTTGGCGGCGACTTCGTCACCTTCGTACTCGACCACCACGCCAATGCGCGTGCCGTGCAGGTAAGAAGCCAGTTTGCTGGAGCCACCGAAATACTGAAAGCGACGGAACGACATGTTCTCGCCGATCTTGCCTATCAGACCCTTGCGCACGTCTTCCAGCGTCGGACCGAAGCTGTCTTGCTCATAGGGCAGTGCGCCCAGGGCGGCGATGTCGGCCGGGTTGTGCGCAGCGATCAGGTCGGCAGCGGCTTGCACCAGCGCCAGGAAGCTGTCGTTTTTGGTGACGAAGTCGGTTTCGCAGTTCACTTCGATCAGCGAACCGCTCGTGCCGCTGATGAGCTGGCTAGCGACCACGCCTTCGGCGGTGATGCGCGAAGCGGCCTTGCCGGCTTTGCTGCCGAGCTTGACGCGCAGCAACTCTTCTGCCTTGTCCATATTGCCTTCGGCTTCAGTCAAAGCCTTTTTGCACTCCATCATCGGGGCATCGGTCTTGGCGCGCAGTTCGGCGACCATGCTTGCGGTAATTGCAGCCATGTGTATTTCTCCGTATTCAATTCAATCGATTCAAGATAAAAAAAGGGGGCCAAAAGAGCCCCGCTTTTTCTCGCGATGGGTCGCGCGGCCTGTGTTTAGGCGGCGGACTCTTGCACTTCCACAAACTCATCCGTGCCTTCGGCGGCAGGAGCAGCAGCAACCACTTCGTTACCGGCGTTTTTACGGCCTTCGATGATCGCGTCAGCGATGGCACGGGCATACAGCTCAACTGCCTTGGCCGAGTCATCGTTACCAGGGATGACGTAGTTGATGCCGATGGGCGAATGGTTGGTATCGACCACACCGATCAACGGGATACCCAGCTTCTTGGCTTCAGCCACGGCAATCTTGTGGAAGCCGACGTCGATGACGAAGATGGCATCAGGCAATGCAACCATGTCTTGGATGCCACCGATGTCTTTTTCGAGTTTTTCGATTTCGCGGGTGAACATCAGCTGTTCTTTTTTGCTCAGGGCTTCCAGACCGCCTTCTTGCTGGGTCTTCATATCCTTGAGGCGCTTGATCGAGGTCTTGACCGTCTTGAAGTTGGTCATCATGCCGCCCAACCAACGCTGGTTGACAAACGGCACACCAGCGCGTGCGGCTTCAGCGGCGATGGTGTCACGGGCTTGGCGCTTGGTGCCGACCATCATGACGGTGCCGCCGTTGGCAGTCAATTGCTGGATGAACTTGGTGGCTTCCTGGAGCAGTGGCAGCGACTTTTCCAGGTTGATGATGTGAATCTTGTTGCGGTGACCGAAGATGTACGGAGCCATCTTGGGGTCCCAGAAACGGGTCTGGTGGCCAAAGTGGACACCGGCTTCAAGCATTTCGCGCATGGTAACGGACATGAAAATTCTCCAAAGGTTGGGTCTAAAATCCAGCCCGTTCATTGCAGCCCACCAAGGGCCAGCAACACCTTGATAGGGCTGGTTTGCTATTTACTTCACTTCCACCTGAACCGCAGCGCACTGCGCAAACGACACTTCAGGCCAACAAAGCCGAAAGATTTTAGCACACCCATGCGCGACCAGCGGTACACCACTCAGCGCAGGCGACAGGCCGCAAACAGCAGCACCAACGCCAAAAAGAAGCGTTGCATCGCCTTCGCCCAGCTGCGTACTGTCGCTGCCTTGCCACGCCAGCGACGATTTTCCCATCGGTCGCATGGCCTGACATGCCGCACTGCACGATGATGGCGTGCGGAATGTCGGCCTGAAAACCGACCGATCACTATAAAAACAATAGCTGATAGCGCAGATAAACAGTGCGCTAGAAGCCAAAAATACTCTTATTAATGAATATTGCCATTGTGGGCGCCGGCATTGTCGGGGTCACCACTGCCTATGAGCTGGCCCGTGATGGTCACAGCGTGACCGTCTTTGAACAACGCAGCGCCATCGCCGAAGAAGCCAGTTTTGCCACCGGCGGCCTGCTCGCTCCTGGCCCTCTCGTCCCCTGGTCAGCACCGGGCGCATCGCAAGCCTTCTCGGTGTGGGGTCGCCAAGCGACGTTGCGCATCGGGCGCAGCATCACCACTACCGATCTGGCTTGGTTGCATCGCTGGCGTCGGGCCGCGCGCGCCTACACCCGCAGCCACGCGCCGCAGCCGCCCTTGGTCGCACTGGAGCGCCTGGCGCGCTACAGCCACCAGCACCTGCACACCTTGGCCAACGAGCTGGACTTGCAATTTGAGCGCAGTGCCGGCGCCTTGTTGCTGCTGCGCAGCCCTGCCGATGCCATCGCACTGCGTCCCATGGTGCAGGCGCTGCGCGACGCGGGCACCGCGGCCAACGAGGTAGACGCCAACACAGCGCGCCATATCGAACCCGGACTGTGCGCCGCAACACCCTTGGTCGGCGCCCTGCATGTGCCCAGTGGTGAAGTCGGCAACTGCCGCCAGTTTGCGCTGTTGCTGCGTCAGGAGGCACAGCACCTAGGAGCACAGTTTCAGTTCAACACCACCGTTACCCGTCTAGGCCATACCCCGGCCAGCGTGCAGCTGAGTGGCGAAGCACAGGCGCGGCGTTTTGATGCCGTGGTGCTGTGCGCCGGGGTCGCCTCGGCCGCCTTGCTGCAACCGCTGGGCCTGCGCCTGCCGCTGGTGGCCCTGCACGGCTGCGCGATCAGTGCACCGCTGCGCGAAGCGCTGTACGCCCCGTGCAGCGCGGTCATTGATGCACGCCACCAGGTCAGCATCACACGCCTGGGGCAACGCATACGCGTCTCGGGCGGCGCCGAACTGGGCCGCACTGGCCCAGCCGCGCACCCGAGCATCTTGCGCACGCTCTACCAAGTGTTGAACGACTGGTTTCCGGGCGGTGCCCAACTCTCGGGCAGCGTGCAGGAGTGGCGCGGCGCCCGCCCTGCCCTGCCGGACGGCCCTCCCATCATCGGCGCCAGTGGCCTACCCGGTGTGTGGCTGAATCTGGGCCACGGCGCCAGCGGTTGGGCCCTGGCCTGCGGCAGCGCTCGCGCACTGACCGACACGCTGGCCGGACGGACGCCCGACATCAGCCTCGAAGGACTGGACGCGCAGCGCTTTCGATAACCTGTCCACCAGCTACAGCGAGCTGCGTCACAAAAAGTAGCGGCAAGTTGGTTCGTGCACACCAAGACTGGCTACAGTGCGACATGCGAATACACCAAAGCACCCCATTTTTGCCAAGGGACGGCACATGGGGCGCTGCTCACGGGCTGCTTGAGGGCCTGCGCGCAGCCCGGATCGAATCACGCTGGAAACACCATGGACAAACACTACCTCACATCGCTTTTCACCCCGGAATCCATCGTCGTATTTGCCGGTGAGCACGATGACCCATCCACGCAAACGCCCCAGGCAGCCATGCTGCACGAGACTTTGCGCGCCCAGCAGTTCAAAGGCACTTTGCAATTCCTGAGCACCAAAGCCAGTGGTACGCTGGCCGATCTGGCGCAAACCCGGGCCGACCTAGCCATCATTGCACAGCCGCCGGCCGACATCGCCGGCACCCTGGAATTGGCGGCCCGCATGAATTGCCGCTCGGCTTTGATCATTTCCAACGGCACCACCCCGGACGAAGCAGCCGAACTGAAAAAAATCGCCCAGCGCGAAAACATCCACCTGCTCGGCCCCAACTGTCTGGGCCTGCAGCGCCCGTTGTTGCAACTCAATGCCAGTATTGCCGGCCCCCTGGCCCACCCCGGCCCACTGGCGCTGGTATCACAGTCCGGCGCACTGACATCGGCCATCCTCGATTGGGCCAGCAGCAACGGCGTAGGCTTCTCCTCCGTCGTCTCACTGGGGCCCAACACGGCCCTCGATATTGCCCAAGTGCTGGACTTTCTGGCGCACGACCGGCAGACCCAAAGCATCGTGGTCTACATGGAGGGCATCAGCAATGTGCGCAACTTCATGAGTGCGCTGCGCTCGGCAGCCAATGCCAAGCCGGTAGTGGTTCTGAAGGCCGGCCGCAAACCGGCCGGCAACGAAGCCGCGCAGACGCACAGCGGCACCATTGTCGGCAGCGATGATGTGTTTGATGCCGCTTTGCGCCGCGCCGGTGCAGTGCGGGTGAACTCGTTCGTCGAACTGTTCTCGGCGGCCAAATGCCTGGCCTCACGCTACCGCCCGGTCGGCCGGCGCCTGGGCATCATTGCCAACGGCGGCGGCCCTGGCGTGCTGGCCGCCGATTGGGTTAATGAAATCTCGCTCGAACTGGGTCGCCTGTCTTCTGAATCGATCACCGCCCTGCAGCCCCTGCTGCCGCCCCTGGCCTCACTGACCGACCTCATCGATCTGTCGGAACATGCCGGCCCGGACGATTACAAAGCGGCCATTGAAGCCGCCGACAAGGACCGCCAGATCGACGGCGTACTGGCCATCTACTCGCCTCGCCCGGGCACCGACCCGGACGCTATAGCACAGGCATTGGCCAACGCCAAGCAGCGCATGGGCAAGCCCCTGCTGACCTGCTGGATGGGCGATGCTACGGTGGCCACCGGACGCAGCACCCTGAAAGCGGCCAACATCCCCACTTTTCGCACCCCGGAAGCGGCCGTCGGCGCCTTTGGCAATATCGCTTCGTTCTATCAAAACCAGCAGCTGCTGCAGCAGACCCCGCCGCCCCTTTCGACCCTGGCCAAACCCGACATCGAAGGCGCTCGCCTGGTGATTGAAAGCGCACTCGCCGAACGGCGCAACATCCTGACCGAGATGGAGTCCAAAACGCTGCTGGCGGCGTTCCATATTCCAGTCACCCAGACCATCTTGGCGCGCAGTGCCCACGAAGCCATGATGATCGCCACGCAGTTGGGCTTTCCGGTGGCGCTGAAGATCGATTCGCCTGATGTCACGCACAAATCCGATGTCGGCGGCGTGGCCCTCAATATCATGAATGGCGCCGCTGCACGCGACACCTATACCGACATGGTGCAGCGCGTAACCCGGCTGCAACCCAACGCACGCATCAACGGCGTCACGGTGCAAGTCATGGCCCGCGTGCGCCGCGGACGCGAGATCTGTATTGGCTTGGTAGCCGATGATCCGTTTGGCCCGGTGATCTCTTTTGGCGCCGGCGGCACCATGATCGAGCTGATTGACGACAAGTCGATGGAGCTGCCACCGCTGAACACATTTCTGGCGCGCAGCCTGATCAATCGTTCCCGCGTCGCAACCACCTTGGGCGCCTGGCGCGGTGCCAACGCCACCAACATCGAAGCGCTGGAACAGATTTTGTTGCGCGTCTCGGAAATGGCGTGCGAGTTGCCCCAGCTGCGCGAAATGGACATCAATCCGATCATCGTGGACGAATTCGGTGCCGTCGCCGTGGACGCCCGCATCGCCATCAAGCACGCTCCACAAACCGCCGGTGGCCGTGGCAGCCACCGCTATGGCCACTTGGCCATCCTGCCCTACCCGGCACGCTACGAACAAACCTGGCCCCTGAGCGGCGGCGGCGAATACACCGTTCGACCGATCCATCCTGGCGACGCCCAGATGCTGCAGATGCTGGTGCAAAGCCTCTCATCGCAAAGCCGCTATTACCGTTTTGTCTCGTCCATGGCCGAGCTGCCACCGTCGATGCTGGCGCGCTTCACGCTGATCGACTACGACCGCGAGATGGCACTGGTCGCCATTTTCAAGCAGCGCAGCGCCACCCCGGATGGCCAGATCGTGGAAACCGAACGCATGGTCGGCGTCTCCCGCTACGTCACCAATCCGGACAGCTCCAGCTGCGAATTCGCCCTGGTGGTGGCCGACGACTTCAACGGCAAGGGTCTGGGCTCGCGGCTCATGCTCAGCATCATGAACGTGGCGCGTGACAAGGGCCTGAGCGAGATCGATGGTCTGGTGCTGGCAAACAATCCGGACATGCTCAAACTCATGCGCCGCCTCGGCTTCGCCATCAAGTCCTACGCAGAAGATCCAGACTTCAAACTCGTAACGCACAAGCTTTAAGCGCGCCCTCTCCTGGCCAACAGCACTGCCATGCGACGCATACAGCCTACCCAGTCTTATGCGCTGTTTGGCAGTGTGGCTACGCAGCGCCTCGAACACCACGCCGCAGCCCAGCTACCAGCGCACACCCTGATGCAACGCGCCGGCCTGGCCATAGCCCAATTGGCACGGGCACTCGCACCGCACGCCCGCACCATCTGGATCGCCTGCGGCCCCGGCAACAACGGGGGCGACGGTCTGGAAGCAGCACTGCACCTGCAGCGCTGCGGTGTGCACGTGGTGGTGACTTGGCTGGGCCAGCCAGAACACGCTCCCCCAGATGCACACCAGTCATGGCTGCGCGCCCGCAACGCCGGCGTGCGGTTTGCCAACCGAGCGCCGTCAGACTTGGGTCCCGCTGATCTATGCATCGATGCCTTGCTAGGCATCGGCCTGGGAGCCAGCGACAGTCGCCTTGCTCCAGCGCCCGACAGCCCACTGCACCAGCTGCTGCAGCAACTGCGCTGCAGTCCGGCCACCTTGCTGGCGGTCGATATGCCCACCGGCCTGCAGGCAGATACCGGCCAGTACACAGCCGACTTGGCGCCAGACAGCGATAGCAACAGCCGGGGCGCAGTCCCTGCTGCCCGCCACACCCTGAGCCTGCTGACCCTCAAGCCGGGCCTGTTTACCGGCGCCGGACGCGACGCCGCCGGTACGGTCTGGTTTGACGATCTGCTGTGCCCCCCAAGCACCGAGGCACCCAGCGCCTGGCTCAGCGGCCCCGGGCCAACGGTCACGCGCTGCCATGCCAGCCACAAGGGCAGCTATGGCGACGTAGCCATCGTGGGTGGTGAAGGCCTGCAGGCGCGCGGCATGGGCATGGTCGGCGCAGCTTTGCTGGCGGCCAGCGCGGCCTTGCACAGCGGCGCTGGCCGGGTGCTGGTAGCGCCGCTGGACAGCACTGGGTTGGAGTTGGACGCACAGCAGCCCGAACTGATGTTTCGCCGCTTTGACGCCTTGCAGTTGGAAGATCTCACTGTGGTCTGCGGCTGCGGTGGGGGCGATGCTGTACGCGCCGTGCTGGCGCCGGTGCTGTTGCGCGCGGCGCGGCTGGTGCTGGATGCCGATGCGCTGAACGCCATCGCCGCCCATGAAGGTCTGCAAACCGCCCTGCAAGTCCGAGCACAGCGGCACCAGCCCACCGTGCTGACACCCCACCCGCTGGAAGCGGCACGCCTGCTCGGCATCGACACCGCCAGCGTACAGGCGCACCGCCTGCAAGCGGCGCAGCAACTGGCAGCGCGCTTTGGCTGCACCACCGTTCTCAAGGGTTCGGGCACAGCGATAGCAGCGCCGGGTCTGGCCCCGCACATCAACCCGACCGGGAACGCCCGCCTGGCCACTGCCGGCACAGGCGACGTACTGGCGGGGATGATCGGCGCTCGCTGGGCTGCCAACGCCAGCCCAGCCACGCCCTTCGAGGCTGCCACCAGCGCTGTCTTTGCGCACGGCTTGGCCGCCGACCAGTGGCCGGCAGACCTGCCTTTGACAGCCAGCCTGCTGGCGGAACGCGCAGGAATTGTGAATTTTTAATGAAAATAGCCGCAAACGCTTGCTGAGCAAGCGGTTACAGCTATCTTTTTGATAGTTAAATTTTGACAGCTAACGTCAGTCGCGCTTTTTACGCTCTTTGGCTTTCTTCGCTGGCGGGGCTTTGTCAGCTTGGTCGGTCTTGCCAACTTTGTTGCCCTGATCGCCCTTATCGCCCTTACTGGGCTTGCTGCTGGACTCAGCGGTCGGCAACGCGCTAGCCTGCGGCGAATTTTTAGGGACTGCTTTGCTCAACAAGGCCGCCTTTTGCGTCGATGGCTTGCTGGTGCTGGGGTAGTCCTGCGCAGACTCCTGGGCCTGGCGGGCGTGCTGCTGCGCTGGTGGCAGGGGTGCCGCTGCTACTGCATCAGCCAACACCGGCGCCGGGCGCTTGCTGTCCTGGCGGTCAGAATGCTGCTCTGGGCGCACCGGACGCGCGGACCGGTCTTGACGCTCCTGGCGCTGCTCCTTGTCCCGGCCCTTTCCGACAGATTTACCGGCTGAGCGCGCGCCACCGCGCTCTTTGGCGCCACGGGGCAGCGCGGTATCACCCTCGGTAATGAGTCGAAAGTCAATGCGCCGGCCATCCAAATCCACGCGACTGACCTGCACCCGCACCGGCGTACCCAGGGCAAAGCGCATACCGCTGCGTTCGCCGCGCAGTTCTTGGCGCGTTTCGTCGAACTTGAAATATTCGCCGCCCAGCTCGGTGATGTGTACCAACCCTTCGACGTACATCTCGTCGAGCGTGACAAAGATGCCAAAGCTGGTGATGGAACTGACCAGGCCATTGAACTCTTCGCCCAGGTGCTGGTGCATGTACTTGCACTTGAGCCAAGCCTCGACGTCGCGGCTGGCCTCATCTGCACGGCGCTCGTTGGCGCTGCAATGCAGGCCAGCGGCCGCCCACGACTGGGTTTCGACCAACGCCGCACCAGTTTCTTTTTTGCGTGGTTTTTCGCCGGGTGCCAGTGGCGGCGCCACACGACCCGCAAGGCGTTTGGCCAGTTTGGCGTGGGCTTCACCGGGCAGCGGCAAGGCGGGCAAACGGTATTTGGTATTCCCCAAAATGGCCTTGATGACGCGGTGTACCAACAAGTCTGGGTAGCGCCGGATCGGGCTGGTGAAATGCGTGTAAGCGTCGAACGCCAGACCAAAATGGCCGTTGTTTTCCGGCGTGTAAATGGCCTGTTGCATCGAGCGCAGCAGCATGGTGTGGATCTGCTGGGCGTCGGGGCGGTCTTTGGTGGCGTCGGCAATGGCCTGGTATTCGGCCGGGCGCGGGTTATCGCTGATCGTCAGGCCCACGGCCATGGCCTTGAGGTAGGTACGCAGGATGTCCTGTTTTTCTGCCGTTGGGCCTTCGTGCACGCGGTACAGGCCATGCTGCTTGCCCTGGGCAATGAAATCGGCACTGCAGACATTGGCTGCCAGCATGGCCTCTTCGATCAGGCGGTGGGCATCATTGCGCGTACGCGCCACAATTTTCTCGATACGGCCACTGTCGTCGCAAACGATTTGCGTTTCGGTGGTTTCAAAATCTACCGCCCCACGTGCGCGCCGCGCAATTAGGAGGGCACGAAACACGTCGTGCAAATTCAATAAATCAGGGATGCGTTCTTGGCGTTTGGCGGCTTCCGGGCCACGCGTGTTGCCCAGGATGGCCGCCACCTCGGTGTACGTCATGCGCGCATGGCTGAACATGACCGCCGGGTAGAACTGGTAAGCATGCACCTCACCGGTACTGGTGACCAGCATGTCGCACACCATACACAGGCGCTCGACCTCGGGGTTGAGCGAGCACAGGCCGTTGCTGAGCTTTTCCGGCAGCATCGGAATGACGCGACGTGGAAAATACACGCTGGTGGCACGGTCGTAGGCATCGATATCGATGGCGCTGCCGGTCTGCACATAGTGGCTGACATCGGCAATCGCCACCAACAGGCGCCAACCCTTGCCGCGCCCCACTTTGGCCGGCTCGCAGTACACGGCGTCGTCAAAGTCGCGTGCATCCTCGCCATCGATGGTGACCAGCGGCACGTCCGTCAAGTCAACACGCTGTTTTTTGTCTTGCGCGCGCACTTGGTCCGGCAGCCCTTTGGCCTGCTCCAGACAGGCCGATGAAAATTCATGCGGCACGCCATATTTGCGCACGGCGATTTCAATTTCCATGCCGGGGTCGTCAACTTCGCCAAGCACTTCCGTGATGCGGCCGACCGGCTGACCAAACAGCGCCGGCGGCTCGGTCAGCTCGACCACCACCACTTGGCCGGGTTTGGCAATGGCCAGAGCGCCGGTCGGAATCAACACATCCTGACCATAGCGCTTGTCTTCGGGCGCCACCAGCCAGACGCCGCTTTCTTGCAATAGCCGGCCGATCAAGGGTTGAGGTGGGCGCTCGATGATCTCGACCACGCGGCCCTCAGGCCGGCCACGTCGATCCTGACGCACGATACGCACCAGAACACGGTCCTTGTGCAAGACAGCACGCATTTCGTTAGGAGGCAGAAAAACATCTGACTGACCATCGTTACGGATCACGTAGCCATGGCCATCGCGGTGTCCTTGCACGACGCCTTCAATTTCGTCGGCAGGATGGGCTGAGTGTGTGCTGGAGTTCATTTTTTTAATATACAATCTTGTTCTTTCCTGAGATGCCCAGGTGGCGGAATTGGTAGACGCACTAGTTTCAGGTACTAGCGAGTAACATCGTGGAGGTTCGAGTCCTCTCCTGGGCACCAAGTTTAACGAGAAGCCGCTGTACTCCAGCGGCTTTTTTATTGTCTGTTTTGCTGCAATTGGCTTTAACGATCATTTTCTTGCTATACAATTCAAATCTTTCCTGAGATGCCCAGATGGCGGAATTGGTAGACGCACTAGTTTCAGGTACTAGCGAGTAACATCGTGGAGGTTCGAGTCCTCTTCTGGGCACCAAATCACTGTTTCATGGCACGTCACGCCATGCCAAAGCCCCCCTCTTTCATAGGAGCGGGGCTTTTTTGTTGTGTCACACAGTGTCAAAGGGCATCATGGAAGCCCATCACTTTGTTGGTTCTTTTGTTGGTTCCTAACGCCAGACGCACCAACAGGAGCCAACACATCCACCTAGGGGCGCACCGTGGCACTGACCGACACCTTCATCAAGAAAGCAAAGCACAGCGGCAAACCTGCTGGCGACAAGCACACCGACGGCGGCGCGATGTACCTGCACGTCAAGGCAGAAGGCAAATACTGGCGCATGGCCTACCGGATGCACGGCAAGCAAAAGACGCTCTATATCGGCGTGTACCCGGCAGTCTCGCTGGCGCAGGCACGCGAAGTCCGCAAGCGCGCCAAAGAGCAACTCGCCCAAGGTATCGACCCCAGCACCGCCAAGCGTGAGGACAAGCAGGCCAGCACCAGCGCTGCGCAAAGCACCTTCGAGGCTGTGGCGCTAGCGTGGCTCAAAGCAACCGCTCACAAGCGAAGCGAAGCCACAGCCGCAAGGATAGAGCGCCGCCTACAGATTGATGTCTTCCCAGAGATAGGCCGCTTGCCCATTGCCAACATCAAGCCACCCACCATGCGCGCCATGATGGACAAGGTAGCGGCCCGTGGCGTGGCTGATACCGCCCAACGGGTAGCCAACGCTTGTGAGCTGGTGTTCCGCTACGCCGTGAGCCGTGGCCTGACAGAAAAAGATGCCACCGTTGGATTGCGCGACACCTTACCCAAGACCAAGAAAAAGCACCACGCCGCCATCACCGAGCCGCTGGCGCTGGGTGCCTTGCTGCGCGCCATGCACGACTACAACGGCAGCCCCTGCACCGTGGCGGCGTTGAAGTTGTCGCCAATGCTGTTGGTGCGCCCCGGCGAGTTGCGACACATGGAATGGACGGAGCTGGACTTCGACAGCGCAGAGTGGCGCATACCCGGCGAGAAGATGAAGATGCGCGCTGACCACATCGTCCCGCTATCGACCCAGACCATAGAGCTGCTGCGCAGTCTGCAACCGTTGACCGGTGCGGGGCAGTATGTTTTCAGCAGCTTGCGCACGGGCGCCCGGCCCATGAGCGAGAACACGGTGAATGCTGCGCTGCGCGGTATGGGCTACACCAAGGAAGTGCAGACCGCCCACGGGTTCCGCGCCACTGCCAGAACCATCATGGACGAGGTACTGAGCGAGCGCGTGGACTTGATAGAGCACCAGTTGGCGCACACCGTCAAAGATGCCAATGGCCGCGCCTACAACCGCACCGCCCACCTACCCGCACGCCAACAGATGATGCAGCGCTGGGCCGACTACCTCGACCGCCTACGTGTTGGCGCGGAGGTCATCCCACTGGCCGTAAAGATGGCATGAGCGCCGATTTAAAAACATTCGCACGCGACTTATATTTATAGACGTTTCATACGTTGCAGACGTTCAAGCCTTTAACCATGCGGGTTTGGGCCTGCAACGTCATTATTTTTGAGCCGTTGCAGGACGTTGCAGCAAAGGCTCAATCCACTGGTGTAAATGTCAGTCAAATCGTCATCTAGCCCTTTAGATGCGTGCGGTTATAGCTCATGTTTATATAGCACTCTCTGGCGCTGCTGACCGTGCAGTCAGTAACTCAGACGATGGCAGTGCGCCGACTATCCCATACAAAAATCAATATAATTCGACCATGAAGCCTATCGAGTTTTGCGGCACTGCACTGGACGACCTGCGCAGCTTTCCCCAAGCCGCTATGCGTGATGCGGGCTACCAGCTCGACCGGGTGCAAAACGGCCTGCCGCCCGACGATGCCAAGGCCATGCCGAGCGTGGGAGCAGGGGTGCTTGAGCTGCGGGTGTGGGATGGTGCGGGCACGTTCCGCGTGATGTATGTGGCCAAGCTGGCCGATGCCATTTACGTGCTGCACTGCTTTCAGAAAAAGAAGCAGCAAACCGCCCAACGGGATATTGAGCTGACCCAGAAACGGCTCAAGGATTTAATGAAGGAGCTTGCACCATGACCGCAGCACAGCGATTCACCAGCGTGTGGGATGCCATCGAAAACACGCCCCAAGAAGCAGCCAGCATGAAGGCGCGCGCCGCGCTGATGATGGGTTTGAGCGAAGTCATCCGCCAGCAAGGCATCACCCAAGCGGAGGCGGCCGCTTTGTTGGGCGTGACCCAGCCGCGCGTGTCTGACCTGATGCGTGGGAAGGTGAGTTTGTTTTCACTGGACACGCTGATGGACATGGCCGCCACGGCGGGCATGGCACCCACCATCCAAGTAACGCTGCCCAAGGCAGCATCCGCAAAGCGCGCTCCACGCAGAGCGACCGAGCACGCCTGACAACCAACGCCAGCACAGTTTGCAGCCACGCCTAGCCCCGAAGTAATTGCCCGAGGCGACAACCGGGACACCCTGACTTGACGGCGCTGGCTACTTTTTCAGGTGGCGAGATAGGGGACGGGATGGCGAATTTTTCACATTGGGATTTTTTAGATAAATTTGGCTATAGCGAAGCAGAAGCATTGATTGCTGGCATAGACCCAACAGCAGTAGGCGACGGAGATAACTGGCGAAGAATCTATTCGATCCATCTGCGGGTAGAACAAGGATTTTCCTTGGCAATTGAAAATTACCCGGGAGTTCAACCTCCAGAAGCGCTGCTTTGTATGTCAATGCAGAGCAGCGCTATATCCGGCAAGCCTTCTCAAGATATTGCATTAGCAAAGTTTCACAGAGACGAGTTAGCGCTCAAGAGCAAGACACCCATGCAGGCGATGAAAAACTGGTATCACGAGCACCCACATTTGTTCCATAAACGACCATATGATCGTCCGGGATGCGACATCTACAGAGGAAAATTCGAGTCCTCTTCTGCACCAAAATAATAAAAGCCGTTGCATTTGCAACGGCTTTTTGCATTTCCAGTAGCATTCTGAGCGGTATTTTTGCTTCTTGGCAAATTTCCACTGGCTCTGTGTACTCTGCGGGCTGGGCATCCACATGCCCTGACCCGCAAAGCCATGCATCACTGCTTGCGCAGCAAAGCCTTCAAAGCATTCTGCAAACGCCGCGCGCTAGCGGCATCATTGGCGCTGGCCAGCACCGTGGCTGTGTCCTGCCCCCAGGTTTGCGCTGGAGCGGGGTCATTGCGTCGCGTCAGCAACTGCAGTTGCAACATGCGGCGCTCCGGCAGATGATCGGCCGGCGTCGGCGTCTCCGAGGCCATTTCCAACCGCAGCAAAGCCTGTGCCGCATCGCCTGCCGGTGGTTTTTCGAGCGCTTGCGTCCAAGCACTGCGCACCGATGCCGTAACACCAGCGCCCAGCTCTTGGGTCGAGGGCAGCAAGGCTGCATCACGTTTTTCCCAGGCCGTCAGCAATTGCGTCAAGGCCTCGCCATGGGCTTGTGCTGCCAATTTTTTGAGTGTTTGCTGTGCGTGCTCCATGGCTTCGCGCTGTGCGCGGAAAGCCGCATCACCCAAGCGGGGACCACGGTCTTCATAGACTGGGCGGTCACCAAAACGGCCACCACCGCGCGCATCGTCGCGGGGGCCGCGCGGCATACCGGGGCGACCGGCATCGCGACCTTGACCGGGGCGCTCGTCACGCCCGCCGGGACGGCCACCTCGACCCATCGGTGCAGGCGCATCTTTCTTCATGCCGGGGCGATCGTCACCGCGCACCGCCACCACCGGACGTGCCGCAGGTTTAGGCGGAGCTACAGGCGCGGCCTCTACCGCAGCAGCGCCTGCCTCTGTATCCGCGTCTGTTGCCGGCGCAGCGCTGTCTTCTTCGTTCGCTGTGACAGAGGCATCAGCTTCTTTTTCTATAGCTTGAGGCGCTTTCTGCTCGGGCGCTTGAGGCTGATTTGACTGTTTATTTTCAGCTGCACTGGCTTGGTCCCTTGCCTGTGCTTGGGCTTGGCCGCGCAAAGCCGCGTCCAGCGCCGCCATGGCACTGCGAATTTGCTGGACATCACCGCTGGCGTTGGCAGCATCCAGGGCTTTAGCCGCATCGATGACAGCGCGGTCATGGGCGCTGACTTCAGCCACGCCACGTTCACGTTCAGCGGTTTTTCGGTTGAACGCCTCATCAATCGGTTGACGGAAAGCGTCCCAAAGCTTTTGCTCGTGCTTGCGCTCCAGCAGCACGCTTTGCGCCTCGGCCTGCCAGCGCTGCTGCAGCGTCTTGACGGCGTCAATACGCAACACCGGCGCGGCGCCCAGCAAAGTGGCTTCTTCGATCATGGCGTGGCGACGCGCCAAACTTTCTTTTTGCGCTGCCTCAAAAGGTGCGGCTGCTTGTGCGATGGCCTGCTTCCACAGAGGCTGCAATTCGGTAAATATTTTTTCGCCGACATGGCCGCCAGCGCGCCAGCGATCACCAAACTGGTACAGCGCACGGTGGATGGCCTTCCAGTCGCCGGAGGCGGCGTGCTCTTGTGCCCAGGCTTTGACTTCTTCAATCAACGCCAGGCGCTCCGCCTTGTGCTGGGTCGCTTCGGTGCGAATCTTGTCCAGCCAGGCTTCCACCACTTTGTGCGCCGCATTGCAGGCTTCGTCAAATTTCTTCCAGAGACCATGGTTGGGCGCACCGCCTTGGTCAGCCTGCTTCCATTGCTCGCGCAGATGGCGCAAGGTTTCCTGCATCTTGCGTCCGCCCAGCGACTGGCCTTCAGGGCGCTGCAGCAGCCCTTCGGCTTTGGCCAGCAGTTCTTCACGTACTTGGTCGGCACTCCAGCGCTGCCAGCCTTCCAGCTCGCCCGCCGCCACCAGGGCAGCGTGCACTTTTTGTTCCAGCGCAACATCAATGTGTTTACCGTGGACTTTGAGCACAGCGCGTAGTTCTGCGGCAGCGCCGGCACTGGCTTTGCCGTGGCCTTCAGAGGTTTCCTGCTCCAATTTGGCCAGTGCTTCACCGACGATTTGTGCAGCTTTGGCGATGGCCTCGGGCGGTGCCTTGGGTTTGGGCTGGCGCGCTGAGCGTTCGACAGCAGCCGCCTCAGCAACCGGCACACCACCGCGCGCCACGCGCAGCTCGTCGGCCCACACGGGCACTGGAGGCAAGGGCAGGCTGGCATCTTCAGCAGCGGCGACGGCTTGCGCCACGGCCGGCTGGAAAGCATCCCACACTACCAATAATTGGGTACGGGAAGATTCAAGCAGCGGCGGGAAGCGCGCTTCCACGCTGGCCCAGCTAGCGTCGCCTGCCAACTCTTGTGCCTGGTCTTGCCAGTGCTGCACGTCCACCCGCAGCACTTCCAGCGCCGCTTGCGCATCGCGCCAGGACTTGGTGGACAGCACTTCAATGCGCTGGGCCAGCAAGACGGCAGCCTCGCGCTGCACCTGTACGCGGTGCTGCAGGTCTTCAATCACCTTGATGCGATCGGCCAGCTGTACCTTGAGCAGTGACAGCGGCTCGCGCGACAGCGGCGCGCCGGCTTTGGCGGCATCGCGTTGCCACGCCAAAGCATCAGCAATATTGAGTTTGGCGGCGCCCAGCAGCGCCGTCGCCTTGTCGGCCCATTCGGCGGCGATGGCCTCTTGGTTCTTGGCGCGGCGCAGTTCATCCAGGCGCTCGCGCACGGCGCGGGCGGCGCCCTTATCGCGGCCACTGAGTTCCTTGAACACTTCCTGCAATTGATCAGGGCTAGGCTGGGTGGTGAGCCATTCGCGGATGCGCGCAGCGCGCTCACCCGAGGTGGCCGCCGAGAAAGCGCCACCGGTGATCCCATCCATGGGATGCGCTTCGGGAGTTTTGGCTGGAACCGGGGTCATTTCGGGTGCGTCGGACATTTTGTTGCGAGAAAAAAAAGGAAACATGGATTCAGTAGAAGACGAACACGCGGGAACAACCCCGGGCGCGGCCACCTTCTGGGCAATCAATCAGTGCCCGGATGGTAGACCAAACGACTATTTTCGCCGGTATTTGCAATGCAACTCTTTATGAGCAGTATGTTGAGGTGCTAGTGAGGTGCTAAGACATCCATCAGCGCGTCCCGAGAGTGAGTTCAGCATGGGGTGTCCACGCCGGCACTGACGGCACCGTTTTGACTGCGCCCAGGAATAATCGCTCCAGCGGCAACGGCTGCTGCGCCAAGTAGTCGCGTACGGCCACACCCCGCGCCAGCGCCAATTCGCGCATGGCATCGTCAGGCAGCGTGATGCTGACCAGCAGCAAGGCTTCCATTTCGCTCTGCGGCAACTCCTTGGCCATACCCACCACGTTGCGCGGTTTGGCCATATCGGTGCGGCGGTAAAGCTCTTTGAGCAGCACCGGATAGTCATCGGTAGTCACCGCCGTGATCACGTCAGCGGACTGGCCAGCGCGCAGCGTGGCGCGACGTTTTTGCGCCAGTAGCATGTCTTGCAGGCGCTCGCGCTTCCAAGCGCTGCGCTCGGCATCACTACTAGCCTCGCCGACGACAGTCATTTTGAGTGCCGGCCTGTCCAGCAGCGCACGGGCCACCTTGTCCAGCTGCTGGCGCGCCGGCGCATCCAGCGCAGCACTGCCCAGCGCAAACTCCACCTGACCCAACTCATCGCCACCGCCCAGAGCGCTGGACAGCAGGGAAAACGGCGAAGTAATGGCCTTCATGATGAGGTTGCCCAAAATCCTGAAAATCACCGGACCCAAGCGAAATTCCGGGTCATTGAGCGAGCCCTTGATCGGTAACTCAACGTCGATCACCCCATTGCGATCCGCCAACAACGCTACCGCCAAGCGCACCGGCAGGCTGGCTGGCGCCCCTTCCACCGGGTCACCAAACACCAACTGATTCAAAACCAGCTTGTTGCTGGCCGTGAGCTGGCCATTGGGCTGCACTTGATAAGTGATATCCATGCTGAGCTTGCCGCGCTCGATGCCGTGGCCAGCATATTTGACGGTGTAGGGCGACAGCGGCGGCAGTTCCAGATCGCGCATATGGCCCTGGATATCCAGCGCCAAGGGCTGTGTCAAAGGGTTGAGCTGGCCCACGACTTCCAGCGATGCCGTGCCCTCAACCCGGCCACGCAGTTCCAAATCGGCCATCTCAGGAGTCCCCCCTGGCGCTACTGCAACAGACGAAAACGCACTCAGTCTCCCAGTCAGCCCACTCAGCTGGGCCGAATAGTTGGGCTTAATAAAGTAATCACTGAAATGGACATTTCCTCCCGTGAGCAGTACCGGGCCAATATGGATGATGGGGGGCACTGGGCTGGGCTCACTGGAAGTGCGAGCAGCGCTGGATGTCACCACAACGGCGGGGACATCCGCTGCTGCAGGGGGCGCTTTCAGCAGATCCTGCAGATTGAGGCGACCCGTGCTTTGCAAAATGACACGTGCAAAAAAATCACTCAGCACTGTTTCACGCACATCCACTGACAGCGGCTTGCCCGGTGCGAGCGCCACCTCGACCCCGCGCAACTGGAGTGACTTCCAGTTGAGCAGGTCGTCACTCGGCGCCTGCTGCCGTGGCGTGGACCAAGGCGTACCGACATCGCCTGGCGGTTGAGCCTCGGCCTGCACCATACGTACCCGCACATCGTCCAGGGCGGCATCGCCCTTCACCTGCAGTTGTGGCCCGACAGGCCCCTGGGCGTAATTCACCTGTCCTTGAAAACTGCCATCCGCGCGGCGAATGCGCACTTGGAGCACATCGGCAACATACGGCTCAAATGCATGGAGCGGTACCTGAGCCGCCAGTAACCGGCCCTGTGCCGACAGCGGCGCCAGGCCCAACGTACCGTCGTATTCAAGGCGCCCAGGATCGGCGCGCCCTGCACCGATACGCGCAGAAATCACCAGGGGCGACGGTTTGGCCACCTGTGCCAGCGGAGCAAAGTCCGTCAGCCGTACCCGCAAGGCCGAGACCAGCAACGACACCGGTGCAGCTTTGGAAAAATCGCTCAAGGCCGCCGATCCAGCGTCCAGCGTCAACTCGGCCCACTGCACCGACCAAGGAATTTCAGGCTCCCCCAGGCGTTTGGCTGGGGCCGACAGTAAAGGCTCCGGGCGCATCGGTTGTGGGCGCGCGACCTGCCAGCGCTCAAACATCCAGCGGCCCTTTGCATCCCGCTCAACCCAGCCACGCGGTTGTGTCAACGCCATTTTGCCGACAGTGATGCTGCGCCGGGCCAAGTTCACCTGGGCATCATCGACCTGAAATTTTTTCAACTCGGCCAGTGACGCTGCACTGTGCATGGCTAAACCGGTGGCTGCGGGTGGCACGCAGTCGGTACGCACCTCACAAGCGAGTTCCAGCCCATCGACGGTCAAACGCGACACCTGCGCCACCACCGCTGCGCCTTGCCAGGCCAGACCCAGGTCCGCATTCAGCGCGCCGGTCAATCGGGGCGTCAGCCATTGCCCCAGATAGGGCGCCACCAGCGCCAGTGAAAAATCCTGCATAGAAGTGGCGATCTGGCCCTTTTGCTCTGTGGCCTTGCCGCTAAACAGCAGCCGCGCCGGCGCTGGCATCAGCGTCTTTTTTTGCATTGCGGCGGATGCGGTGCCAACGATGTCGGCACCGCCAGAAAACAACAGTGGCTGACTCAGCGGCCAGGCCATGGCAGAGGCATCCAGCACCAGATGGCGCAAACCCAGCTGGGCGCTGACTGGCACCACACTCTCATCCAGCCAGTCCACCTGCGCACCGCGCACTGCCAAGCGATCCACTGCCAGTGACCAGTCGGCCCCCTGGTCAGGCGTACCCATCAAAGGCACAGCCATCTTGGCTTTGACCGATTGCTGCCTGGCCGGCGGCACCTTGGGGGACGTGGATGTAGCGGTGGATGCAGATGCCAAGTCCAGATTGATCTGTCCGGAACGGCTGCGCTGCACAGACAAGTGGGGCGCCTCCAGCACCACGCTGCCGATGTGCAACCGGCGGGCTAGCGGCTGAAAGTCTTCAACCTGTACCGTCAGCTCATCAAATGAGAGCAAGGGACTCTGAGAGGCTTGCGCCACCTGGACTTTGCGCAATTGCAGGTTGCCGCTGAGCCGGACCGCTGTGGTCGGCGTGTGCTCAAACGCCAAGCGTAAATGCGCATCCAGCAGACCCGCCTGCAATCGCACCGGCACACTGGCGGGCAAATAGCCCAGGTAAGGCGCGATATCCACGCCGGACACGTGGATCGAGGCCTCGGCCTTGCGACTTTCAGTGAACGGTACCGCCTCTGCCAGAGCGTCAAAAGGACTGTCGTTCAACAGAAACGACAAGTGTGGCGCCACTTTGATGTCACGCTGGGATGGCAGATTGCTCAAAAAAGGCACTTTCAGTTCCAGAGCGCGTACTGTGTGCGTGCGGCCCACGGTCTCATCCTTGAAATCTACTGCGCCACCACGCACCACCAAGTTGTAGAGCGCAAAGTACAGCGGCGAACTTGCCTCCTCCTCATGCGCCGCTGTCCGCAGGCGCTCCAGCACATCGTCGATGTCATAGTGGCTAGGCGCAAGCTGTGTCAAGCGCACGGTCGGATTGTCGATTTCAATCGCATCGATCACAGGTGCCAAGCGCAGTACCGACTGCAGGGCAGCATCTATATAGATACGTTGGATGTACAGCTGGGGTCCACCGCCATCGCTGCTGGCAATGGCCAGATCGTGCACGATCAATTCCAGTGTCCAAGGCCTGAAATCAACCCGGCCAATCGAAACTAGACGTCCCCATTTTTCCGTGGCTATTTTTTCGCCCTGACTGCGCAGCAGCGGTGGCAACAGCAGCCAGCCCAGCGCCCACAACAACAAAATGCCGGCGACCCCCCCGGCCGCACGCCGGGCCCAAGGATGGTAATGAAAGAAGGGGAGCTGCATTGCCTGATTCCAGAAAGCCAAGGCATATGCATGCCCAACCCCTGATTGCACCAGAAAAAACCAGCCCTAAAGCCACAATCGATTGCTGAATGGCCACAACAAAGCCTGCTGTACAAGGCCTAAAAAATGAAATAAATGGCAATATTTTGATAAAAAGCATAGACGCCAGCAGGTTGGCAAACACTTGCCCGAAAAGACACTCACATCATCAGACCAGCAGAGCCAATAAGCTTTTACCTGTTTTTAAATACAGTATACAAATACATTTAATGTATAAAAATTAAATTCTTTAGTCTTGACTTGCTATTTAATGAGCTTTTAGAATTCGCCAGCCCCCCAAAATGGGCTAGTACAAACCCCTAAGCGCTGCCAACCCGGCTCAGTCAATTCGATGTTTGCAAGCGCCGCGCGCTCTACACGAATTTGAGGGGTACCCATCCAGACGACATGTTTTGAGTAGATCGCTCTCCCTTTGGAGGCGCTCCCCGCTCAGACTCTCGCCACTTAAAGGAAGCTATGACAGCCCCTGAAAAAATGAAATCCGGTTTACGCACCTTTGCAGGCGACGTGACCGCCGGCTTTCTTCAAATCATTCACAGCAGCTTCGCCCTGCTAGGCCTGGCGGTCGCCTTTGTGGCCATCGCTCTGGTGGCACGCCCCAACCTGCGCCAGACCGGCGAAGAGCAGCTGATCAGCTGGCTACAGGCGCGACAAGAGCAGGTGGCGGTACTGGTTACCCCGGCAGAGCTTGAACCCGAGCCCAGCGAACGCGCCATGGCGGTCAACCCCAAGAGCCTGCCCAAGGAGCAGGCCACCGTGGCTTACTGGCTGAGCAAAAAATACCGCGTGGCCCCTGAGCCCGTAGGCTTGTTGGTGGCCGAAGCGTATGAGACCGGTGCCCGCGTCAAACTTGACCCCACCCTGATTTTGGCCGTCATGGCCATCGAGTCCAAATTCAACCCGTTTGCGCAGAGCGCGGTGGGTGCGCAGGGCCTCATGCAAGTCATGACGCGTGTGCACACCGACAAATACGAAAGCGTCGGCGGTAAGCTGGCGGCGTTTGATCCCGTCACCAACCTGCGTGTCGGCGTCAAAGTACTGCAAGAATGTATTGCCCGCGCCGGCTCCATCGAAGGTGGTCTGCGCTATTACGTCGGTGCCGCTAATCTGCCCAGCGACGGTGGCTACGCCGCCAAGGTCTTGGCTGAACATTTTCAGCTGCGCCAAGTTGCGGGCGGACGGCGCATTGCACGCCCCACACCACGCATGGTGCTGGCCAAGACGGCCACTGACAGCGCACCCGCACCGGACCAGGCGGCCCCTTTGCAAATATCGCCTGCTTCAGCCCCCGCAGCAGATGAAAAGGTGGCTCTGCTGGCGCCACTCTGAAAGGAGATCGCCTTGCACTGCGCAGGCAAGCAGCACACTCAGCTACACTCGTCGGGTACGCGACTGGCGATAGGCGCTACGCCCTGCTACAGGGTGATTGGCGCTGACGTGGATCTCCCCGGCGGCCATTGGGGCTGCTACCAAACCACTAGGGAGCGTACCGCCCGGGCTTCTGGCCCGAGTGTTCAGCCGTTCGCCTGGGCAGCCCTTGTTTCAAGGGACACCAGTTCACAGGACTGCCATCACTATGTACCCACGCAATATTCTTGTCGAGCAAGCCGACCCCGAAATCTTTGCCGCTATTCAGTCTGAAAACGCGCGCCAAGAACACCACATCGAGCTGATCGCCAGCGAAAACTACGCCTCGCCCGCCGTGATGTGGGCCCAAGGCTCGCAGCTGACCAACAAATACGCCGAAGGCTACCCGGGCCGCCGCTACTACGGCGGCTGCGAATATGTCGATGTGGCCGAGCAATTGGCCATCGACCGCGTTAAACAAATTTTTGGTGCTGATTGCGCCAACGTACAACCGCATTGCGGTGCCTCGGCCAACGAAGCGGTGTTTTTGGCGTTCTTAAAGCCCGGTGACACCATCATGGGCATGAGTTTGGCCGAAGGCGGTCACCTGACGCACGGCATGGCGCTCAACATGAGCGGCAAGTGGTTCAATGTCGTCTCTTACGGCCTGAACGCCAAGGAAGAAATCGACTATGACGCCATGGAAGCCAAAGCGCGCGAACACAAGCCCAAGCTGATCGTCGCGGGCGCCTCGGCCTACAGCCTGCACATCGACTTTGCCCGCTTTGCCAAAATTGCCAAAGAAGTCGGCGCGATTTTCATGGTGGACATGGCGCACTACGCCGGTCTGATTGCTGCGGGCATTTACCCCAACCCGGTGCCACACGCCGACATCGTCACCTCGACCACACACAAGAGCCTGCGCGGCCCGCGCGGCGGCATCATTTTGATGAAGGCCGAGCACGAGAAAGCCATCAACAGCGCCATCTTCCCTGGCCTGCAAGGCGGCCCACTGATGCACGTCATCGCCGCCAAAGCGGTGGCCTTCAAAGAAGCGCTGCAGCCCGAATTCAAGCTGTACCAGCAGCAGGTGCTGAAAAACGCGCAAATCATGGCCGAGACGCTGACCGAGCGCGGCCTGCGCATCGTCAGCGGCCGCACCGAAAGCCACCTGATGCTGGTCGATTTGCGCGCCAAGGGCATCACTGGCAAAGAGGCTGAGGCTGTACTAGGCGCTGCCCACATGACCATCAACAAGAACGCCATCCCCAACGACCCCGAAAAGCCGATGGTCACCAGCGGCATCCGTGTTGGCACGCCCGCCATGACGACGCGCGGCTTCAAGGACGAAGAAGCGCGCATCACCGCCAACCTGCTGGCCGACGTACTGGACAACCCACGCGACGAAGCCCACATTGCCGCCGTGCGTGCCAAGGTCAACGCGCTGACCGCCCGCTTCCCGGTCTACGGTTGAAGCTGACAAACCCATGAAATGCCCCTTCTGCAGCCACCAGGAGACGCAAGTCGTTGAAACCCGGGTGTCTGAAGACGGGGCCTTTGTGCGCCGGCGCCGCCAATGTGGCGCCTGCGAAAAGCGCTTTACCACTTACGAGCGCCCCGAAGTCAACTTTCCGGTGGTCGTCAAAAAAGACGGCCGCCGCACCGACTACGCACGCGCCAAATTGCTCGGTTCGCTGCGCATTGCGCTACGCAAAAGACCGGTAAGCACCGCGCAAATCGACGCTGCGATTGAGCGGATTGAAGAAACGCTGCTCAACCTCGGCCAGCGCGAAATCGCCTCCCACCGTATCGGCGAATGGGTGATGCAAGAACTGAAAAAGCTCGACACCATCGCCTACATCCGCTTTGCCAGCGTCTACCGCAGCTTTCAAGACATTGACGAGTTCAAGACCTTGGTGGATGAAGTGCGGCGCTGAAAGCTAAAATATCAGTGTTTTAGGCCTCTAGCCCTTTAGATACGTGCGCCAAAAGCTATTATTTAAATAGCAATCTAAAGGCTTACTGCGTTACAGCTTTAGTAATGCGCTCCGTCGCCGGCACCGCCACTGGGCTCGTGCGGCGAAAGTAATCTTCCAGCACATCCATATCCTGATCGCCGCCGAGCATGTCACGCCCTGCGGCCAGCGTGCGGTAGCCACTGCCCCCCGTCGCCAAGAAACTGCTGAGGGCGACGCGGTAATCACGTACCTCCTGCAAAGCTTGACCATGCAAGGTGATAGCACTGACGCGCGCACCGACCGGCTGCGACAGGTCGTAGCGATAGCTAAAACCGCTAGACACCGACAGCACCCGCGTGCGCTCTGCCGGGTTGATGGGCAACTCAAATTGCAACTCCAGCAACTGGCGAATTTGGGCACCGGTGTAGGTTTTGACCACCACATTGTTGCCAAACGGCTGCACTGCAAACAACTGACCGTAGCGCAGCAAGCCTTGTTCGTCCGGCGTTAAATCAGCGCGGATACCGCCGGCGTGCATGAACGACAACTGCGCCCCGCCCGTCTCGGGCGAGCGCGTGGCCCACAACTGGGCATCAGCAATCAAATTGCCCAACGAGCTTTCACCCGAGGCGGCTTCACGGCGCGTGGCGGTGCCGTTCATTTGGCCGGCGGGCTTGTTCGCCAAAGGGGCAACGGCGGCTTGGTACGGTGCCAGCAAGGCCTGCACTTGGGTATCCGCCGCAAACGAGGGATACAGCGCATTCGGCAGCACCGCAGTGGCACCGCTGGAATAGCCAGCGTTTTGCACCACCACGTTGCGCGCTGTCTTTTCGACCAAACGGCGCGTGCCGGTGTCAAAGCGCAGTGCAATGTCGGTCAGCAGCGTGCCGTACTGGCCGGCACTGGTCAGCAAAAATGGCCGCTGTGGATTTACCGTGGCGTAGTCACAAACATAGGCTTGGTGCGTATGGCCCGAAATCACCACATCAATCGCCGGGCCGAGGCGCTCCAAAATTGGCACGATGTCGCCGCTCAGGCCGGCGCAGCTGCTTTCCAACACGCCCGCTGTGGTACTGCCGCCCTCGTGCAAAGCCAGTACGATGATGTCGGCACCCTCGGCACGCAACTTGGCCGCTTGGGCATTAGCGGTGTCGGCCTCGTCGGTAAAACGCAAGCCAGCCACGCCGGCTGGAACCACCATGCGGGGCGTGCCTTTTAACGTCATGCCAATAAAGCCGACGGTGACGCTGGTGCCGCCCTGGGTGAAGTGCTTGATCCCAGTGGCCGGCAACAGGTTTTTTCCATCTTCGCGCTGCACGTTGGCCGCCAAAAAGCCAAAGCGCGCGCCAGTAAACGGCTGACTGACTTGGCACGGTGCACGCGCGGTGAACTGCTCGCAGCCGCCGTGCTGCAGGCGCAGCAGTTCACGCCAGCCGCGGTCAAACTCGTGGTTGCCAACGGCGTTGAAATCGATGCCGATGTAGTTCATGACCTCCACCGTCGGCTCGTCCAGAAACAGCGACGACACCATCGGCGAAGCACTGACCAAATCCCCGGCCGACACCACTGCATGGTGCGGCGTGCGCGCTTTGAGCGCGGCAATCGCGCTGGCCATATACGCCACGCCGCCGGCCGGCAAAGCGACGGTGCCAGTGCCGCTGGCATCGGGCACGCGGATGGACTGTTTGGGCGGCTCTAGGGTGCCGTGGAAGTCGTTAAAACCAATCAGGGCAATGTCGATGACGGGCGGCGTGCTGGTGCCGCCGCAGCCTGGCAACGCCAGCATCAAAGCTACTGCGGCTCCTGCCCAACCGGCGCGGAGCCCCAGAGCGCTCATGGCAGCATCGCTGCAATCGGTGCCAGCACTTGGCCGACATCAGCGCACTGAGCGCGCTGGCGCAGGGCGTGCTCCATCAGCACCAGCGCCAGCAGCGCTTCGGCGATCGGTGCGGCGCGGATGCCGACACACGGGTCGTGGCGGCCCTTGGTCACGACTTGCGCCGGCTGGCCGTGGATGTCAATGGATTCGCGCGGACTCAGGATGGAGCTGGTCGGTTTGATGGCAATCGAGGCCTCAATGTCCTGCCCCGAGCTGATGCCGCCCAGCACACCGCCGGCGTGGTTGGTGCGGAAACCGCCCGGCGTCAGCGAATCGCCATGCACCGTGCCGCGCTGCGCCACGCTGGCAAAGCCGGCACCAATCTCCACACCCTTGACGGCGTTCAGACCCATCAGAGCGTAGGCGATGTCGGCATCCAGCTTGTCGTAAATCGGCTCGCCCAACCCCACCGGCACGCCCGTAGCCTGCACGCGGATGCGGGCACCGCAGGAATCGCCAGCTTTGCGCAGTGCGTCCATGTAACGCTCCAAATGCGCCACATCGGCCACTGGGGCAAAAAATGGGTTGTGGGGTACGTGCTCCCAGCTCTCGAAGGGAATTTCCACCTCGCCCAACTGCGTCATGCAGGCGCGAAATTGCGTGCCATATTGCTGCGCCAGCCATTTTTTGGCGACTGCGCCCGCCGCCACCGTCGGCGCCGTCAGGCGTGCCGAAGAACGACCGCCACCGCGCGGGTCGCGGATGCCGTATTTGTGAAAGTAGGCGTAGTCCGCGTGGCCGGGGCGAAAGCTCTCGGCAATATCGCCATAGTCTTTGCTGCGCTGGTCCTGGTTGCGAATCAGTAACGCAATCGGCGTGCCGGTGGTCAGGCCTTGGTAAACGCCCGACAAAATCTCGACCGCGTCTGCCTCGTTGCGCTGGGTGACGTGGCGGCTGGTGCCGGGGCGGCGGCGGTCAAGGTCGGCCTGGATGTCGGCTTCCGTCAACTCCATGCCCGGCGGACAGCCGTCAATCACGCAGCCAATGGCCGGGCCGTGGGATTCACCAAAGTTGGTGACTGCGAAAAGGGTTCCAAAGGTATTGCCGCTCATGGGGCAAGATTATCCCCGAGCAGGATGCTGGCGCCAGGAAGGCGCTCAGCGCATCTATGCTGCTCCTAAAAAAATAGCTACAACCGCTTGATGCGAAAGCATTTCAAGCCATTTTTATCAAGATTTTTCGACTTCATCCGGTGTTTTTTCACCCTCTGCGGGCCAATCACGGATATAAGCCTTGAGCAGCTTGTTCTCGAAATTCTGGCTATCGACCACAGTTTTGGCCACGTCGTAGAAGCTGATCACGCCCATCAACATTCTTTTGTCCATCACCGGCATGTAGCGCGCGTGGCAGCCCAGCATCATGCGGCGCACTTCGTCCATATCGGTTTCCAGCGTGCAGGTGACAGGCGCATCGTCCATCACCGAACGCACGATTTTGGTACCGGCAGCGCCTTGGCGCGCCATCGCCTGGATGACCTCGCGAAAGGACAGCATGCCAACCAGATCGCCATGCTCCATGACCACCAAAGAGCCAATGTCTTTTTCCGCCATGATCTCGATGGCCGAGGTCAGCGTCTCGCTGGGAGTGACGGTGTAGAGGGTATTTCCCTTGACGCGAAGGATGTCGCTGACTTTCATGGTGGAGCTCCGGAGGCGGTGTGCGCTAGGCACAGGTCAATCTGATGGTCAACAAATATAGCCCACAATGCCCGGCTGCATTGACAACATGGGAGACAGACAGATGCCCGGCTACTCCGACCCCGGCTTTGACACCCTGGCGCTGCACGCCGGTGCCAGCCCCGACCCGGCCACTGGCGCCCGCGCCGTGCCGATCCACCTCACCACTTCTTTCGTCTTCGAGTCCAGCGACCACGCGGCGTCACTGTTCAACCTGGAGCGTCCCGGCCACGTCTACAGTCGCATCAGCAACCCGACCAACGCCGTGCTGGAGCAACGCGTCGCGGCCCTCGAAGGCGGCGTCGGCGCGATTGCCGTGTCCAGCGGCCAGGCGGCGCTGCACCTGGCGATTGCCACGCTGATGGGCGCCGGTAGCCACATCGTTGCCAGCACCGCGCTGTATGGCGGCTCGCACAACCTGCTGCACTACACGCTGCGCCGCTTTGGCATGGAAACCACCTTTGTCCGGCCCGGTGACATCGATGGCTGGAAAGCCGCGATCCAACCCAACACCAAACTCTTCTTTGGCGAAACCGTGGGCAACCCGGGACTGGAAGTGCTCGACATCCCCACCGTCGCCGCGATGGCCCACGAGGCCGGCGTGCCGCTGCTGGTCGATTCGACGCTGACCTCGCCGTGGCTGATGAAACCATTCGAGCATGGCGCCGACTTGGTCTACCACTCAGCCACCAAATTTCTCTCCGGCCACGGCACGGTGATTGGCGGCGTGGTGGTGGACGGCGGCAGCTTTGACTGGGACGGCCCACGTGCACAGGGCAAGTTCAGCGAGCTGACCGAGGCCTATGACGGCTTTCATAACATGGTGTTCAGCGAAGAGTCCAGCGTCGGCGCTTTCTTGCTGCGCGCCCGCCGCGAAGGTCTGCGCGACTTTGGCGCCTGCATGAGCCCGCACACCGCCTGGCTAATCCTGCAAGGCATTGAAACCCTGCCGCTGCGCATGGAACGCCATATGCGCAACACGCAAAAGGTGGTCGAATTTTTGGCCAGCCAGCCGTTTGTCGCCCGCGTCGGCCACCCGATGTTGGAATCGCATTCCAGCTACGCACTGGCACAGCGCTTATTGCCGCGCGGCGCGGGTTCGGTGTTCAGCTTTGACCTCAACGGTAGCCGCGAGCAGGGCAAAAAGTTCATTGAGACGCTGAAGGTGTTTAGCCACTTGGCCAACGTCGGCGACTGCCGCAGCTTGGTGATTCACCCGGCCAGCACCACGCACTTTCGCATGAGCGACGAAGCGCTCGCCGCTGGCGGCATCGGCCAAGGGACGATTCGCCTGTCGATTGGTCTGGAAGACGCGGACGACCTGATTGACGACTTGAAGCGCGCCCTCAAAGCCGCAGAAAAAGCAGGAGACTGAGCCATGTACCTGACCGTCAACGGCCATGCCACCTATTGCTACACCGGCGGCAAAGCCTTCAATCCCGCACAACCGACGGTGGTGCTGATCCACGGCGTGCTGTGTGACCACAGCGTCTGGGCGCTGCAAAGCCGCTATCTGGCCTACCACGGCTGGAACGTGCTGGCGATTGACTTGCCCGGCCACTGCCGCAGCGCGGGCGAAGCGCCGGCCAGCGTCGAAGCGGCGGCTGATTTCATCGCTGCGCTGCTGGACGCTGCCGGTATCACGGGGGAAAAACAAGCCGCGCTGATCGGCCACAGCTGGGGCTCGCTGATTGCCCTAGAAGCCGCCGCGCGCCTGCAAACGCGCATCAGCCACTTGGCGCTGGTCGGCACGGCGTTTCCGATGCCGGTAGCGCCCGCCATGCTGGATGCTGCACTGAACGCGCCCGAGAAAGCGATCAAGATGGTGCAAGTGTTCTCGCGCAGCACGCTATCGCCGCCGTCGGGCGCGGGGATGTGGGTCTATGGCGCCGGGCTGGCACTGGGGCGGCGCGTGTTGCGCAGCAATCCAGCGGTGAATGTGCTGCACCGGGGCTTTGTCGCTTGCGACAGCTACGCCAACGGCCTCACGGCGATAGCGCAAATCACCTGCCCGGTGCTGTTCGCTTTGGGCACGCAAGACCAAATGACCCCGCCCAAGGCCGCCCAAGCGCTGATCGCCAGCGCCCGCGCTGCCGGCAAAAGCGTGCAAGTCGCCCACCTGCCGGTCGGCCACAACCAGATGAGCGAAGCGCCAGATGAAACGCTGATGGCGATTCGGGATTTTTTGCGGCCGTAACCACACCATGTTGCGCACTGGCGCAACTCCAGAAAATCAAGCGCGCGAGGTGTGATACTTGCGGGTTTCTTCCCGCACCGTATTTTCAGCAGCCCAGGCATGCGCACCGCTCCAACCCCTCCCGCAGCCAACTTCGTCACCACAGCATCCCCCGTGGGCAAACCCTCAGTCAAGGGCTGGTGCCCCGGTGCTTTGCGCCCGATGCTGTCCGGCGACGGTTGGGTGGTGCGGATTCGCCCGCCCACTGGCCGCCTGAGCGCTGCCCAAGCCGCAGGCATCGCCCAATTGGCCGAGCGCCATGGCAACGGGCTGATCGACATCACCAGCCGGGCGAATGTGCAGCTGCGCGGCGTGCGGGAAGCCAGCCATGCAGAACTCATCGACGGTCTGCGCGCTTTCGGGCTAATTGACGCAAACGCGGAAGTAGAAGCACGGCGCAATATCGTCGTCACGCCCTTTTGGCGTGCGGGCGACGGCACGCTGGACATCGCCGCTGCCCAGGCCAACGCCTTGGCGCAGCCCGACGCGCCCAACTTACCGAAAAAATTCGGCTTTGCGGTGGACACGGGCGCGCAGCCGGTGCTGCAAGACACCTCCGCCGATATCCGCATCGAACGCACCGCCAGCGGACTGTTCGTGCGCGCCGACGGCTTTGCGACGGGTGCGCGCGTCACCGCTGACGAAGCTGTCCCTGCGGCGATGGCGCTGGCCCGCTGGTACGCAGCCAGTCCACGCAGCGGACGCATGGCGGCTTTGGTAGGAAGTCAATCACTGCCGGATGCTTTTCAAACACCGTTGCCACCGCTGGTGGCCGTCCCGCAGTGGCAGGTCGGGCCAAACGCCCACGGCTGGCTGGTGGGGATCGCCTTTGGCCAGATGTCGGCGCAGACTTTGTCCGCGCTGGCGGAGTGTGCGGACATCAATGCGCTGCGCATCACCCCTTGGCGCATGGTGCTGATTGAAGCGGCCCACCACGTTCCAGAGGCCCCCGGCCTCATCACCCGCGCCGATGACCCCCTGCTCCAGGTTGTTGCCTGCAGTGGTGCGCCGCAGTGCCAGCACGCCACCATTGACACGCGCACGGTTGCGCGTGCACTGGCACCCTACCTTCCCGCCGACCGCTTGCTGCACATCTCCGGCTGCACCAAAGGCTGCGCGCACCCCAAAGCGGCGCTGACCTTGGTCGGCACCAACGATGGCATCGACCTCATCCGCCACGGCACAGCCGCCTCCACAGCAGACCGCTGCGCTTTATCCGCCGACACGGTAGCCACAGAACTACAACGACTTTTGCATGCGACACCCATTTGAATCCGATGGCACGGCGATTTACCGCCAGTCCTTTGCCATCATCCGCGCCGAGGCCGACTTGGCGCGCTTTACCCCAATAGAAGAGCTGGCCGCCGTGCGCATGATCCACGCCGTTGGCATGGTCGGGCTGGAGGCCTATATCCAGTTCAGCCCTGGCATGGCCGAAGCGGCGCGCGCGGCGCTAGAGGCCGGCGCGCCCATCCTGTGCGACGTGCGCATGGTCAGCGAAGGCATCACCCGCAGCCGCTTACCCGCCAACAACGCGGTGATGTGCACCTTGAACGACCCCGCAGTGCGCGAGATGGCGCAAGCCCTGTCCACCACCCGCAGCGCGGCAGCGCTGGAGCTGTGGCGCCCGCATCTGGCTGGTGCCGTGGTGGCGATTGGCAATGCGCCCACCGCCTTGTTTCACCTGTTGAACATGTTGCAAGACCCGGCCTGCCCGCGCCCGGCGGCCATCATTGGCTGCCCGGTGGGTTTTGTCGGCGCGGCCGAATCCAAAGCCGCGCTGATGGCCGCACCACCGGTGCCGTCGATGGCGGTACGCGGCCGGTTGGGCGGCTCTGCCATCACGGTAGCAGCCGTCAATGCGCTAGCCTGCCGGAGAGAAATTTAATGGGCCGCGTGCTATGTGCCGGCCTTGGCCCGGGCGACCCGGATTTGATGAGCGTGCGCTCGGACCGCGCCATCCGCAGCGCCCGCCACGTCGCCTATTTCCGCAAAAAAGGCCGGCCCGGACAAGCGCGCCGCATTGTCGAAGGCATGTTGCAGCCCGGCGTGACCGAGTACGCGATGGAGTACCCGGTCACCACCGAGCTGCCGTTTGACAGCCCCGAATACATCGCCTGTCTGGCCGGTTTTTACGACGACTGGGCACAGCAGCTGGCCCAGTTGGCACAGCAAGAAGACGTGCTGGTGCTGTGCGAGGGCGACCCGTTTTTCTATGGCTCGTTCATGCACCTCTACACCCGCCTGCAAGGGCGCGCGGCGCTAGAAGTGATTCCCGGCATTCCGGGCATGGTGGGCTGCTGGTGGAGTACCAGCACCCCCATCACCTGGGGTGACGATGTCCTGACGGTGCTGATGGCCACCCTGCCCGAAGTGGATTTGGTGCGCCACATGCAATCGGCCGACGCGCTGGTGATTATGAAAACCGGCCGCAACCTATCGAAAGTGCGCCGCGCGCTGGCGGCAGCGGGCCGCTTGGAGGCCGCTTGGCTGGTCGAGCGCGGCACCATGCCGACGCAGCGGGTGGTACCGCTGGCCGAGGTGGAGGGCGGCGACTGCCCGTACTTCGCGATCGTGTTGGTCCACGGCCAAGGTCGCCGCCCCGAGGTGATGGAATGACCGGCTGGCTGTGCATCGCCGGTCTGGGGCCGGGGGACGAGCACTTGATCACCCCCGAAGTGAGCGCGGCGCTGGCAGCCGCCACCGATGTGGTCGGCTACATCCCCTACGTGGCCCGCATTGCGCCACGTGACGGGCTGACGTTGCACCCGTCTGACAACCGGGTCGAGCTGGACCGCGCTCGTGCTGCCCTGACCATGGCGGCTGAAGGCCACAAAGTGGTGGTGGTGTCATCGGGCGACCCCGGCGTATTTGCTATGGCTGCGGCGGTGTTTGAAGCCTTGGAACGCCAACCAGCTTGGCAAGCGCTCGACATTCGCGTGCTGCCCGGCATCACCGCCATGCTGGCCGCAGCGGCCAAGGCCGGCGCGCCACTGGGCCATGATTTTTGCGCCATCAACCTGAGCGACAACCTGAAACCCGCCGCGTTGATTGAAGCGCGCGTGCGCGCGGCGGCGGGTGCGGACTTTGCCATGGCGTTTTACAACCCGCGCTCGGCCAGCCGATCCGAAACTTTCGGCCGTATTTTGGAAGTGTTGCGGCAGCAGTGCGGGCCGGAACGCCTGGTTATTTTTGCCCGCGCCGTCTCTACGCCCGAAGAAGCCATCCACACCGTGGCGCTGCGCGATGCCACGCCAGAAATGGCCGATATGCGCACGGTGGTGATTGTTGGCAACGCCGCTACCCGCCGGGTGGGGCGCTTTGTTTACACGCCGCGTTCGGCGTTGCCCGCCGCGCCGCCATGATGGCCCAGCCAAGCCATCACCTGTTCTACCGTGGCCGCCATGCGGCGCGCCGGCACTGCCGGGCGATCAATCAAAATCACCGGCAAACCCAGCAACCGCGCCGCCTCCAGCTTGGCAGCGGCGCCACTGCCGCCGGCATTTTTGGCCACCAAATGGGTAATGCCGTGCTGCTGCAACAGCGCGCGGTCGCCTTCCACCGTGAACGGGCCACGGGCGATGACCACCTGTGCACTGGGCAGCGGCAGATCGGCCACCGCATCGACCAAGCGCAGCAAATAATGGTGCGACGCGCACTGGGCGGACGGTGCAAACGACAGCAGGTTTTGTCGGCCAATCGCCAAAAATACCCGCGCTGGCGTGGGCGCCAGGGCGGCAACGGCACCGTCTATATCAGCGACGCACTGCCAGCGGTCGCCCGCTTGCGGCTGCCAAGCCGGGCGCTCAAAGGCCAGCAGCGGCACGCCGGCTGCGGCGCAGGCGTGTACCGCGTTGCTGCTCATTTGCGCGGCAAACGGGTGGGTGGCGTCCACCACCTGGGTGATGCGCTGCACTTGCAGCCAGTCGCGCAAACCGGCCACACCGCCAAAACCGCCGACGCGGGTGGGCAACGGCTGGGCCACCGGTGCTGCGGTACGACCGGCGTAAGAAAAAACAGCGTCCACCTCGGCCTCTGCCAGAGCGCGGGCCAATTGGCTGGCCTCGGTGGTACCGCCCAGCAGCAAAACACGGGGAGCGGTGCGAGCTATGTCTGAACCTTGGTTGTCCATCATTGGTCTGGGTGAAGAGGGGTTGGCGGGGCTGGGCGATGCTAGCCGCTTGGCGCTCAACGCGGCCGAGATGGTTTTTGGTGGCCCGCGCCACTTGGCGCTGGCAGAGGTGGGCACGCGTGGCCGCGCCTGGCCGGTGCCATTTGACGTCGCGCCGGTGCTGGCACTGCGCGGGCAACGGGTCGCGGTGTTGGCCTCGGGCGACCCGTTTTGGTTTGGCGTGGGCGGCAGTTTGTCGGCGCACTTGTCACCGGCAGAGTGGCAGGTATTTCCCGCGCCCTCTACCTTTAGCTTGGCCGCCGCGCGCTTGGGCTGGCGCTTAGAGGACACCGCCTGCTGGGGCCTGCACGCCACGCCGTTTGCCCACACCCGCCGTGCGCTGCACCCCGGCCAGCGGTTGATTTGCCTGCTGCGCGACGGTGCAGCGGTGGGCGAGTTTGCCCGCTGGCTGGCGGAACACGGCTTTGGCGCTTCGGACTTGTGGGTGTTGGAAGCCTTGTGCGGGCCAAGCGAGCGCCTGCGCCAGACCACGGCCGCTGGTTTTGATTTTGCCGACGTGACCCCCCCTGTCGCTGTCGCCTTGCAAGTGGCGGGCGCCGCCGGTCTGCCGCGCAGCACCGGCCTGCCAGACTCGGGCTTTGCCCACGATGGACAAATCACCAAATCGCCGGTACGCGCCTTGACCTTGGCCGCACTCGCGCCGCGCCCCGGCCTGCACCTGTGGGACATTGGCGCGGGTTCTGGCTCGGTCAGCGTGGAGTGGTGTCTGGCAGGCGGACACGCCAGCGCCATCGAGCAGCACGCTGAGCGCGTCGCCCATATCCGCCGCAATGGGGATAGCTTTGGACTGGGCAAGTCGCTGCGTGTCATCGAAGGCTTGGCGCCCAACGCGCTGGACGGACTGGCGCCGCCGGCTGCGATTTTTGTCGGCGGCGGCTTTAATGCGGCGCTGTTTGAGGTGCTGAAAACCGTTGCCCCAAGCGACTGCCGGCTGGTAGTCAACGCCGTCACGCTGGAAACCGAAGCGCTGCTGATGTCTCTGCACGCCAGTCACGGCGGCGAGTTGCTGCGCATTGAACTAGCCCACGCTGCGCCCTTGGGTCGGATGCGCGGCTGGGTGCCCGCCCGGCCGGTGGTGCAGTGGAGCGCGGTGCTGTGACTGCTCGTGCCGTCGCCGGCTTTGGTCTTCGCACTGCTGCCACGCTGGAGTCGCTGCGCAAGGCCTTACACATTGCCAGCAACGAAAACATCTTTGCGCTCACCGCACTGGCGACAGCCGCCGACAAAGCCAATCACCCAGCGCTGATTGCACTGGCGCGCGAATTAGCCTTGCCCCTCATCGCCGTGCCGTTGGCGCAATTGACCGCATCCAGCGCAGCCACCGCACCGCCCAACAACCGCATCCCCGAACGCTACGGCGCGCGCAGCGTGGCCGAATCCTCCGCGCTGGCCGCAGCAGGACAAGGCGCGCAGTTGCTGGCAGCGCGCGCCGTGTCCACCGACAAAATGGCCACGGCCGCGATAGCCATCCTCCACTTTCACCCTTGCTACCCATGACCGTTCACTTTATCGGCGCTGGCCCCGGTGCCCCTGACCTCTTGACGCTGCGCGGGCGCGACCTCATCGCTGCCTGCCCGGTGTGCCTGTACGCCGGTTCGCTGGTGCCCGAAGGCGTGCTGGCGCACTGTCCGCCGGGCGTGCAGTTGCTCAACACCGCACCGCTGTCGCTGGACGAAATCATCCACGCCATCGCCACTGCCCACGCCCAAGGGCACGACATTGCGCGCCTGCATTCGGGCGATTTGTCGGTCTGGTCGGCGATGGGCGAACAGCTGCGACGCCTGCGCGCAGCGGGCATTCCTTACACCGTCACCCCTGGCGTGCCGTCATTTGCCGCAGCCGCTGCCGCGCTGGGCGCAGAGCTGACGCTGCCGGGGATAGCGCAATCGGTGGTGCTGACGCGCACCTCGGGGCGCGCCTCGGCCATGCCTGACAGCGAATCGCTGGCGCACTTTGCCGCCACCGGGGCGGTGCTGGCGATCCACCTGTCGGTGCATGTGCTGGCGCGCGTCGTTCAAGAGTTAAGCCCGCACCCGCTTTACGGCCCCGACTGCCCGGTCGCCGTGGTCTGGCGCGCCAGTTGGCCGGACGAGCGCATCGTGCGCGCCACCTTGTCCACCATCGAAGCCGCCATCGGCGAGGGCATGGAGCGCACCGCACTGATTCTGGTCGGCCACACGCTGGGCGCGGAAGACTTCGACACCAGCCGCCTGTACGCCGGTGACTACGACCGCCGCTACCGGCCGGTCGGCACCCATCCGCGTTTTCCAACCTCCGAAAGCGTGGCACCGTGATCGAGCTGAGCTTGGTCGGCATCGGCACCGGCAACCCTGACCACCTGACCCACCAAGGCGTGGCCGCCTTGAACGCCGCCGACGTCATCCTGATTCCGCGCAAAGGCGACAACAAAGCCGACTTGGCCGAGCTGCGCGAAGCCCTTTGTGCGGCCGTGGTCAGCAATCCCACCACCCGTATCGTCCACTTTGACATGCCAGTGCGCGACAGCGCCGATGCCAACCCAGCCCACTACGCCGCTGCTGTCAACCGCTGGCACGACGCCATTGCCGAGATCTGGCACGCCAAAATTCGCGCGCATGTGCCCCATGAAGGAAAGCTGGCCTTGCTGGTCTGGGGCGACCCGTCGCTGTACGACAGCACGCTGCGCATTGCCCAGCGCCTGAAGCTGCGGCTGGCGCTGCAAGTCTCCGTGGTACCCGGCATCACCGCACTGCAAGCTCTCACTGGCGCCCACGCCATCCCGCTCAACGACATCAACGCCCCGGTCACCATCACCACCGGACGCCGGTTGCGCGAGCACGGCTGGCCGGCCAGCGCCGACACCGTCGCGGTGATGCTGGACGGCGAATGTTCTTTTCGCCATATCAAGCCGGCGGGCGTCCGCATTTGGTGGGGCGCGTATCTGGGCATGCCAGAGCAACTGCTGCTCAGCGGCCCACTGGCTGACGTAGCGCCGCACATCGTGCAACAACGCCAGACCGCGCGCGCGGCGCATGGCTGGATCATGGATACGTATTTGCTGCGCAGGGCGACCTGACACCACGGCAGCCCCATCACTGGTGCGCCGCTATGATCCCAGCGCTATGCATCCTGAACAAATTGCCCCCCTGCCGACTGCGGCGCCCCTGGTCATCGGCGCGCGCCGCGTCGCTGTCGCCACTTTGCTGGCGCTGATTGCGCTGTGTCTGGCCTGGGAGCTATTTTTGGCGCCGCTGCGCCCCGGCGGCTCGTGGCTGGCGCTCAAAGCGCTACCGCTGTGCATTCCGCTGGCCGGCTTCCTGAAAAACCGCATGTACACCTACCGATGGGTCAGTTTGATGATTTGGCTGTACTTCACTGAAGGCGTAGTGCGCGCCTGGAGCGACCGCGCCCCCAGCAACTGGCTGGCGCTGCTGGAAGCGGTGCTGTGCGTAGTGCTGTTTACCGCCTGCACGGTGCACATTCGCCAGCGTCTGCGCAGCCAAAAATTGCCCGCCTGATAAAGCCACATCCCATGCCACATTCGATTGAACTGATTGAACAACTGCGCCGCATCGTCGGCGCTGCCCACGTACTCACCGAGGGCGACCTGAGCGCCTACGAGCAAGACTGGCGCCGCCGCCGCATCGGCAAAGCACTCGCCGTGGTGCGCCCAGCGACCACCGCAGAAGTGGCAGCCGTCGTCAAAGCCTGCGCAAAAGCCAATGCGCCTATCGTGCCGCAAGGCGGCAACACCAGCTTGTCGGTCGGCTCGACCCCCGACGGCTCTGGCCGCGAAGTGGTGCTTAATTTAGGCCGCATGAACGCTGTGCGCGCCATCGACAAAGACAACCTGACGCTGACGGTCGAGGCCGGCTGCATTCTGCAAAACGTCCAAACCACCGCTGACAAAGCCGGGCTGCTGTTTCCGCTGTCGCTGGCCGCCGAGGGCAGTTGCACCATTGGCGGCAACTTGGCCAGCAACGCCGGCGGTACGCAAGTGGTGCGCTACGGCAACGCGCGCGAGCTGTGCTTGGGGCTGGAAGTGGTCACGCCCCAAGGCGAGATTTGGGACGGCCTGCGCGGTCTGCGCAAAGACAACACCGGCTACGACCTGCGCAACCTGCTGATTGGCAGCGAAGGCACGCTGGGCATCATCACCGCCGCCACGCTGAAGCTGTTTCCGCAACCCGCCGCGCGCCTGACCGCGTGGGCGGCGGTGCCGTCGATGGAGCAAGCGGTGGCGCTGCTCGGGCTGGCGCACCAGCACTTGGGCGCGGGGCTGACCGGGTTTGAGGTGATGGGCCAATTTGCGCTGCAACTGGTCAACAAACACATGCCACAACTGCGCGTGCCGTTCATCGACCAAGCCGACGTGCCGTATGGCGTGCTGCTGGAAAACTCCGACAGCGAATCCGAAGACCACGCCCGCGCCCGCTTTGAAGCGCTGCTAGAAACCGCCTTTGAAGCCGGTTGCGTGACCGATGCCGTCGTCGCCGAGAACCTGACCCAAGCCCACAACCTGTGGCATATCCGCGAAAGCATTCCGCTGGCGCAGGCCGAAGAGGGGCTGAATATCAAACACGATATTTCGGTGCCGATTTCGCGCATTCCGGCCTTTGTGGTGTACGCGCAGGCGTTGCTGGAGAGCGAAGTGCCCGGCGTGCGTTTGGTCAATTTTGGCCATTTGGGTGATGGCAATCTGCACTTCAACGTGCAAGCGCCCGAGGGCGGCGACGCCAAAGCCTTTTTGCGCGATCAAGAGGAACACGTCAACGCTGTGGTTTACCGCGCGGTGGCCGATTTTGGCGGCTCGTTCTCGGCCGAGCATGGCGTCGGCGCGCTCAAGGTGGCAACGCTGGAACAGTACCAATCGCCGGTGGCTTTGTCGCTGATGCGTGCCATCAAAAACGCCATCGACCCACAGCAGCTGATGAATCCGGGGCGCATCCTTGAAAATCAAGATTGATAGCTATAAGCGCATGATCCATAAGGTCTAGACGCCTAAAACATACACAATATGAGCCTGATACAAGCCCTTCCCCCCGGCCCGCTCGATATCGTCGGCGACATCCATGGCGAATACGAGGCACTGGAGCAACTGCTGGCCCACCTGGGTTACGGTCTGCAGGGCGAGCACGCGCAGGGACGCACGCTGGTGTTTGTTGGCGACTTTTGCGATCGCGGCCCCAACAGCCCGGCCGTGCTGGCGCGCATCGCCCAACTGGTGCGCGCCGGCCGCGCCGTGGCGGTGCTGGGCAACCACGAAATCAACCTGCTGCGCGGCGATGCCAAAGACGGTGCCGGCTGGTACTTTGATGAGCGCATTGCCAGCGACCAGCCCAAATACGCGCCCTTTGCCCGTCCTAGCGCCGCCGAACGGGCAGCGATTGTCGAATTTCTGCGTCCGTTGCCCGTGGCGCTGGAACGCACTGATTTGCGCATCGTCCACGCCGCCTGGCTGGACGCCCCTATCGCTGCTGCACGGTCCCTGCCACTGGGCAGCACCCGGGACGAATACGACCACTGGGAAACCATGGTGCGCCAGCAAGCACGTGCCGGCACGCTGGCGCAGCGCATGGCCAGCGAGCGCCAAGGCTGGCCGCACAGCTTGGAAGACCCCACCCATATCCCGCCTTTTTTACCGGCACATGGGGAAAACGAACTGCTCAAGGCCATGCTGAACCCGCTCAAGGTACTGACCTCGGGTGTCGAACGCTTGGGCAGCCAGCCATTTTTTGCTGGCGGCAAATGGCGCTTTGTCGAGCGCATGGCCTGGTGGAACAGCTACCGCGACACCATTCCAGTGGTGTTTGGCCACTACTGGCGCCGCCCGTTTGTACCCGATCCGCACACCACCACTGCCGAAGAAGCCGGCCTGTTTGGCCACACACCACCATTTGCCTGGCACGGCCAGCGCAACAACGTGTTTTGCATCGACTATTCGGTCGGTGCCCGCTGGGCTGCACGCAAGGCCGGCCAACCGGTCGGCACGCGCTACAAACTGGCGGCACTGCGCTGGCCCGAGCGCACGCTGGTGTTTGACGATGGCAGCGCCGTAGCTACCAGCGCATTTGACATGCCCGACAGCGACACCGGCATGGCCCACGCAGCAGCCCACACCAGCGCATGAAGCGCCCTGTTTTCCTGCAACACCCATGACCACCTCCGTCTCCGCCCCCCCTGCCCGTCCCGTCCCCACCCAATACGAAGACCTGATGCGCCATGTGTTCACGCACGGCGTGGACAAGGGCGACCGCACCGGCACCGGCACCAAAAGCGTGTTTGGCTACCAGATGCGCTTTGATCTGCGCGAAGGTTTTCCGCTGGTCACTACCAAAAAGGTGCATCTGCGCAGCATCATCCAAGAACTGCTGTGGTTCCTCACCGGTTCCAGCAGCAACCACTGGCTGACCGAGCGCGGCGTGACCATCTGGAACGAATGGGCGCGCGCCGATGGCGATTTGGGGCCAGTGTATGGCGTGCAGTGGCGCAGCTGGCCAACGCCGGACGGCGGCCACATCGACCAGATCAGCCAGGTGATGGAGACGCTGAAAACCAACCCCGACTCGCGCCGCATTATCGTCAGCAGCTGGAACGTCGCCGACCTAGACAAGATGGCGTTGATGCCGTGCCACGCCTTCTTTCAGTTCTACGTCGCACCGCCGACTGCGCCGGGCGGCAAAGGCAAGTTGAGCTGCCAGCTGTACCAGCGCAGCGCCGACATCTTTTTGGGCGTGCCGTTCAACATTGCGTCCTACGCGCTACTGACGCACATGGTGGCGCAGCAGTGCGACCTGGAGGTCGGCGACTTCATCTGGACCGGCGGCGACTGCCACCTCTACAACAACCACTTTGAGCAGGTCGAAACGCAGCTGGCGCGCGCGCCCTATGCGTATCCCACGCTCCATATCAAGCGCCGGCCCGACAGCCTCTTCGACTACCAGTACGAGGACTTTGAGGTGCTCGGCTACCAACACCACCCGGCCATCAAAGCGCCGGTGGCGGTATAAAACGCTCTTTATTTCATAGCTGCTAGCGCACGTATCTATTGGGCTAGAAGCATTTTTTTCTATAAATCTTGTGGAAATCGCTCTTATCTACGCCCGCGCCGCCAACGGCACCATTGGCAAAGACGGCGCCATGCCGTGGCACCTGCCGGAAGACCTGGCGCACTTCAAGCAACTCACCAGCGGCTGTCCGGTCGTCATGGGGCGCAAAACTTGGGACTCGCTGCCGGTGCGCTTTCGGCCGCTGCCGGGTCGGCGCAACATCGTCATCACGCGCCAGCCAGATTGGCATCAAAACGGCGTGCAGCGCGCAGCCAGCCTGCGCCAGGCGCTAGAAATGTGTGAGCACGACACAACGGTGTGGGTGATGGGTGGCGCACAAATCTACGCCCAGGCGCTGCCGCTGGCCGCGCGCGTCGAAGTGACCGAGATTGCGCAGGACTTTGACGGCGACGCTTTCGCCCCCGTGCTTGGCCCGGAATGGCTGCCAGCCGCACGCGAAGACCTTGTGAGTGCCAGCGGCCTGCCATTCAGCTTCGTGCGCTACCTGCGCCAGCGCTGAGCGGGCACCACCCCACACACCTCTATAAAAAAACCCCGCCGGATGGGGACACCATCGAGGCGGGGTTCAAGAGCGGTTGCGACGCTCAGAATGTGTTCACGTTCTTAGAACAACATGTTCGGCAAGAACAGCGTGATGGCTGGCACGTAGGTGATGATGATCAGGAACACCAGTAGCACTAATGTCCAAGGCAAGGCCGCGCGCGCCACGCCCATGATCGACATGCCGGTGATGCCCGAGGTCACAAACAGATTCAGCCCAATCGGCGGCGTCACCATGCCAATCTCCAGGTTCACCACCATGATGATGCCCAGGTGTACCGGGTCGATACCCAGTTGCGTAGCGATCGGGAACAGGATCGGCGCCATGATCAAGATGATGCCGGTAGGCTCCATGAACATGCCGGCAATCAGCAGCAAGATATTCACCACCACCAGGAACTGCCACGCTGGCATGCCCCAGCCGACGATGACTTCAGCAATTTGCTGCGGAATGCGCTCAGTGGTCAGCACGTGGGCAAACAACAGCGCGTTGGCGACGATGAACATCAGCATTACGGTGACCTTGCCGGCCTCCAGCATGACGTGCGGCACCTGCTTCATGCCAATGTCGCGGTAAACGAACACGGCAATAAAAAAGGCGTACACGGCAGCCACGGCAGCCGCTTCGGTCGGCGTGAAGATACCGCCGTAGATACCGCCCAGAATGATGACGATCAGCAGCAAGCCCCACAGCGAATCACGCGCCGATTCCAGCACTTCGCCCATGGACGCACGCGGATTGCGTGGCAAGTCCAGCATCCGGGCGCGCACGTAAATGGCGACCATCAGCATCAGGCCGAGCATGATGCCGGGAATGACACCGGCCATGAACAGCTTGCCCACCGAGGTTTCGGTGGCCGCGCCATACACCACCATGACGATGGACGGCGGAATCAGGATGCCCAGCGTGCCGGCATTGCAGATCACGCCGGCGGCAAACGCCTGCGGATAACCGGCGCGTACCATGCCGGCAATCACGATGGCGCCGACGGCCACCACGGTGGCTGGCGACGAACCCGACACTGCCGCAAACAACATGCACGCCAGCACCGAGGCCATCGCCAAACCGCCGCGCAAATGGCCAATGCAGGCATTGGCAAAGCGGATCATGCGCCGCGCCACGCCGCCGGTGGTCATGAACGAGCCGCCCAGAATGAAGAACGGAATCGCCAGCAGCGTGTAGTGCTCGGAGGTGTCGTAGAGCTTGAGCGTCAGCGAAGCCAGCGAGTCCTGGGCAAAGAACAGGATCGTCAGGATGGAAGACAGACCCAGCGCAATCGCCACTGGCATCCCTATCACCATGAAGACGAACAGCAGAATGAAAAGAGCAGCGATGGTCATTTGGATGCTCCTTCGGGCAATACGTCCTCTTTGAGTTTCAGTGCATCTTCGGCTTCGTCCCCCAGCAGGCGGGCGTCTTGGCCGGTGGCTAGGCGCCACAGCACTTGCATGAAGCGCAACGCCAGCAGCAAAAAGCCCACGGGCAGGATGATCCGAGGGATCCACGACTGGATCGGGATGTCCTGCATTTCAATGCCGATGGTGTACATTTTTTCGACGTACTGAAAGCTGCCATACGCCACGATCAGGGCATACGCCAAGCACAGCAGCGTGGCCATGCTGGCCACCACCCGGGCTGACTTGCGACCCAGCATCCGGATCATCGCATCCACACCAATATGGGCGCCGACCCGCACGCCATACGCCATACCGATGAAGATCAGCCAGGCAAACATGACGCCTGTAGCCTCCAGCACCCAGCCAAAGCTGTAATTGAAAACATAGCGGGAGAGCACCTGCATGAAGGTCAGCAAGGTCATTGCGGCCATCAGGAAGGTGATCATCCACTCCTCAAAATAATTTAACCAGCGCATGATGAATAAAGGGTCTGCTAGCAGACCCTTCCTGTGTGATTAGAGGTTGGACTTCTGGGCTGCCTGGATCAGATCTCGCCCGATAGGGCCTTCAAATTTTTGCAGCACCGGATCCAGCGCCTTGCGCCATGCGGCCACGTCGTCCTTGGTGAGGGTCTGAATTTTGGCCTTGCCGGCATCAACAATCTTTTGGCGATCTTCCTTGCTGAAGTCTCCCGCCAGCTTGTTGGCGTAGACCGTGGCTTCGGCCATGGCTTCGCTCAGGCCGGTGCGGATATCGGCCGGCAAGCCATCCCACCACTTGGCATTGGTGACAACCATGTAATCCAACACACCATGGTTGGTTTCACCAATGGTCTTTTGTACCTCGTAGTATTTTTGCGAGTAGGTGTTGGACCAGGTGTTTTCCTGGCCGTCCACCACACCGGTTTGCAGCGCTTGGTAGACCTCAGAAAAAGCCATCTTTTGCGGGCTGGCGCCCAGGGCACGGAACTGCGCTTCGAGGACATCAGACGCCTGGATGCGGAATTTCAGGCCCTTGACGTCTTCCGGACGTGTGAGCTTGTCGCGGTTGCTGGACATCTGCTTCATGCCGTTGTGCCAGTAGGCCAGGCCACGGAAACCGCGGCCAATCTCGAACAGCGACTTGCCTGCGGCGCTGGACTGGAAGCGGTCCACGGCAGCCATGTCGTCAAACAGGAAGGGCAGGTCAAACAGCTGGATTTTCTTGTTGTAGCGGTCAAACTTGGACAGCGACGGCGCAATGATGTGCACATCCCCCAGCAGCAGCGCTTCCAGTTCCTTGGCATCGCCAAACAGCTGCGAACTGGGGAAGACCTGCACTTGTACACGGCCGGGGAATTTCTTCTCGACCAATTCCTTGAAGCGCAGCGCACCCTGGCCTTTGGGTGTTTTTTCAGCGACGACGTGGCTGAATTTGATGACGATCGGTGCCTGGGCCGAGGCCACCATAGGAAAGGCCAGTGCGCCGGCGACGGTGGCACCGGTGGCCAGGATCTGGCGACGGGAGGGGTTGATTGATTTCATGAGAAAGTCTCCTTTTTTTGACTTGAAATGACTGCTGGCGGCCAGGGTTGACCGCTGCATCCTGGATAAATGCCGACCCGGGTAAGGTCAACAGCACAGCACTGAAGACATGCAACCGCACGAACAGCTGCAATGGCGCTATCAGTATGTTTGGGATGATGGAGTTTAGCTGTGCCACAAGCCATTGGAAAAACCCTTTGTGGTGTGCAATTTTCAGCAGGTAGCGCGTGCCAGCGCGCGCTGTAGCAACCGCATGAGCGCATTCACGCTGCACCCATCGAGACAAAAAAGCACCGCACCCAGTGGGTGCGGCGCGATAGCCGTCTCTCAGACGGCGCTGGCGGTCCAGCCTAGCGCATACGTTTTTAAGCCGGTGCGCCGACGATGACGCTGGAGGCCTTGAAAATCGCCGTGGCCGCAGCACCTTCGGTCAGCGCCAGCGAGTTGCTGCTCTCATTGGTAATGATGGCCGCCACCGAACCGCCACCAAGCAGATCGATCACCACCTCGGTATTCACAGCGCCCCGTACCAAACGCGACACCTTGCCCGTCAACCGGTTGCGGGCCGAAAACTTGGCGCCTTCGGCATCGGTGACGATGACAATGGACGAAGCCTTGACCAGTGCAAACGCTTGCGCGCCGACTTCCAGACCCAAACCTTCGGCACTTTCGTGCGTGACGATGGCTACGACTTTGTGGCCGCCAGCGGCCTCGATTTCAATCTCGTCGTTCACCGATCCGCGCTGAACGCGGCTAACTTGCCCGGCAAAGTGGTTGCGTGCGCTGGTCTTCATGCTCATCCTTCGTAACAGTAAAAAATCATCGGCGATGCCTTCGGCTTCGGTACTCAACTGCGCGACAAAGCGGCGGTGCTCGCGCTCAATCAGCCGGAAATTTTCGACCAACTGTGCACCCCGGCGTGTCAGCACGGTACCGCCGCCGCCCTTGCCACCAGTCACCCGCTCCACCAGTGGCTCGCCGGCCAAGTTGTTCATGGTGTCGATCGCGTCCCACGCGGCCTTGTAGCTCATCTTCATGGCCTTGGCGGCATGGGTAATGGAGCCGCGCTCGGCGACCTGTGCCAACAGCTCGACGCGGCCGGGGCCGCCCAGGTTCTCGCCGCCCACCGTCATCCAGACGGTGCCGCCGAGTTCAATACGTTTGTCGTGAGTGGGCATGTTTTTTTGGAAAAATATCGCTCAGGGAAAGGCAGTGCAGGTCAGCGTACCAGAAGGTTTTGCCATTTCACCGCGTTGTTCTTCTCGCCAAAATGTGGGTCATAACAATTAAAAAACATAGCTATCAGCGCTTTCTGCATATGGGTTAAAAGCTTATTTCATCTCTAATATAAAAATCTGGTGTGCCCTCTGGTGACTCGATGCTTCCCGCATGCATCTGCAGCACCTGTTCACCAAACACCGCCACGTCTTGTGGGTCGTGGGTGATCAGCACCATCGGCACCTGTAAACGCCGCTGCAGCGCATCGAGTTCGGCGCGCAGCTCCACGCGCAGGCCGGGGTCGAGCGCGGCGAAAGGCTCGTCCAGCAGCAGCGCACGCGGTTGGGCTACCAGCGCGCGTGCCAAAGCGGTGCGCTGGCGCTGGCCGCCTGAGAGCTCGTGCGGCGCTTGGTGCGCCACTTCGCCCAGATGGAAAGCATCCATCCAGTAATCGACCGCCTCGCTGGCGTGGTGATGGCGCGGATTGAACCAGCCGCGTGCCAGCCCAAAGGCGATGTTCTGGCGCACGCTCAGGTGTGGAAACAGCGCGTAGTCTTGGAACAAATAGGCGACGTTGCGCGCCTGTGGCGGCAGGTTGACGCCTTGTTGCGTATCCAACAAGGTCTGGCCATCGAGGCGCACATGGCCGCTGTCGGGCCGCATCAAGCCCGCAATCGCCTTAAGCAACTGGCTTTTGCCCGCGCCCGACGGCCCGACCACCACCACGCGCTGGCCTTCGGCGCTGAAGCGCGCATTGAGCTGAAACACCCGCTGGCCGGAGCGCAGGGTTTTGCGGATGTCGATGTCGAGCTGCATGGTTGTCAGAGCCTGTTCTGTTCAGGAGCGGTGGGCAATGCGCCCCGGAGCCAAACGCCCTGCCCCGAGCAAGACGACGATGCACACCAGCGAGGTGATCAGCACCAGCGTATTGGCAATCTCATCCTGCCCCGCCTGCACCGCTTCATAGACGGCAATCGACAGCGTTTGCGTCTTGCCCGGAATGCTGCCGGCGACCATCAGCGTCGCGCCAAACTCGCCCAGCGCGCGGGCAAAAGCCAGCAGCACGCCCGCCAAAATACCGCGCCACGCCAGCGGCAGGGTGATACGCAAGAAGATGCCGATCTCAGAAATCCCCAGCACGCGCCCAGCTTCTTCGACTTGGCTGTCAATCGCCTCAAACGCCGCGCGCGCCGGCTTGAACACCAGTGGAAACGCCACGATGGTGGCGGCAATCACCGCACCTTTGAGGGTAAAAATCAGGTTAATGCCAAAGCTGCTTTGCAGCCATTGGCCAATCCAGCCCTTGCGCCCCAGCAGCACCAGCAGGTAGTAGCCCAGCACCGTGGGCGGCATCACCATCGGCAGCGTCAGCAAGGTGTCGATCAGGTCGCGCCCGACAAAGCGTGTGCGCGCCAGCAGGTAGCCCACGCCAATGCCCAGCACCAGATTCAGCGCCGTCGCCCAGCCGGCCACTTGCAGTGACAAACTCAGCGCTGACCAGGCTACGTCCATGCTTTACACCGCCTTGAAGCTGCTGCGTGCCTTGGCTAATCAGGGCTTGGCAAAGCCGTATTTGCCCAGGATGTCCTGCGCTGCCGGCGTGGCCAAGTAGTTGATGAACGACGTAGCATCGGCTGCATTGCTGGCAGTCGCTGTCTTGGCGATGGGGTAGAGGATGGCGGTTGCTAGCGGCACCTCAAACGCCACCTTGACCTTGTCCTTCATGATGGCGGCGTCGGTGGCATAAACAAAGCCGGCATCGACCTCGCCGCGCGCCACGTAGTCCAGCGACTGGCGCACATTCTGTGTGCTGATGGCTTTGGCTTGCATCTGCGGCCATAGCTTGGCGGCTTCGAGTGCGGTTTGCGCATAACGGCCGACCGGTACGCTGGCTGGGTGGGCAATCGCCACGCGTGCGAAACCGGTTTGGGTCAGCTCGTTCAGGCGGGCGGGCACCAGCTTGGCGTCGGTCGGCACGATCAGCACCAGTTTGTTGCGCACAAAGTCCTTGCGGTCAGCCACGTGCACCAAGCCTGCTTTTTGCGCCTTGTCCATGGTTTCTTGGTCGGCCGAGGCAAACACATCCACCGGCGCACCCTTGGCCATCTGCTGCAGCAAAGCGCCCGAAGCGCCAAAGTTGAGCAGCACCTTGGTGCCGGGGTACTGCGCCTGGTAGCTTTGGGCAATGTCTTTAAACGCATTGGTCAAACTGGCAGCGGCAGACACCGTCAATTCCCCCGCCCCTGCACCACCCACCACAGCCGAAAAAACAAGAACGGCACATGCATTTTTTACAGGACGGTAGGACATAAGAGTGAACTTTCGCAACAATAAGTGGACCGAAGTATACGGTTGGTTATAACGCTTACAGAGGACGAAAGTCAGTTTCCTGGTGCACGCTGCAAGACGCTGGCCGCAGCGCCGCTGGCGCGGCTACCATCACCTCCTGCTGCGCGCTGGCGCTTTTCCTTTCCTGTTGTCCTGAGTTCAAATGCCCATGCAAATCGCCACCTGGAACATCAACTCCCTCACCGTGCGCCTGCCCCAGGTGCTGAACTGGCTGGCCGCCCACCCGGTTGATGTGCTGGGCCTGCAGGAGCTGAAGCTGACCGACGACAAATTTCCCGTGGCCGCCCTGCGCACCGCAGGCTATGAAGCGGCCTTCTTGGGTCAAAAAACCTACAACGGCGTGGCCCTGCTCAGCCGCCATCCCCTGCGCGACGTGGTACGCAACCTCCCTGGTTTGGAAGATGAACAGGCGCGTGTGATTGCGGCTACCGTGGACACGCCGCAGGGCGCGCTGCGGGTCATCAATGGCTACTTTGTCAACGGCCAGGCCCCCGGCACGGACAAGTTTGCCTACAAGCTGCGCTGGCTGGAAGCACTGCACACGCAGGTGCAGGCAGAGTTGGCAGCGCACCCGCGCCTAGTGCTGGTAGGCGACTTCAACGTGACACCAGAAGACCGCGACTCCTTCGATCCGGATGGCCTGCGCGGCACCATCCACCACACCGTAGAAGAGCGCCAGCATTTTCAGGCACTGCTGGCACTGGGGCTGAGCGATGCTTATCGCCTGTTCGAGCAGCCGGAAAAAAGTTACTCTTGGTGGGATTACCGCATGTTGGGTTTTCAGAAAAACCGGGGCTTGCGCATTGACCACATTCTGGTCAGCGACGCGCTGCGCAGCAGCGTCACGGCCTGCCACATTGATCGGGCACCACGCAAAAACCCTCAGCCCAGCGACCACACTCCGGTAGTGGTGACGCTGGGCTGAGGGCGGGGTTCACGTACCGCGTGCTAGATGTCGGTACGTACTACTATTTTTATAGCTTATAGCGCTTTATGGTAAAGGGCCAGGGGTCTATTTGATTGAAAATAGGCGCCTCCTCCTTTACACACCGCCGCGGTACTGGTTACGCAAAGTTTTGACCTCGTCGTGGTGGCGCTGCGCTTCCTGCGCTTGGCGCTGCACCAGCACCCGCACGCTGGCAGGCAGGGGTTTTTCCAGGGCGTGGCGGTAGCGTGCCACCATGGCATCTTCGCCGCGCTCGCACTCTTCCAGCACCGCCTGGTCATCATTGCTACTCAAGGCCGCCTTGATGGCCACCCAGCCGCGGTGCAGGGCGCCGGCCACTGTGCCGCCTTCGGCCGGCTCAGCGCCGTAGCTGCGTACCACATGCTCCAGTTCGGCCGCTGACACAGCGCAATCGGTGGCACGCCGGCTTAGCAGACTCTGCAGATCGCCGGTGGCGGCATGTTCGGCAGAAGCGCGAAAGCCCTGCTCGCCATCGCGGCACGACTCCAGCAAATTGTTCAGCACATCGACCACATCTTCGTTGCCCAGCGCTTCGCCGGCCAGCGGCAGCGTGGTGGTGCCAGCTGCATAGTCATCTGCGGTGGTGCCATAAGCGCGCTCCCAGGAGGCACGCACCGGTGCACGCGCTTGGTCCCAGTCCAGCGACGACACACCACGCTCGTGGTCCCAGCGCTCGCGCAATTGTGGCTCGACCGCATCAAAAGAGTTATCGCTGGTGCTCCCCACCGGCGACCAACCCAGTGCGTAGGCGGGACGGTAATCCTGGTCGTAGCTACGGCCTGGCTCGTAATAGGTTTCGCGCGTGTGTGCTTCGCGCCAGTAGGCGTCTTCTGCGGTGGGGTTGACTACTTCTGCCGTCGCCTTGCCGGCCAAGCCACCGGCTACTGCGCCGACCACGCCACCGACCACCATGCCCACCGGGCCACCCAGGGCGCCCGCGACAGCACCGGCACCAGCGCCCCCCGCAGCCCCTAAACCAGTGCCGACAGGGTGTGCGCCTGGGGCGCCGGTCAGAGGATCCAGATTGGAATTATTCAGGTCAGACATGAAAAAGGCTCCAAGAGTTGAACTATGTTTCATTGTCTGGCCCGGTCCTTTTGGCCCGGGTGCGCCCCTCCCGCATGACCACGTAGGACAACAACGCACACACCACGCAGCTCTGGCCACGCTCCGCCGGCAGCCGTACCGCAGGCACTGGCAACGGCCAAATCACTATATTTTTAATAGCTTAAAGCGCTTACCCATAAACGCTTATAGGCCTTTTTTATCATTATCTTTGTCACCCAGGCCCAGCTCCTGGATCTTGCGCGTGATGGTGTTGCGCCCCAGACCCAGGCGCTGTGCGGCCTCCATGCGCCGGCCCTGCGTGGCGCGCAGGGCGCTGGTGATCAGCTGTGCTTCAAAGCGGTGCGTGAGCAGTTCCCAAACCTGCGGCTGTCCGGCCGCCAGCAGCGTCTGCACCTGCTCCGCCAGCGCCGCTTCCCAACTGCCTGCCGGCGGTACCGCAGCGCCCTCCCACAGATCGGCCACACCAGCGGCATTCCCAACCACCGTGGGCAACCCGGGCTGCGTCGGTGCACTGCCCGGCAGGATGCGGCCTGCGGCTTCTATCGCGACGGTCTGGTTGTCTGGCAGGCAGGCCGGGGACACTGGGGGCGCTGCGTCCGTGGCGGCCAGCACCTCGGGCGGCAGGTCTTGCAGTGACACCACCAGCGCCGGTGCCATCACCGTGAGCCAGTGACAGATATTTTCCAACTGGCGCACATTGCCCGGAAAGCCAAACTGCGCCAGCCGGGCCAGGGCAGCATCGGACATGCGCTTGGGCTCAACGCCCAACTGGCGCGCGCTGTGCTGCAAAAAATGGCGTGTCAGCATGGGCACGTCTTCGCAGCGATCGCGCAGTGCCGGCAGGCGCAAGCGGATCACGTTGAGGCGGTGAAACAGGTCTTCACGGAACGTGCCCTCATGCACCCGCTGCTCCAGATTCTGGTGCGTCGCGGCCACCACGCGCACATGCGATGGCACGCTGCTGTGGCCGCCGACACGGTAGAAGTGCCCATCCGACAGTACGCGCAGCAAGCGCGTCTGCAGGTCCAGCGGCATGTCGCCGATTTCATCGAGAAACAAGGTGCCGCCCTCAGCTTGCTCAAAGCGGCCGCGCCGCTGGGTCTGGGCTCCAGTGAAGGCGCCGCGCTCGTGGCCAAACAGCTCGGACTCAAGCAGGTCTTTGGGAATAGCTGCGGTATTGATGGCGACAAAAGGTCCGCCGGCCACCGGCGAGTGTCGGTGCAGCGCACGCGCTACCAGCTCTTTGCCAGTGCCTGATTCACCGGTGATGAGCACCGTCACTTGGCTGGCACTCAGGCGCCCGATGGCACGGAATACGTCCTGCATGGCGGGCGCCTGGCCAAGCATTTCTGCGCTGGCGGCGGGACTGTCCTGCGCTACGTCCTCCCGCTCGCTCTCTTGCATGGCACGGCGGATCAGGGCCACGGCCTTGTGCACGTCAAACGGCTTGGGCAGGTATTCAAAGGCGCCGCGCTGAAAGGCCGAAACGGCGCTGTCCAGGTCTGAGTAGGCCGTCATGATGATCACCGGCAGGCCCGGCTGCAGAGCATGGACCTGCTCCAGTAACTCCAGCCCCGAACTGCCAGGCATGCGAATATCGCTTACCAGCACCTGCGGCCCGGACGCGGCGCTCTGCGTGCCCTCTGCGCTACCCGCGCCGAGACTGGCCAGCGCCGCCAGCACCTCCTGCGGGTGGCTGAAACTGCGCGTTGGCAGCTGCTCGCGCGCCAGTGCCTTCTCCAGCACAAAGCGAATCGAAGGATCGTCATCTACCAGCCAGATCGGCTTCATACAGAGTTCTCGCAGGTATGCAGGGTGTGAAAGCGCCATTCATCGGCGCGCCAGCGGCCCGGGATCGTCTCAAGGCAGCGGAATCAGCAGCCGAAAATCGGTGCAGCCGGGCACGCTGTCGCATTCGAGGATGCCGTCATGGCGCTGCACAAAGGTTTGCGCCAGCGCCAACCCCAGCCCCGAACCGCCATCGCGCCCGGATACCAGCGGATAAAAAATGCGCTCGCGCAAAGCCTCGGGTACGCCCGGACCGTTGTCTATCACATGCAATTGCAGTGCCAACTTGTGGCGCTCGCGTCCGATAGTGATCTGGCGCGCCACCCGCGTGCGCAGCGTGATGCACGCGGGCTCGCCGCGAGCCATCTTTGCCACCAGTGCCTGGGCGGCGTTTTGCACGATATTGAGCACTGCCTGCAACAGTTGGGCGCGGTCGCCGCGAAACTCGGGGATCGAGATGTCGTAGTCCTGCACCACCCTCAAGCCCTGCGGGTACTCCAATAAAACCAGGGTGCGTGCGCGCTCGCACACTTCGTGGATGTTCACATCACCGACTTGGTGCGGATGGCGGTGCGGCTCCAGCAGCCGATCGACCAGACTTTGCAGGCGATCGGCCTCGTGAACGATCACCTGGGTGTATTCAGTCAATGCCGGGTTGGTCAGCTCCAGCTCCAGCAGTTGTGCGGCACCACGCAGGCCACCGAGTGGATTCTTGATTTCATGCGCCAGATTGCGGATCAGCTCTTTGTGCGCCTGGGCTTGTTCGCGCAGGCGTTCTTCGCGCTCCTGGCGGGCCTGCTGCTCCAGCGGCCACAGCTCTACCAGCACTTCTTGCGCCAGCTCGGTGGCGGCAACGCTGACATGTACCAGCATCGGCTCTTGGTGCGGGCGTCGCAGGCTAGCCTCAAACCGCAGCGCCGCAAAATCGTGCTGGCGCGTCGCTTGCAGCGCCGTCTGTAGCAACTGTGGGTCAGAAAAAAACGGAGCAAAGTCCATGCCCTGCAGCGTGCGCCGCGATAAACCCAAGGTATTTTCCAGCGCCGCATTGGCAAACTGCAGCGTGCCGTCGCTGTGCACTACCGCCACCAGCAAGGAGAGAAAATCCAGCGCTTGGAAGCGGCCCGGACCGGCGGCTGCAGTGTTCACGGGAAGGTAAGGCATTAACGGGAACCGACGCGGCCGAGTTCACGCCGGATGCTCTCAATGTCGCTGGCGGTGCGGCCCATGTTGGCCTTGATCTCGGCGGTGCGCTCGCTGTAGTGCTGGGGATTGCGCAGATCCAGCGCATTGCGCTCGGGAGCACCGTTGTTGTATTCCTTGTTCAGTTCAGCCAAGCGGCTTTCTGCTTTGCGCAGTTCGGCCTCGAAAATGGCGCGTGCGTCCGAGTCACGTGCGCGCTGGGCGTTGCTATCGACCCGTGGTGCATTGGCTGGTGAGCTGGCGGATGACGCACTGCTGCCCTGGCCGGCAGAGGAGGAGGAAGACGAAGAGGACGCAGTAGCGGCAGGACGCGAACTTTGCAACACTGTGACGTTGCCACCTTCGACCAGTTTGCAGCCGCGCTCCTTGGCTTGGCTGACGTTGTTGGTGTATTCGTTGCCGCAACGATAGATGCGGTCTTGCGCCCAGGCCGCCGGAGCGCACCAAGCCCCCAGCAACAGGGTGGACACCAGGGTAAAGAGCGTTTTTTTCATGAAATTTCCTCGCACAGGGCCAGCAGCAGGCAGGGGCAGAGTATCCCCCAAACCTCGGCCGCGCCCCTGGCTTGCAGGGGACGGCGAAGGCGCCGATAGTGCATAAGAGGACGTTGGCACTCGACAGGTTCCTGGCGTGCAGACAACAAAAAAGGCGGTGTGCCACCGCCTTTTTTATCTGGTTCGGCCCCTAACGGCCGTCACCGGGTGCGCCTTACAGCGAGTAGTACATTTCGTATTCCACCGGATGCACCGCCGTACGAAAGCGCGTGACTTCGCCCATCTTCAGCTCAATGTAGGCATCGAGCATACTGTCCGAGAACACGCCGCCCTTGGTCAGGAAAGCGCGGTCGGCATCCAGTGCGTCCAGCGCCTGATCCAGGCTGTGGCAGACGGTCGGCACCAACTTGTCTTCTTCGGGCGGCAAGTGGTACAGATCCTTGGTGGCAGCTTCGCCGGGGTGGATCTTGTTTTCTACCCCGTCTAGGCCGGCCATCAAGAGCGCAGCAAAACCCAGGTACGGGTTCATCAGTGGATCGGGGAAGCGCGCTTCGACGCGGCGGCCCTTGGGGTTGGACACGTACGGGATACGGATCGAGGCCGAGCGATTCTTGGCCGAATAGGCCAGCTTCACTGGCGCTTCAAAGTGCGGCACCAAGCGTTTGTAGCTGTTGGTGCCGGGGTTGGTGATGGCGTTGAGCGCGCGGGCGTGCTTAATGATGCCGCCGATGTAATACAGCGCGTAGTCCGACAGACCGGCATAGCCGTCGCCGGCAAACAGGTTCTTGCCATCTTTCCAGACCGACTGGTGCACGTGCATACCCGAGCCGTTGTCGCCGGCGTAGGGCTTGGGCATGAAGGTGGCGGTTTTGCCATAGGCGTTGGCGACGTTGTGGATGACGTACTTTTGCAGCATCGTCCAGTCGGCGCGCTGCACTAGGGTGCTGAAACGCGTGCCGATTTCATTCTGGCCAGCGCCAGCGACTTCGTGGTGGAACACTTCCACCGGAATGCCCAGCGACTCCAGAATCAGCGACATCTCGGCGCGCAGGTTGTGCGTGCTGTCTACCGGAGGCAACGGAAAGTAGCCGCCTTTGACGGTGGGGCGGTGGCCTCGGTTGCCGCCTTCCAGCTCGCGGCCCGAATTCCAGGGGGCTTCGTATTCTTCGATCTCGTACATCACCTTGCCAGGCTCGTTGCTCCAGCGCACGCCGTCAAAGATGAAAAATTCTGGCTCAGGCCCAAAGAAGGCCGTATCGCCCAGGCCGGAAGCCTTGAGGTAAGCCTCAGCACGTCGGGCGATGGAGCGCGGATCGCGGTCGTAGGCCTTGCCGTCGCTGGGTTCGATCACGTCGCAGCTCAAGATCAGCGTCGGCTCTTCAAAGAACGGATCAATGTTGGCCGTATTGGGGTCGGGAATCAGCTGCATGTCCGACGCCTCAATGCCCTTCCAACCGGCAATCGACGAGCCATCAAAGGCGTGGCCGGACGAAAATTTTTCTTCGTCGAAATGCGACACCGGCACCGTGGTGTGGTGCTGCTTGCCAAGGGTGTCGGTGAAGCGGAAGTCAACGAATTTGATTTCGTTGTCTTGCACCATCTTCATCACGTCTGCAACGGTCTGGGCCATCAATCTCTCCTGAAAAACACGGGTTGAAAATACAGATATCGGGTAATTAGCAGATTACATGCCAAGCATATTTTGGCCGCTGGGGCTTCGGCTGGCGGCGATGGCGACCTGCAATAGCCTTCTTGCACCAAAATAGTGCAATCCGACCTCACACATTACGCACCAATTCAGGGCCACACTGCGCACCAGATTGGTGCAGACCAGCACGCAAGGCGGCCCAGGCGGCCGGAACGGCAGCAGATGGGCCTTTCACGCCCAGTTCGATGTGGCGGCCATGCACTGGATGGTCCACGCTGGGCAGGCTGAAGACACGCACCGGAACGTGGTCACGTTCGATGCGCTCCATCAGCGGCGTCAGGCTGGCTTCCATGGCACCGAACACCAGCACCGAATGCTCGGTTTGCGGCGCTTGGTGAAACAGGTGCGCGCACTGTTGCTCTAGTACCCACTCGATCATCGGCCAGGCCATCACCGGAAAGCCAGGCACGAAATGCACCGCGCCACCGCCACTGCCGCTGCAACTGAAGCCGGCGATCTTGTTATAGCTATTGGGAATGATGCGTGCGCCGGCCGGAAACACGCCCATGTTCAGGCGCTGCAGATTGTCCGGGGTATCGGGGTCACAGGCCTCACCGCGCTCTTGTGCCATCTCTTGCATACGCTCGCGGATCAGCGCCTGCGCCTGCGGGTGCGCCTGCAGCGGCACGCCCAGCGCGCGCGCGGCGCTCTGGCGCGTCTGGTCGTCGGGCGTGGCGCCAATGCCGCCAGTACAAAACACCGTATCGCCCGAGGCAAAGGCCCGCTCCAAGGTGTGGGTGATGCGCTCAGGCACATCGCCGACATAGTCGGCATAGGCCAGCGCCAGACCGCGCGCAGCCAGCAACTCAATCACTTTGGGCAGGTGTTTGTCGCTGCGTTTACCGGACAGGATTTCATCGCCAACGACGATAAGGCCAAAGCGGAAGGTCATGGTGTGGTTACGGCAAGAAGAGAGGAAGAAGACGCCGGCAAAACCAGCGTGTCAGAGGACGTCATCGCAGCTGGATGGTCGGCTGCAGCTTCTTCGGCGCGCAGGCGCTCCAGCGCGGCCAGGCAAAAGTGGGCAAACCACAGCGACGAAAAAGCAAAGACGAAGGTGTAGATCCAGATAGCCAGCGGAATGAGGATAAAAAACCCTGCGACAAATACCACCCCCGAGGCCCACACCAGTGCCGGTGCGGCGCCCAGGTAGCCGCTACAGACCCCTATCAGCAGCAGCCCCATGCGGTGGCGCTGCAGCAGCGTTTTACGTTCACTGGGGCTAGCGTGCTCGGCCAGGGCATCAAAGGCCATGACACGGTAGGTCAGCCAACCCCAAATAAGCGGCGGCAACAATAGCACCAACGGCGGCACCAGCCACAGCGGCATGGACAGCAGCAGCGCCAATACGGCCAACAGGGTTGAGCCCAACGTCCAAAGAACGCTGGCCGCAAAAGAGCCTCCTTTTTTGCGTTCCAGGGTGGCAAAGCGGCGCTCGGCTACCAGCGCCACCAGCGCCGGCGTCATCAAAACGGCCACCAGCAGCAGCGCGACCAGCACCACCAGTGGCGTGATTGCCACCACTACCAGAAGCGGCGCCACCCAGGCTGTCGCGTCAGCCAGCCCCAGGCCCGGCAACCAGCTCCACAGCGTGCCCCACCAGCCAGGCGCCAGCAGCCACACATGCACTTGGGTGACGGCCATCTCCCAATAGAAATAGCCAAAAACCAGCGCCATGAGCGCCATCAGCAGCAGCGGCAGGACAGACAACACCACCACACGCGGTCGCATGCAGTACGCGATCGCCCGCCAAAAAGAATCAAGCAACAGTGCCATAGGAGGGTAAGCATACCTTTTGTGTGCCCCCGATGCGAGACATCAAAAACAATAGCTATCAGCGCTTAATACATAAGCGCTAAAGGCTATTTTTATCTCTTTTTTGACAAAAAATGTAGCCATACGCTACCGCCCGCAAGCCAGCGAATGCACCTGTACCGCACTGGCCGGTAAGGCACGTGCGGCAATGAACACGACCATCACGGCAACAGCTGAAGAAGTGGCTGCCCCACACCCTCAACCCTATGAAATCGTCCGCTTCAATGCACTCAAGCACAGCATCCTGAGCCGCTACACCGTGCTCAGCCAGGAGAACAACCATGCTGGCTACGCAAGCCTGGTCAATTCGCTGATGGACGAACACCTGCCCACCGGTGCCACCAACAAGAAAAAGAAGCCCGCCACCACGATGCCATCGTGAACCAAACCATTGGCGAAGGACTTCAAGCCTACAAGCTGGAAAAGCTGTCCCGCTACGAAACCCACCTAGACCGCAAGTTTGAGGGCACTTTGGCCATGTTGATCAAGCTGAAAGACCTCAGAAACAACCGCACAGCGTAAAAGTATGCGTCGTTTTCGACACTACGAAAAACACCAAAAACCCAGCACCCATGCGGTCCACAGAAAGATTCGTTGGTTTACAGATCACAACATCAGTACAACTTGCCAATTGATTTCGGCAAAAACTGGAGAGGAAAATAGGTGGACGCGGAAGTGGGCGGCGCAGCAGCTACGACGGCAAACCGGAGGCCAGCGACTCCATGCCACTGGACATTCGCAAGATCACCCGTAAAGGCTTGTGGGCGCAGGGAAATAGCTTTAGCTGGCAGTAGTTGGTAAACGACCGTGCGGTGGCGAGCATCCGCATCCGGGTGGACTGGCAGAACATGGTGCTGTCCTACTGCATGAAAAGCACAGGCGGAGTGGTCGAGCAGCGGGTGCCAACGCAAACCTCGCCCTGCCACCTGGGCGGGGAGCGACGCTGGTTTACTTATCCCCAATGCAGCAAGCGTGTGGCAGTGCTCTATGCGCCTGGCCGGTACTTTGCCTGCCGCCAGTGCTGCGGACTGGGCTACGCTACGCAAAAAGAAGGTGCAGACGAACGCGCGGCCAGCCGGACCAACAAGCTGCGCAAGCAGTTGGGCTGGGAGGCAGGCATCTTGAACGGCAATGGCGGCAGACCCAAAGGCATGCACTGGAAAACTTACCAGCGGCTCAAAGCCGAGCACAACCAACTGGTGCAGATCAGCTACTACGACATGGGCCGCAAACTAGGCTTCCTGCACAAATTATTGGACGCGTCAATTTGTTTCGCAAAATGGGGGGCGTTGTCCTACCTATCCCGGTTGGGACAACGGCTGAACTCAACCACAGCTTTCGCTGCAGTTGGGACAACGGTTGGGACAATGGAGTTTTAGAGATCCACAACGAAGAAAGGACTTAGAGCATTTCTACTCTAAGTCCTTGATTCATATGGTCGGTGTGAAAGGATTCGAACCTTCGACCCCTTGCACCCCATGCAAGTGCGCTACCAGGCTGCGCCACACACCGACAAGCCTCGTATTATAGAGCTGAAATCAGCTATCACCAGCCAGCAGCGCCCGGATTTCACACAATTCTTTATGTAGTGTGTGCATATCGCTCGATAGGTGCAGAAGCTGGCTTTCTGCCTGCTCGGCCTGCACCTGAGCGCTCTCAGGGCTGAGGTGCAGCGCTGCGAACGATGGGCCCTCTGCCATCTCACCCACATAGCCGCCCTCTTGCACCTGCCACAACGTCGGTGCTTCACGCAGCTTGTTGCGGGCACCGCTGATGGTGAAACCCTCGTCGTACAACAGATCGCGAATACGGCGAATCATCAGCACCTCATGGTGCTGGTAATAGCGTCGATTGCCGCGCCGCTTCATGGGCCGCAACTGGGTAAATTCCTGCTCCCAATAACGCAGCACATGGGGCTTGACGCCACACAACTGAGCCACTTCACCAATCGTGAAATAGCGTTTCGCAGGAATAAGGGGAAGCGACATATCGATGGCAGCGCATCAGAGGTGAATGTAAAAATGGAGAACAGCGAAGCTTATAACAGCGGTACTTTTCCCTGTACTTACCGGCCTCAGACGATGCGAGGAAGAGTGACGTACATCACGCAGTCGAGGCGTTTTGTATTTGCTCTTTCAGTTTGCTGCTGGCGTGAAAGGTCACCACCCGGCGCGCTTTGATGGGAATGGATTCGCCGGTGCGCGGGTTGCGCCCCGGACGCGGCGCCTTGGTACGAATCTGGAAATTCCCAAAGCCCGACAGCTTCACGTCGGTCCCTTCGATGAGTTTTTGGGCCATCAGGTCAAAAAACGCATCAATCATGTCTTTCGACTCGCGCTTGTTCAACCCAATATGGTCAAACAGCAGTTCGGCCAATTGGGCTTTGGTCAGGGCTGGGGTTTCCAGGCTCTCTACGGCAAATTCAATCACGTCTTCGCTTCCGTTGGACTTCACACGCTTCACACACGCAAGCGGGCGCCGGTTTGCGCTGCCACCTGGGTGATCACCGCTTGCAGAGCGGCATCAATGTCTGCGTCGGTCAGGGTGGCGTCGTCGCGGCCCAATGTCAAGCGCACCGCCAGACTCTTTTCACCTATGGTCAAGCCCGTGGTTGGGGCGGCATCGCCCGCTTTTACCGGTTTGGCACGGTAAACGTCAAACAACACGGTTTTACGCAGCAGCGTGACCGGTACGACAGAGGCGATAGCGGCCACGAGTTGTGCGTAGGTCACGCTTTCAGCGACCACCACCGCCAAATCGCGCTCAACGCTTTGCTGCTTGGGCACGGTTTTGAACTGCGGCACGGCACGTTGCAGCACGGCATCGAGTTCCAACTCAAACATCACCGGCGCCAACGGCAGTTCCCACGACTGACGCCACTGCGGGTGCAGTTCGCCGATAAAGCCAATGGCACGGCCATCGAGCAGCACGCGCGCGCAGCGACCGGGATGCATTGCAGGGTGCGTAGCAGGCTCAAACTGCGCTTGCAGCGGTGCCAGCAAGGCTTCGACATCGCCCTTGATATCAAAGAAATCTACGCTTTGCTCTTTGCGGCCCCACTGCAACTGGTCGGCCGGACCACAGGCCAAGCCGGCCACGCGCATCGGCTGATCAAAACCTTCGACGGTGGTATCGGTGTTCAGCACCGAGGCGTCACGCAAGAACGCCCGGCCCAGCTCAAATACGCGCACGCTGTCAGCGCGGCGGTCGAGGTTGAACTTCAAAACCTGTAGCAATGAACCCAGCAACGACGAGCGCATCACACCCATTTGGCTGGCAATCGGGTTCAGCAGCTTGATGGGTTGCGGGTTGCCGGCCAGCTCGTGCTCCCAGCGCTCATCGACAAAGCTGAAGTTGATGGTTTCTTGGTAGCCCAAACCGGCCAACTGGCGGCGCACGGCAAAGCTGCTGCGCTGGCTCTCAGCGCGCAACTTGGGCGTAATCGGCGCCAGCGGCGGTGTGGTCGGCAGCTGGTTATAGCCGACCATGCGCGCCACTTCTTCAATCAGATCTTCTTCAATCGTGATGTCGAAACGGTAGGACGGCGGCGTGACCGTCAACGTGCCATCGCCTTGCTCCAGCGGCAGACCAAGGCGGCCCAGCGCATCGGCGCACTGCGCTTGGGTCAGGGGCATACCAATCACGCGCGAAGCGCGGGCAACGCGCAGCGTAACCGGGCGGGCAGCGGGCAAGGCCGCCTGCACATCGCTGATCGGGCCAGCGACACCACCACAAATGGCCTGCACCAAGGCGGTGATGCGCTCAATGTGTTCGACGGTGTGCTGCGGATCGACACCGCGCTCAAAGCGGTGACCAGCGTCAGTCGAGAAGTTGTAACGGCGCGAGCGCCCGGCAATCGCCTTGGGCCACCAAAAAGCGGCTTCGATATAGACGTTTTTCGTGTCGTCGGTGACGGCAGTGGCGTCGCCGCCCATGATGCCGGCCAGCGACTCGATTTGGCACTCATCGGCAATCACGCCAACCTGGCCATCGACGGTGACGGTGTTGCCGTTCAGCAGCTTGAGCTTCTCGCCGGCCACGCCCCAGCGCACATCGAGGCCGCCGTGGATTTTGTCGAGATCAAAAATATGCGATGGCCGGCCCAACTCGAACATCACATAGTTCGAAATATCGACCAGCGGTGCGACGCTACGTTGACCGCAACGCGCCAAACGATCGACCATCCACTGCGGCGTGGCGGCACGCGGATTGACACCGCGCACGATGCGACCGGAAAAGCGGCCGCACAAATCCGCTGCGCTGATGGTGACGGGCAGCGTGTCGCTGTGGGCTGGTGCCACCGGCGCAAAATCCAGCGCCTTCAAGGGCGCACCGGTCAATGCCGACAGCTCACGCGCCACGCCGTAAACGCTCAAGGCGTGCGCCAAATTGGGCGTGAGTTTCAGCGTGAACAGCGTGTCATCTAAATTCAGGTAGACGCGGATGTCTTGACCGATAGGCGCATCAGCGGCCAACTCCAGCAAACCGCCGCTATCTTCGGCAATTTTCAGTTCGCGGGCCGAGCACAACATGCCTTGGCTCTCCACCCCGCGCAGCTTGCCGACTTTGATCAGGAACGGCTTACCGTCTTCACCCGGCGGCAGCTCGGCACCGACCAGCGCGCACGGCACCTTGATGCCAACGCGGGCGTTGGGTGCGCCGCAGACGATGGTCAGCAGCTCGCCCTGCCCGGCATCAACCTGGCACACGCGCAGGCGATCGGCATTGGGGTGCTGCTGCGCGTCTTTGATTTCGCCGACAACGATGCGAGTGAAGGGCGGCGCGACTGGCTCCAGCTCTTCCACTTCCAAGCCGGCCATGGTCAGCGTCTCAGCCAGTTCGGCGGTGCTCAGGGGTGGGTTGCAGAACTCGCGCAACCAGGATTCAGGAAATTGCATATCAGACTTCTTTGGCGTGCTCTTAAAAAAATAGCTACTAGCGCACGTTTTTAAAAGGTTTCAACATCAAAACAGCTTGAAAACCAATAGATGCGTGCAGTAGCAGCTCACTTTTTATATTGCTGGGTACGTTGTATTACTGGAACTGCGACAGGAAACGGATATCGCCGTCAAAAAACAGGCGCAAGTCATTGACGCCGTAGCGCAACATGGTCAGGCGGTCGGGGCCCATGCCAAAGGCAAAACCAATGTATTTTTCGGGATCAAGGCCCATATTGCGCACCACGTTAGGGTGTACTTGGCCAGAACCCGCCACCTCCAGCCAACGACCGGCCAACGGGCCGGCTTGGAACTGAATGTCGATCTCGGCACTGGGCTCAGTAAAGGGGAAAAAACTCGGACGGAAGCGCAGCACCAAATCATCCGACTCAAAGAAGGTGCGGCAAAAATCAGTAAAAACCACCTTCAGGTCTTTAAAGCTGACATTCTCGCCAATCCACAGGCCTTCGCACTGGTGGAACATCGGCGAATGGGTGGCATCGCTATCGACGCGGTAGGTGCGGCCTGGCACGATCACACGGACTTCAGGCATCCCCGCGCCCGCATCAATCGCGGCGCGGTGCTTTTTGACGTGCTGTACGGCATGGCGCACTTGCACCGGGCTGGTGTGGGTGCGCAGTAAGTTGGGCGCATTCTCGGCACCGCCTTCGATATAAAACGTGTCGTGCATCGAGCGCGCCGGATGGTCTTCCGGCGTATTCAGCGCCGTAAAGTTAAACCAGTCGGTCTCAATCTCTGGGCCTTCGGCGACATCAAACCCCATCGAACCAAAGATACCTTCAATGCGCTCCAAGGTCAGCGACACCGGATGCAAGCCACCTTGGCCACGCTGGCGACCGGGCAGACTGACGTCCAAAGCCTCGGCTTTGAGTTGCAATTGGAGCTCGGCATCGGCCAGCGCTTGGCGCCGCGCCGTCAAAGCCGCTTCAATGGCCTGCTTGGCGACGTTGATAGCAGCGCCACGGGATTTTTTTTCCTCCACGGAAAGCTGCGCCATGCCTTTCATCAGTTCAGTCACACGACCAGACTTGCCCAGAAACTGGGCTTTCGCATTTTCCAGATCGGCAGGGGTGACGCTGTGCGCAAACAGTTGTTGCGCGCTTTCAACCAAGGAGTCCAACTCGTTCATTATTCGCTCTTACTTCGTTCTTATTTCGCTCTGAAAAAGAAACAAGGGCTAGTGCCTTTTCAAGCGCTAGCCCTTGCTGTTTATGCGCTAACAGCTATCAAAATGATAGATGTAAGCCGGGAACTCAAGCTGCCAACTTGGCCTTGACTTGTTCCACGATGCTGCCAAAGGCGGCTTTATCGTGCACTGCCAAGTCAGCCAGCATCTTGCGGTCGATCTCGATGCAAGCTTTCTTCAGACCGTTGGCGAATTGGCTGTACGTCAGGCCCAATTCACGGGCACCGGCGTTGATACGGGCAATCCACAACTGACGGAACACGCGCTTGCGGTTACGACGGTCACGGTAGGCATATTGCCCAGCCTTCATCACCGCTTGTTTAGCGATGCGATAGACGTTACCGCGGCGACCGCGAAAACCCTTAGCAAGGGCGAGAACTTTTTTGTGGCGGGCGTGAGCCGTTACACCACGTTTGACGCGAGGCATGTATTTACTCCTTGTTCGTCAGTGAATTACAAGCCGCAATTGGGCAACATCTGTGCCATGGAACCCATATTGGTCTCATGAACAGAGGTAATACCACGCAGTTGGCGCTTGTTTTTGGTGGTCTTCTTGGTCAAGATGTGACGTTTGAAGGCGTGACCGCGTTTAACGGTACCACCCGGACGAACGCGGAAGCGCTTTTTGGCGCTGCTCTTGGTCTTCATTTTGGGCATTTCAATGCTCCTTTGACTTGTGCTCGTGAGGCGTTTGCAAACCGTTTTACAAACTTGTTGGCCCCGAGCCACTTTTATGGGCAGGAATAATGCCTACCCAGGGGATGCACTAAGGCACTCCCAATGAATGACACATCTCCTTGCGGGGGTGCGTCAACCCATTCAATTCAATGAAATTCGTGAAAATCCAACTTCAATCGGCAGATGACGCATTAACAGCTGCATCTACCACAGGCTTTGCCGGTGCTGACTTTTTGCGCGCCGGGGCGATCATCATGATCATCTGGCGGCCTTCAAGACGCGGAAACTGCTCGACCAAAATGGTGTCGGCCAGATCATCCCGAATACGATTGAGCAATGCCAAACCGAGATCTTGGTGCGTAATTTCGCGACCACGAAAGCGCAAGGTGATCTTGCACTTGTCGCCATCAGCCAAGAAACGACGGATGTTGCGCATCTTGATGTTGTAGTCACCATCATCCGTACCAGGACGGAATTTGATTTCCTTGATCTCGATGACCGTCTGCTTGGCCTTAGCTTCTGCAGCACGCTTTTGCTCAAGGTATTTGAACTTACCGTAGTCCATTAAGCGGCATACCGGGGGAATGGCAGTGGCGGCAATTTCAACCAGATCCACGTCCAACTCGCCCGCCATACGCAGCGCGTCCATCAAACTAACCACACCGAGTGGTTCGTTGTCAGGCCCTGACAGGCGCACTTCAGGCGCCATGATTTCACGATTCAAACGATGTTTGCGCTCTTCGCGGTGGCGACGATCACGAAATTCAGTAGCTATGGCTATCACCCTTGGTTCTAAATGCTACAAAAAGTGTAGCTTCTTTGGCGTGTTTCAAAAACTACGCCTTGGCTGCTATGGCCTGGCTGATGAGTTCAATGAATGCATCAAGGGACATGACACCGAGATCTTTATTGCCTCGGGCGCGCACTGCAACAGCACCGGCTGCACGCTCCTTGTCGCCTGCGACAAGGATAAACGGCAATTTTTGCATGGAATGCTCACGTATTTTATACGTAATCTTTTCATTGCGCAGGTCCAGCAACACCCGTAGCGGATGATGTGGCAATGCTTTTTCCAGTTTTGCAGCAATTTCGCGACAGTAATCTGCTTGGCCATCGGTGATATTGAGCACCGCCACCTGCACTGGCGCAAGCCATGTCGGTAAAGCGCCGGCATGTTGCTCGATCAAGATGCCAATGAAGCGCTCCAAGCTACCCACGATCGCACGATGCAGCATCACAGGCCGGTGCCGAGCGCCATCTTCACCGACGTACTCTGCACCCAAACGTTCAGGCATGGAAAAATCCACCTGGATCGTGCCGCACTGCCATTGGCGACCGATAGCATCTTTCAAGGTGTACTCAATTTTCGGGCCATAAAAAGCGCCTTCGCCGGGGGTTATTTCATAGACACAACCCGACGCCTGCAAACTCTCGATCAGCGCTTTTTCAGCGGTATCCCAACTTGCATCGGTGCCAATGCGGGCTTCGGGGCGAGTCGCCACCTTGTAAATGATGTCTGTAAAGCCAAAATCAGCGTACACCTTTTGCAGCAGCTTGGTGAATGCCAGCACTTCCGCCTGAATTTGCGCCTCAGTGCAAAAGATGTGCCCGTCGTCCTGTGTAAAACCCCGCACACGCATGATGCCGTGTAAGCCACCCGTGGGTTCATTGCGGTGACACTGGCCAAATTCGCCGTAGCGCAGCGGCAGATCGCGGTAACTCTTGATGCCTTGGTTGAAGATCAGGATGTGCCCCGGGCAATTCATGGGCTTCAAGGCATAGTCACGCTTCTCGCTATCGGTCGTGAACATGTTCTCACGGTATTTGTCCCAATGCCCCGTCTTCTCCCACAGCGTCCGATCCAGAATTTGGGGGCCCTTGACCTCTTGATAGCCATTAGTTTGATACACGCGGCGCATGTACTGCTCGACTTCTTGCCACAAAGTCCAGCCTTTGGGATGCCAAAACACCGTGCCTGGAGCGTGCTCGTCGATATGGAAAAGATCGAGTTCACGCCCCAGTTTTCGGTGGTCACGCTTCTCGGCCTCCTCCAGCATGGACAGGTACTGCTGCAATTCATCTTTAGTCGCCCAAGCTGTGCCATAAATGCGCTGGAGCATTTCATTGCGGTGATCACCGCGCCAATAAGCTCCAGCCACCTTCATGAGCTTGAAGAATTTCAACTTGCCAGTGCTAGGCACATGAGGACCTCGGCAAAGGTCCTCAAAATTCCCTTCGCGATATAGGCTGACGTCTTCACTGCTTGGGATGCTCGCAATAACTTCCGCCTTATAGTGCTCACCCAAGCCCTTGAAATAAGCCACGGCCTCGTCGCGTGGCAGCACGCGACGCACCACCAGTTCGTCCTTGGCAACCAACTCAGTCATACGCTTTTCAATAGCCACCAGATCCTCTGGTGTAAAGGGCCGCTTGTACGAGAAGTCATAGAAAAAACCGTTCTCGATGACCGGGCCAATCGTGACCTGCGCGTCAGGAAACAGCTCTTTGACGGCGTACGCCAACAAGTGGGCCGTCGAGTGACGGATCACCTCCAAGCCATCCGCATCCTTGGCGGTCACGATGGACAGCGCACTATCCTGCGTGATCTGAAAGCTCGTATCCACCACCGTATCGCCAATTTTTCCAGCCACAGCCGCTTTGGCCAATCCAGAACCAATAGATGCAGCCACTTCAGCCACTGTGACGGGGCCAGGATATTCGCGTTGGGAACCATCGGGGAGCGTTATGTGAATCATGAAAATCCTTGTCAAACCTTATCAGTGGCGTAGAGCACGCCAGAGTCTGAAAGCAAAAAGCGCGGATAGCAACCGCGCTTTGACCTTGTGCTTCGAATAGGCGAACATTTTACTGCACCAGAAAATAAAAAGAGCCCAAAGCAAGTGCTTTGGGCTCTTTCATGCGTGCACCTTAGCGCACAGCGTTATCAGTGGAACTGCTCTTCTTCGGTCGAACCGGTCAGTGCCTTGACGGACGATGAGCCGCCCTGGATCACAGTGGTGACGTCATCAAAGTAACCTGCGCCCACTTCTTGCTGGTGCGACACAAACGTGTAACCCTGCTCACGTGCAGCAAATTCAGGCTCTTGCACCATGTTGACATAGTGCTTCATGCCTTCGCCATTGGCGTAGGCCTTGGCAAACTTGAAGCTGTTGAACCAATTGATGTGGATACCAGCCAGCGTGATGAACTGGAACTTGTAGCCCAATGCCGACAGATCTTCTTGGAACGTTGCGATTTGCGCATCGTTCAGATTCTTTTTCCAGTTGAAGGATGGCGAGCAGTTGTATGACAACAGCTTGCCTGGATTCGCAGCGAGCACAGCTTGGGCGAATTCGCGTGCAAAGCCGATGTCTGGCACGCCTGTTTCACACCATACCAAGTCAGCATAAGGAGCATAAGCAACTCCCCGACTGATGGACTGCTCCAGACCATTTTTGACGCGGTAAAAGCCTTCTTGCGTACGCTCGCCGGTCAGGAAAGGCTTGTCATTGGCATCGTGATCGGAGGTGATCAAGTTGGCAGCTTCTGCATCGGTACGGGCCAGCACGATGGTGGACACGCCCATCACGTCAGCAGCAAATCGAGCCGAGATCAGCTTTTCGCAGGCCTCTTGCGTAGGAACCAGCACCTTGCCGCCCATGTGACCACACTTCTTCACCGCAGCCAGCTGATCTTCAAAGTGCACGCCGGACGCACCGGCGGCAATCATATTCTTCATCAATTCGAACGCATTCAGAACGCCACCGAAACCGGCTTCTGCATCGGCAACGATAGGCAGAAAATAGTCGATGAACTCCTTGTCGCCGGGGTTGATACCACGGCCCCACTGAATTTCGTCAGCGCGCTTGAACGTATTGTTGATACGACGCACCATGGTGGGTACGGAGTCGTATGCGTACAACGACTGGTCGGGGTACATGGTTTCAGACGTGTTGCCATCAGCAGCCACTTGCCAGCCTGACAGGTATACGGCCTCCAAGCCAGCTTTGGCTTGCTGCATGGCTTGGCCAGCGGAAATTGCGCCGAATGCATTCACATAGCCCTTTTTGGAGCTACCGTTAATTTTTTCCCACAGCTTTTCAGCACCGCGCTTGGCCAGAGTGTGCTCGATCGGTAGGGAACCGCGCAAACGCACCACATCAGCTGCGCTGTAGCCGCGCTTGACACCCTTCCAGCGTGGATTCGTTGCCCAGTCTTTCTCAAGGGATGCAATTTGTTGCTCACGGCTCAGTTGTTCGTTCGGCACTTGGGACATGGGATCACTCCATTAGTTAGTTGAAATTGTTAGGCAACTCGTTTGCCCATGAACATACTGTAAATCTTCCATGGGCTTGGCGCAAGCTCTTATGTCTTATACAAGACTTATTTTTATCGTTTTAATTCAATGACTTACAAATTTTATTTTTTAATATAGAAATATATTTCTCATTACGAAAATAAATATAGGAATAAATAGTTTTAAATTTCATATTATGAAATACATGTTTCATTAAATGAAATTAAATAAGCGTACTTTCACAGGTAAATTAGTCAATTTTGACTGGAATGAAGTAGCCCTGAATTGGAGGAAGATCGACACTTCGCTTCCTTGTTCGCAGCCCGTGCCCACCTGTAAAGCGACAGTGCTTTAACACGCATTGCAGTTCACGCACATGAAACTGTGCAGATCCATCAAAACTGGCCTATTGACCCACCAGGAAAATCGTCAGAACATCTGAGGTACTGGATGTCTGCTCAGCAAGATCGACGCACCTATTAACTTTTCTGCCTTGGCTGCAGAGGTCAAGCGCATGTGGCCACGTCGGGTCCGTCGTTAGGAGATCGGGCCCGTATTTTGCTGAGACGATGGTGCGTATCTGTAGAGTACCGGATGATTGCATCGACTCAAAACGCTACCCGTTATTCATGGCCCGCGAGGTCATGGCCGGAGTGATTGAGCAACTCAAGGCATCCAGGAGTACTCCCGCATGAACATCCAACTGCACAAGAACGCACGCACCACACCCGCAGTGCGCGCCGAAATTGCCGCCAGCAGCGAGAGCGCCTGCGTACTGGCCAGCCGCTACGGCGTCACGCAAGCGACCATCTACAAGTGGAAAAAGCGCGAGAGCTTTGTCGACAAATCCCACACCGCGCACCGGTTGCAGACCACGCTGAACCCGGCGCAAGAAGCCGTTGTGGTGGAGCTGCGCAAAACAGTGCTGCTGCCTTTAGACGACTTGTTGGCAGTGACGCGGCATTTTTTGTGTGAAGGGGTCTAGCGCTCGGGCCTCGATGGGTGCCTGCGCCGCCACGGGGTGGGCAACACCTGCAGCCTTGAAGCCTGTAACGCCTAAAGAGCCGCATAAGACCTTCAAAGCCTATGAGCCGGGTTACCTGCATATCGACGTGAAGTACCATCTGCCGCAGATGACAGATGAGAAGCGGCGCAGCTACTTGTTTGTGGCCATCGACCGCGCCACGCGCTGGGTGTATGTGACCATCAAACCCGACAAGACTGCGCGCAGTGCCTCCCGCTTTCTCAAAGCGCGGCACAAGGCCTGCCCGATCAAGATCCAGAAACTGCTGACCGACAACGGCAAGGAGTTCACGGATTGCCTGTTTGTCAGTCGCGAACGCGAGCCCAGTGGCCAGTATGATTTTGATCAGCTGTGTCAGGCGCTGGGCATTGAGCACCGGCTGACCAACCCCAGAACGCCGCAGACCAATGGGATGGTGGAACGCTTCAACGGACGCATTGCTGATATGCTCAAAACGAACAGGTTCAACAGCGCGCAGGACATGGGGCAGACGCTGCTGCGTTATGTGGCGCTGTACAACCACCAACTGCCCCAGTCAGCGCTGAAGAGTCAGACACCGATGCAGGCCATGAAAGATTGGCATCACACCCACCCGCATTTATTCTACAAGCGACCATATGATCGTCCGGGATGCGACAAGTACCAAATGCGACGTCCACCCTACCAGGGCTATCCATCTGAGTTGGGCTGTAGCAGATTTCTCAGCGGAATCCGCTAGGAATGACAGGTTACTCTAGACGCCCATCCATAGCGCCCTACAAAAAACGGCGCAGTTCGATTGCAAAGACTTAATGCAAAGAGCGAGCACTGATAACAATCCCGTCAGCGTCTGCATAAAGCCAGTCACCTGGACGAATCAACACTTGCTGAATAAGCACAACACTATCACGCATACCTTGATTCCGCTTTTCTGTAGGCAAAGGCATCAATCCGAGCGCATAGATCCCAATGGGACAAACTTTTAGCTCTACCACATCGCGCACGCAACCGTCCACCAGCAATCCTGCCCAACCATTACGGGCAGCCGCTGCAGCCAAATTGCCACCGACAAGCGCGTAACGTAACGATGCACCTCCATCTACCACCAAAATACGACCCTCTCCTGGCGATTCTACAGCGGCTTTCACTAAAGAATTATCTTCATGGCATTTAACCGTGCTAATGATTCCGCTGAACGCTTCCAAACCACCAAAACTATGAAACTTTGGTGGTAACACTCGAAAAGATCCACTGTCGTCTATTTTGTGCTCATCACACAAGTCACAAGTACTAAAATTAACTAATGGTGCCGAAGCGCATTTCATAAAAAATTTAAATTATTTTTAATTTTAAAAATGCCAATTAACGACTTGAAATATTTTTATATTTAATAGTGTTATTTATATAACAAAACTTATTATTTAATCTCAAAATTCTTGCAGTCATCTAGCCGTTGATTATTTGGAACAGGGCAACGATTAACCTCGAAGGGCGAAATAGCCAACAAGGTAGTCAGTGAGCTAGAAATCATCGCAATGATCCAAAATATAAAAAATGCTACCGTATAGATAGTCTCACGAGAGATATTTAAGGGATCGCCATACCATCTTAATTCGGCAGGATCAACAAATGCAAATACTAACATCTCAGTAATTCCAGCCATTAAAAAAGCAGGCCATGCAATCCACATGAGTCGTTGTCTTAACATTTTTCAGACCTCTTTGAATTGGTTATTAGGAATATCAGTACTGCAGAATTTATTCTGATACTAATGTTAATTACGAAGCTGATCAACTGAAGGAGTAGCCGCGTGATTACGGCCACTCAGAGCAGGTGCAAAACTCTTCTGTGGGTTTTCCAGGTTTTTATTTACCTGCACTCCTTTACGATAATATTCATCAGTCAATACTATATTTGGCGAAGCTATGGCCAACCACAAAGTATAAAATGCAGCCACTACTACTATTGCAGGCCCAGAAATTACAAGCCAAACGTAGCCATACTTCCACCATGGCTGACTATTTTTTTCTACTAACGTTGCTGAGATCATTAAAATAACTCCCAAAAATATTTTTAAATAATATTTATTTAAATTTATTATTAATTAACTAAGTATATAAATATTAATACAAATTTCACCGAGGAACCAAAAATACAGATTTCTCAACTAGTCGCGTATCAGAATCAATTGCCTCGATATCAAACTCGACTGCATGCGACCCGGGCTTAGCAGATCCATATGGAATCTGAAGACGAACAGCTACCCAACGAGACTGTGCGCCATCTATTTTAATTTCAGGGTCTGAAACCACTTCTAAGCCATCCAGCCCACGCGCTTTTATACGATAACGTTGCAAAACTTCAGTTGCATTCATAATCTGAAGACGATATATATTTTCCAACTTTCCACCAGCCACAATACGTGAAAGTGCAGCGCGATCTCGTACTACATCCACTTTAAGAGGGGTGCGCGACAGTAGACTAATCAACATGGCAGCACACAAAGCCACTAAAACACTGCTATAAATCAGTACCCGGGGACGCATGACACGACGAAATATCTGCGATTGATTCCAGCCTTTAGCAACACCGTTTTGTGTAGAAAATCGGATCAAGCCACGAGGATAATTCATTTTATCCATGACATTGTTGCATGCATCCACACACAAGCCGCACCCTATGCACTCATATTGCAGCCCATCACGGATATCAATTCCAACAGGACATACCTGAACGCACAAGGTGCAATCGATGCAGTCACCCAATCCTTTGGCTTTGTAATCCACTGTTTTGATACGTGGGCCACGAGGTTCGCCCCGAACCTCGTCATAGGTAACGATCAGGGTATCCTTGTCAAACATTGCACTTTGAAAACGCGCGTAAGGACACATATATTTACACACTTGTTCACGCAGAAAGCCTGCATTACCATAAGTGGCAAAACCGTAAAATAGCACCCAAAAAATCTGCCAGCCGCCTTGCAGAGCAAGCAACTCGACACCTAATTCACGAATAGGGATGAAATAACCAACGAAAGTGAAACCAGTCCATACCGAGAAAATCACCCAAAGACTTTGTTTAACTGTCTTTTTCCATATTTTCTCAAATTTCCACGAGCTGGAATCTAACCGCAACCGCGCACTACGATCACCTTCGATCTTGTGCTCGATCCACATAAAAATTTCTGTGTATACCGTTTGTGGACAGGCAAAGCCACACCATAAACGACCCGCCACAGCAGTGAACAAGAATAGCGATAATGCTGAAATGATCAACAAAGCTGTCAAATAAATGAAATCCTGTGGGTATAGTACCAAGCCGAAAATATAAAATCGCCTAGCGCCGAGATCAAACAACACCATCTGGCGTTGCCCCCACTCAAGCCATGGCAATCCGTAGAAGACAAGCTGTGTGAGGATTACCATCACCCAACGCCAACGCGCAAAAACCCCGCTGATCGAGCGGGGATAGATTTTCTTTTGGGCCTCATATAACGAGGATACAGCTTCACCCTTTAATGTGGGTGCAGACGTAACAGGTGCGATGGGGATAACCTTGCGTGGCTTCCCAATGGGGGATGTCATGAATCAGCGATCTTCCAAAAGAAAATACACCATAGCAAAAATGAGGTGGTGCTTTACACACCACCTCCGAGGAGAGCTATTTTAGCGTACTGCGTTTTTTTGATTGGAGAAGCCCCATACATAGGCTGTCAACACATCAATCTGTGCGGGAGTGAGTTTTCCTGCCTGGGCAGGCATTTGATTCATCTTGCCATTGTTGATCATGGCAGTGATCGCATCCTCACCCCATCCATGCAGCCAGATGTCGTCCGTCAGATTGGGAGCACCTATGCCCTGATTACCCTTGCCATCCATACCATGGCAAGCGGCGCAAGCTGCAAACTTTGGCTTACCCAGCGACGCCCGCAGCGAATCATGAGGACTACCCGAAAGGCTCAGAACATAGTGCGCCACATTACGTACATCTTCTGGTGTGCCGACTGCAGCAGCCATGGGAGGCATATTTCCAATACGACCTTTTTCTAAAGTTTCATGGATTTTCTCAGTAGATCCCCCATGAAGCCAGTCTGTATCTGTCAAGTTGGGAAATCCTTTGCCACCTCGCGCATCGGAGCCATGACATTGGGCGCAGTTATTCATGAACAGGCGTTCACCAATAGCCATTGCTTGAGGGTCACGTGCAACATCTTCTGGTTTCATGGAGGTAAAGCGCGCATACAGCGGCTCCAACTCAATATTAGCTTTAGCCACTTCAGCGTCATATTCTCCATTCTGGCTCCATCCAAACATTCCAGCGTATTTTCCCATTCCTGGATAAGCGACAAGATAACCCAGCGCAAAAATGATTGTTAAAACAAACATCCACATCCACCACCGTGGCATTGGATTATTCATTTCGGTCAGGTCCTCATCCCAGACATGGCCCGTGGTGTTGTCGCTGGTCGAAACGACTTTTTTGCGTGCTGTGATCCATAACAGGAGCAGGCAGGCAAGAATACCGATAAAGGTCATTCCGGCCACATAAACCGACCAGAAATTACTAGTGAAGTCACTCATGGGGTGTTCTCGTTCTGGAAGGTTTCAGTCTTGTAGAAAAGGGAGCTGGGCAGCCTCATCAAACCCAGCCTGGTTACGCTTCGAATAAGCCCATACCCAAATACCGATAAAGCAGGTAAACGATGCCAGCGTGACCATGATCCGCATGGTAGTGATATCCATGTTCATGTCCTTGTTACTTGAGCGCGCGGCCCATCACCTGCAAATAGGCAACCAATGCGTCCATTTCCGTCTTGCCTTTGATCTCGTCGGGCGCAGCCGTAATCTGTGCATCCGTGTAAGGCACACCTACAGTACGCAAAGCCTTCATGCGAGGAGCCACATCAGAAGGATCGAGGGTCGATTTTTCGAGCCATGAATAGGCTGGCATGTTGGACTCAGGAACTACATCACGCGGGTTGTTCAGGTGAATACGATGCCATTCATCACTGTATTTACCGCCGACCCGGTGCAGATCGGGACCCGTGCGCTTGCTGCCCCACTGAAATGGGTGGTCATATACAAACTCACCTGCTACCGAGTAGTGGCCATAACGCAAGGTTTCAGCGCGGAATGGACGAATCATTTGCGAATGACAGTTGTAGCAACCTTCACGCAAATAAATATCGCGCCCCATCAGCTGAAGCGGAGCGTAAGGCTCAACGCCCTGAACCGCTTCAGTAGTGGATTTTTGGAAGAATAGCGGGACAATTTCGACCAACCCACCTACCGCAACCACCAGAATAATCAATACGATCATCAAGAGATTGTTGGTTTCCACGGTTTCGTGGGTGAATCCGGTCGAGGTAGTTTTATTTTGTTGTGACATAAATGGACTCCTCGTAAATCAGGCGTGCGCCGGCTTAATGGCAGGAATGGCCACGTTGACCGAGCGACCCGACATGGCGGTAACCCATACGTTCCAAGCCATGATCAACATACCCGTCAGATAAAGCGCTCCACCAGTCACACGGATGACATAGAACGGATAGGTAGCTTTGACGCCTTCGACAAAGGTATAAGTAAGCGTTCCGTCATCGTTGACAGCGCGCCACATCAGACCCTGCATCACGCCGGCGATCCACATGGAGGCGATGTACAGCACGATACCAATCGTGGCCAGCCAGAAATGCAGCTCAATCGCCTTGATGGAATGCATTTTTTCTTTGCCAAACAGGCGGGGAATCAGGTAATACAGGGATCCCATGGTAATCAAACCCACCCAGCCCAAAGCACCCGCGTGCACGTGGCCCACAGTCCAGTCGGTGTAGTGGCTCAAGGCATTCACCGTCTTGATAGCCATCATGGGACCTTCAAACGTTGACATACCATAAAAGGACAGGGAGACGATCAGGAAGCGCAAGATCGGATCATCACGCAGCTTATGCCAAGCACCTGAGAGAGTCATCACACCGTTAATCATGCCGCCCCAGCTAGGAGCCAGCAAAATCAACGAGAACACCATGCCTACCGATTGCGTCCAATCAGGCAGTGCGGTGTAGTGCAGGTGGTGTGGACCCGCCCACATATAGGTAAAGATCAATGCCCAAAAGTGAACGATAGACAAGCGATAGCTATACACCGGACGGCCAGCCTGCTTGGGAATGAAGTAATACATCATCCCCAGGAAGCCTGCCGTCAGGAAGAAGCCCACAGCGTTGTGACCGTACCACCACTGCACCATGGCGTCCTGCACACCTGCATAGGCAGAGTAACTCTTCATGAAACCCGCTGGAATCGCGGCACTGTTGACAATATGCAGCAAGGCAACAGCCAAGATGAAGGCGCCGTAGAACCAGTTAGCCACGTAAATGTGGCGTACCTTGCGCATTCCGATAGTGCCAAAGAACACTATGGCATAGGCTACCCAAACCACAGCGATCAGGATGTCAATCGGCCACTCAAGCTCGGCATACTCCTTGCCTTGGGTGTAACCCATCGGCAGACTGATGGCTGCAGCCACGATAACCAATTGCCAGCCCCAGAAGGTAAAAGCCGCCAGTCGTCCGGCAAACAGGCGCACTTGGCAGGTACGCTGTACTACGTAGTAGCTGGTGCCAATGAGTGCACTGCCGCCAAAAGCAAAGATCACTGCATTGGTGTGCAAGGGTCGTAAGCGGCCATAACTCAGCCACGGAATGCCGAAGTTCAGTTCGGGCCAAGCAAGCTGGGAGGCGACAAAAACGCCTACCAGCATACCTACCACTCCCCATACCACCGCCATAATTGAAAACTGGCGTACAACGGTGTCGTTGTAGTGCGCAGCATCTGCATTTTTTGGAATATCCATCGGGCACCTCTTGATTTGAGCGAAAGTATTAACCAGACCAGCAATAGGGATTTTGACGAGCATCAATTAATCACGAAGAATACGCTCGCCTTCTTGCTCGACATTCTCAAACTGCCCACGATCCACAGCCCACCAAAGACCAATGATGATGAGCAACACAAGAACCACGGACAACGGAATCAGTAAATAAAGAATGTCCATGCGAAAGCTCCAAAAATCAGGCGGCTAATGTAATAGCAGCGCATAGCGGGTCTTTCACTCCTAGCGCAGCATTGGCTTCAGACCCCAACGACGGCAAGGAGCGTGACAGGCGCGCTGCATTCAGCACCACCAGCAACGAACTGAGCGCCATACCCAGGCCAGCCAACCATGCGGGCATATAGCCGGCAATAGCCAATGGCACGCTTAGCGCGTTATAACCTGCTGCCCACCATAAGTTCTGGCGCACAATGCGCAAGGTGCGACGCGCCAATACGACAGACTGAGCAATCACCGCCAAACTGCTGCCAAGCACAACAAAATCAGAGCGCGATTGTGCCAGCGGAACGGCTCGACCAAACGCAAAAGACACATGTGCGCCAGCCAGCACAGGGCCATCGTTGAGCCCATCGCCCACCATGGCCACACGCTGGCCGTCCGCTTGCAACGCTTGCAATGCGGCTAATTTGTCTTGCGGTGCACAGTCGCCCTGCCACTGCTCGATGCCAGCCCGTTTGGCAATGCGTGCGACAGCCACAGCTCGATCTCCCGAGAGCAATTGCACAGCAATCCCTGATGTACGCAACATCTGTACCACAGCAGTAGCATCAGCGCGCAAATCTTCACTCAAATCAAAACGGGCCAACGCCACTGGCGCCGCATCGCCACGCTGCCAAGCCAATACCACCTGCTGTGCAAACGCCGCATCGTCGGGCCAATCCACTGCGGGAGATGGTTGTTGCGCGTGACGTGCCGAGCCCAACACCACTTGACACACCGGCAACACACCTTGGGTATCGCGCAACTGCGCCGTCAGCCCATAGCCGCTGATTTCCTGCACCTCACTCACGTGCCAACGCGCCAGCGCAGCTTCGTCCTGCACCGCGCTGACCAAAGCACGCGAAACCGGGTGCAGTGACTGGCGCGCCAGTGCGGCCGCCAGCGCCAGCGCATCAGCCGCTACCAACGTCCCTTGGGTGTGAACCGCACGCACCACCATACCGTCATGCGTCAAGGTACCGGTTTTGTCAAACACAACTGTATCTATTTCTGCCAATGCTTCAAGACCCTGCAAATTGCGCACCAGCACACCGCTGCGCGCCAGCGTGCCCGCAGCAGACAGCATGGCCACTGGCGTCGCCAAAGACAGGGCACAAGGACAAGTGACGATCAGCACCGATACCGCTACCATCAGCGCATGGCCAGGATCCGTGGGCCACCACCAGACCGCCGCCAATACTGCCGCGACCAGCATCAACACTAAAAAAGGCCGTGCGACACGGTCTGCCAATTGGGCCAGACGGGGCTTTTGCAGCGAGGCGCTTTCCATGAGAGCGACGATTTGAGCAAAACGGGTGCTTTGGCCTATGCCTTCCACACATACCTCGACGACCGCCTGCAAGTTGTAACTGCCTGCCGTTACATGGCTACCTTGCGGGCGCAGAACGGGCGTGGATTCACCGGTGAGCAGTGCCTCATCGGCCAAGGTATCGCCACGGGTGATGCAGCCATCGGCCGGAAACGCCTCGCCCGGCAGCACTTTCACCACATCACCCAGCGCCAAACGGCGCACGGCGACGCGCTCAAAAGCACCACTGGCGCTGCGCCGCTCCACACTCTCAGGCAAGCGATTCATGACTGCTTCCAGCGCGCCTGCCGTGCGGTCGCGCAAGCGCAACTCCAGCCAGCGACCGGTGAGCAGAAAAAACACAAACATGGAGAGGGAGTCGAAAAAAACTTCGCGGCCAAAAAGACCGGAGGGCTCAAAGGTGCCGGCCGTGCTGACGATAAAAGTGATCGCCATGCCCAAAGCCACCGGCAAATCCATACTGACGCGGCGCTGGTGAATGTCACGCCATGCGCTGGCAAAAAATGGCCCGCAGGCAAACAGCAGCATCGGCAGCGTGATGACCCAAGAAGCCCAGCGCAGCAGAGTTTCCATCTCTTGCGTCAGGTCGCCGGGCTGCGCAATATAAGCAGGCCACGCATACATCATGACTTGCATCATGCAAAAACCCGACAACAGCCAACGCCACAAAGCCTTGCGTTTTTCACGTTGGCGTTGCTCGCGCGCCAAGGCATCCATGGCCGGCAAAGCGCTATAACCCGCCGTGCGCACCGCCGCCAGCCACTGCGAAGGTTGTACCTGTTCGGGGTGCCAGACCACACGCGCACGCTGTGTGGCAGCACTGACATCGGCTTGCGCAACCCCTGGCACGGCGCGCAGCGCATCTTCAATCGTCAAGGCACAGGCGGCACAATGCATTCCGCCAATCACCACATGCGACTCCCAGGCGCCAGCCGATGGCGTCTGGCGGCCGGTTTCGGTCCAGGGCCGGCCAAATGCCGACCACTCCTGCGGATCATCCAATAACGCGTCGGTAGTTCTGGCAGCAGACAGCTGTGCAGGCCTATTACCCATCTCTTCCGAGGGAGAATGAGCACCGATATTTATTGACATGGCTCAAGTCTAGCGACCTTATGCGCCCACTAACTTGACTTACATCAACTCTAAAAAACAATATTCAGCCCTAAGCTCACCCACTCAATAAAGGAATTCGCCATGTATAAGTGCATTTTGATCGCCACCGATGGATCACCTTTGTCAGACAAAGCGGTCGATGCAGGCCTGTCTTTGGCGGCGCTGACGGGTGCTGCGGTCATCGCGCTCAAAGTGGTACCCAACTATCCTCGCAGTTACTTTGAAGGCGGATTGGCCACCGACGCCAACGACATGAAACGCATTGAAAAACAGTGGAGCGAAGCGGCAAGCACTTTGGTAAAGGCGATCAAAAGCAAAGGCGACGCGCAAAACGTGGCCGTGACTGCCGTGGTGGTCAAGTCGGATCTGGTGGCGGAGTCCGTGATTGAAACCGCTCAAAACCACCATTGCGACCTGATCGTGATGGCCTCGCATGGCCGCAAAGGCATACAGCGCATGTTGCTGGGCAGCGAGACGCAGCACGTACTAACGCACGCCAATATGCCGGTACTGGTTTTACGCTAAATCCGGCTATAGCGCTTATCTAACAAGCGCAATTAGCTATTAATTAAATAGCAATTTATACTCCTCGCGCAGTAAGTTTTTTTGCACCTTGCCCATAGTATTGCGCGGTAGCGCAGTGGCGATAAAGCAACGTTTGGGAATTTTGAAATTCGCCAGTTCGGTCTTGAGTTGCGCCAGCACTGCCTCAGCGTCCAGCTGCGTCCCAGGTTGGGCGATCAGCACCGCCACACCGACCTCACCAAAATCAGGGTGCGGCACGCCAACCACAGCACTTTCGGCCACACCGGGCATAGCGTTGATGCAGCCTTCAATCTCCGCCGGATAGACGTTGTAGCCACCGGAAATAATCAGATCTTTGCTGCGTCCGACGATGGTGACGTAGCCGCGTGGATCGACCTGCCCGACATCGCCGGTCTTGAACCAGCCGTCTGGCGTGAACTCTTCCAGCGTCTTCTCGGGCATGCGCCAGTAGCCTTTGAAGACGTTAGCGCCTTGCACCTGGATGTTGCCGATCTGCCCGGCGGGCAGTGCCTGACCAGCGTCATCCACCACGCGCAGATCCACGCCGGGTAGCGCAAAACCCACCGTGCCGCCACGGCGTTCGCTCTCTGGCCCGTGCGCGCCGACATGGCGCGCATCAGCGCGGTAGGGATTGGAGGTCAGCATGGCGGTTTCGCTCATGCCGTAGCGCTCCAGAATGGTATGGCCGGTGCGCTGCTGCCAAGCGTTGAAGGTGTCCAGCAGCAGCGGCGCGGAGCCGGAGATAAACAAACGCATGTGCGCCGCTACCTCTGGCGTCAAGCCCGGCTCGGCCAACAGGCGCACATACAGCGTGGGCACCCCCATGAACACCGTGGCGCGCGGCAGCGCCGCAATGACGGCCTGTGGGTCAAACTTGGCCAACCAGATCATCTTGCTGGCATTGAGCAGCGCGGCGTGGATGGCGACAAACAAACCATGCACATGAAAAATCGGCAGCACATGGATCAGCACATCACCGCCCTGCTCTGGCGTGCGCCAGCCCCAATAGTCTTTCAGCACCAGCGCGTTGGACAGCAGATTGCCGTGTGTCAGCATCGCCCCTTTGCTGCGCCCGGTGGTGCCGCTAGTGTACAAAATCGCCGCCAAATCATCTGCAGTTTGGGCGACGGGCTGGTGCACGTCGCTGTGGTGCGCAGCGCGCTCGAGCAGACTGCCGCTGCGATCATCGCCGAGCGTGAACACCTGCTGCGTCCCCGCGGTGAAAGCGATTTTTGACACCCAGCCAAAATTTCCAGGTGTGCACACCACCACCGCCGGCTCGGCATTACCGACAAAATAGCTGATTTCATTGCTTTGATAGGCCGTGTTCAGCGGCAAAAACACATGTCCGGCGCGCAGCGTTGCCAGATACAGCACCATGGCTTCAACCGATTTTTCAACCTGCACCGCAATGCGGCTGCCGGCAGGTAAATCCAGCGATGCCAGCAAATTGGCCATGCGTGCGCTGGCGTGGTCGAGGTCGCGCCAGCTATAGAGCAGTACTTGGCCATCCGGCGCCGTGGTTTCGACCGCAGTCTGATCGAGCTCGGCGGGAAAGGCCGCGCGCAGCGCGCAGAACAGGTTCTGTGAAGTCATCGCCAGCAGTCCTTTAAAAAACGGGGGCGCGTTTAGCCAAAAATGCCGTGATGCCCTCGCGGTGCTCGGCATTGTTGGCGTAAGCGTAGGGATCCGCCGGCGCTTGCAGCGCTGCATTCGCTTCACTATTAATAGCTGATAGCGCTTGCTGGTATTGGGCTACAGGCACTTTTAATGCTCGAAGTGTCTGTTTGTTCATCCGCGCTGCCGCCGGTGCCAGTGCAGCAATGCGACACGCGCTGGCCAGCGCATCGGCCGCCAGCAATTCATCCGCCACAACCCGGTTCAAAAAGCCGCGCACGCGCATATCAGTGGCGCTGAAGGTGCTGGCTTCCAGCAGCATTTGCCGCGCCGCGATCTCGCCCACAGCACCAGCCACCAATTGCGCTTCACGCGGCGCCATCGGAAAACCCAGTTTGGCAATGGGCGCACCAAAACGCGCTGAGGTACCGGCAATACGCAAATCGCAGCAACTGGCGATTTCTACGCCCGCGCCCATGCAGGCACCGGCGATGTGCGCCACGATGGGCACGTCGCAATCGAGCATGGCCTGCAAACCGCCCCAGACATCGTTTTCATGAAAGTCACGCAGCAGTGCCGGATCGAAGCGAAAGGCCGGGTACTCTGAAATGTCGCCCCCCGCACAAAATGCTTCGCCTGCTCCTTGAATCAGCACACACCGCACGTCGGTGCTGCGCTGAACGCTCTCAAAAATACAGCGCAACTGGCGCCACATACCGCGCGACATAGCGTTCAGCCGACCCTCGTGGTACAGCGTGACTTGCCACACACCCGCGATACCCGCCGCTCCGTCGGCGCGTGCTGCAACAACTTCTCCGGACATGTTCAACCCTCTTTCCAAGTAGGTGATGTGGTCTGTGCGCACAGCGTGTGCGGCACTCAGTGGGGCAGGCACAGGCTGTCAATGGCTTTGGAAGCCGCCACCCGGCCCTGGGCCAGCAGGCTGCGGTGTTTGTCGATGCGCTTGAGGTCATACAGGTAATTCACCATCAAGCCATACGACTGCTTATGCCCCTTGGTCGAGGGGTCGCCACCCCAGTTCAATTGCTCGACCCGGGCACCGTTGCCCAGATGGAAACGCGCCACCGGATCGGCCGGCTTGCCGCCCGGCAACTCACGCGCAAGGTAATAGGCAGCGCACTGCATCAGCATCTGGCGCACCGGCGACTTGGCGTCCAGCGCTTGCGACTTGTCAAACGCGGCCAGCAAATGCGTCGCTTGCGGTGGCTCACAACCCACCGCGCGCCCCAATTCAGCGCGCTGCTTATCGGTCAACTTGTCCAGCATGGCTGCGGCATTTTTGCCCAGCCAGGTGCGCAGCCCCGGCATCGGCGACAGCGTGGCAAAGGTGCGCAAGCGTGGGAATTCGGCGCACAGGGTGTCCACCACATGCTTGATCAGGGAGTCGCCAAAACTGACACCGCGCAGGCCACTTTGCGTGTTGCTGATGGAATAGAAAATAGCCGTGGTGGCACGGGCAATATCGGCGGTCGCTGCGGCCTCGTCGAGCAGCGGTGTGATGCTGTTAGAGATACTGCTGACCAGCGCCACCTCGACAAAAATCAGCGGCTCTTGCGGCAGGCTGGGATGAAAGAAGCCATAACAGCGGCGATCGCTGTCCAAGCGGTTTTTCAAATCAGCCCAGCTGCGGATGTCGTGCACCGCTTCATATTTGATGAGCTTTTCAATCAGTGACGCCGGCGAGTCCCACGAGAGGCGGCGCAACTCCAGAAACGCCACATCAAACCAGGTCGAAAACAGGTGCTCCAGTTCGGCATCCAGCGACAGCAGGCGCTTGTCGCTTTTGAGCTGTGGCAACAGTTCAGCGCGCATATCCACCAAAAACCGCATCCCACCCGGAAACGCGGCAAAGCGCTGCAGCAAGCGCGTGCGCGGTGACACCAGCGCCCGGCGCAGGCTGATTTCCGCCTGGCCCTCATCCTCGGTACCAGCGGCAGCCGCATAGCGTTTTTGTGCGGAATCGAAATGCGTGGCATCGGGCGCAAACTGCTCACACATCAACAGCCATAGATCGCGGCGCTCTTCGGGTTGCGCCTGGGCGTACCACACGGCCACTTCCCCGGCACGGCGCCCGCCTTCCAGTTCACTGGTGCGCGGCTGGATCACCAGCTGCAAATCTGCCAGCACGCGGCGCAAGGCGCGTGGTGCCAGCGCTTCCTGGCCGCGACGCAACGTCGCCTGCAGGCGCTCGTGGGTGGTGCGCAAGGCAACGGGTTTGGTCGTCGCACTGGTGTTTTTATCGGCGCTTTTATCAGCACTTTTCGATGACGAAGAACGCAGACGGGACACGCTGCGGGCAATCCACTCGGGGGTTGTTGTCATAGGACCGGCCTTGGTGTAGTGGTGATGAACAAGGTCACGCAGTGCGGGGCGCTGGTGCAGAAAAATCAATGTTCGTGCTGGCGCTGCGCCCACAGCCACAGTCCGACTCCGCCAATCATCATCGGTAGACACAGCCACTGGCCCATGCTCATGCCCAGCGGCAGCAGGCCCAGGAAACTGTCAGGCTCGCGGAAAAACTCGGCAATAAAACGAAACACGCCATAGCCCAACAAAAATGCCGCCGCCACCTGGCCTTGCTGGCGCTGTTTGCGTGCATACAGCCACAGCAAGACAAACAGCAGCAGTCCTTCGAGCAAAAACTGATACGCCTGCGAGGGATGGCGCGGCAGCATCGAGCCACTGTGCGGAAATACCATGCCCCAAGGCAAATCAGGGCTGGCAAAACGCCCCCACAGCTCGCCATTGATGAAGTTGCCCACCCGACCTGCCGCCAGCCCGGTCGGCACACAAGGCGCGACAAAGTCAGCGACCTGCAACCAGGGCCGATGGCGCGAATGGGCAAACCAGAGCATCGCGGCAATCACCCCGAGCAGGCCACCATGGAAACTCATGCCACCTTGCCAGATGGCAAAAATTTCCAACGGGTGCGTGGCGTAGTAGCCGGGCTTGTAAAACAGGCAATAACCCAGCCGCCCACCGATCACCACGCCCATCACACCGAGAAACAAAATGTCTTCCACGTCGCGGCGCGTCCAAGCACTGGCGCCCTGGATCGAGGCAAACGGCTGGTGGCGCAGGCGCAGCGTGCCCAACCACATGAACAGGCCAAAAGCGGCCAGATACGTCAGGCCATACCAGTGAATGGCCAGCGGGCCGATCTGCAAGGCAACAGGGTCAATGTGGGGATATGTCAGCATAGTTGGGCACTATTGTGCCCGCGGTAGCGCGGCTGCGCGATACTCCAGCCTGCACACGTAGGAAACACCATGCAGGGCCATCCCGAAGTCATCACTTATTTCAAAGAACTGCTGCGCGGCGAACTGGCTGCCCGCGACCAGTATTTCATCCACTCGCGCATGTACGAGCATTGGGGCTTTAGCCATATGTTCACTCGTATGGACCACGAGATGCAGGAGGAAACGCAGCACGCCGACGCCCTGCTGCGCCGCATCCTGTTTTTGGGCGGCACACCCGACATGCGGCCGGCGGAATTCACTTGGGGCCACACTGTGCCCGAGATGCTGCAAAAAGACCTGGCCGTGGAGTACGAAGTGCGTGCCGGCCTGCAAAAAGGCATGGCGCTGTGCGAGAGCGTGAAAGACTACGTCGGCCGGGACATTCTGTTAGCCCAGTTACACGACACCGAGGAAGACCACGCCTACTGGCTGGAAAAGCAATTGGGGCTGATCGAAAAAATCGGTCTGGAGAATTACCTGCAGAGCCAGACCGGGGCAGCGTCCTAAGCCATTAGGCCCTGGCAAAATAAGAGCCAAATCAGCCTGTAGCCGTTACTTCATAAGCGTTACAAGCTATTAACAAGATAGCAAAAAAGGCGGTACCAGCACCCGCTGATACCGCCTTTTTTCGATTGCCCGAGAGGGGCCAGATCAATCGTCCAGCAGCGACAAATCGCGCACCGCGCCCTTGTCGGCGGACATCACCAGCTTGGCATAGGCCTTGAGCGCCGCCGAAACCTTACGTGGCCGTGGCAACGCCGGCTTCCATCCCTTGGCATCTTGCTCAGCGCGGCGCTGGGCCAGTTCTTCATCGGACACCAGCAAATTGATGCTACGGTTATGGATGTCGATGCGGATACGGTCGCCGTTGCGCACTAAGCCAATCGCACCACCAGCGGCAGCTTCAGGCGAAGCATGACCAATCGACAGACCCGAGGTGCCGCCTGAAAAACGTCCATCCGTCAGCAGCGCACAGGCCTTGCCCAAGCCCTTGGACTTGATGTAACTGGTGGGATAAAGCATCTCTTGCATGCCGGGGCCGCCTTTAGGGCCTTCGTAGCGTACGATCACAATGTCACCGGCTTGGACCTTATCGGCCAGAATATTCGCCACTGCTTCATCTTGCGATTCGGTGACGTGGGCGGGGCCTTCAAACACCATCAGCGCATCGTCTACACCGGCCGTCTTGACCACACAGCCCTTGAGCGCAATGTTGCCCACCAGCACCGCCAAGCCGCCTTCTTGCGAGAAAGCATGCTCGCCAGAGCGAATGCAACCATGGGCACGATCCAAGTCGAGGCTGGGCCACCGGTTGCTCTGGCTGAATGCCGTCTGCGTGGGAATACCGCCCGGACCCGCCCGATAGAAAGTCTTGACTGCGTCTGACGGATTACGGGCAATGTCCCACTCGTCCAGTGCGTCCTTCAGCGTCTTGGCATACACGGTGGGCGTGTCGGTGTGCAGTTTGCCGGCACGGTCGAGTTCACCCAAAATGGCCATGATGCCGCCAGCGCGATGCACGTCTTCAATGTGGTATTTGTCGGTATTTGGTGCCACCTTGCACAGTTGCGGCACCACGCGAGAGAGGCGGTCAATGTCGGCCATGGTGAAGTCAATCTCGGCCTCTTGCGCAATCGCCAGAATGTGCAGGATGGTGTTGGTGGAACCACCCATGGCGATGTCCAGCGTCATGGCGTTCTCAAACGCTTTGAAGCCGACCGAGCGCGGCAATACGCTGCTGTCTTCTTGCTCGTAGAAGCGCTTGCACAGATCCACCACCAAACGACCGGCACGCTTGAACAGCTGTTCGCGGTCCGAGTGCGTTGCCAGCGTGGTGCCGTTGCCGGGCAGCGATAGACCCAAGGCCTCGGTCAGGCAGTTCATAGAGTTGGCGGTGAACATGCCCGAGCACGATCCGCAGGTCGGACACGCCGAGCGCTCCACCTCGGCCACATCGGCATCCGATGCGGTGTCGTCGGCGGCCATGACCATCGCATCGATCAGGTCGAGCTTTTTGAAGGTCAGTTCGTGCGTACCGGGTGTGGCCAGCTTGACCTTACCCGCCTCCATCGGCCCGCCCGAGACAAACACCACGGGGATATTGACGCGCATCGCCGCCATGAGCATGCCGGGCGTGATCTTGTCGCAGTTGGAGATACACACCATGGCGTCAGCGCAGTGGGCATTTACCATATATTCGACCGAATCGGCAATGATGTCGCGGCTGGGTAGCGAATACAACATGCCGTCATGGCCCATGGCAATGCCGTCGTCCACGGCAATGGTGTTGAATTCTTTGGCCACGCCGCCAGCTGCTTCAATCTCTCGCGCTACTAATTGCCCCATGTCTTTCAGGTGCACATGGCCAGGGACAAACTGGGTGAAGGAGTTGACGACCGCGATGATGGGTTTTTGAAAGTCGTCGTCTTTCATGCCGGTGGCACGCCACAGGGAGCGCGCGCCGGCCATGTTGCGGCCGGCGGTAGAGGTTTTGGAGCGATAAACAGGCATCGTGATCTCTGGTAAGTGGTTACTGGAAGGATGGCAAAAATCGTTTTTTGATTATCCCCCAGTGCTGCGTACACCAGCCGCTGCGCTGGGCACTGCCCCCACCTGCCACAGAGGCACTTGGCACTTTTCCGGTCTTGTCAGCGCTTTTTGTGTGCTCCTAAGCCCAACGCACTTTTTTGCTTGTCGATGCGATCTTGTTTGCGCTGATCCATCTTGTCCATCACCTGCCGCTTGGTATAGCCAGTGGCATCCGCCCAGGCCCACCACAACACGGTCAAACCAAAAGGCGACAAAACCCACCACCAAGGCCAAGTGGCTACCGGGCCCATCTGCAGATATTTCAAAAGAACGAGAACAATCCCCAGAAGCAGGAGATACATGAAAGTGCCCCTTTATTCAGGCCTGATACAGTGTTTGGTGTCAACCAGATTCATTAGAATCTCATTAATAACAATGTAACCCAACCCCAGGAAGAACTACGATGAAACGCACCCTGATTACCTTGGCAATGACCCTGTCCGTCGCCGCTCCAGCCATGGCAGATCAAGCCTTGGCAACGTCCAAAAACTGCATGGCCTGCCACTCAATTGACAAGAAACTCGTGGGTCCTGCCTACAAGGATGTTGCGAAGAAGTATGCGGGTCAAAAAGGCGCTGAAGCGACCCTGGTGACCCACGTGATGAAGGGTAGCACGGGCGTTTGGGGCCCCATTCCTATGCCCGCCAATACGCAAGTCAGCGAAGCCGAGGCCAAGAAATTGGTCAACTGGGTTTTGTCGCTCAAATAATTTACCTGTCCTGGGGTGCGATCTGCGCACCCATGACGCCCCCGGCCGCCTCACACACCGTGTGACGTGGCCGGATTGCTTTGGGTCATCCATTTTTACCAAGCTGACCACGCAACTGCTGCTCCAGTTGGCCCACATAGGCCGCTGTGCTGTTGTCCGACTCTTGGGCCCGTGCTGCCAAGTGCGCTTCCAACACATCGATACGCCGCATCAACTGACTTTGGATCTGCTGGTATTGGGTCTCCAGAAACGCTCTCAACTCGGTAAAGCGCGATGCTTCTGCCTTGTCGGCCAATTCGCGCTGCGCCTGCATTTCTTTGGTGTGGCGGCGCGTATCGAGCAACACCGAGCCTTGCAGGGACAGCACATAAGCGATAAAGAAAACCCCCAACAAAATGGTCAACCCGAGCATGATCAGACCAAGAGGCGCCTCGACCGACATCGCCCCCAGCGAGATCAACGACGGCGTCGCCAATGCGCTCCAATTCAATGCGGCCAGCGCAGCAATCGCTGCAACGATCAGCAGCAAAACAAGGGTTTTAAAATTCATATTAAATGCCTCTAGCCCTTATGGGTCATACGGTTTAAGCTATTCATTTGATATTTTGGTGCGTGGTGCTCAATCCATACTCCCGCGCAACAAATCCTGAAATGGCGTTGTACCGCACACGGGGACTATTCACCGTAGGACAGAGACAGTATTTGACTTCGCCAGCTTGACAACATAAAGAAAAACCCAACGACACCTCTCGGCGTTGCTGGGTTTTTCATACTGCCAGCGCTTCAGGAAGCGCTGGTAGCAGCGTCAGGTCAGTTGCTTTCTGACAACTGGTCCAGGATGGCCGGATTTTCCAGCGTGCTGATGTCCTGGGTAATTTTTTCACCCTTGGCAATGCTGCGCAGCAGGCGGCGCATGATCTTGCCGCTGCGCGTCTTGGGCAGGTTGTCGCCAAAGCGGATTTCTTTCGGCTTAGCAATAGGGCCAATTTCTTTGGCGACCCAGTCACGCAACTCTTTGGCAATCTGCTTGGCTTCTTCGCCGGTAGGGCGGCTGCGCTTGAGCACCACAAAGGCGCAAATCGCTTCACCCGTCACATCGTCCGGACGACCCACCACTGCGGCTTCGGCCACCAAGTCGGTCTTGGCCACCAGTGCCGACTCGATCTCCATGGTGCCCATGCGGTGGCCCGAAACGTTCAGCACGTCGTCGATACGGCCGGTAATGCGGAAGTAGCCACGGTCAGCGCTGCGCACGGCGCCGTCACCGGCCAAGTACACGGTGCCACCGAGTTCTTCAGGGAAGTAGCTCTTCTTGAAGCGCTCTGGGTCACCCCAGATGGTGCGGATCATGCTGGGCCAAGGGCGCTTGATGACCAGGATGCCGCCGTCGCCGTTGGGCATTTCAGCACCGGTTTCATCGACCACTTGGGCAATGATGCCGGGCAGTGGCAAGGTACAGCTACCAGGCACCAGCGGTGTGGCACCGGGCAGCGGTGTAATGACGTGGCCACCGTTTTCGGTCTGCCAGAAAGTGTCCACCACCGGGCAACGCTCGCCGCCGATGTTCTTGTAATACCACATCCAGGCTTCAGGGTTGATCGGCTCACCGACGCTACCCAAGATGCGCAGGCTCGTCAGGTCAGAGCGGTCAGGGTGCACCGCCGCATCGGCTTCTGCTGCCTTGATCAGTGAGCGAATCGCCGTCGGTGCGGTGTAGAACACGCTGCACTTGTGGCGCTCGATCATCTGCCAGAAGCGCCCCGCATTGGGGTAGGTAGGAATGCCTTCAAAAATGATTTGCGTGGCACCCGCCGCCAGCGGGCCGTAAGCGACATAGGTGTGGCCGGTGATCCAGCCGATGTCGGCCGTGCACCAGAACACGTCCGTGTCGCGGATGTCAAACGACCATTCCATGGTCTGCTTGGCCCACATCAGGTAACCCGCCGTGCTGTGCTGCACGCCCTTGGGCTTGCCGGTGGAGCCAGAGGTGTAAAGGATGAACAGCGGGTGCTCGGCGCCAACGATTTCCGGGGCGCATTCGCTGCTTTGGCCGGCCATCATCTCGGTGAAGGTCTTGTCACGACCGGCCACCATGGCGCAGGGACTCTTGCTGCGCTCAAAGACAAACACGTTGCGCACATTGACGCAGTCGCCACCCGAAAGGGCGTCATCAATGATGGCCTTGAGAGGCAGCTCTTTACCGCCGCGCATTTGGTAGTTGGCAGTGATGACGGCGACAGCGCCAACGTCCAGGATGCGCTCGTGCACCGCCTTGGCGCTGAAGCCACCAAATACCACGCTGTGCGTGGCGCCAATGCGGGCGCAGGCCTGCATGGCAATCACGCCTTCAATGGTCATCGGCATGTAGATCAGGACGCGGTCGCCCTTGACGATGCCGTGGGCCTTGAGGCCGTTGGCGAACTGACTGACACGCTCCAGCAGTTCTTTGTAGGTCACTTTGGTGACGCTGCCATCGTCGGCTTCAAAGATGATGGCGGTCTTGTTTTCGGTGGGGGTACCAATGTGGCGGTCTAGACAGTTGGCCGAGGCGTTCAGTTCGCCATCGTCAAACCAACGGTAAAACGGCGCATTCGACTCGTCCAGGGTGCGGGTGAATGGCTTGTCCCAGATCAGATTTTCACGTGCCAGACGGGCCCAGTAGCCTTCAAAATCTTGTGCTGCTTCAGCACACAGTGCTTCATAGGCAGGCATGCCTGAAATACGGGCGCCTTGCATGGTTTCTTCCGATGGTGGAAAAACCCGATTTTCGACCAAGGTGGATTGAATCGCGGACGATGGCGCACTCATAGTGTTGTCTCCTAGTAGGCAGTAAAGAACCGGCCATACTTTGGTCTGATCCACTTACATGCCACTGACTGGCGCGAACCTTACAGAAGACTACCCCGACAGGGTCTCGGTGGAATAAGGCACCCGGCTGGCACAATCCGCCTCCATGACCGACACCAGTCCCCTGCCCCCCCTGAACCGGCAATTTGTTGCACATTTTGGTGAAATGGGTAGCCGTTGGGGCATCAACCGCACCGTCGGCCAGATTTATGCACTGATTTTTCTCTCGCCGCGCGCACTCAATGCCGACGACATTGCCGAAGCCTTGGCGTTTTCCCGCTCCAACGTCAGCATGGGCCTGAAAGAGTTGCAGGCTTGGCGGCTGGTCAAGCTGCTTCACCACCCGGGCGACCGGCGTGAATACTTTGAAGCACCAGCGGATGTCTGGGAGATTTTCCGTCTCCTGGCCGAAGAGCGGCGCCGGCGCGAGATCGAGCCGACGCTGTCGATGCTGCGCGGCGCCTTGCTGGAGCAACCCGGCAGCGAGGAAGAACAATACGCCCAGCAGCGCATCCGCGAAATGCACGACCTGATCGACCGTCTCATGACCTGGTTCGACGATGTGCAAGGCTTGTCACCACAAACGGCCAAGCAGTTGATGGCCATGGGCGCCACGGTGACCAAGGCGCTGGGCCTGAAAGACCGCCTGACCGGCGGCGGCCCCAAGCGCCCCTCGCCAGACGCCTGACCCCCCGATGCGAGTCACGCTCTGCACCCGCAGCGCTACGTCAAATTTCTGCGCGCATCTCTTGCCGCTGCGCCTCATCGTCGCGCAGCTCATACCACATGGCATTCAACACCGCGAACGCTGCAGCCAGCGGCAAGCCTAAAAGCCAGGAAAAATACCACATAGAGGCGATCCTTGTTGTGAGGAGAAAAAGTGCGCTCGGGCACAGCGCTTCAGTACGCGTGGCCACGCTTTTCACTGATGGCATCGGCATCGACCTTGCCGCGCAACACGGAATACACCCAGCTGGTATAGGCCAGGATCAGCGGCAAAAAGATCGCCGTGCTGACCAGCATGATGAACAGCGTCAGGTGGCTGGATGAGGCATCCCAGACGGTCAGGCTAAAGCGCGGATCGATCGACGACGGCAGCAGGAACGGAAACATCGACACGCCCACGCTCAGCACAATGCCGACGATGCTGGCCGCGCTGGCCAATATCGCCAGCCACTCACGCCGCAGGTGCAAGCCCAGCCAAGCCAGCATCGCACCGGCCAGACCCAGCGCCGGCACCAGCCACCACATCGGCTGCGCCGCGTAATGGCCAAACCAGGCGCCGGCGTACAGTTCGGCGCTTTTCAGCAGCGGATTGGACGGACCGGCCGGCACGATGGTGCTGGTGATGCGGTAACCATCAACGAAGAACCACAGCGCCACACCCGCTGCGCCATACAGCAGCACCGTGGCGATGGCGGCCACACGGCCATAGCGGCGTGCGCGCTCAGCGATGGCGCCGTCGGTCTTGAGGCGCAGCCAGGCACTGCCGTGCATCAGCAGCATGGCGACAGACACCAGGCCACACAACACGGCAAAGGGATTAAGCAGACCGAAGAAGCTGCCGTCATAAAAAATGCGCATGTCGTTCTCCAGGCGAAACGGCACTCCTTGCAGCACATTGCCTATCGCCACGCCAAAGATCAGCGTTGGCACCAAACCACTGCCAAACAGCACCCAGTCCCAGCGCGCGCGCCAGGCGGGGGCTTCACGCTTGCTGCGAAATTTGAAGGCCACGGGGCGCAAGATCAGGCCAACCAAAATGGCAAACATGGCCAGATAAAAACCTGAAAACGCCACCGCATACAGCTGCGGCCAGGCGGCAAAAATGGCCCCGCCGCCCAGAATCAGCCAGACCTGGTTGCCCTCCCACACCGGGCCGACGCTGTTGATGACAACACGCCGCTCCAGGTCGTTGCGCGCAGCAAAGGGCAGCAACATGCCCACCCCCAGGTCAAACCCATCCATCACGGCGTAAGCCACCAGCAGCACCCCGATGAGTAGCCACCAAACCAGTCGCAGGGTTTCGTACGACAACATTTCATGCAGAACCATGGTTTATCTCCTGTCTTCAGTGGCAGCTTCAGTGGGTTGAGACCAACGTCGCTGCCGGTGCAGGGGCTGCATGGCTCGCGGGTATTTTTGTCTCCTCCGGGCCCTTGCGGATGGCTTTGAGCATCAGTTTGACCTCGATCACCAACAGTACGGTGTAGATCAGCACAAAGCCGGCAATGGTGATGAGCAGCGTCGTCACGCCCAGGCTCGACACCGCCGCTGCCGTGGGCAGCACGCCTTCAATCACCCACGGCTGTCGTCCCAGTTCGGCGACGATCCAACCCGCTTCCACCGCTAGCCAAGGCAGCGGAATCGCCCACAACGCCACCTTCAACAGCCAGCGGCGGTCGCTCAACTGGTGCTTTGCCGACAGCACCAAGAAGGTACCCGTGAGCAAGATCAAAAATGCGCCAATGCCCACCATCAGGCGAAACGACCAGAACAACGGTGCCACCGGCGGCACGGTATCCCAGGCCGCTTTGGCAATCTGCTCCGGTGTCGCCTGGCGCGGATCATCGACATAGCGCTTGAGCAACAGCGCGTAACCCATCTCGTTGCCATGCTGCTCAAAAGCGGCACGGGCGGCCGCGGGGATCGCTGCGTCACTGCCGGCGGCGCGGATGGTTTGCAGCGCGTCATAGGCCACGATGCCGTCCCGAATGCGCTGCTCGGCGTGGTGCACCAGCTCTTCGATGCCCGGAATTTCGGTATCCAGCGAGCGCGTGCCAATCAGGCCCATGACAAAAGGAATGTGGAGCGCGTAATGCGTCTCGCGCGCCTTCTGGTCAGGAAAGCCAAAGGCGGTAAACGCGGCCGGCGCCGGCTCGGTCCTCCACATCGCCTCCACCGAAGCCAGCTTCATTTTCTGGTGCTCGGTAGACAAATAACCGCTCTCATCCCCGAGCACCACCACCGACAGCGCCGCCGCCAAGCCAAACGAGGCCGCCACCGTCATGGAGCGCTTGGCCAATTCCACATGGCGATTCTTCAGCAAGTACCACGCCGAGATACCCAGCACAAACACCGCTGCCGTGACATAGCCGGCGGAGACGGTATGGACAAACTTGGCCTGCGCCACCGGGTTCATCAGCACGGCAAAAAAGTCGGTCACCTCCATGCGCATGGTTTGCGGATTGAAGGCCGCGCCAACCGGGTTTTGCATCCAGCCGTTGGCGATCAAGATCCACAGCGCCGAGAAGTTTGAACCAATGGCCACGGCCCAGGTGGTCGCCAGATGGCCGCGCTTGGACAGCTTGTCCCAGCCAAAGAAAAACAGCCCGACAAAGGTCGCCTCCAGAAAGAACGCCATCAGCCCTTCTAACGCCAGCGGAGCGCCAAAGATGTCGCCGACGTAGTGGCTGTAGTAGCTCCAGTTCATGCCAAACTGGAACTCCATCACGATGCCGGTAGCAACGCCCATGGCGAAGTTGATGCCAAACAGCACACCCCAGAACTGGGTCATATCGCGCCAAATAACGCGGTCGGTCATGACGTAGACCGTCTCCATGATGGCCAGCAGCACCGCCAGCCCCAGGGTCAGCGGCACGAAGAGAAAGTGGTACAGCGCCGTAATGGCGAACTGCAGGCGCGAGAGCGCAACGATGTCGATGTCCATAAAGACTTCCTTTTCTTGATTCCGTTGGCAGACTTGGGCGCCGTCAGTCGGCGCGCAGGGTCTGCAGCACTGCCTCAAACTCGGCGCTGCCCCGGCGCACCTCGGCGACGATCTGTCCCGCTTGCAGGCATACCAGCCGATCCGCCAGTGCCGCCTCGCGGCGCAGGTGGGTGGCGATCAGCAAACTGCGTCCGCGTGCCTGCTGCGACAAGCGCAGCAGCACATCCTGGGCGGTGGCGGCGTCCAATGCTTCGGTCGGCTCGTCCAGCAGCCACAGCGGTACATCGCGCAGCAGCAAGCGCGCCAGCGCCAGACGGCGCGACTGCCCGCCGGACAGCCCCAGACCGCCCTCGCCCAGCGGCGTCTCCAGCCTAGCCGTCAGCGCCTGCACATCAGCGTGCAAACCCGCGTCCTGCAACACCTGCCACAGGCGCATGTCATCGGCCTGCGGCTGGGCCAAGCGCAAGTTTTCCGCCAGCGTGTCTTGAAACAATTCGGTGCGCTGCGTCAGCCATGAACAGGACTGTGCCTGTACCGTGCCGCTTTGAGGCCTCAGTTCACCGGCTACCAGCGCCAGCAAAGTGGACTTGCCGGCACCACTCGGGCCGACCAGCGCCACGCGCTCGCCCGGCGCCAGTTGCAGCGACAGCACAGCAAAAATCGGCACAGCACTGCCAGAATGGGCCCAGGTGATGTCATGCAACGCCACGGCCATTCCATCGGTATCCGCATCGCGCGCGCCAGCAGGCGGGGCGACAGGTTCAGCCGCACCCGCCATGCGCGGTGCCAGCCGGCGCGCCGCCAGCCAAGTGCGACCGCTTTCCAGCGCCCCCCGGCGCAGTGCGGCAAAAGGCTCTGTGGCGGTCAAAGCCACCAGCAAGGCCAGCGCGGCAGCGGGTGCGCCGATGGCGCCCTCGCCCACCAGCGCGCCGACACCCAGCAGCACGGCGACCAGCGTCAGCGTGCCGACCAGGCTGTGGCCTGCACTGGCGGCCACTTCCAGCCGGTTCAACGCATCATCCGCCCGCGCTAGGCGCTGGTCAGCGCGTGCCAGCAGATCGCACTGCGCCGTCAGGCGGCCGCCCATCGCCAGCTCGGTCTGACCGGCCAGCAAATCCACCGTGTGCGCGCGCAGCGCCTCGGTGGCCAGCGCGCGGCGTACGGCGGGCGTGACGGCTCGGGGTGCCAGCCAGATCACAATAGCTGTGCCGGTGGCCAGCAGCCACAGCGCCAGCCATACGCCCCACCACCACTGCAGCGACCCCAGCACCAGCGCCGCCAACAACACCGCGCCCAGCGTGGCCGCCAGCGGCACCAGCAAACGCAAATACACCGACTCCAGCGCATCCATGTCCACGGTCAATCGAAACAGCAAGCGCGCCGGCCGCAGCAGCAACTGGCGCGCCGCCTCGGGTTGTGCCCAGCCGCGGAACAACTGCTCGCGCAAACCGGCCACCACCGCCAGCGTGGCATCGTGCGTCACCAGCCGCTCGCCGTAGCGCGACAAAGTGCGCCCCAGCGCCAGTAAGCGAATGCCCGCCGACGGCATGAACACATCGAACACGATGGCCGTCGCCGGGCTCAAACCTGCCAACGCCGTGGCCGTAATAAACCAGCCTGACAGACCAAGCAAGCCCATGCCCATCAAGACGGTCAGCACCGCCAACAAGGCACCTCCAGCCATCAAACCCGGCTGGGCGCGTAAAAACGCTCGCAGCACCGGCTGGATGTCGTTCCACGGTGAGCGCTTCATGACTGCGCCCCGATCAGCACCACACGCCCCAAACGCGCGGCCAGCACCGGATCGTGGGTGGAAACGATGAGCGTTTTGCCCTGCGCCAACTGCAACAGCGCCTGCACCACGCGCTCGGCGGTGTCGCTGTCCAAGTGCGCCGTCGGCTCGTCCACCAGCAGCAAGCCGGCCTGCGGTGCCAGCGCGACGCGGGCCAAAGCCAGCCGCACCGCCTCGCCGCCGGACAAGCCGGTCCCGCCCTCGCCCAGCGCCGTGCCGGGGTGGGCTTGTGCCACTGTGTCCAGCGCCGCCCATTGCATCGCCGCTTGTACCTCGGCAGGCGTCTGACCGCGGCCCAGCGCCACATTGCTCTGCACCGAGCCGGCAAAGACGTGTGGCTTTTGGCCCATCCAGGCCATCCGCTGGCGCAGGGTGCTGGCGCTGGCTGGCGTCAGTGCTACGCCATCCAAGAGGACTTGGCCCGCCGTCGGCGCGATCAGGCCGGCCAGCAGAGACAGCAACGTGCTCTTGCCGGCGCCGCTGGGGCCGACCAGCGCGACATGCTCGCCAGCAGCCACATCGAAGTCGTCATCTTGAAACACCGCGTCTTCACCGGAATAGGCAAAGCGCAAACCGCGCACCGCGACAGAAACTGGCGCGGCAGGTGCGTCCGCCGTGAGCGGCGTCGATGCCACCAGCGCTCCCGGCAGCGGCGTACCCTCGCGGCCCAGCTGCGCCAAGGCATCGAGAGCGGCTTGACCCGCCGCGCGATCGTGCCAGGCCGCCGACAGATCGCGCAGCGGCTCAAAAAACGCTGGGGCCAATAGCAGCACAAACAGGCCTTGACCCAGGCTCAGGCGCTGTCCCCAGGCACCAAAATTGAGCGTGCCGAGCAAGTGAAAGCCAATGTAGACCGCCACCAGCGCCACACCCAGTGCGGCAAACAACTCCAGCACGGCGGACGATAAAAAAGCAATGCGCAGCACCGCCATGGTGCGCTGGCGCAGCGACTGAGCCACCGCCCGCAGGCGCAGCGCCGTGGCATCGACAGCGCCCAACGCGCGCAGTGTGCTCAGGCCGCGCAGCCGATCGAGCACAAAGGCGTTCATGTCGCCCTGCTCTTGCAAATGTTTTTGGCTGGCGGCTTGGGCACGCCAGCCGACCAGCGCCATGAACAGCGGAATCAGCGGCGCCGCCAACACCAGCACCAGCGCGGCCACCCACGACACCGCGAACACCACAGCGGCAATACAGGGCAACACCAGCAGCACGCGCCAGCGCGCCGGCTGGTAGCGCACTAGCCACGGCACCACCGCTTCGGCCTGTTCAGCGATGACGCTGGCCGCCAAGCCCGAAGCGGGCCGCGCCCGGTCCAGCGGCGAGCGTGCGGCCAACGCCTGCACCACCTGGGCGCGCAATTGCGTCACTTGCCGGCGTGCGCTGACAAACGCCAGCCGCGCTCCGCCGGCCTCGACCGCTGCGCGCAGCCCACCCAGCAACAACACCGCCAGCGCCGGCACTACCACCGCCGATAAACCTGCGCCATCGGCCAAACGCTGTACCGCCACTGCCAACGCCGCTGCCTGTGGCAACCACAGCAGCGCAGCCGCCGTCCACAACAAGCTGGCGCTGTCTGGGCGGCGCGCTGGCTTTATTTGCAGTTTGTTTGACAAAAGAGGTTGCGGCATGTTGATGAATTCTTCAGTTTTCAGTAATTACTGAAAACTGCGACATCATACGGCAACGGTTATTTTTCTGCTGACGGCACTCATTTTTATAGTCAAAACCGACTGCAACCCACTATTTACTTGCGGCTGAAGCTATTAATTTTGAATTTTCTAACGGCGGTGCCAGCCACCCAAGACAGTGCAATACCGGCGAAAAAAATGCCAGTCTGCATCCGCTGACTGGCATTTTTTGCAGCATGGCGCTGCAGCGTTACAGCGCCAATCGCTGGCGTGCGGCCTGGTACTCGCGCTGGAGTTGTTCGACATATGCCGCTACCGTACCCACTGCACTGATGGCGCCAATGCCCTGGCCGCAGCCCCAGATGTCTTTCCAGGCCTTGGCGGAATCACCGCCAAAATTCATCTGACTCGGGTCGGACTCAGGCAGGTGTTGCGGATCGAGGCCGGCGGCGCGGATCGATGGCGCCAGATAGTTGCCGTGTACGCCGGTAAACAGGTTGCTATAGACGATATCGTCTGAATCGCCATCGACGATGGCCTGCTTGTACGCGTCGCTGGCGCGCGCCTCTTGCGTGGCGATGAAAGCCGAACCGATATAGGCAAAGTCGGCGCCCATGGCCTGCGCTGCCAGCACCGCATCACCCGTGGCAATCGAGCCGCTCAGGGCGAGCGGGCCGTCAAACCATTGGCGAATTTCCTGGATCAGCGCAAACGGGCTCTTCACACCCGCGTGGCCGCCCGCGCCCGTGGCCACAGCGATCAAGCCATCGGCGCCCTTGTCTATCGCCTTGTGGGCAAATTTATTGTTGATGATGTCGTGCAGCACGATGCCGCCCCAGGCGTGCACGGCCTGGTTCACGTCCTCGCGTGCGCCCAGACTGGTGATGATGATCGGCACCTTGTATTTGGCGCAGACCTGCATGTCGTGGTCCAGGCGATCGTTGCTCTTGTGCACGATCTGGTTAATGGCAAAAGGGGCTGAGGGCTTGTCCGGGTGCGCTTGGTCATAGGCCGCCAGCGTTTCGGTGATCTCCGCCAGCCAGTCGTCCAGCTGCGCCGCCGGACGCGCGTTGAGCGCAGGCATGGCGCCGACGATGCCGGCCTGGCACTGGGCAATCACCAGTTGCGGGTTGCTGATGATGAACAACGGTGAGCCAATCACCGGCAGCGAAAGGTTTTGCAAGACAGGGGGCAGTTTGGACATGGCGACCTTCAGGGCTCAAAATATGAATCAAATAGCCTTCTAACGCTTATATAGAAAGCGCCTTCAGCTCTATTTTTAATAGCAAACAGAATCTATGCCACGGCGTTCAAACGCCTGCTGCAGGTCTGTTCATAGACCTGCAGCAGGCGCCATCACAGGCTTGGAGCGCCCTCAGAACGCGTCCACCGGCAGCGCCATCACGCTCTCAGCACCGCCAACGATGCTGTCGCGCAAGGCACCGGTTTTAACCAAAATGTGATCGGCATAGAACTGGGCGGTGGCGATTTTGGCGTGCAAAAAGGCTTGGTCCTGTCCCTGAGGCAACAGCGTTTGCGCCACCAGCAGCGCCCGCGCCATTTGCCAGCCGGCGACCAAATTGCCGGCCAGCATCAGGTAAGGCACGCTGCCGGCGTAGACGGCATTCGGGTTGGCCTTGGCGCTGTGGGCAACAAAGTCCACCACCTCCAAGAAAGCCTGGCGTGCATCGTCCAGGCGCTGTGCCATGCCCTGGGCAGCGGGTGAGCCATTCGCCAGCAACAGCGCTTGGGTTTTCTCAATCTCTGCCGCCAGCACCTTGGCGGTAGCGCCGCCATCACGGGCAGTTTTTCGGCCCACCAAGTCATTGGCTTGGATGGCGGTGGTGCCTTCGTAGATGGTCAAAATTTTTGCATCACGGTAATGCTGCGCCGCACCGGTTTCTTCAATGAAGCCCATGCCGCCGTGGACTTGCACGCCCAGGCTGGTGACTTCCTGGCTCATCTCGGTGCTGTAGCCCTTGACCAGCGGCACTAGGAATTCGTAGAACGCCATGCTGCGCTGGCGCTCGGCGGCGTCCGGATGGTGGTGCGCAGCGTCATAGGCGGCAGCGGCGACGGTGGCCATCGCGCGGCAGCCCTCGGTGTAGGCGCGCATCGTCATTAGCATCCGGCGCACGTCGGGGTGGTGAATGATGGCGACGCTGGCTTTGACGCTGCCATCCACTGGGCGGCTTTGGGTGCGGTCTTTGGCGTAGCCGACGGCTTTTTGGTAGGCGCGCTCGGCAATCGCAATACCTTGCACACCGACGGCGTAGCGCGCGGCGTTCATCATGATGAACATGTATTCAAGGCCACGGTTTTCTTCACCGACCAAGTAACCCGTAGCGCCACCGTGGTCGCCAAACTGCAGCACCGCCGTCGGGCTGGCCTTGATGCCCAGCTTGTGCTCGATGCTGACGCAGTGCGCGTCGTTGCGTGCACCCAGCGTGCCGTCGGCGTTAACCAAAAATTTGGGCACGACAAACAGGCTGATGCCTTTGACGCCTTCGGGCGCACCGGCGACGCGGGCCAGCACTAGGTGGACGATGTTCTCGGCCATATCGTGCTCACCGTAGGTGATGAAAATCTTGGTGCCAAACACCTTGTAGCTGCCATCGCCCTGCGGATCGGCCTTGGTACGCACCGCCGCCAAGTCAGAACCGGCCTGGGGCTCGGTCAGGTTCATGGTGCCAGTCCACTGACCAGACACCAGCTTTTCGAGATAGACGGCTTTCAGGGCGTCGCTGCCGGCGGTCAGCAACGCTTCAATGGCGCCGTCGGTCAGCAATGGGCACAGGGCAAAGCTCAGGTTGGCGCTGTTGCACATTTCAATGCAGGCCGCACCAATGGTCTTGGGCAAACCCTGACCGCCAAAATCCGCCGGGTGCTGCAAACCTTGCCAGCCGCCTTCGGCGTATTGCTTAAACGCCTCTTTGAAACCGGGGGTCGTGGTGACCACCCCAGCCTGAAATGTGGACGGATTTTGGTCACCTTCCCAGTTGAGCGGCGCCACCACGCCCTCGTTGAACTTGGCGCACTCTTCCAATACCGCCTGGGCGGTATCGAGGCCAGCGTCTTCAAAACCGGGCAGTTGCGCCACTTGTTCAATGCCGGCCAAGTGCTCGATGGCAAACAGCATGTCTTTCACGGGGGCGGTATAGCTCATTAATTTCTCCAGAAAATAAGGGGTCCAGATACGAAAAAGGCACCGCAAGCGATGCCTTTTGCAGAGCGCGGTGGCTTAGAGCGCCTTGACCAGCTCCGGCACGGCGACAAACAGATCCGCTTCCAAGCCGTAATCGGCCACGCTGAAGATCGGCGCTTCCGGATCTTTGTTGATCGCTACGATCACCTTCGAATCCTTCATGCCCGCCAGGTGCTGGATCGCACCCGAAATGCCGACGGCCACATACAGCTGCGGCGC
>NZ_JHYS01000008.1 GCF_000688255.1 Simplicispira psychrophila DSM 11588 | reverse complement strand
ATGCTTTTTTTAAGATATCGACGTCGCCGCGCAGTTGCTTGTTCTCGGCTTCAAGCTGGCGGATGCGTTGCTGCTCAGCGCTGAGCGGCTTGCCGATACCGGGGCGACCTGCAGCCTCTTCATCAGCCTGGGCTAGCCATCGCCGAACGGCCGTCTCGCCAAGCTTCATGTCGCGGCAGACATCGCCGACGCTCAAGCCCTGCACACGAATCATCTGCACGACCTGCAGCTTGAACTCCGCGTTGAATGTCCTTCGTTTTCTCTTGCTCATATTCCTCGTCCAGGTGGGTTGCACCTATCGAGGTGTCCAGGGAAATTAGACCAGCACACTGGAAGCTGGTCTGCTGGCAGTGGCCAACTCCATCAATCGAGAGTGCGCCATCCGGGCACGCCGCGCCATCAATGGCGTCATGGCCGCCCAAGGCCTGTGCACCGCCACATCTGTAAACGAGTCGCCCCACCGCGCCCCCATTCCCGCCGAAGCAGCACTGATCGGCGCGCACCTGGACGCAGCCAGCCTTGAGCAAGGCGAGCCGGCATGAGCACGGTCGCCACTCTTTTGCGCCTGGCACGCATGCGCCGCACCGCCGGCGCCGGCCGTCTCGAAGCCCTGACCTGGGCCGGCGGGCTGCTCTGGCGCAACCACCGCACCACGCAGCGCCACCGCAGCGTTGAGAACCGCTCCGAAGTAGAGCGTGCCGCGCGCCAACGCCTGTAACCCTTTCCCTTCACCAACCACCTGGAGCACCTATGCCCACCACCAAACCCATCGTCGTCACATCCATCAGTGGCACTGGCCCCATGATGGCCCTGGACGTCTCCACTGTCCCCGAAGCCCTGAAGCTTCGGATCGTTCAGGCTGCGATCCATGCCTGCGTCTACATCGGCAACGGTGAGATCGAGGCAGATGGCGAATGCACCGTCGCCGACGAAGCACTTGATGACCTGGTCACTGCTGTCGATGCCCTGGACGAACTGCACCAGCCCGTTATCCCCGGCTCACCCTACACGACCATCGGTGACACGGTGTCGGGCAACAACACCTATCCCATCATCCGTGATGGCCTGGCAGTTCAGGTGCACCGCGCCGACCTCACGCCCTTCGAAAAGTCGGTGGTCGAATCCTGGCTGCGCGTGCGCGGCATGACGGCGCTCAATCATGCCGACGAGCTGGCCGCAACCGCAATCCCCGAATCTGCCGAGGCCTGACCATGAACCCAAGTTTGGAGCTGACCAAGCAGGGCCTGTGCGAGTTCTGCAAAAAGCCGACCGAGCACGGACCGTGGACGGACGAGCAGCTTGCGCAGGTGATCGCCGATATTGGGTGCGATCTCAACGACTTCGCTGACCACTGCGACGATTGCTTCGTGGTCTACGTTGGCATGGGTGATGTCGAGTACGCGCAGAAGCTGATCACAAGGCCCATGACCCTTACCCGGCCGGAGCACCTGGCGCAACTCAAGCACATGAAGTTCATGGCAGCGGGCAAGGCTCTCCAGGACTTCCGGGAAAAGCACGGGGCAGTTTATCGGCACATGCCTGAGTCCATCCCACTGTTCAATGAGCTCTTGGAGCACGCGCCGCCGGAGGTGGTCAAGGCCTTCAACGACAAGGCCAAAGAGCTCAACCTGATTCCAGAAACCAAGTTCGTCAACGACGCGGGCGAGCCGGTGTATTCGGCCGAGCAGATCGCGGAGACGTTGGGCGTGCCGGTTGAACAGGTGGAGAAGGACATCCGCGAGAAGTTCGGCCACCGCCTGGAAGCGGGCAACGTGCACCAGGTGCAGTGAGACCACGATGCAAAACCGCCAACTCATCGACATCGCCGTAGCCGCCAAACGCTGGCGCGAAGCCCAACGCCGCCGTCTCGCGGCAGTACGCGAAAAGCGCTTGGCCACCGAAGCGGTGAAGGCGCTGCAGACCCGCTTCACCCTGCTGACGCCGGAGCGGCATCGCCAGGAAATCGCGGAAAAGGCCCTCAATGCCGCGAAGCGCAACGAACGTCAAGCACTCAAGGCTCTGGCCAAGCTGTGCGACCACACCACGCCGGTGGAGGATGTGCTGACCGTGGACGAGGTGCGTGCACTGCCACGCATCGAAACTGTGGAGGTGGTGTGATGGCAGCCATTGCGACTTCCACCACGGCCGCGCGTTACCGCGAGTGCTGCGCCACGTACTCCCGCAGAACGCCATCCATGCGGGACTGCCAACCGTCGCCCGTGCCACGGAAGTACTCCACGACCTCCGAGCTGTACCGAACCGACAGCAGCACCTTGGGAGCATTCGACTTCGGACGGCCTCCCCTTTTCAGGCTGGCCCGTGCCAGCATGTCGTCGGTCAGCTCCGGCAGTTCGTCGTACTCCGACGCGCCTACCTTGTGGGCATCCACCTTCGCCAAGTCAGAGCCCAAGGTGCGGGCCGATGCGTTCAATTTCGCGAGCATTGCATTTCCTCATGCTGAAGACATGGCGATCCGCGCCACGCGGGGTGTAACCCACCGCCACCATGCGCCCGGCCAGCAGGCCAAAGCAGATGATGCGGGTCTCGCCGTAATCCTTGCGGTCATCCTCAACCTCGAGGGTGTCGCCTTCGAACACCAGGGCAGCATCGGCGAAATCCAGACCGCGTTCGGCGAGCGCCTTGTCTCGCTTGGCGGGGTCGTAGGTCACTTGCATAAGGTTATTGTAGCTACGATAACTATCGAGCGCAAAGAGGAATGGTGGGCCATCCTCGTCTCCGGCGAAGACCTACAGGGCGTCGGTTTTGCATGGCTCAGTTTTGAGCCATCCCCCAGGAATGGGACGGCGGGGTCAGGGCTTGGGCTCAATCTTGCGCCAAAGCTCGCCCAGAAGGGCGAACTTCGGCAAGGGGTCAGCTCAGACCTGATCCCCGGTCAGGGTGAGCAGGTCGGGTTAGGGCTTGGACTTGCGGACATTCACCCGTCGCTCCAGTTCGCCACGTCCGTCAGCAATAGCAGCCTTGGTCTGCTCAATATCATCCAGCAGCGCCTGACGCACCTGATCCAACTGGCGAAGATCCTTCGCAAGCGTCTTCAATTCATCTTCAACAGCATCCATCTCTACGCCGGCTGCGCGGAGCAGGACATCGTTCTCTTGGTGCTCTGGCCTCAATCGCGCCAACTCTATTTCGCGTTCGACCAGTCGGGATCTAACTCTGGCGCTATCAACTCGGGTGCGGATCATGTCGCGGCGCAGATCAAGCATTTCTATCCGACTCTTCAGTTCGCCAATGTGTTTTTCCATGATCTGCTCGAACACCACGATGTGCGAGCCCTTTTCACTGAAGCTTTCTTCAAGCCTATAAGCCGCTTCGGCGCTCAACGACCGATTGTTTTCATTGGCAGCAGCAACCAGCCGATCCTTGAGATCAGCAGGCAAGCGGAGGTTGGTTTGTACATCTTCAGAAGCCATACCGACATTATCCAAGCAAAGTGCTTGCGCGCAACCAAGCACAATGCTACATTTCACATCAAGCAGAGTGCTACATGAAAGGAAATGCCATGGCACCCAGCGACGTACAGACCAACCTTCGCCTCCCTTTGGAGCTGAAGCAGTGGTTGCAACAACAAGCAGACAAAGCACGCCGGAGCCTCACCGCAGAGGTCGTGCTGCGACTCGAAGAGAGCCGCGATTTTCAAAAGCAGAAAGGACAACAGCAATGAGCCTCGCCACCCTCGCCGAAATCGGCATCAAGGCGATTCGCCTGCAAGAAATGGTGGACCACCGCAAGGTCGTAGGCAAAGCCTTCGGCGATGCCTGCTTTGAATGGAAGAAGGCCAACGGGTTCAGCTACATCCCCAAGCACAGCTCCGAATGGGATCAGATGCTGGAGGGGATCAGCCGTGAGCACGCCGCCATCCGCCGCGCCAAGGCCGACGAGGCCAATGCCCGCGCCCGCTTGTCTCGCGCCTGTATCAAGGCTCAGAAAGAAATGGCAGCTGGCCTAGCCACCAATGAAATTCTCAACCGCGCAATGGAGGCTTCCAAGTGAGCAACATCGTGAAGATCAACGACACCGACCTGCAGGTGATCGAGTACCGGGGCCAGCGCGTGGCAACGCTGGCGCAAATCGATACCGTACACAAGCGGCCTGAGGGCACGGCGCGCCGCACCTACAACACCAACAAGCAGCACCTCGTAGAAGGCGAGGACTACTGCAAAGTGAGCGCGGACGAATTTCGTACGCGCTTCCCGGCGATCATTTCGGACCGTGCGACCGAGGACATGACCCTCGTCTTCGAGTCTGGCTACTTGATGCTCGTGAAGTCCTTCACAGACGACCTTGCCTGGCAAGTGCAGCGCCAGTTGGTCAACGGGTACTTCCGTGCCAAGGAATCCGCCACCCTGCCCCAGCCTGAGAAGGCCAAGCCCGCCCGCGCTCGTGGCCGCACACCCCTGGAACAGGTGAAGATCATCAACTTCGTGGGCGATGCGCTAAAGCATGTGCCAGGCGTGCGCCTCGAAATAGTCGCAGCCGCGAAGCTCAAGGCTTTCCAGCAGCACACCGGCATCGACTTCAGCGACTTCCGCCGCGCCCTCCCGCCCGTGGCGCTGGAACGCATGGTTCATCTGAATCCCAAGGAAATCGGAATCCGCATTGCAGAGCAGACAGGCCAGGCGAAGATCAGCTCACAGGCGGTAAACAAGGTACTGATCGACCTGGGGCTGCAACGGCGCGCCGAGAGCGGCTATGTCCTCACCGAGACCGGAACGAAGTACGGAGAAGCCCACGACTTCAGGGCCGACAACGACCACGCCGGTATTCAGATCGACTGGTGGGAAGCGGTTGTGCCCCTTGTGCGCGACAACCTTCCTGCAGAGAAGCCGCAACGAGCAAAGACTGCACACAAGGATGCCCTATTTCTGGACCATCAAAAAATCGCGCCAGAACCCCAGGGAGCGCTGCTGTGAAGCGTCATACGTACAAACACTTACAGGCGAAATGCGTCCAAAAGAGGCTTTTTTCGCCTACCCCAGAGGCATGTCCGGTCAATACCATCAATCCATGAATCAACCACCACCCCCAGAAAAGGCGAAGCCGGCATGCGCTTGGACCCGCAAACCGGCTTCTATGAATCCCCACCCAAAGTAAAGAGCAAAGGACATTCACATGACCGAGGTTAGCACGCGCCCACAAGTTGGCGCAACAAAGGCCCCAGCACCCCTGAAGACGGCCATCATGAACCACTGCCCTATCCCACCCATGCGATGCGTGGAGCCGGCCGAACCCGAGCCATTGACCGCCTTCGATTTTCTTGATCGGATCGGCGAAATCGGTGTCCATTGGTGGTCAATGATCGACCACATTCTTGAAATGCAATCCTCTTCATCGGGCAAGGATCAGCCTGTCCCAGAGTGGGCACTGAAAATCCTCCGTGACCAAGGTCGGCACACCGCCACCAATGATGAATTCCGCATTCAGCGCGACAACATGCGTGAAGTCCTTCGCCTTGCAGAGGGTAAAACCACGTTCAGTTTTGAGGTATGGGGTGATAGGACAACCCGACTCTCGCTGCGCCACGAATCTGTTGCCGATGCTATGCCTGAGCGCGAATACTGGCGCGCCAACGGCCATCCGAACGCTTTCATTATGAAGATCCATCGACACAACAACTGCTCTACGGCGAGTGGTGTGGCAATGCTGGACACCCTTCTTGGAAAAGTCTGGTTCGCTGGCGTCTCTTTCGCACAGGGTGATAGTGACGAGCACACTTTTCAGATTCAGGATGAAACAGGCCGCGTAGTGGAACTGACTGCATCGGAGCTGCGTGGACACAAGATCCTTGAGCGCATCACCCACAAGAAAAATCGCGCATCGTTGGATGCATGGCTGCAGGATGAAGCCCAAGAAGGCGGGCAAGTATGACCTTCTACCCCCACAATCCTGGCAGCCTCATCGCCAGCGCCCTGGGCTTGATCCGCCAGCCCGCAGTCCAGGACGCTCGCACGGCACTGGACACGGTACCGTGCCTCATCGACTTCGACCTCTGGGTTGATGACCACGAGGCCCTGGCCTACCAACTTGTGCACATCACCGTGAAGGGCGCAGGGCAACAGGAAAACGTCCGTGTTACCAGCGCTGCCGTTGATCACGCCTTGGCGCAGTTGATGAACCATGCTCACCTGATCACGAACAAGCCGCGCCCGCTCCTGCTGGCCAAGGACGGGGTGCACACGATTCCCTATGAGCGCCTGGCGGAAGCCCGGGCCAAGGTGCAGGTGCTGCTGGTCGAGAACGCTGAGCTGCGCGCAAAGCTCGCGGCCAACGCACAGGAGCAGCGGCCATGAGCAAGAAGCAACCCAAGACCGTAACGATCTTCGTCACTTCGCGCGCGCTGACTGAGGGCGTCGTGAAGCTGCAAGCCCGGCCCATTGCCAGCCTGCCCAACTACATGGAAGGCCTGGCCCTGGATTCCAGTGGGGAGCGTGGCCGCACCCATTGGTATGGCCCTGGATCCTACCGACTGACCATGGCCGAGGCCGTGGTGCGCGCCAAGGCGATGCAGGCAAAGCGCATTGTGCGTATGGAAAAGCAGCTCGCCAAGATCCAAGCACTGACATTCGAGGAGACCCCCCATGAAGCCTGAGCCCACCACCGCAGGAGCAGCAGCCCTCGAATATCGCTGGGTCCTGCTGGCCGAGCACTGCCGTCGCACCGGAGAAACACCGCAGACTGTCCACACGCGCCGCAAACGCGGCATCTGGCTGGACGGAAAACACACCATGCTGGCCACCAAAAAGCGGCTTTACGTCAATGTCGAGGAGTACAACAAATGGATCGAAAACCAAGCACGGTTGCGTTGCCAGCCGGCGTGACCATCCGCGACATGGCCCACGGCCCGCGCCTGCAGGTTGCGTTCTCCTGGAACAACCAACAGTGCCGCGAGCTGCTACCGCCCGGCCCCATCAACAAAGGCGCCGTGCAGTACGCCGCCAACCTGCGGGGAGAGATCCGGCGCAAGATCGCAGACGGCGAGTTCGTCTATGCCGACTATTTCCCCGACAGCCCAAAAGCTCAGACATCAGCGCCAGGCTCTATCCTGATGGAGAAGCTGCTCCAGCAACAGCTCGAGACTTATGAGAAGCAGGTAGCCAACGCCCAGATGTCACCCGCAACCTACCGCGGCTATGCCAAGGCCATCACCGGTGAGCGCATGCGCCGCTGGCATGGGGTCAAGCTGCGCGACGTGACCCCCAGCGCCCTGCGTGAGTGGATCGGGGAAATGAACTGCACCAGCAAGGCCATCAGAAACCTGCTGATCCCGGTGCGCAGCGTGTTCGACGATGCCCTTAACGACGATCTGATCGACTCCAACCCGTTCGACCGTATCGCCCTGGCCAAGCTGATCCGGCAGACGGCCAAGGCCAGCGACTACGTGATCCAGCCCTTCACGGCCGAAGAGCGCGTCAAACTGCTGGAGGCCTGCCGGGCCGACGAGCATCCCATGCTGCAGTTCTGGTTTGCCACAGGCCTGCGGCCAGGTGAGCTCCAGGCGCTGGAGTGGCGGCATATCACCTGGGACAAGCGCACTGCGCGCATTGAGCTCAATCAGGTAGTGGGCGTCGTCAAGGCCCCCAAGACCGCCGCTGGCGTGCGCGACCTGGACCTGGACGCCCAGGCCATGGACGCACTCACCGCTCAGAAAGTGTTTTCAGCGCAGCAAGGTGGCCGCGTGTGGCTCAACCCGCGCAGCGCCGAACCTTGGGCCACGGATGCCCAGATCCGCAAAACACTGTGGGTGCCGCTGTGCACTCGGGCGGGCGTGGCCTACCGCAACCCGTACCAAATCCGCCACACACGGGCATCGGCCCTGCTCACGGCCGGGGCGAATCCCTGGTATGTGGCGGCCCAGCTCGGGCACGAGGATGTCGAGATGGTGTTCCGGACCTACGGCAAATTCATCCGCGAGGACTACCAAAAGCCCAGGGCCCTCAAATCGGTGTGAATTCCTGTGTGAAATCGGTGTGAACTTCAGGCCAAAACCAGCCAAGAACTGGACAAAAGAAAACCCCCGCTAGAGGCGAACTCATTGGCGGGGGTTGGCTGATATGGTGGAGCTGGCGGGAATTGAACCCGCGTCCGCAAGCCTTCATCGGGCAGATCTACATGTTTAGCGGTCTGATTTGAGTCTCGCCTTCGTCATCGCGCAGTCGCACGCTATGCCGAACGCCAGTACCCTTGAGTCTTGTTCTGTGCCAAGGTACCCGGCCCAGAACCAGCTGATGTGAATAACCTTGCAGCCGGGAGGCTTTGCAGCCCCCTTGCCCAGCCCATCAGCGTGCTGTTGCAAGGCTCACCGGTTAAGCGGCGAGTGCGAAACGTTCGTCGTTTGCAGTTAGTTTTTTGAATGCAGATTTACGAGCGCCAATCAAGCTCGACATGCACCACACCGATTCCGAACCCACGTCGAAACCAGGGCAGCCCCTAAGCCTGCTATCTTAGGCGATATACAGCAATTGCAATAGGGCCAGCGGAGATTTAATTTCTCCCTGCGCACCCCACTGAGCGATATCCGCTCCAGCCCCCAAATAACCATAGGTCGCAGCGACGGTGCCCATGCCGGCAGCTCGCCCGGCAATGATGTCGCGCTCATCATCGCCCACATAGACGCATTGCTCTGCAGGCAGCCCCAAACGGGCGGCCGCTTCCAGTAGCGGCGCAGGATGGGGTTTGGCATGGGGCGTGGTATCACCACTCACTACGGTCTTGGCACTGGCAAATAGAGGAATGCTGCGTGTCAATGGATCAGTAAACCGCGCCGACTTGTTGGTAACCACGCCCCAAGCGAGATCACGCTGCAAAATTTGTTCAATCAACTCGGCTACGCCTTCAAAGACCAGGGTTTGCTGCGTCATACACGTTTCGTAATTGACGAAAAATTCCTCGCGCAAGGCTGGAAAATCAGGATGCTCCGGCGAAATGCCAAAGGCTTCTCCCAGCATGCCACGCGCACCAGCACCTGCCATTGGGCGATAGCGTGCCAAAGGCAAGGAGGGCAAACCACGATCGGTGCGCATCTTGTCGACTGCCGCCCCTAGGTCAGGAGCGCTGTCGATCAAAGTACCGTCGAGATCGAACAGCACAGCCCGAATATTTGAAAACATGCCCGCTCCCATTCAAACGGCGCGGCGGGTGGCGAACAGGTAGTTCACGCTGGTGTCATCACTGAGCCAGTACCGGCGCGTAATCGGGTTGTATTCCAAGCCACGCGTTTGTAAGATGTCCAATTGGGCAGAGCGGCAGCTGAGTGCCAGTTCACTGGGACGGATGAATTTGGCATATTCATGGGTTCCACGGGGCAACATGCCCAGCACGTACTCGGCGCCGACAATTGCCAGCATGAAAGCCTTGGCATTGCGATTGATGGTCGAGAAAAAGACCCAACCTCCGGGTTTGACCAATTGCGCACAAGCGCGCACGACCGAATCAGGATCGGGCACGTGCTCTAGCATTTCCATGCAGGTCACGACATCAAAGCTGCCAGGCTGCTCGGCCGCCAAGGTTTCGACGCTGACTTCGCGGTACTCCACCCTCGGTGTTTGCGCTTCCAAAGCGTGCAACTGCGCCACGCGCAGCGCCTTGGTAGACAAATCAATGCCCAATGCATGCGCGCCTTGACGCGCCATGGAATCGGTCAAAATGCCACCGCCGCAGCCAACATCCAACACGCGCTGGTCTTTGAGGGACGACAAAGTGTTAATCCAATCCAAACGCAAAGGATTGATTTGGTGTAGTGGACGAAATTCACTCTCTGGATCCCACCAGCGATGGGCCAGTTCAGAGAATTTGGCCAACTCGGCCGGATCGGCATTGACAGCATGGTTCATGGACAGCGATTGTGTCTTACAGAGCGGGCTCAGCAAACGATAGGCGTAAAAAAAGCCCCGAGGTCGGGGCTTTTTTGGCAATCCGAAGATTACTTGGCAGCGGCGCGGGTACCAACCACTTCGATTTCAACACGACGGTTCTTGGCGCGGCCTTCCTTCGTCTTGTTGTCGGCGACAGGTTGCTTTTCGCCCTTGCCTTCAGTGTAGACGCGGTTCTTTTCGATGCCCTTGGACACCAAGTAAGCCTTGACGGCTTCGGAACGACGCATCGACAGCTTCTGGTTGTAAGCATCGGTACCGATGGAGTCGGTGTGACCCACGGCAATGATGACTTCCAAGTTCACGCCCTTGACCTTGGAGACCAGGTCGTCGAGCTTGGCCTTGCCTGCAGGCTTCAGGACAGACTTGTCAAAGTCGAAGAACGCGTCAGCAGCGTAGGTCACTTTGGTGGCCATGGCAGGAGCTGGCGCGACTGCTGGAGCAGCAGCAACTGGGCTAGGAGCGACAGCTGCAGCAGGGGCTGGAGCAGCGGCAACAGGAGCCAGAGCGCCGTCGCAACCGGGAGCTGCCGTAGCAGGCGTCCAGTTGGCATCGCGCCAGCACAGCTCATTAGTGCCGTTCTTCCAGACCAGCTCGTTCGTGCCGTTCTTCCAGTTATCAATAGTCTGTGCACCAGCCGCAGTTGCGAGCGCAGCAGAGGCAAACAACATCGCCACTTTGTTCAGTTTTTTCATGGTTCTCCTCGTGGGGAAAAAGCCGCAGCCGCGCTGCGAATAAAGAACGTCGTCAGTGACCATCACCAAAAACGCTAATTTGATTGTGCCATACGTAACATGGCGACAAGGTCTCCAGCAGCAGTACAGCCGTAGGACAAAAGCGTAATTGCCCCGATGTGTTGCGCAGTCGCTACAAGCGCTTGGGCCTAAAATGAACCTCCCTTGCTGCACCCGCCATTGACATGACCCAGTTTGCCAAAGAAACCCTGCCCATCAGTCTTGAAGAAGAGATGCGCCGCAGCTACCTTGATTACGCCATGAGCGTCATCGTAGGCCGGGCGTTGCCGGATGCACGCGATGGCCTGAAACCCGTGCACCGGCGGGTGCTGTTTGCCATGCATGAGCTCAGCAACGACTGGAATCGACCGTACAAAAAATCTGCGCGTATCGTCGGTGACGTGATTGGTAAATACCATCCGCACGGCGATAGCGCGGTCTACGACACGATCGTGCGTATGGCACAGGATTTTTCACTGCGCCACATGCTGGTGGATGGCCAGGGGAACTTCGGCTCAGTGGACGGTGACAACGCCGCTGCCATGCGCTATACCGAAATTCGCTTGGCAAAAATTGCCCACGAAATGCTCGGCGATATCGACAAGGAAACCGTCGATTTCGGCCCCAACTACGACGGCAGCGAAAAAGAACCCCTGGTGCTGCCCAGCAAGCTGCCCAACTTGCTGGTCAATGGCTCGTCTGGCATCGCCGTGGGTATGGCGACCAATATTCCACCACACAACCTCAATGAAGTGGTGGATGCCTGCCTGCATATGCTGGCGCACCCCGAAGTGACCATCGACGAACTGATGGAGATCATCCCGGCGCCTGACTTCCCCACCGCCGGCATCATCTATGGCATTACGGGCGTGAAAGACGGCTACCGCACCGGGCGCGGCCGCGTCATCATGCGCGCCAAATGCCATTTCGAGGACATCGACCGCGGTCAGCGCCAGGCCATCATCGTGGACGAGCTGCCGTATCAGGTCAACAAAAAGACACTGCAGGAGCGCATTGCCGAGTTGGTGCACGAGAAAAAACTCGAAGGCATCAGCCATATCCAGGACGAATCAGACAAGTCCGGTATGCGCTTGGTGATCGAGCTCAAGCGCGGCGAAGTGCCCGAAGTGGTGCTGAACAACCTGTACAAGCAGACGCAACTGCAGGACACCTTTGGCATGAACATGGTGGCGCTGATCGACGGCCAGCCACGTTTGTGCGACCTGAAAACGCTGATCAGTGTCTTTTTGCAGCACCGCCGCGAAGTGGTCACGCGCCGCACGGTGTTTGAGCTGCGCAAGGCACGCGACCGCGGCCATGTGCTTGAAGGTCTGGCGGTGGCACTGGCCAATATCGATAACTTTATTGCCATCATCCGCAATGCGCCGACGCCGCCGGTAGCCAAGAGCGAACTGATGGCACGTACCTGGGACAGCCAGCTGGTGCGCGAGATGCTGACCCGCACGCGCACCGATGGCGACAGCATCCGTGCCGACGACTACCGTCCTGAAGGGCTGGAGCGCGAATTCGGCATGGGGCAGGACGGCCTGTACCGCCTGTCTGATATCCAGGCACAAGAAATTTTGCAGATGCGCCTGCAGCGCCTTACGGGCCTGGAGCAGGACAAGATCGTTGCCGAATACAAGGAGGTAATGTCGGTCATCGAGGATTTGCTTGACATCCTAGCCACACCCGAGCGCGTCTCAACCATCATTGGTACCGAGCTCACCACCATCAAAACCGAGTTTGGCCACAGCAAGCTCGGCGCCCGCCGTAGCTTGGTCGAATACAGCGCACAAGACCTGTCTACTGAAGACCTGATCACACCCACCGACATGGTGGTCACGCTCAGCCACACCGGTTACATCAAGAGCCAGCCGCTGTCCGAATACCGCGCGCAAAAGCGCGGCGGACGCGGCAAACAGGCCACGGCGACCAAAGAAGACGACTGGATCGACCAGCTGTTTATTGCCAACACACACGACTACATTCTGTGCTTCTCCAATCGCGGCCGGCTGTACTGGCTCAAGGTTTGGGAAGTGCCAGCCGGCTCGCGCGGCTCGCGCGGGCGTCCCATCGTCAACATGTTCCCGCTGCAAGAAGGCGAAAAAATCAACGTCGTGCTGCCGCTCACCGGCGAGATGCGCACCTTCCCATCGGACCACTATGTCTTCATGGCCACCAGCATGGGCACCGTGAAAAAGACGCCACTGGACGATTTCTCCAACCCGCGCAAGGGCGGCATCATTGCCGTCAGCCTGGACGAAGGCGACTACCTGATTGGCGCGGCGCTGACCGATGGCGCACACGATGTGATGCTGTTCAGCGATGGCGGCAAGGCCGTGCGTTTTGACGAAAACGACGTGCGCGCCATGGGTCGCAACGCCCGGGGTGTGCGCGGCATGAATCTGGAAGACAGCCAGAGCGTGATCGCCATGCTGGTGGCGGAAGACGAAACCCAAAGTGTGCTCACCGCCACCGAAAACGGCTATGGCAAGCGTACCGGCATTGCCGAATACACGCGCCATGGGCGGGGTACCAAGGGCATGATCGCCATCCAGCAAACCGAGCGCAATGGCAAAGTGGTGGCTGCCACGCTGGTCCACGCCGACGATGAAATCATGCTCATCACTGACCGTGGCGTACTGGTGCGCACCCGCGTCAGCGAAATCCGCGAACTCGGCCGTGCCACCCAGGGCGTGACGCTGATCGCTCTCGATGAGGGTGCCAAACTCAGCGGCCTGCAACGCATCGTGGAAAACGACGCCAACATCACTGAATCGGATGCGTCTGCAGAAGATGTCAAGGACAGCGTCAATCTTCCCGCAGACACAGACGCAGCGGCCACTGCTGATACCCCCGAAACGCCAGACGCCTGAAACAACCGACGCTCTGCCCGCACGGCCCGCTCCTCACAGGGCGAGTCATAACTATCAAATTTATAGCTGACACCGCTTATTCCATAAGCGCTTGAAGCACTTTTCACCATAAATACGATGCAACGCCCTTACAACTTCTCTGCCGGCCCGGCGGCCATTCCCGTCGAAGTTCTGGAGCAAGCTGCGGCTGAGATGCTCGACTGGCACGGCTGTGGCATGGGCGTGATGGAAATGAGCCACCGGGGCAAAGAATTTGTCTCGATTTGCGAGCAAGCCGAAGCCGACCTGCGCGAACTGCTGGCAGTGCCCGAGCAGTTCAAAATTTTGTTTATGCAAGGTGGCGGCCTGGCTGAAAACGCCATCGTGCCGATGAACCTGTCACGTGCGGCCACAGTAGATTTTGTCGTCACCGGCAGCTGGAGCCAGAAGTCGTACAAAGAAGCACGCAAATACGCCGCCGAAGTCAACCTGATTGCCTCCGGCGAAGCCAGCCACTTCACCACCCTGCCCGATCCCGCCCGCTGGCAGCCCAGCCGGGGGGCCAGTTATCTGCATATTTGCAGCAACGAGACCATCCACGGCGTCGAATTCCACGAGTTGCCCGACCTGAAAGCCCTGGGCTGCGATGCACCGCTGGTGATTGATTTTTCCTCGCACGTCGCTTCGCGCCCAGTCGATTGGTCGCGCGTGGGCTTAGCCTTTGGCGGCGCGCAAAAGAACATCGGCCCCGCCGGCCTGACCATCGTCATCGTGCGCGAAGACCTGCTCGGCCACGCACTGGCCATCTGCCCCAGCGCCTTCGATTACAAAATCGTCGCCGAGCACCAGTCGATGTACAACACGCCGCCGACGTGGGGCATCTACATCGCGGGTCTGACCTTCCAGTGGCTCAAGCGCCAGCGCGAAGGCGACGCCAGCGGTGTCGCCGCCATGGAGCTGCGCAACATCGCCAAGGCCGAACTGCTTTACAACGCCATCGACCAGTCGCCGTTCTACGCCAACAAAGTAGCCGTCAATTGCCGCTCACGGATGAATATTCCGTTTTTTCTGTGCGACGAAACCCGCAACGACGCCTTCTTGGCCGGCGCCAAAGCGCGTGGCCTGTTGCAGCTCAAAGGCCACAAATCGGTCGGCGGAATGCGCGCCAGCCTCTACAACGCCATGCCGTTGGCGGGCGTGCAGGCGCTGGTCGCCTACATGCAGGAATTTGCACAGCAGCACGCCTGAGACATACCCAACCTAGCGACCCGATGACGACGACACCCAACGCCTCCCCCGATCTGGCCAGCCTGCGCGTACAGATCGACAACATCGACCAGCAACTGCTGACCCTGCTGAACCAGCGCGCCCTGGTGGCCGAGCGCGTCGGTGAAGTCAAAAAACGCGAAGGCACGCCCTTCTTTCGCCCCGACCGTGTGGCGCAAGTGATTGAAAAAATCCAGCGCGCCAACCCCGGCCCGCTGAAAAACCCGCATGTCTCCGCCATCTGGCGTGAAATCATGTCGGCCTGCCTGGCGCTCGAATCGCCCCAGCGCGTCGCCGTCCTCGGCCCCGCCGGCACGTTTTGCGAGCAGGCGGCAATTGAATACTTTGGCGGCGCTGCCGACATCGTCTATTGCGCCAATTTCGATGAAGTGTTCCACGCCACTGCCTCGGGCAGCGCGCAGTTTGGCGTCGTCGGCGTGGAAAACTCCGTTGAAGGCGTGGTGACGCGCTCACTCGACCTGTTTTTGCACACCCCCACCCATGTCGTCGGCGAAGTCAGTCTGCTGGTGCGGCACAACCTGTTGCGCCAAAGCAATTCGTTGGACGGCATTGAAGCCGTGTTGGCACACCCGCAGGCGCTGGCACAGTGCCAGGCCTGGCTGTCCAAACACCTGCCCCACGCCGAGCGCAAACCGGTGTCCAGCAACGCCGAAGGCGCGCGCCTGGCGGCGACCAACCCCGCTTGGGCAGCGCTGGCCAGCGAACGCGCAGCGACACAATTTGGTCTGCACATCGTCGCTCACGCCATTCAGGATGAGGCCTACAACCGCACGCGCTTTGCCGTCATCTGCCTGCCGCACACGCTGGACACACCGCCGCCTTCGGCGCACGACTGCACCAGCCTGATTGTCTCGGTGCCCAACGAGCCCGGCGCCGTCCACGATTTGCTGGTGCCGTTGAAGAAGCACGGCGTCTCGATGACGCGCTTTGAGTCGCGCCCAGCACGCACTGGTCAGTGGGAATACTATTTTTATATCGATATCCAGGGCCACCCCAACCAGCCCCACATCAGCGCAGCGCTGGCCGAACTGCGCAGCCTGTGCGCGTTCTACAAGGTGCTGGGCACCTACCCGGTGACGGCATGAAACACGTTCTAAGGGCTCCGCATGTTTGAACAATTGGGTCTGATCGGCTGCGGCCTGATGGGGGGCTCGTTTGCCCTTGCGCTCAAACGCGCCGGCTTGGTCAAGCGCGTGGTCGGCTACAGCAAATCCCCTTCGACCACCGACCGCGCACGCCAGCTCGGCGTGATCGACATCGAAGCACCCTCGGCACTGCTGGCCGTGGCCGGCGCCGATATCGTCCTGATCGCCGTTCCGGTGTCAGCCACCGAGTCAGCGCTCAAGGCCATCAAGCACTTGGTCACGCCCAAAATACTGGTCATGGACGTCGGCTCGACCAAGGTGGATGTGGTGCAGGCAGCGCGCCGTGCCCTGGGCGATAAGGTCGGCTCGTTCGTGCCAGCCCACCCCATCACCGGCCGCGAAGTCTCGGGGGTCGAGCACGCCGACGCCACCTTGTACGACGGCCGCCAAGTCATCCTCACGCCCACCGAACGCACCCTCACGGTGCAACTACAAAAAGCGCAAGACCTGTGGACCGCCCTGGGTTGCCGCGTCACCAGCATGTCGCCCGAATCGCACGACGCCGCTTTTGCCGCCGTCAGTCACCTGCCGCATTTGCTGGCTTTCTCGCTGATGAACAGCATCTCGGGCCAGCCGCAAGCCGAAGATTTTTTGGCGCTGGGCGGCCCCGGGTTTCGCGACTTCACGCGCATTGCCGCCAGCGACCCGAAAGTCTGGCGCGATATTTTGCTGGCCAACCGTGAAGAGTTGCTCACGCAAACGCAACTGTTCCAGCAGGCGCTCAAGCAATTTGAAAACGCCATGCGCAGCGACAGCGCCCAGTCGATTGAAGACATGATCACGCTGGCCAGCGAAACCCGCGCCCACTGGCGCATGGGCACACAAAAATCCAGTTCGCACCGCTAAATGTTCAGCACTCCCTTTCTTGACCTTCCTCCCTTGCAAACTGCCGCTGGCAGCGTGCATTTACCCGGCTCCAAAAGCATCTCCAACCGCGTATTGCTGCTCGCGGCACTGAGCAGCGGCACCACCACGGTGCACGATCTGCTGGCCAGCGACGACACCCGCGTCATGTTGGACGCCCTGCACCAACTCGGCTGCACGGTGGAAGAAGACGGCAGCCAAGCCCGCATCACCGGCCTGGGTGGCCGCCCACCCGCCACTTGTGCCCCCATTTTTCTAGGCAACGCCGGCACTGCCATGCGCCCGCTGACCGCTGCGCTGGCCTTGCTGGGTGGCGAGTACACCCTGAGCGGCATTGCCCGAATGCACGAACGGCCGATTGGCGATCTGGTTGATGCGCTGCGCCAGCTGGGTTGTCACATCGACTACTTGGGCAACGACGGCTACCCCCCCCTGCGCATTGCCCAAGCGGACGGTGTGCCAACACTGTCGCTGGACGCGCCGATTCGCGTGCGCGGCGACGTCTCCAGCCAGTTTTTGACCGCCCTGCTGATGGCCCTGCCCTTGGCGGCGGCGCAGCAGGATGTAGATATCGAGGTGGTCGGCGAGCTGATCTCCAAGCCCTACATCGCCATCACCCTGGATTTACTGGCACGCTTTGGCATCGCCGTAGCCAATGACCACTGGCAACGCTTCACCATTCCCGCTGGCAGCCAATACCAGTCACCGGGTGATATCCATATCGAATCCGACGCCTCTTCCGCTAGTTATTTCATAGCTTTAGGCGCAATCACAGCAAGCGCCACAGGCCAAAATGGCATAAAAATACTGGGGGTGGGACTGGACTCCATCCAGGGCGACATCCGCTTTGTCGAAGCCGCCCGCGCCATGGGTGCCGACATCACCGGCGGCCCTAATTGGCTGCAAATCCAGCGTGGCCGCTGGCCACTGCAGGCCATCGACCTGGACTGCAACCACATCCCCGATGCCGCCATGACGCTGGCGGTGATGGCGCTGTATGCCAACGGCACCACCACGCTGCGCAACATTGCCAGCTGGCGCGTCAAAGAAACCGACCGCATCGCCGCCATGGCCACCGAACTGCGCAAGCTCGGCTCCCACATCGAAGAAGGTGCCGACTTCATCCGCATCACTCCGCCCGCCACGCCTGCCGACTGGCGCGCCGCCAGCATCCACACCTATGACGACCACCGCGTCGCCATGTGCTTTTCGCTGGCCGCCTTCAATCCGGCCGGCCTGCCAGTGCGCATCGAAGACCCGCAATGCGTCGCCAAGACCTTCCCGGATTACTTTGAAGCGCTGTTCTCGGTCGTGCAGACAGCGCCTGAACACATCCCGGTGATCTGCATGGATGGCCCGAGCGCGTCCGGGAAAGGCACTCTGGCCGCTGCGGTGGCGCAGCAGTTGGGCTATGTGTTTCTCGACTCCGGCTCGCTCTACCGCATCACCGCGCTGGCAGCCCTGCGCGCTGGACTAGAGCTGGACACGGCGCACGAAAGCGCTATCGCCGGTTTGGCCGAGCAACTGGAGGTGCGTTTTGAGGGCGAGCGCGTACTGCTGGCAGGCGAAGACATCACTGACGTTATTCGCACCGAAGAAGCCGGCATGAACGCCTCGCGCGTATCCGCTTTGGCCTCTGTGCGCACGGCGCTGGTGGCGCTGCAACACAGCTTTCAACGCCTGCCCGGTCTGGTAGCCGATGGGCGCGATATGGGTACGGTCATCTTTCCGCAGGCGCCGCTCAAGCTCTACCTCACCGCCAGCGCTGCCTGCCGCGCTGAGCGCCGCTACAAACAGTTGATAGCCAAAGGCTTATCCGCTAAAATAGCCGACCTTCTTGCCGACTTAGAGGCGCGCGATGCCCGGGATATGTCCCGCAGCACTGCACCCTTGATGCCAGCACAAGACGCTGTTGCCCTGGACAACTCTGCACTGACGATCGAACAGTCCGTCAGCCAAGTGTTGCACCTGTGGCAACAGCGCCAGCCCTTCACGCCCCGCGTGCCAGGCTGACTGACCGGGTCTCTCCAGACCCACCCAGGCCCATACCGCCTGCGTTGCACAGCAGCGCTAGGCAATATGGTTCTTTTTTAACGTAACCCGTGGCATCCGCCACACAGCCAACCACTGGCAGTCTTTGAAACAGCGGCAATCGCGCCGCCGTAAACCTGTGAGTGGTAAGGAAATACATGTCTGAATCTTTTGCCGCCCTTTTTGAAGAATCCTTGCAACGCACCGAAATGCGCCCTGGCGAAGTCATCACTGCTGAAGTGGTGCGCGTCGAGCACAACTTCGTCGTCGTGAACGCTGGCCTCAAGTCTGAAGCCTACGTACCGCTGGAAGAATTCAAGAACGACAAGGGCGAAGTCGAAGTCCAGGTAGGCGATTTCGTCTCCGTGGCCATCGGCTCGATTGAAAACGGCTACGGCGACACCATCCTGTCGCGCGACACCGCCAAGCGTTTGGCTTCGTGGATGAGCCTGGAAAAAGCCCTGGAATCCGGCGAATTCGTCACCGGCACCACCAGCGGCAAGGTCAAGGGCGGCCTGACCGTTCTGGTCAACGGCATCCGTGCCTTCTTGCCCGGCTCGCTGATCGATACCCGTCCGATCAAAGATCTGACGCCGTACGAAAACAAGACAATGGAATTCAAGGTCATCAAGCTCGATCGCAAGCGCAACAACGTGGTGCTGAGCCGCCGCGCAGTGGTTGAAGCCTCGATGGGCGAAGAGCGCGCCAAGCTGATGGAAACCCTGAAAGAAGGCTCCATCGTTCAAGGCGTGGTCAAGAACATCACCGAATACGGTGCATTTGTGGACCTGGGCGGTATCGACGGCCTGCTGCACATCACCGACATGGCATGGCGCCGCGTTCGCCACCCTTCCGAGGTGGTCACCGCTGGTCAAGAAATCATGGCCAAGATCCTCAAGTTCGACACCGAAAAGAACCGTGTCTCGCTGGGTCTCAAGCAAATGGGTGACGACCCATGGATGGGCGTTTCGCGCCGCTACCCACAAAGCACCCGCCTGTTCGGCAAGATCACCAACATTGCCGACTACGGCGCGTTTGTTGAGCTGGAGCCCGGCATTGAAGGCCTGGTGCACGTCTCCGAGATGGACTGGACCAACAAGAACATCGCTCCTTCCAAGCTGGTCACGCTGGGTGACGAAGTCGAAGTCATGGTTCTGGAAATCGACGAAGACAAGCGCCGTATCAGCCTGGGCATGAAGCAGTGCAAGGCCAATCCTTGGCAAGACTTCGCGCAAAACACCAAGCGCGGCGACCGCGTCAAGGGCCCGATCAAGTCGATCACCGACTTTGGCGTGTTCGTGGGCTTGGCTGCCGGCATCGACGGTCTGGTGCACCTGTCTGACCTGTCGTGGAACGAAACCGGCGAAGCCGCCGTGCGCAACTACAAGAAGGGCCAAGAAGTCGAAGCTCTGGTGTTGGCCGTGGACGTGGACCGCGAACGCATCTCACTTGGTATCAAGCAGTTGGATGGCGACCCGTTCACCACCTTCGTGACCTTGAACGACAAGGGCCAGATCGTGACCGGCAAGGTCAAGACCGTGGACGCCCGTGGCGCTGAAATCGACCTGGGTGAAGACATCCTCGGTTACCTGCGTGCTTCGGAAATCTCGCGCGACCGCGTCGAAGATGCCCGCAACGTACTCAAAGAAGGCGACGAAGTCACCGCTGTGGTGGTTAACGTGGACCGCAAGACGCGCAACATCCAGTTGTCGATCAAGCAAAAGGACATGGCTGACGAGCAAGGCGCCATGGCCAACCTGAGCCAACAGTCCAGCCGCGAAAGCGCCGGCACGACCAGCCTGGGCGCCCTGCTGCGCGCCAAGCTGGACAATTCGGACAAGTAAGCTCTGTAGGCTCTTGACCGTTTGATCCTGGCCGGGCAGGTGCGCACAGCACCCGCCCGGCCATTTTTATGAGACACACGCCCATGACCCGATCCGATCTTGTCGAAGAATTGGCTGCCCGGTTCAGCCAACTCACGCACCGCGACGCCGAGTACGCTGTCAAAACTCTGCTAGATGCCGTCGGTGAAGCACTGGTGCGCGGCAATCGCATTGAAATCCGCGGCTTTGGCAGCTTTTCCGTCAACCACCGCGCCCCGCGCATGGGTCGCAATCCGCGCAGTGGCGCAGCCGTCGCCATTCCAGCCAAGCGCGTACCCCATTTCAAACCCGGCAAAGCCCTGCGCGAAGCCGTGGACAAGCGCACGGCAGAACTGCAAATTCTCGAAAACCCGGCGACCTAGCCTCGATAGAATCTCCCCATCACCAAGGGGACGCATGAAATACCTCCTGTGGCTGCTCAAAGCAGCCATTTTTTTTACTCTGTTTGCTTTTGCGCTGAACAACCAGCAAGAGGCCACCGTGCACTTTTTCTTTGGCACGCAGTGGCGCGCGCCGCTGGTGCTGGTGGTGCTCAGCGCCTTCGCCTGCGGCGTGGCCATTGGCGTGCTGGGCATGGTGCCGCGTTGGTGGCGTCATCGCAACGCGCATCTGTCTGCGCACCCGCCCGTCCCCGCCGCACCAGCAGGTGCTGAGGTTGCGCCACCCCATGGAATTTGATCTCAGCTGGATTTTGCTTGGTCTGCCGCTGGCCTTTTTGCTCGGCTGGCTGGCGTCGCGTCTGGACTTGCGCCAACTACGTTTTGAAAACCGCCGCGTCCCCAAGGCCTATTTCAAGGGGCTGAATTTTTTGCTCAACGAGCAACAAGACCAAGCCATTGACGCCTTCATTGAAGCCGTGCAAAGCGACCCCGACACCTCGGAGCTGCACTTTGCCCTGGGCAATCTGTTTCGCCGACGTGGCGAATACGACCGTGCCGTGCGTGTACACGAGCACCTGCTCTCGCGCGGTGACCTGGGCCAAGTGGATCGGGAGCGTGCGCAACACGCGCTGGCGCTGGACTTTCTCAAAGCCGGTTTGCTCGACCGCGCAGAAGAGGCGCTGGCACGCCTCGAAGCAACGCCGTTTGAAGCCCAGGCACGGCTAGCACTGCTGGCCATTTACGAGCGCTCACGGGACTGGCCCAACGCCGCTGCCATCACGCAAAAAATGCACGCCGCCCAGCAAGGCGACTTCAGCACGCGCCAAGCGCATTACCTGTGTGAGCAGGCCCTGGCGCTGATCGCACAGGGCGACTTGATAACCGCCGAAACGCGCCTGGCACAGGCCGCCGCAGTGGCACCCCACGCCGCCCGGCCGCGCATCGAGCTGGCCAAACTGCAGCAACAACAAGGCCAATCGGGCGCGGCTGTGGCCACGCTGCTGGCCATGAATGCCGCCACCCCGACGGCGCTGCCGCTGGCCACGGCGCTGCTGGTACAAGCTGGGCAGGCCGCCGGCCAGACGGCACCGGTGATGCAGGCCTTGCAACAGCACTACCACGCCTCACCCTCGCTGGACGTGCTGGAAGGCATCGTGGCGCTGGAGGCCGCAGGCACCGCACTACCAGGCGCCGGACGCGAATGGTACGTGCGCCATCTGGAGACCGAACCGTCGCTGGTAGCAGCCGCCAAGTGGCTGGCCACCGAAAAGCTGGAGCACGAGGAGTTTCATCCGCAAGTACAACGCGCCCTGGACCGTGCCAGCGCGCCACTGACGCGCTACCGCTGCGCCGCCTGCGGCTTTGAAGCACGCCAGCATTTTTGGCAATGCCCCGGCTGCCAAACGTGGGACAGCTATCCCGCCCGCCGCGTCGAGGAACTTTAAGCAACTCTTGATATTCCAAGGCACGCAAAAAAGGCACTACCCCCTATGATGTTTTTGCGGCATCTTCGCCGCCTATGAACCATCCAGGAGCCTTTCCATGCTGAAGAAATTTCTGATGTTGATCACTTTGCTGTATGCCGCTGTCTCGTTTGCAGCGGTCGATGTCAACCAAGCCAGCGCGGCTGATCTCGATGGCATCAAGGGTATTGGCCCGACTATTTCGGGCAAGATGCTAAACGAGCGCAAAAAAGGTAACTTCAAAGATTGGAACGACTTTATTGCCCGCGTCAATGGATTGGGCGAGAAGAATGCTGCCAAGTTTTCTGCACAAGGCCTGACTGTCAACGGTAGCGCCTACAGCGGCGCTCCAGCAGCCAAAGCCAGCGACAAAACAGCCAAGGGCAAGCTGACCACAGACAGCAAAGCCGCCGCCAGCGCCGCAAAATCCGCAAGCGAGAAAGAAGCGGCTGTGACCGCCCCTGGGGCGGCAGGTCCAGCGAAAAAATAACCGCTTCCCGCCTTCCTGCACATACCCGCTACGGCGGGTTTTTTACGTCTAAAACCCTTGTAAGCCACGTCTGAACTACGCAATAAGCTCAGTTTCTCATAGCAATTGCAGCCTTGTCGGTAAAATCCTCCACTCATGCCCCTGATCTACCTCATCCTCCTGCCCTTTCTAGGCAGCTTGGTCGCTGCGGTGTTGCCGTCGAATGCGCGCAATACCGAGTCCACGCTGGCCGGGCTGATTGCGCTGGGCTGTGTGGTGCAGGTGGCGCTGCTGTTTCCGCAGATTGCCGATGGCGGAGTACTGCGCCAAGAACTGACTTGGCTGCCGGCGCTGGGGCTGAACCTCGTCGTGCGGATGGATGGGTTCGCCTGGATGTTTTGCATGCTGGTGCTGGGCATTGGCGCGTTGGTGGTGCTGTATGCGCGCTACTACATGTCGCCGGCCGATCCGGTGCCGCGTTTTTTCTCATTCTTTCTGGCCTTCATGGGCGCGATGATGGGCGTGGTGCTGTCGGGCAACCTGTTGCAGCTGGCATTTTTTTGGGAGCTGACCAGTCTGTTCTCGTTCCTACTGATTGGCTACTGGCACCACCGCAAGGATGCGCGGCGCGGCGCGCGCATGGCGCTGACGGTGACTGGCAGTGGCGGGCTGTGCCTGCTGGCGGGGATGTTCATGCTCGGCCACATCGTCGGCAGCTATGACTTGGACCACCTGCTGGCCGCCGGCGAGCAGGTGCGCGCCCACGCGCTGTACCTGCCGGCATTGGTGTTGATTTTGCTCGGCGCGCTGACCAAAAGCGCGCAGTTTCCGTTTCACTTTTGGCTACCGCACGCCATGGCCGCGCCGACGCCAGTGTCAGCCTATCTGCACTCGGCCACCATGGTCAAAGCCGGGGTGTTTTTACTGGCCCGTCTGTGGCCGGTGCTCAGTGGCACCGAAGAATGGTTCTGGCTGGTCGGTGGCGCCGGGGCTTGTACCTTGCTGCTGGGCGGTTATGTCGCCATGTTCCAGCATGACCTGAAAGGCTTGCTGGCGTATTCGACCATTTCGCACTTGGGCTTGATCACGCTGCTGCTGGGCCTGAACAGTCGGCTGGCGGCCGTCGCCGCCGTGTTTCACATCATGAACCACGCCACCTTCAAAGCCTCGCTGTTCATGGCCGTCGGCATCATTGACCACGAAAGCGGCACGCGCGACATTCGGCGCCTGTCTGGGCTGCGCCACATGATGCCGATCACCGCCACGCTGGCAATGGTGGCGGCGGCGGCGATGGCCGGCGTGCCGTTGCTGAACGGCTTTTTATCCAAAGAAATGTTCTTTGCCGAAACGGTGTTTCTGGACGCCAATGATTTTCTACAAATCGCCCTGCCGCTGGTTGCCACCGTGGCTGGCATGTTCAGCGTGGCCTATTCGCTGCGCTTCACGCTCGATGTGTTCTGGGGCCCACCGGCCACCGATCTGCCGTTGGCACCGCACGAGCCACCGCACTGGATGCGCGTACCCGTGGAGCTGCTGGTACTCCTGTGCCTGGTGGTAGGTATCTTTCCGGCCTGGGCCGTAGGCGGGGCGTTGAATGCAGCGGCACGTCCTGTCGTCGGCGGCGAGTTGCCCACGTTCAGCTTGGCCCTGTGGCATGGCTTCAATCTGCCGTTCGCCATGAGCGTGGCAGCCATGCTGGGTGGCATTACTTTGTACCTGTTGCTGCGCTGGCAGCGTACCCGCGGCCAACTACAGATGGCACCGCTGGTGAGTTACTTCAGCGGCCAGCGTGCTTTTGAAGTGGCGCTGACCGCCCTCTCCAACCTGGGCCGCCATGGTCGGCGCTTACTGGGCACACAGCGTTTGCAGTGGCAAATGCTGTGGCTGGTCTGCGCCAGCGTGGCCGCTGCCGCCATGCCGCTGTGGGCGCGCGGCTTGTACATTGGCGACCGCACCGCATTGCCGATGTCGTGGGGCTTTGTACTGTTGTGGGGCATTGGCATGGTCTGCGCCGTGGCGGCGGCCTGGCAAGCCAAATACCACCGTTTGGCTGCGCTGGCACTGATGGGCGGCGCGGGTCTGGTGACTTGCGTAACGTTTTTGTGGTTCTCTGCACCCGACCTGGCACTGACACAATTGGTGGTAGAGATCGTCACCACCGTGTTGATTCTGCTCGGCCTGCGCTGGCTGCCCAAGCGCAAAGAAGACTTGCGCAGCAGTTGGGCTGCCGTGCAAAAACGCAGCACCAAGGCGCGGCGCCTGCGCGACTTGCTGCTGGCGCTGGTCACCGGCGGTGGCATGGCACTGCTGTCGTTTGCCATGCTCAGCCGGCCTTTTGCAGCCAGCACTTCGACCTTCTTCTTGGAAAACGCCCTCAGCGGCGGCGGTGGCAGCAACGTGGTCAACGTGATGCTGGTGGACTTTCGCGGCTTTGACACCTTTGGCGAAATCGTCGTGCTTGGCGTTGTCGCGCTGACGGTGTATGCGCTGCTGCGGCGCTTTCGCCCGGCGCCTGAAATCATGGACTTGCCCGAGCAACAGCGCGCCCTGCCAGCCGACCTGGTGACCGACCTGATCACCCCACGCCAAGCTGCGGACACCGCCATCGGCTACCTGATGGTGCCCGCCGTGCTGGTGCGGCTGCTGCTGCCGTTTGCCGTGCTGCTGTCGGTGTATCTGTTTCTGCGCGGCCACAACCAGCCAGGAGGCGGTTTTGTTGCGGGGCTGGTGCTGTCGGTGGCGCTGCTGCTGCAATACATCGTTTCGGGCACGCAGTGGGTGGAGGCGCATTTACCCCTCAACCCCCGGCGTTGGATAGCCGTCGGCATGCTGTGCGCGCTGCTCACTGGCTTTGGTTCACTGGCTTTCGGTTACCCTTTCATGACCACCCACACTGCGCACGTCACGCTACCGTTGATTGGCGAAATCCACTTTGCCAGCGCCACTTTTTTTGACCTGGGTGTCTACCTGCTGGTGGTCGGCGCAACGCTGCTGATCTTGACCTCTCTCGCCCACCAATCGGTGCGCGGCCACCGCTTTCATGCGCGTTTGGCCGAAGAAGCCGCTGTCGCCGCCTCCGCGATTCTTCCTGTTCACGCTGAAAAAGGACGCCTGTAATGGAACTGGTACTGGCGCTGGCGATTGGCGTGTTGACCGGCTCGGGCGTGTGGCTGCTGCTGCGCCCGCGCACTTTTCAAATCATCATGGGACTGGCGCTGCTGTCGTATGCCGTCAACCTGTTCATCTTCAGCATGGGCCGCTTGGGGCTGGCGACCGGCAAAGCGCCGGTGCTGCAAGCCGGCGTGGTGCAAGATCTAGTGCATTACGCCGACCCGATGCCGCAAGCGCTGGTGCTGACCGCCATCGTGATTGGCTTTGCCATGACGGCACTGTTTCTGGTGGTGCTGCTGGCCTCGCGCGGGCTGTCGGGCACCGACCACGTCGATGGCCATGAGCCCCCAGACCCACGCGACCTGGTATGAGCGACCACACTTTTCTCACCGCTTGGATGCCACACCTGATGCTGGCACCGATCATGCTGCCGCTGTTGACCGCCGCCATCATGCTGCTGCTGCGCGAAGACCAGCACCGCGCCAAGCTGGTGCTCAATTTGGCCTCCACCCTGCTCGGCCTGACCCTAGCCAGCGCCCTGCTGGTATGGGCGCAGCAGCAAGGCGAGCCAGCCACCATGGGCGTCTACTTGCCCGGCAATTGGCCAGCGCCGTTTGGCATTGCGCTGGCGCTTGACCGGCTGTCCGCGCTGATGCTGGTGCTGACCAGCGCCGTCGGCCTGGCCGCTGCCCTGTACGGCTCAGCGCGCTGGTACCGCGCCGGGGTGCATTACCACCCGCTGTTCCAGTTTCAGCTGATGGGTCTGAGCGGCGCTTTTTTGACCGCGGACCTGTTCAATCTGTTCGTGTTTTTTGAAATCATGCTGGCCGCTTCTTACGGCCTGCTGTTGCACGGCTCAGGGCGGGCACGGGTGCAGGCCGGACTGCACTTCATTGCGATTAATTTGGCCGCGTCGTCGCTGTTTTTGATTGGTGTCTCGATGCTGTATGGCCTGACCGGCACGCTGAATATGGCCGATTTGGCGCGTAGCGTGGTCCATGTGCAAGAAGCCGACCGCGGCTTGCTACACGCAGCGGCTGGCATTTTGGCGACGGCATTTTTGATCAAAGCCGCTGTTTGGCCGCTGAATTTCTGGCTGGTGCCGGCCTACAGCGCCGCCACCGCCCCGGTGGGCGCGCTGTTTGCCATCATGACCAAGGTCGGGATCTACGCCATCTTGCGGCTATGGACCCTGGTCTTTGGCAGCGAGGCCGGCCCTTCGGCGCTGTTTGGCGGCCTGTGGCTGATCGGCGGCGGCATGGTGACGATGGCCTTTGGCGCTATCGGCATGCTCGGCTCACAGCGGCTCGGACACTTGGCGGGTTATGCGGCCATCGTGTCGTCCGGCACCCTGCTGGCCGCCATCGGCTTTGGCCAAAACGGTCTGACCGCCGGCCTGCTGTACTACCTGCCCAGCTCGACACTGGCGGTGTGCGCGCTGTTTTTGCTCAGCGATGTCATCGACCGCTGGCGCAGCAGCGACGAGAGCGCCGACCCTTACGAGCCACGCGCCGACGCCGCGCCATTTTTGAACGCCGAACTGGTACCCACCGATAGCAGAAATCTGGATGCCGACGAGGCAGCGCCAGTCGGGCGCGCCATCCCGGCCGCCGCCGCCTTTGTCGGCCTGTCCTTCATGGTCTGTACGCTGCTGATTGCCGGACTGCCACCGTTGTCCGGCTTTGTCGGCAAGGTCGCCCTCCTGACGGCGCTGCTCAACCCGCTCGGCCTGGGGTCTTCTGCCGGGCTGCAGCCAGGCTGGGTCGGCTGGACCTTCATGGCACTGCTGATTGCCTCGGGCCTGCTGGCACTGATCGCTTTCTCGCGCGCCGGCATCCGCCATTTCTGGGCAGCGCACGACCGACCCGCACCGCAACTGCGCATGATTGAAGGCCTGCCGATTGCCGCGCTGCTGGCCGCCTGTATGGCCCTGACCTTCGCCGCCGCCCCCGCCATGCGCTTCACCCAGGCCACGGCCAACGCCCTGCACGCACCCGGCACCTACGTGCGCGCCATCTTGTCGGCCCAGCCGGTGGCGCCGATCCCAGCCCCGTCCGCCCCAGGAGACACGCCATGAAACGCCTGCTCCCTACCCCGTTGCTGTCGGTGGCGCTGCTGTGCCTGTGGCTGCTGCTGAACCACAGCCTGAGCCTGGGCCACCTGCTGCTGGCGCTGATCCTGGCCATCGCCATTCCGCTGCTCACCGCTGGCCTGCGGCCGCTGCCGGTGCGCATCCGCCGCCCCGGTGTCATCCTGCGGCTGATGCTGGCAGTGGCGGCGGACACGGTGCAGTCCAACCTCGGCGTCATCCGCCTGCTGCTCACGCCCGGCGCGCCGCGCCACCCGGCCAACTTTGTCCATGTGCCCTTGCAACTGCGCGACCCCAACGCCCTGGCGGTGCTGGCCACCATTGTTTGCATCACGCCCGGCACGGTGTGGGCGGAACTCTCGCTCGACCGCAGCCTGTTGCTGCTGCATGTCCTGGAAGTGGACGATGCCGCAGCGGTGGCCGCGCACATCAAACAGCGCTACGAGCGCCCGCTGATGGAGATTTTTGAATGACGCCGGTGTTGTCCTGGGCCTTGCCATTGGCCCTGTTCATCCTGCTGCTGGCCATGGCCTTGGCCTTGATGCGTCTGCTGATCGGCCCCGCCGCCCAAGACCGCGTGCTGGCGCTGGACTGCATGTACCTGAACGCCATGCTCGCGATGCTGGTGCTGGCCCTGATGGACGACAGCAGCAACTACTTTGAAGCGGCGCTGCTGATCGCAGTGCTCGGCTTTGTCGGTTCGACCGCCATGGCCAAATTTTTACTGCGCGGCGAGGTCATCGAATGACCGGCGATCTCCCGCCCCTGCTGCCACTGTGGGCCGAAATCAGCGTAGCTGTGCTGGTACTCAGCGGCGCACTGATAGCGCTGCTCGGCTCGTTTGGGCTGCTGCGCCTGCGCAACTTTTTTGAGCGCATCCACGCCCCGGCGATCATCGCCACGCTGGGCTGCTGGTGCGTGATGTATGGCGCATTGCTGTATTTTTCGTTTCGCGGCCAGGGGCTGGCCGTGCACCTGCTGCTGATCGCCGCCTTCATCGCCGTCACCGTGCCCATCACCACCATCTTTCTGATGCGCGCCAGCCTGTTCCGCGCCCGCCAGATGGGTAAAAACGTCCCGCCCAGTCTCAGCACCCCCACTGACAGCACGCAAAAAGCCAACCGCTGACCCGCACTAAAAATAAAAAGTGAGCATACAGCGCTCGTGTTGATTGAATTTCAGCCTCAAAACAGTCTGAAATCTAATAAATACAAGCGGTATAAGCTATTGTTTTTGAATGTCTGGTGGGGGCGGTACCCCCTACCCACTCCGCTTCGATAGCAGTCCCCTTTCAAGTGGCAGGCTGCGACACTGCAGCACCCCACGCATCCGTGTCGGCCTTTCTTACAAGGAACACAGAAACGGTGATTTTGCAAGATGCAAAATCTACTTAAACCATTGATTTAAAAACATTTTTTTTCCCAAGGGGGGTCTGGAATGTTTCTTGCTCAACTGCTTTAAGCAGGCATTTCGCCCGCTTTTTAAGGAGCTCGTACCATGAAAAAATATTTCTGGAACCCCACAGCGCGACACCTCAAACCGTCCCTCGCTGCCCTGGGGCTTGCATTGGGAAGCTTGGTGGCCGGCACTGCTCACGCCAGCGTTTTATATTTTGATTTCAATAGAAATGCCGTGCCGCCTGATGCCTCGATTTTCCTGTTTGGCGCGAGCGGGCAAACAGCGACAGTGGATAATCTGGCGGGCTTTAGCCAAAGCGTCACGCTGGGCGCCAACGGATTTTTCAATCTGGCCATTCCCAACGCTTACCAGCAAAGCGGCACCGGTACCACCAACACCGGCTTTCGCGTGGTTTCGCCGAACCCGCTGGCAGGTTATTTCGTTAACCGTGCCAGTTTTTCCACCGATATGACCTATGTCCAAGACGCCACTGCGCTGGGCAAGAATTACGTGGTGGCAAGCCAGGGCGGTGGTTTTGGCGAAGGCAGCCAAGTGATGGTTCACGCCACTGCGGACAGCACAGCGGTCACTTTCACCCCCAAAGGGGGTGCGCCCATCAACGTCACGCTCAACGCCGGAGAAACCTACAAATACGCCGGTGGCAATACCGACCTGACAGGCTCCACCGTGACTGCCAGCCAAGCGGTGGCGGTTTTTGGTGGACACGAATGCGCACAGGTGCCCATTGGCACTGCCTACTGCGACACGCTGACTGAACAAATGATTGCCACCGACAAACTGTCCAAAACCTATTTGCTCACCGCGTCGGAGGGCGCTTCAAAGGCCTCCACCCTGAGTGATCTGGTGCGTGTGATAGCCACTGCAGACAACACTGAAGTCAAGGTGAATGGCGCGGTCGTGGCCACGCTGAATACCGGCGAGGTCTATGAGTTTTCACTGGGTCAAAACAGCGGAAGCACGGTGGATGCATCTGCGCCCGTGATGGTGGCGCAGTACCTTAAGGGAGGAGAAGGTGCCAATACCGACCCGGCCCTGGCGCTGGTGCCGGGAGCCGACACGTGGCTGAAAAGTTACCGATTGGCCACCCCCAGCGGTTCTCAGGCATTTGTTGAAAACTATGCCTCGCTGGTGATTGGCACAGCCGATCTGGCATCGCTGATGCTTGATGGCGTGAGCGCCAACACCCTTGGCTTCACGCCGATTGCCGGCACCGCCTATAGCCGCGGGTCAGTGGACTTGCCCCTGGGGTTGTTTGACTTGAGCGCGGCCCATCCTTTCCTGGTCATGCTGGGCGGAGGCTCCAATGCGGACAGCTATTTCACCTTCGGTGGCGCCACGTTTGCACCGGGTATTTCGGTGCCACCACCGACCAGCGACGTGCCCGAGCCTGCCACCGTAGCGCTATTGAGCCTGGGACTGCTGGGTGTCGTGGCGACGCGCCGGCGCCGCCCAGGCGCTTGAAGGGCTTCCAGCGCCCTTACCCGGTACGGCGGCCGCAATCACACTGCCCCCAGCCGCCGCCCCCCGGCGTATGCACCTCCAGCACATCGCCGGGCTGCATTTCCACCTGCCCCATCGCCCCGAGCAACTGCACCCGTCCATCCGCCCGCACCACGCGATTGATGCCCACCGCGCCCGGCTGGCCACCGGCCAAACCAAAGGCCGGATGCACCCGCCCATTGGACAAAATGCCCGCTGTCATTGGCTGCAAAAACTGCAAACGGCGCACGCCGCCATGGCCGCCCGGCCAGCGCCCGGCGCCGCCTGAATAGTTGCGGATGGCGTAGCCCAGCAACCGCACCGGAAAACGCCACTCCAGTACTTCCGGGTCGGTCAGGCGCGAATTGGTCATATGGGTTTGCACCACGCTGGTGCCAGAAAAACCGCCGACCAGCGCGCCACTGTCATCAAACACGCCACCAGCGCCACTGCCACCGGCAATGGTTTCGTAGTACTGGTACTGCGCATTGCCAAAGGTCAAGTTGTTCATGGTCGGCTGGCTGGACGCCTGCACACCTAAAGCGCCCAGCAGGGCGTTGGTGATACAGGTCGAAGTCTCGACATTACCCGCCACCACCGCTGCCGGCGGCTGCGGGCTGAGCAAGGAACCGGGCGGAATGATCACCGTGATCGGCTTGAGACATCCCGCGTTGAGCGGAATATCGTCGTCCACCAAGCAGCGAAACACATACAGCACCGCCGCCATGCACACCGCCGTCGGGGCGTTGAAGTTGTTGTCTTGCTGCGCGCTGGTGCCAGTGAAATCCACCTCGGCACTGCGGCTGGCAGCGTTGATACGCACGGCCACCTGAATCTGCGCCCCGTTGTCCAGCGCCAGCGTGAAGGGTGCGTCGGGTACACGCCCCGCCAGTCGGGCGATGGCGCAGCGCACCGACTCTTCGGCGTTGTCCTGCACATGGCCCATGTAGGCCTGCACCATGGGCAGGCCAAAGTCCTGCACCATTTTTTGCAGCTGTTGCGCGCCTTTTCCGTTGGCGGCGATCTGTGCTTTCAAGTCGGCCAAATTTTGCTGCGGATTGCGCGCCGGATAGGCGCCACGGCCCAGCAGGGCCAAAATTTCAGCCTCGCACAGCCGGCCTGCATCGACCAGTTTCAGGTTGTCGATCTGCACGCCCTCTTCTTCAATGCGCGTGGAAAACGGCGGCATCGAGCCCGGCGTACTGCCGCCAATGTCGGCATGGTGGCCGCGGCTGCCGACATAAAACGTCGGCTGCGTGGCGCCCGGTGCATACACCGGTGTGACCACCGTGATATCAGGCAGGTGCGTACCGCCGCAGTACGGGTTGTTGAGCGCAAACACGTCGCCCGGCTGCAGGGTGGCACCGTGGGCGCGCATCACTGCTTGAACGCTCTCGCCCATCGAGCCCAGATGGACGGGGATATGCGGCGCGTTGGCAATCAGCTGGCCTTGGGCGTCGAACAGCGCACAACTGAAGTCCAGCCGCTCTTTGATGTTGACCGAGCTGGCGGTGTTTTGCAGCTGCAGCCCCATCTGCTCGGCAAGGTGCATGAAGCGGTGGTTGAACACCTCCAGCAGCACCGCATCAACCTGTGTACCCACCCCCTGCAGCCGGGCGCGGGGCACGCACCGCTGCAGCAACAGGTGGTTCAGGGTGGTCCCCGTGGCCACCCAACCGGGCTCAACAATAGTAGTGGCGTGCGGCTCAGCGACGATGGCCGGGCCGGCCAGCACATCGCCGGGGCGCAGGTCGGCGCGCACCACCAACGCCGCGTCGTGCCAAGCAGCCACGCCATCGGTGCCGACGGTGTACATCGGCACCGTATCCCGGCGCGGCACGTCGCGCAGTGGCTGCAGCATGTGCTGCGGCTCGTGTGGCGCGGCGCCGGGCAGCACCACTTCGACCGAAATCGCCTCCACCACCAGTGCTTTGCCCGGCATCAAAAAGGCAAAGCGCTGGCGGTAAGCGGCTTCAAAGCTGGCGAGCACGGCGCCAGGGTCACCCAACGGCACCACCAGCGCCGTATCGGTGCCGGCGTAGCGCACATGGATGCGCTGGTGTGTCTGGACGTTCTCCCGCAACGACTCCAGCGCTGTGCCCGCGCTGTGCAGTTGGCGCTCCAGTTCGCCTTGCGCAACCACCTGCAATGCCTGCAAGCACGCCGTCATCTCCGGCCACAGGGCCGCACTGAATGGACTTTCCACCGCCTGCTCCCGCAGTACGCTCTGGTCGGCCAAACCCATGCCATAGGCCGACAACACCCCCGCCAGCGGGTGCACCAGTACGCTTTCCATGCCCAGCGCATCGGCCACCAGACAGGCGTGCTGGCCACCCGCGCCGCCAAAGCACTGCAGCGTGTAACGAGTCACGTCGTAACCCCGCACCACCGATATTTTCTGGATGGCATGGGCCATCTGCTGCACGGCAATCTGGATGAAACCGTGCGCTGCCGCCGCTGCGCTGCGCCCGGTCTGCTGCGCCAGCGCGGTGAACTGCGCGCGCACGGCGTCGGCGTCCAGCGCCTCATTGGCCCTTGGGCCGAAGATCCGAGGAAAGTGCGCCGGTTGCAGTTTGCCGACCATCACGTTGGCATCGGTCACCGTCAGCGGCCCGCCGCGCCGGTAGCTGGCCGGGCCGGGGTGGGCGCCGGCGCTGTCCGGGCCGACGCGAAAACGCGCGCCGTCAAAGCGCAGCAGCGAGCCGCCGCCCGCTGCCACGGTGTGGATGGCCAGCATCGGCACGCGCATCCGCACGCCCGCCACCTGGGTCTCGAACTCGCGCTCCAGCGCGCCGGCAAAGTGGCTGACGTCGGTCGAGGTGCCGCCCATGTCAAAACCAATCACCTGCACCTGATCGGCCCACTGCGCCGTGCGTGCCATGCCGACCATGCCGCCGGCGGGGCCAGACAAGACGGCATCCTTACCCTGGAACGCTTGCGCATCGGCCAGTCCGCCCGACGATTGCATGAAGAACAGCGGCACGCCCGGCAGCTCGGCCGCCACCTGATCGACGTAGCGGCGCAGCAGCGGCGACAAATAGGCATCCACCACCGTGGTATCACCCCGACTGACAAACTTCATCAGCGCGCTGGTGCCATGCGAGGTGCTGACATGCGTAAAGCCGACTGCGCGCGCTAGGCGCTCAGCCGCCTGTTCATGCGCGGCGTAGCGGTAGCCGTGCATGAAAACAATCGCCACGCTGCGCAGACCCGCATCGTAGGCGGCCCACAGACGCTCGCGCAGCGACTCTTCTTCTAGCGCCTGCACCACCTCGCCGTGCGCGCCCATGCGCTCCTGGGCTTCAATCACGCGCTGGTACAGCAGCTCGGGCAACACGATATGGCGGTCAAAAATGCGTGGGCGGTTTTGGTAGCCAATGCGCAGCGCGTCCCGAAACCCCGCCGTGGTCACCAGCAGGGTTGGCTCGCCTTGGCGCTCCAACAGGGCATTGGTGGCCACGGTGGTGCCCATCTTCACGCACTCCACCCGCTCCGGCGTGATCGGCGCATCCGGCGCCAGCCCGAGCAGGTGGCGCATACCGGCCACCGCCGCATCGCGGTATTGCTCCGGGTTGTCGGACAGCAGCTTGTGCGTGACCAGCGTGCCGTCCGGTCGGCGCCCGACGACATCGGTAAAAGTACCGCCACGGTCAATCCAGAACTGCCAGCGGGCAAAATGGGGGGAAGTCATAGGCTTTTAATACTATTAAAAAGTGAGCTATTAGCGCATATATACAGTGCGCTTGAAGGCCATTTGACCCTATTATCACCACCCATGCTGAATGTTTTTGCTATCTGCTGCGGCGCCAGTCTGGGCGCGCTGGCCCGCTGGGGTCTGGGGCTGTGGCTCAGCCCTGGCGGCGCACTGCCGTGGGGCACGCTGGCGGCCAACTGGATTGGTGCTTATGCCATCGGCGTCGGCCTGGCGCTGCTGCACAACTTGCCGCATCTGGACCCGGCCTGGCGGCTGGCGCTGATCACCGGATTTTTAGGTGCGCTGACGACGTTTTCCAGCTTTTCTGCCGAAATCATCACCTTGCTGCAGCAGCAACGCTACCTGCTGGCCCTGGGCAGCACCAGCTTGCACCTGGGCGGCTCGCTACTGCTGACCTATCTGGGGCTGCAATCGGTGGCGTTGGTGCTGCACCTCAATTCCTGAGCGCTGGTGTGCCCCGCCACTCCCGAAACGGATACAAGCACAGTCAGGGGAAACACTCTCTTTTCCATAGCTGCCAGCGCATGAGCAGAAAGCATAATGGCGACTTCCGCTGCAAAAAATCAGGCTGGCGCCTGCGGTGCAGCGGCTCTGCCGCAACATTTTTCAGGGCCCTTGCGCCGCGATACCTGACACCCCATGGAAGCCAACACCCAACTCAATGAAAGCCGACTGGCCGACGCCTGGCAAGAACTGCACCTGCAGTCGATCAACGGCAACGCGCTGAAAGCCGACTCCAATCGGCTGGCCTTTGCCGATCCCGAATTTCTGCTGCGCCGCGAGACCCGCGGTATCCGCTTTCAACTCGAACTGCTCAAACCCGAACTAGGCCAAGTCGAACAAGGCATAGAGCACACCGTGGTGGTGTATGGCAGCGCCCGTTTTATCGCCCCCGACGAAGCAGCCGCGCTGCTGGCACAAGCCCAGAACAACGGCGATGCCGAGGGCTTGGCGCGGGCCGAACGCACCGTGCGCAATGCCCACTATTACGACCAGGCACGCCAGTTCTCACGCCTGGTCGCCCAGCACAGCAACCGCCAAACCTCGGAAAACTGTTTGTATATCTGCACCGGCGGCGGCCCCGGCATCATGGAAGCGGCCAACCGCGGCGCCCATGACGAGGGCGCCCCGACCGTGGGATTGAACATCGTGCTGCCGCATGAGCAAAACGGCAACCGTTTCATCACCCCCACGCTGAACTTCAAATTCCACTACTTTGCACTGCGCAAGATGCATTTCATGATGCGTGCCAAGGCGCTGGTGGCGTTTCCAGGCGGCTTTGGCACCATGGACGAGTTGTTTGAAGTGCTCACGCTGGTGCAAACCGGCAAAGCCAAGCCGGTGCCTATCGTGCTGTTTGGCAGCGACTACTGGAAGCGCTTCATCAACTTTGAAATGCTGGTCGAAGAAGGCACCATTTCAGCCAAGGATCTGTCCTTGTTCCACTACGTGGATACTGCTGTAGAGGCATGGCACCTGGTGCGCGATTTTTACCACCTCGGCCCCTGACAGAAGAAGCCAGCCGCGCCCTCACTCCTCCTCGGGCACGGGCAGCAACACCACCTCAGCCACAGCGTCGGAGGCCGGCAAAGCCTCGACGTCGCGCAGCTTGCGCTGGATAGCGCGCGTGCGCACGCCGACTTCGTCAAATTTCTTCGCCGCTGCGTCGATGGATTTTTTCGTCGCATCGACGGCCTCGCCAAACTTGGCAAATTCAGTCTTGACTTGGCCGAGCATGTTCCAGACCTCGGACGAGCGCTTTTCAATCGCCAGCGTCTTGAAGCCCATTTGCAGGCTGCTGAGCATCGCCGCCAAGTTGGCCGGGCCGGTGATCATCATGCGGCAGTCGTTCTGCACCGCCTCGACCAGACCGGGGCGGCGCATCACTTCAGCAAACAGACCCTCGGTGGACAGGTAGAGCACGGCAAAGTCGGTGGTGTGCGGCGGCGAGACGTACTTGCCATAAATCTTGCGCGCTTCGAGCTTGATCGAGGTCTCGAACGCATGGCCGGCCGCTGCCACAGCGGCCTTGTCGGCGCTGTCGTGCGCGTCCATCAGGCGCTGGTAGGACTCCACCGGGTATTTCGAATCGATCGGCAGCCACACCGGCTGATCTTCACTGTGGCCCGGCAAGCGGATGGCAAATTCAACCAGCTCGGCGCTGCCCGGCACGGTCTTGACGTTGCGCGCGTACTGGCCGGGCGTGAGCACGTTCTCGATGATCGCGCCCAATTGCAGCTCGCCCCAGGTGCCACGCGACTTGACGTTGGTCATCACGCGCTTCAGGTCGCCGACGCTGGCGGCCAACGTCTGCATCTCGCCCAGGCCTTTGTGCACCTGCTCCAGCCGATCGCTGACCAGCTTGAAGGAGTCGCCCAGGCGCTGCTCCAGCGTCGCGTGGAGTTTTTCGTCCACGGTACGGCGCATTTCTTCCAGTTTGGTCGCGTTGTCCATCTGGATGGCGGCCAAGCGCTCGTTCAGCGCTGTGCGCAGTTGTTCAGCGTTGTGCTGGCTGCCCTGCACCAGACCGGACAGCTGCTGCGAAACGGCATCCTGCAGCACCGCAAACTGGTTCTGCAACTGGGCGCCGTGGCCCTGCAACTGGTCTTTGAGAGCGCTGGACATGCTGACCAACTGGCTGTGGATGTCGCCTTTGAGCGAATCCAGCGTTTGCCGTGTCGCGCCCTCCAGCCCCAGCAGGCGCCGCTCCAGCTTCAACTCCAGCACGCTCAGGGTGGCCTGCGCATCGGTGCGGCTGGTGCGCGACTCGGCTACCGCCTGACCCAGGCGCTCTTCCACGGCTTGGCTGAGGTTGCGCAGTTGCTGGCCCATGCCCGCCAGCGCGCCATCGTTTTTGGCTACCGCCAGCTGCGTCGCCTGTGCGGTGCTGGCCAGTGTCTGCAAGCGCTCGCGCCATTCGGCCGGCATATCGACGCGTGGACGGCGCCACAGCAGCAGCACCAGCAAAATCAATACGAGCACCAGCAGACCGGCGAGTACCAGGGCATCTGTCGTCATGGACAATTCACTCTTATTTTAATAGCTTGAAGCGCATATCCCGTATGGGCTTAAGGCCTGTTTTACTCTAAAAATACCGATTTTCAATCCACCACCCGGTTCACTGGCGTGAGCGCTCCCCGGCCAGCAAAAAAGGCGATCAGGTTGTCGGCCGCCAGGTTCGCCATAGCCAGGCGCGTGGTCACGGTAGCACTGGCGATGTGCGGTGTCAGCACCACATTGGTCAGTGCCAACAGATCAGGGTGTACCGCCGGCTCGTCCTCAAAGACGTCCAGGCCAGCGGCAGCGATTTGGCGCGTGCGCAGCGCGTGGGCCAGCGCCGCATCGTCCACAATGCCGCCGCGTGCAATGTTCACCAGCGTGGCCGTGGGTTTCATCAGTGCCAGCTCGGGCGCGCCGATGGTGTGGTGGGATTCAGCGGTATAGGGCAGCACCAGCAGCACGTGGTCGGCGCTGCGCAGCAACATTTCCTTGCCAACGTAGCGCGCCTGGCACTGGGCTTCGACGGCGGGCTCCAGCGGCGTGCGGTTGTGGTAAATCACTTCCATGCCAAAACCCAGCGCACCGCGCTGCGCAATGCCTTGGCCAATGCGGCCCATGCCAATGATGCCGAGCGTGCTGCCATGCACTTCAGCACCGGCAAACAGGTCGTAGCGCCAGCTCTGCCATTGGCCGGCGCGCAGGTAATGCTCGGCTTCAGAAACCCGCCGGGCGGCTGCCAGCAGCAGGGCAAAACCAAAATCAGCTGTGGTCTCGGTCAGCACATCGGGGGTGTTGGTGCCCTGCACACCGGCTGCGGTCATGGCCTCAATATCAAAGTTGTTGTAACCCACGGCCATATTGGCAACGATCTTCAGGCGCGGGCAGACCGCCATCAGCTCCGAGTCGATGCGCTGGCTACCGGTGCTCAACAAGCCGTCCTTGTCGGCCAGACGCGCCAGCAGCTCGGGCAGCGTCCAAACAACATCTTGCGGGTTGGCCTCCACCTCAAAGTGCTGCGACAGGCGCTCGACCACTTCCGGAAAAATCGCGCGGGCAATCAGGATGCGGGGCTTGTGCATGGCAGGTTTTCCTTTATGTGTGCAGCGTGCGCGCTCAATCAGCGAAACCAGATGAAGGTCATGATGACAAACAACGGCAGCAAAATTCCGCACGACCACACCATGTAACCAAAGAAACTGGGCATACGCACGCCCCGGTCTTCGGCAATCGCCTTCACCATCAGGTTCGGTGCATTGCCAATATAGGTATTGGCACCCATGAACACCGCCCCCGCCGACACGGCCGCTAGGGTAGGCGCCAGCGCCGTCATCAGCGTCACCGGATCACCGCCGGCGGTATTGAAGAACACCAGATAGGTCGGTGCGTTGTCCAGGAACGAGGACAGCAATCCCGTGGCCCAGAAATACATTGCCGGGTCAGGGGTACCGTCGGTCCGCGTGACGGCCGACACAATGGCGCCAAAAGGCCCATGGACGCCAGCTTTAAGCATGGCAATGACGGGAATGATAGTCAGGAAGATGCCGGCAAACAACTTGGCCACCTCTTGCATCGGCGCCCAGCCAAACTGGTTGTCCACATGCACTTTGGGCGGCGTCAGCGCCAGCGAGGCCAGCGTCACCAGCACCAGACCGACATCGCGCACCAGCCCGGGCAGACCAACCGGCGTACCGGCTACGTCAAACACCACCGGCGACTTCCAGAAGCCACTCAGCAGCACCAGCGCCACGACCACGCCCAACAAGGCAAAGTTGACCTTGCCATCAAAACCGATGCTGAGCGTGGTCGGCGTCGGGTCCACGCGCCGGAAGTCCTCAGGGTGGCGGAAATACCAACTGTCAATGGCGTAGAAAATCCCCAACAGCACCACCACCAGGAACAGGGTTTCCTGGTAAATGTGGGCCACGGTCCAGAAGAAATCAATGCCCTTCAAAAAGCCCAAAAACAGCGGTGGATCGCCCAACGGCGTCAGCGAACCGCCGGCGTTGGAAACGATGAAGATAAAAAACACCACCACGTGGACGCTGTGCCTGCGGTTGTCGTTGGCACGGATCAATGGGCGAATCAACAGCATCGAGGCGCCCGTCGTGCCCATGAAACTGGCCAGCACAGCCCCCAGGGCCAGCAACGTGGTGTTCAGCACCGGGCTGCCCTTCAAGTTGCCACGGATGTAAATGCCGCCGGCCACTGTGTACAGTGCCGTGAGCAATACGACAAAGGGAACGTATTCCGCCATCAATGCATGTACCAAGTTCACGCCTGCCGCCCCAGGACCAAAAACCACCGCAAACGGCAGCAAAAACGCCAGTCCCCAGGCACCAATCACCTTGCCAAAATGGTGGTGCCAAAAAATCGGCGCCAGCAGCGGTATCAACGCGATCGACAACAAAATACCGGCAAAGGGCACGCCCCACCACAACGGCAAGGCACTGCCGTCCATATCGGCGGCCAGCGCCCAACCGGGCAACGCCCAAAGCGCAGCCGCCACCAGCCAATGCATCGGTTTCATAGGCGTATCTCCCTGGCAATTTTTAAAAATGAGGTGGAAACTACGCAAGTTCCCCGTAAAAACACGGTACCCGAGGCCCGCGCCAAAGTGTAGGCCATGCGCGCACCCAGCAGAGGCGACGATCTGCCTTCTCAGCATGGCCGTAAACATACCGTCAAAAATGTATTACAAGCTTACTGAGCTTGCAGTGGAAGCTACTATTTATATAGCATATTAATGCTGCACCGCATCGGTCATGGAGTTCAGCCAGGCCCTATCGCAAGCGCGCTGACAAGAAGGACTGGGCACTGCGTCATAAGGTTGCTGCGCTTGCGCATAAAAGATACCAATAGATACCTCTAAATGACTGCAATGCAATATAAAAGTCTTGCATTTACTGCCTATCTACTTAGAATCTTCTTTATGCTGCAGTGCAACATGAGGCTGATCAAGTCACAGCAGCTAACTGTAGACCACGTGTTTTTTTCAACTTAATTTTTGGAGTGATTAAATGTCTCTGACCAACGAACAACTTCTGGCCGCACACAAAGCAAACATCGAAATGCTGTTTGGCTTGACCAATAAGGCTTTTGAAGGCGTTGAGAAGCTCGTGGAATTGAATCTGACCGCTTCACGCACTGCGCTGAACGAAGCTGCCAGCAATGCGCAGGCCGCATTCGCCGCTAAAGATGCGCAAGAATTGATGGCACTGCAAGCCAGCCTGTTCCAGCCTCTGGCCGAAAAAGCAGCCTCCTACAGCCGTCACCTGTACGAAATCGCTACCGGTGCCAGCGCTGAATTCACCAAAGCCCTGGAAGCCCAGACTGCTGAAGCACAAAAGAATTTTGTCTCCCTGGTGGACACCGCTTCTGCGAACGCACCCGCCGGCTCTGAAAGCGCTGTCGCAGCCATGAAGAACGCTGTTTCGGTGGCCTCCAATGCTTTCGATTCCGTGCAAAAAGCCGTCAAGCAAGCCACGGAAGCCGCAGAAGCCAACTTCAGCGCTGCTGCTGAATCCGCCAACGAAGCAGCCAAATCGGCTGTGGCGCGCACCACCGTCAAGCGTTAATGCAGTGGAGGGCAAAAGCGCCCTCTCCTGCTGCTTGCAGAACACGCTTCGGGTGAGTCGTTGCCATAACTGCCAAGTTATCGCCAACGCTCAGCCCGTCAGCGACAGATTGTCTCCTTGGATCCTCTGGAAACATCCGTTTCAAAGATCCCTTACAGCCCGGTGCCCACCGGGCTTTTTTTTGCCTGTTATTTTTCTACAGGCTGTCTGACAGCTGCTAATCCGCTTGAGAAGCACTGGATGATTGCGAATAATTCGCGTTTAAATTATGATGAAAAATTGTTTCACTATCCGAGCACTTCACCCATGTCGAAAAAAATAACCGCGGCCTTGACCACCTTCGCTCTATTGGCAGCCGTCAGCGTCACGCAGGCGCAAGCCCAGGACAGTGTCGTCAATTTATATTCGGCACGCCACTACTCGACCGACGAAGCGCTCTACAGCGGCTTTACCAAGGCCACCGGGATCAAAATCAACCGTGTCGATGCAGACGATGCCGGCATTCTGGCCCGGCTGAAGGCCGAAGGCGCAGCATCGCCGGCCGATGTAATTTTGCTGGTGGATGCAGCGCGGCTGTATCGCGGCGAAGTAGATGGCCTGTTTCAGCCGATCCAGTCCAAGACACTGAACGAAGCCATCCCGACCAATCTGCGCAGCAAGCCAGAGGCTGACGGCGGTATTTCATGGTTTGGTTTTTCTACCCGTGCGCGCGTCATCGTCTACAACAAGGTCAAGGTCAACAAGGAAGACGTGGACACTTATGAAGAGCTAGGTGACCCGAAGAACAAAGGCAAGCTGTGTATTCGCTCCGGCTCGCACCCCTACAACCTGAGCCTGTTTGGTGCCGTGACGGAGCACCTGGGTGAGCAAAAAACCGAAGAATGGCTCAAGGGCATGGTCGCCAACTTGGCGCGCTCACCCAAGGGTGGAGATACCGACCAGATCAAGGCCGTGGCTTCGGGTGAATGCGACATTGCCGTCACCAACAGCTACTATCTGGCACGCCTGATGCGTTCGTCCAAGCCGGAAGAGGTGGCGGTGGCTAACAAAGTCGGCGTAGTGTTCCCTAACCAGCAGTCCTGGGGCACACACATGAACATTGCCGGCGGCGCTGTCGCCAAATATGCCAAAAATCAGGCTAATGCGGTTAAATTCCTTGAATATCTGGCCAGCCCAGAGGCACAAAATTACTTTGCTAACGGTAATAACGAGTGGCCTGCCGCCAAAGGTGTAACCATTGCCAACCCCGCCCTGAAGGCCATGACCGGAAACGCGCCATTCAAGAGCGAAACCATCCACATCAGCGCGGTGGGTGCCAACACCACCAAGGTGCAGCAAATGCTTGATCGCGTCGGTTTTAAATAATGCTCCGCACCTGAACACGACCCGTCTCCTCTGCCCGGACCTGCCGGGCTTTTTTTTAAGTGCTTTCGCATAGGCATCCCGCATAATTGACGCTTACGTTAACGTCATACATCGGAGACACGGCATGGATATTCAAGGCAAGATATTTATCGTCACCGGCGGGGCCTCGGGCCTGGGTGAAGGCACAGCGCGGATGCTGGCAGCACACGGCGGCAAGGTGGTCATCGCTGACATGCAGGTAGAAAAAGGCGAAGCGGTTGCCAAAGACATGGGCGGCGTGTTCCTGCGCTGCGATGTCAGCAGTGAAGCTGACGGCCAGGCCGTGGTAGCCCGGGCGGTATCGATGGGTAAGCTAATGGGCTTGGTCAATTGCGCCGGCATTGCGCCCGCAGGAAAAGTCGTGGGTAAAAATGGCCCGCACGCGCTGGATTCCTTCCGGAAGACGATCACGGTTAATTTGATCGGCAGCTTCAACATGATGCGTCTGGCCGCTGAAGCCATGGCCAAGAACGATCCCGAGGCCACGGGCGAGCGCGGCGTGATGATCTCCACCGCCAGCATCGCGGCCTACGATGGCCAGATCGGCCAAGCCGCGTATGCGGCCTCCAAAGGCGGTATCGTCAGCATGACCTTGCCGATTGCGCGCGAACTGGCGCGCAGCGGCATCCGTAACATGACCATCGCCCCCGGTATTTTTGGCACCCCGATGCTGTTTGGTATGCCACAAGAAGTGCAGGACGCACTGGCGGCTGGCGTCCCCTTCCCCAGCCGCCTCGGCACGCCCCAGGATTACGCCAAACTGGCGCAGCACATTTTTGAAAACGACATGCTGAATGGCGAAGTGATTCGCCTTGATGGTGCTATTCGTATGGCACCGAAGTAAATCTGCACATCAAAAAATAGAGCTTGAAGCGCAGAATCCGTAAGGATTAGCGGCCTTTTGGACCAAAAATTCCACCACAGTGTTCGTCTGCACCAGTGGAATTTTCTACTCTGTGGGCATATAACCATAGATCAGAAATAAAAAAACCGCTGCAGCCTTTCGACTACAGCGGTTTCTAACTGGCGGAGTGGACGGGACTCGAACCCGCGACCCCCGGCGTGACAGGCCGGTATTCTAACCAACTGAACTACCACTCCTGGTAGGCAGCTTTTGCTTGCATCTTCATGCAAACCAAGCGCTACAACTTGGCGACCCCACGGGGATTCGAACCCCGGTACCTACCGTGAAAGGGTAGTGTCCTAGGCCTCTAGACGATGGGGTCAAAACCTTGGAACTTCCGACTGACAAAAATCTTGGTGGAGGTAAACGGGATCGAACCGATGACCTCTTGCATGCCATGCAAGCGCTCTCCCAGCTGAGCTATACCCCCACTGGTTGGCTTGCCCTTGGCATGACCAACATTTAACTGGCGGAGTGGACGGGACTCGAACCCGCGACCCCCGGCGTGACAGGCCGGTATTCTAACCAACTGAACTACCACTCCTGGTAGGCAGCTTTTGCTTGCATCTTCATGCAAACCAAGCGCTACAACTTGGCGACCCCACGGGGATTCGAACCCCGGTACCTACCGTGAAAGGGTAGTGTCCTAGGCCTCTAGACGATGGGGTCAAAACCTTGGAACTTCCGACTGACAAAAATCTTGGTGGAGGTAAACGGGATCGAACCGATGACCTCTTGCATGCCATGCAAGCGCTCTCCCAGCTGAGCTATACCCCCATTAATGACAACACATATTATGTTTTTATCGTCACCACCTGAGCCTTGAATTATAGACAGGTTTTTTAGCGATTTTTCAATCTTGCAATAACTTTTTCTCTGCCCATCAATTCCAGCAGCGCATCCACAGATGGCGTGTGTGCCGTACCTGCCACCAACACGCGCACCGGCATGGCCAGTTGGGGCATTTTCAGTCCCTGTGCGGCCAGCACTTGTTTGATGGCAGCAGCAATAAACGCTTTATCCCAAGCGCCTTCTTGCAACGCCTCGGCCAAAGCAGCCAGCGCTGGGCCGGCGGCTGGTGTGACATGCTTGTCGCGCTCTTCCTGCACCGCCTGCACCGTGTCGCCATAGAACACCACCGCCCAATCGGCCAGCGCGACCGTGGTATCGCAGCGGTCTTTGAACAGCGCACAAATGCGAGGCAGACGACCATCCGCTATATCAGCAGCGGCCATGCCACGCTTTTCCAGTTGCGGTGCCACCAGCGCCGCCAGCGCCTCGTCGTCCATGGCTTTAAGGTGCTGGGCATTCACCCAACGCAGCTTGGCTTCGTCAAACTGCGCGGCGCTGCGACCGAGGTGATCCAAGTTGAACCACTCCAGGAATTGTTCACGGCTGAAAATCTCGTCATCACCATGGCTCCAGCCCAAGCGGGCCAGATAGTTCACCATGGCTTCGGGCAGATAGCCTTCGTCGCGATACTGCGTCACCGGCTTAGCGCCGTTGCGCTTACTCATCTTCTCGCCCTGCTCGTTCAGCACGGTCGGCAGGTGGGCATAGATCGGCGGTACTTTGTCCAACGCTTGAAAGATGTTTATCTGGCGCGGCGTGTTGTTGACGTGGTCGTCACCGCGAATCACATGCGTGATGGCCATGTCAATATCGTCTACCACCACGCAGAAGTTATAGGTCGGTGTGCCATCAGGCCGCGCAATCACCAAGTCGTCGAGTTCGTCGTTGCGGATCTCAATGCGCCCCTTGACCTTGTCGTCCCACGCCACCACGCCGCCTTGCGGGTTTTTAAAGCGCAGCACCGGTGGTACGCCTGCGGGCACCGGAGGCAAAATTTTGCCGGGCTCAGGGCGCCAAGTGCCGTTGTAGCGCGGCTTTTCTTTGGCGGCCATTTGCGCTTCCCGCAGGGCATCGAGTTCAGCCATGCTGGTGTAGCACGGGTAAACATGACCAGCAGCCTGCAGTTGTGCCAGCACTTCTTTGTAGCGATCCATGCGCTGCATCTGGTAGAACGGCCCTTCGTCGGGATCCATGCCCAGCCAGCTCATGCCTTCCAAAATCACATCCACTGCTGCCTGGGTCGAACGCTCCAAATCGGTATCTTCAATACGCAAGATAAAATCGCCGCCCGTGGCGCGCGCAAACGCCCATGGATACAGCGCCGAGCGGATGTTGCCTAAGTGGATGAAACCCGTGGGTGACGGCGCAAAGCGCGTGCGCACATGCACTGGCGCCGAAGTATTTTTTTCTGTCATGGCAAGGTATCCAGACCCCGTGCGAGGTCGATTTTCAAATCGTCAATATATTCCAGGCCCACGGCGACGCGGATCAGGCCTTGACCGATGCCAGCGGCTTGGCGCTGCGCTTCGCTCAGGCGCCCGTGCGAGGTGCTGGCAGGGTGGGTGATGGTGGTTTTGGTATCACCCAGGTTGGCGGTGATGCTGCACACGCGCGTGCTGTCTATGACATGGAAAGAGCGGCTGCGCGCATCCACAGCATCGCTGGCGCGTACATCAAACGCCAGCACCGCGCCGCCCAGACCCGACTGCTGGCGCATGGCCAGTGCGTGCTGCGGGTGCGATGGCAGGCCGGGGTAGTACACGCGCGCTACAGCGGGGTGCGCCTCCAGCCACTGCGCCAGCGTCAGCGTTGTCGCGCTTTGCGCCTTCATGCGAATCGACAGCGTCTCCATTCCCTTGAGCACCACCCAGGCGTTGAACGGCGACAGATTCATCCCGGCGCTGCGGATCAGCGGCGCCAGGATGTTGTCGATCAGCGCGCGCGGGCCACACACGGCTCCAGCCATGACGCGCCCTTGCCCGTCGAGAAACTTGGTGCCGGAGTGAATCACCAGATCGGCGCCGAAGGCTGTCGGGCGCTGCAAGGCCGGCGAGGCGAAACAGTTGTCCACTGCCAGCAGCACACCGGCCGCGTGGGCGATGTCGGCCAGCGCTTGGATGTCGCACAAATCGGTCAGCGGGTTGGTGGGCGTTTCGGCAAACAGCAAACGTGTTTCGGGGCGCATGGCGGCCTGCCAAGCGCTGGCATCGGTTTGCGGCACAAAGGTGGACTGCACGCCAAAGCGCGCAAACTCGGTGCCGATGAGCCGCATGGTCGAGCCGAACATCGACTGTGAGCACACCACATGGTCACCCGCCTTAAGCAAGCCCAGGCACAGCAACAAAATGGCCGACATGCCACTGGACGTCGCCACCGCCGAATCAGTTCCTTCCAGCGCCGCCAAGCGCTGCTCAAAGGCTGTCACCGTCGGGTTGGCGGTGCGCGAATAGGTGTAACCGTCTTCTTCGCCAGCAAAACGGCGTGCAGCCGTGGCAGCATCAGGCTGTACAAAACTGCTGGTCAGGTACAGGGCCTCGGAGTGCTCGCCGTATTGGCTGCGCGGCACGGACTGGCGCACCGCGAGCGTATCGGGGTGCAGACCGGGGGCAAGTTGGTGGTTCATGCTGGGCATCACGCCTTACGCCTCCTGGGCATTGGGCAATGCCAGGCGCGAGGTATCTTCTTCGTCCTCTTGCACACCCACGCGGCCTTCATTCAGACGCTCGATGTCCTCGGCGGTGATGTCGCCAGTGACGTAGACGCCATCAAAGCAGGAAGCATCAAAACCATCGAGCTTTGGATTAAGGGAGCCAATGGCTTTTTTCATGCCTTCGACGTCCTGATAGATCAAGGCATCGCAGCCAATCGACTGACGGATTTCTTCGACCGTGCGGCCATGGGCCACCAACTCACCGCTGGTAGGCATATCGATGCCATACACATTCGGAAAGCGCACCGGCGGCGCGGCACTGGCCAGATAGACCTTGCGCGCACCCGCATCGCGCGCCATCTGCACGATCTCGCGGCTGGTGGTGCCGCGCACGATAGAGTCGTCCACCAACAGCACATTGCGACCTTTGAACTCACTGGCAATGACATTGAGCTTCTGGCGCACTGATTTTTTGCGTACGCCCTGGCCCGGCATGATGAAAGTGCGACCGACATAGCGGTTCTTAACGAAACCTTCGCGGTACGGCACACCCAACAGATGAGCCAACTGGGTAGCGCTGGGGCGGCTAGACTCAGGAATCGGAATGATCACGTCAATCTCGTTGGGTGGCACGGTGGACACCACCCGCTTGGCCAGCGATGCACCCAGATTCAGGCGCGCCTGGTACACCGAGATGCCGTCCATCTCCGAGTCGGGCCGCGCCAGATAGACAAATTCAAAAATGCACGGCTGCAGCTTGGGTGATTCGGCGCACTGACGCGCATGCACTTGGCCGTCGAGCGTGATGAATACCGCCTCGCCTGGCGCGATATCGCGCTCGAACACATGGCCTGTGCCTTCCAGCGCTACCGACTCACTGCCCACCATCACGGTGCCGTCTTGGCTGCGGCCCATGCCCAGCGGACGAATGCCGTGCGGGTCGCGAAACGCTACCAGCCCGTGGCCAGCAATCAAGGCGATCACTGCATACGAACCCTTGACACGGCGATGCACCGCGCTTACGGCAGTAAACACGTCCTCGGTTCGCAGCGGAACGCCATGCGTGGAGCGCTCCAGCTCGTGGGCAAACACGTTCAACAGCACTTCAGAGTCGCTGTCGGTATTGGTATGGCGATGGTCGGTAGAAAACAGTTCAGAGCGCAAGGCATGGGCATTGGTCAGATTACCGTTGTGGACCAACACGATACCGAAAGGTGCATTCACATAAAACGGCTGCGCCTCTTCTTCACTGTAGGCATTGCCGGCGGTGGGGTAACGCACCTGCCCCAGACCAGCACTGCCGGGCAGCGCGCGCATATTGCGCGTGCGAAACACGTCACGCACCATGCCTTTTGCCTTGTGCATGAAGAACTTGCGCCCTTGCTGGGTGACGATGCCGGCAGCATCCTGCCCACGGTGTTGCAACAACAACAGCGCGTCATAAATCAGTTGGTTGACCGGGGCGCTACTGATAACGCCAATGATTCCGCACATAGTTGACTCTCGTTGATTCGCGGGGCCAGGCCCGCATACCTTGAGCAAGAAGCTCGGCCGACAGCCGATACCCTCCCGCCAATCCTTAAATCGTGAACACGTTCTTATTTATGACGGCAGATACTTGCCAAATTCTTCCGGCAATGCCGGTTTGAGCTCTTTCAAGGCCACTGACAACCAGGGCGCACCGCTCGATTCATGCCACCAGTCGCTTTCGTGCAAAGGCGTCAGCTGGGCCAGCACGGCCATGACCAGCAGCAGCACCCCAGCGCGCACGACACCAAACAGCGCCCCCAGTGCACGGTCGGCAGGACGCAAGCCCGTCGCCTCGACCAATTTTCTGGCCAACGCGGCCACCATGCCACAGCCAAACAAGGCCAGCACAAATACGACAGCAAAACCTGCCGCATAGCGTCCCGCACTGGGCCATCCACTCAGCGGCAGCAACGCTGCCAGGTCGGCAGCAAACCACTGCGCCAGCACAAACGCTGCAGCCCAACTCAATGCAGACAACAATTCAAATACCAATCCACGCCAAGCGCCGATCAGCATCGACACCAGTAATACCCCGACAAAAATCAAATCCAGCGCAGCCATGGCGGGCACATACGCTCTATAAGGTGAGGATAGAGGCAGACAAATCTAGAGCCCTGATGCGCGCAGCTGCTTTTTCTGCCTCGGCTCGGTTCACCAGCGGCCCGACCCGCACCCGAATACGCTTGCCATCCTTGGTCTCCACCACCTGGGTATAAGTCTTGAGTCCGGTGCGTTCGACTTTCTGGCGTGCTTCACGGGCTTTGTCGGCATCAGCAAAAGCGCCAATCTGCACAATGAAACGTCCCTCTTGTGCCCCTATAGATGCAACTGCAGCGGGGGACTGCGGTGGCGGAGAACGCCCTTCTAGCAGCGCACGCGCACGTGCAGCATCATCGTTATGTGGTGCCGGCTTGGGCGCCTCTGGCTTGGGTACTGGTTTTGACTCAGACTTGGGCTCAGGCTTGGGTACTGGTTTTGGCTCAGGCTTGGGCTCAGGCTTAGGCACTGGTTTGGGATCGGGCTTGTGCTCCGGCTTGGGCTCGGGTTTGGCTACTGGTTTCGGCTCAGGCTTAGGCACTGGTTTCGGCTCAGGTCGCACCTCTGACTTGGCTGGCACCAGAGGGGCTACAGCGGCAGCAGGTTTGCGTCCGGGAGACGACTCCAGCACCTCTTCGCCGTCAGACAGACTGGCCACCGCTGCGGCACGGCTGGCCGGCGCTGGCGCCACGGCTGCAGGCGCGCCATCAGGCACCACCAGTGGGGCTACGCGGTTGCGGTCAGGGATTTCAATAGGGATATCGACAGGAATCGGGCGTGGCTGAGTATCAAACAACATCGGAAAGCCGATGACACCGAGCAGCACCAGCACCCCGGCACCGATCAGGCGATGGCGGGCGCGCCGGCGCATCACATCGATGTTCTCGGTGCGCTGCTCACGCGAAGGTTTTGTCGACTTATCGTCTTGCCGCTTTTGACCCGGCCAGCGAAACTTGAAAAATGCCATGAAGTTGCAAAAACCCGTGCGTGCCTGTCAGCCCAAGTGCTTCGAGTGCAGGCGCGGCGTCCCGTTGATTAAAACGCCGCCCACTGTGTAAAACGAGCCAAAGACGACGATTCTATCAGTGGGGGCGGCTGCGGCCACGGCAGCATCGAGTGCTGCTTGTGGACTGGCAAAGGTCGCCGTGGGCACGGTGCGCCGGCCACCGGCCACCATTTGCCAAGCATTCCATTTTTGTTGCAAACCAGCTGCAGTGGCCGCGCGCGCCGTCGGTAGATCGGTGAAATACCAGCGATCCACCAGCGGCGCCACCTTGGCCAACATCGGCCCAAGGTCTTTGTCGGCCATGGCGCCGAGCACGGCGTGTGTGGTCGGAAAGTAGCCCATGGCATCCAGGTTGGCCGTCAGTGCCGCCACCGAATGCGGGTTGTGCGCGACATCCAGCACCAGCGCCGGTTGCCCGGGAATGATTTGAAAACGCCCCGGCAGCTCGACCATCGACAAACCATTGCGCACCGCTTGGGCCGTTACCGGAATACGATCGCGCAACGCCTCCAGCGCCGCCAGCGCGCCCGACGCATTGATCAGCTGATTGGCACCGCGCAACGCCGGATAAGCCATCCCGGCATAGCGCCGCCCACGCCCGGCCCAGCCCCACTGCTGCTTGTCGCCAGAAAAATTGAAGTCCTCGCCAAAGCGCCACAGATCGGCCCCCATCTCGCGGGCATGGTCGATCACACTTTGCGGCGGCATGGGATCACTGACGATGACCGGTTTGCCGGTGCGCATGATGCCGGCCTTTTCGCGGCCAATGCTTTCGCGGTCGGGGCCGAGGTATTCCACATGGTCCACATCAATGCTGGTGATCACCATGCAGTCGGCGTCGATGATGTTGGTGGCATCGAGCCGCCCGCCCAGACCGACTTCCAGAATCACTACATCCAGCGACGCCTGGCTCATCAGGTGCAGGATGGCCAGGGTGGTAAATTCAAAATAGCTGAGCGAAATCTCCGCGCTATTTTGGGTTCTGGCGCTTTCCACAGCGGCGAAATGCGCGATCAAATCAGATGCATCGACCGCCTCACCACGCAGGCGGCAGCGTTCCTCGAAATGCACCAGATGCGGCGAGGAATACACCCCGGTACGGTAACCCGCCTCACGCGCAATGGCTTCGAGCATGGCGCAGGTCGAACCCTTGCCATTGGTGCCAGCGACGGTGATGACCGGGCAGTCAAAGCGCAGCGCCATGCGGCGCGCGACCTCACTGACGCGCTCCAGTCCCATCTCGATGGGGTGCGGATGCAGGCGCTCGCAATGTGCCAGCCAGCCTTCCAAGGTGTCAATAGTAGTGTGCATACAGGGCGGTATTGTCGCCGAGCGCGGGCTTGCCGCATGATGCCCAACATGATTACCCCTGACATCACCCTGTACGGCATCAGCAACTGCGACACCGTAAAAAAAGCCCGTGCCTGGCTCAGCGCCCAAGGGCTAGAGTACCAATTTCACGATTTCAAAAAACACGGCGTGCCTGCTGACCGGCTGACGCAGTGGATGGCTGCCGTCGGCTGGGAAAAGCTCGTGAATCGCCAGGGCACCACCTGGCGCAAGCTGGACACCGCCACCCAAGCCGCCGTATGTGATGCCGCCAGCGCCAACGCCTTGCTGCAGGCGCACGCCAGCGCCATCAAGCGCCCGGTGGTCGAATGGCGTCGCAGCGCCGAAACTCGCACCACCGTAGGCTTCGATGCAGCCCTGTGGACACAGCTATTGCACGGCGCAGGCTGACGGATGCAAATCAACTGTCCCACCACCCTTGCCGTATCTTTACGCAGATTTACGGTGTCCCAGCACCCCCTTTGCAGCTGGCGCATAAACTTTATGTGGGTCTGGCGCGTTAAGAAGCGGTTCAATTTCGCCAAATCCGAAAGGGATTTCTCCATGAAAAAAATCGCACTCTTCTCTCTCCTCGCCGGCGCAGCCACGCTGGCCAATGCACAGGAGGAGGCACGTGTGCTCTCGGCCACGCCCGTCGTGCAACAAGTGGCCGTACCCCAGCAGGTGTGCGACAACCAGACCGTCTACACCGGCCAACAGACCACGGGCGGCGGTGCCGTGCTGGGCGCTCTTGCCGGTGGCGCCGCGGGCAATGCCATTGGCGGCGGCAGTGGCCGCGCGGCAGCGACCGCACTGGGCGTGATCGGTGGCGCGCTACTGGGCAATCAGATCGAGGGTAACGGCCGGCCCACCTACCAGAACGTGCAGCGCTGCAATACCCAGACCTATTACGAAAACCGCACCGTCGGCTACACCGTGGTGTATGAATACGCCGGACGCCAATACACCACGCAGACGCAAACCGACCCTGGCCGCACGATCCCCGTGCAGGTACAGCCACTGGGCAACGCCAACGGCAACAGCAACAGCAACAGCAACGGTATGCCCTATCCGTATGGGCACACCTACTCAACGCAGTCCAACCCTTACAACCCCAACGGCGTAGTTATCCAAGACAACCCCTATCCGCCGCCGTACCAGCAGCAGCCGCAGTACGTGACGCCGGTCATCATTGAATCCGACTACTACTACCGTGGCGGCAACGCACCTCGCCACCGCTGGCGCTGAAAACGACACGCACTGATCCACTGATCGCCAAGAGCCCTTCGGGGCTCTTTTTTGCGCCCTGCGCCCATAGCCTGAGTGCGCAACACCAGACAGCCGGTGGCCTAAAATTGCCGGTTTGTCCTTGTAGAAACACCCTCTTCCATGACCACCGAAAAAATCGACGGCGTCTCCGTCACCACCCAGGCCAGCGTGTACTTTGACGGCAAGTGCGTCAGCCATGGCATCACCTTCCCCGACGGCACGAAAAAATCGGTCGGCGTGGTGCTGCCCAGCGCGCTCACCTTCAACACCGGCGCGCCCGAAATCATGGAATGCGTGGCCGGTCGTTGCGAATACCGTTTAGACGGTTCAGACACCTGGCTGACCAGCACACCGGGCGAGCAATTCAGCATTCCCGGTAACTCCAAATTCGACATCCGTGTCACCGACGCCTACCACTACATCTGCCACTTCGGTTGAAATTTAACGTATTTTCAGCCTCTAGCCTTTACCAGGCAAGCGTAAGCAGCTATCATTTTTGAGAGATACCTCATGGCCACTATTCTGCAAAACCTCCCCATCGGTCAAAAAGTCGGCATCGCTTTTTCGGGCGGCCTCGACACCAGCGCCGCCTTGCTGTGGATGAAGCTCAAGGGCGCACAGCCCTACGCCTACACCGCCAACCTCGGCCAGCCCGACGAGCCCGATTACGACGAAATCCCGCGCAAAGCGATGGAATACGGCGCGGAAAAAGCCCGCCTGATCGACTGCCGCACGCAACTCGCCCACGAAGGCATTGCCGCGCTGCAAGCCGGCGCCTTCCACGTCAGCACCGCCGGCGCCACCTACTTCAACACCACGCCGCTGGGCCGCGCCGTCACCGGCACCATGCTGGTCGCCGCGATGAAGGAAGACGACGTCAACATCTGGGGCGACGGCAGCACCTACAAGGGCAACGACATCGAGCGCTTCTACCGCTACGGCCTGCTGACCAACCCGGCGCTCAAAATCTACAAGCCGTGGCTGGACCAGCTGTTCATTGACGAGCTGGGTGGCCGGTCTGAAATGTCGGCCTTCATGACCGAGCATGGCTTTGGCTACAAGATGAGCGCCGAAAAGGCGTACAGCACCGACAGCAACATGCTCGGCGCCACGCACGAAGCCAAAGACCTGGAGTTTTTGAACAGCGGCATCCGCATCGTCAACCCGATCATGGGCGTGGCTTTCTGGAAAGAAGACGTCGCCGTCAAAGCCGAGGAAGTCTCGGTGCGCTTTGAAGAAGGCCAGCCGGTGGCGCTGAACGGTGTTGAATTCAACGACCCGGTCGAACTGATCCTGGAAGCCAACCGCATCGGCGGCCGCCACGGTTTGGGCATGAGCGACCAGATCGAAAACCGCATCATCGAAGCCAAGAGCCGCGGCATCTACGAAGCCCCCGGTTTGGCGCTGCTGCACATCGCTTACGAACGCTTGGTGACGGGCATCCACAACGAAGACACCATCGAGCAGTACCGCATGAACGGCCTCAAATTGGGTCGCCTGCTGTACCAAGGCCGCTGGTTTGACCCGCAAGCCATCATGCTGCGCGAATCCGCCCAGCGCTGGATTGCCCGCGCCGTCACCGGCACCGTGACGCTGGAGCTGCGCCGCGGCAACGATTACTCGCTGCTGAATACCGAAAGCCCGAACCTGACCTACGCGCCCGAGCGCCTGTCGATGGAAAAGGTCGAAGACGCACCGTTCTCGCCGCTCGATCGCATCGGCCAGCTGACCATGCGCAACCTCGATATCGTCGATACGCGTGCCAAACTGGGGATCTACGCCAACGCCGGGCTGCTGTCACTGGGCGGCAATGCGGCACTAGCGCACCTGTCGGATGACAGCAAGCGCTGAGAGCACAGACCGAGCGCGCGCTAAAATACAGAGTAAAAACAGCCTCTAGCCCTTTCTTAGCAAGCGCTGATAGCTATAAAAACAATAGTATTTGAGCTCCCCACCTCAGCAAACCGCCCGCTCACACGATCGGGCGGTTTTTTTATTCTTGGTGAGCTGCGACAGCCGCACGCGCCCGTAGTTCTGACCGCTGCCGCACTGGGCGCCTATTTGCTGCCACGCGCTTGGCAGGAATCGACCGAAGGCAGGCGGGGCCTGTGGAGGGTCAGAGTGATCTTCAGTTGATGATTTTTGCTGCAGCGCTTACTTCACGTCCAAAGCCATCGCGGCTTCGGAACTGCCTTGCTCGGCAGCTTTTGTATACCAATATTGAGCTTGCTGCGGATCATTGGCGACACCAATTCCATTTTTATACATTTTAGCGAGCGCCAACTGCGCCTCTGCCTGGCCTTTTTCGGCGGCTTTTCGATACCAGACCACCGCTTGGCGCGTCTCCTTGGCAACCCCTATGCCATGCTCATACAGAGTGCCCAAATGAAATTGCGAGTTGGCGTGGCCTTGTTGTGCCGCTTTTTGATACCAGGCAGCCGCCAGTTGCTCATTCTTGGGAACACCGAGGCCCTTTAAATACAGGCTGGCAAGGGTGAACTGGCCATAGCTATCCCCATTTTCTGCCCCTTTTTGATACCAGGCTGCAGCTTCCTGATCGTTCTTGGCAACACCGAGTCCACTGGAGTACATGAAACCCAGATTAGATTGCGCACTGGCATTGCCTTGCTGAGCTGCTTTTCGATACCAATCGACCGCCTGTCGCTCATCCTTAGGAACGCTTTTTCCCTTGGAATACATCTCTCCCAAAAGAAACTGCGCTTCAGCATTCCCTTTTTCCGCTAATTTTTTCAACCCAGCAAACCCAGTGCTGTAATCAGCATTCTCGCGATCTGGCAGGGCAGGCCTGCTATCTTGCGCCATTGAAACGGTATTTATTGCTATCGCCAAGGCCATGAAAATGGACTTTGTTAAATGCTTTAAATTCATTATTGTCATAGTCCGCGATTTATATAATTTCTATCTCAGACCACTACCGGCTCGGGCTCCAGTCGGATACCAAAGCGCTCATACACACTGGTCTGAATGGCGCGCGCCAGAGTCATGACTTCACCACCAGTCACGCTGCTTTCGCCGCGTCCTTTATTGACCAGCACCAGCGCCTGTTTTTCATAGACCGCGGCTTGGCCGACGGTCTTGCCCTTCCAACCACAGGCATCAATCAACCAGCCGGCGGCCAGCTTGATACGGCCATCGTCCAGCGGGTAGTGCACAATTTTAGGCTCGCGCGCAATGATGTCGGCGCACTGCTCGGGCGTGACGGTGGGGTTTTTGAAGAAGCTGCCAGCGTTGCCAATAACCGCAGGATCGGGCAGCTTGGCGCGGCGAATGGCGCAAACCCAGTCAAAAATCTGCTGCGCCGTGGGCGGTACCACACCGGCGTCAGCAGCCTCGGCAGCACGGCGTTCCAGTTCGACGTAGCCCAGTTCAGGCTTCCATCGCTTGGGCAGGCGAAACCGCACCTGCGTGATGACCGCGCGCCCGGCCAGACCCATGCCGCGCGGCAGTTGTTCGCCGGCTTGGGGTGCAGCTGGCGCATGTTTGAAAACCGAGTCGCGGTAGCCAAAAGCACATTGCGCCGCATCCAGCGTGAAGCGCTGGCCAGTGCGCAGATCGACCGCATCCAGCGAGTCAAAGCGGTCTTGCAGCTCGACGCCATAGGCGCCGATGTTCTGCACCGGTGCGGCGCCGACGGTGCCGGGGATCAGCGCCAGATTTTCCAGGCCCGGCCAGCCTTGCGCCAGCGTCCAGGCCACAGTGTCGTGCCAGGATTCACCTGCGCCGGCCTCAACGATCCAGGCGCGTTCCGTTTCCTGCACCAGGCGGCGGCCCTTGATTTCGATCTTCAGCACCACCGGCCTGACATCGCCGGTCAGCACCACGTTGCTGCCACCGCCCAGGATGAGCACCGGGGCGGTACCCAGCACGGGGTCGGCGCGCAGCGCAGCGATATCGGCACTGGAGCGCACGCGCACTAGGGTGTCGGCGCGGGCCATGATGCCAAAGGTGTTGTAGGGTTGGAGGGAGGCGTTTTTCTCGACTAACATCGACCCGATTGTCGCACCGGCCCTTGGTGCGACGCGATTTTTGAAGAGTAAACCCACCATGCCATCTTTTGATACCGTTTGTGAAGCCGACTTTGTCGAAGTGAAAAATGCCGTTGAAAACGCCGCCAAGGAAATCGGCACGCGCTTTGACTTCAAGGGCACGTCTGCGGCCGTCGAGCTGAAGGACAAGGAAATCACCATGTACGGTGACGCCGAATTCCAGCTCACCCAAGTCGAAGACCTGCTGCGCAACAAGCTGACCAAACGCAACGTCGATGTGCGCTTTCTGGACATCGGCAAGTCGCAGAAAATCGGCGGCGACAAGGTCAAGCAGGTCATCAAGGTGCGCAACGGCATCGAGAGCGAGCTGGCCAAGAAGCTGCAAAAACTCATCAAGGACAGCAAGATCAAGGTGCAGGCCGCCATCCAGGAAGAAAAAGTGCGCATCAGCGGCACCAAGCGCGACGATCTGCAAGCGGCGATGGCCCTGATCCGCAAGGACATTGCCGACATGCCGCTGTCGTTCAACAACTTCCGCGACTGAGCTCCGCCGTACTCTGTGCCTGTGCGACATCCCGTGCCACTGCGCAAATGCAAGCCACTGCAATAACGAGCAACTGATACTGGAAAAGCACCCTTGAACCCTGCCATGCACTCCCCTACCCTGGCGCGCACGGCGCACAACGAAGAATATGAAGACTTGCTCAGCCTGTGGGGCGACCTGGAGTCGGCGCTGTCGGTGTTGCTGGCACGCCCGACGCAGGCACGCAGCTTTCAGGCCAAGGTGCGCCAGTTCGACCAGTGGCTGCAAGAACTGGTGGCGCACGACACAGACGCTGCGCTCTACCTGATGTTCCAGCTCGCCGCCACGTCCACCGTCGGCTACAGCGCCTCGCACGCGCTGGTGTGCGCCACGTTGTGCCACCTGATGGCGCGCGAGTTCGAACTGCCCAGCCACGAACGCAACGCACTGGTGCGGGCTGCCTTCACCATGAATATTGGCATGACCGCGCTGCAGGACACATTGGCCGATCAGCGCGAAAAACCCAGTGCCGGGCAGCAAGAGGCCATCCGGCACCACCCCCTGCACAGTCAAGAGTTGCTGGAGCAATTGCACATCACCGACGACCTGTGGCTGGAGGTGGTCGGCCAGCACCACACCATTCTGGGGGAACGCATCCCCCTGGCCAGCCTGGCCGTGCAAGACCGGCTGACGCGCATTTTGGGCGCCATTGACCGCTATGCCGCCATGATCAGCCCGCGCAAATCACGCCCCGGGCGCAGCGCCACCGACTCGGTGCGTGCTCTGGTGGGCAAAGAAGTGGATCAGCGCGATGAGGTCGGCTACATGCTGGTGCGCAGCGTCGGTCTGTGCCCACCGGGCACCTTTGTGCGCTTGGACAACGGTGACATCGCCATCGTGCTGCGCCGCAGCGAAAAACACAACCAACCGCTGGTAGCCAGCCTGCTCGACGACACCGGCCAGCCGCTGAACGAGCCGCGCCTGCACCGCACCAGCAGTGGCAAGCCGCGCATCCAGTCGGCGCTGACACGCGCGGCCGTCGCGGTCGAACTGAACCACCGCACCATGGTGCGCCTGGGCCTGTATGCGGCGCAGCCCCGTACCGACTTGGCCACCGATCCTGGCGACCTGCACTGATGGCGCAGGCGCTCAAGGCGGGCGCCGGGCCAGTTGCTGGTTTTTTGCTGCGTCTTTACGGATGACCCCAATACAGTAGCGCATCACGCCCCTGCACGGACAATTCCACCTGCGCGCCTACTGGCAGGCACACCTTGGTCTCGACGTGGCCATACGGCAACTGGGTCAGCACCGGCGTGGTGATCTGGCGGCGCAGCCAATCGACCACGCTTTGCAGCTTGAAGCCCTTGTCGTGCGCCGCCAGGGTATAGCTGGTGAACTGGCCAAAAATCACCGCCTGCTGCTGTGCCAGTACGCCGGCGTAGAGCAGTTGCGTCAGCAGGCGCTCGACACGGTAAGGGTGTTCGTTCACGTCCTCAATGAACAAGATGCCGCCCGGCACCTGCGGCAGGTAGGGCGTGCCGACCAACGAAGCCAGGACAGCCAGGTTGCCACCCCACAGGCGCGCAGCAGGGATGTCAAATTCGACGGGGGCAGCGGGTGTTTCAGGCGCGGCGCCTGTGACCGGCTTGGCGCGCGGCAAACGCCAGCCGGCGCCTTCACCGTGGCCACAGATCAAATCGTCAAAGCAGGCCTCCATGATGTCGTCGGGCAGCTCTTGGGTGCCAAAGTCCGGGCACAGCGCCGGGCCAGCCCAGGTGACGGCGCCGGTTTGCGCCAGCACGGCATTCTGAAAAGCGGTGAAGTCGCTGACACCGACAAAGCGCAGTCCGCCATCGATAGCACGCGCCACCGCCGCATAGTCAATGCCCGGCAGGATGCGCGTCAGGCCATAACCGCCGCGCGAGATCAAAGCCACATCGGCGCCGCTAGCCGCAGCGCGGTGGATAGCCGCTAAGCGCGTGGCGTCGTCGCCGGCAAAACGGGTGTGGCTGGACAGAGCATCCACATCAATTTCGACCTCGTAGCCGAGTTTTTGCAGGCGCTTGACGCCGCGCCGAAACGCCGCCTTGTCGCGCACCGCGCTGGAGGGCGAATAAATGTAGATGTGCTTGGCGCCGTGATCATGGTGGTGATCGTGATCGTGGCCGCAGTGGCAGGTGTCGTGGTCAGAAGACAAAGCGCTCGGGCCGTGCTGCGGCCCGCTCCGTACAAGGAATGAAAAAATCAGGGGCTGAAGTATTTCACAGCTTTTTGCGCTCTCTCAGCACCCGCTCAAAAGCGCGCAGCGCGGCGCGACTGCCCCGGTCGGGGAAGGGCGCATCGCAGGCCGCGCCCTCGGGCAACACCTCTAAGGGGGAGAGGTCAGCGGGTAACGATGCATCAGGCGTGTCCATAAAGCGCTCGGGCATTTGCACTGGCAGCTGCGCACCGCACTCACCTGCATTGCCGTGCAGCACCAGCACAGCGCGCTGCAAGTCCAGCCGCTCGACCCATTCGCGTAGCACCTGTTGGTGCCATTGCAAGGTGTGAAAACTGTCTTTCTTGGGCTTGTCGCTCTTACCAAAACCAATCAGATCTGGCGCCACCACACGGTGGCCAGCAGCGGTCAACACCGGTAGCCAATGGCGGTAGACATAGCTCCAAGCCGGCGTGCCGTGCAGGCACAGCCAAGTGATAGAAGTATGGGAAGCCTCGCGCGGCCCTTCATCCAGATAGTGCAAACGCAGGCCGGCCAGCGCCGGCAAGTCATTGACGTAGTGCGGCGCCCACGGGTAATCGGGCAAGTCGGCAAAACGCGCCTCCGGCGTGCGCAAGGCGTCGTCGCGCAACGGATGCCGAGCGATGGCCTGGGCGCGCTGCTGGCAGCGCCGGGCACGAAAAAATGCACCCAACAGCGCTGCGCATTCCTCGGCCAATACGCCGCCCTGCACCTGGGTCTGGTGGTTCAACTGCGGTTGGGCAAACAGATTCAGCACCGAACCGGCGACGCCGGTTTTAGCATCGGCGGCGCCAAACACCACCCGCGCCACACGGGCGTGCAGCATGGCGCCGCTGCACATGGCGCAGGGCTCCAGCGTGACGTAGAGCGTGCAGTCCTGCAGCCGGTAGTTGCCCAGGTGCTGCGCTGCGGCGCGCAGGGCGACGATTTCAGCGTGCGCGGTCGGGTCGTGTCCCTGTACCGGGGCGTTGCGCCCGGTGGCAATCAGCTGGCCTTGGTGCACCACCACGGCGCCCACCGGCACCTCACCGTCCTGCGCCGCCGCACGCGCCTGGGCGAGTGCCAAGCGCATCCAGTGCCCGTCGGCAGATTCATTCATGCAATATTATTTTGATAGCTATCATCGCTTGCTACATAAGCGTTACAGGCCATTTTTACCTCTATTTTATTGATCAGTATCCGGCATGGCACGTGGCTGCATCAGTCCTTCGACGGCCTGCTGCACCTGCTGGCTTTGCGCACGCACACTGGCTGCGGGCACCGCAAGGGGCGTACTCGCCAGCTGTTTCTTGGTTAACAGGCCGACAGCGGCCAGCGCCAGCAGCAGAGAAAGAATTCCGACGGCAGCGCGCATGGGAGGGTTCCTGGAAACGAGGCATTGTGGCGAGCTGCCACTTTATCGCAAGGCAACCAGGGCGTGCCGGACTATCCCAGCTCTTCCTTGAGGGCCACGTCGTACAAACCGGTGAGCTTGTCCATCACTTCGAGCAAACGCTCGCTGGTGGTGGCCACGGCTTGGAGGCCGCGCATATCAGGCTGGCGCTGCAGAGCCGCATCAAAAAAGATCCATTGCGACGCGCCCAAGCCCAACTCGTTGCGAATACCGGCCGAAGAAATGGACGCAGCCCCCAGAATGACCAGCGCCTGCTTGAACTCGGTCGCGTCCGAGATCATCTGATTGGCCACCGCCTGGTTGTTGAAGCCGGCCGCGGCTAGGCTGTAATTTTTGGCCAAGCGCTGCGACAACATGCGTTGGCGCCCCGCCGTGATGACCAGGCGTGCCGTACTGGTTTTAGATAGCTTTTCAAGGGTCTGGGTCGCGTTATCGGCGCTGGCCAGCATTTTGTCGGCTTGCACGGACACCGCCGCCACCGCCTCTTTGCTGGGCGGCTGATCGAGCAGTGCCTCCAGACCCAGCGCCAGTTTTTGTACCTGTGCCAATTGCTCCGCCAAGTCCTGCGGCCACTGCGCCTGGGCCAGATCGGCAAAACCGGAGTGCACCAGTTGGCGTGCCGTGACCAGCACAGTGCGGGCCTGTTCGGGCAGCACGTTCAGGTGGATTTGGCAATACGCTTTGGCCATGCGCTGCGACAGCGCCCGAAAACGTGCCGTGCGGTTGATGGCGGTAGAAAGCACCAGTTGGGCCTGCGCCGTTTGCCAGGTAGGCACCAACAGCGCGGCGGCCATGGCCTGCAGTAGGGTGCGACGCGTCGCAGAACGGTCGGAAGAACAAACTGGTATTTTCATTAATCAACAAACTAATCAGAACGGATGATGGAAGAGCGTTTGATTTTGGTCCAAGCGCCATGACACAACCTGACACATGTCAATAAGCAGGACAACGGCACGCACCGCCCCAGAAGCGCTGCAACTTGACCCCTATCAATTCAAGGAGTCACGAAGGTCCTCTTCACGCCCCCAGTCGTGGCGCAAAATCGCGCCATGCTTGAACGTGTCATCCCTCTCGTACAGCAGCGCAACGCCCGGTTGGCCCTGCCCCCTGTGCCACAGCCCCTGGCGTCCACCGGCCTGCTGTCGGACTCTCGGGGGCGCCCGCTGCGCGACCTGCGCATCAGCGTCACCGACCGCTGCAACTTTCGCTGCAATTACTGCATGCCCAAGGAAGTGTTTGACAAAGACCACGCCTACCTGCAGCACCACGCCCTGCTCAGTTTTGAAGAAATCAGCCGACTGGCGCGGCTGTTTCTAGCACACGGCGTGCGCAAAATTCGCCTGACCGGAGGCGAACCACTGCTCCGCAAGAACCTCGAAAAACTCATTGCCCAGCTGGCGCAGTTGCGCACCGTCGACGGCACCGCCCCCGACATCACGCTGACCACCAACGGCTCGCTGCTGGCACGCAAGGCGCGCGCCCTGAAAGATGCCGGCCTGAACCGTGTCACCGTCAGCCTGGATGGCTTGGACGATGCGGTGTTTCGGCGCATGAACGATGTCGATTTTCCGGTGGCGCAGGTGCTGGCCGGTATTGAGGCAGCGCACGCCGCTGGCCTGTCGGGGATCAAGGTGAACATGGTGGTCAAGCGCGGCACCAACGACCAGCAAATCGTGCCGATGGCGCGGCACTTTCGCGGCAGTGGTGTCACGCTGCGGTTTATTGAATTCATGGACGTCGGTGCCACCAATGGCTGGCGCATGGACGAAGTGCTGCCATCCGCCGAACTGCTCACGCGCCTGCAGGCCGAACTGCCGCTGGTGCCACTGGCACCCAGCGCTCCCGGCGAAACCGCTGCGCGCTGGGGCTGGGCCAACAGCGCCGGCGTGCATGACTCGGCACTGGGCGAGATTGGCCTGATCAGCAGCGTCACCCAAGCCTTTTGCGGCGACTGCAACCGCGCCCGCCTGTCCACCGAAGGGCAATTGTTTTTGTGCCTGTTCGCCGGCCAGGGCTACGACCTGCGCAGCTTGTTGCGGGGCGGTGCCGATGACACAGCGATCGCCAGCGCCATCGCTGCCATCTGGCAAGGCCGCAGCGACCGCTATTCCGAGCTGCGCAGCACACTGGCAGCAGACGCTGGCCCTGGTCTGCGCCGGGTCGAGATGAGTTACATCGGAGGCTGAGCGCGCCACCTTCACCCCATGATCGACACCTCACACATTACCGGCTTGGTGCTGGCCGGCGGGCGCGGCGCGCGCATGGGCGGCATGGACAAAGGCCTGCAAAACTTTCACGGCGTGCCACTGGCGCAGCACGCGCTGGAGCGACTGGCGCCGCAGGTCGGCACGCTGGTGCTCAACGCCAACCGTAATCTAGCAACCTACGAAGCTTTGGGCGCTGCGCATGGCGCACCGGTCTGGCCCGATGGGCTGGCCGATTACGCCGGGCCGTTGGCGGGCTTTTTGACCGGGCTGGAGCATTGCCAAACCCCCTGGCTGCTGACCGTGCCGTGCGATACACCACTGTTTCCGCGCGACTTGGTGGTGCGCCTGGCCGCTGCCGCCACACGCGACGGCAGCGACCTCGCCATGGCCACGGCACCGCAAGACGACGGTGCGGGTGGCGTGCGCGTGCGCCCGCAACCCGTTTTCAGCCTGATCAACGTCCGCTTGCTGGCCAGCTTGCAGCACTTCACCACAGACGGCGGTCGCAAAATTCAGGCTTGGGCTTTAGCGCAGCGCTGCTCGGTAGTGGCGTTTGACCAGCCCGGCGACGGTGCACGCGCCTTCTTTAACACCAACACGCTGGCTGAATTGCAGCACTTGGAACAATCAGCATGACGCCCCCCTCTTTGGCCGATCTGGCCGCCGCCTTGCCCTGCGACCCCCTCCACCTGCGCGCCGACCAGGTCACCGCGCTGCTGGCGCAATTCGTCCAACCCCTCACCGCCAGTGAAGACGTCGGCATGTTTGAGGCACTGGGCCGGGTGCTGGCGTGCGATGTGGTGTCGCCTTTGAACGTGCCACCACACGACAACTCGGCCATGGACGGTTATGCCTTTGCTGGCAATCAGCTGGTCGCTAGCGCGCCGTTGACACTGCGCGTGGTCGGCAAAGTGCTGGCCGGCGCCACTTGGACTGGCCCAGTGGCCACGGGTGAGTGCATAAAAATCATGACCGGTGCCGCCCTGCCTGCCGGGCTGGATACCGTGGTGCCGCAAGAACTGACCCGCTCCGACACAAAAGACCACATCACCCTCGCCGCCAACCTGCTGCGCTGCGGCGACAACCGCCGCCGCCAAGGCGAAGACCTGGTGCAAGGCGGTGTGGCGCTGCAGCAAGGCGCGCTGCTGACGCCCGCGGCGCTGGGGCTGATCGCCAGCCTGGGCCTGCCCACCGTTGCGGTGGTGCGGCGCTTGCGCGTGGCGTATTTTTCGACTGGCAACGAAATTTTGAGTCTGGGCGAGCCGCCGCGCGCCGGCGCGGTGTATGACAGCAACCGCTACACCCTGTTTGGCCTGCTCACGCGCCTGGGCGTGCAGGTGATTGACCTGGGCGTGGTGCCGGATGCACCGGCACAACTGGAGGCCGCCTTGGTGCAGGCCGCAAACCAGGCCGATGCCATCATCACCAGCGGCGGCGCCAGCGCTGGCGAAGCCGACCACCTGCGCAGCACCTTGCCACCACTGGGCGATGCTGCCTTCTGGCGCATCAACATACGCCCCGGCCGCCCGCTGGCGGTGGGCCGCATCGACGCCAGCAAAATAACAGTGAAATCAGGCTCTAGCGCTTATGCATCCAGCGCTAATAGCTATAAAAACAATAGTTCTACCCCCCCCAATGGCCCCTTGCTGTTTGGCCTGCCCGGCAACCCGGTCGCGGCGATGGTGAGCTTTCTGGTGTTTGTGCGCCCGGCCCTGCTGCGCCTGATGGGCTGCACGCAGGCACCGCCGCCGCTGCTACGCGCCGTCTGCACCGAGGCGCTGCGCAAAAACCCCGGCCGCACTGAATACCAGCGCGGCTGGGTCAGCACCGCGTCGGACGGCACGCTGCAGGTGCGTACCACCGGCCCGCAAGGCTCGGGCGTGCTCAGTTCCATGGTGCAAGCCAATGGCCTGATCGTGCTGGCGCACGAGCAAGGCGCAGTGGCTGTAGGCGAGATGGTCAGCGTGATGCTATTTGACGGCGTTATCTGACGCGCCAGCGCCGCAGCCGATCGCAGAATGAATTTTTTTCGGAGTTTGTTCCATGCCCTACACCGCACAGCACCTGGCGCAGACACCCAGTCGCGCCGACATCGAGCATTTGCCCGGTACCACCTTGCTGGAATTTGGTACCCCCTGGTGCGGCCACTGCCAAGGCGCGCAGCCGCTGATCGCACAAGCCTTGCAGCAGCACAGCGACGTGGCACACGTCAAGGTGGAAGACGGCAAAGGCCAGCCGCTGGGGCGCAGTTACAGCGTGCGCCTGTGGCCGACACTGGTGGTTTTACAACACGGTCAGGAAGTGGCGCGGCTGGTGCGCCCGGCCAACGCCGCCAGCATCACCCAGGCCTTGCAAAGCGCAGCGCCCGCAACCTCGCGCGACGCTTGAGGCCGCCTCAAGCCGCCTCGATCACCGGCGTGCGGTAGGCCAGCCAGGCCAGACTGCTGGTCAACAGCGCCATGCCAACGCAAAAAGTGACGATGGCCAGCGGCAACCCAACATGGTCAGACAACCAACCCACACCCAAAATCGGCGCAATGGTACCGAGATAACCGACCACCAGATAGGTGGACAGCAGCCCGGAGCGGGTGTCCGGGCGCGCCACCTTGTTAACGATGGCAATGCCGGCCAGATTCACCAGCCCGTGCCCTGCCGCCGTGGTCAGCAGGCTGAAAACAAACAGCAGCGGCCAGTTGCTATAGGTGGTGGCCATCAGCCACCCATTGCCCGCCGCCAGCAGGCACAGCCCCCACAGAATGCAGGTTTTGGTGTGCACCGGCCGGGCCAGCCACTGCACGCCGGCGGATAAAAACAAAATCAAGGCAATCGACAGGCCGCTGACGGCCGGCCCATGCCAGGGCAGCATCTGCCCCATGAAGCTCGGCGCCAGCGAGGCGTACAGGCCAAAAATGCCAAAGGTGCCAAACGCGCCGAAGCAGGCGATAAAAAACGGCCGGCGCAACGCCGGCAGCGGCAAGGTGATGCGCGGCAGCCAGTCGCGCAGCCGCTGCGCCGCACCGGTCGGCACGGGCACGGGCACCTCCACCTGATAGAGCGCATACACCGCCAGCGCGCCGAGCAGCACGCTGGGCACATAGGCCGTCACCAAGGGCTGCGGCAGCCACTGTGCCAGCACCCCGCCGACCAGCGGCCCCAGACCAAAACCCAGCGACATGGCAAAACTGGTCATGGCCGAGGCGTGCTGCACGTTGCCGCTGCGGCTCAGTTGCGTCAGGCCGACCGAGGCCGAGGTGGTGATCATTCCCGAGGCCATGCCAATGACCACGCGGCTGACGACAAACGACGGCACGTTCCACGCCAGCGCCGACAGCAGTACCCCGGCGGTGACCAGCATCAGGCCGCTGCGCAGGACGAGAAAAAAGCCAAAGCGATCGCTCAAACGCCCCAGAAACAGCAGGCTGGCCAGAGCGCCCAGCATGTAGGCGACATAAATGCCGGTGATGTGGCTGGGCAGCAAGTCCCAGCGCGCTTGGTACAGCGGATACAGCGGGCTGGCCAGCGCCGTTCCCATGACGCCGACGCACATCGCAAAACAAACCCAGGCAAAGGGCGACCAGTGGCGTTGCATAACGGCTAATAATTACTATTAAAAAAATAGCTACTAGCGCTTGTATTCATTGAACTTCAGCATCAAAAGACCCTGAAAGCATTGTAAATCAAGCGCTACCAGCTCACATTTTCAGGCACGCCCTAGGGCCATCTCCACGCCGCGGTTGGCCAGCTCATCGGCGCGCTCGTTGCCGGGATCGCCCGAATGGCCCTTGACCCAGCGCCAGTCAATGCGGTGCCCGCCGCTGCTAACCAGCGCATCCAGGCGTTGCCACAGCTCGACGTTCTTCACTGGCTGCTTGGCCGCCGTGCGCCAGCCACGCGCTTTCCAGCCGTGGATCCATTCGGTAATGCCCTTGCGAACGTATTCGCTGTCCAGGAACAAAGTGACGGCGCAGGGGCGTTTCAGGGCCACCAACGCCTCGATCACAGCGGTCAACTCCATACGGTTGTTGGTGGTGTCCAACTCGCCACCGCACAGTTCTTTTTCGGTAGCGCCGGAGCGCAGCAGCACGCCCCAGCCACCGGGGCCGGGGTTGCCCTTGCAGGCACCGTCGGTATAAATCACAACTTCATTCACTCACAGGTCCTGTCTCGGGGAATTAAAACTGGTGACCGGGGCGGCCGCACTCGCGCGCGGTGCCGCTGTCTGCCAAGCCGGCTTGAGCAGATGCAGTCCATGCACCCGCTTGATGGCGACGACAAAATAGGCGGCCCCGAGTATCGGCCAAAAGCGCTCGCCCACGCGGTCCATCCAGGCCCAGCGCTGCAGCCATTGGTCGGTGCGCACGGCGGGGCGGTAGCAGCCAAAGCGGGCTTCTTCGACCTCAAAATTGAGCAGCCGCAGCCAGTCGCGCAAGCGCCACGGCGCAATCAGCGGCCCGCGCTCGGGTAAATACAGCTCGGCGCTGGCCCCGCGCTGCTGCAGACGGGCGCACTGCTGGCGCAGCCCCCACAGGCTGGCCGGGTTCAGACCACTGATGACCACCCGTCCCTCAGGCACCAGCACCCGGGCGGCCTCGCGCAGGGCAGTGTGCGGGTCATGGCTCAGTTCCAGCGTGTGCGGCAGCACCAGCAGATCCAGGCTGTTATCGGCAAACGGCAGCGCCACCGCGTGTGCCAGCAGGTGCGGTGACCACGGCGACGGGGCTTGCAGCGGTGCATCGTGGCCTTCGCCTAGCGCCAGCCAGCGGTGCGGCATCCGGTTGGCGCGCAAGCCCGGTAACATCGGCATCCCCAGCTGCAGGCTGTAATAGCCAAAAACGTCAGCTACGGCTTCGTCAAAACGTGCCTGCTCCCACTCCAGCAGGTAGCGACCCGGCGGAGAATCAAACCAATGGTGCAAACTTGTATTTTGAGCGCTCATGAATCTGTTGCCACTGCCTGCCTTTTCTGACAACTACGTGTGGATGCTGCACGATGGACATGCTGCCATCGTGGTGGACCCGGGCGCTGCAGATCCCGTGTTTCAGGCACTGGACCGGCTCGGCGTCACACTCCAAGCGATTCTAGTCACGCACCACCACGCCGACCATATTGGCGGCGTAGCGGCCCTGCGCCAGGCCAGCGGCGCTGTCATTTACGGGCCAGCGCGCGAGCGTATCCCACAGCCGTTTGTGCCCTTGCAGCAGGATGACCAGATTCAAGTCCTGGGTTTGTCGCTGCGCGTGCTCGACATTCCCGGCCACACCGCCGGCCATATCGCCTATTACGGCACGCCCGCAGACGGTGCGCCGCTGCTGTTTTGCGGCGATACGCTGTTTTCTGGCGGCTGCGGGCGTGTTTTTGAAGGCACACCAGCGCAAATGCTCACCTCCCTGCAGGCGCTGGCCGCACTGCCAGCCGAGACCCAGGTTTGCTGCGCCCACGAATACACCCTCTCCAACCTGAAATTTGCCCGGGCGGTGGAACCTGACAACGCCGCCCTACTCCACCACAGCGCGTTGTGTGAGCGCCTGCGCGCCCAGCAGCAGCCCACTTTGCCATCGACGATCGCGCTGGAACGGCAAATCAACCCTTTCTTGCGCACCCACGTCGCCGCCGTCATCGAGGCTGCACGCGGTTTCGATCCTTCTATCGACCCCACCGACGCTGTCACTGTATTTGCGGCGTTGCGTGAATGGAAAAACGAGTTCTGATGAAAATTTTGCATGTTGCCTGCTTGACGGGCATGTTGTGGCTCACCGGTTGCGCCACCAATGGCTCCATCCCCGCAGCCAGCACGGATGATCCCTCCAGCCCGCTGACAAGCGAACAGAAAAAAGAGCCTTACTTCACCTCCAGCACGCCGCAGGTGGCCTTGCGCCCGATCACGGCGGCGCAGGCCTCCAGCGGCCAGGTGGTCTCGCTGTCGCCACCGGCCGATCTGTGGGAGCGCATTCGCCGCGGCTTTGCCATGCCTGACCTGGAGCAAGACCTGGTGCAGGACCGCGAGCAGTGGTACGCCACCCGGCCCGACTACATCCAGCGCATGACCGAGCGCTCCAGCAAATACCTGTTCCACATTGTCGAAGAACTCGAGCGGCGCAACATGCCGACCGAACTGGCGCTGCTGCCCTACATTGAGAGCGCCTTCAACCCGCAAGCCGTCTCCAGCGCCAAAGCCGCCGGCATGTGGCAGTTCATGCCGGCCACCGGCAATTATTTCGACCTCAAGCAGAACGCCTTTCGCGACGACCGGCGCGACGTGCTGGCCTCCACCCGCGCGGCGCTGGACTATCTGCAAAAACTGCACCGCATGTTTGGCGACTGGCACTTGGCGTTGGCCGCCTACAACTGGGGTGAGGGCAGCGTCAGCCGCGCCATTGCACGCAACCAAAAAGCCGGCCTGGGCATCCGTTACACCGACTTGAACTTGCCGGCCGAAACGCGCCTGTACGTGCCCAAGTTGCAAGCAGTAAAAAATATCGTGGCCGACCCTGGCGCCTTCCGTGCCGAACTGCCGCTGATTGAAAACCACCCGTACTTTCAGACGGTGGACATCGGCCGCGACATCGACGTGACCCTGGCCGCCAAATTGGCGGATGTGCAGGTGTCCGACTTCAAGGCGCTCAACCCCTCGCTGCACAAACCGGTCATTCTGGCGGCCGGCACGCCGCAAATTCTGCTGCCCTGGGACAACGCCCAGGTATTCGAGCGCAACCTGTTGGCGCACAAGGAAAACCAATACGCCAGTTGGACGGTCTGGACGCTGCCCAGCACCATGAGCGTGGCAGAAGTGGCCCAGCGCGTAGGCATGGGTGAGAGCGACCTGCGCAGCGTCAACAACATTCCGCCGCGCATGTTGATCAAGGCCGGCTCCGCGCTGATCGTGCCGCGCTCGACCGCCATACACCAGGATGTGACCGAGCATGTGGCCGACACCGGCCAGATGGCCCTGACGCCTGAAATCATCACCCGTCGTACCACCGTGCGCGCCGGCAAGCGCGACAGCGTTGCCAGCATGGCACGCCGCTACCACCTCAGCGCCAACAGCATTGCCGACTGGAACAACACCAAGACGGCCGCGGCCTTCAAGGCCGGCCAGCAGGTGGTGCTGTTCCTGCCCCTGCAAGTCAAGACCGGCAACGCGGGAGGACGTATCCACCAGGCCAAGGACACCGACAGCACCAGCGGGCGCGGGCGCCAGGCCAAGGCCACTCATAAAAACAAGAGCGTTGACAAAAAATCAGCTCCCCAGAAGACCGCCCGTGCCGCGCAGCGCACAACCCAGACCAGCAGCCGCGGCGGCACACCGAAAAAAGTCGCCAAACGCTGACCCCAGCGGGCGCGGTCAACGCGCCCCGCTTGCGGCGGCGCACTTCAGGCACTGAACTTGAGCTTGGCCTTGCGTGCGAATTCAGGGGTGAAGGTGCGTCCGGCATCGATCCGCGCCAACACCGCCTCGGGTGCGGCCAGCGCCAGCGCCCGCAAGGCCGTTGCCGGGCCGTTGCTGGGCATCGTGCCGTCGGGCGAGAGGGTTTCGCGCCCCCGCGCAAACGCCGCCAGATAGACACTGCGCTTCTGTCCCCAACTGCTGGCCGGCAGCGCCTTGACCAGGTCTGCCGGGCCGGCCGTCTGCAACCACTTGAGCGCATGTACGACGGCATTGGCCAAAGCCTGCGCCTGCGGGGCACGCTGCTGTAAAAAAGCCACCGGCGCCACCAGACAGCCCCCCGGCACGCTGTCGCCAAACAGCGCTTGGGCACCGCTCAAGGTACGTGCATCCCCAACGATGCGCACTTCGCCCTGGTGCTCCAGCTGCGTCATCAGCGGATCGCCATGGCACAGCGCCTGCACGCGCCCAGTGCGCAAGGCGTCAGCCGCCTGGGCATCCTCACCGACCACCACAAAAGTCACGTCCGCTGGCGTCAAACCGGCCTGCGCCAGCGCCAGGCAGGCCACGGTGTGCGACTGCGTGCCCAGTGCGCAAATCCCTACCTTGCGACCACGCACATCGGCCAGCGTTTTGAAACGCGGCAAGGAGCGCAACGAAACTCCCAACGCCACCTGCGCCGCCCGGCCCTGCACGACAAAGCAGCGCGCAGTACCGGCGCTGGTCTCGGGCTGGCGCAGCAGTTGCTCGAAATCAAGCGCACAGACATCGGCCACCCCGTCGCGCATGGCCTGCAGCGCCAAGGCATCGCTGGCGTAGGGCTGCAGCGTTACCTGCAGTCCCTCAGCGGCAAAAAAATCAAGCTGCTCGGCAATGGTCAGCGGCAGGTGACGAAACGCAAACACCGCGCGCGCGCCCACGGCCAGCGTGACGCGCCCGGGCGCGCTGGCCGGCAAGGCCGCCCACATGCCTGGCGCGGCCAGGGCGCCCAGCACCCCCACAGCCCCCAGGGCGTGGCGACGAGTTAAAGAAGCAGAGAACAAAGAGAGCACGGGACGACACGAAATGATGCAGTGCAGCAATAGTGCCGCAGCTTGCACCGCACCGCACTCGGTGCATTCCCTGAGGTGTTTTTACGTAGCCCAAAAGGAGGTTCTCTTGGTCAGCGAAAACCGATGAAGAAAATCGCGATGTTCAGCAGCAACGCCACCGCCCAGACCATGCTGCGCGCCGCAGCCCGGTCGGCCACATACAAGGCGATGTAAACCACCCGCAGCGCGATGAACGCAACAGCCAGCCCGTCCAGCAGCGTCTGCGACGCACCCAGTTGGTGCGCCATGATCACCGCGCCAATAAAAAAAGGCAGCGCTTCAAAGCTGTTGGCCTGCGCCGCATTGGCGCGCGCACTGCGCTCGTCCTGGTGCGCCAGCCAGGCACGTGGGTTGTGGTTGTCGTAACCGCCGTCCTTGGGCGACTGGCCAAAGCCACCGCGCTTGGCCAGCCCGGCGCAGACGATGGGCAGCAACGCCGCCACCAGAATAGTCCCGTAAGCGATCGTGAAATGTGCCATGGCCCCAGTCCTTTATTGACAGTGTTTTATGCCTCTAGCACTTACCAGATAAGCGCTTCAAGCTATCAAAAAATATTTAATACCGACTAGCGCCGGTCCGCCAGCGCGTGGGCAATGGTGCCGAGATCGACGTACTCCAGCTCGCTGCCCACCGGCACACCACGCGCCAGGCGCGTCACGCGCAAACCCCGGCTTTTCAGGGCTTCGCTGACGATATGCGCCGTCGTTTCACCCTCGGCGGTGAAGTTGGTGGCCAGAATCACTTCTTGCACCACGCCATCACAGGCACGCTCCAAGAGTTTTTTCAGCCCAATATCGTGCGGCCCGATGCCGTCGAGCGGGCTGATGCGCCCCATCAGCACAAAGTACAGACCGTCAAACGCGCTGGTGCGCTCCAGCGCCGATTGGTCGGCCGGGGTTTCCACCACGCACAGGCGGGTCGCGTCGCGCTCAGGGTCCAGGCACACAGCGCACACCGTGCCCTCGGTAAAGGTATGGCAGCGCGCGCAGTGCTGCATGGTGTCCACCGCCCGCGCCAGCGCCTGCGCCAGCACCAGCGCGCCTTCGCGGTCGCGCTGCAGCAAATGGAACGCCATGCGCGCCGCCGATTTGACGCCGACCCCCGGCAAGCGCTTGAGCGCCTGGATCAGGGCGTCAAGCGAATCGGTGCTGGACATGGCGAGGGCTCGGTCTGAAAGTGCCGTGGAGAAAAATCAGAACGGAAATTTCATGCCGCCGGGCAGACCGGGCATGCCCGCGGTGATCTTGCCCATCTTGTCCGAGGAGGTTTCCTCGGCCTTGCGCACGGCGGCATTGAAAGCGGCGGCGACCAGGTCTTCCAGCATGTCTTTGTCTTCGGCCAGCAAGCTGGGGTCGATGGTGACGCGCTTGACGTCGTGCTTGCAGGTCATCAGCACCTTGACCAGACCGGCGCCGGATTCGCCTTCGACCTCGATGGTGGCCAGCTCGTCCTGCGCCTTTTTCAGGTTGTCCTGCATGGCCTGGGCCTGCTTCATGAGACCAGAGAGTTGTCCTTTATTGAACATGTGTCACCTTTCGTGTGGGAGAAGAAAAAATAGGAAATATCAAAATCTCTGCCCGTATTCAGCGGGGCAAGGCTTGCAAAGGCGGTGGCTTAATGCTGCCGGGCACCACTTTAGCGTCGTGCGCCTGCACCATGGCCTGGACAAACGGGTCGTTCATGACGGTCTCATGTGCCCTGCGCTGGCGTTCCTTTTCGACCACCGCATTGCGCCGCGCCGGGCTGTCAGTGACCGGCCCGATCTCAATTTGGATCTGCGCTGTGTGGCCCGCCGCCTCCAGCGCGGTGCGCAAGCGCTCGCGTGCCGTCGGTTGGTTAAGCGACTCGCGCTCAACGCGCAGCAACCAGTGGTCGGCGTGGCGCGCCATCAATTGCGATTGCAAAGCCAACTCGCGCACCAAGGCCGTAATCGCCTCGCTGGCGGCCAGTGCCTGGACCACACCGTGCCAGACATCGCCTTCCGCCGTGGGCGTGTCGCCGTGTGCTGCTGCTGCGTTGGCAGCGTTGATCTGGGGCGGTGCGTGTGGCTGCGGCGTTTCAATAGCTACTGATTCAATAGCTTGAACCGCAGGAAAAACAGGCGTTGCAGGCGCTTTTTCTTCAATTTCTGCTACCACAGCAGGCACAACAGAAACCATTGTGGGGGCAACTCCTGTACGCACTGGCGCAGCAGGCACGGGCGCCACCCCGGTGACAGGTGCCGCAGGTGCCGGCGCTGGCGCTGGCGCAGAGACCGGTGCGGCTGCTGCTGGCGCGGTCTCAGCCGTTTTCAGTGTTTTTTTTTCAGCCGCTTCGGCCACTCCAGCCACTGGGCCTGCGGGCTTGAACGCCAGCAGGCGCAACAACACCATGGTCAGGGCCGAATATTCATCGGGGGCCAAGCCCAGTTCGCCGCGTCCATGCAGGCAGATGCTGTAGAGCAACTGCGTTTCATCTGCCGGCAGCAAGGCGGCAAGGCGGGCCACCTCGGCGGCATCGGGGTCGCTGGCATCGACCACGGCGGCGCGCTGCGGCACCGCTTGCAGCACCGCCATGCGTTGCAGCACGGCGCTCATGTCTTCCAACGTGGACGCACCCGACAGGCCGTTGACGCGCAACACATCCACCGTATCCACCAGCGTTTTGCCATCGCCCCGCGCCAGCGCGTCGATCAGCTGAAACACATACGAGCGGTCCACGCTGCCCAGCATCAGGCGCACAGCGACTTCTTCGATCTGGCCACTGCCAAAAGCAATCGCCTGATCGGTGAGCGACAGCGCATCGCGCATCGAACCACGCGCAGCACGCGCCAGCAGGCGCAGCGCTTGCACATCGGCAGGGACGTTCTCTTGCGCCAACACATGCGTCAGGTGCTCCAGTACGGTCTGCGGTGCCATCGGGCGCAAATTGAACTGCAGGCAGCGGCTGAGCACGGTAGCCGGCACTTTTTGCGGGTCGGTGGTGGCGAGGACGAATTTCAGATATGCGGGTGGCTCTTCCAGCGTTTTCAGCATGGCGTTGAACGCGGTGTTGGTCAGCATGTGCACTTCGTCGATCATGAAGACCTTGAAGCGCCCCTGTACCGGCTTGTAAACCGCCTGCTCCAGTAGGCTTTGTACCTCGTCCACACCCCGGTTCGAGGCCGCGTCCAACTCGGTGTAATCGACAAAACGCCCGCTGTCGATATCGCGGCAGGCTTGGCAGACACCGCAAGGCGTAGCGGTGATGCCGCCCTGGCCGTCCGCACCCTGGCAGTTGAGCGACTTGGCCAGAATGCGCGACACCGTGGTCTTACCGACGCCGCGCGTGCCGGTGAACAAATAGGCATGGTGCAGGCGCTGCTGCGTCAGGGCATTGCTCAAGGCCTGCACGACGTGCTCCTGCCCCACCATTTCGGTGAAATTTTGCGGACGGTATTTGCGGGCCAGCACGAGATAAGACATGGGGGGTGATTCTATGTGGCTAACGCTGGAGCAGCAGGCACGCGCCCTATTCAGGTCTGGTTCAGCTAGCAGGGGCTATCCTGAGCCATTTTCAGGAACAAAAAATGACCACACACCAGAACACGCGGCACTTCAGCCCTGGGTCCATCACCCTGCACTGGTTGATGGCGGTGCTGCTGGTCGCCGCCGTCGCTGCCATCGAGTTCAAAGACATCTACCCCAAAGGCAGCGCCGAACGCGAGTGGCTCAAGACGGTGCATTTCATGCTCGGCACCAGCATTTTTATCTTGGTGTGGCTGCGCCTGCTGGCACGCGCCCTGAGCACGACACCGCCGATCACGCCCGCTCTACCGGCTTGGCAAGCGACTTTCAGCCACTGGGTGCAATGGGCGCTGTATGCGCTGATGGTGGCGCTGCCAGTGCTGGGCTGGCTGGTGCTGAGCGCCAGTGGCAAGCCGGTGACGCTGCTGTGGGGCCTGCACATGCCGCTGCTGCCCCTGACCGCCAGCCGCGACACCGCGCTCTGGTTCAAGGAAATCCACGAGACCGGCGCCACCGTGGGCTATGGACTGGTGGCCCTGCACAGTGCCGCGGCGCTGGTACACCATTACTTTCAGCACGACAACACTTTGCTACGCATGTTGCCGGGGCGGGGCTGAAGTCAGGGCATTTTTTGCGCCTGCACACCATGGCATACAATGCGCGCTGACGGGCCTCCCCGCATGGTGAAGCGGCCAACCGGGTCAGGTGGGGAACCAAGCAGCCCTAACTGTGGAGCCAGTGCCGGGGGTAAGGCTCGTCAACTTATTCAAAACAAAAAGGGTGTCTAAAGACACCCTTTTTTGTTTTTGGCGCTATAGGCGGCTCAACTGCGCACGCGTTTTTTGGTTTTCTTTGGCGTGTGTGCCAGCGGTGCAGGCGCCGCAGCAGCCGATGCAGCGCCGGCTTTCTTGCCCTGTCCCAGGCGCGATTCCTTGCCCTGGATCAGCCGCAAAATATTCTCCTTGTGGCGCCACAGCAGCAAAGCGGCCATAACGACGATGGCGGCGGTGATGCTGCGTTCTTCATACCAGAGGGGCCCCGCAGCCATTACATAGAACGCCGGCGCAAATACGGCAGCCACCAGCGCGGCCAGTGACGAATAGCGGAACAAGAACGCCACGATCAACCAAGTGGCCGCTGTCGCCAGCCCGAGCCAGCCGCTGATGCCCAGCAGCACACCCAGCGCCGTTGCCACGCCCTTGCCGCCTTCAAAGCGAAAGAACACTGGCCACAGGTGGCCGACAAACGCCGCCAGCCCCACCATTGCCTGCGTGCCTTCTTCTAATCCATAGGGGGCGCCAAACCAGCGCACCAGCACCACTGCCAGCCAACCTTTGGCGGCGTCCAGCAACAAGGTCAGCACGGCAGCCGCCTTGCTGCCCGAGCGCAGCACGTTGGTGGCGCCCGGATTTTTACTGCCAAAAGTGCGCGGGTCGCTCAATCCCATGGCACGGCTGACGATCACGGCAAACGACAGCGAGCCCAGCAGATAGGCAGCAATCACTGCCAAAGCAGAATAAACAACAGGCACGAAAAACTCTCCCCATTTTTAGACAAGCGCAGCGATTTCCGGCCTGATGCGGCGCCATTCTGCCAGCCGGGTAGATCCGAGAACCTGAACTTCAACGTAGTGCGCCAAGGAAACTCTGCAAAACCTCCTTAGCAAGGTGCGTGCGGTTACCTATATTGACATTGAGCTGGAAAAATATTTAGGGTCAGGTTCTCATCACACAAAGCTTTGCGTGTATTTTGATGAAAAAAGATGTTACGTTTGATACCGATAGCCCATCATGCGAACCACACTGACGATAGATGACCAACTTTTTGCTAAAGCCGTGGCACTGGCCGAGCCGGGAGTTGAAAAATCCGAGCTGATTCAGGAATGCGTCAAAGCATTCATTCACCGCCCAACAGCCCACCGCTTGGCGGTCTTGGGCGGGCAAGCGCCTGACGTAGAGCTCGCCCCGCGGCGACGCGAAGAAGAGCCAAATTTATGAACGTGCTGGTCGATACCTCGGTATGGGTGGGCCACTTCAAGCAACGCAACGAACATCTAGTAGCTTTGCTGGAAAGCTACAGGGTGGTCTGCCATCCCTACGTGGTGATGGAAATTGCCTGCGGCATGCCACCCCATCAGCGCGCCCTGATCGCCATGTTGGCAGAACTGGAAAGCACGCGCTTGGCCACCTCCGATGAGCTGCTGGAATTGATCGAGCGCCGCAACCTGTATGGTCGTGGATGTGGTTTGGTAGATATAAGCCTGCTGGCTTCTACGCTTTTGAGCGAGGAAACGCTGCTCTGGACGGCAGATAAACGCTTGGAGAGCGTCGCGGCAGAACTTAACCATGCCTACCGTCCCGCGCTCCACTCCTGAGCCCTGTTAGACATTATCACCAATACAGCAATGCTAGCAGTTTTGTAGCTTCTAGCGCTTGCTGTGATTGGCTCAGAGGCAGTTTTAACCCGCAGCCTGCTCATCTAGCACGCCCACCAGCACAGCAGCATGGGTGCTGCCATCGGCGGGCATCAAGCGATCATGGTATTCAGTGGTAGCCGCACTGGCCGCTTGCAAGAACGCTGTCGGGTCGGCGTATTTGTTGTACTGGCCCATCCAGTAGGCCGTTTCTGCGCTACTGGCGGTGCGGTTCAGCAGGCCCAAGTACAAAATATCCACCGCCACATCGTCAACCATCGCCGCCTTGAATTCCTGCGATTGCACCACGCTGTAGAGCATCCCGCCGCGATCGGTTTTGCCCGTTTGCAGTTGGTCAAGCCAGAAGGCACGCCCTGCGGCCTCGGGGGCGCGCTGGAGCACGTTGTGGTACATCAAGTCGACAAAGCCCGCGTTATCGAGCCCCGCTTGCTGGGTAGCAAACTCTGCCGAAGCTAAGAAGTTGCGCCCCATCTCCGAGGTGTTCACCCCCGCATTGGCCTGGCCCAGCCAGTAGTTGTAGCCGCACAGCTCGGGGCTGCGCCCCAGTGCAGCGTGGTACAGCCGAATTACGGCCCCGGCGTGGCTGTCAAATTCGGGGCTGCTCAGGACGGAGGTCAATACATCGGCACGGCTCATTACCCCAGTTGTCATGGCGTTGAGCCAGTAGGCACTACCGGCATCGCCATAGCCTTCGCGACCCAAAAAGTCACGGTAGAGCTGGTCCACAAACAAGTCGTTATGGCTAAAAACGTCGTTGTTTTTAACAGCACTGCTGGAGCCGCGCAGCAGCTCAACAGCGTCGGTCATGCCGTCTTTGTCGGCATCGATGCGGAACGGGTCAAACGGGCAAGTGGGAGCAGCAGCCTGCACCATAAAGCCGGGGCCACCGGGGTCGCTGATGGTGCCATCGGCCTTGCCATCGTCGTCAAATATGCCGCCATCCTGGATGCTGAAGTCCAAGCGCGTCTTGCCCTGCTCAGTGACGATTTTGCCGCCGTAAGCGGCGTCGGCCAAATTGACCCAAGTGCCGGCGCTGGCTCCGCTATGCACTTCCTTCCAGTAGCCGTTGACGGTGATGTCGCCGTCAATAAAGATGCTGAAGTTCTCAGTGCTGCCGGGGGCAGCGGCTTTGGCGGTGAAGTCAAACAACCCCAGGGGCAGTTTGGCGCCTTCGGGTAGATTGGCCGGGGCATCCTTTTGGGCAATGGAGGTGATGACGGCTTTGCTGCCAGCGTTGACCTGGCCGTCTTTGGCGTCGGCCACCAGGGTGACGAACACCTTGGGGGCGTTGCCGGGATTGCTGACGCTGGTGTCGGTTTTTAAGAAAGTGAGTGAGGTGACGGCGGCTTGGTCGCTGTCTTTGATGCCATCGCCATTGCCATCGCCGGCGACAGCAGTGCCGCCATTGGTGGGCTGCAGGCCTGGAACGGAGTCTTCAACGCTGGCATCGACGCCGTCTTGGTCATCGCCGCCGCTAGTGCTACCGCCACCGGTATCGCCGCCGCCATCGCCGCCACCTGGGGTTTCAGGGGCTGCCGTGGTGAAGTTCAGGGTGATGGCGTCACTGATGCCTGCATACGCGTTACCTGCCAAGTCTTTGATATTTTGATTTGGGCTCTGGCCGTACGCGATGTTTGGCAAGCTCGGCGCAACCACACTTGTCTTGAGGTAGTAGCCGGTGGAGTAAGCCAAATCGGCAGCAGGGTTGAGCGTGACCACGGCACCAGCGACATTGCTGCTGCTCAGGGTGAAGCTCTCAACCAACGAGCCATCGCTGCTTTTGTGCAACTCAATCACGCCTGAATTGCTGGCCAAGGCTTCTGAGAAGGTCAGCGTGAGATTGTTGGCAATGCTCACGCCAGTGGCATCGTCGGCGGGGCTGGAAGAGGTGAGGATGGGCGCGGTGGTATCCAGTGCGTAGGCTTGGCTGGCCACCGCGCCGTCGTTGCCTGCTGCATCCGTCACCTTGAGTTGGAGGGTGCTGCTGCCCGTGAGTGTGACTCCATCCCAGCTCAAAGCCGTGCCGGTGACTTTGTTGGTGATGTCGATCCAGTTCGTCCCGCCATCGACCGAGCCCCAAACGATGTCGGTGCCAGCGGGTGCACCACTCAGGGTGGCGGTGATGGTTTGGCTGGCCGTTTTGGTGATGAAGTCGCTTGAAATCGTTCCTGTGTCTGCGCTGAGTGCTATTGATCCGATAGTGATGGTGGGCGCGGTGTGGTCTACTGTGTAACTCTGGCCTGCGGTGAAACCCGAGGTAATTGCCACGCTACTGCCGTTCACAATGCCGGTGTCTGAGCTGTTTAAGTCCAGACGCAGCGTGCCATCGCCGCTGACGGTGTTGGCTGTGACGGTGTAAGTAGTGCCACTGCCGGTCACGCTGGCGATGGTACCCGCAGCGGTGCCACCTGCCGTCAAGGCAAAGTCGCTGGCATCCACGCCCGTGACCGATTCGTTGAAGGTGACGGTGTAGCTGACCGATGCGGCGTTGGTATCAGCCGCTGCCGCATTAGCGAGCACGATGCTGCTGACGCTGGGGCCGTTGGTGATCTGGGCTGATGCCGCGCTGTACAGCGTCTCGATCGTGCTGCCATCATCGATATAGCTGATCTTCACCCGCACATACTTGCTGGTTTCGAGCGCCGTCAAGGCGAAGGTACTGCTGGTGGCGCTGGTGGCAATGTTGACCCAGTTGTTTAAACCATTGCTAGACACCTGCCATTGATAACTGACGGTGCCCAAACTGGTGGGCGTCGCGTTGTCCACGTCGCTGATGCCGCTGGTGCTAGCGGTGAGAGTTTGGCCTTGAGCGGCGGTGCCGGTGAAGGTGGGCAGACCGGTGGGCGCATCGTTGACCGCAGTCACTGTGATGATTTGGTTCCCACTGACTGCGCCGAGATTTTTATCGGTGGCGGTGAAGGTGACCGTGCGTGCGCCGGTGCCGGGCGTGTCGCTGCTGTTGTTGAATTGCACCGCCTGTGCGCTCGCCTGCACCAAGGCATTGGTGGCGCTGGTGTTAAAGGTCAAAGTCCAGACTGCACCGTTGTCCACAAAGGCGGTGTCTGCGACGCCAATCTGGGTGGTGCCGGCCATAACCTTGTTGTCGCTGGTGTCGAGCCAGATAGCGCTACCGCCGGGATTGGCGGTGGGCAGGCGCAGGCTGTCGGCGGCTTCGTTGTTGGCGGTGATTTGCACCTTCAGGCTGCCGCCCTCCCAGTCCGCGTCGCCATCTGCGTCACTGATAAGAATGCTGCTGCTGGCTGCAATGGCGGTTTGTTCGGTGAAGGCGGTGGCGATGGGGCCGCTGGTATTCATCAGCACCGACAACGTGTTGCTGCCGTAGTTTGCAACGATCAGATCCGCCTTGCTGTCACCATTCACATCGGCGCTGGTGACGGAATAAGGGCTTTTGCCCGTGGCGTAATCGGTCTTGGCAGCAAATGTGCCCGTGCCATTGTTTATCAGCACCGACACGGTGTTGCTGCTGGAGTTTGCAACGATCAGATCGGCTTTGCCGTCGCCATTCACATCGCCACTAGTGACAGAATAAGGGGCGTTGCCCGTGGCGTAATCGGTCTTGGTGGCAAACGTGCCCGTGCCATTGTTTATCAGCACCGACACCGTGTTGCTGACGCCGTTTGCAACAATCAGGTCGGCTTTGCCGTCGCCATTCACATCGACACTGGTGACGGAATGAGGCTCGGTGCCCGTGGCGTAATCGGTCTTGGCGGCAAACGTGCCATCGCCGTTACCTTTCAGCACCGACACGGTGTCGCCGTAGTAGTTTGCAACGATCAGGTCGGCCTTGCTGTCGCCATTCACATCGGCGCTGGTGACGGAATAAGGGTAGAGGCCCGTAGCGTAATCGGTCTTGCCGGTAAACGTCCCGTCGCCGCTGCCTGTCAGCACCGATACCTTACTGCTGCCGTAGTTTGCCACGATCAGGTCGGCCTTGCTGTCACCATTCACATCGGCGCTGGTGACGGAAGAAGGGACGGAGCCCGTAGCGTAATCGGTCTTGGCGGCAAACGTGCCCGTGCCATTGTTTATCAGCACCGACACCGTGTCGCTGACGCCGTTTACAACGATCAAGTCGGCCTTGCCGTCGCCATTCACATCGGCGCTGGTGATGGAACGCGGGCCGGCGTCCGTGGCGTAATTGGCCTTGGCGGCAAACGAGAGATTGATCGGGAAAGTGATGGTGGGATTTGTCATGGTCTGCAGTGCTTGTGGTGACGGATTGAAATTCACTAGCACGTTACCGATGTAAGAAAAAGAAACCCTACCAAAGCCTAACGGCCCGCTGCTTGGCCAGTTCAGCTGATCGCCACCGTCAGGCAAAGTTGATAGCCCCAGCCGCGAATGGCCTTGAGAGGGTGTTCACAACAAGCCACTTGCACCAGTTTTCTGCGTAGGCGCACGATCTGAACCTCCAGGGTGCTTTTGCTGGCATTTGCCCCTTGTTTGCCGGCCATTTCAAGCAGTTGCCACGATTCGAGACGTCCACCGGGGGCGCGGGTAAAACCGCTGAGCATGGCGGCTTCATAGGCGGTCAGGTTAACGCTGCCCTGGGGGCCTTGCAGGACAAAAGAGACGAGGTTCAGCCAGCAATCAGGCAGCTGCTGATGCTGGCGCTTGAGGCGCCGGGCCAAGGCCTGCACGGCAGCGCCGAGTTCTTCCAGTGACGTGGGCTTGGTCAAGTAGAGATCGGCACCGTTTTCGTAGCCCATGACCTTGTCATTGATCTGGCCGCGTGCAGTCACCATGATGATGCCCACCTGTGGCTGCGCAGCGCGAATACGCCGGGCCAGACTGATGCCGTCCTCACCCGGCAAATTGAGATCAATCACCAGCAGGTCTACCGGGCGCGCGCCAATGCTGTCATCAAATCTTTCCGCGCAGTCAATACCCACCACGGCATGGCCTAAGCTGGCCAGCGCATGAACGGTGACTTCGCGCAGGGCGTCATGGTCTTCCACCACCACAATGTTCAACAAGGTAGCCATAGCTCAAATCGCACTTCGTTGTGAGAGGGTGTGTAGCAAACCCAACCGCCAAGCTGCTCGGCCATGCCGCGCACCAGGTACAGGCCCAGACCGGAGCCGGTCTTGGCATAGGCGTCGGGACTGCGGTAATATTTTTCGAACACTTGTAGCGGGTCGGGCATGCCGGCGCTGCCAGGGGTATTGGCGATGCTGACAAGAACGCCGCACTGCCCCTGCTGTTCAGATCGGACTGCGCCCATATGGATCGGACTATGCAACGCGGCGTATTTGAGTGCGTTGTCGATCAGGTTGTTCAAGGCAATGTGCAGCAGCTGAGGGTCGGTGTTGACGGCAGGAAGTTCCTGCACCGCAATAACGATCCGCTGGGGTGCAGCGCTGGCGGCGCACAGTTCTGCGAGCAATGAACCCATGCGGCAAGGCGTTCGCCGCAGCGCGAACAGGTGTTGCTCCAGTTGATCGACTTGCAAACAGCGTTCGACCACGGCGTCCATATCCGCCACGGACTGCTGGGCGTGGTGCTTGATGCTGGCATTGATCTCGCTCATTCCCAACGCCATGCGAATGACCGACATGGGTGTCTTGAGTTCGTGGCTGAGCATCGCCATGAAACGGTGTTGTGTTTCACGCTGCGTTTGCGCCATTTGAAGCTGCTGTTGCGTCACCGCCAAGTTCAGTACCGCCTGCATTCCTTCGCGCTGCAACTGGCGTGAGCGCCGGTGCAGCAGCGCGAACATCAACACGGCAACGATAAAGCCATAGGCCCGCGTGGCATTGAGACTCCATTCGGTGGCATCGACCCAGCCCAGCAATGGCAGCTGACCGACCAGCAGCATGGCAGCCTGCAAGGTGTAAATCACGCGCAGGATACGGCGCCCGGGTGGTGCCTCGTGGCGCGCACTCAAAGCCAGGACAACGAACAGTGGCACGACCAGCAAAACGACCCAGGCGTTGATTTGCAGCGCCAGGCCGGTGTAGCCGCTGGCCAGCAGCCCCAGTGCGGCGCATAAGACCACAATCAGGGCATCCAGCCCGCGCATGATCAGGCGCGGTGGTGCAAAGGAAGCCAGCAGGACGCGATGGAACATGGCCTCGACCAAACTGATCATGCACACGCTGAAACTGGTCAGTTGATCCACCAGGCCTGTCGTGTCGGCTGGCACCAGTGGCGCCAGACTGCCCATGGTCGCCAAGTGAAAAAAGATAAAGCCGCCCTGGCGCAGGCTGAACCAGCCCATCACGCGCTGCCGGCTGGCCACATAGTCGCTGATGGCCCAGAACAGCAGCCACATCATGACGCCCAGATAGAGCGCCTGAAACAGGCTCAGGCGACTGTCCCTGAGCCATGCCTGGGTCGGTTCAAGCGCTTCCACATTCAGGATGGAGGAACTGGTGGTCTTCAGGCGCAGGTAATAAACGCTGTGCGGCTGCACCGGCTGCACCTCGAAACCCAAAGTGACTGACGCCAGTTCGCGCGCCAGAAAAGGCGCACGGTCGCCGGTGACACGGCTTTGCCAACCCCCCGATGGGGCCGGATCAGCCTCATACAGGGTGACTTCATCCAGAAAAGTGGGGCGAATCCGCAGCACCAGCTTGCCGCCATCCTCACGCGGTCGCACCACCAGACGCAGCCAATAGGCGGCATCGGTATAGCCTTGGGACAGGATGGGGCCGACAGGTTGGAAGCGGGCCATGCTGGCTTGCTCAATGGCCAAATGGCCACCTGGGTCTGGCAGAAAATCCCGGCTGATAATGTGATCGGCCTCCCCCGCGCTGGCAGCCGTGACCAAACCCGCCAGCAGGCACAGCCTCAGCAATCGGAGAAGTTGCAGCAACAGTGCGTTCACTTCATTGACAAGCAGCCATTGGTGCGTTGAACGCGACCAGCGGGTGAGGCGGGCTTTGCAGCATGTCCTTAATCCGCCAGCGCGCACTGCACCGGTATGGCCCCAAGCAGCTGCACGCACACCTGCGGGTCCAGCTGCACCAAAAACCCACGCCGCCCGCCATTGATGGCGATGCGCTCGAGCGCCAGGATGGTGTCTTCGATATACACCGGCATGGCGCGGCGCGTGCCAAACGGCGAGGTGCCGCCGATCAGATAACCGCTGTGCCGGTTGGCCACCTCGGGCGTGCACGGCTGCACCGACTTGGCACCGATCTGGCGCGCCAGATTTTTGGTCGATACCGTGCGGTTGCCGTGCATCAGCACCAGCAGCGGCCGCGCGTCTTGGTCTTGCATCACCAGCGTTTTGACCACGCTGAACGGGTCCAGCCCCAGCACCTGCGCGCTGTGCTGGGCGCCGCCGTGCTCCAGGTACTCGTACGGGTGGCTGGTGAAGGAAACGCCATGCGCCTTGAGCAGCTGCGTGGCCGGCGTTTCGCTGACATGGGCTGATTTACTGTCTTTTTTCGCCATAGCAATAAAGGCCAACTCTCAGTTTAAAACATCAAAAATAATAGCTGCTAGCGCATGTATCTAAAGGGCTACAGGCTGATTTGACTATAAATTACCAGTTTACAGCGCCGGATTGCCCAGCTCCCAGTGCAGCGCATCAATCGCCGCCAGCAACTCGGGCGCCAGCGTGCAGTCCCAAGCGTCCAGGTTTTCGTCCAGCTGCGCCAGCGACGTGACGCCGATGATGGTGCTGGCTACCTGCCACTTGGTGTAGCAAAACGCCAGCGCCAGCTGCACCGGCGTCAGGCCATGGTCACGCGCCAGTTGGTTGTAGCGGCGCGCTGCGGCCAGCGCTTCGGGCCGGCCCCAGCGCTGCTGGCGCACCGAGGCGTAGCTGGCAATGCGCGCGCCTTGCGGCGCATCCGGCCCATCGATACCACTGGCGTCGTACTTGCCCGTCAGCAACCCAAAACCCAGCGGCGAATACGCCAGCAGCGACACGCCCAGGCGGTGGCAGCTTTCATCCAGGGCGTTTTCAAAACTGCGGTTGATCAGGCCATACGGGTTTTGCACCGACACCACGCGCGGCAGGCCATATTGCTCGGCCAAGCGGACAAACTCATGCACGCCATACGGGGTTTCATTGGACAGGCCGATATGGCGCACCTTGCCGGCTTGCACCAGCTGCGCCAGCGCCTCCAGTTGCGCGTGCAGCGAGGTCTGCGACGTTTCTTTGGTCGGGTCGTAGTGTTTGATGCCAAAGGCCGGCACATGGCGCTCGGGCCAGTGGATCTGGTACAGATCGATGACATCGGTTTGCAAACGGCGCAAGCTGCCCTCGCACGAGGCCACGATGTCAGCAGCACGGAGACCGGCATGGCTGCGCAGCCACGGCATGCCGCGCGAGGGGCCGGCCACCTTGCTGGCCAGCACCACTTTCTGGCGCGTACCGGGGTTTTTGGCAAACCAACGACCAAGGATGGCTTCGGTGGCGCCACAGGTCTCGGCCCGCGCTGGCACGGCGTACATCTCGGCCGTGTCGATAAAGTTGACGCCACGCGCCAGCGCGTGCGACAGGATGGCGTGGGCAGCGTCCTCGTTCACCTGCTCGCCAAAGGTCATGGTGCCTAGACAAATCGGCGTGACCTGCAGATTACTCTGGCCAAGGGGAAGGGTTTTCATACGCGCTCCGACAACAAAATGCACCAGTTTACGTGGCTGTGCAGCGCTGTGCAGCGTGTGCGCCCGCGTTTCGGAATAATCGCCTCCCATGTACCAAACCACCCGCCCTCTCCGCAGCGAATACTGGCCCCTGCGCAACCTCAAATACCACGTCAGCCACTGGGGCGATGCTGAAACCCATTCAGACACCATGCCGCTGGTATTACTGCACGGCTGGATGGACGTCGGTGCGTCCTTCCAATTCATCGTCGATGCGTTCTCTGACGCCTTTGTCGCCGGTCGCCCAATATGGGCGCCCGACTGGCGCGGTTTTGGCCGCACACAATCGCTCACGCCCACCGACCACTACATTTTTGCCGACTACCTGGCCGACCTCGACCAATTGCTCGACCACTACGCGCCGAACCAGCAGGTCGATCTGGTCGGTCACAGCATGGGCGGCAACATCGCCATGATGTACGCTGGCGCGCGCCCAGAGCGGGTGCGCCGCCTGATCAACTTAGAAGGTTTTGGCCTGCCCGCCACACAGCCCGAGGACGCACCAGCGCGCTATGCGCAGTGGATGGATGAGCTGAAAAAACTGGAGCGCGGCGAGATCGTGCTGAAGCCGTACGACAGCGCCGCCGGCGTCGCCCAGCGCCTGATGAAAACCAACCCGCGCCTGTCGCGGGACAAGGCGCTGTGGCTGGCACAGCACTGGGCCAGCCCGAACGCGCAGGGCCAGTGGACAATTTTGGGCGATGCGGCGCACAAAATCGTCGGCTCGCAGCTGTTTCGCGTCGATGAAACGCTGGCGCTGTATGGCGCCATCAGCGCGCCGACGCTGTCGGTACACACCAACGAAGACAGCATCGCCCAATGGTGGAAAGAGGAATACTCGATGGCCGAGCACTATGAGCGCCTCCAAGCCGTACCCGACTGCCGCATCGCTGTCGTAGAGAACGCCGGCCACATGGTGCACCACGACCAACCGCAGGCCGTGGCAGCACTAATTGAAGCCTTTTTACAAGCCCAATAAGCCTCTAGCCCTTTAGCTACGTGCGGTAGCAGCTATCATTTTAAGTAACTTAAAAGGGCTGCGCCACCAGATCATGCCCGCGCACGGCAACGATGCGCGCCTTGGTGAACTCGCCGGTCTTCAGGGTCTTGCTGATTTTCTCAGGCGGCAACAGTTGCACGGTGCCGTCGATCTCCGGCGCGTCGGCATAGCTGCGACCAACGCCGCCCTTGCGGCCCAGGCCCGGGGCTGAATCGACCAGCACCTGCATGGTGGAGCCGACACGGCGCTGCAGCTTGGCAATCGACACTTCTTCGGCCACCGCCATAAAGCGCGCGCGGCGCTCTTCGCGTTCCGCCAACGGCAACATGCCCGGCAGATCGTTGGCGGCAGCGCCGTTGACGTCGCTGTAGGCAAAGCAACCAGCCCGGTCGATTTCAGCCTCGCGCAAAAAGTCGAGCAGGTGCTGAAATTCTTCTTCGGTCTCGCCCGGAAAGCCGGCAATAAAGGTGCTGCGGATGACGATATCGGGGCAGGCTTCGCGCCAGCGCTGGATACGCTCCAGATTTTTTTCACCGCTGGCCGGGCGCTTCATGCGCTTCAGGACATCCGGGTGGCTGTGCTGGAACGGCACGTCCAGGTACGGCAGGATCAAGCCCTGCGCCATCAGCGGAATGATCTCGTCCACGCTCGGGTACGGGTAAACGTAGTGCAGGCGCACCCAAGCGCCATGTTGTTTGGCCAGCTCGCCCAGCGTTTGCACCAGCTCCAGCAGGCGCGTTTTGACCGGCTTGCCATCCCAAAAGCCCATGCGGTATTTCACATCCACGCCGTAAGCCGAGGTGTCTTGGCTGATCACCAGCAGCTCTTTCACGCCGCCAGCGAACAGCGCCTTAGCCTCCGACAACACGTCACCAATCGGGCGCGACACCAGATCGCCGCGCATCGACGGGATGATGCAAAAGGTGCAGCGGTGGTTGCAGCCTTCGCTGATTTTGAGGTAGGCGTAATGGCGCGGTGTCAGCTTGATGCCGGCGACGCCAAACGCGCCCGGCACCAGATCGACAAACGGGTCGTGCGGCTTGGGCAGGTTGCGGTGGACGGCATCCATCACTTCTTGCGTCGCCTGCGGGCCTGTCACCGTGAGCACGCTGGGGTGCATTTGCTGCACCAAGTTGCCGCCATCGGTGCCGGTGCGCGCACCCAGGCAACCAGTAACGATGACTTTGCCGTTTTCGGCCAGCGCTTCAGCAATGGTGTCGAGGCTTTCCTTGACCGCATCGTCAATAAAGCCGCAGGTGTTGACGATGACCAGGTCGGCACCGTCAAAGGTTTTGGCGGTTTGGTAGCCCTCGGCGCTGAGTTGCGTGAGGATCAGTTCGGAGTCGGTCAGGTTCTTGGGGCAGCCCAGGCTGACAAAGCCGATTTTGGGGATTTTGTTGGATGTGGGGGTGGTGGGGGCGTCAATCATGCGCGTATTGTCCCAGCATTGGGCGACAACACGGCGGGCAAGGTCAGCGCCAGCGCCTGTCCCCGCTCAGCGCTTCAGGCCCATCACGCCCAGCATCTGCTCGGCCTGCTTGTTCACTTGTTCTTGCATCTGCGTGAACAGGGTGCGCGACTGCTCGGCGTAATTGCCCATCAGCCCCTGCACCATGGGCGACTGCACACTCATGAATTTGGCCCACACCTCGGGTGTGATGTTTTGTGATTGCTCGGTCATCTTGGCCTGCATGTCAGAAAAGACCTGCACATTCTTTTCCAAGTAACTGCCCATGAAGCCCTGCATGGTGTGGCCGTAAAAACGAATGATGTTGGCCAGCACCGCCTCGGTGAACATCGGCGCGCCGCCGGCTTCTTCTTCCAGAATGATCTGCAGAAAAATGCTGCGCGTGATGTCTTCGCCGGTCTTGGCATCGCGCACCACCAGGCTCTGGCTGGCCATGACCAGCTGCTTGACTTCGGCCAGCGTGATGTAGGTAGAAGTCTCGGTGTCGTACAGACGGCGATTGGGGTACTTCTTGATGATGCGCTGCAGCAGCTTGGCAGCAGGGAGTGTTTTCTTGTCTGGCACGACGGACTTTCTCGGGCTCGCAGGCCCCATATATTGCATTGCAGCAGATTTTAGGACGCACACTGCACCGCGCGCCGCGTGATAACCCTCGCGGCACATTTGCACCGGACCATGGGCAATGTGCAGGACAAAAAAAAACCGCTCAATGATGAGCGGTTTTTTAATTTTTGAATCCAGAAGATTCAGTACAGGTTTCTCGTATTTTTGACTCTGGTTGTCGTCAAAAGAGAAATCCTGGTAGGCGCGATTGGACTCGAACCAACGACCCCCACCATGTCAAGGTGGTGCTCTAACCAGCTGAGCTACGCGCCTGTGTTTGTTCGAGAACGCAAGTTTAGCAGTAAAAAATGGCGCTTTTGAACAACCGAGAGAAAATCTGCAAAATTGTCTGCATCACTCTTTCAACGCCGCCGTGCCCAGCGCACGCCCTTGACCGTTGCCACGATGCCCAGCACCTTATTGAGCTTGGCCGAACTGATCACTTCCACCGTGAAAGTCATCCACGCCGTGCCCTTGACGGATTGTGTCTGCACGCCAATCACGTTCATTTTTTCTTTGGCAAACACTTCAGAAATATCGCGCAGCAAACCCTGGCGATCGGAGGCCTCGACGGCCACGTCCACCGGATACACCGCAGCGCCAGTGGTGGACTTGGGCGTGCCCCACTCCACATCGATCAAGCGCTCAGGGGTGCGCGCCGCCAGTTCGCGGAAGTTGCTGCAGTCGGTGCGGTGCACGCTCACGCCTTTGCCACGCGTGACAAAGCCGCCAATCGTGTCGGGCGGCGCGGGCTTACAGCACTTGGCCAGTTGCGTCATCAGCGAATCGATACCGACCACCAGCACACCGCCTTTGGGCGTTTTTTCGGTGTTGCGGGCTTTTTTCAGCAACAGATAATCGTCGGCCTGCAGCACCGGCTCAGGCGGACGCAGCAAGGTTTCGATATTGCGCAAAGAAAAATCATCCTTGCCCACTGCCTCAAACAAGGCATCAGCCGACTTGAAGCCCAGCTGCGCAGCCAAGTCCTCCAGGCGCATTGCCGTTTTGCCTTCGCGCTGCAGCAGTTTTTCGACCGCTTCACGGCCACGGGCAATGGTTTCGTGCTGTGCCAGCGCGTTGAACCAGGCGCGCGCCTTGGCACGACCGCGGTGGCTGTTGAGGTAGCCCAGCTCGGTATTGAGCCAGTCGCGCGACGGACCGCCCTCTTTGACCACCGTGACCTCGACGGTCTGGCCGTTTTTTAGCGGTGTATTGAGCGGCACCATGGTGCCATCGATGCGCGCACCCCGGCAGCGATGGCCCAGGCTGGTATGCACGGCATAGGCGAAGTCCACCGGCGTGGCACCCTGGGGCAACTCAACGATGGCAGCATCGGGCGTGAGCACATAGATGCGGTCATCAAACAGCCCGCTTTGCGGCGGCGCCGCGCCCGACATGTCGCGCTCCCAGGCCAGTAGCTGGCGCAAGACGGCGATTTTTGCGTCGTAATCGCCCGTGACCGACACACCGGCATAGCCCTTGGTGCCGGCCTCCTTGTAAGCCCAGTGGGCGGCCACGCCATTTTCGGCATGGTCGTGCATGGCCTGGGTACGAATTTGGATTTCTATCGCTTTGCCGGTCTGATCGCGCACCACCGTGTGCAGGGACTGGTAGCCATTGGGCTTGGGCTTGGCGATGTAGTCGTCAAATTCCTCGACGATGGGCTGGTATTGCTGGTGCACCCAGCTCAGTGAGGCATAACAGTCCTTGACGCTGGGCACCACCACGCGCAAGGCATGGATGTCAAACACCTGATCGAAGTGCAGCGACTTGCCGCGCATCTTTTTGACGATGCTGTAGATGTGTTTGGGGCGCCCCTGCACGCTGGCACTGATGCTGCGCGCACGCAATTCAGACTCGACACGGCTACTCAACTGCGCCATATAGGCCTCGCGCTCGACACGTTTTTCATCCAGCAGGTGCGCTATTTCGCGGTAGGTTTCTGGCTCCAGAAAGCGAAACGCCAAGTCTTCTAGTTCCCATTTGAACTGCCAAATACCCAGGCGGCTGGCCAGCGGGGCAAACACCTGCAAGGCTTCGCGCGCCATGCTGGGCGATACCAGGCGTTTGCTGGCTGCATAAAAACGCAGTGTCTGCAGGCGCGACGCCAAGCGCAGCATGACCACGCGCAGATCGCGCGAAAACGCCAGCAGCATCTTGCGCACGTTTTCTGTCTGCACTGCCGAATCGTCCACCAGCTGGGCCGACGGCTGCATTTCTCGTGCCTGCTGCTGCACGCGCATCAGCTTGGTGGTCTCTATGGCCAGCGTGGCAAATTCGGGGCCAAAGGCCTTGCCAATCACCTCCTGCGGCTTGTTCAGATGGATGCTGGCATGGATCAGATAGCTGGCCGCCTGCAGGGCCTCCGAACTGCCAATCGCCTTGAGCATGGCAGCCACACCCTCTGCGTGGGCCAGGGCATTTTCGCCCGTGGCCAGCACCTCATCGGCAATCAGCGGCTTGGCAAAGGCCCGCGCACGCGTCACCGTGTTCGCCTGCTCGGGCAGTGCGTGCGCAGTGGCCGCCAGCACGCTGGGCACGGCGTCCAGGCTGTGCACTGCGGTCGCTGCAATAGGGTCCACTTTCATGCAATACCTTTGCTCGGCGCATCCAATAAAAAATCAGTGACCAGCGCCACCTGATCGGGTGCCATCAGCGTTGGGGCATGGCCGACGCCTGCCACTTCCACCACTTGCGCGTGCGGGCCGCGCTGCGCCAAGGTCTGCGCGGTGGCCGCCGACAACAAGTCGGACTGTGCGCCACGCAGTACCAGGGTGCGCGCCGTGATCTGGTCATACAGCTGCCACAGTTGCTCCTGTCCCGCCAGCGCGCCCTCGGGCGTCAGCGCCTTGAACGCCTCGGCAATGGCCGGGTCGTAATGCAGCGTCCAGCCGCCGTCCGGCAGCGCGCGCACCATCGGGCGCGACAGTTCCAGCCACTGCTCGGGTGTGTGCGGGCCAAAGCTGCTGGACAGCGCCCACAGGGCGTCAGCCGCTTGCTGCACCGTCTCAAAGCGCACCGGCTGGCCGAGATACTGGCCAATGCGCTGCAAGGCCGGCCACTCCAGGGTCGGCCCGACATCGTTGAGTACCAGACGGCGCACCGGCACGGGCAGCGGCAGATCGGGCTGCCCGAGCAAAGCCATGCCAATCAGGCCGCCCATACTGGTGCCGACCCAGTCCAGCGTCTCGATCGGAGCACTGGCGTGGACATCGGTCAGCAGCGCCAGCATGTCGGCGGCGTAATACGGCACTTGGTAGCCCTGCGGGTCGGCCAGCCAGTCGCTGTGACCACGCCCGGCGACATCGGGGCAAATCACGCGCGCGTGGCGGCTGAGCACACGTGCCAAGGTGTCGAAATCGCGTCCCTGGCGTGTCAGTCCGTGCACGCACAGCACCACATGGGGATGCTGCGGGTGGCCGGTGGCGTTCCATTCCCAGTAAGCCATGCGGTGCCCCGATGCGGGCGCGGCGACGGGTGCGGGCGCGGCGGCAAAGCCGGGGCAGAATACGTCTTTCAGCCTAGGTTCAATCATGGGGATAGGCTCCAGAACATGGCTCGATAATTGTTTCATGGCATCGTAATTCATTCGGAGATCTTTCATGCTTAAAGGCAAAACTGCCCTCATCACCGGTTCGACCAGCGGCATTGGTCTGGGTATTTCAAAAGCCCTGGCGCGCCAGGGCGCCAATATTGTTCTTAATGGCTTTGGCGACGTTGAAGGACCACGCGCTGAAGTGCTGGCCGCTATGCAAGGCAACGGCGCGGTCGTGGGTTACCACGGCGCTGATATGTCGCGTGCGGCCGATATTGCCGACATGTTCGCGTACAGCACGGCGAAATTTGGCAAAGTGGATATTTTGGTCAATAACGCCGGCATCCAGCATGTGGCGCGCGTCGAAGACTTCCCGGTCGAGCGTTGGGACGCCATCATCGCCATCAATCTGAGCAGCGCGTTTCACACCACACGCTTGGCGCTGCCTGCCATGCAGGCGGCGCAGTGGGGCCGCATCATCAATCTCGCTTCGGTGCATGGTCTGGTAGGTTCGGCACAAAAATCGGCGTATGTCGCCGCTAAACACGGCATTGTCGGCCTGACCAAGGTCACCGCGCTGGAAAATGCCACCACTGGCATCACCTGCAACGCCATTTGCCCCGGCTGGGTACTGACCCCCCTGGTGCAAAAACAGGTGGACGCCAAGGCGGCAGAGCATGGCATCTCCAACGAAGACGCCAAAAAACTGCTGCTGGGCGAAAAAGAACCTTCGATGCAATTCACCACACCCGAGGAACTGGGCGATTTGGCAGTGTTCTTTTGCTCACCCGGCGCCAACAATGTGCGCGGTGTGGCCTGGAACATGGACGGTGGCTGGGCAGCGCAGTAAAACAAAACGCTTCTTTTTTAATAGCTGCGAGCGCTTATCCCGTAAGCGCCAACAGCCATTTTTACTCAAAGTAGGCGCTTGACGCGCCTTTCTTCTGCATCAGCGCATCTGCACCGAGCCAGACACATTGACCGTCACGGTGCTCTTGCCGGCCTCCACGGCAATCGGCGCATCGGCCATGGCTGACTTGGCTTCCATGGCCATCATGCGCGGGCGTGGACCGGGTGCATAGCTGTTGCTGTTGACCGAGACCTCGCGCAGGGTGAAGCCGGCAAAACCAAAAGCGCGCGTCAGATCGGCGGCCTGGGTTTTGAAATTCTCAATCGCCAGGGTTTGCGCTTCACGCTCGATCTTGCTGCGTTGCTGCGGGCTCAATGAAAAAGCCACTTGGCCAATGGTCATGGTCGAAATGCGCGCCGCTGTGTTGGTGATACGGGCAAAGTCGCGCCCTTCCAGCACCAGTTCCGTGTTGCCCTGCCAGCCAGTGATCTGGCTGTTCTGGCTGTAGCGTGGGTACAGACTGAAATTGCCGGTACGCACCTCCATCTGCCCCGGCTCGGCGTTGCGGCGCGCCTCCAGCACGGCGGCATCCAGCGCTTGGCGCAATTGCGACTGCACCACGGCCGCATCTTTGCCATCGCGCACGGTGCTCAGCGTCAGCACCAGCAAATCCTGCTGCACATCGACGGCGCCTGTCGCTGTCAACTGCACCACATTGTGTGGCTCAGCCAGTGGCATATTTTGAGCAAAAACGGCACTAACCCCTACCAGCATTGCGCTAGCAGCTATTAATTTAATAGTATTTTTCATTTTTAAACCCAAGTGATGGATGGATACAGCGAGACACCATACCGTGCAATCCAGTGTTCAGATGTAAGAAACTATCGCCTTCGGTGGAGAGCACGAAAAGGCTTGTACAGACAACGCAAGATATGTAACTGACAGTCAACTAACACAAAAAATAAAACCACTTGCGTGTCAAACTGGTAACAATGGCCAATGTTACAAATTAGCCCAAGGGATAAATATGGCAACCACCAGCAATCGCACTGACAAAATTTTGGTCGTAGACGACGATGCACGCATTCGCGATCTGCTGCGCCGCTACCTGACGCAAGAAGGCTTTGAAGTCATGGTCGCTGAAGACGGCAAGGCATTGAACCGGATTTTGCTGCGCGACACTGTGGATCTGATCGTGCTCGACCTGATGATGCCGGGTGAAGACGGCTTGTCGATCTGTCGGCGCCTGCGCTCGGCCAACGACCGCACGCCGATCATCATGCTCACGGCCAAAGGCGAAGACGTGGACCGCATCGTCGGGCTGGAGGTAGGTGCTGACGACTACCTGGGCAAGCCCTTCAATCCACGCGAGCTGCTGGCCCGCATCCACGCCGTGCTGCGCCGTCGCCCGGCCCACGAAGCGCCCGGCGCTCCCTCCAGCGACAACGAAGTCGTCTCCTTTGGCCCCTTCAACTTTGACTTGGGCACGCGTGCCTTGCAAAAAAGCGGCGAAGAACTGCCCCTCACCACCGGTGAATTTGCCATGCTCAAAGCCTTGGTGCGCCACCCGCGCCAGCCGCTGTCGCGTGAAAAGCTGGCCCTGCTGGCACGCGGACGTGAGTTTGAGCCCTTTGACCGCAGCCTGGACGTCCAAGTCTCGCGTCTGCGCAAACTGATTGAAGAAGACGCTGCCGCACCACGCTACATCCAGACCGTCTGGGGAGTGGGCTACGTGTTTGTACCGGACGGCGCGGGCTGAAACAACGCGTTTACACCCCCTCCCGGATGCAAGATGGCACGTCTGTGCTATCTCATTCCTTTGCAGCACCTTCCTCTTTATGAGCAATCGCCCCTACATCGACAACGAAGGCACCAGTCCTGCCCCCCTGGAGCGGCGTCTGCACCCGCGCGACCATCGCGTGCGCGTGGGGCTGAACCTGTTCTGGCGTACCTTCTTTCTACTGGGGCTGCTGCTTGCAGGCAGCATTTTGGCGTGGTTGCAAACCTTGCGCGCCCTGGAATTCGAACCGCGCACGCTCTACACCGCGCAGCAGATCGCCTCTCTGGTCAACCTTAGCCGCGCGGCGCTGCTGTATGCCGACCCGATTGCGCGCGTCTCACTGATCAAAACCATGGCCGAACAAGAGGGCGTGCGCATCCTGCCGCGTGAGCCCAAGGACCATTTTGAACTGCTCGACAACTCCGCTCTCAGCCAGCGCATGACCGAAGAGCTCAAGCGCCGTCTGGGCCAGGATGCCATCGTGGCCGCCAGCGTCAACGGCGAAAGCGGTCTGTGGGTAGGCTTCACCATCAATGGCGACCCCAACTGGCTGCTGATGGATCGCTCGCGTTTCAGTCCGGTCAGCGGCCAAACATGGTTGATCTGGCTGCTGACGGCCGCCGCCCTGTCCCTGGCCGGCGCCGCCGTCATTGCGCGCCTCATCAACCGGCCGCTCAAGCAACTGTCTTTCGCCACCAACCGGGTGCGCGATGGCGACTTTGCTGCCAGCCGGCTGGACGAAGAGGCCGTCACCAGCGAAATCCGCGAAGTCAACATCGGCTTTAACCGCATGGCACAAAAACTCGCCAAGCTCGAACAAGACCGTGCCGTGATGCTCGCCGGCATCTCGCACGACCTGCGCACCCCGCTGGCACGGTTGCGACTGGAGACCGAGATGAGCGTGACCGATGAAGACGCACGCGAGCACATGGTCGCCGACATCGTGCAGCTCGATGCCACCATTGACAAATTTCTCGACTACGCGCGCCCCGACCACGTGACCCTTATCCCCGTCAATCTGCACAGCGTGCTGTCGTCCTGCGTCTATGCCGTACAAGACCACCGCGAGCTGCAGATCTCCATGGCAGTGCCCGAAGACCTGTATGTGTTGGCCGACGAAGTCGAACTGGCACGCATCCTATCGAACCTGCTGGAGAACGCACGCCGCTACGGCAAGACACCCGGCAGCGGCGTGGCGCGGGTCGACATCAGTGCCAAGGAGCGGGAAAAATGGGTGCTGATCAAAGTGCGCGACCACGGCGCTGGGGTACCACCAGAGCAGCTGTCCAGCCTGACCAAACCGTTCTTTCGCGGCGACGCGGCGCGCACCGCTGCAGCGGGCGCCGGATTAGGCTTGTCGATTGTGGACAAGACCATTCAGCGCATGGGCGGCATTTTTGCCTTGGCCAACTCCAGTTCTGGCGGCATGGTGGCGCACATCCAACTGCAGCAAGCGCAAAGTCTGCCCGACGGCGCCGACACGCAAAGCCGTCTCCACCGCCCTCACACCAAACGCAACCTGCCACCGAACGTAGCGCAGGCGTGAGTGTTTTATCCCTAACGCCGGCTGCGCACCTAAATTTCGCGCCATAAGCGCTGATGCGTCACCACTTTTCTGATGTTAATCACTGGGTCTGGGGAAATAGATCGAGAAGGTAGTCAGTCCATTGTTCGACGCCGCTGAGATGTCACCCCCATGGGCGCGCACAATGGCTCGGGTGATAGAGAGTCCCAAGCCGGTGCCTTCGCCTGCGTCGTGCTGGCGCGCCGCATCGGCGCGGTAGAAGCGTTCAAAAAGCCGTGGCAGGTGGGCCGCCGCAATAGGCGCACCCGTGTTTCGCACTTGTATATGCAAGCGTGCCTCGTCTTGGCCAATTTCTACCTGAATGGAGCCACCCTCCGGTGTGTGGCGTAACGCGTTCGACAACAGGTTGCCCAAAGCGCGGCGCAGCATCAGCCGGTCGCCGCGCAGCGCACCCTCGCCTTGCAGTTGCAGGGTGATGCATTTTTCCTCAGCTAGCACTTCATAAAAGTCGAATAACTGGCGTACCTCGTGCGCCAAATCAACGACCTCTTCGTGCACCAGGACGAGTCCGTTCTCGGCTTTTGCCAGAAACAGTATGTCGGAAATCATGCGGCCCAGGCGTTCATATTCCTCTGCGTTGGATTCGAGAATGGCACGGTACCCGTCAGCGTCTCGTGGAAGGGTGAGCGCCACCTGCGTCTGCATCATCAAGTTGCTGACCGGGGTGCGCAATTCATGGGCCAGGTCTGATGAAAAATCGGAGAGCCGCTGGAACGCATCTTCCAGGCGTTCCAGCATTTCATTGAGCGTGGTGGCCAGTTCGGCCAACTCTGGCGGCACGGCCTGCACAGAAAGCCGGCGGTCCAAACTATGGGCCGTCACCGTGGCCGCCCGCTCGCGCATGGCGCGCAGTGGCGCCAGACCGCGCCGTGCCGAAACCCAACCAAGCACGCCCATGAGCAAGACGGCACACGCCACGAAAATCCAAAGCGTCCAGCGAAAACTACGCAAAAATCGTTCGTGGTGGGCTGTATCCAACGCCAACACCAGTGTGAGTGCGCCATCGCCTGCCGCGTCCACTGGCAACGTCTTGGCCAAACCATGCAATGTCTCCCCGTCCGCACGCCAACTGGAAAGCCCCGAGGCGGCGGTCAAAATCGCTGGAAATTGCGCACCCGGCGAAGCAAACCAGACCGCTCCGCTCGGGCCGCGAACTTGCATCGCCAGCTCATGGTGCCCGGCAAAAGTGGCAGCCAGCTCCTTTGCCACGACCTCCTGGGTCAGCGGGCGCTTCATGGTCGCGACCAGCTGCGCGGCATAGTCCAGCTTGCCTGAGAGTTCATCGCGATCGAGTTCGTCAAAATGTGACGCAATGGTCGCCATGACCAGCCAGCCAAAGGCAAGCAAGACAGCGGCCGAACCGATGGTAAACAGCAACGTCAGCCGGGCCGTCAACGTCAGGCGAGAACGCATCAGGCGGACACCTCCAGCACATACCCCATGCCGCGAATCGTGCGCAGCAGCTTGGGCTCAAAGTCATCATCCATCTTCGCCCGCAGGCGGCGGATGGCCACTTCGATCACGTTGGAGTCGCTGTCAAAGTTGATATCCCAGACCTGCGAGGCAATCAGCGAGCGCGGCAGCACTTCACCCTGGCGGCGCAGCAAGAGTTCGAGCAGCGCGAACTCTTTGGCAGTGAGATCAATCCGTCGCCCACCGCGTTGTACCCGGCGGCGCAGCAAATCCAGCTCCAGGTCGGCAAGCTGCAGCACCGTGGGTTCAAGGCTGCTCTTGCCGCGCCGCAGCAAGGTGCGCACGCGCGCCAGAAACTCGGAAAACGCAAATGGTTTGACCAAGTAGTCATCGGCTCCGAGTTCCAGCCCCTTGACACGGTCTTCGACCTGATCGCGCGCGGTGAGAAACAGCACCGGCAGCGCGTTGTCACTGCGGCGCAGGGTTTCCAGCAACTGCCAGCCATTGAGCCCGGGCAGCATGACATCAAGAATGAGCAGATCGTAGTCACCCGTGATGGCCAGGTGAAGACCATCTGTGCCCGTACGCGCCAGGTCAGCCAAGAAACCCGCTTCGGTCAGACCTTGGCGCAAGTAATCACCCGTCTTGGGTTCGTCTTCGACGATGAGCAGTTTCATGGGGGCGATTGTGCCGGTGCGACGCCGTGAAACCCCCAGATAACAAATTTGTAATGTGGCTGAAATCTGGCCGTAGGCCGGGGGTGAGCACCATCGCTGCTACTTCTAAAAGCCGCCTTATTGGCAGGTGTACCGCACCTTTTGGCGGCACAAAGAACAACGAATCTGGAAACCCTTCGATGAAAACCTTGAGCGCCTTGGTCTTAGGACTCTTTGCGGTTCTGCCAGTGGGGGCACAAACCTTGGGCACTGCTTTGGAGAGCGCGTTGGCGCGCCATCCGCTCGCCCTGGCCGCTGCGCCGCGTGCCGAAGCCGCCGAGGCACTTGCCGAAGCGGCTGCAAGCCTGACGCCCCGTCCCTTGTCGGCCTCCGTGGCGACGCTCCATGACAAGCTGGGCGCCAACCGTGGCCGGCAGGAGTGGGAGCTGGAGATCAATGCGCCGCTCTGGCTGCCGCGCCAGCGGGATGCCCACATGGCACTGGGGGCCAGCACCCGTGCAGAGGTGCGTGCAAGCCAGCAGGCCCTGCGCCTGCAACTGGCCGGAGAACTGCGAGAGGCCTGGTGGGCGGTGGCCAGTGCCCGCAACACAGAACAACTGGCACAGCGCCGTGCGCGCACCGCCGCGAATTTGGAGACCGATGTGGTGCGCCTTTTTAAGGTGGGCGAATTGGCACGCGTGGATGCCAATCTGGCAACCAGTGAGCGACTGGACGCGCAAGCCGCACTGGCCAGCGCGCATTCCGAACGACTCCAGGCGGAGGAGGCATTTCTCACGCTCAGTGGAATGGACGCACCGGAGGCCCTCACGCCAGAAAGCACCGCGGCCCCCAGCCATGCAACGCCGATTGCGCACCCGCAAGTGGCTGCCGACCTGGCCGCCGCCCAGCTGGCACGCGACCGCATGGCGGTGGCCGACGCAACGCAGCGGGAAGCGCCTGAACTGGCGCTGCGGATGGTGCGAGAGCGCGGCGCCCGGGGTGAGGGCTATGCCAGTGCGCTGGCCGTCAAGCTCACCCTACCGTTTTCGTTGGGGCCGCGCGCACGGCAAGAAAGCGCAACGGCACGCGCCGAGCTGGCACAGGCCGAAGGACAGGTAGCGCTGCAAGAGCGCCGGCTGTTGCAAGAAACCGCTAAAGCGAAACGCGAGCTGGCGGTGGGCCAACAACAGTTGCAGCTTGCCCGCGAGCGCCTGCATCTTTCCACCGACACCCTTGTGCTGGCCGAGAAGAGTTTTTCGCTGGGGGAGTCCGACCTTCCCGCGTTGCTGCGGGTACGCGCTGCGGCGCAGGACGCTGAGGTGGCGCTCCAACGCGAAGAAATCGCCCTCTACGCCTGGCAGTCCCGTTTGAATCAATCCTTGGGAGTCCTTCCTTGAAATTTCTGCGCATTTTTTATTTTGCTCTGGCCCTGGCAGCCGCGCCCGTGGCGGGTTTTGCCCACGGGGACGAAGACCACGGCGCTGCAGCAGCACCTTTGCCGACCGCCACGTCGGCACCACGTACCCAAGCCCAGACCGATGATTTCGAGCTGGTGATCGAGCAGCAAGGCCCGACTCTGCTGTTGTTCCTGGACAGCTTTGCCAGCAACGAGCCAGTGACCAATGCCCAAGTGGAGCTGCAAAGCGGCGACCTGCAAGCCACCGCAACCCCGGTCGGCCCTGGCACCTACCGAGTGGCAGGTGATGCGTGGACGCGGCCAGGCACACACGCGCTCACCATCTCGGTGCAGACCGCCGATACGGCAGATCTGCTCAGCGCCACGCTGGACATCCCGGCGCCCGTGGCTGCGGCCACCGTTGCCAAAACTGGCAAAACCGCGCCGGCCGGTCGCCCTGTCTGGATTCTTGCGGGCGCAGTGCTTCTGAGCGTTCTCCTCGTTTTTGCCTGGTTGCGTCGCCGCAGAGCCACTCCTTCCTGAACAAGGCCTTTCCGATGAAATCCCTCAAAATAGCCCTTGCAGTGGGCAGCGCGCTGCTCGTGCTTGTCAGCCAAGCGGTTGCGCACGGCGACGAAGACCACAGTTCCAACCCGCCCGCTCCTACGGCAGTTGTACAAGCAGCAACCACGTCCCCACAGCGGCTGGCCGATGGCAGCCTGTTTGTGCCCAAATCCGTGCAGCGTCAACTGGGCCTGCGCACCCGTTTGGCGCAGGTGCGAGACGTTCCAGCCTCGATTGAGCTGGCAGGCAAAGTCGTTGCCAGCGCCAATGCGGGCGGATTGGTGCAGTCCGGTCAGGCGGGACGCGTGGAAGCGGCGGGGCCGTCCCTGCCGGTTCTGGGTCAGGTGGTGCGCAAGGGTGAGGTACTGGCGCGGCTCAAGCCCGTGGTCAATAGCTTGGAGCGCGGTGCCAGCCAGTCGCAGATTGCCGAGATCGACGCGCAGCTGGCCATCGCCGAGCGCAAAGTGCTGCGCTACGCGCAACTCCAAGGCGCGCTGGCGCAGGCGGCGATAGATGCGGCGGGCCTGGAGCGTGATGCGCTGCGAACGCGCCGCCGCGCACTCCACAGCGGCCTGAATGCGGCAGAAGCATTGCGCGCCCCGATTTCGGGCGTCATCAGCGCTTCGCACGTCGTGGCCGGGCAGGTGGTGGACGCGAAAGAAATCTTGTTCGAGGTGGTCGATCCTTCCCGCCTGTCGGTGGAAGCACTGGCGTACGACCCCGCGCTCACTGGCGGCCTGGCCCAAGCCAGTGCGGCGGTGCCCGGCGGCGCCCTCGATCTCGCATATGTCGGCACCGGGCGGCAACTGCGCGAGCAGGCGCTCGTGCTGCTGTTTCGTGTGCAACCCGGCAGCGCGGCAGTGTCTGTTGGACAACCGGTGACGGTACAAGCCAGCACGGCCCGCCGTGTGCATGGTGCGGCGCTTGCGCGCACGGCGGTCATCAAGACGGCCTCTGGCGAGAGCGCCGTCTGGGTGCATACCGAGGCGGAGCGATTCGTACAGCGCAAAGTGACGGCAGAGCCTCTGAGCGCCACGGAGCTGGTAGTGACGCAAGGGGTGGGCCAAGGCGATCGGGTGGTGACTGACGGAGCCGGGCTGCTGGCCCAGGTGCGTTGATATGTTTGCCTTTTTGATTCATATCAGCCTCAGGCAGCGCCTGATCGTCTTGGGCCTCTCGCTGCTGCTGGTGATCTATGGCACCTTCACAGTGCGCCAGATACCGGTGGACGTGTTCCCAGACTTGAACAAACCGACCGTGACGCTGATGACCGAAACCGGGGGCATGGCACCCGAGGAAGTGGAGCAACTCGTTACCTTCCCGATCGAGTCCGGCATGAATGGTATGCCCGGCGTCACCCGGGTGCGTTCGGTTTCGGGCATTGGCTTGTCCATCGTCTATGTGGAGTTTGAATGGGGTTCGGACATCTACCGCAACCGCCAGCAAATCAGCGAGCGCCTGAACCTGGTGCGAGAGCAACTGCCCCCAGGCGTGGTGCCGCAAATGGGGCCGATTTCTTCCATCATGGGCGAAATTCTGTTGATCGCGTTGCCCGCCGACCCGGCCAAGGTCAGCGCCATGCAGGTGCGCGAGTACGCCGACTGGGTCATGCGCCCCCGCTTGCTGTCGATACCCGGCATCGCCCAAGTCACGCCCATTGGCGGCGAGGTGCGCCAGTACCGCGTTGAAATTCGCCCCGCGCAATTACAGGCTTTGGGCGTTGAGCGCGAAAAACTGGAAGCTGCCCTGCGCGATTTTGGTGCCAACACCAGCGGAGGTTTTCTCGAATCCCAAGGGCGCGAATACCTGATTCGCCAGATAGGTCGAACCAGTCGCCTGCAAGATCTGCAAAACGCCGTGGTCAGCGTAAAGAATGGGCAGCCGATCTTGCTCAGCCAAGTGGCGGACGTGAAGATCGCAGCGGCACTCAAACGCGGCGATGGCGGCTACAACGGCAAGCCGGCGGTCATTTTGTCGGTGCAAAAGCAGCCCAGCGCCGACAGCGTGACGCTGACCCGCGAAGTTGAACATGCCATGGAGGAGCTGCAAAAGAGCCTTCCTGCGGGCATCGAAGCACCTCAATTTCTCTTCAAGCAAGCGGACTTCATCGAGCACTCGGTGCGCAACGTACAAGAGGCGCTGCGTGACGGTGCCATCCTCGTGGCGGTGGTGTTGTTCCTGTTCTTGCTGAACGTACGCACCACGCTGATTTCGCTGACCGCCATCCCGGTCTCGCTGTTGGCGACGGCGCTGGTGTTTCATTACTTCGGTCTGTCCATCAACACGATGACGCTGGGCGGCTTGGCGATCGCCATTGGTGAGCTGGTGGACGATGCCGTTGTGGGTGTGGAAAACGTCCTTCGGCGGCTCAAGCTCAACAGTGCCTTGCCTGTGCCGCACCCGGTGGCCCAGGTCATCGCCAGCGCGACGCTTGAAGTGCGCTCGGCCATCGTGTATGCCACGGTCATCATCGTGCTGGTGTTTGTGCCGCTGTTTGTCTTACCGGGCATCGAGGGTCGGTTGTTCTCTCCGCTGGGTGTGGCCTACATTGTGTCCATTTTGGCCAGCATGGTGGTCTCGGTCACGCTGACCCCAGTGATGGCGTACTACCTGCTGCCGCGCATGAAGCAGATGGGCCATGGCGACAGCTGGCTGGTGACGCACCTCAAACGCTGGGATGCGCGACTGTTGCACTGGTCGTTCGGCCATACCGGCGCCCTGTTGGTGGCGGCACTGCTGGCGGTGGTGTTGGCCGCCGGCACCATCCCGTTCTTCCCACGCTCCTTTCTGCCCGATTTCAACGAGGGCACGCTGACCGTGAACGTCGTCCTCAACCCGGGCACTTCGCTGGCCGAATCCAGTCGCATTGCGGTGCTGGCAGAAGAAATCGTCGCCAGCGTACCGGAGGTGACGCAGGTCGGGCGACGCACCGGTCGGGCGGAACTCGACGAGCACGCCGAGGGGGTGCATTACACCGAGATGGACGTGGATCTGAAGGCTTCAGAGCGCAGCCGCAGCGCCATCATCCAGGACATACGCACGCGTCTGGGCGTCTTGCCCGCAGCCAGTAACGTGGGGCAACCCATCTCTCACCGGCTCGACCACCTGCTGTCGGGCGTGCGGGCGCAGATTGCGCTCAAGGTGTATGGCGATGATCTGGACACCTTGCGCGGACTGGCCGCCGATCTGCGCACCCGCTTGACGCAGGTTCCGGGTTTGACCGATCTTCAAATCGAAAAGCAGGTACTGATTCCGCAAATCAAGATTCACGTGGACTACGACAAGGTGGCCCGCTACGGGGTCGCCCCCGGCACCTTGCTGCGTTCGCTACAGCAAATGGTCGAGGGTGAGCGCATTACCCAAATTGTCGAAGGCAACCGCCGCTTTGATCTCGTGGTGCGCCTGCCCGAGAAAGACCGTGGCCTGCACGCGCTACAGAGCCTGATGATTGAAACCCCCACCGGGGCGGTGCCGCTGTCCCATTTGGCGACGATCGAGGACGGCGATGGGCCCAACCAGGTCAGCCGCGAGAATTCGCGCCGCCGCATTGTGCTGTCGGCCAATACCGATGGCCGCGACATGGCCCAAGTGGTCGCTGATATCCGCACCGAACTTGCCGCCAAAGCACTGCCCGAAGGCTATTCGGTCTCTCTTGAAGGGCAGTTTCAGGCGCAGGAGCAGGCCTCTCGCCTCATCGCCATATTGACCCTGCTGTCGCTCACCATGATCTTCCTGGTGCTCTACAGCCGCTATCGCTCCACCGCGCTGACCCTCATCATCATGGGGAACATTCCCTTGGCGCTGGTGGGAAGCGTCATCGCGCTGTGGATCTCAGGGCAACCCTTGTCGGTGGCGGCTTTGGTGGGTTTCATCACCCTCACCGGCATCGCCACGCGCAACGGCATCCTGAAAATCAGCCACTACATCAACCTGTGCGCCTTTGAGGGCGAGCGCTTTGGGCAAGCGCTCATCGTGCGCGGCTCGCTAGAGCGGCTGACACCGGTGTTGATGACCGCATTGGTGGCGGCTTTTGCGCTGGTGCCTTTGCTGGTGTCGGCCGATGCACCCGGCAAGGAAGTACTGCACCCCGTCGCCGTCGTCATTTTTGGCGGCCTGATCAGTTCGACCTTGCTCGACACCTTTCTGACGCCGCTGATGTTCTGGCGTTGGGGCCAAAAGCCGCTCGAGCGACTGCTGGCCAGCAAGGCCGGCGAAGCACAGCCAGAAGCTTTCTGATTTAACCCACCGCCCGGGGCCCATGCGCCCTGAGCCTATGCATGAAAGAGCTACATCATGAAAAAAACCCTTTCCATCACTGCTTTGATATTTGGCAGTTTGTTGGCGGCTGGCAGCGCGCTGGCACACGACGACACCTATCTCGATACGCAAAAGGCGCCGCACAGTGGCCAACTGCGCATGGCTGGCATTTACCACTTTGAGCTGGTCGTGGATCGCACCCGTCCAGAAGCGACGGAAAAACCCGTCTCGGTGTATCTAACAGACCATGCGGGGCAAAAAATTTCCACCTCTGGCGCCACTGGCAGCGTCACCTTGCTGTCGGGAAAAGCGCGCACCACCATCATGCTTTCCCCCGATGGTGACAACCTGCTCAAGGGTTCGGGCAAATATGCCTCTACGGCGGATCTCAAAGCCATCGTATCGATCATGCCTGCCGGTCAGGCGGCGGCACAGGCCCGCTTCACGCCGCTTCACTCGGCTCCTGAGATGCACAGCGACCACGCCCAGTGAACTGCCTCGGGCCAGCAATTCTTTATAGGAGGGAGCGTTTGCGGTTTACCGAGCCCTCACGCCCGTGTACGAGCGCCGCACAACGCATTGAATTCACTCCCCAAGATAACAGCAATGTAATGGGGTCATGTGGGCGCATGGGCTGCACGGGGATCATGGTCATTATTTCTATCATGGAATTTGCGTAATTCAAAATTATTTTCTGCTGAAAATATAGATTTATGCATGACAAGCATATCAATTGTTTCTCGCAGCACAGACCCTTCTTTGGCATCATTGATTAACAATGCCATTTCTATAGATTTATCTATTCCATGATCTTCAAAAATTTTTGATAATACGACCTCAGCCAAAAAATCATTTCTAAAATTTAAATATTGCATCTGGTCGGCGTCAAACCAATTTTTATCTAGTCCAGATCCTGGTAATATAAAATTTCCAGAGGATAAAGCCTTGGAAAACAAAATATCACAGGAACTTATATCATCGTATTGCACAGCATTAAATTTAACACAGCCGCTTTGCGCCAGTAAAAGTAAACCATAGACTATAGTTGTATGGTACGCATGAAAAACCAGATAAAGTCGGCTATTTTCTTTTGTTAATGTTTTTGAATAATTCTCATCATAAGTGGGCATTGGAATACAGCCAAATTGATGAAAGACGGCATCTAAAGCTTTATGGCAGCTAGTTTGCCAAAGAGAAGGGGCATCATCCAGACAATACAGAGCCGCCATAGACAATTCGCCGACAAGATCCCAATCAGCACACCCAAAGGCCCACGCAAGATCATGATCAAGAGAACAAGAAATTAATTTTTTATCGAAACTGCCCTTGATCCTATGGCGACCAAAGTCGGTCAGATACATCGCCATGTGCGTTTTAGCATACATATCTTCTCTGCGAAGAAAATTCGCATGTGTAAATCTAAAAAGAATCCCAGTTCTAGGAGTTTCTGAGAAAACGTCTGAAATCGATTTGTCTTTAATTCGACCGGCAAGCCATAATGCCTCGAACTCACGAAACTCTGGACGAGATGTAGAGAGATAAAATGGCGAATCAATTGCTGATTCCAGCATTTTGTAGAAAGAATTATTTTTCTGATCTATCGCTTTAAGCGCTATAGCAAGGGTGCCAAATGCCAGCGCAGCTTGCGGGCATCTATAAATAATAGATTTTATACGATCAAAATCACAAACCACAAGTAAATTTTCTATTGCAGCAATGCATTGCTGCTTGATTAATTTATCTGTCGAAGGGTGCTGATAAAGCTCAGTCAAAAACAATGCAATTTCAGCTATTGCTTTATCTCTTGCTAGAATTTCAACACCAGATTTATCTGGCATCGATATACCAATATTATCAATATTAGCTATCAAATCTTCTATAAATATAATTATTTTAAGTAAAGAATTTTTGACAATGGGAGAGAGTGGCTCTTTTTTATTCATAGAAGCCACCCTAATAATATATTACTTGTTTCTCGTAATGTTTACTGGATTTGTTGCGTTTCCAGCTGTCGATCCGCACACTATGACATAGTGATCTCCGCCCAAGGCGTAAATCCCTACTTCTTCTCCCTTGCGGTGCACTGATGCAGCAGACAAAACATCTCGTGCACTGATATCTAAATTAATTATCTTTTTATTGTGCATCTCGACGGCAAGATCATTTATTTCTTTCATGCTAGGCATTTTAATCTCCTTAAAATGTTACAAAATTAATCAAACTTGTCCTAGCAGCATATGGTGCCAAAAATAACACTTTATTGCTAGAGAAGATATGTCTATGGCGTCACTAGATGCTGGACAAATACACTATGCGCTTTAATGAAAAGCGTTGCAACGCTTCTAATATAGACTTTGTGTAAGTTGTTGGCACTGGTGCGAATTTAACCCAGAGCAGCAAGATTGACTAACCAGGCGTCATTGGCCTGTATTAGGCGTAATGGAATGGACTAGGTGCCCGACCGACTTACATGTCCGACTGCAGATGACGGTTGTCTGACTATATCAACCGAGATTTCCACTGCCGGCGTCATTCCTCTATTTCAAGCCAGTGTGTGATATTTCCATCCTCCGGCCAGCCCACTCCCGGCCCATAAGTCGGTAGCCAGTCCATTTCGATAGTCAGTGATCGTTCCTTGCAGAAGGTAGACCACCCCTGGCCTGTCTATAGCGTGGTGAAGCGGGCCGAAGACGCCTCCCGGCTCGATGGTTACCAAAGGCATTCGAAGTTGGCGTCTTGCCATACCTTCGATTTCAGGCCCAAGGTCAACCGTTGCAAGTGGTTTCACCGTAACGCCTTCGTCTCAGGCGCGGCTTGCTCGTCGCTCATCGGGGTCTCCTTCCTCTCGTTCCTGGGTCTCACCCGGCCACATCCCGCACCAGCAACACCACCGCCCGCGCCTCCATGGCCAACCCCTGGCCGACCGGGCCCAGGCGCTCGGCGGTTTTGGCTTTGACGTTGACCTGATCGACGTCTAATGCCAGCGCCGCGCTGATACGCGCGCGCATCTGCGGAATATGCGCCGCCAGACGCGGCGCCTGCGCCACCACGGTGCTGTCGATGTTGCCAATCTGATAACCCTTGGCCCGCACACGCCGTGCCGCTTCGGTCAGCAGCACCAGCGAATCAGCACCCCGAAACGCCGCATCGGTGTCTGGAAAATGCGTGCCGATATCGCCCAGCGCCGCCGCGCCCAACAGCGCATCAGTGATGGCGTGCAACAGCACATCGGCATCTGAATGTCCCAGCAGGCCCGTGGCGTGGGGAATGTGTACACCGCCCAACACCAGCGCACGTCCCGGCACCAGCGCGTGAATGTCCCAGCCTTCACCGATTCTGAAATTCATCTCAAGTCCTTGCTTCGCATCAAAAAATGGTTTTCGCCGGCACATCGCTGACCAAGCCACGATCGCCACCAAAACGGTCCACGGTGCCGCCATGCACGCGCTGTGACAGCACCGCCTGCGCCAGCACAAAGTCTGGCGGATAGGTCACCTTGAAGTTCAACGCACTGCCGGTTACCAGCAGCGGGTGAAAACCCATCGCCTCCATGGCACTGGCCTCGTCGGTGACGGCATCGCCCACCAGCTCAATGGCCTCTTGCAGCGCACCCAAGCGGAACATCTGTGGCGTTTGCGCCAGCCATTTATCGCTGCGGTCCACCGTGGAAGACACGCGGATACCGCCCGGCCCTGCCGTGGCGGTCTTCAAGGTATCGGCCAGCTTGTGCGCCAGCAGTCCGCCGACGGCATCGAGCGCGCAGGCGTCCATCAGCGCGTCGATTTGCTCAGGCGTGATCAGGCAACGCGCCGCATCGTGCACCAGCACCCAATCGCGCTCGCTGGCACCGCGTTGGCGCAGTTCGCGCAAGCCGCCCAGCACCGTGTCCGCCCGCGTCGCGCCGCCACAGCCAACCACCACGAATGACAGCTGCTCTGCGTGGGCATTCAAAAAATCGTCACCCGGTGCAACGGCCACCAGCGTGCCTTGCAGGCGCTGTACCGCAGCGAAAGCCGCCAGCGTGTGTAGCACCAGCGGCTTACCGGCAACGGGCTGGTATTGCTTGGGCAGTGGTGCTGCAGCCGCCGACGCCCCGGCCGGCAAAGCGCGTGCGCCAATACCTGCACAAGGAATCAGCGCCCAAAAATGGGCTGCTGCGGGCAGCCCCACCGCAGCAGAAAGAGCGGCGGCAAGTTCAGCAGAACCAGCAGCCGGCAGGGTCAAAGGAGGGGTGACGGTATCGGTCATGCGGGCATTCTAAAATCCCCGCTTCCCGCCGCGAACCGTCCGAGCGCGTTGTGCGCCACCGGGGTTGTGCTGCGGTAGTTCTCTTAGTGGGTTACGTAGCGCATGGATCTCCCCAAACTCCCCCCCGGTAAACGCTTCACGATGCCCCGCCCTGTAGGCAGTGCCGACGCCCTGCTACTAGCGCACTTGGGCGAACGCGAGCGCGCCGCGCGCCGCACCACCGCCATCGTCACCGCAGACGCCGCCGATGCGCGCCGCCTTTTAGACGAGCTGGCCTTCTTCGCCCCACAACTGCGCTGCGCCCTGTTTCCCGACTGGGAAACCCTGCCCTACGACAGCTTCTCGCCGCACCAAGACCTGATCAGCGAGCGTCTGGCCGCGCTGTGGCGTATCAGCCAAAAGGACAAGGACACCGGCGCCGATGTGGTCATCGTGCCGGCGACGACCGCGCTGTACCGGCTGGCACCGCCGAGTTTTCTGGCCGGCTACACCTTTGAATTCAAGGTCAAACAAAAGCTCGATGAAGCCAAACTGCGCGCCCAACTGACGCTGGCCGGCTACAGCCACGTCAGCCAAGTGGTCAGCCCCGGTGAATACGCGGTGCGCGGCGGGCTGATTGACCTGTTTCCGATGGGCTCGCTGGTGCCGTTTCGGGTCGATTTGTTCGACAACGAAATCGACTCCATCCGCACCTTTGACCCCGACAGCCAGCGCAGCCTGTACCCGGTGCCCGAAGTGCGATTGCTGCCGGGACGCGAGTTTCCGATGGACGATGCAGCGCGCGCCAAATTCCGCAGTCGCTGGCGCGAAATGTTAGAGGGCGACCCGACCAAAAGTCGCATCTACAAAGACATGGGCACCGGCATGGCGACGGCGGGCATCGAGTACTACCTGCCGCTGTTCTTTGACGAGACCGCCACGGTATTCGACTACCTTGGCCAAGACGCCACGGTGGTGCTGCACGGCGATTTGGAGCCAGTGTTCCAGGGCTTTTGGCAAGACACCAAAGAGCGCTATCGCTTGGTGCAGGGCGACCCGGAACACCCGGTACTGGCACCCGAAGCGCTGTTTTTAAGCGCTGACCAGTTCTATACCCAGCTCAAGCCCTACGCACAGTTGTCGGTGCGCTCGGAGGCCGGCACGCCGGTAGCGGACAACGCTGAATTTCAAAAACTCGCTGATTTGTCGGTGGTGCGCGGTGCTGATGCACCACTGGCGCGCTTGCAAGCGCACCTTGCCAACACGCCGCAGCGTGTACTGCTGCTGGCCGAAAGCGCTGGCCGGCGCGAAAGCCTGCTGGACTTCTTGCGCAGCGGCGATGTCAACCCGCCGCTGTTTGACTCGCTGGCGGCGTTCAGCGCCAGCAACGCCCCCCTGGGCTTGGTGACGGGAGAGGTCACCGAAGGCTTTGCGTGGCTGGGCGAAGGGATAGATTTCGTCACCGAAACCGAGCTGTTCGCCACCGGTGCCACCACGCGCCGGCGCAAAAAGCAGGAACAGGTCAGCGACGTTGAATCACTGATCAAAGACCTGGCCGAGCTGCAAGTGGGCGACCCAGTCGTCCACAGCGTGCACGGCATTGGCCGCTACCGTGGTCTGGTGAACATGGATTTGGGCGAGAAAAATTCAGACGGCACGCCCGCCGTGCAAGAGTTTTTGCACCTCGAATACGCTGCCGAGGCCGTGCTGTACGTCCCGGTGAGCCAGTTGCAGCTGATCAGCCGCTACGCCGGCGTGTCGCCTGACGAGGCACCGCTGCACAAGCTGGGCGGCGCGCAGTGGGACAAAGCCAAGCGCCGCGCCGCCGAGCAGGTGCGCGACAGCGCCGCCGAGCTGCTGAACATCTACGCCCGCCGGGCCGCGCGCCAAGGCCACGCCTTCCGCTACAGCGCGCAAGACTACGAAGTGTTTGCCAATGACTTCGGCTTTGAAGAAACCGCCGACCAAAACGCCGCCATCCACGCCGTGGTGCAAGACATGATTTCACCGCGCCCAATGGATCGGCTGATTTGCGGTGATGTTGGCTTTGGTAAAACCGAAGTGGCATTGCGCGCCGCCTTTGTTGCCGTCACCGGCGGAATGCAGGTAGCGTTTTTGGCACCGACCACGCTGCTGGCCGAACAGCACTACCGCACGCTGGTCGATCGCTTTAGCAAATGGCCGGTGAAGGTGGCCGAAGTCTCGCGCTTTCGTTCGGGCAAAGAAATCACCGCCGCGCTTAAAGGCATTGCCGACGGCACCATCGACATCGTCGTTGGCACGCACAAGCTGCTGAGTGAATCGACGCAGTTCAAAAACCTCGGGCTGCTGATCATTGACGAAGAGCACCGTTTTGGCGTGCGCCACAAAGAGCAAATGAAAGCCCTGCGCGCCGAAATTGACGTGCTGACGCTGACCGCCACCCCGATTCCGCGCACGCTGGGCATGGCGCTGGAAGGTTTGCGCGACCTGAGCGTGATCGCCACCGCGCCGCAGCGACGCCTGGCCATCAAAACCTTTGTGCGCAACGAAGGCACCGGCGTGATCCGCGAAGCCGTGCTGCGCGAGTTGAAGCGCGGCGGGCAGGTCTACTTTTTGCATAACGAAGTGGATACCATCGAAAACCGCCGCCAAAAGCTCGAAGAAATCTTACCCGAAGCGCGCATCGCCGTCGCCCACGGCCAGATGCCCGAGCGCGAGCTAGAAAAGGTGATGCGCGACTTTGTCGCCCAGCGCTACAACCTGCTGCTGTGCTCGACCATCATCGAAACCGGCATTGACGTGCCCACCGCCAACACCATCCTCATGAGCCGTGCCGACAAGTTCGGCTTGGCGCAGTTGCACCAACTGCGTGGCCGCGTTGGGCGCAGCCACCACCAAGCCTATGCCTACCTGATGGTGCCGGACGTCGATAACCTGACCCGCCAAGCGCAGCAGCGCCTAGACGCCATCCAGCAAATGGAAGAATTGGGCAGCGGCTTTTATCTGGCGATGCACGACCTGGAAATTCGCGGCGCGGGCGAGGTGCTGGGCGAGAACCAAAGCGGCAATATGTTGGAGATTGGTTTTCAGCTCTACAACGAAATGCTGTCCGAAGCGGTGCGCAGCTTGAAAGCCGGCCAAGAGCCGGACTTGCTCAGTCCGCTCTCCGTCACCACCGACATCAACCTGCACGCGCCGGCGCTGCTGCCGGACGACTTTTGCGGCGACGTGCATTTGCGCCTGTCGTTCTACAAAAAACTGGCCACCGCCAAAACCTCCGACCACATCAGCGCGCTGCTAGAAGAACTGGTCGATCGCTTTGGCAAGCTGCCAGTGCAGGCGCAAACGCTGATTGACGTGCACCGGCTGCGGGTTCTCAGCCAGCCGTATGGCGTCGCCAAGGTCGATGCCGCGCCGGGCGCCATCACCATCCACTTCAAACCACAGCCGCCGATTGACCCGATGCGCATCATTGAGCTGATTCAAAAGAACAAGCACATCAAACTGGTCGGCAACGAAAAACTGCGCATCGAACGCGCTGTGCCCGAGCCCGCTGCGCGTGCGCAACTGGTGCGCGAGCTGCTGCGCAGCCTAGGCCAGCCGCTGGTGGCCGAGGCTGCCAGCGCGTAACCCGGCTGCAAAATATAATTTGTGACCAATTACACCGCCCACCACCCTGCTAAGGAGCCGCCATGTCACAAGTGACGATTTACCTCGATGACGACACCCTGCAAGCCGCCAAGGCGGCGGCGGCGCGGGCGCATATCTCGGTCAGCAAATGGTTTTCCCAGTTTGCCGAGGCCGAGAAAGCCAACCTGAGCGCCAACCGGCAAAAGTTCTGGCAACAAATCGACGCCCTGCGCGGGCCAGACCCAGCACCCGAGGATGAGATGCTGGACTATTTGACCCAGCCCCATTGCCGCGATGCCGACCTGGGCGTGGATGGCCGGCGCGTCTCGTTCGACGATTGAAAGCGCCGTGAAATATCTGCTCGACACCAACATCCTGGTCTATGCCTATCAGAACCGGGGCGGCTGCCGCCAGCGGCTTGATGCCCACGACCCGGCCCTGCTGCACATCTGCCCGGTCAATATTTTTGAAATCGAGCGCGGCATTGCCAAATCTGCCCGCCCCCAGGCGCTGCGCTTGTTTTTGAGCGCCACCCTCAGCCGCCACCCGCTGGCCCCGTTCGATGCGGCCGCGGCGCAATGTGCGGGCCAGTTGCGCGCCACGCTGGAGCGCCAAGGCCAACCTATCGGCCCGTATGACCTGCTGATTGCGGGCACCGCACTGGCCCACGGCTTGACTTTGGTCACACACAACACCGGCGAATTTTCTTGCGTGCCGGGCTTGGCCTTGGCCGACTGGTACGGCCAGTCTCCGGCATAAGCCATGCTGCTCGACGCCGCCATCACCACCACTGCGCTCATCGGCGCGCTGCTGACCCGCCCGTGGCGGCTGCTGCGCTACCGCGTGCAGCGCGACGGCACGCACACCACCACGCCTTTGCTGACACCGCTGCTGGCCACGCTGGTGCTGCTGCCGTGGCTGTGGGCGCTGCCGACGCTGCACGCCATGCCGCTGCAACTGCAATGGTCGGGCGCGTGTCTGGTGGTGCTGATGCTGGGCTGGCCGCTGGCGATGCCGGTGCTGCTGCTGGTCGCCGCCATTGCCGCGCTGATCTCGCCGATGGACGCTGCGCAAGCGCTGGCCGCCGGCGCCTGGCAAGGCGTGGTGCCGGGCACGCTGGCGCTGCTGGTGGGAGCGCTGATTCGCCGCGCCGTCGGTGAGCAGCTGTTTGTTTACGTGCTGGGTCGCGCCTTTTTTGGCACCATCTTGTGCGTGTTTGCGGCGGGCGTATTGGCGCAGTGGGCGGGCAAACCGCTACCCGGCGTCGGTGCCGATTTGTCGCTGATCGCCCGCTGGCTGATGGCCTGGGGCGACGGCATGGTGACAGGCATGACGTGCGCGGTGTTTGTCGCTTTCAAACCCGACTGGCTGGCGACGTGGTCGGACAAGCTGTATTTGCACCAGTCACCGCCTTGAAAATCATCGTTTTTAGATCAAATCAGCCTCTAGCCCAATAGATACGTGCGCTAGTAGCTATCAAAATATTAGCAATACACTTGGCGCTGCAGCCGCAGATCATCCCGGTCGATGCTGGCAGCCAACTGCTCCCTATCCGCCGCGCAGACGCCCAACTGCTGAAAATGTCGGCTCCATTGCTCCACCACCCGAGCGACCGACTGGATCAGCTCCAGCGCACGCGGACGAGTGAGGCCGAACTCGCTCAACTCGGTCAGCGCGTTGTCCAAGGTGGATTGCGCGCCGTGTTGGCCAACCACCAGCGCCTGATAACCCATGTTTTGCAGCGTGGGCACCACATCAAATGCCGGTGCCAATTCGTAGTAACCATCAAAACCCAAGCGCAGGCAGTGATTGCGCTCGTGGTCGTCGGTGTTGTCCATCAGGATGTTGAAGACCATGCGCCGGAACAGTTCTTCACGCTGATTTTTTTGCCGCTCCGGGTGGGCTTGGCGCAGTAGCACCGTGGCCAGTGCGCCGTAGCTTTCCGTCAGACCCGCCGCCGCCAGCGCCGTTTTGGCAGAAATGCAATGCAGGCGCAGGTTCAAGCTATCGGTTTGCAGGCGATCAAAGCGCTGAATGGTCAGCGCATGGCGCGACTTGTGGTGGGCGTGTCGTGATGGAATCGCCAGCACCCCGGTGGCAGCCACACGGATGCCCGCCAAAGCCGCCAGTGTCATGGTGGCGTGCTCGATCAGCGGCGTGTCCACGGTCTCGTCCAGCTCGCTGAATTTGACGATGCAAGCGCCGCTGTCGGTGTGCAGTAGCGCCTTGGGACGCGCTCCGCCCAGCGTGACACCGGGCTGCACCAAGCGCTGGATTTCAGGCGTGACCGGGGCTTGTGATTGCACGTCTTCGACCGCCCGCACCAAGGCCGCCAAATCGCGCAATTGTGGATAAGGCCCAATGCGGCGCGGCAGGTAGTGCTCGGCAGAAGTCGAAACCCCCAGCGCGCCAAAGCGGTCGTCGCCGGCAAACAGCAGCATTTCCAGAATCGACAGGCGCGCCGGGCGGTCGATGTGGCGGATGATGCGCTCCCCCCAGCGGTCAGGCCGCGCGTCATCGAGGGCACCGGGGGCGCTGTCTTTTTCACCCGCACTGAACACCTGACCGGCCATCAACGGCAAATTTTCACTGAGCGCAAATTGCCACCAATCCGCCGCGTAGGTGAACGTGGCGCAATTGGGCACCAGCGCCGACAAGCTCACCGCCCCGGTCAGCACCGGGCTGGCCGGGTTGATCAGCGTCCAGAGATACAGCGTGTCTTGCGGCTGATACGAGCGCGGCGTGACTTCGGGCGCGGTCATGTCGGCTCTTGCGACTGGCCAGCAATCAGCGCAGCCAGACCGGCGGCGGTGCTGTTGGCATTGCCTGACGCAGGCGTTTTGGTCGCCGCCTTGGCCACGCGGCGCGAACGTGGGCCGGTACGGATGCGCGCCACTTCGCGCTCCAGCGACGCCATGTCGTTCTGCGGCGCAATCAGCGCGGCCAGTCCGTGGGCTTGGTTGACCAGCCACATACACATCACATACGACGCCATGGCCACGGAAGGGTCGCCGCGCTCAATGCGCGCCATCGTCGGCTGCGATACGCCTAATCGCTGCGCCCACTGCGCTTGCGTCTCTTTGCGGCGTTTGCGCGCAATCACGATGTTTTGTGCCAGCAGCTCAATCTGTTGCAGCACGGCTTGCGGGTAGTCAGCAGGTTTGGTATTTTGTAATGGCATACATAGATGTTATAGAAAATATGCTTAATTAAATATCTATGAATTTTATTGGAATTCCCCTAGCAAATGGTCTAAAAAAGAGACTGCCCGTGGGGGACAATCGCACCCAGCAGCCCATCATTTGAAGAAAATATTGAATCAAATCAGCCTCTAGCCCTTTAGATACGTGCGCTAGAAGCTATCAAAATAGTAGTAAATTTATGTCCCAACCCCTCTTAAACGCCGCTACGCCCGACCAACACAAGCTGGACATCCTGCGCCAGCACTTTCCGGGCGCAGTGGAAACCGACGCGCAAGGCCACATCCGCATCAACGCCGCCGCCCTGCAACTGGCGGTTGACCCGAGCAACCCGGCGGGCGTGCAGGTGGAAGAAGACGGTTACGAGCTGCGCTGGGTCGGCAAGCGCGAGGCCTATCACAGCGCGTTTGTGCCGGTGCAAAAAGTGGTGCAGCCGCTGATTGCTGACAGCAAACACTGGGACAGCACCGGCAATCTGCTGCTGCGCGGTGACAACCTGGACGCGCTGCGCCTGCTGCGCCACAGCTACTTTGGCAAAGTGAAGCTGATTTATATCGACCCGCCTTACAACACACAAAGCGACAGCTTTATTTACCGCGACGATTTCTCTGCCAAGCAAAGCGAAGTGCTGGCGCAATTGGGTTATGCAGCAGAGAACATTGATTACATCAAAAACATTTACGGCGCGCGCACGCACAGCGGCTGGCTGAGTTTTATGTATCCGCGTTTGCTGTTGGCCAAAGATTTGTTGCGCGACGATGGGGTGATATTTATTTCCATCGACGATAACGAGCAGGCGCAGTTAAAGATTTTGTGTGATGAGGTATTTGGGCAGGAATGTTTTGTCGCTTCGATTGCTTGGAAAAAGCGTTCTTCGCCGGATGCCCGTGACACGATTGGCGCAGTGCATGACTGGATACTTTGCTACGTCAAAGAGCCGTCGCTGATTAAGACTGCCATCGGAAAAATGCCTCTGAGTGCTGACCGGGTAGACGCCTACGCCAATCCAGACAACGACCCACGCGGCGTTTGGGCATCGGTGGATATGACCGGTATGACAGGCCGCGCGACCAAAGACCAATATTTTTCCGTCACGCTACCGAGCGGTCGTACTATTCAGCCGCCCTCGGGCCGCAGTTGGGGGCTGGCAGAAAGAACCTTTCAGCAATTGCAGGCAGATAACCGCATCTGGTTTGGTCTGACCGGCGACAACGTGCCGCGCATCAAACGTTTTTTGAATGAATCCAATGGCCAAGTCGTCCCCAGTTTTTGGGATATGAGCGAATGCGGTAGCAATGATGAAGCAAAAAAAGAAATCAACGATCTGATGGGTCAAGCGGACGTGTTCGACACGCCTAAACCCGTTCGTCTGATAGATCGCTTATTAACCATTAGCACGGCCAAAGACGAGCAAGCCATCGTCCTTGATTTTTTTGCCGGTTCTGCCACCACAGCCCATGCAGTGATGGCGCGCAACGCCGAAGACGGCGGCAATCGCCAATTCATCTTGGTGCAAATCCCGCAGCCGATTGACCCCAAGGCGCAAAAAGAAGCGCACAACTTTGTCACCAAAACACTGGGCAAGACCGACGCGACGATTTTTGAAATCACCGCCGAACGCCTGCGCCGTGCCGGTGCCCGCATTGAAGCCGAGCAAGCCGCCGCACAACAGGCCGCCCCGCCCGCCCAACTCGAAGGTTTTGCGCCAGACGCTGGCACCACAGTACGCACGCCGATAGACACCGGCTTCCGCGTCTTTGACTTGGTGGACGACCCGGATGCGCTCATCGTGCAAAAGCCTTTGCAAGAGGCCACGCAAGCCGATGTGCTCGCCATGCAAGCGGCGATTGCCACGCCACAGCCGGCGCTGTTGCCGCGCGTTTTGTACAACCTGCTGCTGGCGGAGGGATTGCCACTGACCACGCCGCTGCGCACCGTGCTGGAGCAACAGCTCTATCTGGCGCACAACGTGGCGCTGGTGGTGCAGGCCATACCGCTGGACGTGCTGACCGACACACTGCGCGCCCTGCAAGCCGCAGGCACGCCGGCCACCTACCTGACCGTGTACGCGCCGTGGGTGGCGGACGACAACTTCATGCTGGGCATCAAAACCGTGGCTGAGACGCTGGGTTATTCCGACGACAAACTGCGGCTGCGGGGTTGAACATGCGCACCACCCCCACCCCCGCACCCGCTCAATTCCGATACAGCACGCTGGCGCACCAAACGCAGGCGGTGCAGTCGCTGGCCGACGTGTTTGCCGACGTGCGCTTTGTAGCGCCGCACAACCTGCACGCCAACCCGGTGATGGTGCCGGGCGAAGCCGAAAAAACACTGCGCGCCAACATCACAGCCATACGCGAGCGCAACCACGTGCAAGCCGGTGACGTGCTAGTGCCCGTCACCAACACCCCAGCACTAGCGCTGGATGTGCTGATGGAAACCGGCACCGGCAAGACTTTCACCTTCATCGAGACCATGCACCGGCTGCACCGGGACAAAAAGCTGTCCAAGTTCATCGTGCTGGTGCCGTCCAACGCCATCCGCCAAGGCACGCTCAAAAGCCTGCAAACCACGGCAGAGTTTTTTGGCAAGCAATACGACCAAAAAATCAGCGTTTACAACTACTCGGCCAAAACCGTGCAGGGCTTCATCCATGCGGCCAATGCCGGCATCTCGGTGCTGGTCGCCACCTACCAATCGTTTGCCGGTGACAGCAAAGTCATCAACAAACGCGGCGTCGAAGCCAACTTGTTTGGCCACGCCAAGAGCTTTATGGAGGCGCTGGCCGACATCCGCCCGGTGCTGCTGATTGACGAGCCGCACCGCTTCGAGGGCAAGCAAACGCAAGAGTATTTGGCCAAGTTCAAGCCGGTGCTGACCATCCGCTTTGGTGCGACCTTCAAAAAGGACGAATACAAAAACTTGGTCTACACGCTCGACAGCTTGGAGGCGTTTCGCCAGCGACTGGTCAAAGGCATCACCGTGGACACCGTCGGCGCGGGAGCTGACAGCGCGCAGGTGCTGTGCTTTACCAGCACCAGCGGCACCGCCAAAGAGCGCAGCGCGCAGGTCAGCTACCAAACCCCGTCCGGCAAAAACGCCAGCGTGCAGCTCCAAGCCAAGGACAACGTGGGAGACAAAACCGGCGTGGCCTTTCTGGACGGCCATGTGGTCGAAGCCGTCACCGCCAAAGAGGTGCGTTTTACCAACGACTTTGCGCTGGCACTGGGCGAGCCGGCACAGTGCGGCATGTTGGCCGAACAGACCCAGTCGCTCATCATTGCGCGCAGCATTGCCAACCACTTCGAGCGCGAAGAAGCGCTGTTCAAGCGCGGCATCAAGGCGCTGAGCCTGTTTTTTATCGACGCTGTCGCCAAGTATTTGCCCCAAGGCACGCAGCCGGCGGTGATTCGCCAGTCGTTTGAGCAGCACTACCGCGCGCAACTGGCGCAGATATTGCAAAAGAGCGACCTGCACCCCGGCTACCGCGCCTATCTGGAGCGCAGCGCCGCCGACATCGGCCAAGTCCACAAAGGCTACTTTGCCCGCTCACACAGCGAAAAAGGCGAAGAAGAAGCCATCAAACTCATCTTGCAAGAGAAAGAAAAGCTGCTGTCGTTTGACACCGATTTGCGCTTCATTTTTTCGATGTGGGCGCTGCAAGAGGGCTGGGACAACCCCAATATCTTCACGCTGTGCAAGCTGGCACCGAGCAATTCCAAAATCACCAAGCTGCAACAAATTGGCCGGGGGCTGCGGCTGGCGGTCAACCAGCAATTGGAGCGCGTGCAGTCTGACGATGCGGCGTTTGACGAAGTCAACGAGCTGGTGGTGGTGGTGCCCGCCAGCGAGGGCGATTTTGTCGCCGCCATCCAAAGCGAGATTGCGGCGCACAGCGTGCAGCGCGTGGCACGGGTGTTTGACGACGCAGTGCTGGCCGAGTTTGGCGTGGCTCCCAGCACGCGGGTGGCCAATCGGGTGCTCGATGCCTTGGCCGCGCTGGGCGTGGTGGCGCTGGACGATGTCTCAGGCCAAGCCACCTTGCTGCTAGAGCGCCCCGAGTACCTTGCCAAGCGCGACGCGATTTTGGCCAGCCTGAAAGGTATCAACGGCATTGCCGCCGAGAACGCCGAAAAAATGCAGGAGTACCTTGACCGGTATTACGAGGGCTATGGCCAAGTCAAGCGCAAGGAAGACAAGGTTGCCACCCAGTTGCGCATCAACCCGGCCAATTTCCAAAAATTTCGGGCGCTGTGGGACAACCTGAACCGCGACGCGGTGCTGCGCTACGAAATCGACACCCCAGCGCTGATTGACAACGCCGTGGCGCGCATTGCCACTGACTTTGAAGTGCGTCCGCTGACCCTGAACGTGACGCGCACCGAAGGCGTGCAACAACAGCACCAAGCGCGCAGCACGCAAGCCAGCTATGACGTGCTGCCGCAGTCGCTGTACACGCTGCCGGCGTTTGTGCGCGAGCTAGCCAACCTGACGCGGCTGAGTTACCACACCGTCGGCGCGGTGCTGGCGCGGATGCCAACCGACAAGTTCGCGCAAATCCGCCACAACGAAAGCCGCGCCTTGACCACGATGCGCGACCTGCTGCTGGGCTGTGTTTACGAGCTGCTGGTCAACAAAGTCAGCTACGAGCTGCGCGAAGTGCGCGTTAAAACTGCGCTGACCGACAAAAACGGCCAGTTACACGACCACATTGCCACCTCGCTGTGCGGGGTCGAAATGCACGCTATCGACAACCCAAAAGTGCTGGAGCGCTCGCTCTACGCCGAGGCGCTGATGCCGGTGGATAGCCAGATTGAGCGCAGCACGGTGGACGAGTCGCACCACGCAAACATCACCGTATTTGCCAAGCTGCCCAAAATCAACATCCCCACGCCAGCCGGCCACTACAACCCCGACTTTGGCTATGTGATTGCGCAGGGCGACCAAGCGCAGGCGTTGTATCTGGTGGTGGAAACCAAGGGCTACGACAGCCGCCGCGACATTCCGGCGCGCGAGCAATGGAAGATCGCCAGTGCGCGCCAGTTTTTTCAAGCGCTGCAAGCCCTGCCCGAGCTGCAAGCGCAGGGCGTGCGCATCCGCTACGAGACCAAAATCAACCACGAATCGCTGGCGCAGCTGATTTTAAGTATTAAATAGGCCTCTATCCCTTTATATACGTGCGCTAGTAGCTATTAAAATAATAGTAAATTCTTATCACCCAACGAAGGAGCACCCCACCATGTCCAGCACTGAAATCTCTCCCGGCCTGGTTGTCCAGCGCTTGCCGGCGGCGCAGCGTTTGTCTGATTACCAACTGATTGCCTTTGACATGGATTCGACGCTGATCAACATTGAATGCATCGACGAGATTGCCGATGCGGCCGGTCGCAAGGCCGAGGTCGCAGCGATTACCGAAGCGGCCATGCAGGGCGTCATCACCGACTTCAAAGACAGCCTGCGCCAGCGCGTGGGCATGTTGCGCGGGGTGCCCGTCACGCACTTAGAGGCGGTGTTTCAAGAGCGCCTGCGCCTGAACCCCGGTGCGCTAGAGCTGATGACCGCTGCACGCGAGGCGGGCCTGAAAACACTGTTGGTTTCCGGCGGTTTCACCTTTTTTTCCGAGCGCGTCAAAGCCACACTGGGCATGGACTTTGCGCGTGCCAATCAGCTGGACGTGGTCGATGGCCTGCTGACCGGCAAGTTGATCGACCAGTGCTGGGGCGACATTTGCGACGGCGCTGAAAAACGCCGCACGCTGCTGGAAGTGGCGTCGCTGTTAGGTATTGACCCACGCCAAGCGATTGCCGTGGGCGACGGCGCCAATGACTTGCCGATGATGGGCGCAGCGGGCCTGTCGGTGGCCTACCACGCCAAACCAGCAGTGCGCGTGCAAGCCCAAGTAGCCATCAATCAGGGCGGGCTGGACCGCTTGCTGGAAGTTCTGCGTTAAAACGCGCATCAGCCTTTGGCAGGCAGATTCAGCAAACGGTGCAGCGTGAAAGTGCGCGCAAAACACCCCAAACCAGGCGGCTGCGTGGTCATGAGGTCGGCCAGCGTCAATTTGTCGAGCACCGAAAAAAAGCTCTCCATGGCCTCGCCCAGGGCACTCTGCAAGCGACAGTAGCTGCTGAGACGGCACTGGTTGGTTTCCGCATCAAAGCACTCGACCAGCGTGAAGTCGGTCTCGGTGGAGCGCACGACAGTGCCCACGTTGATGTCTTGCGGCGCCTTCATCAGGCGCATACCGCCGCCGCGGCCGCGCGAGGTTTCCAGCAAGTTTTGTGCAGCCAATTGCTGCACGATTTTGGTCAGGTGGCTGCGCGAAATGCTGTAGCTCTCGGCCACTTCACTGATCGTGACGGGTTGCTCACGTCCCTCACAGGCGGCGCAATACATCAGCACCCGCAAGGTGTAATCCGTCCACTGAGTCAAGCGCATCGTATTTACCCCAGATCAAAATATAGATTTATGTGATATGCATCTTATCCAATAAAATAAGTATTTCGAATGCATCTTCAAGGATATCTCCCATGAGCGCACGTCTTCCCTCCTCTCCCAGCGCCGATCAGGCCATTGGCCAGATCGCGGTACAACTGCCCGGTGCCACAGCCGTGTTTCGCCGCCTGAAGCTGGATTTTTGCTGTGGTGGGCAGGTCGCCCTAGAACAAGCGGTAGCCGACAAGGGGCTGGATCTGGACGCCGTGCTGGCCGAACTGGCCGCCCTGCAGCGCCCCACCGAGCTGCCCGGCATGACCGAGCCCGGCGCCCTGATCGACCACATCATTGCGCGCTACCACGAAGTGCACCGGGCGCAACTGCCCGAACTGATCCGCATGGCGCACCGCGTCGAGGCCGTACACCGGGCGCACCCCGCCGTGCCCGCCGGCCTGGGCGATTTTCTGGAGAACATGGAGCAGGAGCTGACCACGCACATGCACAAGGAAGAAGCCATTCTGTTTCCCATGCTCAAGTCGGGCGGCAACCCGATGGTCGTCCATCCTATCGGCATGATGCGCAGCGAGCACGTTGACCACGGCGCCGCGCTGGAGCAGCTGGGCGCCCTGACCCACGATGCCACGCCGCCCGACGGCGCCTGCAACACTTGGCGCGCGCTGTATGGCGGCATTGCACAGTTGCGCGACGACCTGATCGACCACATCCACCTAGAAAACAACGTACTGTTCCCTCAGTTTGAAGCGAAAGCTGCCGCTGCGATGGCAGCGCCAGTGGCTGCGGTCGGTAGCTGCGGCGGCTCGTCGGGCTGCGGTTGCAGTTGAGCGACATCTGAGCGCTACTGGCAGGGCGTCCCCCGGCACGGCATAAGGAAATAGCGCAAAACCATTTAGCTGCCGCGCTTGGGCAGCCTAAACTTGCGGTTTACCGTGTACTGAAAGACGCCAAGAATGTTAAAGAAAACCCTGACCGCCCTGGCCATCGCTGCGGTCGCCCTGAGCGTGCATGCCCAGGAAGTGCTGAAAGTCGCTGCCACCGCAGTGCCGCACGCCGAGATCCTGAACTTTGTCAAACCCCAACTCAAGGCCCAGGGCATTGACCTGCAGGTGCGCGAGTTCAGCGACTACATCCAGCCCAACGCGGCGGTGGAAGACAAGCAGCTCGATGCCAATTTTTTCCAGCACCAGCCCTACCTGGACAGCTACAACAAGGACCGCAAAAGCAGCCTGGTGACAGTGCCCGACGGCAAGATCCACATTGAACCGTTTGGCGCCTACTCCAAGAAGATCAAGAATATTGCCGATTTGAAAAGTGGCGCACTGGTCGCCATTCCCAACGATCCGTCCAACGGTGGCCGCGCCTTGCTGCTGCTGCAAAAACAGGGTTTGATCGAGCTGAAAGACCCGAAAAACATCACCGCCACAGCGCTGGACATCGTCAAGAACCCGAAGAAGCTCAAGTTCCGCGAACTTGAAGCCGCCCTGCTGCCGCGCGCGCTGGACGACGTCGATCTGGCGCTGATCAACACCAACTACGCCATCGAGGCCAAGCTCAACCCCACCAAAGATGCGCTGTTCATCGAAGGCGCCGACTCGCCCTACGTCAACATCATCGCGGCCCGTGCCGACCACGCCAAAGACCCGCGCATCACCAAGCTGGTGCAGGCGCTGCGCACCCCAGAAGTGAAGAAATTCATCCTGGAAAAGTACAAGGGCGCCGTGGTTCCGGTGTTCTAAGCCGGCCTGAATGCCCCTGAAAAGCGCTGCCCGGCAGCGCTTTTTTCATGGCTGGCACAATGCCGGCCCTGCCATCCATTGCCCCACTTGTCCCATGCACATCGTCGTCAACGAAGAACTCCAAGCCTATATCGACCCCCTGACCGCCGACGAATACGCCGCGCTGGAGCACAGCATCCTGACCGAGGGCTGCCGCGACGCGCTGGTGCTGTGGGGTGAGGTGCTGGTCGATGGCCACAACCGTTATGGCATTTGCCAAAAGCACGGCCTACCGTTCCAGACGGTGCAGAACACGCGCTTCACCTCGATGCAGGACGTGCAACTGTGGATGATCGAGCAACACTTGGGCCGGCGCAGCGTCTCGGACTTTCAGCGCGGCGTGTTGGCGCTGCGGCAACAAGACATCGTTGCTGAACGCCGCGCCCACGCCCTGGCGGCTGGCACCGATACATCGCCCGCAGCTTCGACCGAGCCAGCGCCCGACACATCGACCGACAGCGCCCTCCGCGCGCCCCTGAGTGGCCGCGAAGCCATCGCCCGAGCGGCGCGTCTGAGCAGCAGCCAAGTGGTAATGATTGAAAAAATCCAGAAGCAGGCCGCGCCCGAAGTGGTGGCCGCAGTCAAGGCCGGCACCATTTCGATCAACGCCGCCGCTGCCGTAGCCAGCTTGCCGGCCGAGGAGCAAGTCGCTGCCGCCCACGGTGGCAAGGACGAGTTGAAGCAAGCCGCCAAGCGCGTGCGCGAAGCCAAGCGCAAACCCAAAACTGAGGTGGCAGAAGACACCGCAGCCTGCCAGGAACAGACCGCTATGCTCGATGCGGTGCTCGCCTTGCAACAGCGTGTGGCCGAACTGACGGCAGAAAACGACGCCCTGCGCCGCGAACTGGCCGCACTGCAAGCGCAACTGGCCGGTTGATCGCCGTGCCGCTCACAGCGGCAGCGCCACTCCCGGCCACATCCACCAGGCCAGCGCCAGCATCATGGCGCCGGTGAAGCCATCCAGGACGCGCCAGGCCAGGGGCTTGGCAAACACCCCTTGCAGTCGCCGCCCGGCCAGCGCCAGTCCGGCAAACCACACCAGACTGGCCGAGGCCGCGCCAAAGACAAACACCCACTTCAGCGCGCCATCTTGGCGCGCGCCGATGGAGCCGACCAGCACCACCGTGTCCAAATAAACATGCGGGTTGAACAGCGTGAGCACCGCCAACGTTCCCAGCACGCCCAGCAAACCACGCTCAGCCAAGGCGCCGGTGCTGGATTTGACGGACGCATCGGCGGCAGCAAAAACGCGCCACCAGGCAAACAGGCCGTAAGACAGCAAAAATAGCGCGCCGCCCAGTGCCAGATAATGCGCCAGCGTCGGCGAACTGCCCAGCAACTGCGCCATGCCGGCGACGCCGATGGCGATCAGCAGCGCGTCGCTGAGCACGCACCAGGCGACGCAGGCGCGCACATGGCGACCGCTCACCGCCTGGCGCAGCACATACAGGTTTTGCGCGCCGATGGAAACGATGAGTGACAGGCAGACGGTGAAGCCGGCCAGCCAGGAAGAAGAGATATTTGCAGTCCACATGCTGGCAATTCTGGACGTCGCATTGAGTTAAGTAAAATTAATTCATCTGAACCAAAATTAGCAAATCTTATGCTGGACTACGCTGGACTGGAAGCCTTGGCCGCCGTGGTGCGCGAGGGCAGTTTTGAGCGCGCCGCGCGCCAGCTGCACATCACGCCCTCGGCGGTGTCGCAGCGCATCAAGCAACTGGAAGAGCGCGCCGGCCAAGTGCTGGTGCTACGCGGCCAACCCTGTACCGGCACCGAGGCCGGGCGACGCCTGTGCCTGCATGTCGAACAGGTAGCGCTGCTGGAAAACGAACTGCGCCGCGCCCACCCCGCGCTGCTGGCCGACGGCCATGCCACGGCGCCGACTTTGAAGCTGGCGGTGAATGCCGACTCGCTCTCGACCTGGTTCATGGACGCCATGGCGGCCTTCACCGCGGGTGGCAACGAACTGCTGGACATTCGCATCGACGATCAGGAGCACACCGCCCAGCGCATCAAGGAAGGCGAAGTGCTGGCCGCCGTCACCGCCAGCGGCGCCAGCATTGCCGGCTGCAACACCTGGCCGCTGGGCTCGGTGCACTACGTCGCCGCCGCCAGCCCAGCCTTTGTCACGCGCCACCTAGCGGACGGCATCACGGCGCAGGCCATGGCCCAGGCGCCGATGATGACTTTTGGCCGCCAGGACCGCCTGCAGGAGCAATGGCTACAACAGCAAGGTTTAACCACGCGCCGCCACCCACCCCGGCACTTTCTGCCATCCAACGATGGCTTTGTGCGCAGCTGCGAAGTGGGCATGGGCTGGGGCATGCACCCGACCGCGCTGATAGCGCGCCAGCTGCAGGCCGGCACGCTGGTCGAATTGCTGCCCGGCACTGGCATGGACATGCCCTTGTACTGGGTACACGCGCGCAGCGTGCAGGCCGGATTAGGGCGCTTGACGCAGTGCGTGATGGCAGCGGCGCGCCAATGGTTGCAGCCCATCGCACCAGCATGATGTTGTTGTAAATATCAAAAATAGGAGCTACTAGCGCAATTCTGGTAAGCGCTTGAGGCACTTTTTACTGAATTTTTCTGGCATTTATCCGGGCGGCAAGTGCCCGGGCATCCTCGCCGCCGCACGCAACGGTGCCAGCAAATCAGACAGGCCGTTGTGGTCGATTTCGTGCATCAGCGCCAGCAGGCGGCCGATGTCGCCACGCGGAAAACCGGTGCGGGCAAACCAGTTCAAATAATCACCCGGCAGGTCGGCAATCATCCGGCCCTGGTATTTGCCGTAGGGCATGGGCACTGTCACCAGACGCTGTAGCTGGTCCGTGTCCATCACCTCAACCGCCTGCGCGCTTGACCGTGTAGTCCAGCGCTTTCAACGTATCCATCACGCGCTCGACGTGGTCGCCCTGCACCTCGATCACGCCATCTTTCACCGTGCCGCCGCTGCCGCAGGCAGTTTTGAGTTTTTTGCCTAGCTCGGCCAACGCCTCCGGGCCCAGCAGCGCGCCCTTGACCAGCGTCACCGCTTTGCCGCCGCGCCCCTTGGTTGCGCGCGAGACGCGCACGATGCCGTCGCCCACCGGCACCGGTGCGGCCTTGCAAACGCACTGCGCCTGCGGCTGGCGGCAGTCGGGGCACATACGGCCATGGTCGGTGGAATACACCAGGCCGCCCAGGCTGGCCAGATCACGCAAAGATTTCATAGGGTTAAAGCTTTTTTCCCGCCAGCGCAGGGGCGCCGAGCATGTGAAAGTTGAGCAGGCGCGTGGCCATGACGGTTTCGATAAAAAACAGCACCAAGGCGAGCAAGAACGACACCACGCCGGTCAAAAAGCTGCCCATCGCCCAGACGTTGCCCTGAAAACCCATGGTCTGTCCCAGGAACAGCAGCACGATGGTCATGCCAATCAGGAAACCGCACAGCGTGAGCAGGCCGATGCAGCCATTGGCCATGCGTCCGCGCGTGCGCAAGTAGCCCAGCTCCAGCAGGGCACGCGCCAAAAAGTCGGCGTCATCGCTGCTGTGGCGCGCGCGCTCTTCCAGCATCCGGGCGCGGTCGATAATGCGCGCCAGCCGCCCGGCCACTGCGCCGATCAGGCCGGCCACGGCCGTCAGCAAAAACACGGGCGCCACGGCCAGCTGAATGCCGTGGGTAAGGGAATCGGCGTCGATGACAAGGCTCATGGTGTGGGCGGGTGCGGTGCAGGGGGCATGATTATCGGCCAGCACAGCACGCCCCGGCGGCCGTGGCGCACAATGTCCGCCCTACCGGCCCCTGGGCCCCTGCCTTGGCGCAGCGCCTGCGGCCTGCAACATTTTTACCGCTCCACCATGCCTTTTGCTTCCCTCGGGCTCTCCCCGGCCCTCGCCCGCGCCGCTACTGAACTGGGCTTCACGGCGCCCACGCCGATCCAGACCGAGGCCATTCCGGCGGTGCTGCGCGGCGCCGACGTCTGGGCCTCGGCCCAAACCGGCTCTGGCAAAACCGCCGCCTTTGCCCTGCCCGCCCTGCAACGCCACCAAGATTTATCTCTGTCCCAGCGCCCCGGCGGCGGCGCGCGCCGTGTGCACACCCTGGTCATCGTGCCCACGCGCGAGCTGGCCGCACAGGTCGGCGAAGTGCTGCGCAGCCTGGGCCAGCACTTGGCACCCACGCCCAAAGTGGCGGTGGTGTTTGGCGGTGTCTCCATCAACCCGCAAATGATGGCGTTGCGCGGCGGCGCCGACATCATCGTCGCCACACCCGGCCGTCTGCTGGACTTGGTCCAGCACAACGCTTTAAAGCTCGCCAGCGTGCAACTGTTGGTGCTGGACGAAGCCGACCGCCTGCTGGATTTGGGTTTTGCCGACGAGCTGAACCGCGTGCTGGCGCTGCTGCCAGCGCAGCGGCAGACGCTGTTTTTCTCGGCTACCTTTCCTGACAGCGTCGAAGCGCTGGCGACGAGCCTGCTGCGCGAGCCTGTCCGGATCGAAGTCGCGCCCATCGAGGCTGGCGAAAGCGGCGCCGCCACCATCCTGCAACGCGCCATCGCCGTCGATGACAAACGCCGCACGCAACTGCTGCTCAAGCTGATCAAAGACGAAGGCTGGCAGCGCGTGCTGGTGTTCGTCGCCACCAAATACACCGCCGAACATGTGGCCGAAAAGCTCTACCGCGCCAAAGTATTTGCCACACCGTTCCACGGTGATTTAAGCCAAGGCGCACGCACGCAGGTGCTGGACGAGTTCAAGGCCGACCGCTGGCAAGTGGTGGTAACGACCGACTTGGCGGCACGCGGCATCGACATTGCGCAGCTGCCGGTGGTGGTCAATTACGACCTGCCGCGCTCAGCCGTGGATTACATCCACCGTATCGGCCGCACCGGCCGCGCCGGCGAGAGTGGTTTGGCCGTGAGCTTGGTGACGCCCGCCAGCGAGGCACATTGGCACCTGATTGAAAAGCGCCAAGGGCTGAGTTTGCCGCTGGAACACATCGCTGGCTTTGAGCCGCTAGAAGTCGCGCCAGCACCGCAGCCGGGCAGCGGCGCCGGTGGTGTCAAAGGGGTGCGTCCGAGCAAGAAGGACAAACTGCGCGCATCGGCGGCGGCTGCCGCCAAACTGGCCGAGGATGGCGCCAGCAACTGACGCTGGCGGCGCGTGCTTCAATCGGCGCCACAGCACCAGCTTCAGCGTCTTCGACGCAGAGGTATTGGTGCTGCACACAGAAGTCTAAAAAATATGAACTCCCTCAAATTCGTGGCCATTGTCCTGGTCGTAGGCGGCATTCTTGGACTGGCCTATGGTGGCTTCAGTTATACGAAGGACACCACGGTGGTCAAGTTGGGTCCGCTTGAAATATCCGCAAAAGAGAGAAAAACGGTCAATGTTCCGATGTGGGCGGGCATAGGAGCCCTCGTGGCCGGCGGGCTGTTGCTGGTGCTGGGCAGCAAGAAAGGCTGATTTCGACCTTAGATGGCAAACAGCCATCCGGCACCTGCGCACAGCAAAACGACCAAGACGGGCGAGAGACGGGCATAGACCAGCAGTCCGAAGCCAGCCAAAGCAAGGCCGAAATCGGCTCTGGAGTGGATGGCGCTCGTCCACACCGGATCGTAAAGCGCCGCCCCCAACACCCCGACGACCGCCGCGTTAACCCCAGCCATAGCGCGTTGGACGCTATCGCGCTGGCGCCAGGCCTCCCAATAGGGAAGCGCGCCGACCACCAGCAGGAAGGCGGGCATGAAGATGGCCACGAGCAACGCGATGGCGCCTATCCAGCCCCCGAACGGACTGCGCATGGCGGCACCCAGGTAGGCAGCAAACGTGAACAACGGGCCTGGCACGGCTTGCGCCGCACCGTAGCCCGCCAGGAAGACATCGCTGGACACCAGCCCACTGGGCACCACGCCGGCCTGCAGAAGCGCAAGCACCACATGCCCGCCACCAAACACCAAGGCGCCTGCTTGATAGAACGTGGCCATGACAGACAGCGCCGGCGAGTGCACAGCGGCAGCCACGAGCGGCAACGTTACCAGCAGCACCATGAACAAGCCCAGCAGAACGCCCCCGGTCACCTTGCTCACCCCACAGTCACGGTGCTGCGCTGCAGGAAGCTGGCCCAATGTCAGCATCCATCGGCCCACGATGCCGCCGACGACGATGGCGGCCATTTGCCCTAGGGCCGAAGGCACTGCAAGCACCGACAGTGCGGCGACCACCGCAACGCCCGCGCGCAGCCGGTCAGGACACAAGGCTTTGGCCATGCCCCATACCGCTTGCGCAACAACGGCGACCGCAGCCACCTTCAGGCCGTGGACAGCACCCGATTGCGCGAGAGCCGTCCATCGCGTGACACCGACCGCGAACAGGATCAGCGCCATGGCCGAAGGGAGCGTGAATCCTACCCATGCGGCCATCGCACCGGCCCAACCGGCACGGCCCAATCCGAGTGCAATACCCACTTGGCTGCTGGCGGGACCCGGCAAAAACTGGCACAGCGCGACCAAGTCCGAGTAGCTCTTCTCTTCAAGCCAGCGGCGGCGCTCAACGAACTCGGTACGAAAATAGCCGAGGTGGGCCACCGGCCCACCAAAGGACGTCAGACCCAGCTTGAGAAAGGCGATAAAAACCTCAAATCCCGTGCCGCTTGGGCACATGGCGCCCACCCCATCAGCGACAGGTGGTGCGGCGGATTCTGGCTTGCATCGATGCGACAAGGTTTATCCGCCTTGAAGGCAGGCGCTGCGGACCTCAGTCACCGGTATATGGCGCGGCCGTGGGCGCATCGACCGACTTGTCGGTCGCACCTTCTTTGCCCGGTGGCGTCTGGCGTTGGCCGTGGCAAGACAGGATCTCGATATAGAACTGCGTGCCTTCTTCTTTGACCAAGGCATCGATCAAGGCAATGAGTTCGCCCACGCGCGCCGGCTCGGCGGCGGCTTCGGTGGCGCCAAACTTGCAGTTGAAGTCCCAATAGTCCACGCCCTTGGGCAGGACGCGGCCGCGTTCGCGCTTGAGGTATTTGCGGATTTCGTGCTTGGTGGCCTCGAGCACACGGTCGGGGTTTTTACCTTCGGGGCGGAGCTGGAATGTTTTACGCATAATTTTTGGTCTTTCAGGGGGCGGAGAAATCGCCCTCAATGGACGCCTACCGGGGCGTGATTATCGGCCGGCTCGGCAAAGACCATAAAAGACCCGCTATCCTGCCGCAGGACTTATTTGACATTTGATGCACACCACCCTCCCCACCCCCAGCAAAGAGCAGATTGCGCTGCTCGATCCTTTTGAGCGCCTGGACCTGGATCGCATTGATCTGGTCACCACTGCCCCACAAGCCGACAAGGCCTGCGCCGCATTGGCTGCGGCCACGGTCTGGGGTTTTGACACCGAATCCAAGCCAACTTTTGTCAAAGACCAGGTCTCTGACGGCCCGCACATCGTGCAACTGGCGACGCTGGAGCGCGCCTGGGTATTCCAGCTGCACGACCCCGGCTGCTGCGCGCGGGTAGCTGAATTGCTGGCGTTGCGCGGCGTGATCAAGGCCGGTTTTGGCTTGGGCGATGACCGCAAACGCATCCTCAGCAAGCTGGGCGTGGAGCCGGCCGATGTGCTGGAACTGAACAGCATTTTTCGCCAGCGCGGCTACCGCAAGGACATGGGCGTCAAAGGCGCCGTGGCGGTGCTGTTTCAGCAGCGCTTCATGAAGTCCAAGAAGGCCGCCACCTCGAACTGGGCCAACCCGCACCTGACGGAATCACAACTGCTGTACGCCGCCAACGACGCCTGGGCGGCGGCGCGGGTGTTTGCGGCGTTGGGTCTGGATTGAAACCAGCATCATTAAAATGATAGCTATCAGCGCTTTATTCCATTGGGTTTCAGGTATTTTTATATCTGAAACCGTCTAAACACCAGCGCTGACAGCTCACTTTTTTAAATACTGGCCGCCAGCCGCGCCGCTTGATCAATGGCGCGTTTGGCGTCCAGCTCGCCGGCTTCCAGCGCGCCGCCGACCAGATGCACCTTGCGGCCTTGCGCTTGCAAGCTGTCAGCCAGTGCGCGCAGCGGCACTTGGCCGGCGCACAGCACCACGTTGCCGCAAGCAATCCAGGTCGGGTTGCTGCGCTGCTCACCATACGACACCAGCAGGCCCTCGTCGCCAATGCGCTCGTAGTTCACACCGTCCAGCATTTCAACGTCTTTCATCTTCAGTGCTGCGCGGTGAATCCAGCCGGTAGTCTTGCCCAGCGACGCGCCCAGCTTGCCCTTTTTGCGCTGCAACAAAGTGACTTGCCGTGCCGGCGGCGTGGCCTGCGGGCCGTTAGGTGCCAGACCGCCGCGGGCCTGCGCCGGGTCGGTCACGCCCCATTCGGCCTGCCACGCTGGCAAGTCCAGTGTGGTCGAGTGGCCGCCTTGCACCAAAAACTCCGCCACATCAAAACCAATGCCGCCCGCGCCGACCACCGCCACGCACGCACCGACCGGGGCGCCGCGCTGCAATACGTCGATATAACTCAGCACCTTGGGGTGCTCTTGGCCGGGAATGCGCGGGTCGCGCGGCGTCACACCGGTGGCAACGATGACCTCATCAAACCCGGCCAAGTCGTCCGCCTGCACCCGCTGGCCCAAGTGCAGCTGCACCCCGGTGTCCTGCACGCGGTTCGCCAGGTAGCGCAGCATTTCGTAAAACTCTTCCTTGCCCGGCACTTTTTTAGCCATGTTGAGCTGGCCACCGATCTCGTTCGCCGCGTCAAACAAATGCACCTCGTGCCCGCGCTCGGCGGCCACCGTGGCGGCCGTCAAGCCTGCCGGGCCAGCGCCGACCACCGCCAAGCGCTTGCGGGCCGGTGGGGTGATGGGGCGGTACACCAGCTCGGTCTCATGGCAGGCACGGGGATTGACCAAGCAACTGCTGGTGCGGTTTTTAAACACATGGTCGAGGCAGGCTTGGTTGCAGGCGATGCAGGTGTTGATGCGATCAGCGCGGCCTTGCAGCGCTTTTTGCACAAACTGCGCATCGGCCAGCAGCGGGCGTGCCATCGACACCATGTCGGCGCAGCCGCTGGCCAACACGCCCTCGGCCACCTCGGGCGTGTTGATGCGGTTCGAGGCTACCAGCGGCGTGGCGATGCCAGCAGCGGCAAACTCGGCCTTCATCTTCTGCGTCACCCAGGCAAAAGCGGCGCGCGGCACGCTGGTGGCAATCGTCGGCACGCGTGCCTCGTGCCAGCCAATGCCGGTGTTGATGAGGGTCGCGCCGCCCTGCGCCATGGCTTTGCCCAGCGTGACGATTTCATCCCAAGCGCTGCCGCCGGGCACCAGGTCGATCATCGACAGGCGGTAAATCACGATGAAGTCCTGCCCGACCGCCTCGCGCGTGCGCGCCAAAATTTCGACCGGCAAGCGCATCCGCTGGCTGTAGTCACCGCCCCAAGCATCGCGGCGCAAGTTGGTGGCCGACGACAAGAACTGGTTAATCAGATAACCCTCGGAACCCATGATTTCCACGCCGTCGTAACCCGCCTCGCGGGCGCGCACCGCGCAGCGCACAAAAGCACGAATCTGGCGCTCGACCCCGGCCGCCGACAAGGCAAACGGCGTGAACGGCGTGATCGGTGACTGCAGCCGCGACGGTGCCACCGACAGCGGGTGGTAGGCGTAGCGGCCGGTGTGCAAGATTTGCAGCGCAATTTTTCCGCCTTCTGCGTGCACCGCGCGTGTCACCACTTGGTGGCGCCGCGCCGCAGCCGCGCTGGCCAGCGTGCCGGCCAACGGCTTGGTCCAGCCGGCCATATTGGGGGCAAAGCCGCCCGTCACCATCAGCCCGACCTGGCCTTGGGCGCGTTCGCGCAGATAGGCTGCTAGGCGCGTCAGGTCGCGCCCGTCTTCCAGCCCGGTGTGCATCGAGCCCATCAGCACGCGGTTTTTGAGCTGGGTAAAACCCAAGTCGAGCGGTGCCAGCAGGTGCGGGTACAGAGCCAAGCCGGGTGCTTGTTCGGTGGAAGAAAATGTCATGGAGCGGTTTCCGTACAAAATGGGAAGTTCTAGAACTAATTTCTAGAACTTTATTCTAGAATCATCTTCTATGGCAAGCCGTACTTCCCCCACCCCAGCCTCTACCGTCCCCCCGGAGCTAAGCAATCGCCGCCAAGACATCCTGGACGCTGCCCTCGCCTGCGCCACGGCGCACGGCGTGGACGCACTGTCCATCGAACACCTGCGCGCGCACTGCGGGGCCAGCGTCGGCAGCATTTACCACCACTTTGGCAACAAGGAAGGCGTGGTGGCGGCGCTGTTTTTTGACATCTTCAAGGCGCAATCGCGCAGCGTGCAGGCGCAATTGGACGCCGCCGTGGATGCACAAGGCGGCGTGCGCGCGCTGGTCACCGGCTACCTCGACTGGGTGGTGGCGCAGCCGGCGCAGGCACGGTTTTTGTTCCAGGCGCGCAACCCGGTCGCCACCGGCCCACGCGCGCCCGACCTAGTGCTGGCCGCGCAGCAGCGCCACCAAGCGCTGCGGACATGGTTTGAGCCGCACCGGGCATCGGGTGCCGTGCGCAGCCTGCCGTGTGAGCTGCTGCCGTCGCTGGTGATGGGACCGGTGCAAAGCTACTGCCGCGCCTGGCTGGCGGCACCCGACGGCCTCGGCGCGCTGCCGTCGCCCGACACCTACCGCGAAGAGCTGGCCGCTGCGGCGTGGCGCGCAGTGCGGACGTAAAAAAGGGCGTCGTAGCGCCCTGGATGATTTTTCTGGCGTGCCTTACAGCGCCTTGGCCAGTCGCGCCACACCTTCGCGGATTTTCTCCACATCCGCCGTGGCAAACGACAGGCGCAGCGTAGCGTTGTCGGCCTGGGCGCAATAGAACGGCGCGCCCGGCACAAACGCCACCCCCTGATCGATGGCGCGCTGGGCCAACAATTTGCCGTCGGACTCTTTGCCGCCGGCCCCGGTCAGACGCACCCAGAAAAACAGGCCACCCTGCGGTTGGACAAACTCCACCGCATCCCCTAACTCCTTGCGCAACGCGTCGCCCATGGCTTGGGCGCGTTCGGCATACACCGCGCGTACTTTGTTCAAGGTAGCCGGCATCCGCCCGGCCTGGAGGTACTGCGCCGCCGTGGCCTGGGCAAAGGTGCTGGTGTGCGCGTCGCTGAACTGTTTGCACATGGTGGCGTTAGCGAGTAAATCGGCCGGCGCAATCATCCAGCCGACGCGTAAACCGGGCGACAGCACCTTGCTCAGGCTGCCGCAATGCACCAGCAGCTCGCGGCTGCCGGGCACGCTGGCCGACAAGGCCAGCAGGCTGGGCGGTGGAGCCTCGCCAAAGTACAGGTCGCCATACGGGTCGTCCTCAACAATCAGCGTCTGGTACTTGACCGCCATCTCCAGCACCTTTTTGCGCCGCTCCAGGCTCAGTAGCGCGCCGCTGGGGTTGCCGAAGGTGGGAATCAGGTAAACAAATTTGGGCTGGTGCTCGGCAATGAGCTTTTCCAGTTCATCCGTTTTGACGCCGTTACCGTCGATGGGCGCGCTGATCAGCTCGGCGCCGTACAGCCGAAAACATTGGATGGTGGCCAGAAAGGTCGGGCCTTCGACAATCACCTTGTCACCAGGATTGATCAGCGTCTTGCCGAGCAAGTCCAGCGCCTGCTGGCTGCCGGTAGTGACGATCAGGTTCCCGGGCGCCACATCCTGCGCGCCTTTGCTGGCCATGAACTGGGCCAGCTGCTCGCGCAGCGGCTGGTAGCCCTCGGTGGCGCCGTATTGCAGCGCGGCACCGGGCTCGTCTTGCAACGCCTGCTGACTGGCAGCGCGGATGCCGTCCACATCAAACAGCGCGCTGTCTGGAAAGCCCCCGGCAAAGCTGATGATGCCGGGCTTACCCAGCAGCTTGAAGAGTTCGCGGATAGCAGAGGTTTCGACGTTATTCAGGCGGTCGGCAAAGAGCATGGGCGGCTTTCAATCAAGAAAAAACAGGCAAAACAGGCAAAACAAGGGCAATGAGCACTACAAAGACTGGCGTGGATTGTCAGCCAATTCCTGCATCCCTTTGCGCTTGCGGCTGACCACGTCGCAGCGTCCAAGCAGTCATGCTGAGACCAGTGCCATTCACTTTTAAAGGTCCACAATGAAATTTTCCTGTATCTATCGCGCCCTGCAAGCCAGCGCCTTGGCCTCGGCCGCCCTGCTGATGCTGCCCGCAGGCGCACAAACCACCACGCCCGACATGCCTGCAGCCACTGCGGCCCCTGCTGCCCAGTCAGCGCCAGCCACCCACCGTATGCACAAGCAGCGGCACCGTGCTGAGCGGCACAATGCACGCCACAACGCTCCCATGCGGCACCACAACCAACGCGGCAGTGGCGTAGAGCCGGCCAATGCCAATCGCCTTGCCAGCGACTCGGGCGCTACGACAACGGACTACCAGCGCAATGCCTTGGCCCGTTGCGACGTCTTCAAAATGCCAGAAGACCACAAGGCGTGCATGGAACGTATGCGCCAGGTGCCAGACGGTAGCGTGCAAGGGGGAGGATTGCTCTGGGAATACTCCTATGAAGTGCCCGCCAACGGCTCTTAAATAAGGGAGGGGCTGGCCGCCCGAACCTAAAAAACCACAGCGGGCTGGCTCCTAGCGAGCTGTTCGCAGTGTCATAAACTGGCACCCATGTCCATTGAACTTTCCAAAGCCGCCCATACGGCAGCCCTTGTCTCCTTGGAGCGCTACTTTCTGGAAGAAAACGGCGAACCTATCGGCAATATGGCCGCCGGTGCGCTGTTGACCTTCTTCCTCGCAGAAATCGGCCCGGCCATTTACAACCAAGCTATCGGCGACGCACAAGAGAGCCTGCAAGCGCGTGTGGCTGAGATCGATATCGAACTGCACGAAACGCCGTTTGAATATTGGAGCAAGCGCAACCGCAAGCGCTGACACGGCTGCTGATTTCCGTCATGAAAACTGCGCTGATCCAGCCTTTCTTTGCCACCCTGAAGGCGGCCAATCCGATGCCGAACACTGAACTCGAATACACCACCGTGTTCGAGCTGCTGACGGCCGTGCTGCTGTCAGCCCAGGCCACCGACGTGAGTGTGAACAAGGCCACGCGTCAGTTGTTCCCCGTGGCCAACACGCCGCAAGCGATCCTGGATTTGGGACAAGAGGAATTGGAGAACTACATCCGCACCATCGGCCTGTTCCGCAGCAAGGCCAAGCACTTGCTGCAGACCTGTCGCCTCCTGGTCGAGCAGCACGCCAGCGTGGTGCCGCGCACACGCGAAAAACTCGAAACCTTGCCCGGCGTCGGCCGCAAGACCGCCAATGTGGTGCTCAACGTGGCGTTTGGCCAGCCCACCATGGCGGTGGACACACACATTTTTCGGGTCAGCAACCGCACCGGCCTGGCGCCCGGCAAGACGCCGCTGGCAGTAGAGAAGCAGTTACTCCAGCGTGTGCCGCCCGCATACGCAGTGGACTCGCACCACTGGTTGATTTTGCTGGGGCGCTATGTCTGCCAAGCGCGCAAACCGCGCTGCTGGGAGTGCGCGGTGGCAGCGTATTGCGACTTCCAACCCAAGACGCCAGCGCCGTAAATTCACCCCCCTTGGCTGCGTCGCGCCAGAATCGTTTGGCCGCCCGCTGTGCTCAATACCAACGCGCCGGTGCTGTCGATGCGGTAGCTGGCCACTGTCGGCAACAAGTCCAGCAACTTGCGCTCTTGGTGCATCAGCGCCGGCGGGCACATCATCATCGTGGTGCCTGCGGGTTTTATGCGCAACTTGGTCGCCTCTGCCTCATATCTGCCCAGGATGCGGTTGCAGGTGGCGCTGCCGGCCAGCCGGCCATCAGGTAAAAATTGCAGCGTCACATGGCTGTTATCGATCAGACCACCGCCAGCAATAGCCTCAATCACCCACGCCTGGCCCAACAGTGGCGTTTTGTCATGCGCCATCAGGTGATTGGCTACCGCGCGGTAGGCGGGCAGGGAAGTCGGGTCGCTGGCAGCATTGGCAGCCACAGGATGCGAGGCAAAGCGCACGATGACCATATCGGCCTTGGGGTCCACCCAGAGGGTCTGACCATGCACGCCGCGCGCGGCATAGGCGCCGTGGTCGTCGTTACTGATCCACCACAGGCTGGCGTAGCTCCAGCCGGGCAGCAGCTTGTAGTCGGCCCTGGCAAAAATGTCTTTTTTTCCGCCATGGCGGATGTGGGCAATGGCTTCTGGCGGCACGAGTTGCTCGTCACCCCAGCGGCCGTCGTTCAGCATCAGCTGGCCCAGCCGCGCCATGTCGCGCAACGTGGCGTTGAAGCCACCGCCCGCAAACGGCGTACCGATCGAATCGACGGTATAGAAGGCCTCGCGCTCGGTGCCCAGGCGACTCCAGAGGCGCTCGGACAACTCTTGTGCCACCGATTTGCCAGTGGTGCGGGCAATCAGCCAGCCCAGCGTATCGGCATTGACGGTCTTGTAGCCAAACGCTGCGCCGTGCTCGCCCTTCTTCTTCACCGTCTGCAAGAACTCGAAATAGCTGCGCGGCCCGGTATAACCGGGAGGCGGCGGCAAGGGGCTGCCGGCCTTGGCATACGTCCAGACCTCGGCATTCGGGTCAGCGTAGTTTTCCGAATAGTCCAGCGCGGTGGTCATGTCCATGACCTGGCGTACGGTGGCGTCGCCAAAGGCGCTGGCTTGCAGCTCGGGGATCAGCGTACCGACCCGGGCATTTTCGTCCAGCTGCCCTTCGGCCACCAGCACCTCGGCCAGCAGGCCGGTCAGCGACTTGGTGACCGACATGGCGCCGTGCAGCGCTTGGGGACCCAGACAGCCGTCATAGCGCTCGTACACCACGCGGCCATGGTGCAAAACGATGACGCCATCGCTGTAGTTGGCATCAAATGCGGCCTTCCAACTCATCTTTTTGTCTGTGCCCAGCGGCGTAAAGCTGACCTGGTCCAGCGACGCATCCAGCGCCGTGGGTAGGGTGCTGGCGCCCTGGCTGCCGTTGTCCACGCCGACCGTCGGCATCAGTTGGCGAAAGTTGCAGACCGTCCAGCGCAGCTTGGGGAAGGCGAAAAAATCAGGGTCGGTAAAGCGGATCGTCTTGTCGGCAGCGGGTGGAGAGCCCTGCATCCAGCCCATGGCCTGGGGGCTGGATGCCTGGGCGGACATCGGTGCGGGCGCTTGCGCCATGGCTGTACCTCCTACAGTCAGTGCGACGGCCAAGGCCGGTGCGAGCATTTTTTTCATCATGTATTCCTTGGTGCAGGGTTGCTTATCTTGCCGCCAGACTCAGACAGCCTCGTCCCGCTTTTGCAGCTTGCGCTGCGCAGCATTTGTGTGTGTGAAAGTGTCCAATGGGCATCGACGAAAGGCATTGCTGGGTTTCAGTTCAGATCAAACGCCCGCTTGAAGTCGGCCATTGGCAGATCAAAAGGCTTGGGGCCGCCACCGCCGGCGTTACTGACCAGGATAGTCAGCTTGCCAAAGCGCTGCACCGTCTGCGCAATCAGCTGCGCCAGATCCTCCTCACGCGTCACATCGCAGGTCACGGCCTGACCACCCTGGGCCGTAATGCCTTCGGCGATGGCTGTCGCGGTGGCGGCAAAGGTTTCGGCAATCACGCGGCCAATACCGGCGCCGGTGCCGGTAATGACGGCAACTTGGTGGTCGAGGCGGAAATGGGCTCCTTCATACATGGTAATGACTCTTATGAAGGACTGGCTGCTTTTAAAAATGTGTATGCATACGAACATTTCAACCCAAGCGAAAAAATTCAATTCGTACATTATCGTACGATTAAATTAGTACAAAAATGTACGTTTTATATAAAATCCAAGCCATGCAAAAAACCCAGAAACGTTCAGACGCCCAAATGCACCGCGCTTTGCTACTCGATGCGGCCGACAAGGTGTTCTCCGAGCACGGGGTACATGTTGCGCTTGAATTGGTCACCGCGCAGGCGGGCGTGAGCCGAGCCACGCTGTACCGCAACTTCCCCGACCGCGACGCCCTGATGGGTGCGCTGCTAGAACGCTCTTTTGAAAAACTCGAAGCACACGCCCAGCAGCTGGAAGGCCGCGGTGATGCGCTGTTTGGTGTGCTGGAACACATGGCCCACTTGGTGGCTGACTCGGCACCGGTGTCCGACCACTGGCGCACCGCCGACCGAGGCAGCCCCGTGCTGGCAGACGCCCAGCGGCGCCTGACGCGCCTGGTCAAGCCGTTGTTGCAGCAGGCCATTGCCGCCGGCCTGTGCCGCGCCGACTTCACAGCCAAGGATGTGATTCTGGTCTCCAGCATGATCGGCTCGGGCCTGCGCGGACGCACCCGGGCCGAGCGCCGCAGCCTGTCGCGGCGCGCCTTACACCTGCTGCTGGACGGCCTGCGCGCTACCAGCACCGCGCCTTGCACACCCTTGCCCACACCACCATGAACGCCCCCAAATCATCGGCCCCGTGCCCGATTGGGAGGAGCACGAAAAACCCAGCATGCCCGGCTCGCCCGCCTCGCTCGTTCATTCCATACCAGTACGCATTGCCTACGCCTGCGTGGCGGTGCTGATTGGCCTGACAGGCGGACTGGGCGCCGGTCTGCTGGCAGCCAATCTGCCCGCCATCGCCGGACAGCTGAGCTTGACGTCCATGCAGGCCACTTGGTTGCCTGCGGCCTATGTGATGGTGAGCGTCACCGCCAACCTGCTGGTCTACAAGTTTCGCCAGCAGTACGGCATCCGTCTTTTTGCAGAACTGGGCCTGGGGATGTATGCGGCGCTGGCCTGGGTGCTTTCTCCGTCGCTGATGGACGCCGGCGACTGGCGCACCCTTTACCTGTTCGAGGGGGGCTGGCGCTGTGTACGCTGGCCGCCGTGGTGGTGCTCAAGCTGCCAGTAGGCCTGCGCATCCAGGTGCTCGAACGGCTGGATGATCCTGTGGGGCTGGCATCTAGGCCCCTTTGCCACCGCCCTGGAGCGCACTGACAACGCCTACGTGCGCGGGCAGATCACCGTACTGGCACCGCAGGTCAACGGTTACGTGGTCGAAGTGCTGGCGCACGATTTTGAAAAGGTCCAAGCCGGCCAGGCGCTAGTGCACATCGATGACCGCATCTACACCGAGAAGGTGCACGCCGCGCAGGCGCAATTGCAAAGTGCGCGCGCACAACTGGCCAACGCCGCGCAGACGCAGGCACAGAACCAGGCCAACCTGGGTTCGCGCGGAGCCAGTCTGATGGCAGCGCAGGCCGAAGCCAGACGCGACCAGGCAGCCTTTACCTACCGGGGCGCCGCGCTGGCAGCGTTTGCCGAGGTAGAAAACGCCCTGGTCGGCGTCGAACGTCTGCAACAGCAAATGCACCACGCCGTGCAGCGCCGCGACGTGCTGGCACGCTCGCTGCAATACGCCAAAGACCGCTACGACGCCGGCTACGCCCCCTACCTGGAACAGCTCGACGCCCAGCGCGCCCTGTACCAGACCGAAATCGAAGTCATCAACCTGCGCCAGTCACAACTACTGAACCAGCTGAGCTGGTACAAGGCGCTGGGGGGGCGGGTGGAGTGCGGACGCTCCGTGAGCTAAAGAGAGTTAAGTTTTGATAGCTATAACCGCATCTCACACGAGCGTTTTAGGCCTAAAAGACTTGAAGTTTTCAGGCCTGCGTCGCCACCCCTGCCGCTTCAAAACTCGCCATCTCGCGCAGGATGGCGCAGGCGGACTGCAGCAGCGGCCACGCCAGTGCCGCACCTGAGCCTTCGCCCAAGCGCAGCCCCAAATTGAGCAACGGCTGAGCGCCGAGCTGGGCCAGTATCAGCGCATGACCCGGTTCAGCCGAGCCATGCGTGAACACGCAGCGCTGCAAAATATTCGGCTGCAAACGCGCGGCGACCAGCACGGCGGCGCTGGTGATGAAACCATCCACCACGATGACACGGCGCTCCAGCGCGGCTTGCAGCACTGCACCCGTGAGCGCAGCGACCTCAAAACCGCCGAGCGCGGCCAGTGCGTCCAGCGGCTCGATCGCATCGGCGTTAGCTGCCAGCGCTTGCTCCAACACGGCACGTTTGCGCGCCACACCGGCTACGTCTAGCCCCGTGCCGGCGCCGGTGCAATCGTCGAGCGACACGCCACACAGCCGCGCCAGCAGCAGCGAGGCCACCGAGGTGTTGCCAATGCCCATTTCACCCAGCAGCAGCGCGTTACCGGGCAAACCGCGCACCACCTCGCGACCCGCCTCTATCGCCTGCGCGCACTGCGCCGCGCTCATCGCCGGGCCAGTGGAGGCGTCTTGTGTCCCCGGCGCCACCTTGCGCAGCAGCAATTGCGGCTGACCAGGCACAGCAGCGCGCGGCGCAAAGTCGCGCGCCACGCCGCAATCAACCACGGTCAGTGCCAGCCCATGCTGGCGTGCCAGCACGCTGACCGCCGCACCACCGGCAAGAAAGTTTTCCACCATCTGCCAGGTCACATCGCTCGGAAATGCAGACACACCGCGCGCTGCCAAGCCGTGATCTGCCGCACAGACCAGCATTTGCGGCTGCTCCAGCTGCGGCGCTTCGCTGCCCAGAATGGCACCAATGCGCACGGCCAGGCGTTCAATGCCGCCCAGGGCGCCGAGCGGCTTGGTCTTGTTATCGATGCAATGTTGCAGGCGCGTGGTAAGGGCTGCGTCGTGCAAATCGGTAATGCTGGGGATGGCGGAAGTAGCAGAAACAACAGAGAAGAGAGTCATAAAAAATTATCAAGGTTGAATGAGGGAAGACAGCACACCCGGCGCAAAGTGCTTCTCTAGCGCGTCGGCCAAGCCGTCGAACACGTTGTCCAGCGTGCGCACCGGGGCGCCACGGGTTGAACCAAACAGCGCCTGCAGCGCAGCCGGGTCCTCAAACAGGCCGTGCAAATACAAGCCGAGCACATTACCGCGCACGTTTTGCCACGCCAGGCCGGGCAGCACGACACGCGCCACGTCGCCAGCGGCAGCCATGGCCGGGTGCTGAGCGGTTTGGCCGTGGTGGATTTCGTAACCGGACACCTGCACGCCCGACAGTTTGGCCCACGGGCCAGCGGTCAGTTCGCCAAAGCGCGCCTGGGTGTGGCGCACGGTTTTAGTCGATTCAAACAGCGTGACCAGCGGCAGCAGCCCCAGGCCGGGACCGTTGCCGTCGATGCCTTCGGGGTCGATCAACGCCTCGCCCAGCATTTGCAGGCCGCCGCAGACACCCAGCACCGCTCCGCCCTGTGCGGCGTGGGCAGCAATCGCGCTGTCCAGCCCTTGCGCGCGCAGCCAGGCCAAATCAGACGCGGTGGCTTTGGAGCCGGGCAGCACCACCCAGTCGCTGGCTTGCAAGCCCGCCAGATCGGCCGGACTGCGCGCCCATAACAGGCGCACGCCAGGAATATTCTTCACCGGCTGGAATTCGTCCAGATTGCTGATGCGTGGATAGGCGATAACGGCCACGGTGGTATGGATGGCACCAGCCACCACGCTGCGATCGTCAAACACCCCGTCCTCTTCCGGCAGGCCGTGCTGCCACCACATTGGAATGGTGGCCACGGTGGGCACGCCGGTCAGTTCTTCAAGCATTTGCGGCGCGGGGGCCAGCAGAGCGGCATCACCGCGAAATTTGTTCAGTACAAAGCCGCTGATCAACGCACGCTCGTCCTCGGGCAAAAGCGCCCAGGTGCCGTACAGGTGGGCAAAGGCGCCGCCCCGGTCGATATCGGTCACCAGCAGACAGCGGGCGTTGGCATGGCGGGCGACGCGCAGGTTGACGATGTCGCTGGCGTGCAGGTTGATTTCTGCCGGCGAACCAGCGCCTTCGATAACGACCACGTCGTTTTCGGCGCGCAACGCGTCCAGCGCGGCGGCAATCTGCGGCCAGACCTTTTCGCTGCGGCTACGCCAGGGCAGCGCGGTCAATTCAGCGCTGACCTGCCCCATCAGTACCACTTGGCTATGCGTATCGGCCTCGGGCTTGAGCAAGAGCGGATTCATGCGCACCTCAGGCACGGCGCGCGCAGCCAATGCCTGGAAATATTGGGCGCTACCGATTTCGCCCATCACGTTGCCGGGACCGGGCACGACGCGTGCGTTGTTGCTCATGTTTTGCGCTTTGAACGGCGCCACTTTCAAGCCCTGGCGCGCGTAGTAGCGGCACAGCGCCGTGGTCAGCCAGCTTTTGCCGGCGCCGCTGGTGGTGCCGAGCACCATGATGCAGCGGGCGGGGTCAAGAATAGTTTTTTGTAGAGGGTCAGTCGCTGTCATAGAGTTCATTGTGGTGAAGGCGGCGCTGTGAATGCATACCAAGGTATCACTCCAGCAGTTCCCGAATCATCGGCAGCGCCAACTCGGTGGCGCGTTCCCCTTCATCAATGGCAATACTGCCCCGGTGAAAATCCATGGCGCCGATGTCGGGCAGGCGCGGGCGAATCATGGCATCGGCGGGCTCGCCGGCCAGGCGGCTTTGCGTGATGCGCACCTGCATGATGTTCAGGCTGGCACTCATCACGCCGAGCATGGAAGGCATGTCTGGGTGGTTTTGTGCACCGTTGAAAGGCCAGAGGCGTGCCAGCAGCGCCTCCATCCGGCCACTGTGCGTCAGCGCTGTGGCCTGCTTGATCTGCTCGGCATCCTTGTCTGCAGCCGCCTGCGCCCGAACCGGCGGGCGTCGACGCGTCACCAGTTCCCAGTTCAAATCAACCGCGATCACGATGTCGGCGCCCATGGCGCGGCACAGCGACACGGGCACCGGGTTAACCAGGCCACCGTCCACCAACAAACAACCTTCTCGCACCGCCGGAGTAAACACGCCAGGCAAGGCAATCGAGGCGCGCACGGCTTCGATCACCGAGCCGCTGCGCAACCAGACCTCGCGCCCACTGACCAGGTCGGTAGCGACGCAGCCAAACGCCTTGGGCAACTGCTCGATGCCCGGGTCGGCGTATTGCGAACGGAAAAAACTCACCAGCTTGCCGCCGGCCATCAGCCCGCCGCCCATCTTCCAGTCCAGCAGCCCCATCACCGACCGCCACTTCAGGCCACGCACCCACGGCTCCAGCCGGCCATGCTCGCCAGCAGCATAGGCAGCGCCGACCAGCGCACCTATGGAGGAGCCGCAAACGATGTCGGGAGCTATGCCGGCACGCTCCAGCGTCCGGATCACGCCAATGTGCGACCAGCCGCGCGCCGAGCCACTGCCGAGAGCGAGACCGATACGCGGAGGTGTGGATCTCACAAAATCTTTCTTATTGTGGGCGCCGTTGCGCTATTTCTTGGCTATGTCGGCAATGGCACGGTACAAATAATCCGAACCATAGTCCTTGTTGTGCGGCGAAAGCCTGAATTTATCGTGTGCGTTCGGCTGGTCACGGTATTTGTCTGGTGCCATCGACAAAAAATAAGGCGAAACAAAACTGGCGCCACCCTGCTGCAAGTCGTGCAGCACTTTGACCGGCGCAGCATTGTCTTTCCAGGACTGCGTGTGAAACTCAGGGACACCGAAAGTTTCTCCGGGCTCCAGGTAATGGCGGCGCAGAAGTTCGATGCTGGCTGATCCACCATAGAGGTTAATCCCTTTTTTGTAGCGGTGCTTACCCGTCAGGCTGGCGTCCGAAGCAAACAGCACCGGGTTCCAGCCGCCCACCGTGGCAACGGCAATTTGGTGGGTGAACAGCCGCTGGCTTGGCAGGCCCGCAGCGACGCAGGCATCGAACCAGTCATCGTAGGCCTGCGTAACCTGCGCCGATCGGAAATCCAGCCAGTCGCGGGCCAGCGGATTGTAGAAAACGGCCAATTCTTGCCCGGGACGATCTAAATAAAATTTCAAGTCTTTGGGCGGCCCAGCAGCGGTTATTTTTTTTCCCAAATCATTGATCGGCGCCTGGCTATTGCCCATGACCGACAGCGACCGGCGTGCCAGCTCATAGTTCTTGGCCCCTTCCAGCATCACTTGGATCGTGTACTTGCCCCGGGGCAAACGGCTGAAATCCAGCAGATAGCGAAAACCAAGCTGTGCCGTTTGGATATCTGGCAAGGCTTCATAAACGTCTTGCCGATTCAGTCCATATTCCGCCAACCCTACAGCCGCTCCATTCAAGTAGACGCGGATCTGCTGACCTGGCGCAAGCTTCTCCAGCCATCCTTCAATCGGCACTACGCCATGGGCAAAGCTGTCAAAGTGCTCACTGAAATGGCCCAATCGATTGGAATGGATGCTCTTGGACGGAGGCTCGACTTGAGAAAAATCTTTGAAATCCGATCCCAGTGCCTTATTCAAGGCCGGTACATCACGGTAGCGCTGGCGTAGCCAGCCCTGAAAATTCTGCACGATGGCAGGGCTGTAATCGGTGATCCGGATATTGTCAAATCGCCCCATGCCAGTAGAAAAATCATCGTAAAAATGGTGCAGCTCGCCGGCCAAGGTAAAGGCGATGATTTTGTTGCGCGATTTAAGCGGCAGGCTTGCATACCATTTCCCCACCTTGTCCAAAGCGCTTTTGCGCTGCTGATTGGTGGTGGTCGGTGTTTGCAAGCTCAAGCTGATCGGCGCAATCGAGCGCTGGAAATATTTTTCCGTTGGGATGGACTGGTCAGCAAACCGTGCCATCGAGTCAGCCTGGATCGGCGGCTGGGCATGGGAACCAGCAAAGTGATTGGCAAACAGATAAATCACCGCAGGACGATCCAGCGTGTGTAGCGCCTGCGTGAGAAAACCAAAGGGGTTGAAGACGCCGTCTTTCGGATGCTCCAACAAGTTAATACCGATGGTGTAACCCACCTGCACCCTGCCCTTGGCACCGCCCGGCTCCAGGGCATTCAGCGCAGCGGCCAGCTCTTTAACGCCGGAATCATTGCGCTGGGCGCAATGGGCAATGGCCAGTCCCAGCTTAGGCTCGACCAGCCCGGCCTTGCAATAGCCTTGGCCCTCGATCATGGGAGCAATGACAAAAGGCGTCGCAGGTGCTGACGGTGTTGCTGACTGAGCGGCACACGGCAGCTCCAGTGCACCCCAAGCCAGCATGGCACATACATGCCAAGCACGTAGGGGGTTTAAATGAACGGTTCTGGACATGGAAAAAAAGATGCCGAAACGCTTTAAGGCGTAGCACTGAAGAGTGCTTTCAGGGCGCAAAAAAAGGAGGCTAGTGTAAGTGAATGCTTCAAAGCAGCCGCCACGCGCGCCGCAGGGCCGCCTGCGCTGCGGGGGGCAACACGCCCAGACGCACCACGCCGGGCAAGCCGAACGAGGTACAATCGCGCAGCTGGATGCCGTGGGTGCGCAGTTGCAGTAAACCGGATTGCAAATCCGGCAATTGCAGGTGGGCACAAAAATAATTGGCTTGGCTGCCGGGCAGCACCGTCCAGCCCAGGTGGGTGCACAGGGCTTGCTGCTGCGCCTTCCAGTCACGCAGCACCGGCAGGCACTCGGCCAGCCAGCGCTGGGTACCGAACGTGACCCAACTCTCCAGCAAGGCCACGCCATGGGCACCGACGGGCCAGGACGGTGCCAGGGCGATGAGCGCGGCAACGGCGGCTTCTGCACCCGGCGGGCCGATAGCGTAGGCGGCGCGTACGCCCGTCAGGCCGAGTGCCTTGTTGGGCGTCCACAGCTGCCAGGCAGTGGCACCGATGTCGGGCAGGTCCAAGGCACGGTCGGTATGCAGACGCAGCGGCCGGTATGCGCAGTCGAGCACGCACCAGGGAGGCGCTGCATCCGGCAGCTGCAACGCGCTGCGCCATGCGGCCCATGCCGGATCAACGCCGCCGAGCGGGCTGGATGGCTCGCACGCCCAGTGCAGACGGGCAGCGCTCCAGCCAGTCTCTGGGGGTCGCAACACCTGCAAACCACGCGCCTGCGCCGCCTGGGCGTAGTCGCCGTAGCTGTACGCCGGCAGCGCCACGGCGCGGGCCCCCTGCTGCGCGGCCAATGCAGTGATGCGGTGGATGAATTCACTGGCGCTGGCGGCCAGCACGATGCGCTCAGGGGCTACACCATGGAACGCTGCCAGCCGTGCACGCAGCACCGTGTACGCCGGATCCGGGTAACGGGTGGCGTCGGCCTGCTGCACCTCTGCCAGCGTGGACGGACACGGGCCGCAGGCGTTGCTGTTGGTAGAAAAATCGTACTGCACTGGACCGCGCGCGTCCGGGCCACCGTGCACCGGGCCAGCGCTGACTGGTGCTAGCGATACACCGGGCTTATTCACCATGGCGCAACGCCTGCAGAACTATAAAAAATAGAGCTACAAGCGCAATCAGGATAAGCGTTATAGCCACTTTTGACACTATTTTTTGCGCCTGCGCAGCATCGCGCGCCGTGGGTGCGCGCCCCTCCTCATGCAGGCAATATGCGCCGGGTTTGGATAGGCGCACCCCCAGCGCCAGTGCCATCGCTGCCATTGGCCAGCCGCTGTTGGGCGACGGCGTTTTGCGTGCCTCTTGCGCCAGCGCACGCAGCGGCACGCTGCCGCCCACCAGCGCCAACAGCAGCGCGGTGATGCGTGCCGGCAGCCACGACAGCACATCGTCGGCGCGTGCCGCCCATTTGCCAGCCCATTGCCAATAGCGCCGGTGATCGCCCTGCCCGCGCATTCCGGGGTAGCCCCACATGGCGTCGGCGGTGTTGGCAAAGCGATACAGCGCCGCCCCCGGCAAACCCAGCAGCACAAACCAGAACAGCGGGGCGACGACCGAATCGTTCAGGTTCTCGGCCAGGGTTTCGATGGCACTTTGGCGCACTTCTTCCGCACTGAGCTGCGCCACATCGCGGCTGACCAGCCAGGCCAGACGCGCACGGCCGGCCTCCAGCGATTCGGCCAGCGCGGCCTCGACCGCACGCACCTCGCTTTGCAGCAGCGCCAAGGCCATCAGCGGTTTGAGCAACAGCGCGAGTGCCACCACAGCCAACGGCATGGGCAATTGCAGGGCCAGCCACTGCAAGCCATAAGCCGCTATCAAAACCAGTGCTGCCAACGCACACCAGGCAATGGCTCCCAGCCAGAAACTCCGGTAATCCTGCGCCCGGGGTGCCAGGGGCGCCAAGCGCTGGCCGCACCCGTCCAGCGCACGCCCCATCCAGACCACAGGGTGCATCGGCACAGGCGGCTCACCCAACCACCCATCGACAGCCAAAGCCAGCGGCGGCACACAAACCAGCACGACCACAGCCGGCCAGCCGGCCCAGAAGTGCAGTACCAGACCCACATGATCAAATTCAAAAATCCCCATGCGCCGATCCTACTTGCCCCCGCAGGTGTGCAGCAGCGACTGCCATCGGTAGCTGTTCATGCACCTGTTCAGCTGCAAGAGCGCGGGTGCCATGGACCGGCATTGCGGCCAAAGGTGGCGGTTTGCTTTCCTGGACACTACGATCGTGTACTGTCCCGTGCTTTTTCATTGCTTTTTCATTGCTTTTTTCATCCATGCCTCTTGTCGAATTCACTGCCCTGCTGGCCTTGGCGACAGCCATGAGCTTCTCGCCGGGGCCCAACACCACGCTGTCAACCGCCCTGGCAGCCAACCGGGGCTTGCGCCCAGCGATGCGTTTTGTGTGTGCGGTGCCGGTGGGCTGGTCGGCGCTTTTATTGCTGTGTGCTGGCGGCGTGGGTGCGGTGGTGGTGGCCGTACCGGCGCTGCGCTGGGGCATCAAGGCGGTCGGTATCGGCTACCTGCTGTGGCTGGCGTGGAAGCTCAGCCAGAGTGCAAGTCTGGGCGAAGCCGACGCAGCGCGCATGAACGTCGGTTTCTGGCAAGGCGCGGCGCTGCAGTTCATCAACATCAAGGCTTGGCTGCTGGCGCTGACCATCGTCGCCGGCTGGGTGACGGGGCGCAGCGACAGCCTGCAGCGCCTGGCCGTGGTGCTGCCGGTGATGGTGTTCTTTGCCTTCACCAGCAACTTCACCTATGCCGCCACCGGCGCGCTCTTGCGCCACTGGCTGGCACAGGGCACACGCCTGCTGTGGTTCAACCGCACCATGGCGCTGGTGCTGGTGGCCACCGCAGCCTGGATGGCACTGTCCTGAAGGCAGTTTTCTTTTTTTTCTTTTTTTCTCTCTTTGACCCCCAAGGCACCGCATGACGACACCCTTTGACTGGACGCTGGCGACACGCGCCGCCAAGATGAACCCTTCGGCCATCCGCGAAATCCTGAAGCTGACCGAGCGCCCCGGCACCATCAGCCTGGCCGGCGGTCTGCCCTCGCCGCAGACCTTTCCCATCGACCTGTTTACCCAGGCCTGCAACACCGTGATGGAGCGGGACGGTGCCGCCGCGCTGCAGTACGCCGCCAGCGAAGGCTATGAGCCCCTGCGGCGCGCCGTGGCCGACATGCTGCCCTGGGCCGTGGATCCCGGACAGGTGCTGATCACCACCGGCTCGCAGCAGGCGCTGGACTTGATCGGCAAGGTGCTGCTGGACAAGGACAGCCGCATGTTGGTTGAAACCCCCACTTACCTGGGCGCGCTGCAGGCCTTTGCGCCGCAGGAGCCGATTGCCGTGGGCGTGGCCAGCGACGATGACGGCCTCTTGGTGGAGGACTTTGCCGCCCAGGTCGGCAGCGGTGTCGACAAGGCGCGCCTGGCCTATGTGCAGCCCAATTTTCAGAACCCTACCGGCCGCACACTGAGCGAGCAGCGCCGCACCGCGCTGGTACAGCAAGCGGGCGCATTGGGTATTCCGCTGATCGAGGACAACCCCTACGGTGATCTGTGGTTTGGCACGCCGCCGCCCGCACCGCTCACCGCACGCAACCCCGACGGCTGCATTTACCTGGGATCGTTCTCCAAAGTGCTGGCGCCGGGCCTGCGCGTGGGGTTTCTGGTGGCGCCCCAGGCGGTCTACCCCAAGCTGCTGCAGGCCAAGCAGGCGGCCGACCTGCACACGCCGGGCTTTAACCAGCGCGTGGTGGCCGAGGTGCTGAAAGACGGTTTTCTGGAGCGCCATGTGCCCACCATCCGCGCGCTCTACCAGCACCAGCGCGACACCATGCTGGCCGCTCTGGCGCGCGACATGGCCGGCCTGGACGTGGCGTGGACACGCCCGGCCGGCGGCATGTTCCTGTGGCTGCGCCTACCCGAGGGCATGGATGCCCAGTCGCTGCTGCCTGCGGCTGTGGCACGCCATGTGGCTTTTGTGCCCGGCGCGCCGTTCTACGCCGGCGCAGCCGACCCGCGCACGCTGCGCCTGTCGTATGTGACGGCTAGCAGCAGTGAAATCGACACCGCCATTGCCGCGCTGGCCGACGCCATCCGCGCGCAACAGGCGGCTGGCTAAGCGCCGCCACTGGAAGCCTGCTGGTGCTGTAGCAAATCCATGGGGGACAAGTCCAGTACCCACTGGCTCATGGCACAGACAACGCGTGGTAGTGCGACGCTCCCCAGTGGACGGCCCAAGCGGCGCAGCGGCCGAGCGGCTGGCGCGGGTCGTCAAAGTCCAGAATCACCCGGTGCTGTGCTGACGGCGGGGGCTGCAGCTGCTCCAGCGTGCGGCCGTCGGTCAGCAGCCACAGCCAGCAGTCGAGCGGGCCTTGGCGGCGCAGGGCGCGTTGCAGCAGTTGTTCGGCTTGCGCCAACGCCTGCGCTAACGGCGTACCACCGCCGCCGCCGACGGCGCGCAGGCACCAGCTGCCGGATGCGCGGGCACGGCCCGGCGCCAGCAACAGTTGCACGCCGTCGCCGCCCAGTTGCAGCAGCGCCACGTCGTCGCCTTGCTGTGCCGCTTGGGCGATGAGCTGCGCGGCGTGGCCTTTGGCCAGCGCCAGCCGGCCTTGCGCGCGCATCGAGCCGGAGGTATCCAGCACGATGCAGTGCAAGCGGGCGTGGTGCGCTGGCAGCGGCAGGCGGCGCAGGTGTTCATGTTGCAAAGCCTGCGCACCTTTGGCCCGCAGCGTCGGTAGCCAAGCGATAGCACCAGCCTCCGCCGCGCCTGCATCACCGGTCGCCGGCGTGGCGAGGCTGTCCACCGAGGGGTTAGGCCACCGCCGCCGACGCAACCCGCTGCGCGGGCGGCTGCTGGGGTGGCCTAGGCTTTTTTTGCCGGCCATCCCGGAATACGCGGTACGGGGGTGAAGCCTTCGGGCTGGGCTGGCATGGCGCCCCAGTCGCCTTGGGGCGTGGGCGTGGCTTCGCCGGCGGGCGGCGGTGGAGGCTGCGGTGGATTAGCAGCCGCACTGTTATCAGGCGGTGTCGGTGGACGCGGTGGCGGGGACGGCGGCATTGACGGCTGCGGCTCCGTACTGCGGTGCGCCAGCGCCAGTTCGGCTACGGCATCGACATCAGCGCAGGTGACGGCATTGCGCCCTTCCAACGCGGTCAGCGCTCGGGCGGCGCGCAGCAGTACCAAGTCGGCGCGCATCCCATCAACGCCCGCCGCCATCGCACGTTCGGCGGCGTGGTGCAACACGGCATCGGGCCAGTCCAGTTGCGCCAAAGTGGCGCGGGCAGCAATCAGCGCATGGCGCAGCGCTTGCTGCGCTGGTTCGTGCTGCGCGGCGAAGCCCGCCGGGTCGGCGTCAAAACGCAAACGTGCGCGCAGGATGGCGCTGCGCTGGGCGGCGCTGTCGGGATTGGTCAGCACGACAGAGAGGCCAAAGCGGTCGAGCAGTTGCGGGCGCAGTTCGCCCTCTTCCGGGTTCATGGTGCCGACCAGCACAAAGCGCGCCGCGTGCTGCTGCGAGATGCCGTCGCGCTCGATGGTATGGACACCGCTGGCAGCGGCGTCCAGCAGCGCGTCAATCAGCGCATCCGGCAACAGATTCACTTCATCGACGTACAACACGCCTTGGTGCGCCCGCGCCAGCAGGCCGGGTTGCAGGCGCACGCGGCCATCGCGCAGCACGTCTTCGATGTTCAGGCTGCCAACCAACTGCTCTAGACTGGCGGCCAGCGGCAGGTTGACAAACGGCGCGTCCGGCAGCAGCGCCGCCAGCGCACGCGCGGCGGTCGATTTGGCGGTGCCGCGCGGCCCGCTGATGAGCACGCCGCCAATGCCGGGGTCGATGGCGGCCAGTTGCAGGGCGAGCTGCAACGTCGGCTGTCCGACCAGCGCGGTCAGTGGGAACTGCGGGCGGGTGGCCGGCTGCGGCGCTTCAAGGTGGTTTAACAAGCTCATAGCAATGGGCCTTCTCCGTGCTCTTCCAGCCGCTGCTCTAGCGCCAGCAGGTGTTGTTCGATGCGCTCGCGCTGGTCGCCGGGTTCTTGCCACATGCCGCGCTGCATGGCTTCGAGCAGGCGTTGGCCGATGCTGCGCAGCGCCAGCGGGTTGTGTTGCAGCAAAAACGTGCGGTTGGTGTCATCGTGCAGATAGGCGTCTGCGACCAGCGCGTATTGGTGGTCGTGGACCACGCCGGTGGTGGCGTCAAAGGCGAACAAATAGTCCACCGTCGCCGCCATCTCAAACGCGCCTTTGTAGCCGTGGCGGCGGATGCCGTTGAGCCACTTCGGGTTGACGGCGCGCGAGCGCAACACCCGCGCCACTTCTTCGTTCAGGCTGCGGATGCGCGGCTCGCCGGGCACGCTGAAATCGCCGTGGTACAGCGCTGCCGGCGTGCCGGCCAAGTGCTGCACCGCCACCGCCATGCCACCCTGAAACTGGTAGTAGTCGTCCGAATCGAGCACGTCGTGTTCGCGGTTGTCTTGGTTGTGCAGGATGGCTTGCAGGCCGCTCAGGCGCTGCTCAAACTGACTGCGCGCCGCCACACCGTGCTGGCCTTGCCCTTGGCCGTAGGCAAACGCGCCGGCGCGCAGATAGGCCTGCGCCAAATCCGCGCCGTCTTGCCAGCGGCCACTGGCCATGATTTCTTGCAAGCCAGCGCCGTAACCACCGGGGCGCGGGCCGAACACGCGCCAACTGGCTTGGCGCTGTGCTTGTTCAGCGCTCAGGCCTTGGGTTTGCGCTGCGGCCGCTTCGCGCAGCACGCGGGCGCGCACCGGGTTGACTTCGTCGCTCTCGTCGTCGGGGTTGATGGCGACGACGGCGCGCACCGCCGTGTCAAACAAGTCCATCACATTGGGAAAAGCGTCGCGGAAAAAGCCCGACACCCGCAGCGTCACATCAACGCGTGGGCGGTTGCGTATCGCCATCGGCAGCACTTCGATGTCCACCACGCGGCTACTGCCCTCCGCCCATTTGGGGCGCACGCCCAGCAGCGCGAAGGCTTGGGCGATGTCTTCGCCGCCAGTGCGCATGGTGCTGGTGCCCCAGACCGACAGGCCCAGACTGCCCAGCATTTCGCCGTGGTCTTGCAGGTGGCGCTCGATGACGCGCTCGGCGGCTTTGGCACCCATGGCGTAGGCGGTCTGGGTCGGCACGGCGCGGGTATCGACCGAATAGAAGTTGCGCCCAGTGGGCAGCGTATCCGGTCGCCCGCGTGAGGGCGCGCCGCTGGGGCCGGGGGGCACAAAGCGCCCGGCCAAGCCGTGCAGGCATTGGGCGATTTCGTTGGGGCCGCAGGCGGCTAGGCGCGGTTGCAGCACCGTGCGCAGGCGCTGCAACACCGGCGCGGTGTGCGGCCACAGCGTGTCGTCCAGCGCGGGGGAATCGGCCACGTTGTCTGCCACCAACTGCTGCGCCAACAGCTCCAGCCGCTCGCGCGTATGGCCGGCGTGGCGCCACGGCTGCTCGCTCAGGGCTTGCAGTGCGGCGGGGTACGGGCCGCTCCACGGCGTTGCCCATTCGGGGCTGAGGGGATTGAAGCCGGCCACAGCGTCCAACTGCAAATCGCTGGCCAGCGCTTGCAACAGACTGCGCTGACTGGCCGCGGTGCCGCTGGGAAAGCGCGCCAAGGCGACCAGCGTATCGGTCTGCTGGCGGCCTTGCGGCGAGCTGCCCAAGGTATGCAGGCCATCGCGGATTTGGGACTCTTTGATTTCGCACAGATAAGCGTCGAGGCGTTGCAGCAGCGCTTCACGCCCCGCATCGTCCGCCGGGCGCGAAAAGCCCAACTCTTGGTGCAGACCGTCCTTCAGCACGCGCTCCAAAATATCGCCGCGCAGGCGCTGGGCGCGGCGCGGGTCGAGCGACAGCGCTTCGTAGTACTCGTCCATCTGGCGCTCTAGCTGTTGCAGCGGGCCGTAGGTTTCGGCGCGCGTCAGAGCGGGCATCAGGTGGTCGATGATGACCGCCTGCGTGCGCCGTTTGGCTTGGCTCCCCTCGCCGGGGTCGTTGACGATGAACGGGTACAGGTGCGGCAGCGGGCCGAGGATGGCATCCGGCCAGCAGGCCGCGCCCAGCGCCACGCTTTTGCCGGGCAGCCACTCCAAATTGCCGTGCTTGCCGACGTGCACCACCGCATCGACGGCAAATTGGCGGCGCAGCCAGAAATAAAACGCCAGATAAGCGTGCGTCGGCACCAAATCGGCATCGTGGTAGGTGGCGACCAAATCCATATCGCGGCCACGGGAGGGCTGGATGCCGATAAACACCTGCCCCAGCCGCAGGCCGCTGACCATAAAGCGGCCTTGGCGCACCATCGGGTCTTGCTCGGGCGTGCCCCACAGGGCGTTGACGGCGGCGCGGCTGTCGGGGTCGAGTCGGCCGAAAGCCTCGGCGTAGTCGGCCAGCGACAGACTTTGGCCCGCCGGGCGCGCGTCGTTGGCGTCGAGCCGGTTGGTCACGCCGGCGACCAGCGCGGCAATCAGCGTGTCGCCGTCGGCGGGCAATTCGCCAGTGACGTAACCCGCATCCTGCAAGGCGCGCAGCAGGGCGACGGTCGAGGCGGGCGTGTCCAGCCCGACGCCATTGGCCAAGCGCGCGTCGTCGTTCGGGTAATTGGCCAGAATCAGCGCCAAGCGCTTGTCGGCATTGGGCTTGGTGCGCAGCGCACACCAGCGCTGTGCCAGTTCGGCGACGAAATCCATGCGCTCGGGTTCGCTTTGGTAGCGCACTACATCGACCTCGGTGCGCTCGCAGCGCCACGCCAAACCTTTAAAGCTGATGGCGCGGGTGCCAATGCGGCCATCCACCTCGGGCATGACGACCTGCATCGCCAAATCGCGCGGTGCGAGGCCGTGCGGGTCTTGCTGCCATTGCTCTTGGCCACAGCCGGCGGTAATCAGCTGCAACACCGGCGCGTCACCAGCCAGCGGCGCGGCTTGCACGCCGGTGACGCTGTCGTCGTCCGCCGCTTCCATCGCGGCGACGGCAAAGCTGGTGGCATTCAGCACCACGTCCACGCAGTATTGCTGCGCCAGCGCTTGCAGCAACTCTAGGCTGGCGGGGTTTTTGAGGGAATCGACGGCCAGCGCCAGCGTGTTCAGGCCGCGCGCGCTCAGCGCCGCCAATTGGTCGTCAAACACTGCCGTGTTGCCGGCCTGCCAGTGCGCGCGGTAGAACACCAACAGCGCGGTCGGCGCACCATCGCGCCACGGCAAAGGCGCTCCATAGGCTTGGTAGCGCACTGCGGGCGGCAACGGCTGCGGTGCACTCGGCCGCTCGCCCAAGCCAAACACGGCGTGGCCAATCAGCGAGAAAAAGCGCTGACCGTTCTCGCGCCCGCCTTCGCGCAAGCAGCGCCACAGATGGCGGCAGTCGTCGTGCGGGGCGCTGCTGCGCAGCAGCAATTGCAGGTCTTCGCCAAAGTCGCCCGAAAACAGTGCCAGCCACTGGCCGCGCGTCTGCGCCAGCGACACGGCTTGCTCGACGATGTAGGCCCAATCGCTCAGGCTGCCCAAGTGGTCAATGACGACCACGCGGGCGTGGCGCAGCACGTCATCGACGTACATATCGACCGAAGCCGGCTGGCGCAGAAACATCAAATTGACCAGCCGCACCGTCGGAAAATCCGCCGGCAACTGCGCCGCCGCGTCGGCCAGCAGCGCCAGCGTGGTGTCCGCCGCGCTGAGGATGACGATATCGCCGGGCGTTTGCTCTACGCGCACCACCCCTTGACCACCGTCCTCCACGTGGCCACCGGGGCGCGTAGAAAGCAAATGCATGACAAGACCTTTTTATATGTCAAAAATAATAGCTGCTAGCGCACGTATCTAAAGGGCTAGAGGCCTAAAACACCCTAAATTAGCGCAAAGCCGCGTCCAACTGCGCTTGCAAAGCCGCGCCGTCCAACTCAGCGCCAATCAGCACCAATTGCGTTTGACGCGCTTCGTCCGCCCGCCAAGCGCGGTCAAAGTAGCTGTCAAAGCGCGTGCCCACGCCCTGCACCACTAGGCGCATGGCAGCGCCCGGCAGCGCGACAAAGCCTTTGACGCGGTAAATCTCGTGCTGCTGCACCAGCGTGCGCAGGGCGTCGAGTAGCGCCTCGCGCCCCGGCACCGTCAACTGCACGCGCACCGAGTCGAAATCGTCGTGGTCGTGGTCTTCTTCGTTGTCGTGGTGGGTGCGGCGCTGGTCAATCACGTCTTCTACCGCCGCGTTCAGTCCCAGCAATACCGCAGGGTCGATGCGGCCGTGCTGGACGTGAATCAGCTGCACGCCGGGCATGGTTTCTTCGCGCACGGCGGCTTCGACGCTGGCCAACGTGGCCGCGTCCAAGCCGTCGGTTTTGTGGATGACCACCAAGTCGGCAGTGGCCAGTTGGTCGGCAAACAGCTCGTGCAGCGGCGACTCGTGGTCGAGGTTGTCGTCGGCACGGCGTTGCACATCGACCGCGACCGGGTCATCGGCAAAGCGACCCGCAGCCACGGCAGGCGCATCGACCACGGTAATCACGGCATCGACCGTAAAGGTGTTGCGCAGCGCCGGCCACTGGAAGGCTTGCACCAGCGGCTTGGGCAGGGCCAGTCCGCTGGTTTCGATGATGAGGTGGTCAATCTGGTCGCGCCGGGCGGCCAGCAGCTCCATCACCGGGGCAAATTCTTCTTGCACCGTGCAGCACAGGCAGCCGTTGGCCAGCTCGTACAACTGGCCGGTCTCTTCACCGTTTTCATCGCAGCCAATGCCGCAGCCGCGCAGCACTTCGCCGTCGATGCCCAGCTCGCCAAACTCGTTGACGATGACTGCGATGCGCCGACCCTCGGCGTGGGTCAGCAGGTGGCGCAGCAGCGTGGTTTTGCCACTGCCCAAAAAGCCGGTGACGATGGTGGCGGGAATCTTGCGTGATTGCATGACGGGACACTCCAGAAGAAGAAACAAAAAATCGGTGCGGGGCGGTGTGCCCCATTCAGGATGGCGGCGGCAAGTCCCGCAGGCAATCGACCAACATATGCGCTGCTTCGCCCATGCGGTGGCCGGGGCGCAGCAGCAGACCCATGCGTTCCTCGTCCAGCTGGCAGACTTGCCGTTGGCGCACCGCAGGCAGCAGCGCCCAGCCGGGCCGCTCGGCCAAGTGGGTCAGCGTGGCGCGCGCGCCGATGATGAAATCCGGCGGGCGGCGCAGCAGCAGCTCGGGATTGATTTTGATAAACGGTGCCGACTCGCTCTGCACCACATTCACCAGCCCCAAGCGGGCAACGGTTTCGCCAATAAAGCTCTGGTTGCTGGCACCGTGCGGCGCGGCGCTGATTTCGACATACACCGTGCGCCCGCGCAGCGCTGCTGGCAGGCGCGCGGCGGCGGCGCTCAGGTCGGCATCCATCTGCGCCACCAACGCCGCTACTTGCGTGGGTGGCGTACCCAGCGCTTCGCCCAGCGTGAACAACATCCGCCGCACCGCCGCGTGGTTGCGCGCTTCCAGCATCAGCACCGGCACGCCCAGCTCTTGCAAACGTGCGCCAGCGCGGCTGCGCGGGCCGAGCAACACCAACGTGGGCCGCAACGCCACGATGCGTTCGATGTGCGCGTCGGCCAGCCCGCCGACCTTGGGCAATCGCTGCACTTGGGCCGGCCAAGCCGAATGGCGGTCGGTGGCGACCAACTGCTCGCAGTGGCCGAGAGCGCAGACGGCTTCTGTCAGCGAGGGCGTCAGCGTGACGATGCGCGCACGGCCATCGGCAGCACTGTGCGCCGGAGCCACCAGCGCCAGTGCGCAAACCAGCCCCTACACCGCCCACAGCAACGCCCGCAGAGGCGACAAGGCTGGCAAAGCGCTCAGTCCTCGATGCCGCGCTGCGCCGGCACGCCGGCTTTGAAATGGTGCTTGATGAGCGCCATCTCGGTCACGGTGTCGGCCAGCTCTATCAGTTCGGCTGGGGCATTGCGCCCAGTCAGCACCACGTGGACGTGCGCCGGGCGCTCGCGCAGGCAGGTCAGGATGCTTTCCAGCGCAATCCAGCCGTAGCGCAGCGGGTACATGATTTCGTCCAGCACCACCATGAAGTGCTCGCCAGCGCGAATCGTCGCCTCGGCCTTGGCCCAGCCGTCCAGCGCCAATTGCGCCGAATGTTCGAGGTCGCGGCTTTTCCAGCTAAAGCCATCGCCCAAGCCTTCAATCGGAATACCCAGCTGCTCAAACAGGCGGTGCTCGCCAAAGCGGGCGGTGGGCACCTTCATGAACTGGTAGACCTTGACGGTTTTGCCACGGCCATGGGCGCGCAGCGCCAAGCCAAACGCCGCCGTGCTTTTGCCTTTGCCATTGCCGGTGTGCACCAGCACCAAGCCACGGCGCTCGCCTTGCGGCTTGGGGGTGTCGCGCAGCAAGGGAGGGGTTTCGATTTCCATCTCTACCTCCGCTTAAACCGCAGCGCTATACAAGCGCGGCTCAACGATGGACGAGCCTTTCAAGCCCTTGAGCCACTTGGCCAGCGCCAGCACGCCCAAGTCCAACAGCGGCTCCAGCAGCACCACGCCCATATACGCCACGCCAAAACTGCCGATGCTCGACAGGTTTTCAGCACCCACGCCTTGGCCGTACAGCGCCCAAAAGCCCACCCAGACCACGATGCCACCTTGGTAGGCCACCGACAGCTTGAAGGCTTGGGCGTAGCTGATGTCCACATACGCCGTGCTGGCCGGAATGATGCGGCGGGCCAGTGCAGCGGTGGCAAACAATGGCACCAACAGCGTGGTGACGTTCATGCCGTACTGCGGCAAGTCAAACGGCGCAAAGAACAGGCCCTGCACCAGCAGGCCGACGGCCAAGCCGATGGCAGCCGGGGCCACGCCAAAAATCAGCAGCAGCGTGGTGCCCAAAATCAAATGCACCTCCGACACGCCGACCGGGTGGTGCGGCAGCACTTCAAAGAAGCAAAACACCAGCACGCTGCTGATGAAGGCGCGTAATAACAGAGCAGTCAAACCGTCTTTACGGATGCCGTCCAACGAGAGTTTGGCGGCGTAGGCCAGTGCGCCAGTGGCGCTGGCATAGCTCAAAACGATTTTTCCGCCCTCCACCAATCCGGGTTCGATGTGCATAGTTTTCTCCTTCAGTTGTAAATCTGTATCAACTCTGTATCAGCTGCGGCAACGCCACCCACTGGCCCTGCACGGCGTGGATGGCAATGCGCTGGTCAAACACGCGCTCTAACGCGCGGTGCGTGGAGCGCTCAGCACAGGCACCGCAGTGGCTGACGCGGCCATCGGCCATCACCACCACGTCGTCGGCGTGCAGGGCAAAGGTCAATTCGTGCAGCACGCTGACCACCGTGGTGCCGGCAGCAACCAGCGCGCGCACCGTCAACAGCCAATCGGCTTGGTGCGGCGGGTCCAAGTTGGCCAGCGGCTCGTCCATCAGCAGCACCTGCGCCTGCACCGCCAGCGCCCGCGCCAGCAGCACGCGCTGGCGCTCGCCGCCGGACAACTGGCCTAGGGCACGGGTGCGCCATTCCCAAGCCTGTGTGGTTTGCAGCGCCTGCTCAACCGCAGCGTGGTCGGCCACGCTGGGCGGTGCCATCCAGCCTTGGTGCGGCAAGCGCCCCAGCATGGCGACGTCATAGACCGTCAAATCGTCGGCAGCGCTTTCGTTTTGGCCTAGCCACGCCAGCGCCCGAGCGCGCTCACGCCGGCTCCAGGCGTGCAGCGGGCGGCCCAGCAATTGCACCGGGCCGGTGCTGGGCAGCAGGCCGGCCAGTGCTTTGAGCAAGGTCGATTTACCAGCGCCATTCGGGCCGACGATGCTAGTCCAGCAACCCGCGCGCAGCGCCAAATCAACGCTGTGCAAAATACGGCTATTTCCGACGGAAACGCTTATCTGGCTTGCGCTAATAGCTATTTTTTCAGGAGTAATGACAGCGTTCACAACAAGCCTCCGGGCGACGAGCGCCGGTGCATCAGCCACAGCAGGTAGCCGCCGCCGAGCACGGCGGTCAGCACGCCGACCGGCAACTCTTGCGGCGCAATCAGCCCGCGCGCCAGCAGGTCGGCGGCGCACAGCAGCGCGCCGCCCATCAGGCTCGACAGCGCCATCAACCGCCCGTGCGGCACCGACACCGCTGCGCGCACCAGGTGCGGCGCAGCCAGACCAACAAAAGCAATCAAACCAGTTTGCGCCACTGCCGTCCCTGTGGCCAGCGCCAGCACCGCCACCAGCGCCGCACGCAGTGGTGCCAGCGGCAGCCCCAGGCTGTGCGCAGTGGCTTCGCCCAGCGCCAAACCATCCAGCGCCCGCGACAGCGCCCACGCCAGCGCCAAGCACAGCAGCCACACCCCGGCCATCAACAGGCAAGCCGCCCAGCCGACAAAGCCAGTCGAGCCCAGCATGAAAGCCTGCATCGCTTGCAGCGAATCCGGCGAGAGCAACAAAATCAACGACGTCAACGCGCCCAGCACCACGCCGACGATGACACCAGCCAACAACAGCCGCAGCGTGTGCTGCACGCCACGCGCCAGCGCCAGCGTCAGCAATACGGCCAGCACCGCGCCGACAAAGGCCGCGCCGGTCAGCCCCAGGCGCACCAGCCAGTGGCTGGAAAACACCGACACCGCCGTGCCACCGCCCAAAAACCCCAGCAGCCCACCACCGCCCAACAAGGCCAGCGCCAAGGCCACGCCCAGCGACGCACCCGAGGCACTGCCCAGCAAATACGGGTCGGCCAACGGGTTGCGAAACAGCCCCTGTGCCACCGCTCCCGCCAGCCCGAGCAACGCACCCGCGCACCACGCGCCCAAGGTGCGTGGCAGGCGAATATCCCAAACAATTTGCTGCGCCATGGCGCGTGCGGACGGGTCTTCGCCCTGCCCCCACAGCGCCGGCCACAGGTTTTCTAGCCCGGTGCTGCCGACGCTGGTGCCCAGCAGCCACAGCGCCAGCGCGAGCAGCAGCAGCCCCAGCGCCAGCATCCGGCCAGTCGGCGCCAGCACCGCATTCATCGCCGTACCACCGTGGCGGGCGGCGCTTTGTCCACTAGGCACTGCGCCATCAGCCGCGCCGCCTCGGCCATGCGCGGGCCGGGGCGAATCAACACGTCGGTATCGACCACACCAAACTCACACACGCGCCGCTCGCGCACGGCGCGAATGCCGGCCCAGCCCGGGCGCTCGGTCAGACCGGCCGCACTGCGCGCGCCAACCATGATGAGGTCGGGATTAGCGCGCACCACGTATTCGGGATTCAGCTTGGGAAACGGCCCCAGCTTGGCCGGCAAGATGTTTTGCACGCCCAAACGGGCCAGCGTTTCACCAATAAACGAGTGAGTGCCAGCGCCATACGGCCCGCGGCTGACCTCGTAATACACCCGCGTGCCGCGCACCGTGGCCGGCAGCGACTGCGCCGCCGCCGACACGCTGGCATCAATGGTGCGCCAGACTTGCTGCGCGTCCGGCACCGCCAGCAACTGGCCCAGCGTGCCCAGCACGCGCTGCACATCGGCGTGGGTTTTGGGCTCCAGCGCCACCACCGTCAGCCCCAGCGATTCCAGCCGCGCTGCTGCACGCGACGAAGTGGCCATCAGCACTACGTCGGGGCGCAACGCGACTACCGCTTCGATGCTCGGGTCAATGCCGCCACCGACGCGCGGCAGGCTGACGATGCTGTCGGGCCAGTTGGAGTAGCGATCCACCCCCACCAAGCGCTGGCACTGGCCGAGCGCGCAAACGCTCTCGGTCAACGACGGCAGCAAGCTGACAATGCGCAGCGGCGGCTTGGCCAGCGTGATGTGGCGGCCCCGGTCGTCGGTCAGTTGCACCGGCTGCGCATTGGCCAGCGTGGCCATGGCTAACACAAGGGCTACCAGAATGGCCAGCACAGTCAGGATGCGCGCAACAGGGGTCGGTTTCATAGTCAGGAATCTTTCAAACTCAGCGGCAAACCCGCCGCCATCAGCGTGACCCGCTGACAGGTCTGCGCTGCTTGCTGGTTCAGCAGTCCCAGCGCATCGACAAAAGCGCGCACCTCGCGCCCTAGCGGAATGACCCCCAGGCCGATTTCGTTGCCCACCAGAACAACGGGCCCGGGGGAACATTTAATTGCTCCTAAAAAAAGAGCTAGTTGCGCTTTCCAGTCGTGGCTTAGAGGCTGATTTGGCTTAAATTTTTCCATGCTGTCACCGACGGGCATGGTCCAGTTGGTCAGCCACAGCGTCAGGCAGTCCACCACCACCAGCGTCTGCGCCGTGCTGTGGCGGCACAGCGCGCCGGCCAAATCCAGCGGCTCTTCTACCGTCACCATGCCCGGCACGCGCTCGGCGCGGTCGGCTTGGTGGCGGGCAATGCGCTCACGCATTTCATCGTCCCAAGGCTGGGCCGTGGCCAGCAACACCGCACGGTGTGCGCTGCTTTGCGCCAGCCAGTCGCGCGCCAGCCCTTCGGCGCGGCGCGACTTGCCACTTTTTTGGCCACCGAGGATAAGTTCGCTGCGGGCGATGGACAAACTCATGCGGCTCATGGGGTTTCAGCGCCAAACAATGCCGCCACCGCCATCGGGCTGGAGGCAAACCACGCATGAAAGTAGCTGGCCTGGATGCTGCCGTGGCGATACAACGCTTCGCCCACGTCGGGCACTGCAACTTCATCGGGCCGCGCAGTACGTGCCACTTCGGGCGCGTCGCTGACCAGCGTCGAATAGTGAAAGGTGTGGCCGCGCAGCAGGTGGCCATCCCACGCCAGTTGCTGCGGCCCCAAGCCGGCCAAACGGCGCTGCTGCGTGGCGGCACCGGGCAGCAAGCCCCACAGCGGTTGGCAGTGGCCGTTGGTCAGGGTGATGGAATCACACAGCGCCAGCATGCCGCCGCACTCGGCCCAGACCGGTTTGCCGGCCGCCACATGGTATTGCAGACTGGCGCGCAGCGAGGCATTGGCGGCCAGCTGCTCGGCGTGCAATTCGGGGTAGCCACCGGGCAACCACAGCGCATCACACGGCGGCAGTGCGGTGTCCGCCAGCGGCGAGAAAAACACCACCTGCGCGCCCAATTGGCGCAGGCAATCGATATTGGCCGCATAGATAAAGCTGAACGCCACATCGCGCGCCACCGCCACGGTGCGGCCTTGCAGCAGCGGTGGGGCTGGCACGGCTGTTGCATCGGGCGCAGCAAAGTCCACCGACCAGCGCACCTGCCAATCGGCCAGCGTCATTTGGCCCAGCGGGGTATGTGCCAGGGCATCAGCCGCAGCGTCCAAGCGTTCTAAGCCGTCAGGCAGTTCTTGTGCGCTGACCAGGCCCAAGTGGCGCTCGGGTAGCAGGTCAGCTTTGGCATCGTTCACCGACACGCGCATCAACGCGCCCAGCCACTGCTCAGGCTCGCGCAGACCACTTTGCAGCATCTGGGCATGGCGTGGCGTGGCAACGCGGTTGGCCAGCACCCCGGCCCAGCGCAAGCCGCTTTGATAACGCTGCAAACCGTAGGCCAGCGCGCCAAAAGTGCCGGCCATGGCCGAGGCATCAATCACCGCCATCACCGGCAAATCCAAGCGCAGCGCCAAGTCGGCGGCGCTGGGTGTGCCGTCAAACAAGCCCATCACGCCCTCGACCAAAATCACATCGCATTCCTGCGCCGCAGCGTGCAGACGCGCACGCGCGTCGGCCTCACCGGTCATCCACAGGTCAAGCTGGTGCACCGGCGCGCCGCTGGCCAGCTGGTGCCAATGCGGGTCGAGAAAATCCGGCCCGCACTTGAACACGCGCACCCGCAGGCCTTGGCGCGTCAGTAAACGCGCCAGCGCCGCCACCACGGTGGTTTTACCCTGCCCCGAGGCGGGGGCAGAAATCAGCACCGCGGGGCAGCGGGCAGAAGTCATAGCGCTCAAGGCTGGGGCGCCCACTTCAGGCCAACGTACAGCGCGCGGCCTGGTGGCGCGTAAGTGCGCGCCACTTCGTAGGCCTTGTCAGCCAGGTTGTCAACGCGCGCCAGCAGTGTGAAATCGCGGGCGATGCGCTTGCTGGCGTACAGGTTGACCAAGCCGTAGCCGCCCAACAGGTTGGTATTTTTGTCTTCGTTGTAGCGCTGGCCGGAGACTTGCAGTTCAGCGCCCATCGTCCAGCCTGCGACTTGCGTGTCGGCACCCAGCGAGGCGTGGCGCTTGGCACGGCGTGCCAGCTGCTTGCCGGTATCGAGGTCACGCGGGTTCTGGAAGTCAGCCGAACCATGCACCTGCACGCTGCCCAGCTTGTGCGAGCCGGCCAAAGTGACGCCCTGGTATTGGGCGCGCGCCGTGTTCGCATAGCAGCCAAACTCAGCGCCGCAATGGCCGCCGCCGCCAAAAGCAATCAGGTTACTCAGGCGGTTGCGGTAAGCCACGGCAGAAAAGCTGCTGGCGCCTTGGGCGTAGCGCAACCCCAGCTCGATGTTGCGACTTTTCTCGGGCTGCAGTGAGGCATCACCGTACTGGCTAAAGCGCTGGTACAGCGTCGGCGCACGGAACGCCGTACCGGCCGAGGCGGTAGCGCGCCAGTGGGGTGCAAAGGCGTAGCCATAGGCGACGCTACCGGTGTTGTTGCCACCCAGCTCGCTGTCATCGTCGTGGCGCAGATTCACTTGCAGGCTGTGCGCGCCGGCGCTGTAGCCATAGCCCAAGGCCAGTGCGTCTTGCGAGCGGCTCTTGTTGATGGTCTTGCTCCACTCGTCCATCGCCGGGTTGTTCAAAGTGTCCTCACGCCGTTCCAGCGCCGCCGTGAACAGGTGCGCACCCCAGCGGTACTCGTTTTGCCACAGGTAGCCGCGCAGCTGGGTTTCAGAAAAATAGGGCGATGGCATCGTTTCGGCACGGGGGCGGGCATCGGTCACCGACAAGCGCATGGTGTAGGCCTTGCTCCACTGCGCGGTCCAAGTCAGTCCGGCAGTGCGCAGGCGGCTGACGCTGCGGTCGTCTTTGGGATCGAGCGGCAAATAGGCTTTGCCAGTGTCATTGTCATAACCCGCATCCATGTCGCTGGCCAGCAGCGTGGCGTCGATGCGGTGCTGGGCATTGACCTTGAATCCCAGGCGCGCATGGCCTGAGGTCGAGGCGTAATCGTCTTTGTCGGGGTTGTGCACCAGACCGGTACGAATGTCATAGCCTTTGCTGGTTTCGCGTGCAATGCCCAGCGCATAGTCAAAAGCGCCATCCACGCCCATCGATCCGCTCATGCCGGCTTCGAGCTTGCGCGTGCCGTGGCTGCCCAATCCAACGCCGACATAAGGCGCAAAAGCACCCTCGCCCTTGCGCGTGAACAACTGGATCACGCCGCCAATACCGTCCGATCCGTACACCGCAGCGGCCGGGCCACGCAGCACTTCAATGCGCTCGATCTGCGACAGCGGAATGCCCGCCCACTCGGCACCGCCAGAGCCCGATTGGGCATCTATCCGTATGCCATCCAAGTAGACAGCGGTGTGCTGCGAATTACCACCGCGCAAAAATACCGAGGAGTTATTGCCAAGGCCGCCATTGCGGCCGATTTCCACGCCGGGCAAGCGCGCCAGCACATCCACCACGCCGGTAGCACCGCTGTTTTCAAGGGTTTCGCGATCAACGATGGAGACATCGGCCACCAAATCCGACAGTGGCTGTTCAGAGCGGGTGGCGGTCACCACGGTTTCGCGCATCGAGGGTGCGTGCAGGTTTTGTGCCAACAGCACCGGCGCAGCCAACCCAGCCTGCTGCGCCAGGGCCGGCAGCGCGCACGCCAGGGCCAGGGTCAAAACCGCAGGGCGCAGGCAGGCAGGCGCAGCGGCACGGCGCACGTGGGGAGAGCAAATAGTCATGGAAAACAGTCAACAAAATGACCCCTGCCGGCTTCCCCGCCGGCGCATGGGCGATAACGGTTGCGCGCTGTCTTTTCAAAAAAGCGCGCACGCAACCACGGTGTTGGCCGGTATCCGGGCTGGCGGAACGCCCTCCAACGCCTTCCCAGGCGCTTGTTCAAGGCGTCCAGTGGCATGTGTGTGGAGGGTGAATCGGATGATTCGTCCGCTGACCGTTGCGGGGGCAGCGCAGGCTCGGTGACACCATGCTTGGTGCAACCTCCCTGCTTCCCGTTGAACTGCAGCGTGTGAACCACGCCGCGAGCACCAACAGCGCGGGATTTTACGGCGCTTTGGGCGCACAACTCTACAATCGAAGGCTGTATGACCTCCTCGTCCCCCCAGCACCCCATTGACCAGATCAGCGAACGCGTCGATCTGTTGCTACAGCGCTACGCTCAGTTGCAGCGCACCAACGGCTTGCTGTCTGAGCAGGTCTATGCCCTGACCCAAGAGCGCGACTCCCTCAAGTCACGCCTGCATGCTGCTCGCTCCCGGGTCGATGCCCTGATCGAACGCCTGCCGCCTACGCCCAAGGACGCACCATGAAGCAAATTGAGGTCCAGATCATGCAGCAAAGCTACCTGCTCAGCTGCCCCGAAGGGCGTGAACTGAATTTGCTCGAAGCCGTCGAGCGCATCGACAGCGCCATGACACGCATCCGCGACGCCGGCAAAGTGCGTACACGCGAACGCATTGCCGTGCTGGGCGCGCTGAACCTGGCGTTTGAAATGGGTGAGCGCGAAGCCAGTGCCTTGGCCGCATTGGCACAGGTCCAGGCTGCGCAGCAACAGGCCGCGCAAGAGTTGGCCACAGCCGCCTTGTTCAACCCGCCCGACGCTGCCACCTACCCGCAGGCGATGGATACAGACGACTTGCAGCGCCTGCAGTTGCTGGTGCAGCACCTTGACAGCGCGCTGAACGAACCCAGCGCATAAACGCAGATTGGCGTGCGGTGTTTAGGCCCGCGCCCGGCTGTGGCGTACCAGCATTACCAGCAAACCCAGGCCGATCACCGTAAAGCAGACAAACGACCAGTTGGCAATCGAGCCACCCAGCAGCGTCCAGTCAATCGCGGCGCAATCGCCCGAACCGCGAAAGATCATCGGGATGGAGCGGCTGATGGGGTAGCTCTCGATCATTCCGTAAAAATCGCGCCCGCAGGTGGCCGTTGCCGGCGGATACCACTGCAGCCAGCTTTGGCGTGCTGCAGTAAAGGCACCAAAGCCACACGCCGCCACCGCCACGGTGGCCCATGACATCCACCAGCCTTTTGAGCCTCTAGCGCTTGCCACGCCTGCGCTAATCGCTACCAAAACAAGAGCGTAGCGCTGTACGATGCACATCGGGCACGGGTCGAGACCGACCACATGCTGCAAATACAGGCCAAACGCCAGCAGGGCCACGCAGCCCAGGCTGACCAGCGCCAGCAAGCGGCGCGGGACGGTGTCTATCCAGTTCAAAATCATTTTTTATTCTTTCATCGCCGCCAAAGCCCCGACGAAGAATGCGTCAGATACCGGCGGCCTGGTCCAAAAACACCCGGGTGCGCCGGGGGGTCACCACCACGGTGTCGCCCTCTTTCAGGTCCATGTCGCGGTATTGCTGCGTCGAGATATGCGCTTCAATCACCGCCACAGGGGCCGCATTGTGCGCTGATTGGTGGGCGCCGCCGGGCTTTAGTTCCGTGCCGGCATCGTCTAGCGGCACCAATTCCAGCCGCGCCGTCGGGCCGACGGCAATGGCGCGCTCCAGCCGCGCCACCATGCTGTGCGCCGGCGAGGCGGTGCCAGGCACATGGCGCGCCACCTCCAGATCGTGCGGGCGCACGTAGGCCGAGGCCGGAGCATCCCGTGCGCCGCTGTGCTCGGGCACGTCGATCTGCATCCCATGCACATGCAACTCGCCCTCGTGCGCACGTCCATGGAACAGATTGACGTCTCCCAGAAAGCCATAGACAAACGGGCTGGCCGGGTGATCCCAGACTTCCTGCGGTGAGCCTACCTGCTCGATCCGGCCGCTGTTCATCAGCACCACGCGGTCGGCTACTTCGAGTGCCTCTTCTTGGTCGTGGGTGACAAAAATGCTGGTCACATGCAGCTCGTCGTGCAGACGGCGCAGCCAGCGGCGCAGTTCTTTGCGCACTTTGGCGTCCAGCGCGCCAAACGGTTCGTCCAGCAACAACACCTGTGGCTCCACCGCCAGCGCGCGCGCCAAGGCAATACGCTGGCGCTGGCCGCCCGAGAGCTGCGCCGGATGCCGATCGGCCAGCCAATCCAGCTGTACCAAGCTCAGCAGGTCATGCACCTTCTTCTTGATTTGCGCCTCGCTCGGGCGCTCGCTGCGCGGCTTCATGCGCAGGCCAAAGGCGACGTTTTCAAACACCGTCATATGGCGAAACAGCGCATAGTGCTGAAAGACAAAACCGACCTTGCGCTCGCGCACATGGACATCGGTGGTGTCGGCACCGGAGAAATGGATGCTGCCACTGTCGGGCGTTTCCAGCCCGGCAATGATGCGCAGCAGTGTGGTTTTGCCGCAGCCAGACGGCCCCAGCAGTGCCAGCAGCTCGCCCGAGGCGATATCCAAACTGACATCGCGCAGCGCGTGAAAATTGCCAAACTGCTTGTGGACGTTGCGGATTTCTATGCTCATGGGAATTCTTTCAGGCAGCGCTGGCAGGGACTGTCGGCCGCTCAGGCGGCAACTCGGCCAGCACTTTGCGCTCGTGCTCTGCGCGCCACTCGGCCACCGACTTGATCAGCAACGTCACCAATGCCAGCAGCGCCAGCAGCGAGGCGACAGCAAACGCCGCCACCGACTGGTATTCGTTGTACAAAATTTCAACATGCAAAGGCATGGTATTGGTCTGGCCGCGGATGTGGCCCGACACCACCGACACCGCGCCAAACTCACCCATGGCACGCGCATTGCACAGGATCACGCCATACAGCAAGCCCCATTTGATGTTCGGCAGCGTGACGTACCAAAAGGTCTGCCAGCCACTGGCACCCAGCACCGTAGCGGCCTGCTCTTCGTCGGTGCCCTGGGCCTGCATCAGCGGAATCAGCTCGCGCGCGATGAACGGGAAGGTGACAAACACGGTGGCCAGCACGATGCCTGGCACGGCAAAAATAATCTTGATGTCGTGCTCTTGCAACCACGGGCCGATCCAGCCATTGGCGCCAAACATCAGTACATAGGTCAGGCCCGCCACCACCGGCGACACCGAGAACGGCAAATCGACCAAGGTGGTCAAAAACGCCTTGCCGCGAAATTCGTACTTGGCAATGCACCAAGCGGCGGCCACGCCAAACACCAGGTTCAGCGGCACCGCAATGGCGGCGGTGAGCAGCGTCAGGCGAATCGCCGACCAGGCATCGGGCTCACGCAAGGCGTCCAGGTAAGCGCCCCAGCCCTTGCGCAGCGCCTCGGTGAACACCGCCGCTAACGGCAACACCAGAAACAGCAGCACAAACAGCAGCGCGATGCCAATCAAGGTGTTGCGCACCCACGGCGCTTCAGTGGTGCTGATCCGGCGCGGCGCGGCGCGGACCCCGGTTTTATTCGTTGTGGCGCCGCTCATGACTGCGCTCCGGCGCGCTGGCGTTGCCAGCCTTGCAGCGCGTTGATCAGCAGCAACAGTGCAAACGAGATCACCAGCATCACCACTGCCACCGCCGTGGCACCGGCGTAGTCGTATTGCTCGAGCTTGCCGATGATGATCAGCGGCGTGATTTCAGACAGCATGGGGACGTTACCGGCAATAAAAATGACCGAGCCGTACTCGCCCACTGCGCGGGCAAAAGCCATGGCAAAACCGGTCAGTAACGCCGGTGCAATCGACGGAAAAATCACTTTGGTAAAAATCTGCCAGCGGTTCGCCCCCAGCGAGCTGGCGGCTTCTTCCAGCTCTTTTTCGGTGTCTTGCAACACCGGTTGCACGGTGCGCACGATGAACGGCAGGCTGATAAAAATCAGCGCAATCACGATGCCCACCGGCTTGAAGGCCAGCTGGATGCCCAAGGGTTCGAGGTATTGCCCGATCCAGCCATTGCCCGCCAACAGCGCGGTGAGCGAAATACCGGCCACCGCCGTCGGCAGTGCAAACGGCAAATCCACCAGCGCATCAATGATTTTTTTTCCCGGAAACTCATAGCGCACCAGCACCCAGGCAATCAACAGGCCAAACACCAGATTCACCAGTGCGGCAATCAGCGAGGCGCCAAAGGTCAGGCGGTACGAGGCCAGCACACGCGGCGCACTGATGGCCTCCCAGAATTGCGGCCAGGTCAGTGTGAAGGTCTTGAACACCAGCGCCGACAGCGGAATCAAGACGATGATGCTGAGATAGAACAGCGTGTAACCCAGCGTCAGGCCAAAGCCAGGCAGCACCCGCCGGGTGCTGCGGCGTTTGCCCAGCGGCGCCGCGCTGTCTGGCGGCTCGCGCAGCACAATCACCGAAGAAGCAGCCATGGCTTATTTGGCGCCGGGGGTGTAGAGCTTGTCGAACTGGCCACCGTCGTTGAAATGCACCTTCTGCGCCTCGCTCAATGAACCAAAGTACTTGGCCACAGTGAACTGCTTGATCGGCTTGAACAGATCGGCATGCTTTTTCAGCACCGCCTCAGAGCGTGGGCGGATGGCGTGCTTGGCAGCAATCTCTTGCGCCTCGTCGGTGTAGAGAAAGTCCAGATACGCCTTGGCCACTTCAGCCGTGCCCTTTTTGGCTACGGTGCGCTCAACCACCGCCACCGGGTTCTCCGCCGTCACGCTGACCGACGGGTACACCACATCGACCTTGCCGGCACCAAACTCGCGGTTCACCGACACCACTTCGGATTCAAAGGTGATCAGCACGTCGCCAATGTTACGCTGCAAGAAGGTCGCCGTGGCATCACGCCCACCCTTGGCCAGCACCGGCACGTTCTTGTACAGCTTGCCGACAAATTCCGCCGCCTGCGCGTCAGTACCGCCCTTTTCGCGCACGCTGCCCCAGGCGCCCAAATAGGCGTAGCGGCCGTTGCCGCCGGTCTTGGGGTTGACGACGATGACCTGCACGCCCGGCTTGGTCAAATCATCCCAATCCCTGATATTTTTCGGATTGCCCTTGCGCACCAGAAACAGCATGGTGGAAGTGGTGGGCGACGCATCGTTGGGGAATTTCTTCGCCCAGTCCTTGGCGACCACACCGTTGTCGGCCAGAAACTGCACGTCGGTGGTGGTATTGAAGGTCACCACGTCGGCCGCCAGACCGTCGTTGACGGCACGTGCCTGGGCGCTGGAGCCGCCATGGGCCTGGTCAATCTTCACCTCTTTGCCGGTGGCCTTTTTGTAGTGGGCGACAAAGGCCGGGTTGATGTCCTTGTAGAACTCGCGCGCCACGTCGTACGAAGCGTTCAGCAAAGTAGTGGTCTGGGCGCCAGCGACACCCGCGGTCGCCAAAGCGACCGCAGCCAGTAAAGATTTGAAAGGAAAAGAAGTCATAGCACGCACCATCCGAAAATAGGGGAATGGCGCGATTGTGCGGAGGCAGACTTAAAACTCAAAAGAATATATTATTGTTAATTTATTAATTTTTGAATATATAACCGGTTTACTCCATAGCGCCACCTGTCAAGCCGGCACAGCCCGGCGCGTGGCCTGGCTGCTGCAGCCGGGCATGGCCTCCCCCAAATAATCCAAAAACTGCCGCACCGCCGGCGACAGCCCACGGCGCGAGGGAAATACCGCGTGCACGATGCCGCGCTGCGGCGCCCAGCCCGGCAGCAAATGCACCAGCTGCCCGGCGCGCACCGCATCGTGACACAGGTAGTCGGGCAACCAGCACATGCCAGTCCCGGCCAGCGCCGCGCCCTGCAGCGTCAGCAGATCATCCACCACATAACGTGGGCTGTGGTGCAAGGTGTGCTCGCTCCCCTCGGGCCCGATCAGCCGCAGGCTGGTGCGTCCGTCGCTGGCCGACATGGCCATGCTGTCCAGCCGTGCCAGGTCTTCCAGCGTGCGCGGCACGCCCTGGCGTGCCAACAGGGTCGGGCTGGCGACCAAAATCTGCGTTGCCTCGTCCAGCCGCTTGACCACCATGCTGGCGCTGTCGTCCAGCGTGGTGCGCACGCGCAACGCCACATCCACACCCTCCTCGACCAGATTAACGACGCGGTTGCTGACCTGCATTTCCACGCGCACCTGCGGGTAGCGCGCCAAAAAAGGCGGCATCAGATCGGCCAGGACGGTTTGCGCCAGCGTCGTCGGGCAAGTGACGCGCACCGTGCCGCGCGGCTCGGTCTGTACCTGGGCCACCGTGTCCGCCGCTGCCTGAGCGGTTTCACGCAGCGCTTGGCAATGGCGCAAATAGGCCTCACCCACCTCGGTCAGCGAGAGCTGGCGCGTGGTGCGCTGCAGCAGGCGCACGCCCAGCTGGGCTTCGAGTGCGGCGACACGGCGTGACAGGCGCGATTTGGGAATGCCCAGGGCCCGCCCGGCCGCGGCAAAACCACCGCGCTCGACCACCTCAGCAAAGTACAGCATGTCATTGAGATCGTGCATGGCCAGTCTTTATTGTTCCAAAAACAGGACTAATAAGCGCAAATTCAGGTACTTATCTATTAATCGCACCAATTTTACAATCCCTATATCGCCACACCCTGTGGCCAATGACCAAGGACACACCATGCAACTGCTCCATATCGACTCCGCCATCACCGGCGCAAACTCCGTCTCACGCCAGCTCACCGCCCAAACTGTGGCTGCCTGGCAAGCCCAGCACCCGGGCACCCAGGTCAGCTACCTGGACTTGGTAGCCAACGCACCGGCCCACTTCACCAGCGACGCCATGGCGCCGCGCACCGGCCAGACCGAGGACTTGAGCGCCGCACAGCAGCGCGAAAACGCAGTGTCCGAGCAGTTGGTCAGCCAGTTCTTGGCGGCCGACGTGGTGGTGATCGGCGCGCCGTTCTACAACTTCAGCATTCCGAGCCAGCTCAAGGCCTGGATCGACCGCATTGCCCAGCCTGGCCGCACCTTCCGCTACACCGCGAGCGGCCCTGAAGGCCTGGCCACCGGCAAGACGGTGATCATTGCCTCCAGCCGAGGCGGCGTTTACTCCACCAGCGAAGGCGGCCGCGCGATGGAGCACCAAGAAAGCTACCTGCAAACGGTGCTGGGATTTTTTGGCGTAACCGATGTGCGCTTTGTGCGCGCCGAGGGGGTCGGCATGGGCGAGGCCGCCAAGGCCGCCGCTCTGGCCAGTGCGACGCAAAGCATCCGTGAGCACGCCGCATCCCACCCAACCCCAGCCCGTGACATGCAGGCCGCCTGAACGCACCACACCGCCACGAATCGCGGCCGGCCGATGACGCCACATCGGGGCAACAAAAAACCAGCGCACCACCGGTTTTTTGCATCAAAACAGCCTGTAAGCTTTAGGGCATAAGCGCTGGCAGCTATTGTTTTATGATTTTTTCGCGTGCTTTCTAACCCAGTCCGCGTACTGCTTCATCCAGCCCTGCAAAAAATCATGGCTGCCGGCACCGACGTTGCCATCGGCATCAAACAGGCCTTCCTTGGCCTGGATGAACGCTTCAGGCTGCGCCAACGTCGGCATATCGAGGTACGCCAGCACGTTGCGCAAATGCTGCTGCGCCAACGCTGTGCCAATGGCACCGATCGACACACCGATCACGCCAGCCGGTTTGCCTGCCCAGGCGCTGTCGCCATAAGGGCGTGAGGCATTGTCGAGGGCGTTTTTCAGCACGCCAGGGATGGAGCGGTTGTATTCGGGCGTGACAAACAGCACGCCATCGGCGCCAGCAATCGCCGCCTTCAGGCGCTGCACCGAGGCTGCAGGGTGGCTGTCATTGTCCTGGTTGTACAACGGCAAATCGCCAATCTCGATGGAGGCAAACTGAAAATCGTCCGGCCCGAGCCGGCTCAGCGCCGTGGCAAGTTGGCGGTTGAAAGAATCTTTGCGCAGGCTGCCGACAACGACGGCAATGGTGTACTGGCCCATAAAATCTCCTGAAGCATGCACCGCGAGGGCGCGGCCAGCCATGATAGGCGCGCATAAAAAAACCTGCCGGCATCGCTGCGGGCAGGTTGTGGGCCGTGATCTGAAATCAGACGGCGACTTTGGCAGCCAAGGCGCTGCGGTAGTTCTCCAGGCCTTCCAGAATTTCTTTGTGCGCTTCGTCAATGCCTTCCCAGCCCAGCACCTTGACCCACTTGCCTTCTTCCAGGTCTTTGTAGTGCTCAAAAAAGTGGCTCAGGGCCTTCAGGCGTGCAGGATTCACGTCTTCAATGTTCTTCCAGGCCGAGTACATGCCCAGCACCTTGTTGGTGGGCACAGCCAGCACCTTGCCGTCGATGCCGGCTTCGTCTTCCATTTTCAGGATACCGAGGGCACGGCAAGGCACCACCACACCAGGCACCAGCGCATACGGCGTAATGACCAGCACATCGACCGGATCGCCATCGCCGCTGAGCGTTTGCGGCACGTAACCATAGTTGGACGGGTAGTACATGGCCGTAGTCATGAAGCGATCAACGAAGATGGCGCCCGACTCTTTATCGACTTCGTACTTGATCGGATCGGAATCCATGGGGATTTCAATGACGACGTTGAAGGACTCAGGCACATTGTTGCCGGGGGTGACTTTGTTCAGGGACATGGTTGTCGGTCGTAGGTTGGTTGATGGGAGACAGGATCGGGTGTCGGGATTAACCCTCATTTTACTGGCACGCCCCTTTCACCGCGCTTGCAGACGCCGTTTCAAGGTAAATTGACTTGGTTGGCCAATCGTCTCCAAGCAGAGATCGAGGAAGCAACGCAGCGGAGACACAACGCCTGCGTTGTGCCTCTTTCCGTGCGATACAACACCTGGAGAAAAGAATGGCTGCAACTACAGCACTGACTTCCCCTCTCATCCTGGCCCTAGTTTGCGGCCTGATTGCGGTGGCCTACGGCATCTGGGCACGCAGCTGGATCCTGGCCAAAGACCCGGGCAACGCCCGGATGCAAGAGATCGCCGGCGCCATTCAGGCCGGCGCCGCCGCCTATCTGGCACGCCAATACAGGACCATTGCCATCGTCGGCGTGGTGCTAGCGGTGCTGATTGGGGTGTTTTTGGACACAAAAACCGCCGCCGGCTTCATCATCGGTGCCGTGCTCTCGGGCGCCTGCGGCTTTATTGGCATGAACGTGTCGGTGCGCGCCAACGTGCGCACCGCCCAGGCCGCCACGCAAGGCATCGGCCCGGCGCTGGATGTGGCATTTCGCGGCGGCGCCATCACTGGCATGTTGGTGGTCGGCTTGGGGCTGCTGGGCGTCACCGGGTTTTATTGGTATCTGGTGGGTAGCCATCCGGTGGCCGACGGCACGCTGGCCAGCCTGCTCAACCCCCTGATCGGCTTTGCCTTTGGCTCGTCGCTGATCTCCATCTTTGCGCGCCTGGGCGGCGGCATCTTCACCAAAGGCGCCGACGTCGGGGCCGACCTGGTCGGCAAGGTCGAGGCCGGCATCCCCGAGGACGACCCGCGCAACCCGGCGGTGATTGCCGACAACGTCGGTGACAACGTCGGCGACTGCGCCGGCATGGCGGCCGACCTGTTTGAAACCTATGCTGTCACGCTGATTGCCACCATGGTGCTGGGCGCGCTGATGGTGGCCACCGCACCCACTCATGCCGTGCTGTACCCGCTGGCGCTGGGCGCCGTGTCCATCGTCGCGTCGATCATTGGCTGCTTCTTCGTCAAGGCCTCGCCCGGCATGAAGAACGTCATGCCGGCGCTGTACAAGGGCTTGGCGATGGCCGGCGTGCTGTCGCTGATCGCCTTCTGGTTCGTCACCGCCTGGATCATTCCCGACAACGCCATTGCCGCCAGCGGCAGCCAGATGCGCCTGTTTGGCGCCTGCGCCACCGGCCTGGTGCTGACGGCGGCGCTGGTCTGGATCACCGAGTTCTATACCGGCACGCAGTACGCACCGGTGCAACACATCGCCCAAGCATCGACCACCGGCCACGGCACCAACATCATTGCCGGTCTGGGCGTGTCGATGCGCTCCACCGCTTGGCCGGTAATTTTTGTCTGCGCCGCCATTTTGGTGTCCTACCAACTGGCCGGCTTGTATGGCATTGCCGTCGCCGCCACTGCCATGCTCAGCATGGCCGGCATTGTGGTGGCGCTGGACGCCTATGGCCCCATCACCGACAACGCCGGCGGTATTGCCGAAATGGCCGATATGCCGCCCGAAGTGCGCGCCGTGACCGACCCGCTCGACGCGGTCGGCAACACCACCAAGGCGGTGACCAAGGGCTACGCCATCGGTTCAGCAGGACTGGCCGCGCTGGTGCTGTTTGCCGACTACACGCACAAGTTGGAAAGCTACGGCCAGGCCATCAGCTTCAACCTGAGTGACCCGATGGTGATCGTCGGCCTGTTCATCGGCGGGCTGATTCCCTATTTGTTTGGCGCCATGGCGATGGAAGCCGTGGGCCGCGCTGCTGGTGCCGTGGTGGTGGAGGTGCGGCGCCAGTTCCGCGACATTCCCGGCATCATGGATGGCACCGCCAAGCCCGAATACGGCCGTGCAGTGGACATGCTGACCAGCGCCGCCATCAAGGAAATGGTGGTACCCAGCCTGCTGCCAGTGGTGGTGCCAATTGCCGTCGGCCTGCTGCTGGGCCCCAAAGCGTTGGGCGGCCTGCTGATGGGCACCATCGTCACCGGTCTGTTTGTGGCGATTTCGATGTGTACCGGCGGCGGCGCCTGGGACAACGCGAAGAAATATGTCGAAGACGGCCACCACGGCGGCAAGGGCAGCGAGGCGCACAAAGCCGCCGTCACCGGCGACACCGTGGGCGACCCCTACAAAGACACCGCTGGCCCAGCCATCAATCCGCTGATCAAAATCATCAACATCGTGGCGCTGCTCATCGTGCCGCTGGTGGTGAAGTTCCACAGCTGACCAACTGGTCCGCCGTGGGCGTCAGCGGCGGGCTTTGCGGGTAATAGCCTTCGGTATGTACCAGCTCGGACCGGGCACCGAGCGCCTTCGCCGCCGCCACGCAATCGGCCACAAACTGCGGCGTGCCGGCAACAAACACACTGTGCTGCGACAGGTCACGGAACAGGGTCGGCAACAGCGTCGGAATGCGCCCTTGCAGGCCTTTGGGGTCTTTGGGCGTGCCACGCGTGAGCGTCGGGCGGTAGCGGAAATTGCGGTGTCGGGCCGACCACCAGGCCATCATGCCGGCGTCGTACAGATCGTCCTGCGTCGCCGCTGAAAACAGCAGCGTCACCGCCTCGCCATAGGTGCGCCGCAGCGCCGCCTCCGTCAGTGCCAGGATGGGCGCCAGGCCCGAACCGGCCGCCAGGCACAGCACCGGGGTCTCTACCGACGGGTCACCAATGAAGGTGCCGTACGGGCCGTTGATCTTGACCTTGCTGCCGGGCAACAGGGTGTCATGCACCCAGTTACTGGTCAGTCCATCGGATTGGCGCGTAATCTGCAGCACCACCTCGCCATCGCTGCGGGGTGCATTGGCAATCGAATAACTGCGCAGCGGCACGCCGGCAGCCGGATCGCCCAGCATCACGTACTGGCCTGGCCAGTAGCGCATCGCATCGCGCTGCGGCCGCAGCCGCAGTTCGGTGATGCGCGGGGTGCGGTCAATGCGATCGGTCACCACGAAGGGCTGGCCTTCGCGCGGCGGGAACAGCTTGGGCTTGGCATCGACCGTGCCCCACTCGATGACCAGTTCGGGTGAGACGGGCTTGGCCATGCACATCAGGCCAAAGCCCTGCGCACGCTCCTCCTCCGACAAGGCCATATCCAAGACGAAGCCTTGATCGAACTCGCCCTCCAGCACTTTCACCTTGCACTCGCCACAGGCGCCAGCACGGCAGTTATTGGGCAGGGCAAAGCCGGATTTTTCTAGAGCTTCCAGGACAGTGGCCCCTTGCGGAACCTCCACCGAGTGGCCGGAAGGATGCAAGCGCACGCTGGTCATCGGTGTCTCCTTAGAACACGGGGATGATGTCAACCATGTCGGCGTCGGTCACTTCTTCGCCCGAGATACCAACTTCTGGGATCGCCGGGAAGGCGATGTCGTACTTGTCCAGCACACCCTTGAGGTTGAGCATGGCGGTTTTCCAGTTTTTCTTCTTTTCCTCGTATTCGGGGATGAAGAAACCGGCACCACGCGCCACCGCCTCGATCTCACGTTGCCAAGTGACAAAGTCTTCGGGCACGTCCCAGAAGTCCTCTGGTGGCTCGAACAGCACGCCCGACAGGAACAGGTAACCGGCACGAATTTGCTTGGTGATCAGCGGCTTGTCGGCCACGTCCATCTTGGGGTAGTCGCGCTCCATCAGCTGCATACAGATGGCCATGTGGCGGCCCTCGTCGCGGCCAATGTTGCGGAACGCTTCCTTGAACACCGGCTCGCTGCAATTGGCGGCCATCTGGTGAAAGATGGTGGCGGCGGCAATTTCCCCCATCAGGAAGGAGCTGAACAGTACGGCCAGGCTGTATTTGGGCACGGCGTTTTTGTAGCCGCTCCAGTAACGCCCGCCGTTGTAGTACAGCCAGTGCGCGTTGCGCTGCGCCTTGCGACCGATTTCGGTCTTGGGCACATAGGTCAGCGGATCGGGGTGCTCCAGCAGCTTGGTGATGGCCAGGCCGCACATCTGCTCGTGGTTCTGCTCGTCGGCGGTGACGGAGAAGAAGCAGCGGCGCACCGGGTCTTCTTCATGCGCTTCGTAGGTCTTGATCAGCGCAGCGGCAAACACTGGCGGCGCCGAGGCATCAAACACCGACAGAATCGTCCACCAGTAGGCAATGGCTTCGCGCTCTTCCCACGAGTAGCTGGCGACATCAAAACTGTCCCAATTGAGCGCCTTTGGATCCCAACGCTCACGCTGTGCCGCGTCCCAGATTTCTTCGAGTTTTTCCGTGTGTGCGTGCCACGACAGCGGATAGATGTTGGGCTGCTCGGTAGCGGGTGGCAGCGCCATGTGCTTTGCCAGATGTTCATGCTTGGCCATTGATGTCTCCTTGATTTTCATAAAAGGGCTGCTGCGAGCGGCCCCTGTGGCAGAGGAAAAAATACATGCAGCACATTTTTTCCCTCTCATCGCCTTGCCATGCCAATACCGGGTTACCGGGTCTGGCGCACCCATCGCGACAAAACCAATGCTAGGGGGGTGCCGCTGCCTTGCACAGGGGGTGTTTTCTGAATCAGGGTGAGGGTTAGCACTGGTGCCGGTTCATCCGATTTTTGATGAACATCAAGACTCAGCACTGACAAGAAAAGTCCCGCCGCTGCCGTGGTTGCGCGCAGCACGGGACGCCACACAATGGCCCTATGACAGCACCGCGGCCTCCTTCCCACTCCACCGCACAAGCGACCCCGGCTGCCCACACCGTCGCTTTCGACGATGTGCCGTTTCGCGCCATCGTCACCCAGTCCCTGGCCGGCATTTACGTGGTGCTTGACGAACGCTTCATGTATGCCAACGACACCTTTGCCGCCATGTTTGGCTACAGCCGCGAGGAGTTCATTGGTCGGCGCCTGGTGGACTGCATTACTCCCGACTCGATCGAGGAGGTGATGCGCAACTACCACCTGCGCATCCGGGGCGAAGTCCCCTCTATCCATTACTTCACCAAGGGACTGCGCAAGGATGGCAGCGTGGTGCACTTGGAACTGCACGCCTCCCGGGTGGAATGCATGGGCCGGCCGGCACTGACCGGCGTGGCGCTGGACATCACCGAACGTATGCACGCCCAGCAGCGGGTGCGCGAACTGGCCCAGCGGGTCCATGCAGCGCGCGAGAAAGAGCGCGCCCGCTTGGCGCGCGAAGTGCATGACGTGCTCGGCGGCATGCTCACGTCGCTCAAATTCGACCTATCCCGGGTGCTGCGCCGCACCAGCGCAGCCCAGCTACCCGAACTGCATGGCATTGCCGAAGACATGATGGGCCTGATGCAGGAAACGATCATCACCGCCCGCTCCATTTCCGAGGAACTGCGCCCGGCCAGCCTGGACTTGCTCGGTCTGGGCGCGGCGCTGCGCCAGACGCTGGAGCGCTTTGGCCAGCGCCATGGCATGGACATGGTGGTCGCGCTCGCGCCCCAGGCGCTGAACCTGCCACGCGACGTATCGACACAAATTTTTCGCATCGTGCAGCAAGCCCTGACCAACATCGCCTCGCACGCCGCCGCCACCCGGGTGGAACTGACATTGGCGCTGACGGCTGACAACGCCGCCCTCCTGCTGACGCTGCGCGACAACGGTGTGGGCATTGACACGCAGCCCCACCGCCCCGGCGCCATGGGCTTGTACAGCATGAAAGAACGAGCGCACGAAATCGGCGCTACGCTGGACATCCGGCCCCACCCTGAAGGTGGCACAGAACTTGTCTTGCAGCGCACCTTTGCGCCCGAAGAATGGGAGCTTGCATGATCAATCTGCTCATCGTGGACGACCACACCATCTTTCGCGCCGGCATTGCGCGCTTGGTGGCCGACGAAGCCGACCTGCATGTGGCAGCAGAAGCCGCGGATGGCACCGAGGCCATTGCGCTGGCGCGCCAGCAAGCGTTCGACTTGGTACTACTGGACATCAACATGGGCGCACGCAACGGCTTTGACACGCTGACGGCACTGCGCGCTGAGTGCCCGCGCCTGCCGGTCATCATGCTGTCGATGTATGCCGAGTCGCAGTACGCACGACTGGCGTTGCGCTCGGGGGCCAACGCCTATCTGTCCAAGGACGTGGACACGGAAGAACTGCTGCGCGCCATCCGCCGCGTGGCCACAGGCCATGTCTACATGCCAATGGGCGTATCGCTCGAACCGACCACAGAAATCGCTGCCTCACATGAATCGCTGTCGCCGCGCGAAATGCAGGTGATGCTGATGATCACACGCGGCATTTCCCTGACCGAAATTGGCGAGCAGCTGTGTCTGAGCGTCAAGACGATTGGCTCGCACCGCACGCGCATCCTGGGCAAGCTGGGCCTGCAAAGCAATGCTGAAATGGTGCAGTACGCCATGCGCCACGGCTTTGTCGACTGAGCCTGACAGAGCACACCCCGCGCGCACCCGGCTTGCTCAAAGGGCGCTCAAGGAGCCGCCAGCGCCATCGGCCGGGCGCCGTCGCCATGGCCGCCGATATGGAACACCGCCACCACCTGCACCAGCGCTGCGGCTTGGGTGCGCAGACTGACGGCCTCGGCGGCCATTTCTTCGACCAACGCGGCGTTTTGCTGCGTCACTTGGTCCATTTGATGGATGGCCTCGCCCACTTGGCTGACACCTAGCGCCTGCTCTTTGCTGGCCTCGCTGATCTCGCTCATCAAATGCGTCACGCGGTCAATCGCAGCTACCACTTGAGCCATGGTGGCACCGGCCTTATCAACCAGCACACTGCCTTGATCGACGCGCTCAACGCTGCTTTGGATCAGGGTTTTGATTTCTTTGGCCGCATCTGCCGAACGTCCAGCCAAGCTACGCACCTCAGACGCCACCACCGCAAAACCCCGGCCCTGCTCACCCGCGCGCGCGGCTTCGACCGCAGCGTTCAATGCCAAAATATTGGTCTGAAACGCAATGCCGTCAATGACGCTGATGATGCTGTTGATCTGATGGCTGGCCTGATTGATACCTTTCATGGTCTCGACCACCTGTCCGACCACCGCGCCGCCTTGGGCGGCGATGTTGGAGGCTGCAATCACCAGCTGATTGGCCTCGCGCGCGCTTTCGGCGTTGTGCTGCACGGTGGAGGACAACTGCTCCATGCTGGCTGCGGTTTCTTCCAGCGCACTGGCCTGCTGCTCGGTGCGCGCGCTCAGGTCGTTGTTGCCTTGGGCAATCTCCGTACTGGCCAAAGACAAAGCCTCTGAGCCCTGGCGCACTTTGGCCACCACTTCCACCAAACTGCCTTGCATGGTTTGCATCGCCTTCAGCATAGTGGCCACTTCACGCAGCCCGCGCACTCGCACCGGCGTCGCCAAATCGCCCGACGCCATCGCGTCTGAGGTGCGAATAGCTTGGCGCAGCGACGAAGCAATCTGCCGATAAACATACAGAAACACTAGCAGCAAAGTGCCCAACAAGCAGAAAGACAAGACGGCAGTGACGTAGAACCAGCGCATCTTGCGGGTCTGTGCGGCAGCAATATCGTTTTGCGTGCGCTGGTCCAGCAAAGTCAAAAACTGATCGACCGGCTGCATGATTTTGGCTTTATTGGCGTGGTATTCAGCGTCGTGCACCATCGCCCGGGCCGAAGCCAAGTCAGCATCGCCCTCTTGCGCCGCGCCATTGGCACTGGCATCCAGATGGCGCTTAACGATGTCCATGGCGGCTACTTCGGTCTTCACCAGTGCGTTCGACAAGGCAGCGGCTTCGTCCAACTTGGCCAACTCGGCGGCGCTGAAACCAGCCCGCTTCATCAAATCGCTCAAAGCCACGGCAGGACTGGTGCCCTTGCTAGGAGCCATGTCCGCAGCACGGAAATCCCAATAAATTTTTTCATAATCCTTGGGGCGCAACTGCACGCCGTTGCGAATGTCCAGCACCTCTTGGTACTGCGCCACCCATTTCGGGTCGCCCGTGACCGCATAGGTGCGCACCAAACGCGTCAGATCGTCGGAACTTTGCCGCAGTTCGTCTGCCAGCAGGTACGAGGCATACCGTGTCTCACCAGCACGGGTCACGGCTTCAGAAGCCGCTTCTAACCGTGACACAGCGGCCCCAAGCAGTAACACCAACACCGCAATGATGGCCAAAGCGGCGCTGAACAAAAATTTGATACTGATGGATTTCATGGCGCGTGAGTCGGTAAATTGAATTCAAATTTTACAATTTGTTTACAAACAACACGTCTAATTCCCTAAATTCACAGCATCAACCAAGGCTAATTTTATTGAGCTGCCACCAATATTTATTATCGATATTGATAGCTTATAGCTCTTATCCCGTAAGGGCTAGAGGCTTATTTTGACTATCATTCTCTCATCAATCCACCACAATATGCCGAAGCCAGTTGTTTCAATCCACGCGCCCGTGTGGGGCGCGACGATGGCGTGCTTAAAGGTGCTTGATGTTTGATCTGTTTCAATCCATGCGCCCGTGTGGGGCGCGACCGGCATATCGCTGGCCGAGGCGCGCGAGCGGCTGTTTCAATCCACGCGCCCGTGTGGGGCGCGACTCGCTGCCCTGTACCTGGTGGAATTGGAGGATGTGGTTTCAATCCACGCGCCCGTGTGGGGCGCGACCG
>NZ_JHYS01000007.1 GCF_000688255.1 Simplicispira psychrophila DSM 11588 | reverse complement strand
AGGAAACTCTGCAAAACCTCCTCCGTTGTCTGGCAGGCGTCAGCCTGCCATGGCATCCTCTTTGCCCATGAAGTAATCGAGCCTTGATCTGAACCTGAGCACCAGAAGAACCCGCAAGCAGGAGTTTCTGGCCCAGATGGAACGCGTGGTCCCCTGGACTGCGCTGGTCGAGCTCATCGCCCCGTACTACCCCGAAGGCAAGAACGGCCGCCCACCCTTTGCGCTGGAGACCATGCTGCGAGTTGCATTTCATGCAGCAATGGTTCAGCTTGTCAGAGTCGGCCATGGAAGAGGCCTTCTTCGATACGCCTTTGTTGCGCGAATTTGCCCAGCTTGACGCCCATGGCCGGCTGCCCGATGAGAGCACCATCCTGCGTTTCCGCCACCGGCTGGAGCGCCATAAATTGGCCGATCAGCTCCTGGCCACCGTCAATGACCTGCTCGAGCAGCGCGGCCTGCTGCTCAGGGCCGGCACGGCAGTCGATGCCACACTGATCGCCGCACCCCGCTCCACCAAGAACAAAGCCAAGGAGCGCGACCCTGAGATGCATTCGAGCCAGAAAGGCAAGCAGTGGTATTTTGGGATGAAGGCACACATCGGCGTAGATGCTGACTCAGGGCTGGTACACACCGTGCGCGGCACCTCGGGCAATGTGGCCGACGTCACTGAAGGCAACAGCTTGCTGCATGGCGCAGAAACCGATGTCTACGGTGATGCTGGCTACCAGGGCTCGCACAAGCGAGCTGATGCTAAAGAGGGAGTCACTTGGCATGTGGCGCTGCGCCCGGGTAAGCGCAAAGCGCTGGACAAGGAAAACAATCCCATCGATGCCCTGACTGACTTGCTGGAGAAGGTCTTGGCCGGCATCCGTGCCAAGGTTGAGCATCCGTTCAGAGTGCTCAAGCGCCAAGTTGGCTACGAGAAGGTGCGCTACCGGGGATTGAAGAAGAACACGCTGCAACTCAAGACGCTGTTTGCGCTGTCAAACCTGTGGATGCTTCGCCATACGTTGATGGCGACGCAGGGGTGAGTGCGCCCAAAAACAGGGCGAGGGCTGCGAATGCGGCAGAAACGCTCCCAGCGGGGAGCGAAAAAGCATGAATTCATGCCTGCTCAGTGCAATATTGCATCCAGTGAAAAATCCAGTGCCTGTAGCACGCTCAGTTATGAGTTTTTCAGACCATCCTTAAATGAATTAATTTTTTACATAAAAACTTATTTAATTAATTCTTTAATTATCAAAGTTTGTGGTTCATAGCATTTTATTCAGGGTATTCCCTTGGGGGTCTACAAATGCTCAAGACAGCGATGGTAAATCCCAGCAGAATGAAATCCGCCCAAAAATTGGGTCAATGGATGGAAAACCAATAATGGAGAATGTCATGAATCATGTATCTTTTCTATTGCGCAGGCGCACCTTCGTTGCGGTGGCGCTGTTGGCCGGGGTGGTGGGCTGTGGCGGCTCTGACGATCCACAGTATCCGCCGCCGCTGCTGAAGGCCGCAGCCGTTTCAGCGCCTGACCCATTTGGCGCTGCGGCGGCCAAATTGATTCTCGAACAGGGCGGCAATGCGGTCGATGCCGGTGTCGCCGTTGGGTTTACTTTGGCAGTTACTTTGCCATCGGCCGGAAATATCGGCGGCGGCGGTTTCATGACCGTTTACATGGACGGTAAGCCCTACTTTATCGATTACCGGGAAAAAGCCCCCGGCGCTGCCACGCCGACCATGTACCTGGACGCCAACGGCGATGTGATTCCACGCTTAAGCCTGGACGGCTCTCTGGCCGCGGGGGTTCCGGGGACCGTGGCTGGCATGCAAGCCGTGCACCAGAAATTCGGTAAATTGAGCTGGAGTCAGGTACTGGCACCGGCCATTGGTTATGCCCGGGCCGGTTTCATGGCTTACAACACGGCCAGCCCCACGACCACGGCCAGCCGCAGCAACTTCAACAACTACTTTGGCGGCAAGATGGTGGCCGGTCAGTTGTTCAAGCAGCCTGAACTGGCCAACACCTTGCAGCGCATCAGCGACAACGGCGCCGACGAGTTCTACAAAGGCCAGACCGCTGACCTGCTGGTGGCACAAATGCAGCGCACCCAGGGTCTGATCTCCAAGGCGGACTTGGCGAACTACCAAGCGGTGTGGCGCGACCCCGTCGCCATCGACTGGAACGGCTACACGGTCTACACCGCGCCGCCTCCGAGTTCGGGCGGCTTCGGCATTGGTCAATTGCTGAAAATGAAGAGCTTCCTGGCGCCCCAATTTGCCAATGCGCCGCTGAACTCTGCGCAGTACCTGCACCTGATGGCCGAAATGGAAAAGAGGGTGTTTGCCGATCGCGCGCAGTACCTCGGGGACTCGGATTTTTTCAGCGTACCGATGTCCACCCTGCTGTCGGACGACTACCTGCGCCGGCGCGCCGCTGAGGTCAACCCCCTGGTGCCGACCCCTCTGGCACAGATCCAGCCCGGCCTGGGCACCGACTTGCCGGCCGCTCCTGGGGCGACGGAGAAACCCCAGACCACGCACTTCTCCATTGTGGACAAATGGGGCAATGCCGTGTCCAACACCTACACGCTCAATGGCGGCTATGGCAGTGGCATCGTGGTGGAGGGCGCCGGCTTCCTGTTGAACAACGAGATGGACGACTTTGCCGCCAAACCCGGCGTGCCAAACCAGTTTGGCGTGGTGGGTTCGGATGCCAACTCGGTGCAGCCCAACAAGCGCCCCCTGTCGTCCATGAGTCCGACCATTGCCACCCAGAACGGCAAGGTTGCGCTGGTGCTGGGTACGCCGGGCGGTTCGCGTATCTTTACCAGTGTGTATCAGGTGCTGGTGGATGTGCTGGAGTACAAGCTGCCTATCGCCGAGGCACAGGCGCAACCGCGCTTTCACCACCAGCTGCTGCCGGATAACGTGATTGAGTACGAAGCCAGTAAGTACCCGGCATCGGTGGGGACGGACCTCACCAATCGCGGCTGGATCATGAAGGACGGCGTAGGCGGTGGATTGAATATAGAAGCGGTGCAGGTGATCGGCGACATGCCGTATCCCGTGACCGATCCGCGCGGGAAAAACGGCGCGGTGAGCGTCATCTACTGAGCGCTCCGGGCGGGCACCGCTGCGGCCGATAGGCTGCCGGCGGTTGCCACCCCTCCGCCAGGCTTCCAGCCCCATCGCCTGCATGGCCAGCGCTGGGGCTGGGAGCTGCTTGCATCCGGACACCAAGTCGGCGCCGCAACCAGCGCCGGTGCTAAGCGGGGCCTAAGTTTGCAGGCGGACACTGCCTTCCATTACAGCCACTTTGGAAGGTACACACCATGAACTCGCTCCTTACTTCTCCGCGCCGACTGGTCTTGGCGCTCGTTGCCGCTGGCATGGTGGGCGCGGGCGGCGCTGGTCTGGTCACGGGTCTGCACACACGCGCGATGGCTGCGCCAGTGCCCGCTGTGGCCGTGGCGGCTGCGCCCGACACCATGACCGTGCCCAACTTTGCCGACATCACTGCGCGCAATGGCGCCGCCGTGGTCAACATCAGCGTCAGTGGCCTGAGTAAAACCTCCCGGGACGATGAGGGCGGTGCTGCGGCACAAAAACGCGGTATGCCCAACCTGGATCCGAACGATCCGATGTTTCAGTTTTTCAAGCGCTTTGGTATGCCGGGCGGTGGCGCCATGCCCGACCAGCACCCGGTACCGATGCGCGGCCAGGGCTCGGGTTTCATCATCAGCCCCGATGGGCTGATCCTGACCAACGCCCATGTGGTCAAGGACGCCACCGAAGTGACCGTCAAGCTCACCGACCGGCGCGAATTTGTCGCCAAGGTGCTGGGCGCTGATCCGCAGACCGATGTGGCGGTGCTGAAGATCGATGCCAAGAGCCTGCCGGTTGTCAAGCTGGGCAGTACCAGTGACTTGCGGGTCGGCGAATGGGTACTGGCCATCGGCTCGCCGTTTGGTTTTGAAAACAGCGTTACGGCGGGGGTGGTCAGTGCCAAGGGGCGCTCGCTGCCGGACGATGGTTTTGTGCCGTTCATTCAGACCGATGTCGCCGTGAACCCCGGTAACTCGGGTGGGCCCTTGTTCAACGCCCGCGGCGAGGTGGTGGGCATCAACTCGCAGATCTACAGCCGTACCGGGGGCTACCAAGGCGTGTCGTTTGCCATTCCGATCGAACTGGCGGCGCGTGTGAAAGACCAGATCGTGGCCACCGGTGAGGCCCGCCATGCCCGGCTGGGCGTGTCGGTACAAGAGGTCAATCAGGCTTTTGCCGACTCGTTTAAGCTCGCCAAACCCGAGGGTGCGCTGGTGGCCAGCGTCGAAAAAAGCAGTCCTGCCGCCAAGGCGGGGCTGGAGCCGGGGGATGTGATCCAGCAGATCGATGGCAAGCCCATCGTTGCTTCAGGCGATTTGCCGGCCTATATCGGCCAGACGCTGCCGGGGCAAAAGGTGGAGCTGGGTATCTGGCGCCAGGGCGAAAGCAAGCAGCTCAGCGCCACGCTGGGCAGCGTCGGCGACAAGGCGGCCAAGGGCGAGCGCACCGCCTCGGCCGCAGGCCAGGGCCAGCTGGGTCTGGCGTTGCGGCCCCTGAGCGTGGATGAAAAACGTGAATCCGGGATCGACACCGGTCTGTTGATCGAAGACGCCAGTGGCCCGGCGGCCAGCGCGGGGGTGCAGGCCGGTGATATGTTGCTGTCCATCAATGGCACGGCCGCCAAGAGCGTGGACGGGGTGCGCGCCGCCATGGCCAAGGCCGGCAAGACGGTGGCGCTGCTGATCTGGCGTGATGGCGAGAAGATTTTTGTGCCGGTACGGCTGGGCTGATGGCATCAACAGGTTCAGCGCGGCCAGCACGTCCAGCACGCTGAACACGTTTTCAGCCGTCCACTTTTTCCAGCACCACGTCCGTGGCCGGGTAGGCGACGCAGGGCAGCACGCAGCCCTGCGCTTTTTCTTCGGCGGACAGGCCAGGCCATTCGATGGCGTAGCGCACGCTGCCACTGCGCAGCTGGCCGATACAAGTGCGGCAAGTGCCGTTGCGGCACGAGCTGGGCCAGTCGATGCCGCCCTGTTCCAGCGACAGCAATAGCGGCTGCTCGGGCCAGGCGTCACATTGCTGGCCGTCGGCCGTATAGGCCGTAAAAAAGGGCGCGCACAGCGGGGAAAGAGATGCGTCGGCAGAGGTCATGGGGCAGTCACCAAGTCAAAAAATCAGGGGATCAGGCGCTGCGCGCTCGCTCAAACAACAGCAGCAGGTTGTTGGACGGCAGCGCATGGCGTGCGCTGAGTTGCAGGCCAGCGCGCGCGGCCTCGGCGGCGACGTCGTGCAACTGGCGAATGCCCCAGGCCGGGTTGCGTTGGCGCAGGCTGGCATCAAAGGCCCGGTTGCTGGGCGCGGTGGGCACGCCGTCCTCCAGATACGGGCCGTAGGTGACCAGTCGGCCCTGCGGCGCCAGACAGCGCGCCGTGCCCTGCATCAGTCCAGCGCAGCAGGCCCAGGGGGCGATGTGCAGCAGGTTGGCGCAATACACCAAGTCAAACGGCGCGCTGAAGGTCGCCCCGCTACTAGGCCAGTGCGCATCCAGCACGTCCAGTAACACCGGTGGGCGCACGTTGGACACGTCGGCTGCCGTGCACTGGGCCTGGAGGGTGTCAAAGGCGTCCGGTTGCGCGTCGCTCGGTTGCCAAGTCCAGCCGGGCAGGGCGGCAGCAAAGTGGGCCACATGCTGGCCGGTGCCGCTGGCGATCTCCAGCGCGCTGCCGCTGGCGGGCAGCAGGGCTTGCAGCACGTGCAGGATGGGCTGGCGGTTGCGCTCGGCGGCGCTGCTGTGCAGGTGGGGGCGCATAGATAAAGGGTAAAAATTGCCTGTAATGCAGGTGTAGTAAGCGGTAATAGCTATCAATAAAAGAGTGATGGGGGCTGTTTGTCGCCCTGGATGAGGCCCTACCAGTTTGCTTAAAAATTCAGCAGCTCAAGCTATTGGCTTGTAAATCAAGCACTTGGAACGCTCATACAAGACTTGTGCAGACTTATCCACAACATTGTCCAGTGCGCAGCGGGATAAGCCGGGCCAATGGTGGCGTTGACTGATTAAAAAACAGGCAGTACAGGGCTTTTCTTTCTATATCAACCACTTGCGCTGGTCATACAGCGCTGGCCGAAAGTTGTCCACAGGATTGTCCAGTGCCATCAGGGATAACCCACCGGCTGTGGATGACCCGTCTTGCAAGGTTCAGGCGACGGTGACGCCCTTCCAGAACGCCACGCGGCCGCGCACTTCTTCGGCTTCGGGGCGCGGGTCGGCATACGTCCAGGCGGCGTCGGGGTTGAGTTCGCCATCGACCAGCAGCGAGAAATACGTCGCCTGGCCTTTCCAGGGGCACATGCTTTTGTGGTTGCTGAAGGTGAAGTGCTCATGTCGCAGCGCACTTTCGGGAAAGTAGTGGTTGCCTTCGACCAGCACGGTATCGTCGCTTTCGGCGACAACAACGCCATTCCAGGTAGCTTGCATGGGGAACTCCTTGTGGGGGTTTGAGGGGTGAAAATGGCTGTAGCGCAGGTGTGGCAAGCGCTTTCAGCTATCAAAAATTATAAATTCCACAGCGCGTCAAAACCGCCTTCCGGAATAAAGCGCTGCTGCTGCCAGTGCATCCGCGTTGGCCCGGGCAGGGCACGTTCGCGTACCGAGTGCTGTGCGTCGCCAGGGTAGCAAATGATGCGCTGGCCGTCGCAGTCATAGGCCTCGGGCAGGATGGTCGGTGGTGGCTGGCGGCGGGCGGCGTCCAGCACGCTGGCGACTTGGCGGTGCTGCGCCAGTTGGGCCAGCGTCATGATTTGCGGAGGTACCAACTCGATCTGTCCGTCGCGGTATTGCTCCAGTGCGGTGCGCGGTTGGATCCAGACGCTCTCGGTGGTTTCTTCGTTGTCGTGCAGGGCGGTTTGTCCGGCTGGGGCCGGGGCGACAAAAAAGCGCGTATCAAAGCGGCGCGGGCCGACGGACGGCGCCAGCGGCGTGATCCAGCGCGACCAGGGCGTCAACTGGCGCGTCTGCAGGCGCAGTTGCAGCAGCGTCAGTACGTCGCCAAACGCCATGCCGCCGCGCAGCAGGGCGCGAGCGCGCAGCGCGTCCACCGCTGCGCTCTGGTGCACAGCCTCCGCCAGCAGCAGGCCGCATTCCTCCAGCGCTTCGCGCAGCGCCGCCACGTACAGGCCGCTGGCGGTGGCGGTGTCGGTGCCGGGCTCGTGCAGGCTGTGGTGCAGGTCGGCGGCGCTCTGGTCGAGCAGGTGGGCACCGTCCAGCGTGGTGTCGGCCGTGTCCAGTTTGCCGCCCGGAAACACATACACCCCGGCCATGGTCGATGCCTGGGGGGTGCGGCGCAGCAATAGCACTTCCATGCCGTGGTCGGTGTTGCGCAGCAGCGCCACGGAAGCCGAGGCGCGGGGTGTTTCAGAAGTGGTGTGGGGGGCGGGCTGCATGGGGGCTTTCAGGGCAAAGAAGGCGCTGACGATACTGGGAATGGAGTTCCCTGTCGCGTAGAGTGCAGACACGCAGCGTTGTTGCGTTTATTTTGGCCGGATCTGCAACCATTTTTTCAACCACAGGAGTGACACTGCCATGGGTATTGATTTCAAAGGTCGGGTAGCTATCGTGACGGGGGCCGGCGGGGGCCTGGGGCGCGAACATGCGCTGGCGTTGGCCGCGCGTGGTGCCAAGGTGCTGGTCAACGATCTGGGTGGCGGCGTGCACGGCGAGAGCGGCTCGATCAGCCCGGCGCAGGCGGTGGTGGACGAGATCCGCGCGGCGGGTGGCGAGGCGCTGGTCAACGGCGCCTCAGTGGCCGATTTTGTCGCAGTGCAGGCCATGGTGCAGCAGGCCATAGACGCCTGGGGCCGGGTCGATGTGCTGGTCAACAACGCTGGCATTTTGCGCGACAAGAGTTTTGCCAAGATGGAGCTGGCCGATTTTTGCCTGGTGCTGGAAGTGCACCTGATGGGCGCCGTGCACTGCAGCAAGGCGGTGTGGCCGCACATGCTGGCGCAGGAATACGGCCGCATCGTCATGACGACCTCGTCTACCGGGCTGTACGGCAACTTTGGCCAAAGCAACTACGGTGCCGCCAAGCTGGCGCTGGTGGGGTTGATGCAGACCCTGGGCCTGGAAGGGGACAAGCACAACATTCGTGTCAACGCGCTGGCGCCGACGGCGCACACGCGCATGACCGAAGGCCTGCTGCCTGACGCAGTGCTGGCCGCACTAGAGCCAGCCGCGGTGGTGCCCGCGATGCTGGTGCTGGCGCACGAAGACGCGCCGACGCGCACTATCCTGTGCGCCGGTGCCGGCAGCTTTGAGGCCGCGCAGATCACGCTGACGCAGGGCATCTACCTGGGCGCTGGCGCCGACGTAGCCGAGCAACTGGCGGCGCGTCTGGCCGAAGTGACCGATGCCAGTGCCGCCCAGGTGCCCCACAGCGGCTCGGAGCAGGGCACGACAGAACTGCAAAAAGCCCTGGCTGCGCACCGCTGAAAGACGTCCCCGCAGCCTGGCGCCGATGCAGCGCGCCAGTTGCAGCACGAAAAACCGCCAGCGCGCTGACGCTGGCGGTTTTGCCGTGCCTAGACCGGTTCTTGATATCGTCCCAAGCGGGCACGGGCGCGGCGTGCTAAGTTTCGCCCGATCCCAAAACGGCGAAGACCCATGAGCACCTTGCAAGAAAAAATAGACGCCCACCCTGTTGAACGCCTGGCAGGCATACGGCGCGGTATTGAAAAAGAGGGGCTGCGCGTGCTGCCCAGCGGCGATCTGGCCCTGACCCCGCACCCGCTGGCGCTGGGCTCGGCGCTGACGCACCCGCACATCACCACCGACTACAGCGAATCGCAAATCGAGCTGATCACCGGCCCGCACCACGGCGTGCAGGACTGCCTGGACGAGCTGACCGAGGTGCACCAGTTTGTCCTGCGCACCCTGCGCGAGCCGGGCGACGAGCGGCTGTGGGTGTCGAGCATGCCGTGCCGCTTGCCCACCGACGAGACGATTCCGCTGGCGCGCTACGGCAGCTCCAATATCGGCCGCACCAAGAGCGTGTACCGTATGGGCTTGGGCCACCGCTATGGCCGCCGGATGCAGACCATTTGCGGCATCCATTACAACTGGTCGATGCCGGGCGTGACCAGTGAGCAGTATTTCGGTCTGATCCGCAACTTTCGCCGCCAGGCGTTTGTGCTGCTGTACCTGTTTGGCGCCTCGCCAGCGCTGGGCCCATGCTTTGCGCAGGGTCGTCCGCACGCGCTCCAGCGCTTGAGCGAGCAGGCCCTGTACCTGCCGCACGCCACTTCGCTGCGCATGGGCAGCCTGGGCTACCAGAGCGATGCCCAGGCCACGCTGGCGGTGAGCTACAACAGCCTGCAGGGCTACGCCGATTCGCTGCATGAGGCGCTGATGCGGCCTTATCCGGCCTACGAGGCGGTGGGCGTGCGCAACCCGGGCGGCGACTACAACCAGCTGGGCACCAGCCTGCTGCAGATTGAAAACGAGTTCTACGGCACCATCCGTCCCAAGCGCGTGATCCAGCCCGGCGAGCGCCCCTTGCACGCGCTGCGCGAGCGCGGCGTCGAATATGTTGAAGTGCGCCTGATGGACCTCGACCCCTTCGTGTCGGTCGGCATCACGGCGGAAACTATGCGTCTGCTGGACGTGTTTTTGCTGCACTGTTTGTTGAGCGACAGCCCGCCCGACACGCCGCAAGAAATCACCGAGATCAAATACAACCAGCACCTGACCGCCGCGCGGGGGCGCGAGCCGGGTCTGCGCCTGTTGCGCCAAGGCCGCAGCGTGCCGCTGGTGGACTGGGCCGCCCAAGTACTGGCCGAGTGCGCGCCGCTGGCCGCCGCGCTGGATGCGACCCACCACAGCCGCGACTACAGCACCGCGCTGGCTCAGGCGCGCAGTACGCTGGCCGATGCCACGCAAACACCGTCCGCCCGCGTGCTGGCGCAGATGGCAGAGCAGCACGACAACAGTTTCACCGGCTTCACCCAGCACCAGTCGGCCCTGGCGCGCGACGCCTTGCTGGCCCAGCCCTGGAGTGCCGCGCAGCAGGCGCGCAGTATGGCCGAGGTCGAGGCTTCACTGGCGGCGCAAAAGGCCATTGAAGGCGCGGACACGCTGGACTTTGAGGTCTGGCGTCAGCAGTACATGGCAGCGCAGGGACTGGGGTGACCGATGCTGTTAAATAGATAGCTGTAAGCGCTTTTGATGCAAGGGTTTGAGGCTTGTTTTTGCTTAATTCACTGGGGCTGCGGCCACAGCCGCTTCAGCCGGCAGCGGCGGGTCAGCCCATTTTTTGGCAATGCGCAAAAAATCGGCTTCGCGGGCTAAAAAGGCGTTGACTACATCGGGGTCAAAATGCGCTCCTGATTCTTCGATCAGCATCTGGCGCACTTCGTCGTGAGAAAAGCCTCGTTTGTAAACCCGTTTGCTGATCAGCGCGTCGTACACATCGGCCAGTGCCATCAATCGACCGGCCAAGGGAATCGCCTGGCCCTTGAGGCGGTGCGGATAGCCCGTGCCATTCCAGCGCTCGTGGTGGGCTTCCACCATTTGACGGGCGTAATCGAGAAAACTCTTCTCGCCTGGGCGACCCGTGCCGGCGATGACTTTGGCCAACGCCTCTGCGCCAATCAGCGGATGGTTTTGCATGATGGCGTACTCTTCCGCGGTCAATTTGCCCGGTTTTTGCAAAATGCTGTCGGGAATCCCGACTTTGCCAATATCGTGCAGCGGGGCTGATTTCCCCAGCAGATCAATGTCTGAAGGGGTTAAATAAGCATAGGCGGGGGTGGTGGACAGCTGCTCGGCCAGTAGTTCAACGTAGCGCCGGGTGCGCAGGATGTGGCCGCCGGTTTCTTTGTCGCGCACCTCGGCGAGGGCGGAAAAGCTGGTGATGATGCTGTCTTGGGCCTCGGACAATTCTTGGGTGCGTAACAACAGCTGGCGCTCCTCAAAGCCGTATTTGAGCAAACTCAAAACGCTGGAGATCAGCACCAAGGCCACCATCGGCAATAACGGCGACAGGTGCAGGCCCTCTTGCACCAGCAATTGGTAGGCAGCGCCGTACAGCCCGGCCGTGCCCACCACCACCACACCTACCGACCAGGCAAAACCCGCGCGGCTCAAAAACAAGGTGCACAGCACCCCCGCGATGACCACCGCCAGCAATTCAGCCCCTCTGGCCCAAGAAGGCCGTGCAATGAACCGGCCCGAGAGCAGGTTGTCAAGGACGGTGGCATGCACGGCAACGCCGTAGGTGGATTTTCCCGCAGGGGTCAGATGCCGGTCGCCCAGCCCTTGTGCCCACGCTCCCACGACCACAATGTTGCCGCGCAGACTGTCGGAGGCCATGCGGCCCTGTAACACGCTGAGCGCTGAAACGTACCGGGGCGGGCTGCTGCGCCAATCCAAGAGCAAATTACCCGAGCGATCCAAGGGAATCTGCCGCGTCCCCCAATGCAGTACCGCCCCTGTGGGGTCGGTGTCCAGCCGAAGACTGCGCTGGGGCGACGACAACAGGGCGGCTGCCAGCGCCAGCGAGGGCGTGTCCTGGCCTTGGGGGGAGGACAACAACAGGGGCACGCGGCGCAACGTGCCATCCATGTCTTGCAGGGCGTTGGTAAAACCCTCGGCACTGGCCGCATCGGTCAGCAAAGGCAGGCTGCGGATGTGCCCTGTGGGCTGGGGCCATTGCCCCGTGCCATGCAATGAGCGGGACACCACCATTCCCTCGGGGGACGTCGGTGGATGCAGCGCACCACCCGGGGTGCTGGATGGAGAAAAACCCAAGTAGTAGCCCAGCACCGTGGGGCCACGGCCCAAGGCCTCGGCCAGACGCTGTGAGTTGCCGTCGAACCAAGGCTGCGCGCGGGGTGCAGAGGTGCTGGGGCCGTCGGTGTTGTTGGTTTCTACTCGGTCGCGTTGGCGCTCCGATTGGATGACCTCGGGGGCCGTGCGATCCAGCTCGGGCATCAAAAAGTCCAGCGCGACCACCTGCGCGCCCAACTGTTGTAATTGCTCTACCAGCAGGGCCAAGCGGTAACGCGGCCAAGGCCACTGTCCAAACGCCGCCAAACTGTCTTCGTCAATGCCCACCACCACTGGTACTTGGGACTGTGGCGCGCGGGTACGACCCGACAACATCAGGTCGTACAACGCCAGTTCGGATTTCTGTACCGCCAGTGGGGGAAAAACCGATAACAAGGCCACCAGCAAAGTCAGGCACAGCCCGGCGGCGTAAAGTCCGGTCAGTTCTTGTCGTATACAGAAAAATGCGCGCAAACGCCGCATGCGGCGTGGACTGCCGGGCATCGGGTGCAGTGCCTAGCGAACGATGACTACCACCCGCCGGTTGCGGGGTTCAGCCACGCCATCGGGCGTAGGAATCAGTGGATTGCCCTTGCCATGCGAGCTGGTAGAAAGCAGCGCGGGAGGAACCTGGCGTTGCAGCAGTTGGTGCTTGACTTCTTCAGCCCGGGCGCGGGCCAAGCCGTCGTTGAGTTTGTCAGAGCCGACTGCATCGGTGTGGCCGCTGATGGTGACGCGTACCGCCATGCGCCGGTGGCTGGCGGTGGCAATTTCGTCCAGCTGGGCTAACGAATCAGCACGCAAAACCGACGAGCCGTTCTCAAACAACAGGGTAAAAGTTTGGGCTGGGGCGGGCTCTACCGACAAGGCTTCGCCAAAGGTGGTATTGACGAAAGCCGCATCCGCGGTGGTCAGTGCCGAGGGGGCTGCCGCAGCACTCTGGGTACGGGTCATGTCCCCCGCTTTTTGCAACACTTGTGCACCCACGGCGGTGCGTACCTCTGCGGCACCTACATGGCCTGCCGGATCAGGGACTAAAACGATGGATTGGCGGGGTGCAGTACACCCGGTCAAGGCTACGAGAAGGCATCCGGTCAGCCACAGATTCCATTGGGGTGTTGTTGTGCAGGCCATGCTGGTCACTCCTCGATCTGAATCAACAGCTTGGTACCGCGTACCGCGATGGTGGCGTCCGGAGTTTGCACTTGGGCGGATGCTGGCGAGAGCTTGACGATTTGCCCGGTGACGTAGGCAAAGGTGCCTTTGACCATTTTTAAAGCCAATGCAAATTGGCCGTCTTTAGGCTGAAAAACGTAATCATTCAGGGCGATCTCACTGCCAGAGCCCATTGAGATGGTGGTGTCATCCGTCAGCACCACGCCCGCTGCACCGGGCTTGCCGGTGCGAACCACATCCCCCTTATAGAGGGCAGCACCCGCAGTCAGGGAAACGACGGCACTGTCACGCACGACAGATGCTGTTCCCATAAGGTGCTGGACATGGCCAATGATGTCACTGGATTCACGGGCGGCCATGGCGGGCAGGCACAGCAACGCAGCCAGCAAAAAGGCGCAAGATTGTTTTTGTATCAAGGCGGCCTCGATTTCTTTATAAAGAGCTTTGAACGGCGCCATCCCGGTCCCCGGGCCTAGGCTTTATCAGCGGCGGCCTGCAGTGTGTCACTTTTCTTGGTTTGGTTTCAAACTGTATCGATAAATAGCCTTGTCGCGCTGGTCTTTTCGCCCACATCCGACAATGGTGCCCGGCACGGCAGTCGTGCCATCGCTCTTGTTCTTACCTCGCTACCGCTTGTTTAGCGTTTCCCTGAAAGCCCGTATTTGTGATCAAGGGCCTTATTGCGTCCGCCCTGGCTTCGGTCCTGTTTGGCGGTATTTATTTTCTCTCGCCCTTTTTGGCGCCACTTGATGGGGAGCAGATTTTTGGCTGGCGCGTGTTGCTGACGCTGCCCTTCACCACCGTGCTGCTGCTCTGGCGCGGCGAGGGTGTGCGGCTGCGCCAGCTGTGGCGCAGCGTCTGCCGGGCGCCGCGCAGCGCGCTGTGGCTGCTGCTGAGCGCCGCCCTGCTGGGCGTGCAGTTGTGGCTGTTCATGTGGGCGCCGCTGCACGGGCGCGCGCTGCCGGTGTCGCTGGGCTATTTTTTGCTGCCATTGGTGATGGTGCTGGCCGGGCGCGTGTTGTTTGGCGAGCGGCTGTCGCGGGCGCAGCAGCTTTCGACCGCGCTGGCGGCGGCGGGCGTGGGTTTTGAGCTGTGGCGCGCGGGCAGCCTGTCGTGGGAGATGTGGTTGGTAGCCGGGGGGTATACGGCGTACTTTGTACTGCGCCGGCGCTTGCGCACCGCTCACTTGGCCGGGCATTGGCTGGACATGGCCTTGCTGGTGCCGGTAGCGTTGTTTTTTATCGGGCGAGCGCCGTCCAGCGTGGCGCTATTTTCCGGTCATCCGGTGTTGTTTGTTTTGCTGCCGCTGCTGCGGGGGCTCAGTGCCGTGGCGCTGGCGCTGTACATGGCCGCCAGCAGCTGGTTGCCGATGGGCTTGTTTGGCCTGCTGTCGTATGTCGAGCCGGTGCTGCTGGTGTTGGTGGCCTTGTTGCTGGGCGAGAGCCTAGCGCCAGGGCAATGGCCGACCTATGCACTGGTATTTGCGGCAGTGGGCGTGCTGGTACTCGATGGCCTGCGCCACTGGCTGCGCGAGCGCCGCACAGCGCGCGCATCTGCGCTGGTTGCTCCATAAAATTCGATGACAGCCGCATGACTGCGCTCTGGCGTGTTGCAATACGGGTCGATTTTTCATTCCAACTGACAGGACGACACCATGAGTGACACCCTCCGCATCAGCATTGCCGGCTACGGCCATCTGGGGCGTGGCGTCGAGGCCAGCCTTGCCCGCAATCCCGACATGGCGCTGCAATTGCGCGCTCAACTGCTGTAAACACAATGGATATCCTGTTTTTGACGATGCTGCTGGCCATGGGCGCGCATCTGCTCAAGGTGCGCTACCAAGCCGGGCGCATGGCCCTGCTGGGGCGCTACCTGGCGCAGTTCCAGATAGAAAAGCTGATGGAGACGCTGACGCAAGGCTATCTGCGCGCGCTGGGCGAGGCCGATGAAGAGCGGCGTGGGCAGATCTGGAGCCTATTGAGTACGGCCGAGGTCAGCTTGTACGAGCAGTTCAAACGCTTTGCCACCGATCTGGCCCGACTGACTCCGCTGGAGACCCGTGTCAGCAAACTGCCGATAGCCATCGCCTATGCCGACCAGTTGTTTCCGCGCAGCACCTTTGACCTGCGCGCTGCCATGCAGATCCACGCCCAGGGCATTGAGGCGGTGGCGCGCAACGACACCGGGCGCAGTCCGCGCGACAAGGCGTTCACGCTGACGGCGGAGCTGTTTCTGATGCAGCACACCTGCCACTGGTTTTGTAAATCCAGAACCATTGCGTCGGCGCGCCTGCTGGGACGCCATCAGACCTCGTACGAGCAGGTGCTGGCGGCCGTGTCGCCGGCCACGCGCAAGGCGTACCAACAGTTGCTGGTGGGTTGAGCGCCATGGCCGGTTCCAAGGAGTTATCGCAGTGAATTTTTCATGGATACGCCAGGCCACTGCCGTGCTGGGGATGCTCGCGATGGCCGCGCTGCTGGCCGGCTGCGCCACCGAAGGCAAGGTGCTGGCACCGCAAGAAAAATTTGGTTCCGTCTCCACCTATTCACGGCTGTTTGATGCCACTCCGGCGCAGACCTGCGAGGCGGCGCGGCGTGCGCTGCTCAGCCAGGGCTACATCATCAGCACCACCACGCCCGATCTGGTGGCGGGACAAAAAAACTTCCAGCCCGAAGCCGACGCGCATGTGCAGGTGATGATTCGCGTGGTGTGTGTGCCTGAAAGCGCCGACGCCAGCATCAGCCTGGGTTTTGTCACGGCGCTGCAAGACAGCTATACCCTGAAAAAATCCAACAACTCTGCCAGCTTGGGGGTGGGCGGCGTCGGCTCGCTGTCACTGCCCTTCATGACCGGAGGAGGGGAGTCGTTGGTCAAGATCGGCAGCCAAACCATTGCCGACAACGATTTCTACGACAGCTTTTTTGACCTCGTGAAGCGTTTTCTGCTCTCTAACGAGGCATTGCCGACGCAAGATGTGCCCGATTGACCAAGGGTTTTTACTTATGCCCGGCTTCTGTGGGCTGATCTGTGGAAAACCTTCGGGATAACTGGTGCCAGGCCGCGCCGGCATTGGGCTGCAGCCCGGTGCTCAAATTTTCGGCAGATGGCGGAAAATCCAGTGAAAACACGTTTTATAGTGGGATGCTTGACCCACTTTTTTTTGCGTCCTTTGCCCGTGTCTATTGCTGCCTTGTTTTGCCTGGTCGTCGCCATCAGTGACGGCGATACCCTCACCGCCCGCTGTGGCCTCCCGGCTGCTGCGTACCAGATTAAAGTGCGTATTGCTGCGATCGACGCGCCTGAGAGCCGCCAGGCGTATGGCACGCAGGCGCGCAAAAATCTGTTGCAGCTGTGTTTGCGCCAGCGCGCGCGCATCGAGCCGCTGGACCAGGACGCTTACGGCCGCAGCGTAGCCAATGTGCGCTGCGGCAGCACCGATGTCGCCAGCGCCCAGGTACGCGCCGGGCTGGCCTGGGTGTACACGCCGTATGCGCGCCAGCATCCGTATCTGGCGCCGCTGCAGCGCCAGGCAAAGGCCCGAGGCATGGGTCTGTGGGCGCAGCGCCGGCCCGTGGCGCCGTGGACGTATCGCCACCGCTACCTGCGCCGAGTCGCCGTATGACCGCCCTGCACATCCTCTGGCGCGACGAGCACATGGTGGCGGTGTACAAGCCGGCCGGCTGGTTGGTACACCGGACCGGACTGGACGCCGGTGAAACGCGCTTTGTCATGCAAACCCTGCGCGACCAGATCGGCCAGCGCGTCTATCCGGTGCACCGGCTCGACAAGGGCACCTGCGGTGTGTTGGTGATGGCCCTGCACAGCGACGCGGCGCGCGCGTTGGCGCAGGCGTTTGAGCACCAGCGCACGCACAAGCGCTATCTAGCGTTGGTGCGCGGCTGGATGCCGGACAGCGCCGAGGTCGATCACGCCCTGCGCCCCGATGACGCGCCACCCGATGCGCCGGTGCAAGAAGCGCACACCCGCTTTCGCTGTTTGGCACGGTTGGAGCTGAATGAAAGTGTCGATGCGCGCCACGCCACCACGCGCGCGTCGTTGGTCGAGGCGGTGCCGACCACCGGGCGGCGCCACCAGATTCGCCGCCACCTCAAATATTTAGCGCACCCGATTCTGGGCGATGCCACCCATGGCAAAGGGCCGCTGAACCGCTGGTGGGCACAGCAACTGGGGCAAACGCGCCTGTGGCTGCACGCACAGTCGCTGGCCGTGCCGCACCCGGTCAGCGGGGAGATGTTGACGTTGGCGTGCGACGGGGAGGCGTTGCAGGCCAACGTGCCGGATGCGGCGGACTGGCTGCGTTTGCAGCAGCGCTGGCCTTGGGTGGTGGTGCAGCCTGGGGCGCTTTCGCGACGGGATTAAGTGCCAAAATGGCTTGTAACGCTTATGAGGCGTGCGGTGATAGCTATTGATTCGATAGTTTGTAGGTCGGGTTAGCGCAGCGTAACCCGACAGGGCTGCACTCAGGACGCCTGTCGGGTGACGCCTTTGGGGCTAACCCGACCTACGGGGAATGCTTTAGGCGTTCAGCACACCACTCAGTAGCTCAGGCAAGCGTTCAATACCCATCTTGAAACCGCAGGCCTGCGCATGGCCGCCGCCGCCCATGCTCTCGGCCAAGGCGATGCAGTCAAAGTTGCGCTGCGCACGCAGGCCGACTTTGACACCGGTGCTGCTGGCACTCCACATCAGGCCAAAGGTGCTGGTTTTGGCCGACAGCAGGTCGCCCACTAGGCTGTGGAACATGCCGGGTGCGTTGACCATCAGGCCGGTGACGCCATTGAAGGTGACGGGCTGTGCGCCCTCGGCAATGTCGGTGGCGAGCTTGCGGTATTTTTCGTCCATGGCGCCGCCGCGCGCCATGAAGGTGGTCAGCTGTTCCGGGCTGAAGGTGGCAATCTCCTGCCAACGGGCAAAGGTTTGCGGCTCCATGTCCAGGGCCGACAAAAAGGACGCACTTTCCGGAAACTCCCACTTCCAGATATCGCGGTCCTCGATGTACTGCAGCAGCGCCGGGATGGGCTGGTCCGGGTGGAAAAACTCCCACGCCAGGCGTGCGCCCGACTTGTGCATGTCAAAGTGCACCACACCGCAGCGGCAGGCAAAACCGGTGAGTTTTTCGGCGGCGCTCTTGTGGTGATCGAGCATCACCAGCTTGGCGGCGCGCTCTTCGATGCCGCGCAGGATGTCGGCGGAAAACGAAAAATCCAGGATGTAGACGGTGCGTCCGTCCAGCGCTGGCAGGTCGGCAAGGGACTGGATGTCGCCATGGTCCAGGCCCAGAAATTCGGCGCCATCAGGGCCGTAGTACAGCCAGGCGGCCAGTGCTGCGCCAAAGCCATCGGGGCAACGGCGACCGTGATAAAGGATGAGCGGATGGGGATCGTTTTTGGCGGGACCCACCAGCAGGGCAAGCGGAAGAATGTGTTTTTTCATGCGGCCCGCATTGTCGCTGCGCGGGCCGGGGTGTGCCGGAAGAAATCGTTACGACCCTGCGCGCCATGCAGGCAGTGTTTTTAAAACGCTTCCCAGTCGTCTGATGCGCCGCTGGTAATTGCCGGTGAAGCCTTGGGCGCCGGAGCGCTGCGCGCTGCCTGGGACGCGCCCACGGCCGCCCGGGAGGGGGCTGCCAACTTGGCCGCAGGCGCTTTGCGGATGATGGGCGCGGCTGTTTTGGCGAGCGGCTGGGGCGACTTGGCCCGTTTGCCCGGCTGCTGGGTGGACGCCGCGTAGGTGCTGCCGGACTGCAAGCCCGCGCCTTGGATTTTGAAAGCACTCACCGTGCGTGCCAGCGTGCTGGCCTGCTCTTGCAGCGACTGCGCTGCAGCGGCAGCCTCTTCGACCAGTGCCGCGTTTTGCTGCGTGACTTGGTCCATCTGCACCACGGCTTGGTTGATCTGCTCGATGCCGGCAGTCTGCTCCTGGCTGGCGGCGGTGATCTCGCCCATGATGTCGGTGACGCGCTGGATGCTGCCGACCACGTCCTGCATGGTTTTGCCGGCCTCGTTCACCAAGAGAGTGCCCGCGCCCACCTTGCTGGCCGAGTCGTCGATCAGTTCCTTGATTTCTTTGGCCGCTGCGGCCGAGCGCCCGGCCAGCGAGCGCACTTCGCTGGCCACCACGGCAAAGCCCCGGCCTTGCTCGCCCGCGCGCGCCGCTTCGACGGCCGCGTTCAGCGCCAGGATGTTGGTCTGAAAGGCAATGCCATCGATCACGCCAATGATGTCGGCAATTTTTTGCGACGAGGCGTTGATGGCGCCCATGGTGTCCACCACCTGCGAGACCACCGAGCCGCCCTGGACGGCCACGCCCGATGCCGACAGGGCCAGTTGATTGGCCTGGCGCGCGTTATCGGCGTTTTGCCGTACGGTGGAGGTCAGCTCTTCCATGGACGCGGCGGTTTGCTGCAGCGCGCTGGCTTGCTGCTCTGTGCGTGCTGACAGGTCGTTGTTGCCCGAGGCGATCTGGCTGGACGCGGTGGCGATCGAGTCCGTGCCCTGGCGCACATTGCCGACCATGCTCGCCAGGTTGCTCTGCATGTGTTGCAGGGCCTGCAGCAGTTCAGCGGCTTCATCGCGTCCGCGGCTGTCAATCGGCTGCGTCAGGTCGCCCTCGGCAATGGCGCGGGCGCTGCGCACTGCCTGGAGCAGTGGTGTGGTGATGGAGCGGCTGAGCGAGAAGGCTGCAGCGACGCCCAGCAGCAGCGCCAGCACGGTGCCCAGAATCAGGATAAGACGGCCATTAGCGGCATTTTTTTGTACTTCTTCCAGAGCGGCGGTGTACAGCTCCTTCTGAAGGCGCTCAAATTCTGTGATCGAGGCGATATAGGCTTCGGACAGGGGCGGGATGCTGCGGTCAAATTCTGCGCTGATGTCTTCGCCGGCTTCTTTTTTCTTCAGCACAGCGTTGCGCGGGCCGCTATAGGCCGTGCGTGCTTCCTGCACCTTTTCCAGCAGTGCCTTGCCTTGGGGCAAGTAGACCAGTTCCATTAGGCGCTTGTGTGCCTCTGCCGTGGCCTGGCTGGTGGCGGCGACTTCGGTCATCCACAGGGAAATCTGCTGGGGTTCGGTCTCGCGCACGATGGCGCGCGTGCGCACCCAGTTCAGCGCGGCTGTCTGGCGCAATTGCGTGACGAGTTGGAGTTTTTCCGTGTCTTTGGTCGTTAGCACCTGGGTGGTGCTGGCCAGATCCTGCAAACGCCACACCCCGATGCTTGCCACCAGTGCAGCGATAAACAGCACGAGACCAAATGCCAGCGCCAGGCGGCTGCCGACTTTGATGTTATTGAGATGCATGGGAGATGACTTTACAAAAAACGAGAGAATGAGGTAAGTGTGCGGTAGCTCACTATTTTTGCATAATCGAAACAAAAAGATACTTTTGCAAGGGTCTTATGCCCTTGCGCTGCGGCACCCAGATACGCGCCTGCTTTGCCTTACCATTACCGGTTAAGGTCACATTTCGCGACCGACAGGAGGATGTATGGCCAAAGGACAGATGCACGACAACAAAATGGCGAAGAAGCCCAAAAAGGACACTTCGCCGCCCAAGGAGGGTGGTTCGGTCTCTGACCGACCGATGCCCCCCGTCACTGCTGTGGCGCCGCGTGGCAAGTTGAAGAACAAGTAAGCGGCGCGCTTACCCATCCAAAAAGCCCTCCACTGCCTTGCGGCGTTGGAGGGCTTTTTTGCGTGGCGCTGGGCCGATAGCGCTGGCCGGGCGCTGGATCAGGCTTCCGGTGCGCCGCCGCGCTGCGGTTTTTTGGTTTTGACCTTGCGCGCTTCCTTGCGGATGGCGCGCTCGGCATCTTCCAGCAGGCCGGCCTCGCGCCAGGCTTCAAACTCGGTCGGGGTTTCCAGCGTGATGCGTCCCAGGATGGCGGTGCGAAAGTCGGTCAGGACGATTTCTGCCGTCTTTTGCAGATTGACGCGGCCGCCGCCCAACATGGCGCCGCGTTTGCGGCCAATGGCTTCGAGCAGCTCTTCATCGTGCATCTGCGCGACTGCGCCTTCGGGCAGAGCGAGTTTGTAGCGTGCCTCCAGCAGCGGCGCGTACTGGCGTTGCAGGCGGCGCAGCAACTCCAGCGCCACCAGTTCTTCGTCGTAGGCATTGCGGCCCACCGCGCCGCTGGCGGCCAGGTTGTAGCCGCTCTCGGGTGCGGTGATGCGCGGCCACAACATGCCGGGCGTATCCCACAAATAAAAGTCATCGGCCAACGTGATGCGCTGCTCCAGCTTGGTGATGCCGGCCTCGTCGCCCGTTTTGGCTTGGCGCTTATTGCTCATGGTGTTGATCAGCGTCGATTTGCCGACGTTGGGCACGCCGCAAATCAGCACCCGCATCGGCTTGGCCATGCCTCCTCGGTTGGGTGACAGCTGGTGGCAGCCGTCAATCAGCTTGCGCGTGGGCGCGGTGTCGGAAGCGTCCAACTGCAAGGCGCGCACCCCCGGCTGGGCGTTGTACCAGTCCAGCCACAGCGGCGTGCGCTCGGGGTCGGCCATGTCTTGTTTGTTGAGCACCTTGAGGGTGGGCTTGTGCCCCGTCAGCTCGGACAGCAGCGGGTTGGCGCTGGAGCCGGGCAGGCGGGCGTCCAGCACTTCAATCACTACGTCGATGTCTTTCACGCGCTCGCCAATCGCTTTGCGCGTCAGGTGCATATGGCCTGGAAACCACTGAATGGCCATGGGGGAATTCCTTGTGTTTTTGGGGGCGCCGGGGGCGCCATGAAGGCCGCAAGGATAATCGCGCGCGCTGATGTCTACGTTGTCTATCCCTCTTTCCCTGCCTGCACCCGCCACCGACAAGGCCTCGGCGCAGCAGATGTTTGCTGTGCTGCAACAGGCTTTGCAAGCCGCCGGTGTGCCGATGCGCAGCCCGCCGCCAGAGCCGACGGCCTGTTGTGGGCGCGGTTGCAATGGTTGCGTGTGGGAAGGCTTTTTTGCCGCTGCGGCCTATTGGCGTGAGGAGGCTTTGCTGATTTTGGAGCGTTTGCAGCGAGATGCGTGAACCTGTAGGTCGGGTTAGCCCAAAGGGCGTAACCTGACAGGTGTTGGGTGCTGGAAAAGTCTGGTTACGCTGCGTTAACCCGACCTACTTATTAGTTTATTGCGCAAACACTTTCGATGCGGATTCATTGAAATGCAAAGATAATCCGGCACAATTGGGGGCGACTCCGGTTGCAGCACCGAATATAGATGCAGTTTGACCTCCGCCTAATGATTGAAAGTTGAAAATAATCTGTCCAACATTAATTCCATTAGTTGTAACATCAAATGAAAGAAATGGAGTTCGCGGACTGGAGGCGGTGTTTTTGAAAGTCATTTTTGCTGTGCAAAATCCCTGACTAGCAGATGTCTCTATTTTCTCCATGTACGTATCACCCCACTGCATGGGTAAACCGCCGAATCCTTGGCCTGCTGCATCGTCTCGGCCGCCAATAGTTGAACCTGCGGCGAAAAATGCCTGAATAGCTGTTTTGCTTCCATTGGGCATCGTCATGATGCCTGTAGTATCAGAAGTGAACACAACGCTAACGATGCCTGTGCTTCCAGTTGCCTGATTGGGGCGAAAGGCACAGCCCATGCAGGGGCCGCCGATATAATTCTCCAAATTTGCAGACCAATTGGCACCATTATTTGTCAATTCACCTGTCGCCAGAGACCAAGTGGCTTGGCCAGATTTGTCATACACATAGGCAAGCATGGCTAGCGTAGTGCCACTGCCATCAAAAGAATAACCGCTGCCTGATTCCTGCGGATTCCACCAAGTCCCTGCCTTGGGATTGATTGCCATGGCAGATGTGCAGAATAAAGTCAAAGTCAATAGAAAAACACGAGCAATTTTAATCATATATATACCTTTAAAAATAAATGAATTTATTTATAATAAAATATTAGTAATAATCGTTTTTAAGTATTATGGCTATAGCAAAAATTCATGAAATATAAATTTTATTTTAGAGGTATTTTGTAATAAATACATGCATAACTTTACCGGCGTTTGCGTGACTGGGCCAAATTTTTATTTGGGAAATACCACGCAGGAATGGCTAAAAATATTGACTTGGATCAAAGCAATTCTTGGCCATCTCTGATTCAAGAGGCGGCCCGTAAGGTAGGTTCGGGTGCCGTTGGCCACGGTGACATCCTGGGGCAAGACAAACTGCACCACAAAGCCGCCGGCTGCGGCAGTCTGCTTGACTGGTGCTGTCATTTTCAGCTTCACCCGCACGGCCACCTGTGGCGCCGGCGCGGTCGTCGCCAGCTTTCCTTTGCTCAGCGGCCGCCAGGCGGCGTGGCATCGGCCTGGTTCTCCGGCGTCATCAAGATCACACCGCAGGCGATGCGCGATCCTGAATTGCCGGCCGGGTTGGTTTTGTAATCGTCTGCGCTTTGATGCACCACCAGCGAACGTCCGGCAATCGAGTGCGGTCCGGGCGTCAAGGTTACACCCGTGTTGGTATAGCGCAGCGTGCCCTGGCCGCTGGCGTCCACCACCAGATTGGGGATGTCGCCCGCATGCACTGCGTGCGGCGACTGGCCTGGATGGCCATGGGTTTGGGTGCTGTAGGGGTCAAAGTGCCCACCGGCGGCGCCAAAGGTGACCATTTTTCCGGTCTTGGCGTCTGGGGCCGGCGCGCATTCGCCTTGGGTATGGATATGAAAGCCGTGCGTGCCGGGCGCCATACCTTGCACTTGCAGCACGATCTCCACGCCTCCTTGCACCGCTTGCAGCTTGGCGATGCCTGCGGTCGCCCCCTCGGCTGTCAGCAAGCGGGCATGTCCCATGGGCATCTCGCCGATGGCGGTAGCGCCAGAGGCGGGTGCCGCGTAGCCAGGGTCTGCAGCGCCGCTGTGCTGCGGGCTGCTGCAGCCGGCGCTGAGGGCAAGAACGGCCGCCGCCACCACGCCGTAGACAGACGACAGGCCGCGCCAGCGTCGGGCCGGTATGGCAGACACGCGAGCAAAAGAGGTGGAGGTGTGCGGCATGGTGAAAGACCCCAAGGAGGAATGAAAAGGGCAAGCGCTCGCAACCTCCAACGCTCGGCAAGCTGTGCGGGCGCCAGAGGCTGACCATTGCATTCTTTGGAGCTGCTGCACGCGGGTGTCGCCAGCAGACAGGGCCATTATTTGTAGGACAAAACCTTGAGCGGTGCCGGCACAGCGCAGGCGCTCTAGAGAAAATTCACCAGCATTTGCCCATGCGACTCCAGGGCTGCACGCAGGGCATCCCCAAGCCATCTCCTGCGCGAAATCCGGCAGCTGTCTGATGCTGGAGAGGTCGGGGGAGGGGGCTGTCCCGACCTGCAGCCGCACCAACCAAAATGGGTGATCACCGGAACCCCGGGGCGTGCCATGCGCAGCCCCAACGCGGCGGCGTGGGCCCAGCGCGACACCAACGTTGGCAAGAAAAGCTCCCGGTGTGGCATGGCGGGTAGGGATGCAGGCCGTTCATGCTCGTTTTTTAATAGCTTATAGCGCAGCATTGGCGTGCGCTAGCGGCACATTTTTGCCCTATTTTGAACGCCGCACTGATGGCCGGCAGGGTAGTGCGGCGCCTGCAGGTGCCCGATTGATAGTGAAATGTGCCTGCAGCCCTTTAAATTCATGCGCTAATAGCTATTATTTTTGATTTTTCTGCGCGGCGTCCAGGGCCTGCAACACCGCATCGGCATCACCACGCAGCTGCCCGGCCATGGTGGTGGCCAAGTGCAGGCGCCGCAGCAGCCAGACGTTCAGGTCACGGGCGTCCCATTCGGGCAAGGGCTCGGATTCAGATGGCGGCGCTGCGGTGGACGGGGTGGGCGATGGGGCCGGGTGGGGCGCAGATGTCGGCGGCTGCGGACCCGGGGTCGACAAAATTGCGCCAATGCGCTCGCCGGCCAGCGCCAGCGGCCCCTGCACCTGTTCGGGTTGCAGCCGGCCCCGGCGCAGCAGCAGCAAGGTTTTGACGGCGGTCAGTTGTGCCAGCAACTGGTAGCTGTGCGCCTGCAGGTGTTCCAGAGATTCGATCGGCGGGCGCACGGCACGCGGCTCGGACAGCGAGCGCTGCGTGGCCAGCACCAGCGCCGACAGGCTGTCGTAGGCCTCGCGCCGGGCCAGGCGCCAGGCCAGTTCGGGTGCGTTGTCCACCGCCTGCAGTTGGCCCAGACCCAGCGCGACACGGGCGTGGTGCGCCTGCGCTGCCAGGGTGCGCGCCACCAGCGCCGGCATGTGGGTGCGCTCCCATGACGGCAGCACGTACGCAAAGGCCCAGGCGATGCCGGTACCAATCAGCGTATCGACCAGGCGCTCAAACAGCGCAAACGCCGTCCCGCCGCCGCTGCTCAGCAGGTGCGCCTGCACCAGCCCGAGCACCGTGGCGGCGACGGCGGTGATGAGGTAGCGGCGCAGGGCAAAACTGTGCGCCACCGCCTGAGTCAACGTCACGACGACCAGCAGTCCCCAGGCCGGCCACTGCGCCGCCAGCACGGCGACGGCCAGCACGCAGCCGAGAAAGGTACCGGCGACGCGCAGGTTACGCCGCTCCAGCGTCTGCGCCAGGCTGCCGCGCAGCACCACGATGATGGTCAGCAACACCCAGTAGGCGTGCGTGCCCCAGGGCAGTTGCAGTGCCACCGCATAGCCCGCGCCCATGGCCAGTGCGGCGCGCACGGCGTGGCGCAGTGGCGGTGCATCCCAGTGCCAGAGGTTTTTCAGCGGCTCCCAGGACCAAGTGGTGGGGCTGACAAACATCTGCCAATAAGCGCGCACCACCGCCAAGTCGGGCACTACGTCGCCGCGCGCCAGCGCAATCAGGCGCAGTGCTTCGTCGTTGATGTGGCCCATGCGGTCGGCCAGGCCGCGTGCCAGCAGCGGTGCGGTAAAGCCTGCCGGTGTGACTTCGGGGGCGGTTTGCGCACCCAGCGTTTGCAGGCGTGCGCGCATATCGGCAAACGGCACCGGTTGGCGGCCGCACAGCAGGGCGTCGGCCAGGCGCTCGACCTCGTCGGCCAGCGCCTGCAGCACGGCTTGCTGGCTGGCCAGCGCCGGCGCCTGTGCGGGCTGGGCGCGCAGGGTGTCCAGGTCGAGTTCGCAGGCCAGCAGGTGGTCGCGCATCTCCAATATCTGCACCAGCATGGCAGCGCGGCGCTGGCGCCGGGGGGTGCGCGGTGACTCCAGAATCAGGTCGCGTGCGCCCTGCAGCTGGTCGGCTAGCGCGGCGTGGCGCAGCAGCATCGCGCCGGTGTGCGGCTCGGGGGCGTTGTTTGGGTCGGTCTCGGCTGCCCCGGTGCCAGCCAGGGTGAACTGGCGCGCCTGCAGGCGCATCAGCGACGCCAGCGACAGCAGCACATCGCTGAGCAATTGCACCCGGTAGCGACCGTTCAGCAGCGCATTGGCCAGCACCGCCCAGGGCACATACAGCAGCGCGCCCAGGGCAAAGTACAGCGTGCTGGTCAGCGCCGTGGACAGGCTATTGCCCTCACCAGCACCGTCGTGGCTGATGCGCGCGGCGATGGAAAACACCATGGCAAACATCAGCGAGATGGCCACCGGCGCGCCGCGCTTGCCCCAGGCCATGCCCAAAAAGATGAAGAAGGTCGCCGGCACCAACAACAGCCCCAGCGCCAGCGCGTCGTGGTGCAGGTACTGCACGGCAAAAAACAGCGGTGTGCCCAGCAGCGGCGCCGGCAGCAGGTGCCAGAACTTGCCGCGCCGCGGCGCCGGTATGTCGGGCGGCCCGGAGACGATCACGCCGACCGCCGCCGCCGATGCGGCAAAAGCGCCCAGCCACAGGTGCACGCCGGCGGAGATCACCAGCAGCCCCAGCGCCACGCTGATGCCGTTGAGCACATAGTGGCTCAGGACAACGCGCAGCACGCGGCGCAGGCGGGGGGGAGCATCAGCAAGCATGGTGGTGTACGGCAAAAAATGGCGCCCCCAACAGAGCGCTGCCTGACTGTAGCGGCTGCGCTCTCGCGGCGTTCGGGCAGGGCCGGGCTGACGCCTTCCTGCTTCCTGCCGATTGTCGCGTCAGAATGGCAATAGACCTGCGATAAAATAGCCTTCTAACGTCCATTGGATAAGTACTTCAAGCTATATATTCAATAGCATTCAGAGATCTACCCGATCTCGTATCACCTGTCCAGGAGCCTCTCTGTGATTACTCTCCAGCTTGATATCGCCCAGACCGTGGGCATTGCCGCCGTGCTTTTGGTGGTCGGCGATCTTGTCAAAAAGCACGTCAGCGTGTTGGAACGCTACTTCATTCCCGGCCCCATTATTGGCGGCGTATTGTTCTCGTTGCTCGCGCTGGTCGGCCACGAAATGGGGGCGTTCACGTTCCAGTTTTACGACAATATGCGCGCCTTTTTGCTGCTGGTGTTTTTCACCACTATCGGTTTTTCGGCCAGCTTTGAGTTGCTGAAAAAAGGCGGTATTGGCGTGGCGCTGTTTCTGGCGGCTGCCGTCGGTTTGGTGCTGATCCAGAACACCCTGGGCGCGGCGCTGGCCAGTGCGCTGGGCGTCAACCCTTTGATCGGTCTGGCGGCAGGTTCGATTGCGCTGACCGGTGGCCATGGCACCTCGGCCGCGTTCGGCCCGCTGCTGGAGCAGGCTGGCGCTGTCGGCGCCTTGCCGGCGGCGATTGCTGCTGCCACCTACGGCTTGGTGGCCGGCTGCCTGATTGGTGGTCCGGTGGGTACGCTGCTGATACGGCGCAACGGCCTCAAAGGCCCGGCCCAGCAAGCGCAGTCGCCATTGAAAAACATCGAAACTGCGCCTTCGGCCGGTGAGACGAATCACCAGACCGTGATGTACGCCACCATTCTGGTCGCCGTGGCGATTGGCTCTGGCACGCTGCTGGTCAACTGGCTCAAGGATCTGGGCATCACATTGCCGGCCTACCTCGGCCCGATGCTGGTCGCCGCCTTGCTGCGCAACCTCATCGACTGGCGCAATTGGCACCTGCCGCTGCAGCAGTTCGACGTGGTGGGCAATGTGTCGCTGGCTTTCTTTCTGGCGATGGCACTGATGTCGATGAAGCTGTGGGAGCTGGCGCAAGTGGCCGGGCCGCTGCTGATCATCCTGCTGGTGCAGACAGTGGTGATGTTTGCCTATGCCTACTGGGTCACCTTCCGCGTCATGGGCAGCGACTACGATGCCGCCGTGATTGCCGCCGGCCACTGCGGCTTTGGCATGGGCGCCACGCCCAACGCTATGGCCAACATGCAGGCCTTTACCGAGGCCAATGGCCCGTCGCTGAAGGCGTTTTTTGTCATCCCACTGGTGGGATCGCTGTTCATCGACTTCTTCAATGCCGTGATCATCACCGGCTACATGAATTACCTGAAGTGAGGCTGCGCAGCCCTTTGGGTTTTGCGTAATAGATAGCTGCTAGCGCAGGTGTCTATTGGGCTAGAGCCAGTTTTCACTGATTTTTTTGAACCCTGCTGACCGGTATCGGTCAGACAGGGTTTTTTCATTGGCGCCACGTTTTTTCAGGAGGACACCGCATTGCCCATGACTTATCCCCCCCTCTTCGCTCCTGTCGCCCAAGCCGCACCTTGGGTGCAGGCCGCCGTCGGGCTGACGCTGCTGCTGCTGGTAGCCATCGCCATCCGTGTGCTGGCGCTGTTTTTGTTCATGCCGATGCTGCGCCGCGTGCGCACCCGAGCGCATTCGGGGCTGTTCGAGGTGGTGTTGCACGACGATGTGCTGCACCGTGTCGCCCGCGTGCTGCCCTCGCTGATGGTGCAGCTGGGCGTGTGGCATGTACCGCATTTGAGCGCCACATTTGCCACTGTGGTGGCCAATGTGGCGATGGCGTTTATGGCGGTCCAGGTGGTGCGGGCGCTGATGGCGATGCTGGACGTGGTCTTGCAGCGCCAAGAAGAGGGCGTAGGCAAAGACGGGGCGGCGGCGCACAAAGTACGCTCGATCAAGAGTTACATCCAACTGGGCAAGCTGGTGCTGCTGCTGGGTGGCGCGGTGGTCACGGTGGCTTCGCTGATGGACCGCTCGCCGCTGATCGTGCTGTCGGGGCTGGGCGCCATGTCGGCGGTGTTGATGCTGGTGTTCAAGGACACCATCCTGTCGTTCACCGCCGGCGTGCTGCTGACCTCCAACGACATGTTGCGCCTGGGCGACTGGATCGAGATGCCGCAGGTCGGCGCCGATGGCGATGTGATCGACATGGCGCTGCACACTGTCAAGGTGCAGAACTGGGACAAAACCATCACCACCATCCCGACTTGGCGGCTGATGAGCGAGAGCTACAAAAACTGGCGCGGCATGAGCGAATCCGGCGGCCGGCGCATCAAGCGCACGCTGCGGCTGGACGCCAGCTCGGTGCGCTTCCTGGAGGCACAGGAGATGGCGCGTTTTTCACGCTTTGAGCTGCTGCACGACTACATGGGCGCCAAAAGCGTGGCCGTGGATACGGCCAATGCGCAGGCGCGCGTGCTGTTGGGCGACAAGGCCGAGTTGGTGGCCAACCAGCGCCGCCTGACCAACCTCGGCACCTTGCGCGCTTACGTCCAGGCCTATTTGCAGGCCCACCCGCACATTCACCAAGGCATGACGCTGATGGTGCGCACGCTGGAGCCGACGCCCGAGGGCGTGCCGCTGGAGCTGTATTGCTTTACCAATACCACGGCCTGGGTGGTCTATGAGGGCGTGCAGGGCGATATCTTTGACCACCTGCTGGCCATCCTGCCGGAGTTCGGTTTGCGCCTGTACCAAAGCCCCAGCGGCCACGATTGGCGTGCTGGTTTGGCGCAGTATCAAACGATCCCGGCCAACGCCCGCAGCGACGCCAACTCCTGCACCCCCACCGCCACGCCCAGTTGGTCGGCCAGGGCGCGTTCGGCATAACGCCGGTCGCCCGGCTGGCGCGCTTGGCCCGCGCCGCGCATGGCCTGCACCAGGGCTTCGCTGCGCTGGGCAAAGTTGTGGCCCGCGCCCTTGGCCGGGTCGATGGCGATCAGCAGCTCGCCCGTCCACGGCGTCTTGGCGCCGGGGTGTTGGGACCAATCAAAGTCAAACGAAAAATTGCCGCCCGTGAGTGCCGCCGCCAGCAGCTCCACCATCATCGACAGCGCCGAGCCCTTGTAGCCGCCGAACGGTAGCAGCGCGCCGCCGTCCAGGATGGCCGCCGGGTCGCAGGTCGGCTGGCCGTGGCGATCGACGCCGTAGCCCTCGGGCAGGGTGTGGCCGGCGCGCGCGGCGATCTGCACGTCGCCATGGGCGATGGCGCTGGTGGCCAGGTCAAACACCAGCGGCTCGCCGCCGGCGCGCGGCGCGGCAAAGGCGATCGGGTTGGTGCCAAACAGTGCGCGGTGGCCGCCGCTGGGCACTACGCAGGCCATGCTGTTGACAAAGGCCAGCGCCACCAGTCCCTCGCGCGCCAACGGTTCGACATCCAGCCACAGCGCGGCAAAGTGGTGCGAGTTGCGGATCGCCAGCAGCGCAATGCCGTTGCGCCGGGCTTTTTCCAGCAGCAGGCTGCGCGCGGCGTCCAGCGCCGGTTGGGCAAAACCGTTGCCGGCGTCCACGGCGACATAGCCCGGCGCCACGTCTTCGACCTGCGGTACGGCGTGGCCGTTGACCCAGCCGCTGGCCAGCGTCGAGAGATAGCCCGGAATACGGAAAACGCCATGGCTGTCGGCGCCGTCGCGCTGCGCCAGTGCGCAGTTCTGCGCCAGCGCTGCCGCTACCTGCGCAGAGGTGCCATGGCGCTCAAATACCTGCGCCAGCAGCGCCTCTAGCTGTGCCAGCGGAATGCGGGTGTGGCTGGAATCGGGGGTGTTGGGTGCGTTGGGTGGGGTGTTCATGGGGTCCATCCTAGAGGCTGCAGGGTGGGGTTCAGGCGCCTGCGGGCCGGGGTTAGGGTTGCTCTGGATGCCGATTTTTAATGCTAAAAGAGGGATGGATTGCATAATATTTCAGCAATCAAAGATTAAATTTTTCACTAACACATTGTTTTTAATAAGGAAAAAAATTAAACGCAGAATTCATTACGCATGGTGTAATATTCGTTCTGACGATGGAAGCGACACACACTTGTCTGTCCTCCCTGTTTTTTTGTATCGTCATGCGGTGCTTGTCAGACAGCGCTGCATGTGGTTTCCGATCAACGCCTTGCCAAGGAAGTATTGATGTCTCACCCTCTGTTTGAAAAACACCGCGCCACGCTGGACAACGCACTCCAAGCCATCCAGACCCGCGGTTACTGGTCGGCGTACAACGAGATGCCCAGCCCCAAGGTGTACGGCGCCACGGCCCCCGAAGACGGCAAGCGCGCCTTTGACGCGCTGCTGGGCCAGCAGTTTGAACTGGGCCAGCCCGGCCAGACCGGTTGGCACGGCGGCGAGCAGTCGCCGTTTGGCATCGAGATGAATGTGCAGTACCCGGTGTGTGAGGTCGAGGCCCTGATCAGCGCTGGCGAAAAAGCCATGGTGGGCTGGCAGGCGGTCGGCGCTGCCGGGCGCACCGGCATCTGCATGGAAATGCTGGAACGCCTGAACCAGCAAAGCTTTGAGATCGCTCACGCCGTGATGATGACCACCGGCCAGGGCTGGATGATGGCCTTTCAGGCCGGCGCCCCCCACGCCCAAGACCGGGGTCTGGAGGCCGTGACCTATGCTTGGCGCGAGCAAAGCGCGGTGCCAGCGCAGGCGATGTGGGAAAAGCCCCAGGGCAAGAACCCACCCCTGGTAATGCAGAAGAATTTTGAAATCGTCGGGCGCGGTGTTGGCGTGGTCGTCGGCTGCGGCACCTTCCCCACTTGGAATACCTACCCCGGCCTGTTCGCCGCCCTGGCCACGGGTAACGCGGTGATCATCAAGCCGCACAGCAACGCCATCCTGCCAGCGGCCATCACCGTGCGCACGCTGCGTGCCGTGTTGACCGAAAACGGCCTCAATCCCGATCTGGTCACCCTGTGTGTCGCCGCCCAGCGCGAAACCACGCGCCAACTGGTCACGCATTCGGGCGTCAAGTCGATCGACTTCACCGGCAGCAACGTCTTTGGCCAGTGGCTGATCGACCACTGCCGTCAGGCGCAGGTGTATGCCGAGCTGGCTGGTGTGAACAACATCGTCATCGAGTCCACCGATGCTTATCAAGCCATGCTGGGCAACCTGGCCTTCACGCTGTCGCTGTATTCGGGCCAGATGTGCACCACCTCGCAGGCGCTGCTGGTGCCAGCGGCCGGCATCGACACCGATGTCGGTCACAAGTCGTACGACGAGGTTTGTGCCGATCTGGCGCAGGCGGTGGAGCGCTTCCTCTCCAAGCCTGAAGTGGCGCACGCCGTGCTGGGCGCCATCCAGTCCAACGACACCGCCGAGCGCATCGACATTGCCAGCAGCGGCAGTCTGGGCACAGTGGTGCTGGCCTCGACGCCACTGGAAAACCCCGATTTTCCGAAGGCCCGCGTGCGCACCCCGGTGCTGCTGGCCTGCGATGCAGAGGACGAAAAAGCCTACATGGAAGAGCGCTTTGGCCCGATCAGCTTCATCGTCAAGGTAGCTTCGGCGGAAGCCGCGATTGCCCTGTCCGAGCGCATCACCCGCACGCACGGCGCTCTGACCGTGGGTATCTACTCCACCCGTCCCGAGGTGATCGATGCCATGACAGCCGCCACTTGGCGCTCGAAGGTGGCGCTGTCGATCAACCTGACCAGCGGCGTGTTTGTGAACCAATCGGCAGCGTTCTCGGACTACCACGGCACGGGTGGCAACCCCTCGGCCAACGCTTCTTACTCGGATTCGGCCTTTGTAGCCAATCGCTTCCGCGTCGTGCAGCGCCGCCGCCACGTTTGAAGGCCACTCGCATGACGTTTCAAAATATCCAATTTGACGTGGCTGCGGGCGTGGCCCGCCTAACGCTGAACCGCCCCGACAAGCTCAACAGCTTTACTGGTGCCATGCACGCGGAAATCCGTACTGTGCTGGATCGCGTGCAAAACGATAAAAGCATCCGTGTGCTGGTGCTGACCGGCGCCGGTCGGGGTTTTTGCGCCGGGCAAGACTTGGCCGATCCCGAGATGGCGGTGCAAGCCGGCCAGCCGATGCCGGACATTGGCAACGTGGTCGAAGCCAACTACAAGCCGCTGATCCTGCGCCTGCAAAACCTGCGCGTGCCGACGATTGCCGCCGTCAACGGTATTGCCGCTGGCGCCGGTGCCAGCGTGGCGCTGGCCTGTGATCTGGTGGTGGCTGCCAAGTCGGCCTCGTTCCTGCAGGCCTTCAGCAAGATTGGCTTGGTGCCTGACACCGGTGGCACCTGGTTTTTGCCGCAGCGCGTCGGTATGGCGCGGGCCATGGGCCTGGCCTTGCTGGCAGACAAGTTGCCGGCAGAAAAAGCGGCGGAGTGGGGTCTGATCTGGCAGGCCGTGGACGACGCCGATCTGGCCAGCACCATCGACGCACTGGCCGCCAAATTGGCCGTGATGCCGACCAAAGCCCTGGTGCGCACGCGCCAAGCCATGCACGCTGCGCCCCTGCACACGCTGGAGCAGCAGTTGTCGATGGAAGGTGGCTTCATGCGCGAACTGGGTTGGAGCCCGGACTATGCCGAAGGCGTGGCAGCCTTCATGGAAAAGCGCGCACCGCGCTTTACGGGAGAGTGAGCTTGAGCACACAGCCCTTGTCCCCCCAGACCGTGGTCGCCGTGATTGGTGCGGGCGCCATGGGCGCCGGCATTGCCCAGGTGGCAGCCGCTGCCGGCCACCCGGTCAAGCTGTATGACACCCGGCCCGACGCTGCGGCCCAGGCCATTGCCAGCCTGCGCACGCAATTTGACAAGCTGGCCGCCAAAGGCAAGCTGACCGCTGAAGCTGCGCAAGCAGCCGGTGCGCGTCTGGTGGCGGTAGCGCAACTGGCCGACCTGGCCGATGCCGGTCTGGTGGTCGAGGCGATTGTCGAAAGCCTGCCCATCAAGCAAGGGCTGTACGCCGAGCTGGAAAACATCGTGGCCGCCGATTGCATCTTTGGCACCAATACCTCGTCGATTTCCGTCACCGCGATTGGTGCTGCGCTGCAACGCCCTGAGCGCTTGGCGGGACTGCACTTTTTCAACCCGGCGCCGCTGATGGCGCTGGTCGAAGTGGTGTCGGGTTTGGCCACCGACCGCGCTGTCGCTGACACCTTGTTTGCCACCGCCGCCGCCTGGGGCAAAACCCCGGTGCACGCCAAATCCACCCCCGGCTTCATCGTCAACCGCGTGGCTCGGCCGTACTACGCCGAAGGCCTGCGCCTGCTGGCCGAAGGCGCGGCCGACTGCGCCACGCTGGACGCAGTGATGCGCGAAGCCGGTGGCTTCCGTATGGGGCCGTTCGAGCTGATGGATTTGATTGGCCACGACGTCAACTTTGCCGTCACGCGCTCGGTCTGGAATGCGTTCTTCAACGACCAACGCTTTTTGCCGTCGCTGATCCAGCAAGAGCTGGTGGATGCCGGTTTCTTTGGCAAAAAATCGGGCCGTGGTTTTTACGATTACCGCGCTGGTGCGGAAATGCCTGCGCCGGCCACTGCTGCTGCTTGCACGCATCCGGCTGCCATCACCGTGTGCGGTGATTCGGCTGCGGCACATGCGCTGGTCGAGCGCCTGACCGCCGCCGGTGTCGGCTTCGTCCGCAGCACCTCATCCGATGGCCGCATGGCGCAGGCTGGCGAGGCGGTGCTGTTTGTCACCGATGGCCGCAGTGCCACACAGCGCGCGTACGAATCCGGTATCGCCAATACCGTGCTGATCGACTTGGCGCTGGACTACAGCAAGGCCACGCGCCTGGCGCTGGCCAGCGCGGCGGGCTGCGCCTCGGCAGCTGTCGATGCGGCAGTGGGTTTGTTGCAGGCGGCGGGCTTCAAGGTGTCGCCGCTGGCCGATATTCCGGGCCTCGCCGTGATGCGCACCGTGGCCATGTTGGCCAACGAAGCAGCCGATGCTGTCAACCAGGGCGTGTGCTCGGCCACATCGGCCGATGCCGCCATGCGCCTAGGCGTGAACTACCCGCAAGGCCCGCTGGCCTGGGCCGAAAAAATCGGTTTGAGCAGCGTGCGCGACGTGCTGGCCCATCTCGGTGCCAGCTATGGCGAAGACCGCTACCGCATTTCTCCGCTGATCCAGCGCCACATTTTTGCCGGAAAGCCTTTGCATGACTGAAGCCCTCACCCCCGAAGCCGCGCAAGCGCTGGCGCAAGCCGCTGCAGATGCCATGTGGTCGCGCGACAACGCCGCCAAGGCGCTGGGCATGGCCATCGTCAGCGTTGCGCCGGGCACAGCGCACTTGACCATGGCGGTGCGCGCCGACATGGTCAACGGCCACCACATTTGCCACGGCGGCATGATTTTTTCGCTCGCCGACACCGCCTTTGCCTACGCCTGCAACAGCTACAACAAGAACACCGTGGCCTCTGCTTGCCATATTGATTTCTTGGCGCCGGCCAAAGAGGGCGACACCCTGCATGCCGAAGCGATCGAGCAGTCGCAGGCCGGACGCACCGGTGTGTATGACATCACCGTGCGCACGCAGGCCGGCAAGGTGGTGGCGCTGTTTCGGGGCAAGTCCTACCGCATCCAGGGCGAAGTGATCGCCGGGTTGCAGCACGCCGCCCAGCAGGCACCACAGAAATAACCCGCAGCCCCGCACCCCGATATTGAAAACAGGAGCCACCTTATGACCGTCAAAAAATCTCTGCCGGAAGACCTGGAACCGATTGAAAAAGCCAGCCGGGACGAAATCTCGGCGCTGCAACTGGAGCGCCTGAAGTGGTCGCTCAAGCACGCCTACGAGAACGTGCCGCACCACAAACAAGCCTTTGACGAAAAGGGCGTGCACCCGGATGACCTGAAAACTCTGGCCGACTTGGCCAAGTTTCCGTTCATGACCAAATCGGCGCTGCGTGACCACTATCCGTTTGGCCTGTTTGCCGTGCCGCGCCAGAAGTTGGCACGCCTGCACGCTTCTTCGGGCACCACCGGCAAATCCATCGTCGTCGGCTACACGCTCAAGGACATCGACAACTGGGCCAATCTGGTGGCGCGCTCGATCCGCGCTGCCGGCGGCCGCGCTGGCGACATGCTGCACAACGCCTATGGCTACGGCATGTTCACTGGCGGTCTGGGGGCCCATTACGGTGCCGAGCGCGCCGGCTGCACGGTGGTGCCAATGTCGGGTGGCCAGACTGAAAAGCAGGTGCAGCAGATCATAGACTTCCAGCCCGAGATCATCATGGTCACGCCGTCGTATTCGCTGGTGATTGCCGAAGAGTTTCAGCGCCGGGGCATTGCGCCCGAAGAGATTTCGCTCAAGATCGGCATCTTTGGCGCCGAACCGTGGGGTGAGGGCATGCGCGCTGAGATCGAGCGTGACCTGGGGCTGGATGCCATCGACATTTATGGCCTGACCGAAGTCATGGGCCCGGGCGTGGCCTGCGAATGTATTGAGTCGAAAGACGGCCCGGTGATCTGGGAAGACCATTTCTATCCCGAAATCGTCGATCCAGAAACCGGCGAAGTGCTGCCCGACGGCTCTGAGGGCGAACTGGTGTTTACGTCGTTGACCAAAGAAGCCTTCCCGGTCATCCGCTACCGCACCCGTGACCTGACACGCCTGCTGGCACCGACCTCGCGCTCGTTCCGGCGCATGGACAAGATCACCGGGCGCTCGGACGACATGCTGATCATTCGTGGCGTCAACGTCTTTCCGACGCAGATCGAAGAGCAAATTTTGCGCGACAAGCGCCTGGCGGGTACCTACCAGATCGTGCTGACCCGCGATGGCCACCTGGACAACATCGAGGTCTGCTGCGAAGTGACCCGCGAGCTGTCCTTTGGCTTGAGCGAGGCAGACCGGGCCACCATCAGCAAAGAGCTGCAACACCGCATCAAGACCAACGTCGGTGTGTCCACGCGCGTCAATGTGATGCTGTTTGATACCTTGCCGCGCACCCAGACCGGCAAAGCGCGCCGGGTGTTTGACCACCGTCCGAAACTGAACTGAACTGAACTCAACTGAGCAAACCGCCATGACCGAAGCATTTATCTGTGACGCCATTCGTACCCCCATTGGCCGCTACGGTGGCGCACTGGCCAGTGTGCGCCCCGATGACCTGGGCGCGGTGCCGCTCAAGGCGCTGATGGAGCGCAACCCGCAGGTCGATTGGACGGCGGTGGACGACCTCATTTATGGCTGCGCCAACCAGGCCGGCGAAGACAACCGCAATGTGGCGCGCATGTCCGGCCTGCTGGCCGGTCTGCCGGTGCAGGTGCCGGGCACCACGGTGAACCGCTTGTGTGGCTCGGGCATGGATGCGGTGGGCCTGGCGGCGCGCTCCCTCAAGTCGGGCGACACCGATCTGATGATCGCTGGCGGCGTCGAGAGCATGTCGCGTGCGCCGTTTGTCATGGGCAAGGCCGAGAGCGCTTATGCGCGCAACGCTGCCATTTATGACACGACGATTGGCTGGCGCTTTGTCAATCCGCTGATGAAGAAGCTCTACGACACCCATTCGATGCCGCAAACGGCCGATAACGTGGCGCAAGAATTCAACATCTCGCGTGCGGATCAGGACGCTCTGGCCCTGCGCTCACAGCAGCGCTGGGCGGCAGCCCACGCGGTCGGGCGCTTTGCCGATGAGCTGGTGCCAGTGCTGGTGCCGCGCAAAAAGGGCGACCCGATTGTCTTTGACACCGACGAGCACCCGCGTCCCGAGACCACGCTGGAAATGCTGGCCAAGCTCAAGGGCGTCAATGGCGCTGACCTGAGCGTGACGGCGGGCAATGCCTCGGGTGTCAACGATGGTGCCTGCGCCTTGCTGCTGGCTTCGGCTGCGGGCGTCAAGGCCCATGGTCTGACGCCCCGGGCGCGCGTGGTGGCCATGGCCACTGCCGGTGTGCCGCCGCGCATCATGGGTTTTGGCCCCGCGCCGGCCGTGCGCAAGGTGCTGGCCAAGGCGGGTCTGACGCTCGACCAGATGGACGTGATTGAACTGAATGAAGCTTTTGCAGCCCAAGGCTTGGCCGTGCTGCGCGATCTGCACTTGGCCGACGATGAAGAAAGAGTCAATCCGAATGGCGGTGCGATTGCCATCGGCCATCCGCTCGGCATGAGCGGCGCACGTCTGGTGACCACCGCCAGCTACGAGCTGGCGCGCCGTGGTGGACGCTACGCCCTGTGCACCATGTGCATTGGTGTCGGACAGGGCATCGCTTTGATCATTGAGCGTGTTTAAGTATTTTTAATTATTACAACCAGGAGACAAAACCATGAAATTCCCCGTCAAAAAACTCATTTCCTGCGCCGCTTTGGCGTTTGGTGCCCTGAACGCCTATGCCGCTGACCCGATCAAGATCGGCTCGATCCTGTCCGTGACCGGTCCCGCTGCTTTTCTGGGCGATCCTGAACTCAAGACCATGCAGCTCTACGTTGAGAAGATCAACAAGGACGGCGGCGTGCTGGGCCGTCCGCTGGAGTTGGTGCATTACGACGACGGCAGTGATGCCAGCAAGGCCAATGGTTTTGCCAAGCGCTTGATCGAGAGCGACAAGGTCGATGTGCTGGTCGGCGGTACGACCACCGGCTCGACCATGTCGATCGTCCCGCTGGTTGAAAAGGCCGGCATGCCTTTCATCTCCCTGGCCGGTGCCGTGGTGATTGTTGAACCGGTGAAGAAGTTTGTCTTCAAGACTCCGCACACCGACCGGATGGCGGCTGAAAAAGTGTTTGAAGACATGCGCAAGCGCAACATCAGCAAGGTGGCGCTGTTGTCCGAGACCAGCGGTTTTGGCCAGTCGGGCAAAAAAGAAGCGGAAGGCGTCGCCGCCAAATACGGCATCACGCTGGTTTCCAACGAAACCTACGGTCCCAAAGACACCGATATGAGCCCGCAGATCACCAAGATCAAAAACACCCCCGGCGTGCAAGCGGTGTTCATTTTTGGTCTGGGCCAGGGTCCGGCGATTGCCACCAAGAACTATAAGCAGTTGAGCGTCAACTTGCCGCTGTACCACGCCCACGGCGTGGCCTCGGAAGAGTTCATCAAGCTGGCTGGCCCAGCCGCCGATGGCGTGCGCCTGCCGGCCGCCGCCTTGCTGGTGGCCGACAAGCTGCCCGCGAACGATCCGCAAAAGCCGGTCGCCGTGGCCTACACCAAGGCCTTCAAGGAAAAGTGGAAAACCGACGTTTCCACCTTTGGTGGCCACGCTTACGACGGCTTGATGATTGCGGTGGACGCCATCAAGCGCGCCGGCAGTACCGACAAAGCCAAGGTGCGTGACGCGATTGAAGCCACCAAGGGTTATGTCGGCACCGGCGGCGTGGTCAACATGTCACCTACTGACCACATGGGTCTGGATCTTTCGGCATTCCGCATGCTCGAAATTAAAAACGGCGACTGGACCATCGCCCCTTAAGGCGGCGACTGCCCTGTCTTCACCCCGCGGATATTGCCTGAGACGCTTTTGACCATGACCACCAGCTACTCCACTCTGGAAATTGAAAAAAACGGGCCTGTGGCCACCCTCTGGATGAATCGTCCAGAGGTGTTCAATGCCTTTAACGAAGCGCTGATTGCCGATCTGAGTGCCGCTTGTAGCGCGCTCGACAGTGACCCGGCGGTACGCGTGGTGGTGTTGGCCGGGCGTGGACGGCATTTTTCTGCCGGCGCCGACCTGAACTGGATGCAGCGGGCTTCCGTTAGCAGCCAGGACGACAACCTGAAAGATGCGCGCCAGTTTGCCCAGATGCTGCACCTGCTGTCCAACCTGTCCAAGCCGACCATCGCGCGGGTGCAGGGCTTGGCCTTGGGCGGGGGCACCGGTCTGGCCGCGGCTTGCGACATGGCGGTGGCCACGGCCGATGCAGTGTTTGCCACCTCCGAAGTGCGCTTTGGCATCATCCCTGCGGTGATCAGCCCGTATGTGCTGCGCGCCATTGGGCCGCGCCACGCCTTGCGCTACTTCCAGAGTGCTGAGCGCATTTCTGCGGAACGGGCGCTGCTGATGGGCCTAGTGAATGAAGTGCTGCCGACCGAGCAACTCGATGACGGTGTGGCCGCTCTGGTCAAGGAATTGATGCTGGGCGCGCCACAAGCGCAAAAGGCAGCCAAAGACCTGATCGAGGCCATACGTGAGCGTCCCCTGGATGCGCAGGTGCTGGAAGAAACAGCGCAGCGTATCGCGCGCCAGCGCACCACGCCAGAAGCCAAAGGTGGCATTGGCGCCTTTCTTGAAAAGCGTCCCGCGCCCTGGCTGCCTTGAGCTGCCAGTCGATTCACACCCCACCAGGAGAGATCAGAACCATGTATACCCAATCATTCAATGTGCAAAACGAGGCCGGTCTGAAGCCGGTTTCTAAAGCGCCGGTAGTGGACAACCCCGAAGCCCAGGCCCGTTTTGACGCCAAAATTGACGCCGACGGCAAGATCGAGCCGCAAGACTGGATGCCCGAGGCATACCGTAAAACCCTGGTGCGCCAGATCAGCCAGCACGCCCACAGCGAAATCGTCGGCATGCTGCCCGAAGGCAACTGGATCAGCCGCGCGCCCAGCTTGAAGCGCAAAACCATTCTGATTGCCAAGGTGCAAGACGAAGGTGGACACGGCCTGTACCTGTACAGCGCCGCGGAAACCCTGGGCACCAGCCGCGAGGAAATGCTCGATGGCCTGCATTCCGGCCGTGCTAAATACAGCTCCATCTTCAATTACCCGACCCTGAACTGGGCCGACATGGGCACGATTGGCTGGCTGGTCGATGGCGCTGCCATCAGCAACCAGATTCCGCTGTGCCGTTGCAGTTACGGCCCGTACGCCCGTGCCATGGTGCGGGTGTGTAAGGAAGAGTCGTTCCACCAGCGCCAGGGCTACGAAGCGCTGCTGACCATGATGAAGGGCACGCAGGCGCAAAAAGACATGGTGCAAGACTCGGTCAACCGTTGGTGGTGGAAGTGCCTGGCGATGTTTGGCCCGCCAGACGCCGACAGCCCGCACAGTGCCCAGGCGATGCGCTGGGGCATCAAGCGCATCTCCAACGACGACCTGCGCCAGAAGTTCATCGACGCCACTGTGCCGCAAGCCAAAGTGTTGGGCGTGACCTTGCCTGACCCAGACCTGAAATGGAACGAAGAACGCAAGCACTACGACTATGGCCGTATTGACTGGGACGAGTTTTGGAGCACCGTCAACGGCAATGGCCCGTGCAACAAAGAGCGCTTGGCCACCCGCGTCAAAGCCCATACCGATGGCCAATGGGTGCGCGATGCCGCCCAGGCCTACGCCCGCAAACAGCACAACAAAACCTTGAAGGAAGCAGCATGAACACGACGACCGCCACCGCTACCCCCACGTCCGCAGCCCTGAAAGAATGGCCTTTGTGGGAAGTCTTTGTGCGCAGCAAGCAAGGTCTGGAGCACAAGCACTGCGGCAGCCTGCACGCCGCCGACGCCGAGCAAGCACTGACCATGGCGCGCGACGTGTACACGCGCCGTCAAGAAGGCGTCAGCATCTGGGTACTGCCTTCGGCCCAGATCACGGCCAGCGCGCCGGAAGACAAAGATTCTTTCTTCGAGCCTGCCGCTGACAAGATTTACCGCCACCCAACCTTCTACCAAATCCCTGACGAAGTGGGGCACATGTAATGGCACAGCAACACTTGGACTATCTGCTGCACCTGGCAGACAACGCCCTGATCCTGGGCCAGCGCAATGCCGAATGGTGCGGCCACGGCCCGATCCTGGAAGAAGACTTGGCGCTGGCCAACATGAGCCTGGACTTGATTGGCCAGGCGCGCATGTTGTACGAGCATGTGGCCACGTTGAAGAACGACGGCAGCACCGAAGACTCGCTGGCCTACTTTCGCGATGTGCCAGAGTTTCGCAACTACACCTTGCTGGAACTGCCGCACCACAGCGGTCTGGTGCCCACGGCAACGGGTGATCGCGATTACGCCGCCACCATCGTGCGCAACTTTCTCTACAGCGCACTGATGGTGCCGCTGTGGAGCAAGCTGCAGGCGTCGACAGATGCACAGCTGGCTGCGATTGCCGCCAAGTCGTACAAAGAAGCGCTCTACCACCTGCGCCACGCGCGCGACTGGCTGGTGCGCATGGGCGATGGCACCGACGAGTCGCACACCCGGGCGCAGCGCGCACTGAACTATCTTCTGCCGTTTGTGCAGGAGTTCTGGACGCACAGCGACATGGAAACCGCTGCTGCGGCGGCTGGCGTCGGTGTCGATGTGCGCAGCCTGCAGGATGACTTTGAGGCCACGGTGAACGATGCGCTGGCTGAGGCCACGCTGCAGCGTCCGGCCGCTGGCGGCTACGTCACCACCGGCAAACACGGCCTGCATTCCGAGCACCTGGGCTTTCTCTTGGCGGAAATGCAAAGCCTGGCCCGCGCCCACCCTGAACCTGAAGCCGTCTGGTAAAGCGTATGCCTACCACCTCCTTGCCAAACGGCCCGATTGCGGCCAAGCAAGCTACCGATCCACACCATGCGGTGTGGACGCTGCTCGAAGGGGTGACCGACCCGGAAATTCCGGTGGTGTCGCTGCGCGAGATGGGCGTTTTGCGGGCGGTGCGCGAGGGGGCCGATGGCGTGCTGGAGGTGGTGATCACGCCCACCTACAGCGGCTGTCCTGCCATGGAGCAGATGGGCGACGACGTGCGCGCCGCGCTGGCCCAGGCCGGCCTGACCGCGCGCGTGGTCACCCAGTTGGCCCCCGCCTGGTCGACCGAATGGATGACGCCCGAGGGGCGCGAAAAGCTGCGCGCTTATGGCATTGCACCGCCACCGGTGGGCACAGGCAGTGCCTGTGGCCACAGCGTGGTGCAGTTTGCTACCAGAAACCTAGCTAAAAGCGTACGCCAGACGGTCGCTTGCCCGCAATGTGGCTCTGAAAACACGACTGAAATATCACATTTCGGCTCCACCGCCTGCAAAGCGCTCTACAAGTGCCTGGACTGCTTCGAGCCCTTTGATTACTTCAAGCCCTATTAAGTTGTTACTCCCGGAAGATCACGATATGTCTACTCCCCGCTTTCAAGAGCTCACCGTCAAGCGCGTCAACACCGAGGGTGGCGGCTCCGTAGCGGTGACGTTGGATATTCCGCCCGCACTGCGCGAGGTTTACCGTTTTGAGCCCGGCCAATTTCTGACGGTGCGCGCCACCGTCAATGGTGAAGAGGTGCGCCGCAGCTACTCCATCAGCAGCCCGCGCAGCCGCCTGACGCACGACGGTGAACTCGAAATCGGCATTCGCCCGGTGCTGGGTGGCCTGTTCTCCAACTGGGCGGCCAGCGCGCTCAAGGTGGGCGACCAGATCAGCGTGCTGCCGCCTGATGGGCGCTTCACGGTGCGCAAGCAGCGCGCCATCCACCGCGTCGGTTTTGCGGCCGGCTCGGGCATCACGCCCATCCTGTCGATTCTGGCGACCACGCTGGAAGAGCAGCCGCAATCCAAATTCACGCTGGTGCTGGGCAACCGCCGCATGTCCAGCGTGATGTTCAACGAGGCGCTGCAAAACCTCAAGGACCGCTACCTGAACCGCCTGACACTGATCCATGTGCTGTCGAGCCAGGCGCAAGAGGTGGAGTTGTTGGAAGGGCGCATTGACCCCGACAAGGTGCGCGCCATCATTGCCGCCTTCCTGCCGGTGGCCAGCATGGACGAGGTTTTTGTCTGTGGCCCCGAGGCGATGATTGAAGCCACCGAAAAAACCCTGCTCGATGCCGGCGTGCCCGCCAGCCGCGTCTATTCGGAGCGCTTTGTCTCGGCTGCACCGCTGGAGAATCCGTCTTCAGCCGGCGAAAAGCCAGAGATCCATATCTCTCGCCAGACTGAGATCACCGTGGTGGTCGATGGCAAGGAGCACCACCTGCAGATGGGCGCGGACGAGCGCATTCTGGATGTGGCACTCAATGCGGGCCTGGATCTGCCGTTTTCCTGCCGGGGCGGCGTCTGCTGCACTTGCCGCGCCAAGGTGATGTCCGGCACCGTGTCCATGGCCAAAAATTACACCCTGGAGCCGTGGGAAATGGAGCAGGGTTTTGTGCTCAGTTGCCAGGCGCGCCCCACCAGCGACAAGGTGGTAGTGAGCTTCGACGAGCGCTGAGTTGGCGCACGGTATCGGCTGTCCCGGCCGATGCTGTTTCAGCCTCGGCGTGCCCTTGCACACGCGCTGATAAAAATAATTCTGACCGGGCGATTTTTTGATATTGGTGCGCCCATGGGGAGCGGAGCGCAAGGCATAGTTGCGCCCCTATGAAAACAACTTTCCTTCCCTTTACCGTCCAAAGGCCTCTATGAGTGACGAAAAAGATGCTCAACATGGCGTTCAGTCTTTTGAAGTCGGTGCGGGCGTGTTGCGCGCGGTGGTGCGCGGACAGCGCCTGATGACGCTCAAAGACATCGCTGCAGCGGCTGAAATGCCGCCCTCCAAAGCGCACCGCTATCTGGTCAGTCTGATTCGCACCGGCCTGATCGAACAAGACCCACTGACCTCGCGCTACAAGTTGGGGCCTTTTTCCCTGGATATCGGTTTGGTGGCGCTGGATCGCCTCGATCGCGTGCGACTCGGTTTGTCGGCCATTTCGGATCTGCGCGACCGCATCAATGAAACCGTCGGGCTGGCGGTTTGGGGCGACCACGGGCCGGTGATTGTTCGCTGGGAGCGGCCACAGCGGCCAATCACGGTGAACGTCGTCACTGGGACTTCACTGCCCTTGCTGACCAGCGCCAGTGGCCGCGTGTTTGCCGCTTGGCTGCCCAAAAGCCAGACCGCCGCGCAGATCTCCAAGGAATTGAAGGCCCGCGCCAAGCTGTCCAGCCTGACCACGCGCAGCGAGGTCGATGCCATGTTGGCCAAGATCCGCGTCGATGGCATCGCTCCGGTCACGCAGCACTATGTTTTTGAGGGCGTACAGGCAGTCGCTGCGCCGGTATTCAACTTCAAAAACCAGATCACCATGTCGATTTCTGTGGTCGGTGTGGAGGGCATGAGCGACCTCCAGCCCGACAGCCCGCTGATTGATGAGCTGAAAAAAGCGGCGGCAGCGCTGTCCTGGGGGCTGGGTGCGACGCGTGCTCTCACTACGGAGGTAGTGCCCGATGAACAATCCTGTGCGGTCAACGATAGATAAATTCTTTGTCATTTATTTTTGCTAGCCATTACAATTTGCAGAATCAATTCCGCAATTCAGAATTGGTAGCTATCGCCACCAGTGCTTGATACCCGATGCGTCGGGGCCATAAGGAGACAAAAAATGTTCACTCAACGCCCCGCACGGGGGACTTTTGCCATGGCAGGAGGGCTCATTCCATGATGTCCGAAATGCTGCAATTTCTCTTCTCGGGCCTGACCGTCGGCGCTACCTATGCGCTGGCCGGGCTTGGCTTTACGTTGATCTACAACGCCAGCAATGTCATCAATTTCGCGCAAGGGGAATTCATCATGCTGGGCGGCATGCTGGCGGTGTTCTTCACCCATATGGGTTTGCCGCTGCCGGTGGTGATGCTGCTGGCGATTTTGTTGCCCGCCATCGTCGGTGTACTGGTCGAAAAAATCGCTATTGAGCCGGTGCGCGGCGCCGAGACAGTGACGTTGATCATCATCACCATTGGCGCCTCGCTGGTGATTCGCGGTCTGGTGCAAGTCTGGCTGGGAAAAGGTACTTTCAGCCTGCCGCCGTTTTCGGGTGAGACACCGATTGAAGTGTTTGGCGCCATCTTGCTGCCGCAAAGCCTGTGGGTGCTGGGCGTGACCGCTTTGGTGGTGGTGGCGCTGTGGTACTTCTTTGCCCGTACCTTGCAGGGCAAGGCGATGCTGGCTACCTCTTACAACCGGCTGGCGGCCGAGCTGGTCGGCATCAACACCAGCTGGGTGCTGTTCATGAGCTTTGTCATGGCCGCGGCGCTAGGTGCGCTGGGCGGCATTCTGGTCACGCCGATCACGCTGACCTCGTATGACGTGGGCATCATGCTGGGCCTCAAGGGCTTTGTCGCTGCCGTGGTTGGCGGCCTGGGCAATGGCCTGGGTGCTGTGCTGGGGGGGCTGCTGGTCGGCGTGCTCGAAGCCATGGGCGCGGGTTACATCTCATCGAGCTACAAGGACGCGATTCCGTTTGTCCTCATCTTGCTGATCCTCTTTTTCAAGCCCAAAGGCTTGTTTGGCGGCAAATCCACAGATCGGGTCTGAACATGAAAAAGAGCGCGTATTACGGTCTGTATCTGACCATGGCCATCTTGCTGGTGCTGCCCTTTGTGGTGCCCAACAGTTTCTATCTTGATTTGGCGACCCGCATGGCGATCAATGCGGTGATTGTGCTGGGGCTGAATCTGCTGATCGGCTTTGCCGGACAGATCAGCATGGGCCATGCCGGCTTTATCGGCATTGGCGCCTATGCCTCGGCTATTTTGCCAACGCACTTTGGCTGGCACCCGGTGCTGGCCATGGCGGCAGGCGCAGCCATCACCGGGTTGCTGGCTGCGCTGGTGGCGCGGCCCATCTTCAAACTCAAGGGGCACTACCTGGCCATGGCCACGTTGGGCCTGGGCATCATCATCAACATCACCTTGCGCAACGAAGCTGCCTGGACCGGTGGGCCGGACGGTATGCCCGTGCCGACCATGGGGATGTTTGGATTCGATCTGAGCAGCGACAAGCACTGGTACTGGGTGGTGGCGTTGCTGCTGTCGGTCAGTGTCTGGGCGTCGCTGAATCTGATCGACTCGCCGTTTGGCCGCGCGCTGCGCGCCCTGCATGGCTCTGAAGTGGCCTCGCAGGTGGTAGGTGTGGACGTGGTGCGCTACAAGGTCACCATCTTTGTGCTCTCCGCCGTGTTTGCTAGCATCATGGGCAGCGTCACTGCCCACTATGTCGGCTTTGTCACGCCCAATTTGGCCGACTTCTTTCACTCTATCGAGCTGGTCACTATGGTGGTGGTCGGCGGCATGGCCTCGGTCTATGGCTCGCTGGTGGGCGCGGTGCTGCTGACCGCGCTACCGCAAGCTTTGACGGCTTTTGAGGGCTGGGAGACGGTGGCCTTCGGCGCCATCCTGATGGCCTGCATGATCTTTATGCCCAAGGGGCTGGTGCCCACCCTGGCGGCCAAATTTGCCCGGGGGAAATGACCATGGCACTGCTCAACGTCACTGACCTCTCGATCCACTTTGGCGGCGTCAAAGCCGTGCAGAACGTCTCTTTCAGCATTGAAGCCGGCATCGTCTACGCGGTGATTGGCCCCAATGGCGCCGGCAAGACGACGCTGTTTAATCTGATCACCGGGGTGTACACGCCCACCAGCGGCACGATTGAACTCGATGGCGAGTCCATCGGCGGCAAGTCGCCCAACGAACTGGCGACGCGCGGGGTGGCCCGCACCTTTCAAAATCTGCAGATCTGCATGAACATGACGGCGCTGGAAAACGTCATGGTCGGCGCCCATTTGCGCCTCGATCGCAATCCGCTGAAAGCGGCGCTGCGGCTGCCTTCCTTGCGCCGGCGCGATGCCGAACTGCGCGTCGAAGCGGCTGAGCTGATGGATTTTGTCGGCCTGAAAGGCTACGTCGAAGCGCGCGCCGACAGCATGCCCTACGGTGCCCTCAAGCGCCTGGAAATCGCCCGTGCCCTGGCCATGAAGCCGCGCCTGATTTTCTTGGATGAACCGGCTGCCGGCCTGAACGCCAACGAAACCATTGAAGTCGATGGGCTGGTGCGCAAGGTCGCCGACTCGGGCGTTACGGTGGTGCTGGTGGAGCACGATATGAAGATGGTGATGAACCTGTCCGACCGCATTCTGGTGCTGGACTACGGCAAGAAGCTGGCCGAAGGTACGGGCGCTGAAGTCCGTAAAAATCCCGATGTGATCGCGGCCTATCTGGGTACGCAGGCGTAAGAGGCTCCCATGCAAGCAATTCAAATCATCCAGGAAGAACATAGCAAGCTGTGGCGCGTGGCCATCACGGTCAACATCGTGGCCGATGAGCTGGACGCTGGCAGCCCGGTGCCAACGCCTTTCTTCAACGCCGTTTTTGATTACATCGAGGGCTTTGTCGATCAGGCGCACCACCCCAAGGAAGACGACTTTCTGTTTCGCCTGGTGCGCCTGCGCACCGACCGGGCGGAGTCCCTGCTGGCCCAGCTGGAAGAGAACCACCAGCAAGGCCCGGACACCCTGCAGGCGCTGCGCAGCAGTCTGGCGCGCGCCAGCCAGGGCGATTGCAGCGCATTCACCCAGGCCGTGCGTGTCTACACCCAGGCGCTGAAAGACCACATCCGACTGGAAGAGCGCGAGCTGTTGCCCTTGGCGCGCGAAGTGCTGCTGCCGGAGGACTGGCTTGAAATTGACCGTGCCTTCCTGGACAACAAAGACCCGCTGTTCGGTGAACAGGCGTCCGAACAGTACCGCGAGCTGTACCACCGCATCGTCGCACTGGCGCCCGAGTCGGTCGGTCTGGGCGCGCAAAGCGCCGGCCAACTGAAACCCGGCGTCCCCAGCAAGTCCGATGTGCTACTGGCCATCAAGGGCATGGACAGCCACTACGGCCGCATTCAGGCGCTGAAGGGCATCACCCTGGAAGTGCGCCGGGGCGAAACCGTGGCGCTGGTCGGTGCCAACGGCGCCGGCAAAACCACCTTTTTGCGCACCCTGTCCGGCGTACAGCCGATGAGCGCCGGCCGCATCTACTTTGATGGCACCGATATCAGCAAGCTGCGCTCGGACTTGCGTATGCGCAGTGGCATTTGCCAAAGCCCGGAAGGCCGCCAGGTGTTTGGCCCCTTGTCGATTGAAGACAATTTGCGCTTGGGTGCCTACACCCAGCCCAAAACCCAGGTCGAAGGCGACATGGAAAAAGTCTTTGGCATGTTCCCCATCTTGAAGGAAAAGCGCAAATTGCCCGCCGGCACGCTCTCGGGCGGGCAGCAGCAGATGCTGGCTATCGGCCGCGCCCTGATGGGCCGGCCCAAGCTGCTGCTGCTGGACGAGCCGTCGATGGGCCTGGCGCCGCTGCTGGTCGAAGAAGTGTTCAACGTCGTCAAGATGCTCAAGTCGCAGGGCATGACCATCATCCTGGCCGAGCAGAACGCCTTTGCCGCGCTGGCCATTGCCGATCGCGGTTATGTGCTGGAGACCGGCAACATCACCCTGACCGGCACCGGTAAAGAATTGATCAGCAACGAGCAGGTGCGCGCAGCGTATCTGGGCATGTAATCGGAGTGTTTTTAGGTCAAATTGGCCTCTGGCCCTTTAGATATATGTGCTAGTAGCTATTAATTTAATAGCTTAATCAGCCTCTCTGCGTGCTGGCAGAAAAACCCAGCTGCGCCGAGATACTGCCGGCCACCTCGCGCAGCACGCTGGCAATCTCGCCCTCCCAATCGGGGTCGAAGCCGCCGGTGGGGCCAATCGCGCTGATGACCATGACGATGTCGCCGTTGTGGTCAAACACCGGCGCGGCAAAGGCGCTGACGCCGGCAATCGGCTGGCCCTGCGCGCGTGCCATGCCGTGCTCGCGCACTTCTTGCAGAGCCGGCTGCATGTCCAGCCAACTGCAGACGTTGCCAATGATGTGCGGAAAGGCGTGCGGGTGCATCGACTCTTCAATAAAGCGCTCAATCCGTTTGGCCGGCAGATAGGCGGCAAACACCCGGCCCATCGCCGTGGACAGTGCCATCACGGTGCCAGGGCGCAGGTTCATGTGGATCGGGTGGCTGGACTCTTCCAGGTGGATCACCGTCGGCCCGGCATTGCCCCACACCGCCAAGGCGACGGTGTAGTGGATGCGCTGCTCCAGCCCCACGGCGGCGGTCATGCCCAAGCGCACCGGGCTGAGCTGGCGCAGGCCCGCCAAACCCATGCGCAGCGCCAACGCGCCCAGGCCGTAGCGTGCCGAGACGGGGTCTTGCGTCACCAGGCTGAGCTTGCCAAAGCTCACCAGATACGGGTGCGCCTTGGCCGGCGTCATGTGCGCCGCTTCGGCCAGTTGTTTGAGCGACATGGCGCTGCCGCTGTCGGCCAGGGCCACTAACAGTTGCCCGCCGACTTCAATCGACTGGATGCCGCGCCGCTCTTTTTCTTCTTCCTCTGGTGCTGTCATGGCTGTTCTGAAGGTTGCAAATGACCCCTATTAGAGCAGACAGCTGAATTTGACGAACGAATTTATCTTTTGACAAATAATTCAACTAAAACAAACAAGTTGAGCATTAACGAATTTTCGCCTATGATTTGGCCATCAACCTGAAAGGACGTTCCCATGAGCACTGGTCAATTCGCTTCCGTTGCTGACCTGGAGGTCAAGAAAACCTCTTTCATCCAGCTGTCCGCGCACTGCTGGGCCTATACCGCCGAGGGTGACCCGAATACCGGCGTCATCATGGGCGACGAGTCCGTGCTGATTTGCGATGCGCTGGCCACGCCGGTGATGGCGCAGAGCCTGATTGCCGAGATCCGCAAGGTGACCGACAAGCCGATCAAATACGTGGTGCTGTCGCACTACCACGCCGTGCGCGTGCTCGGTGCCTCGGGCTACAAAGCGGCTGGTATGCAAGAAATCATTGCCAGCCAGGGCACCTACGAAATGATTGTTGAGCGCGGCGCGCAAGACATGCAGTCCGAGTACGAGCGCTTTCCGCGCCTGTTCAATAACTTTGATTCCATTCCCGGCCTGACCTGGCCGACCCAGGTCTTCAAGGACGAAATGACCCTGTGGATGGGTAAGCTGGAAGTCAAAATCATGCACCCCGGTGCGGGCCACACGCGTGGCGACACGGTGGTCTGGGTGCCGTCGGAAAAGGTGCTGTTCTCGGGCGACTTGCTCGAAGCCGATGCCGCTTGCTACACCGGCGATGCGCAACTGCAAGAGTGGCCGGCCACGCTGGACGTGCTGTCGGCATTGGGCGCAGAAAAAGTCATCCCTGGTCGTGGCCCAGCGCTGTTGACGCCTGAGGCTGTGGTCGAAGGCTTTGCCTACACGCGCGACTTTGTCACCACCTTGCTCGATTCGGCCAAAGAAGCCGTCGCTCAGGGCATGAACCTGCAGCAGACCATGGCCCACTGCCGCGCCGCGATGGATCCCAAGTTCAGCCAGGTGTTTATTTATGAGCACTGCCTGCCGTTTGACGTGACGCGCGCCTTTGACGAGGCCAGCGGCATCAAGCACCCGCGCATCTGGACGGCCGAGCGTGACAAAGAAATGTGGCACGGCCTGCAAGCCGAAGCCGCCAAGTAAACGCCGCCCACTGACCTGGAGGAGACAAAAAATGCTGAGTACCTATCAATATCCCAAATACGAATACCAACAGCCGCCGGAACAAAAGAGCGGTGAAACCAAGCGCTATCCGGTGGTGGTGGTGGGCGCCGGGCCGGTCGGCCTGGCCGCAGCCATTGAGCTGGCGCAATCGGGCGTGCCGGTGGTGGTGCTGGACGATGACGATACGGTGTCGTTTGGCTCGCGCGGTGTCTGCTACGCCAAGCGTGCGCTGGAGGTGCTCGACCGCCTGGGCGTGGCCGACGATTGTGTGGCGCAGGGCGTCAGCTGGAATGTCGGCCGCACCTTTTTCCGCGAAGAAGAGGTCTACAACTTCAACCTGCTGCCCGAGCCCGATTACAAGCGCCCCGGCATGATCAACCTGCAGCAGTACTACCTGGAAGAGTACGAAATCAAGCGTGCCAAAGAGCTGCCCAACCTGGATTTACGCTTTCGCAACAAGGTGGTCTCGGTCGCTCCGGACGGCCAAGGCGCCACGCTGCAGGTAGAAACCCCCGATGGCATCTACAGCGTCGAAACCGATTGGCTGATCGTTGCCGATGGCGCGCGCAGCAGCATCCGGCGCATGATGAATCTGGAAATCGACGGCAAGATTTTCATGGACCGCTTTCTGATCGCCGACGTAGTGATGAAGGCCGACTTTCCGGCCGAGCGTTGGTTCTGGTTTGATCCGCCGTTTCACCCTGGCCAGTCGGTGCTGCTGCACCGCCAGTCCGACAACGTCTATCGCCTGGACTTTCAACTGGGTTGGCAAGCCGACCCGGAAGAAGAGAAAAAACCCGAAAACGTCATTCCGCGCATCAAGGCGCTGCTGGGCGATGAACGCGAGTTCGAGTTGGAGTGGGTCAGCGTCTACACCTTCCAGTGCCGCCGCATGGGCAAGTTCCGCCATGGGCGCGTGTTGTTTGTCGGCGATGCGGCGCACCAGGTGTCGCCGTTTGGCGCCCGGGGCGCCAACTCGGGCATCCAGGACACCGACAACCTAGCCTGGAAGCTGAAACTGGTCATTGACGGCAAAGCCCCCGACAGCCTGCTCGACAGCTACTGCGAGGAGCGCGGTTTTGCCGCTGACGAGAACATCATGAACTCGACGCGCTCGACCGACTTCATCACGCCCAAGAGCAAGACCTCGCTGACCTTTCGCAACGCTGTGCTATCGCTGGCGCGCGACTACACCTTTGCGCGTGCCCTGGTCAATTCTGGGCGCCTATCGGTAGCTGCCTACCTGACCGATTCGACCTTGAACACGCCGGACAGCGCGGCCTTTCGGGGCAACATGGTGCCCGGCGCTGCTATGGACGATGCCCCGGTGCAGGAAAACGGCCAGGACGGCTGGTTGCTCGACAAGGTGGGCCACCGCTTTGTTGCGCTGGTGTACGCCGACCACCCAGCAGACCTTGACGCCGCCACGGTGCGCAACTACCAAGCGCTGGCCACTGGCGCCATTCCGGTCGAGGTGATGCTGGTGTCGCCCCAGGCCGGCACCGCCCCCGAAGGTGTGCGCGTGCTGCACGACAGCGCCGGTCGCTTTGCCCAGCGCTATGACGCCACGCCCGGCACCACGTACCTGCTGCGCCCTGACCAGCACGTCGCTGCCCGCTGGCGCGCGTTTGACGCCACGCACCTCGCCGCCGCTCTGGCGCGCGCCACCTGTAACACCCACTGACCCACTGAGGACGCTGACATGGCCTTGAATCTGCAGCCCAATTTTTCCGAAGCCGGAAAACGCTACTTTCAAACCTTCTCTCCCGGCGACGATTTTTATGAGTCGCTGATCGAAACCCACCATGATCTGTCGGACGAGCAAAGTGCGCTGGTCAATGCCAAGTTGGTGCTGCTGTTAGCCAACCACATCGGTGATCTGGACGTACTGCGCGAAGCCATGCAACTGGCGCGCCGCGGGGTGTAGGCGAGGGCGGCAAGCACCTATCGCCGTGATCAATGCAGGGGGCAAGTCGGCTGGAATCACCTGCCCTCCCACGCAACGTAAAAAGGCCCCATTGCAGGGGCCTTTTTTATGGTGTTTTCAGCCTCCAAGGCTTTTACAGCAAGCGCGTTATGCTATCAAATATAATTTTTGACAGCCCAAGCTGCGCAGCAGTACAAGGCTATTTTTTCTCGCCTTCCACGGCTTCCTGCATGGCCTTCAAAGGGTCTTCCTCTGTGGCGCCTGGCTCGGGCGGAGCGCTACTGTCTTCGGGGGACTGTTCGGAGGACGGCTCCGGCAGTTCGGGCGTCACCATGTCCGATTCCATCTGCTGGCGAATCTTGTCCATGTCATACACCTCGGGCTTGTCCAGGCCACTGGAGACAATGCCGGGGAAGCCGATGATCAGCCCGACCATGATGATCTGGATGAATACGAAGGGGATGGCGCCCCAGTAGATCTGCAACGTGGTGATGGGCTGGATGAGCTTTTTCGTCACCCGGTCGGTGTAGGCCACCACCGGCGCGACACTGCGCAGATAGAACAGCGCAAAACCAAACGGCGGGTGCATGAACGAGGTCTGCATGTTCACGGCCAACAGCACGCCAAACCACACCAGGTCGATGCCGAGCTTTTCGGCCACCGGTGCCAGCAGCGGCACGACGATGAACGACAGTTCAAAGAAGTCCAAGAAGAACGCCAGGAAGAACACCATGACGTTCACCAGGATCAAAAAGCCCATCTGGCCACCGGGCAGATTGCTCAGCAGGTGCTCGACCCAGCGCGGACCATCAACGCCTTGGAACACCAAGCTGAAAATGGTCGAGCCGATCAGGATGAACACCACAAAGCACGACAGCTTGGTGGTGGTATTGAGCGCCTGCTTGAGCAGCGCAAAGCTCAAACGCCCGCGCACCATGGCCATGATGAAGGCGCCCAGCGCGCCCATGGCGCCGCCTTCGGTCGGCGTCGCCACACCCAAAAAGATGGTGCCCAGCACCAAGAAAATCAGCAGCAACGGCGGAATCAGCACAAAGGTGACGCGTTCGGCCATGCGCGAGAGCAGGCCCATGCGGGTGATTTTGTTGAACATCGCCAGCAAAAATGCCAGAAAGACGCCGACGCACATCGACACCACGATGGTTTCGTCTTTGGCGACTTTTTCTACCGCTTCGCCAGTCCACCAGCTGTGCACGTCAACGATATGGTGGGCAAAAAACAGCGAGGCACCGACCGAGACGATGGTCAAGATCAGCAGTGAGGGCAGGCCGCTTTGGCCGTTGTCTTCGCGGATAGTGCGCGCCTCGGGCGGCAGCGCCGGCACCCACGCGGGCTTGAAAATCGCCAGCAAAAAGATGTAGGACGCGTAAAAACCGGTCAGGATAAAGCCGGGCAAAAATGCGCCTTTGTACATATCACCGACGCTGCGGCCCAGCTGGTCGGCCAAGATGATCAGCACCAGCGACGGCGGAATGATCTGCGCCAAGGTGCCCGATGCGGCAATCACCCCGGTGGCAATGCGCCGGTCGTAGCCGTAGCGCAGCATGATCGGCAGCGAAATCAGACCCATCGAAATCACCGAAGCCGCCACCACGCCGGTAGTCGCCGCCAGCAGCGCGCCGACAAAAATCACCGCCAGCGCCAGCCCGCCGCGCACCGGGCCAAACAGTTGGCCGATGGTGTCAAGCAGGTCTTCAGCCATGCCGCTGCGCTCCAGGATCAGACCCATCAGCGTGAAGAAGGGAATGGCCAGCAGGGTGTCGTTCTGCATGATGCCGAAGATGCGCAGCGGCAGCGCTTGCAGCAGTGCCTGGGGCAGTACGCCCAGCTCAATGCCGACGAAGCCGAAGAACAGGCCGCAGGCGCCCAGGCTGAACGCCACCGGAAAACCCAGCAGCAAAAAGACCATGAGCCCGCCGAACATGATCGGCGCGAGGTTGGTGGTAAAAAATTCCATGGTGTGTCTCTGCTCAGTCGGCCTTGGCGGCGCTGGTGTCGTGGCCTTTGGCCGCTTCGGCCAGGCGGCGGATGGATTCGGCGAGTTCTTCTTCGGCCGATTTTTCTGCTTTTTTCGCCGTGGGGTCGTCTATCAGCCCTTGCAGAAAAGCCAGGCGCTTGATCAGTTCAGAGAGGCTTTGCAGCAGCAGCAGACCAAAACCCAGCGGCATCATCAGGTACACCGGCCAGCGGATCAGGCCACCGGCGTTGCTCGACATTTCGTTCGAGGTGTAACCTTGGATAAAGAACGGGATGCCGTACCAGAGAATCACCAGGCACACCGGGGTCAGGAAGAAGACAAAGCCAAAAACGTCGATCCAGATTTGCGCACGCTTGGACAGGCGACTGGCCACCACGTCCACCCGGACATGCTCGCCCTGCAGCAAGGTGTAGCCGGCGGCGAGCAGGAAGGCAGCGGCAAACAGGTACCACTGCACCTCCAGAAAACCATTGGAGCTGTAGTTGAACGCCTTGCGCACGATGGCGTTGACGCCGCTGATAACGGTCGAGGCCAGGATGAGCCAGATGACGTATTTGCCGACCAGGCTGTTAAGCCAGTCGATACCTCGCGAGAATTTGAGTAAGGCCTGCATGTTGTCTCCAAAAAACCTTATGGGTAACAAAAAAGAGCGGCGTTGGCCGCCCATCTGCCCGGGTAGAGCAGGCAGCCGCAGGGGCACTGGGGCTGCAAGATTTTACGAAGCACTGTAGTCCTATTCTGACGATTGCGTGACGGTGTTCACCCTGCATTAGAGATGCTTTTTTGCTATTGAAAAAATAGCATTAAGATAATATCTGGTGACGTTTATCGGCATTTTGTCCTGGATTTAAATCCTGTCTTGAGGGCGATTCTGGCGTCTGGTGCAGCGTTGGTGTTTGCCCGTAGTGCGCCGCAGACAGCGCCCTGTGCAGCGCATGCACTCCTATACTGGGTTGCAGCCCGCACTTGGCTGTGCGGGGTCGTGCAGCGCAGCATCCCTGCTCCATGCGTGGGACGCTGCGCACTCTCCTTACTACCGCAGGAGGCAGCTCATGGGTCCTGTTTCACCTGACACGCTGGCTTTGCAGCGTTTGTATGCCTGGGGCAAAAAAGCCCGTGACCGGGTTGCGCTGACCCAGCCCCTGGGGGCGGGGGTATTGCAGGAATACACCTGGGCGCAACTCATCGACCAGGTGCAGCGCATGGCAGCGCACCTGCAGGCCCAGGGCTGGGAGCCGGGTTCCCGAGTGGCGATCCTGTCCAAAAATTGTGCTTGGTGGATGATGAGTGATCTGGCCATCTGGATGGCCGGCCATGTCTCGGTGCCGTTGTACCCGACGCTGTCGCATGACACCGTGGCGCATATCCTGGAGCACAGCGAGGCGCGTGCCTGCTTTGTCGGCAAGCTCGATGACTGGCCGGGCATGAAGCCGGGTGTGCCGTCCGGCATGCCGTGCATCAGCTATCCGGTGTCACCCGCCGATGCCCTGCGGGATTACGACGGCTGGGATGCCATCTGCGCACGCACTGCGCCGCTGCCGGGCGAGGTGGTGCGCGGTGCTGATGAGCTGGCCACGCTGATCTACACCTCGGGCACCACGGGACAACCCAAGGGCGTGATGCACAGCTTTGGCAATCTGGCTTGGGCTATCGACACCGGCGCCAAGCGCGTGACCCTGGGTCCCGAAGACCGGATGCTGTCGTACCTGCCGCTGGCGCATGTGGTTGAGCGGGTGCTGGTCGAGCATGGCTGGCTGTATGCTGGTCTGCAGGTGTACTTTGCCGATTCGATCGACACCTTTACCGCCGATCTGCAGCGCGCACGGCCGACGATCTTTTTTTCGGTGCCGCGTTTGTGGGTCAAATTCCAGCAGGCCATTTTGCAGAAAATTCCGGCTGGTCGGCTGTCTCTGTTGCTGTCGATTCCGTTGGTGGCCGGTCTGGTGCGGCACAAGATCAAAAAAACTTTGGGACTGGACCAGTGCCGCTTTGCCGCCGGTGGTGCTGCCCCCATGCCGCTGGCGCTGCTGCAGTGGTACAGCCGGCTGGGTCTGGATATTGGCGAAGGCTATGGCATGACCGAGAACTTGGCCATCTCGCACCTGACGGTGCCGGGCCAGAACCAGCAAGGCAGCGTGGGCCCGGTCTATGACGGCGTAGAGCACCGCATCGATCCCCAGACCGGTGAAATCCAGATGCGCAACGCGGCGCTGATGCTGGGCTATTACAAGGACCCGGAAAAAACCCGCGAAGCCTTCACCGCCGATGGCTGGCTGCGCACCGGTGACGAGGGCCGCATCGATGCCCAAGGCTGTCTGCATATCACCGGGCGCCTGAAAGACCTGTTTAAAACCGACAAGGGTAAATATGTGGCGCCGGCGCCGATTGAAGACAAGTTGGGCGCCCATGCCGCCATCGAGGCCTGCGTGGTGGCTGGAGCCAATTTGAGCCGCCCGCTGGGCTTGGTCATGCTCAGCGCGGCGGCCGTAGCGCGCACCGCTGATCCGGCCGGTCGCGTTGAACTAGAGGCCTCTTTGGCGCAGCACCTGGCCGACATCAACCGTTCGCTGGACCCGCATGAGCAGCTGGCCTGCATCGTTGTCGTCAGCCATGCCTGGACGGTGGACAACGACCTCATCACGCCCACCTTCAAGATCAAGCGCAACCGCATCGATGCGCTCTATGCCACCCATTACGAGGAGTGGGAGGCCTTGAGACAGCCGGTGGTCTGGGTCGATCTGTAGCGTCGCTGGCGGCAGCTGTTGGGGACGGACTGCCTAGCGCGAGCGTCAATCGCCGCCGAACTGTGCGTGCCAAGCGGCGCCAAAGGCGGGCGTACCGCTGATCGTCAGGGTGAGGGTGTAGCGGCCCGCTTCATGCGCTTCCTGCAAGTCGTGATCCCACTCACCGCCGTCGTCCAGTGGGCCGTGGCCATCGGCAAACTCGCCTTGCGCCCAGTGCAGCACCAGCGCCACTTCCGCCAGTAAGGCGTCCATTTGCGCCGGTCGCACCGAGGCCATGGCATCCCAAGTGCCACAGCCGGCGGCGTCTTCGCTGTAGTCAAAATCGAGGTAGTGCAATGTCGTGGCCATGGCGCGTGGGCGGAAAGTGCCGCTCGGGAAAGAGGAGGGCGGCATTGTCCTGCAAACCTGGCTGCGCTGCTGCCCCTTCAAACCACAGGAAACCCATGGACACGTTACCTGCCTCCGCCGCCTCCGCTACTCTTTTACAGGTGGATCACCTGCATTTCAGCTACCCGCAGCGCGCGCTGTTTCAACATTGGAGCGCGCGCATTCCCGCTGGCGTGGGGCTGGTGCGTGGGGGGGATGGCAGCGGCAAGACCACGCTGCTGCGCTTGCTGGCCGGGGAACTGGGTGCAGAGCAGGGGGCCTTGGTGCTGGCAGGCACGGCGCTGGGCAGCGCCCCCGAGGCCTATCGCGCGCAGGTGTTCTGGCACGACCCGCGCTCGGATGCGCTGCACCAGATCAGCGCGCGCGACTGGTGGCACAGCTTGCCGGCGCGCCACAGCGGCTGGCAGGCGTCGGCGCTGGCCGGGCATGTGCAGGGCCTGGGTCTGGAGGCGCATCTGGACAAGCCGATGTACCAGCTCTCCAGCGGCAGCCAGCGCAAGGTGATTCTGGCAGCGGGCTTGGCCAGTGGTGCTGCGTTGACCTTGATCGATGAGCCGCTGGCCGGATTGGACCGTCCGTCCATTGCCTACCTAGAGTGCGCGCTGGCTGCTCTGGCAGTCGCACCGGCCGGGCGTTGCGTGCTGGTGGCGCATTACGAGGCATTGCGCGGCGTGCCTTGGGCCGTGGTACTGGATTTGCCCGATGAAAACAGCGCCGGCTCTGACACGCTCGGTGGTTGAGAGACCGCTGATTGACAGCTGATGACACAGTGGATGCTATTTAATACATAGCTTAAGGCGCTTATTTTTATTGGATTTCAGCTATTAATATGCCTGAAATACAATTAATAAAAGCGCTTTAAGCTCATTTTTCAATAGCGCAGCTGGGCGCCACCATCGGCTGCCCATGGGCAAATTTCGGTAGAAAGGCGGACGCCTGCGGGCGGTACGCTGCTGCGCTCGCCCGCCCTGTCTTGAGGGGCGTTGTCTGACAGACGAGGCGTGTGCCCCGCCCTAGCATGGACTGGCACGACTCCTGCATCCCGCATCCTGATCGTCAGCGCTGTGTATGTATCGGCTGCAGCTGTTCGTTTTTTGCTTTACCGCTGTTTGAGAGCGCCGTCTCGGAACCCTGCCGGCGGCTGGGAAGGTTGAACAAGCAAAAAACTGTCGTTGTTGAGGCGCTTTCTGCCGTTTCCTGTTTCCTTTGGAACAGGTTTTCGGATGCAAGAAGTTGTCTGTTTTGTTCTTTAAGGAGGCCCCCATGTCAGATCGTCCCGTTCCCCGTTTTGTCTCTTTGCATATGGCCCAGATGTCCAGTCACCTGCAGCAATGCAGGTTGGCCCGTGGCTCTTGGTACCGTTTGGGGTGCGTTGCCGAGGCGGCACATGGGTTTTTGGCGCAGCGTTTTGTAACCACAATCGCGCTTGCTGTCGTACTGGTCGTCGCCAGCGGCTGGTGAGTGATGTGCTGTAGCCAAAGATGGGAATGTCCGTTTTTCAGCGCACTCCGTCTGCCAAGCCGGCAAGTCCCGCGCTTTTAGACCCGATACGAGGGGCCGTGGAGGCACCGATACGTGCCGAGATCTTTGGCAGTGCGCGTTTTGCCCAGCATGGCGCCAGCTTGGCGCAGGCACACCAAGCGCGTGTCCATGGGCGGATGGCGCCATTTTTTCCGCGCCTGCGCGACAACATCCGCGTCTTGCGCGAGGCGCACGACGCCATAGCCCAGCGCGATGCCGCCGGTCACCACATCGGCCCGGCAGGTGAATGGCTACTCGACAATTTTTATGTGGTGATGGCGCAGGTCAAAGAGATCCATGATGGCTTGCCGCGGAGCTACTTTCGTGATTTGCCGGTGCTGCTGGAAGCCCATCTGGCGGGCCTGCCGCGCATTTACGGCGTGGCCTGGGCTTTTGTCGCGCATACCGACAGCGCCTTTGATGAAGATTTGCTGGCCGATTTTTTGCGTGCCTACCAAGATACGCGTGAGTTGACGCTGGGTGAGTTGTGGGCCTTGCCCACCACCTTGCGCATGGTGTTGATCGAAAACCTGCGCCGCCTGTCCGAGCGTGTGGCCACCGCCCGGGCAGCCCATGCCGGTGCCAACGTCTGGTGCGATGCCTTGAAAATCAGTGGTCAGCCTGAACCCGCGCTGGCCTCGCTGCTGGAAAGCATGGCGCTGCGCGGTGTCGAGCAGGTTTTTGCTTTGCAGGTATTGCAGCGCCTGCGCACCGATCTGGCCGCGCAGGGCGCCCAGCCCGCCGGGGTCTCGACGGCCACGCTGCAAGAGATGCAAAAGACACTGGCCGAGGTGCTGCCAGATCCGGCCACGGCACAAATTCAGGAGCATACCGCCCAGGCCGCTGATGCCCTGAGCGTACGCAATGCCATTACCTCGCTGCGATTGTTGGGGGATGCGGACTGGCGTGGCCTGATCTCGCGCTGTAGTTTGCTGATACGTCAGTTGCAGGACAGTGCCATTTTTTGTGCTGAACGTGAAGACACCCAGGACGTCAGCCTGCATGCGATCGAGAAATTGGGGCGGCGTACCGGGCTGAGCGAATTGTCGATTGCCCGCGCGGTACTGAAGCTGATCGAGTCCTGCGGGCAGGAAGCGTCTGCCTGTTGTCCGGTGCTGCTCGATGAGAAACGCCAAGCACCAGGGTATTGGCTGCACGGACCGGGTTTGCCGCAGTTGTTGCAGGTGCTGGGAGCGTCGGGGCGCCTGCTGCCGTGGCGCAGTCGCCTGCAGCGTTTTATTGCGCCGGCGTATCTGAGTGTCCTGGCGGTCGGCAGCATTGGCCTGACCGCCTGGTTTGTGGCGCAAAACGAGCTGCCCGGTGCGTCCTGGCCCGGGCTGTGGGTGCTAGCGTTCCTGGCGGTTTGGCCAGCCAGCGAGGCCGTGATTGCAGTGCTGCACCGCTTGATCAGTGAGTCTGTGGAGCCCCAGCGCCTGCCACGTCTGGCGCTGGCCGCTGGGATACCACCGCAGCACCGCGTGCTGGTCGTGGTGCCTGCCATGTTGACCGACCCTGCCACCATGTCCGGTTTGGTGCGTCAGCTGGAGTTGCACTTCTTGGCCAACCCTGAGGATCAGGCGCAGTTTGCCTTGTTAACCGATTTCGCCGATGCCCAAGCGGCCCATAGGGAGGGCGATACGGCCCTGGTGGCGCAGACCCTGGCTGCGCTGGACGCGCTGGAAGCCCGCTACCCACGCAGCGCACCGGGTACACCCAGCGCCGCCTGGAGACCAGAGCGGCGTTTTTTGCTCCTGCACCGCGAGCGCATCTGGTCGGACTCTGAACAGTGCTGGATGGGCTGGGAGCGCAAGCGTGGCAAGTTGGAGCAGTTGCTGGGCGTTTTGGCTGAGCCCACCTCTGCTTCGCCCTTTATCGATTTGGGCGTGCATTCGCGCCCGGCTGCTGGCACGCTGTATGTTGTCACCCTCGACAGTGATACTGTGCTGCCGCCTGGATCGTTGCGCGCGCTGGTGGGCGTGGCGGCACACCCTTTGAACCTACCTTGCCTGGATACGCTGCGCCGCCGGGTGCTGTCGGGCTACACCATCTTGCAGCCGCGCATCACCACGCCTCTGCCTAGCCCGCAAACAGCAACGCCGTTTCACTGGTTCTTTGGCGGCCAAAGCGGTATTGACTCTTACAGTGCAGCCACGTCCGAGGTTTATCAGGATGTGTTTGCCGAGGGCTCATTCAGTGGCAAGGGGTTGCTGCACGTCGCGGCCATGCACGCGGTGTTGTCCGGGCGTCTGCCCCAAGAGCAAATCCTGAGCCACGATTTGCTGGAAGGCGCGCTGGCGCGCTGCGCTGTGGTGACAGACATCACGCTAATGGAAGACGCGCCCATGCACGCTGATGTAGCCTCGTCCCGGATTCACCGCTGGACACGCGGTGACTGGCAGCTGTGGCCGGTGCTGCTGCGCTGGCGCAGTTTCCATTTGTCCGGCATCAACCGCTGGAAGATGCTGGACAACCTGCGCCGCTCACTGGTGGCGCCGATGTCGGTGGCGTTGATCGCAGTCTGTCTGGCCAGCGCCACACTGTCACCGGGGCTGGCACTGGCACTGGTGGTGGCGGCGCTGGGCGCCGGACCGCTGCTGGGCGCTCTGGCTGGCCTGGCCCCGGGCCGAGATGATGTGGCGCTGGAGCATTTTTACCGCCAGGCACTGGCCGATGTGGTCCGCGCGCTGGGCAGTACCTTATTTGGTTTGCTGGTTTTGCTGCAGCAAGGACTGTTGCTGATGGGGGCCATCACTACCGCCCTGTGGCGCACGCTGGTCAGTCGGCGCGGCTTGCTGCGCTGGACGACCGCTGCCAGTGCGCAGCGGGTCGCACAACCCGGTCTGACCGGCTTGGCGATGCGCCATGCGCCGCCCACTCTGGCCGCTGTCCTGCTAGGAGCGCTCTGGTGGTGGGCTGGGACGCGCTGGCCGGTGCTGGCGGTGGCTGTGTGTGCCCTGTGGGCCGCCACGCCAGTCTGGATCTGGTGGGCTAGCCGCGCTTGGCAGTACGGTGGTGATGCGGTGCCCAGCACTCGCGACCGCGAATACCTGCTCGGTGTGGCACGCGACACCTGGGAATTTTTCTCCCGCCACGTTGGCCCGCAAAGCCGGCATTTGCCGCCTGATAACGTGCAAATGACGCCCCATGAGATAGTGGCCGAGCGGACTTCGCCGACCAATATGGGCCTGTATCTGCTGTCCGTGGCCTGCGCACGCCGCTTTGGCTGGATCACAACCGAGGAATTTTTGCAGCGCTGCGAGCACACCGTCGCCACCATGGCGCTGCTGGCGCGCCACCGCGGGCATTTTTTGAACTGGTATGACACGCAAACCCTGCAGACGCTGGCCCCGGCGTATGTCTCTACCGTGGACAGCGGCAACTTGTGCGGCCACTTGGTGGCCGTGGTGGGCGCCTGCCAAGAGTTGATCAACGGGCCTGCTGGGCTGTGCCAAGGCGAGTCCCTGCAACGGGTGCAGCGCCTGGCTGACCAGCTGCAGCACTGGGCCATGGAGCCGGAGTTTGATTTTTTGTACGACGCGCGCCGGCGTCTGTTTCATATTGGTTACCGGGTGGATGGGGCTGAACTGGACAAAAGTTTTTATGACTTGCTGGCCTCTGAGGCACGCTTGGCTAGCTTGTGGGGCATTGCCAAGGGCGATGTGCCGGTGACGCACTGGGCAGCCCTGGGCCGGCCTTTCTATGCCATGGACAGCCGTGTCGGCCTGCGCTCGTGGTCGGGTTCGATGTTCGAGTATTTGATGCCGGCACTGGTGGTGGCCGAGCCGGTTGGTAGTGCGCTGGAGCGTGCTGCGCGCACGGCAGTGGATGAGCAACAGGCGTTTGCGCGCCAGCACCGCGTGCCCTGGGGCATTTCCGAGTCGGCTTACGCTGCCAGTGACCAGACGTTGGCCTACCAGTACGCTCCGCAGGGGGTGCCGCGACTGGCCTTGCGCCGCACGCCGCCCGATGAGCTGGTGGTGGCGCCTTACGCCAGTGTGCTGGCCGCCATGTTTGATACCGGCCGCGCCGCTGAAAACCTGCGCTGGTTGGAGCGTCTGCAGGCGCGCGGTGAAATGGGTTTTATCGAGGCACTGGACTTCACGCCCGAGCGGCAAGTGGAAGGAAGCACCTTTATCCGAGTGGATACCTTCATGTCGCACCACCAAGGCATGTCCATCGTGGCACTGGCCAATGTGCTGCTCGGTGGCGCGCCGCGGCGCTGGGCCATGGGCCAGGGACGACTGGAGGCGATCGAGTTCTTGTTGCAAGAGCGCGTGCCGCGAGAGGTTTCGCGCTTGGTGGCCCCTGAACCCCTGCGGCGGCGGCGTCCTGAGCAGCCGGATGCGGCGGCTGCACGCGATGCGTTGCCCGGCGCGCAGGGCTTGCAGCCCACCTTGCTGATGTCCAACAACCGCTACAGCGTGTCGCTGCGTGCCAATGGGGCCGGCTGGAGTCGCTTTGAGGGTGCCGATCTCTCGCGCTGGCGCGATGATGCGTTGCGCGATGCTTACGGTACATTTTTTTATCTGCGGCGGCATTCGGCGGGCGTTGCGTCCACGCCGGTGTCACTGACCCAGCACCCGGCTCCCGATGCCCATGCCCACTACAGCGCCACTTTTCACAGTGACCACCTCAGCCTGCACGCCCAGTGGCCTGACCTGCGCAGTTGCTGCACGGTATGGGTCAGTCCCGAGGATGACATTGAACTGCGCAAGGTCGAGTTATGGAACCTTTCAGATCAGCCCATCACGCTGGATGTGTTGTCGCTTTGGGAGGTTTCCTTGCTCGATGCACGGGCTGATGAATCACACCCGGCATTTGCCAACCTGTTTGTGCACGCTGAATGGGACAGCGCCAATCAGGCGCTGTATTTTGTGCGTAAGCCCCATCTGGAGCGACAGGAGCCGCTGCACGCGGTTCATTTCATTGCCCACACCAACTATGTCCTGACCAAAGTGCAGGCACAGACCGACCGCGCTCTGTGGTTGGGGCGCAACCACGACGCCGCGCACCCGTTGGCGTACTACGACGATGCCGGACTAGAAAAAGCCGAGCGCGCCACCGGACTCGATCCAGTGGCCTCGTTGTCCGTGGGCATCACCATTCCGGCGCTGGCCAGCGTGCAGATCACGCTGGCCAGCGCTGTAGCGCGCAGCCGCGATGCACTTGAAACCCTGGTTGATCGCTACCGCCAGCCGGCTGTGATCGAGCGTTCCACCATCATGTCTGCCACCTTTGCCAGTGTGCGGATGCGTGAGTTGGGCCTGACCCTGGCAGAGCGCAACGCCATCCAGACCCTGACCACGCTGTTGACTTTGCTGCACGCGCGGCCTTTTGCGTACAGTGCCGTGGACCAGTTCCATGCCGTGTTTGATCGACGCGTGCTGTGGCGTTTCGGGCTGTCTGGCGAGCGTCCGCTGATCATCATCAGTGTCGGTGCGGTGCACGATTTGCGCCCAGTGCGCTCTTTGCTGCAGGCGCTGCGCCTGTGGTCTTGGGGCGGTGTGCTGTGCGATCTGGTGATTCTCAATACCGAGCCGTGGTCTTATTCGATGCCGGTACAACTGGAATTGCGTGCCCTGAGCGAGCGCTATGCCAGCGACATGAGCAGCGCGCCGGCGCGTGCCTGTGGGCTGCATGTGCTGTATGTCACCGACATCACGCCACCCGAGCAAGTGGCCCTGAACATGATGGCGCGCATTTATCTGCACGCCGATGGTCGAGCGCTGTCCGCGCATGTGGGCGAGCTGGTGCAGTGGCATGACGACAGTCTGGGTGCGCGGACCGAGCAAGCCGTGTCGATATTTCCACCGCTGCGCCCCGCCGCCAGTGGCAGTGCTGCGGTAGGACAATTTGATGTGGCCAGCGGAGCCTATTCTTTTCAGGTGTCACCCACCTGCCGGCCGCCGCGTCCGTGGATCAATGTGTTGGCCAATGCCGGTTTTGGTGCGCATATCTCCGAGGCCGGTGCCGGCTACAGCTGGGCTGGTAACAGCCGGCTCAACCAGCTCACTGTCTGGACCAATGACCCGGTGGCCGACACCGGCGGTGAATGCTTCTGGCTGCAGGACCTGCGCACGCGTGAGATCTGGAACATTGGGCCGGGGGCGGGTTGTGCCGATGCTGCCTACACCGTCGAACATCGCCAGGGCAGTACCACGCTGCGCCACCGGCGCGGCGATCTGGAGGTCAGCGCCACCTGGTGTGTGGATGCCGCGCAGGCGCTCAAGCAGGTGCGCATTGCCGTGCAAAACCAGGGCGGACGCGCAGTAAACCTGCGTGCCATCGGTCTGCTGGAGTGGGTCATGGGGGCGCAGCGTCTGGACCGGCAATCGGTGCGCGCGGCTTTTGTCGCCGTGCCAGCGCCCGGTGGGGATGCTCTGGCGGGCGATGTGCTGCTGGCCACGCAGTCTGATGACCAGGGTGCCATGGGGGGCAATACGGCGTTCCTGATGGTGTGGCGCGAAGGCGCGCCGGATGCCCATTTGCGAGACTGGACGTGCGACCGGCGCGAGCTGTTTGACCCCAGCGGCCAGCGGGTCATCCCTGACCATCTGGGCGCCCAGGCTATTGCCGGGCTGGATCCGTGTGCTGCGGCTTCCGTCAAGCTCCTGGTGCCGGGCGGCGGGCAAGCGGCATGTGTTTTTGTCCTCGGCCATGGCGCTACCCGTGCGGAGGCACTGGCATTGGCCAGTATGTGTTTGGCGGAGAGTGCCCAGGAACGCGAAAGTGCGGTGCTGGCGCACTGGAATGAATTGCTGGAGGCCGTGACGGTGCAGACGCCGGACCCGCTGTTTGACGCCCTGACCAACCGCTGGCTGCTCTACCAGACGGTGGCATGTCGCTTGTGGGCACGCGCCGGTTTTTACCAAGCGGGTGGGGCGTTTGGTTTTCGCGACCAGTTGCAGGACACCATGGCGCTGGCGCTGGCCGCGCCGCACCTGCTGCGCCAGCAACTGCTGCTGGCGGCGTCGCGCCAGTTTCAGGAGGGCGATGTGCAGCATTGGTGGCACGAGCCTACGGGGGCGGGGGTGCGCACGCACTGCTCGGACGACCTGCTGTGGCTACCTTATGCCACGGCGCGCTACATCGACATCACCGGCGACACGGCGGTGCTGGACGAAGCAGTGCCCTTTCTGGAAGGAGCGCCGATCCCACCCGACACCCAGGACGCTTACTACGTGCCGCAGATCAGCATCCAATCGGCCACCCTGTATGAACACTGCGCGCGCACTCTGGAGCGTAGCTTGACCGTGGGTGTGCATGGTCTGCCGTTGATCGGCAGTGGCGACTGGAATGACGGCATGAGCCGCGTTGGCGAGCAGGGGCGCGGCGAATCGGTGTGGCTGTGTATGTTCCTGTGCCAGGTGGTGCAAGACTTCATGCCACTGGCGCTGGGACGCGATGATTTGGAGCGCACGGTGCGCTGGGACGTGGCGGTGCAGGGCTGGCGCAATGCGCTGCTCACTGAAGGCTGGGACGGTGCATGGTTTAAGCGGGCCTTTTTTGATGACGGTACACCCCTGGGCACGCACAGCGCCGCCGAGTGCCGCATCGACCTGATTGCGCAGGCTTGGAGCGTGCTGGCGAATGTAGCCAGCCCTGAGCACCAGCGCACGGCCATGGAGTCCGCAGCGCACCTGCTGGTAGACGAGGTGCACGGTCTGAATCGCCTGCTGGATCCGCCGCTGCAAGACGCGGCGCCAAACGCTGGCTACATTCAAGCCTACCCACCTGGTGTGCGCGAAAACGGTGGCCAGTATTCCCATGGCGGCGTCTGGAAGCTCATGGCCCAAGCCCGTCTGGGCGATGGCGATGGTGCCTACCGCACCTTCACGCAGCTCAGTGCCGCACACCGCAGTGCTGACCCGCTGCAGGGGCCGGTCTATGGGTTGGAGCCCTACGTCATGGCCGCCGATGTCTATACCCACGCGCCTTATGTCGGGCGCGGTGGCTGGAGTTGGTATACCGGCTCGGCGGCATGGATGTACCGCGCTGCGGTCGAATCGATATGCGGCTTGCATGTGCGCGATAACCAGGTCTGCTTCAGTCCACACCTGCCGTCGCACTGGCCAAGCATCAACGTGACCTTGCGGCGCGCCGGGCGAGTGCATGAGTTCATGGTGTGCGCTGCCGATGCGCCCGAGGCACTGGCGCAAGCCCAGGCACGTGGTGCTATTCAGTGGCATACCAATGAATGGTTGTCGCTGGACACGGTGGGCAACCACAGCTGCTATCTGATCGTGGTGCCGACACGGGAGAAAGCTGCGCTGGTGACCTAGCTGGCGCTGTGCGCGCAAGGATAATTACCTCCTTTCATCGACATCAAGCAGAGGTACGCGTGGATATTGTTTTGCTGGTCAAGGCCGCCATCATGGGCGTGGTTGAAGGTCTGACCGAGTTTTTGCCTATTTCTTCCACCGGACACCTGATTTTGGCCGGCTCCCTGCTCGGCTTTGACGATGCCAAGGCCAAGGTGTTTGATATCGCCATCCAGACCGGCGCCATTTTTGCCGTCATCCTGGTGTATTGGCAAAAAATCCGCGCCACGCTGGTAGCGCTGCCGACCGAGCGCCAAGCGCAGCGTTTTGCACTGAATGTGCTGGTGGGCTTTTTGCCCGCCGTGGTGCTGGGTCTGCTGTTTGGCAAGGCCATCAAGGAGCATTTGTTCACGCCGGTGGTGGTGGCCAGCACTTTCATCCTGGGCGGCTTCATCATTTTGTGGGCTGAGCGGCGTCCGGCGACGGCAGTGCGTGTGCAGGAGGTGGAAGATATGACCGTGCTGGATGCACTCAAGGTCGGCTTGGCGCAGTGCCTGGCCATGGTGCCCGGTACCAGCCGCAGCGGCGCCACCATCATTGGCGGCATGGTGCTGGGCCTGTCGCGCAAGGCGGCTACCGACTACTCGTTCTTTCTCGCCATTCCGACGCTGATTGGCGCCGGGGTCTACAGCTTGTACAAAGAACGCGCCCTGCTGGCGGCCGCTGATCTGCCGCTGTTTGCCGTCGGCCTGCTGTTTTCGTTCCTGAGTGCCTGGCTGTGCGTGCGCTGGCTGCTGCGCTACATCAGCACGCACAGTTTTGCCGCCTTTGCTTACTATCGCATCGCGTTTGGCGTGGTGGTGTTGTTCACCGCCTGGACCGGCATGGTGCGCTGGGCGGATTGATCAACCCACGTATGAAAGCTGCCTGCCCCCATGAAAGCTGCTCGCTACTTCCATCAACGCTTGGGCACCAAGGACATCGGTGCCGCCCGCTACGTTCCCTGGCTCCTGGGGCTGACTTTGGCTTGCCCTGTGCAAGCGCAGCAACAGCCGCGCGAAGTGCAAGAGCCGCAGCCACAGGCCGCCTTCCGGGATGTGGACACCTCTGTGCCCGCATCGGCGGCGGCCCCAGAGGCGCCGGCAGCATTGACTCCTGCCGCCTCCGCGCACCACTATGCGCTCGGTATGGCGTATGGCTGGAGCCCTACCTACGTCGGTAGCAACGATCACAAATCGTACCTGCGCCCGGTGCTGTCGCTGCAGTACGGGCGTTTTCGGTTTAGCTCTTCGCGCGGCAACGCGGTTCTGAATCACGGTTTTGATGACCGTGGCTCGGGCGCCAGCGCCCTGTTGGTCGAGCGCGCGCGCTTCCATCTGAGCACCTCGGTGCGTATCGATGGGGGTCGCAGCAACTCCGATGATCCCCTGCTGCAGGGCTTGCCCGAGGTGCGCTCGACGCTGCGCGGACGCATCAGCGCCGGCTATGCACTCAGCGAGCGCTGGTCGGTCAATGCCGGCCTGTCGCAAGACCTGCTCGGGCGTTCGGGCGGTGCGCAGCTGAACACCAGCCTGCGCTATGCGTTGGATCTGACGCCGCAGACCACGGTCGGCGTGGGCTTGGGCGCAGCCTTTGCCAATAGTACCTATATGCGCAGTCATTTCGGTGTGCCGGCGTCGGCTGTCGGCACCAGCCCGTTGTCTCCTTTTGCTCCGGCTGCAGGTCTCTACAACGTCGATATGGGGCTGGACGTGATGACCGCACTGAGCCGGCGTTGGGTGGTGTTTGCCAATGCCGGGGTATCGCAATTGCGCGGCGACGCGCGCCGCAGCCCGCTCACGCAGCGCGCCACCAACTACGGCGTCTTGGTCGGCGTGGCGTACCGCTGCTGCCGTTGAGAGCGGTTTTCTATGGCTCAGGCGGTTGTCGGCGCCAGCGTTGATAGATTGAGCAGCGCGGCCTCGATGGCCGCTGCCGTGGTCCGCGGCTGCTCCATCGGGAATAAATGCGTGCCGTCGAGCATCATGATCCGCCCGCCGGTCACGCGCTGCGTCAGCGCCATGCCCACCTGGCGCATCTCTACCGAAGCGCGTCCGCCAATAAAACTGGCTGGACAGCGCAGCGGGTGCTGGCGCAGCAGGGCGTCCAAGTTGTGCGGCAGCGTGTTGTAGATGGCGGTTTCGACGGCGCGGTCAAAGCGCAGTACGCGCCGTCCCTCTTCATCGTGCAGGCCGTGCGTCACGTAGTCGCGCAGCATCTGCGCATCCCAGCGGGCAAAAGCCTTCTTTTTGCGAAAATGTTCCAGCGCCTCTTCCGTGCTGGCCCAGCTGATGCGGCGCTGGCGGCTCACGCGTCCGGGTGAGACGGCACTGACGATGCGCGTGCTTTTGGCCATGCCCACCGTGGTGGCACGCCAGCCGCTGACCAGCGGCGAGTCCAGCATCAGCACGCCGCGTACCCCTTGTGGGTGCTGCGCCGCCGCCATCACGCTCAAAATACCGCCCAACGAATGGCCCACCAGAAACACTGGCTCCCCGGTCTCTTGCACCTGCTGGCGGGTGAAGTCAGCCAACTGCTGCACCAGATGCGGCCAGTTGCTGGTCACCGGGTACTGCGGATCGTGGCCAAAGCGATCGACCGCGCTGACCGTAAAGCCGCGCTGGTGCAAATGCTCAAACAACACGCTGTAGGTGGCGCCAGGAAAGCTGTTGCCATGTGCGAAAACAATTTTGGTCATGAAAAACGGGAGGCCTGCAGCTACCGGTCTGCTGGCGCGTGCCTTTTGCAAAGGCGCAAGTATGTACGCCCCGCCGGGTGCCGGCCTGCTCCTGCGCGACAGGCTGGCGCAGCCGCATATTCTTACTATCATTGCGCTTCTCATTGGAGGTACCTGTGGTGCGCAATTTTTCATCTCACTGTGCTCGTCTGACAGGCGTGGCGATACTGGTTTTTTCTTTGGCGGCCTGCGGCGGTGGCGATAAAGCGCAGGACAGCAGCGGTAATGCTGGCAACGATGGTGGTGGCAATACGCCCGTACAGCCGTCCGATCCAAATAGCCAGGGCACGCTGCAGGCGGCGACCCTGCTGGGCACCATTGCGCAAGCCGACATCAGTGCTGCCGTGGCAGATAAGGAGTCGCTCGTGCAAGGTCTGCAGCCGCGCTACGCCGTCACTTCGTACCGGCTGGAATACCTCACCATTGGTGCGCAGGGGCAAGCGGTGCGCGCCTCGGGGCTGGTTAGCGTGCCTGTGAAGCCCGCTGGCGCCAAAAGCCCGCTGCTGTCCTACCAGCACGGCACTATCTTTCGCGATGCCGAAACTCCCAGCAACAACGCTGTGGCCTCTGAAGTAGCCGTAGTGATGGCCTCGCTGGGCTACATCGTGCTGGCGCCCGATTACGTCGGTTATGGCGTCAGCAAGGGCACACCACATCCCTACCTGCAGTCAGCACCCATGGCGGCGTCGGTCGTAGACTTTCTGACGGCCGCCAAAACCTGGCGCAGCCAAGAGGGAGTGGTCGATAACCAGCAGCTGTTTCTGACCGGCTACTCCGAAGGCGGCTACGCCACCATGGCAGCGCACCGTGCCCTGCAGATGAACAACTCGGTGCACTTGCAGCAACTGCGTGCCGCAGTCCCCGGTGCTGGCCCCTATAACGTGCAAGTCACGCTCGACAGCCTGATTAATATTGTGCGCAAAGAAAATTCCTTGGTGGGAGCGCTCATCAACCCGGGTTTTCTGCGCTATCTGGGCGGCAGCGCACAACGCGAAGTGCGCCGTGCACTGCTCAGGGAGCTCCTGCCGGACGATGCCGATACCGTGATCGATCCGCTGTTTCTGGACAATTTTCTGGCGGATAACGTGGCCGCCACCGCCCGCATCAGCAATGTGCACGACTGGCGCCCGCAGGCGCCAGTGTACCTCTACCACGGCCGGGACGACCGCACCGTGCCCTACGCCAGTTCCACCAGTACCCTGGCTGCCATGCAGGCACAAGGCGCAGGAGAGCTGGTCAGCCTGACCGACTGCCCTGCCACGCCGTCAAGCCACATCGGCTGTGTGGCGCCGTTCATTGGTTTCATGCTGGGTAAGCTGGCGCCGATAGCGCAGGATTTGTAGTCTTTTTTGATAGCTGCTCGCGCTTGCTGGTACAGCGCTTGCGGCTTTTTAGGCATTCAAGGTCCGGTCAAAAAGCCGGCCAGTCGCGCACTGAGTACGTAAAAGGACGGCAAGGCATGGTGCTGGCGCGCCACGAAATCCTGGCGCAAGCCCACCGCCATCTCATAGGGTGGCGTGGGCTCAGGTAGCGCAGCTGTACCGCGCGCCAGCGCTGCCAGTGTGGCCTGCGCCAGCAACTCGCCTCGCTGCTCGGGAGCCTGTAGTAACACCAGGTCAGCGCCCAGTTCCAGGCTTTCAAGTCGGGAGGCCAGAATTGGGTTCGGTGTGGATCGCCGCAGTGCCTGCAACAGGCCTGTTTGGGGTTTGTCCTGTGTGTCCTTGTGTTGTGCCCCCAGTTGTGCCCCCAGCGTGCGGCCGACGAACACCATGTCCGGTGCAGCCAGGCGGACAGCATTCGCCAGTACACGGGGCTCTAAAACCACTGCCTGCCCCAAAGACTGGATGCGCAAACCCACTCTTCGGGCGGCATCCCCCAGTAAGCGGTATTCCAGCTGCCCTTCCTGGTCGTCCCCAGGCAGCGCCAGCAGCAGGCCGCCTGGGGGGGCGATGTCCGCCAAGACCTTGGCCCACGCGGCCACATAACTGCCCTGATCGATCCTCAAAGAGGGTGTCTCCGGCATCGACACCACGATGGGCTGTGCTTGCGCGGTTTGGCTATCAAGACATTGGCGCGCCTTCAGCCCTTCGGCGATCACTGCGTCAGGATCAAAAGCCCGTAGTTGATCCAGCACGCGGTGGCACACCCCAAGGTCAAAGCCCAGATATTGCTGGCGCAGTTTGAGGTGAGAGACTTGTCCCAACATGGAGCCCACCCCTTGGCCAAAGGCGCGCACTGCCGCACTGTCGGCTGCGCCCTCGTGCAAGACCAAAATCCGGCGGCTGTTCATATTGGTCACCACCGCCCCCATCGCCAGCAGCAAAAACAGCGCGACCCAGGCCCAACGCAGGGTGCGGCTCATTGCAAATACCCCAAGTGATACCAGTAGGGAATCGATACCACCAAGGCCAAAAGGCGACAGACTTGAATGCGGGCGTTGCTGCGCAGCATCCCAGCACTCTGGCTCTGCGGCATATTCAGGGATTCGCGAAACAGGATGTAGTCTGTACTCTGGTGCGGAAAAAACCATATTTCACTGGCGGTCAGCACTACAAATCCGACCACCAGCGGGTTCATGCCATGGGTATCCGCCAAAGGCAGCAACACCGCACACAGTGTGGTGATGCACACCAGCGCCGGCAACACCAGCCGCAACAGCACCACCGCGATAGCCAGCAGCAGTAGAAAGGCCACCTGCGCTTCACGCATCAGCTGCTCTAGCAGTCCCATATTTCCGGCGATCCATTCCTGTATGCCCATATGGGAAAAGCTGCGTGCAAAACCTACGGTACACAGCAAATAAATCAGAATCGGCCAATGGATATCCTTGTGCAACCGGTCGACAGAAAGCACACCTGTCGCCAGTAGCAACAGCAGCACGAAGAGCGCCAACCAAGCCGTTTCAATGTGGTGAACGTTGCCCAGCGCTACACCCAGCGTGAGGCAGGCCAATGCCACGGCCGTGATGGCTTCGGCGGAAGAGAAGCGTGGCAGGACGGTGGGCTTCCATGCGCCGGCACCGGTATCTTGGGGGCGTTGACCCGCTCGGCCCACCAGTCCCAACGCCAAACAAACCCCCATCACCAGCGTGTACACAGCGGCACACTGGAACCAAGTGAGCCAGTTGACATGCGGCTGCCAGTGCTCTGGCAGGATGCCCAGCACGATGAAATTGGCCGGATTGCCCAGCAAAAATGCGGTGGAAAACAAGGTGCTGCCCGACAAAGCGGCAAAGGCCAGCACCGCGCTGTTGCCGGGGTGCGCCAGCACCTTGACCATCGGCGCTACCAGTTGTAATCGCCCAGCAGTGCTCGGAATGAACAAGGTCATCACCGCGCCCACCAGCACCAGACATGCTTGCAACATCCGCGTAGTGTGCGAAAAACGCCGTAGCAGCACACTCAAAAGGCGCTCCATTAGTCCGCTGTGCTGCACCGCAGAACTGATACCAAACATGCCAAGCAGCAAGAAAAAGCTACCGCTGCCAAACCCTGCCAGCGCCTGCGCAGGCGGCAAGTGGCTGACCGCCATCATCAACAGCAGCGCCAGCAGGGCACCAACAAACGGCGGTGCCAAGCCCAGCACCCACACGCACAAGCCGGCGCTGATGGCCGACAAAAATAGCAACCACTGTGCCAGCGTGTCGCCGCGCCCGCCAAGTAGCAGCATGGCCAAGACCGGCAACCCCAAGGCCAGCAGCCAGCCCCAGACTTCGCGTGCCGACAGGGCAAGGGCGCTGGCGGTCATTTCAGCGGGTGCTGGCGCGCACTCTAGGTACGCACGGCAAGCCTCCTGATCCTGTAGCAGCACCCGCAGGGGATCGCTGGGAATCAGCCACCCTGAGCCGGCTCCGGCGGGCAGTAGCGGCGGCGCAGTCCACTCCAGTTGCAGCGCTGCCACCAAGGTGAGGGCTTGTCCGTCGCGCGTCCAGCCCAACACCACGCTGTCTTGCGCCATGCGTGCCAGCTCGGATGTGTCCTGCCAGACCACGGCCCGCGCCATCGTTTCCAGTAAATAACCGCTGGAGCGGTCGATGTGCCGCCATAAAGGATGCTCGCGCAGTGGCAGAGTCATGGCGTGCCGCTGCCGATCAAACGGCCAGAAATACGTGCGTAGTAGGTATCCATGGCACCCAAGGAGAGATGGCGCCGTTGCATTTGCTGCGGATTCAAAATCAGCGCGAAGTCTTGCGTCAGCAGGTGTTTCTGGTGCTCTGGCAGCGCCGCAGGAGAGGCACCTTCTCGGGAGATATGCAGCGCCATTTGGGCTGCTACCTCGCCTTGCTCGATGGGCGATGGCAGGATGCCCATCGGTATGCCGTCAGACACGGCATAGGCCGACAACGCCGTCATCGGCAGCTGTAGGCGCGCCAACACCGTGTTGGCCAACAGCTGTCTCCACGCAGCGCGGGACAAACCCTCGGGCCCGGCAAGGTTGCGATAGTCACCAATAACCACCACATCGGCCTGCTGGGCAATTTCATCCAGCGCTTGCTGCCATTGTTCTAAGGTGGTGCAGCGCCACGCTCCGACAGGTTGCGCCGCCTGCCAAACATGCGCGGCGAAGCCTCTGGCCTCTTCTTCTGCCGCTGAACCGGTGTCCGAGAGCAGCGCAATGCGTTGAGGCTTAAACGGGCCCGAACTGGCTGCCTGCACGCTGCTGAGTTCTGCGAGCTGCAACAGAGTGCGCTCAACAATCGGCCAAGGCGTGCGCTCGGCAATTCCTCGAACCTGGGGCATGGCACTGTGTGACAGTGTTCGCTCTTGGTCTTCGATACCGCTATAAACAATCTGCGGCGTGCCTTTGGCCAGATAAGCAGCGCCCACTTGCGCTTGCGCGAGATCATCTACCGCCAAGATCACATCGGGCCGCCAGCGGGCAATGAAGCGGCGGACTTCGGTCATCTGCGTGACCGCCTGCTCTTGGTTATGCGCAGAGAAATAAATGCGTTGCAGGCGGATGCCACTGTTTTGGTCAATGACACGGTCAATCCCGGCATCCACGCCCCGAGTCCACGGAATCCGCTCGCTCTGGCTGTGCAATACCAAAATCGCCGGACGTCGCATCCCCGTCCACGCCAGCGCCGCAACCATCGCCACGACCCCCATGGCCACCCAAAAACGGCGCTTGCGCTGCATCCCAAGGTGTACCGTCACCATCCATACCACCCTGCCCAAGCATAGTACGCAGCGCATGTTCCCCACGTCACAGGGCGGCGCAGAGTGTTCCAAGCCAGTTGCCAGCGTGTGACCGCCGAGCCAGCGGTGTTGCGACAGAACATGAAATCAACCAGATGGAACGCCACCAGCACCGACAGGGCGGTATTGAGCAGATCGTGTCCATGAGTGGACGACCAAGACACGGCCAGCACCAGCGCGGCCACGATCGTCACCCCTGGTGGCAGCACCATGCGCAGAAAAAATAAAAAAGGCAATGCTAAAAATGTACCGCCGGCATCCAGGCTCCAGGCTGGCAGGGCCGCCGCAAAACTAGCGATCAACCCCGGCAGCACTGTCGCGATAACGAACAGTTGCCAGTCCACCCCCCGGTGGTAGCTCTGAGGGGGCAGAATCTTCAAAGCAAACAGCGCCACCATGGCCAACAGCGATACGAGACCGGGCGCGAATCCATGAAATGGCTGCAGCGCCACCATCAGCACTAAAACCACGGCAATGGCACCGGTGCATTGCATGGCAAAGCGGTCTTCTTGCGGCACTGGCACAAGCTCTGGCACCGGGGGTGCAAAGTCTGGCGCAAGCGGTGCCCGCCACTGTGCATAGGTGGCATAGACCAGCGCCAGCAGTAGTAAAGGCCAAGTGCTCAACACCCAATGGGCTGGGACAAACCGGTCTAGTCCGCCCATCGGCAGCAGTGCCAAAAGCATTAGGTTGACCGGATGGGCGGGTAGCCATGCCAGCCGTGCCGCCAGCTGCGCCGCACTGACCACATCACGCGAGACAGCGGGTGATGCGCACCACGGCGCTAGACAAAAACTACGTGTCCAGCGGCTGGCCTGCATGGGCGATGGCAACAAAGAAAAAACCATTGTCAGCCACAGCACGGCGGGTGGGCGCAGCCCTTGAACACCCGGCGTCTGTAGGCTGCGCAGCGCGTAGGCCCACAAAACGCCCAGTAATCCACACTGCTGCGCCGCTACGCACACAGCAAAGGAACCCAGCCACCACAGCGCCACATCACTGACCGCGCCGGTCAGTAGCAGGGCAGTAGAAGCAAGGTCAAACAGGCGCATGGCCAGCAAGGCCAACAAGATCGAAAAAATCCGTGGTAAGGACGGAATCATCCACAGCCCCAGCAGCAGGGCCATGGTCAGCCAGATGCCAGCCTGCCGACTACTAGCACCCAGCAGCACGGGCAGGAGCGGCTCCCATTGATAAATGAGCGCGCCGAGCAAGGCAGCCGCAGCGCACAAAACCCAAGCGGCAGGATGTGAAAAACCATCAGGCCACCGGCCCTGCCGGGTGGTCTGGGGGCGCTGCTGCACCCGCACGCTCATACCACTTCGACGATCTGCATCATTCCCATATCTTCGTGCGCGAGGATGTGGCAGTGCATCACATAAGCCCCTGAAAAATCGGTAAAGCGGGTGCGAAATGTCACTGATGTTGGCGCCTCGGGCGTACCGTTGCGCGGCAGTCCGATGGTGTCTGACCAAAAAGGCTTGACCGGCAAGCCATTGATTTTCACCACCTCAAAGGGGTTGATGTGGATGTGAAACGGATGCTGCACCTGATTCATGTTGTAGACAGTCCACTCCTCCACGCTATTGAGCGCTACGGTTTGGCAGACAGCGCGGTGCGACTGGAACGGTGCCAAGCGTTGCGGCATGGGCGGATGGGTAGATGCCGACTTGCCACCCGCACCCATGGTGAAGGCGGTGTCGGACAGAAAAGTGGCATCGGTTTGATACTGCCACTGGCCCAGTTCACCGGGCGGCAAGTCGAGGGCATCGATCGCCGGTGCTTCTGTCAGCGGTGCGCCGCTATTGTTAAAGACCGAGCGCAATACGATGTTGCGGCGCAGCCCACCGTGGGCAGCCAGCTCTTCGTCACTGATCGATTTCAGCGCCGCCGGCACCGGCAAGGGGCTGGCGGGCAGCGCCATCATTAGCGGCACACCCTCGACAACGATATCGGCCAAGATGTCTTCGGCCAGCAGTGCGGGGAAACCCATGTCATAAGACTTGGTGGACAGCACATAGCGCCCCGGTGCACCGGCTTGGATCAGGATGTCGGCCCGGTTGCCGGGGGCCAGCACCAGTCCTTCAGCCGTATCGGGCGAAAAAACTTGAGGCTGCGCGCGCGGGCAAGAATCCAGCGCAATCAAGTGCAGAGAATGCTTCTCCAATGCCAGATTGAGGTAGTTGGCAATGCCGGCATTGATCAAGCGCCAGCGCTCGACCTGGCCCGGACGCAAAACCAAGGTGGGACGGCGCACGCCGTTGATCAGAAAGGCTGGCTCGGCATCCGGGTTAGCCACCTGCGAGAAGCTTTCCAGCTTACCTTGGGCGTCAAAGATGGGTGCTTGGAACATCATCACGCGATCGCGCGCAGCGGCGATTTCGGGCACGTCGTCCAGCGGGCCGGTGATCACAATGGCACCGGCCATGCCACTGCCCACTTGCACTGCGGTAGCGCCATGCAAATGCGGGTGGTACCAAGACGTACCGGCTGGATGGTCGGCCACGATGGCGTATTGATGCTGGCGTGACTGTCCGGGCTGTACCGCAGACTCGGAGCTATCCACTACGTAGTCGCCATACAGGTTCTCGCCGACCAAGCCAGGTGCCACATGCAGGCCATGGGTGTGCAAATTGGCGCTGTTCATGTAGCGCAAATGCTCTGCGGGCTCGGTGCTTTGCGGATTAGGCGGCAGGTCATTGACCACGCGGATGCGCAAGGTCTCACCGGCGCGCACCTGCAAGGTAGGCGCTGGCACCATGGCGTTGTAGGTGCGCAAGTGCACCGGCTTGCCATTGAGGTGCAGGTCTGCATAGACCATGCGCAAGGTGTAGTCGAGCACGCCATCGCGCGCCACTAAGCGCAGCGGCTCCACAAAAGTTTCGGGTGTTCCCGGCTCGCCCGAGGTATTGCTGCCGCCGCAAGCGACCAGTGCAGCGGGCAAAACAGCGCCGGCACCGAGCTTCCAAGAGACGTTCAAAAAATCACGGCGTGTGTAGGCTTGGCTCATGTGGTGCTTTCTTGTTTTGTTGTTACGGGAGAGGCTGTATCGTTAAGCTGGCCGGGCTTCGCCCGGTACGCTGCCATCTGGCCCAGTTGGCCGTTGCGGTTGTCTCCCCATGCCCATACCTGCCAGCCGTCGCTGACAAGCACATGGCCTTGGCCGGCGCTGATTTTTTTCAGCGCCGGCAAATGCTTCACGGTTTGCACGCCCGATAAAGCTTCGGTGTGGCCTTGTCCCAGCTGGCCCCGGGCGTTCCAGCCCCAAGCGTACAAACGGCCAGAGCGCCCCAGCGCATACGACACATACTGGCCTGCCGCCACGTGGGTCACCGCTTCAGGCAAGGACACTTGGTGCGGCGCAGTGCGGTAGGGCGCGCTGCCGTCGCCCAGCTGCCCGTGCTGGTTACTGCCCCACGCCCAAGCTTGGCCCCGGGCATCAATGGCCAGACTGTGGCTGGCCCCCGCTGCCAGCGCGACGATCTTGCGCGGCATAGGCACCAGCGCTGGCGCGCTGTAGTCCTGCAAGTGGCCCGCGCCCAATTGGCCGGCAGCATTGGCGCCCCAAGCCCATACGCGGTGCAGGCCGTCGAGCAACAACGCATGGCCGGCGCCGGCACAGCAGTCAGTGATGGCGGGCACAGCTGCAACCCGCACAGGCGCCACATTGCGCGCCTGCGCGGAACCCGGCGTCAGCCCCCAGTGGTACAGGCGGCCATCGCGGGCACGGGCGAGGGTAAAAAATTCGCTCCCACTGAGTTGCGCCAAGGCTGGCAGACCCAGCAACCGCCGGGGCTGCTGCGCCATGATGGAGGAAAGCCGGCCACCCAAACCCGCGCGGTTGGCTCCCCAAACATACGCGGCACCCTGCACATCGAGCGCCAGACTGATGCCGGCACTGGCCGTAATTTGCTGCAACTGCACGTCAGTCGGCACATACACGGCTCTATTGTCAGACGGTGGCGCAGAGCACACGCCCTCCGGCGCAGGAAAGCGCCCGGTGCCGTCACCGCCCCAGCCAACCAGCCGCTGACCGGCCCGCAGGACCAGGCTGTGGTCTCGACCCGCCGCCAGAGCAAGCACCTGCGCGGTCATGGTCTAACGCTTCTTGGTAACGACCAGCAAACCACGCGCCTTGCCGCTGACGCTGTCAGGGTCTTGGGCCGCCTGCAACAGGTCTGCCAGCGGCACCCACACCGGCGGGTATTTGTAGCGCGCCACGTCCATCAGCAGCACCGAATCGCTGGCCTCATGGTAGGCCGCCAACGGCGACCAGTGGCCACCACCGACCTCGCCAATAAAACGGCGGTTGAAGTTGAACAGCACAAAACGATCCTGCTCGCGTAAATGCTTCTTCAGCAGCTCGCGCAACTGGGGCGCATCCAGCGCGTCCCCAGAAATTTTCTCGACATCCACCGGAAACTGCACCAAGACCGTCGCCAATTGGTCTAGCGTCATGCCTTCCTTGGATACCACCTCCGGATTGGCGATGCGCCGATCGACATTGGCAAAGAAGTCTTGTTGTGTGAAAAAGGGGAAGTCTGGGTACAACGCTGTCACGGGACGGGGCAAGCCCAAGGCGTTGAGTGCAATCACCGAGGTAGCTACGGAGCAATAGGCTTGGTTGCGCTGGGTCTCAAAGTAAGTAGCCAGCGGCCAATAGGCTTGGCGGTAGTCGCTTTGCAACAAGCGCTGCTGCCCAATAGGGTGTGACAGCACAAACAGACTGTTGGGTATCTGCAGCGGCTGCGCGACGACTGTGGTCGCCGCAACCGGTGCGGCCACCTCGCGCGCCATGGACGCTGGGGGCAGGGCAAGCAGAGAGGCTGTGAACAGACCAGCGAGCAAGGTATGGGCGACCCACGAGCGCGGGCGCTGAAGCAGAGATGCAGAATTTTTCATACTTTTTTGCGTGCCTGCATCAATGCGGCCAAAGCGTTATCAATGGATTTGGGGTCGGTAAAAACCGACAGCGTAAAGAATTTAATGCCCACAATCGGCTCGCCATAGGTGGTGTCGCGGTAACGGTTGGTCTGCACAAAAACCGGACTTTCACCAGACTCAGCGGCTTCGCGCGTACTCATGTAGACCGCTTTGTTGAACTCATTGTGTTCAAGCAAGGTGGTGCGCTGGGCGGCGTTGCTTCTCTCAGCTTGGTAGGCGCTGTCGGCATCCACCCCGTCCGGATAGACGCGGATCACGACCACAGCACCATGGTTGTCTTCGTTCAGTACCGTCAACCATGGCAGGCCGCGCGCCTTATCACGCAGCAAGTGCGACATCTGCAAGCAATGGCTCAATAAACCCCGAAAACCATCTTTGCCCAGCAGCATCAGGTTCGACAGCGCCGCCAGCACCGGGCCGCCAGAACGCGAACACTCCAAGGTGTAGATACCGGGGTCGTATTCACCAAACTGGAACAAATACGGCATAGCCACTTTGTCGCGGCGCACCGGGTTGAGCAGCTGGGCATCGCCCGCCAAGAACAGACTCGATGCGTACGGGGTGTAGCCGCTCTTGTGGAAGTCAATGCCCAGCGAATCGGCCAGCGACAGGTGCTGGATACGCTCACGCACCGTCTTGAGCGAATGCAGGGCTTCGGCAGGAATACCCAGCGGATTGGCGTCGAACTCGTAGTCATTGAACACCGAATAGGCCCAGCCAATCACCGCATCGGCATGGAGGTAGGGCAGGTAATCAAGCCGATACTCTTTGGCCAGACGCTGGCGCAGCGCGTTGACGGCCACGATGTCATCGACACCAAACGCATCCGTGCTGCCCATCGTCACCACAATCGCCGCAATGCGTTCCCCTTTTTCAATGCACGCACGCAAGGCTTTTTCTAGCGCCACCACGTCCATGGCGTTGTCTTCACCGGTTGCCACTGAAATAGCCGCCTGACTGCCCAAGCCCAGCCACGCGCAGGCACTGAGCTTGGCGTAGTGCGCCATATCCGAGCCAAACACGCGCAGCGGCTGTCGTATGCCGTCGGTGAACAAGCCGGGCTGCGCCCGCTCCGCACCCAGTTTGATGCCGTAGAGCGTGGTGCCGGTGCCGCCAAAGGTGAACAACCCCAGCGCCTTTTCAGGGTCGTAGCCGACCAAGGCAGCGCACATGGCAGAGACACGCACCTCGGCTTCTGCGCCCTTGTGCGACAGGTCGTCCCACACCGTATTGGGGTCTGCCAGCGAGCCATACAACTGCCCAATGATGGACACCGAGGTGGACGAGCCATGCAGACGGTGCACATCCGGATGACTCCAAGTGAACTGGCCTTCTAGGTAGCGTGCCGTCTCGCGGATGGTGCTGCGCATCTCGCCCATGTCTTTGTTGACGCGCGCTTTACGGGCGCCGGCATAGTCCAATGCGTTGCGCTTACCCAAGAAAGTGCGGTGCGATTTCAGCTTTTCATACTCTAGCAAGGCATAGGCCATGAGTCGGGAAAAGCGGCTGTCAGCGGATGTCGAGTGCGTAGGCGAAGGAAAGGCATCACGAATGGAGCGAACGATGCGTTTGTAGCCTTCCGTTCCGACCGTGGCATCGGATTGGTGCGCCTTGACAGCGGCTTTAGCGCGCATAGGTAACGTGGCCACCATCGAGGCAAGGGCTGAGGCTTGGAGCCAAGAGCGTCTGAGCATGTGATATCTCCAGATAAATCAGGCAACAGGGTTGAAGCGGCCAGCAACAAGGTCTTTGTGCAGCAAGGGCAAGGCACGCAATCCCAGCGCGACAGCAGTCAAGGTTGGGGCGTTGATCGGCATCGTCGGAAAATTAGCCGTTCCGACGACGAACAGATTGGCGTGGTCATGGCTGCGGCACCACGGATCAACCACCGACTGCCCGGCATCCGTCCCCATGCGAGCGGTGCCGGCAATGATGGCCGTCGCCACCGAAGGCTCGTCGCTGATGATGTCGGTACACCCCAGTGCTTTGGTGATGTCATCATGGCGCTGGCGTGCTTTATCTATGGCGCGCAGACTGTAATCATCGACCGTGAAACTCACCCGAGGGCGCGGCATACCACTGCTATCGCGCAGTTCGGGATCGGGCTGGATGCGGTTACTGGCCACCGGCAGTATTTCGACCGAGCTGTTGATGGCTAACTCACGGGCGCATTGATCGTTCAGCGCCGCCGCCAATGCGCTGCCGCGCAGCCCCCCTTTGATCAGATGCGCCGAGCGCTGCATCGGCCCCAGCCCAGTGCGCCAGCCACGGTTCAGAAACGAGGTGCCGATGGCGGCGTGTTCTTTGCGCACCGGGCCGTCGCGCAGCTCCAGAATGCCGCCCGTGGTGGTGGGTGCCCGATAGGTATAGAGCAGATCGCGGGTCAGTGCGCGGGTGTCTAAATCGACTTGGCCCATCAAATAGCGCCCGACCGCATCGCTGCGGTTGGCCACACCCAAAGGCGCATTCGGTTGGGCCGAGCGCAGTAGCAGATTGGGCGTTTCGATGGCATGCGCCGCCAGCACATACAGCTTGGCACGGGCCATGGTGTGGCTGCCATCTGGGTGACGGATGCGAAGACCTTGGATCAGGGAATCGCTCCCTACCTCGATGTGTTCCACCAGCGCCTGCGGCAGCAGCTGTACGCCCGCCGCCTCGGCTTTGGCGACATGCACACTGGCATCGTACTTGGCGCCCACCGGGCAAATCGGCACGCAACTGGCACTGCCGCAGCAAGGCGGACGTCCGTCAAACGGCTCGGAGTTGCGTGCATGGCTGAAGGGGCCGACCGAATAGCCGAGTGGCGCCAAGGCGTCACGGATCAGCTTGTCGGCATAGGTCATGGGTACCGGCGGCAACGGAAATGATTTGCCGTGGCGTGGCCCACCCTGATCAAAGTCGTTGTCCCCTGCCGTACCCCATTCGCGCTCGATGAACAGGTAGTGGTCTAGCAAATCTTCGTAGGCCAGCGGCCAGTCCTCGCCGACGCCATACAAGGTTTTGGTCTTGAAGTCGTCGGGCCGAAAGCGTGTGGCAAACCCCGTCCAGTGCCAAGTGGTGCCACCCACCGCACGCAGAAAGCTGCCACCAAAGACTTGGGGCCCGGCCTGCACCATGTAGTCGTGCGCGTGCATGGGATGCGGCGCATAGACCTCGCTGGGGTAGGGCGAGTTGGGGCCCTTGACCGCAGAGTCGTAGAAATGGCCCACGGCGGTGGCACGGTCGATGCGCGGCCCGGCTTCGATCATCAATACCTTGGCGCCTTGGCTGGCCAATTGCCAAGCCATGAAGCTGCCGACAGCGCCAGCGCCGATTACGATCACATCGGCCGATAAAACTTCATTCTGGGGTTTCTGAGGGGTCATGGGTGTGGGTCTCACAGGAGAGCGCCTGCGGTCCGGGCATGCCCGGGTCGAAAACGAGATGAAATTGGGGGGCGTGCTTCAGATCGGCGCGTTAGCCCAATAGCCAAAGGCGCCGCCACACACGCCCGGGGGCTTGGTAAACGGGAGGGTTGACCACACCGGCGCTTCGACGTAGGCCAGCACACGATCGTTGCCGACCATGCCGCTCATCCACAGTTGCAGGGCAAACTCGACCACTTCCCGCAAAGGTTTGCGTAGCGAGGCGGCGCCTTCGGTGCCCGCAGGCAGCTTCGCCAATGCCAGCAAGGCATGGATCTGCGAGGGCTCCAGATGCTCGACCAGCACGGCCAGATATTGGCGTGCCAAGGGGGTATTGGAGATGGCGGTACCGGCCAGGGTATTGCACACCGCCATGAACGCCTGCACCTGGCTGGCGGGAAGGGTAGCGACGTCAGCGCTCGCAAAGGCGTGCGAATGGGCTGGCGAGACCATGCCTGCTACGCAGCCCGAGAGGGTCAGCAAAAATTGGCGACGTGAAGCCCGACCAAGCAAAGACATCCGGTATTCCTCGGGAAAATTGAATCGACAACCTCTTGGCGGTTTTGCAAAAAACAGACCGAATTACCATGAGAAATATCAATTCTTATTGTAATTTAAATACGGAATAAGTAACTATCGCAATTACTTATTGCTTTTTCATCAGAAAAAAATTTATTGGCGCTGCTGTGTCCCGCGTGGGCGCACAGCAAGATATGCGCGGGAGCAGGCATTGGAGCCCTTGGACGACAGGCTTTAGCAAACTATGGTGCGCACCAACGAGATCTCCAGCCCGTGTCATGGGTGCAAATGAGGGCGCCTCAACTCCTCGGCCATGCGCAAGACTTGGATTTGTCTGCGCCCAGTGGCTGGCCTCCTATGCAGGCCAGCGAAGCCAGGGCTTGAAGAGAGAATAAATTGAAAGGAAGGCGTTCTCAGTGCGGCAGCACCGAGCGGATGGTCTTGGCCAGGTCTTCAGCGACAAACTTGGCGACGTAGGCATCGGCACCAACGCTGCGCACATGGTCTTCATTGGCCGAGCCGGAGAGGGAGGAATGGATGACCACGGGCAGCTTGCTAAAGCGCGGGCTTTGCTTGATGTTGCGGGTCAGGGTGAAACCATCCATTTCGGGCATTTCCAGATCGGTCAGCACCAGACACACCTTGTCCAGGATGGTTTTGCCCTCGGCTTCGGCTTCGTCGGCGATGGCGTTGAGCCGATCCCAGGCTTCCTTGCCGGATTTGGTCATTTCAAACGGCGCATGCATGGCTTTGAGGCCGCGCTCGATCAGCGAGCGGGCGACAAAAGAATCATCCGCCGCCAAAATGAGGGTGCCGGGTTTGAGCTTGAGTTCGGGCCCTATTTTTCTCTCATCATCCATTTCCGGCGTAGCGGACGGCGATACCATTTGCAAAATCGCCTCGACGTCCAGCACCTGCGCCAGACGCGTGCCATCGGCATTGCCGTCCAGCCGGGCAATGCTGGTGACCATGTTGCGTCCGGCGCCGCTGCTGTCGGCCGACAGTACCTGCTTCCAGTCCAGCCGCACGATGTCTTCCACCGACTCGACCGCGAAGGCCTGCGTGGTGCGGGCGTACTCGGTGACCAGCATGATGTTCAGCCCCGTCTTGGGAGTGCAGCCGACGATGGCAGGCAGGTCAAACACCGGAATTACCTGGCCGCGCAAATTGACGATGCCCAGCGAATGCGGCGTGGCGCCGACGATGGGCGTGATGCTGGGCATGGCCACGATCTCGCGGATCTTGAACACGTTGATGCCAAACAGCTCTGACTGGCCCAGAGCGCTGTCAGCGCCCAGACGAAACAACAAGAGCTCGAACTTGTTCGAGTTGGTGAGGTTGGTGCGCTCGTCGATTTCGTGCTGGACATTGGTCATGCTGTTACTCTTTGACGCAGAAATTGCGTTCTTGGATTTTAGAAGCAGAAGGACTCTGCCGGCGAACTGTTTGCGGGTACGCGGCGTGCGGCTTCTGCCGGTGCCGCTTCAGAGGCCCCTCTGCGCCAATTTTTTCAGCTGATACAGCGCGTCCAGCGCCTCGCGCGGGCTCAGGGTGTCAGGCTGCAGGACGGCCAGCGCGGCTTGTAATGGGCTGGTGCCGGCAGACTCGGGCGCTGGCGGCTCGACAAACAAATCGATCTGCACGTCCCCGGCGCTGGCGCGTTCTTCCAGCGCCGCCAGCGCATGGCGGGCGTGGTGCAGCACGGCGGCCGGCACGCCGGCTAATTTCGCCACCTGAATGCCGTAACTGCGGCTGGCCGGGCCGGGCTGGATTTCGTGCAGAAACACAATGTCCGCGCCCGATTCTGCCGCCGCCACGTGCAGGTTGACGGCATGGCGCGCCGTGGCCGGCAACTCAGTCAGCTCAAAGTAGTGCGTGGCAAACAGCGTGAAGGCCTTGGTTTTGTCGTGCAGGTGCATGGCAATGCCGCTGGCCAGCGCCAGCCCGTCAAAGGTGCTGGTGCCGCGGCCAATCTCGTCCATCAGCACCAGGCTGTGCGCAGTGGCGGAATGCAAAATTTGCGCCGCTTCGGTCATCTCCAGCATGAAGGTCGATTGCGCATTGGCCAGGTCGTCCGCTGCGCCAATACGGGTGTGGATGGCGTCAATCGGCCCCAAGCGGCAGGCGCTGGCCGGCACATGGCTGCCAATGCTGGCCAGCAACACGATCAGCGCGACTTGGCGCATATAGGTCGATTTGCCGCCCATGTTCGGCCCGGTGATGATTTGCAACCGCGTGTTGGTGTTCAGCCGGGTGTGGTTGGCGATGAAGGCGCCACTCGATGTTTCGGCCAAGCGCGCCTCCACCACCGGGTGGCGACCGCCGTCGATGTCGATGCACGGCTCGGCTACAAACTGCGGCGCGCACCAGTTCAAGGTCAGCGAGCGCTCGGCAAAGCAGGCCAGCACGTCCAACGCCGCCAGCGCCTGCGCCAAGCGGGTCAACGCCGGAACGTGCGGTTGCAGCTCGTCCAGCACTTGTTCGTACAGCCACTTCTCCCGCGCCAGCGCGCGCTCGTTGGCCGACAGGGCTTGGTCTTCAAAGGCTTTCAGCTCGGGCGTGGTGAAGCGCTCGGCATTTTTCAGCGTCTGGCGGCGGCGGTAGTCGTCGGGCACCTTGCTGGCCTGGCCCTGCGTCACTTCAATATAGAAGCCGTGCACCTTGTTGAACTGCACGCGCAGGTTGCTGATACCGGTGCGGGCTTTTTCGCGCGTCTCTAAGTCGAGCAAAAAGCTATCGCAGTCGGTTTGGATGGCGCGCAGCGTATCCAGCTCGGCATCGAAGCCGGGCGCAATCACACCGCCGTCGCGCACCAAAGCCGCCGGTTCGGGGTCGATGGCGCCTTGCAGCAGCGCCGCGCACGCGGTCGGCGGCTGCAAATCGGTAAAAATTTGAGTCAAATAGGCCTCTAGCCCTTGTGGGGCGTGCGCTATTAGCTCTGTTTTTTGTAGTGTTTGCGCCAGCGCTACCAGCTCGCGCGGGCGCACCTGGCGCAGTGCGATACGGGCCGTGATGCGTTCCACATCGGCCACCCCCTTGAGCGCGCCGCGCAGCGCCTGCCACGGCCCGCCGCTGCCGGCGCCGCGCAGTGCGGTGGTGGCCGACAGGCGCGCGCGCGCGGCTGTGCGGTCGCGCTGCGGTGTCAGTAGCCAGCTTTTCAGCAGCCGGCTGCCCATGCCGGTCATGCAGGTGTCGAGCAGCGCAAACAGCGTCGGCGCCTCCTCGCCGCGCAGGGTTTTGATCAGCTCCAAGTTGCGCCGCGTGCTGGCCGGTAGATCAATCAAATCGCCCTCGCGCTGCACCTGCACGCTGGCGACGTGGTTCAGGGCGCGGCCTTGGGTGTGCTCGGCGTATTGCAGCAGCGCAGCGGCGGCGGCGTGCGCCTGCGGCATCTCTTGAGCGCCCCAAGCCAGCAGGCTGGCGGCACCCAAATGTTCCAGCAATTTGCGCGCGCCCAGCGGGCTGTCAAATTGCCAGTCGGGTCGCGGGCTGACCGGGCAGTTGAACGCACCGGCTTTGCGCAGTGCCAGCAGTTGCAGCTCAAAGCGCTCAGTGACGCCGGCGCTGTAAATCAGCTCGCTCGGGGCAATCCGCGCCAGCCAGGCACCCAAAGCATCGGGCGCGCATTCGGCCAGCTGCACCACGCCTTGCGTCACGCTCATCCACGCCAGACCGCAGCGGGCGCGCGGGCCCTGGTGCACGGCCAGCAGCAGCGCTTCGGTTTTGTCGGACAGCAGTTCCGCATCGGTCAGCGTGCCGGGCGTGACCACACGCACCACCTTGCGCTCCACCGGCCCTTTGCTGGCACCGACTTCGCCGACTTGCTCACAAATTGCCACCGATTCGCCCAGCTTGATGAGCCGCGCCAAGTACGTTTCCAGCGCATGGAATGGCACCCCGGCCATCGCCACCGGCTGCCCGGCCGACTGGCCGCGCTGCGTCAGCGTGATGTCCAGCAGCTGCGCGGCTTTTTCTGCATCGCCGTAGAACAGCTCGTAGAAATCGCCCATGCGGTAGAGCAGCAGGGTGTCCGGGTGGTCGGCTTTCAGACGCAAATATTGCTGCATCATGGGTGTGTGCTCAGGGGCGCTGGCGGCGGGCGGGGCTTTTTCCTTGGACATCAGGGGCTTGGCGCTATTGGGTTGGGCCCGGTGTCGGGCGGATTCATGCGGCCATCCCGCGCCTGCAGGGTTGCTGGCGGGCCAGCACAGGTTGGCCAGCCCTGCAGGATGCCTTGGATGGCGGGGCGCCGGTGCTTAGACCAGTGCGTCGCCAGGTGGCGTGGCGCTGGCGGCGCTGGTTGGGTCCCCAGCCAGGCTGGCGCGGAGTGCAGCTTCGGGTGTGAGAGCGGTGCTGTCTGCCAGATCAGCGCGCTCGGGTGCTGGGGTGGCGTTGCTGGTGGCCGCTTGGCGCAGGCCGGCTTTTTCGCCAGCGCTGGCAAATTGGCTGTATTTGCTCAGCAGCGGCACCAGTTGGGCGTACAGGCGCGGGCTGGCGGCTAGGCATTCGCGCTGCTCCAGAAAATCGGCTTCACCAGTGAAGTTGCCGACTAGGCCACCGGCTTCGGTGACCAGCAGCGAGCCCGCCGCCACGTCCCAGATTTGCAGGCCGCTGTGGAAGAAGCCATCGGTAAAGCCCGCCGCCGTATAGGCCAAATCCAGCGCTGCCGAGCCCGACTGGCGCACGCCAGCGGTGCGCTGCATCACGCTGCTCATGGTACTCAGGTAGGTCGGCATGTCGTCGCCTGGACGAAACGGGAAGCCGGTGGCGATCAGGCACTCTTGCAGGCGGGTGCGTTTGCTGACGCGGATGCGGCGCTCGTTCATGTAGGCGCCGCGGCCCTTGGTGGCGGTGAACAGGTCGTTGCGCGAGGGGTCGTAAACCACGGCCTGCTCGATCTTGCCGCGCACCGCCAGCGCAATGCTGACGCAGTAGGCCGGAAAGCCATGGATAAAGTTGGTCGTGCCATCCAACGGATCAATGATCCAGACAAATTCGGAGTCTTTGGCGCCGTACTCTTGGCCCGATTCTTCGGCCAGGATGCCGTGGCCGGGGTAGGCGGTGAGCAGGGTTTCGATGATGGCTTTTTCGCTGGCGTGATCGACTTCAGTGACAAAGTCGTTGATCTGCTTTTGCGAAATGCGCACGGCTTCCACGTCCAGGGCCGCGCGGTTGATAAGGGCGCCGGCGGCGCGTGCAGCCTTGGTGGCCACGTTGAGCATGGGGTGCAGGTTGGATGACATAAGTTGTAGACCTTGGTCGCGCCGGGCGGTGGCCGTGGCGCTGGGGCGTAAGAACAAAAAGAATCTGCCCGGCGATGCGGGCAGCGGCAATGGGGCGTGATTTTACCTGCGCCTCACCCCGCCACGGGGCAGCGACAATGGCGGGCTGTACTGTTTGACTGCTTTGCCCCGATGAAGACCCGTTTCATATTGATCCACACCAGCCACGCTGGCAACGTCGGCGCCTGCGCGCGCGCCATGAAAACCATGGGCTTTGACGACCTGGTGCTAGTCGCACCGCGCTGGCCGAATGTGCTGCGGCGCGAAGAAACCATCCAACGCGCCAGCGGTGCCCTGGACGTGCTGAAGAACGCCCGCATCGTCGAGACGCTGGACGAGGCGCTGGACGGCATCAGCCACCTGTGCGCCACCGCCATGACGCCGCGCGACTTTGGTCCACCGACGCGCGCGCCGCGCGAGCACTTTGATTTGCTCTTGAAAAATGAGCTATCAGCGCAGACACCCCAAGGGTTAGAGGCCGAAAATACTGAAAATTCTACCGAGGCCGGCATTGGCTTTCTGTTTGGCTGCGAGCGCTTTGGCATGTCGAACGAGGACGTTTACCGCTGCCACGTCGCGCTGCAAATCCCCACCGACCCCCACTTTGGCTCGCTGAACTTGGGCGCGGCGATTCAGGTGATTGCCTACGAATGGCGCCAAGCGCTGGGTGGTTTTGCCGTCCACAGCGCCACGCCCGAGCCGACGCTGGCCGACGCCGCGCAAGTCGCCGGCATGTTGACCCACTGGGAGCAGGCGCTGACGGCGATTGGTTTTCTCGACCCGGCAGCGCCGAAAAAGCTGATGCCGCGCCTGAACCAGTTGTTCAACCGCGCGCAGCTGTCGCCGGAAGAAATCCACATCCTGCGCGGTGTTGCCAAAGCCATGCTGCAGACGGCACAGTCAAAGCACTAAACTGCCTTTCTTCTTTTTGTTGCGCTGCACCGTTTGCAGATTTGCCCATGTTCTCTCGCCTGCGTTCCGACATCCAGTGCATTCTTGAGCGCGATCCGGCGGCGCGTACGCGCTGGGAAGTGCTGACCTGCTACCCCGGTCTGCACGCGCTGGTGCTGCACCGGCGCGCGCACTGGTGCTGGACGCATGGCCTGAAATGGCCCGGGCGCTTTATCTCGCATATGGCGCGCTGGCTCACTGGCATTGAAATTCACCCTGGCGCACAAATTGCCGGTTGCGTCTTCATCGACCATGGCATGGGCGTGGTGATTGGCGAAACCGCCGAAATCGGCTCCGGCTGCACCATCTACCACGGCGTCACGCTGGGCGGTACCTCGCTTTACAAGGGCGCCAAACGCCATCCGACGCTGGGCAAAAACGTCATCGTCGGCGCTGGTGCGCAGGTGCTGGGCGGCTTTGCCGTGGGCGACGGCGCCAAGATTGGCAGCAACGCTGTCGTCACCAAACCGGTGCCGGCTGGCGCCACGGCAGTCGGTAATCCGGCGCGCATCATCGAGGCCGATGGAGATGCGCGGCGTGAGGCGGCGGCCTCCAAGATGGGGTTTTCTGCCTACGGTGTGACGCAGAACGATGACCCCTTGAGCCAGGCACTGCGCGGCCTGATCGATAACGCCGGCGCACAGGAGCACCAGATCGCCCTGTTGTGGCAGGCGCTTGAGAAACTATCGGGCACGGCCCAGCCAGACGACGCGGCGCGCCAGGAAAACTTCGAGGCCGATAGGCTCAACGCGCTGATCGGCAAATAGCCTCCCGTGCACATTTGCAGTGTGCGCACAGCGGTACCCTACCATTTGGTCAAAAAAAAGCGCAGGCGGAAAACCGCCTGCGCCCGTCGGCTCATGCCGAGAAATTACTTGGCGGGAACGACGATCACGGTGTCGCCCTTTTTGCCATCAGCGCCCGTATCGCCCTTGGCACCGTCATAACCGGTTGCACCCGAATCACCGGTGGCGCCGGTGGAGCCCGTAGAGCCCTTGGCACCTTCATCGCCGGTTGCACCCGTGGCGCCGGTAGCGCCCGTGGGGCCGGGAATGGCCACCGTGGAGCCGGTCGATCCAGTAGCACCCGGGGCGCCAGCGGGGCCTGCAGGGCCTGGAACCACTACCACCGGTGCGGTAACCGGCGGGGTAACGACCGTTTTTTCGCAAGCGGCCAGACCGAGCGTGGCAATCAGGGCGGCGAGCAGGAATGAATATTTCATGGAAACCTTGTATGTAATGAGATAAAAACGCACGTGACGATGAAACTGTGCGTGTAGTTTCTTACTTGCCATGACCTTCAATAGTCATTGATAAGCTGCAGTGCAAATTTACAGACAAAGTTCAGGGGGTGGTGTAGGACGGCCCCACGACTGCTTGTCACTTTTGAGGCCGACGTGCGCGGGTCAGGGTGTCTTGATGGTGATCCTCAGCACGCTACCGCGCTGATGGCCAAGCCAGAGAGGGAACGCTGAGCAGGTCGATGCCGTATCTAAAAAGAGAGCTGCAAGCGCTTGTATTCAAATGCTTTCAGACTCTTTTGATATGCACATTCATTTGTAGCAAGGGGTTCTAGCTATCAAATTGGAAAGTGATTTTTTGCCTATAAAGGTGCCATGCGTGGAGCACGGACCGCGTTCTTGGGCCGAAACGCTTTGCAGACCGCGTCGTGCGTTTCCAGATACGGCCCACCGATCAGGTCGATGCAGTAGGGCACGGCGGCGAAGATGCCGGGCACCAGCTGTTTTCCGTCTGCGTCTTTCAAGCCGGTCAGCGTTTCGGCAATCGCCTTGGGTTGGCCGGGCAGGTTGATGATCAGACTCTGGCTGCGAATCACCGCCACCTGGCGCGAGAGGATGGCGGTGGGCACAAAGTGCAGGCTGATCTGGCGCATTTGCTCGCCAAAGCCAGGCATTTCTTTGTCGGCCACGGCCAGCGTGGCTTCGGGCGTGACGTCACGCAGGGCGGGGCCGGTGCCGCCGGTGGTCAGCACCAAGCTGCAACCAGCCTCCACTAACTCCACCAGCGCGGCGCTGATGCCGGCCTGCTCGTCGGGAATCAGCCGCGCTTCAAAGGCGATGGGGTTGCGCAGGGCGCGGGTCAGCCAGTCTTGCAGAGCCGGTAGGCCTTGGTCTTCATAGACGCCGTTGCTGGCGCGGTCGCTGATGGAGACGATACCTATCTTGACGGCGTCAGGGCGGTCAGTGGCCTGCAGGGTCGGCTCAGTGCTCATCGTCGCCTTCCGGTGCCTGGGCGGCCTCCTCTGCCGCCGCTGCATCGCCGCTCAACTGCGCGCGCACCAGGGCAAACAGCTCGCGGAAGGCGCGGCTTTTGCGCGGTGCCAGGCCTTGGGATTCGGCGACAGCGGCCTCGTGCGTGCTGGCCGCATCCTTGCGTGCCTGGCGGATCAGCGCGCGCAGCTGCTGGATGTCGCTGCCGGGGTGGTGGGCAATCCATTCGGCCTGGGCGGCGTCTTCGCCGATCAGCCGGTCGCGCCACTGCTCGGCCAGATGCAGAGCAAGTTTTTCGTGGGCCGAGCCGCTGCGCTGGGTCTCCAGCGCGGCGCGCGTGTCCAGCACTTGCTGCGGGGTGAGCTTGCGCATCAGCTTGCCGACAAACTGCATCTGGCGGCGTTTGCCTTCAAAGTTGCTGATGCGTTTGGCTTCGATCAAGGCGCCGAGCAGCTTGTCGGGTAGACCAATGCCGCTGAGCAGGTCAGCACGCAAGGTCAGCAAGGCTTTGCCCAGGTCTTGCAGCTCGTCGCTTTCGCGTTTCATATCGGTGCGGCTCGCGTCGTGCGTGCCTTTGAGTTCGGCTTTGAGGGCGATGTCCATTTCGCTGCCTTCGGCAACAAACTGGCCGCGCACAAAATAGCCTTTTTTGGGTTTGCGTGACATGGATAAATCCGGGGAAGAGAGGGGTGTGGTTGCCAAGCCGTGCCGGGCGGGAACCACTGCGGCAAGTATCATAGCCGTCGCCATGAATCAAATGCACACCACCGCCGATGCGGGCTTCAGCTACTCCCGCCCATTTTTTGAACAACTCGTGGACCACGCGCTGGCGCACGCCAAAAAGCTCGGCGCCACCGATGCCGGTGCCGAGGCCTCCGAGGGCTGCGGCCTGTCGGTCGGCGTGCGCAAGGGCGAGTTGGAAACCGTCGAGCGCAACCGCGACAAGTCGCTGGGCATCACCGTCTACCTCGGCCACCGCCGCGGCAATGCCAGCACGTCCGATTTTTCTGCCGCAGCGATCGAGCAGACTGTGCAAGCGGCCTACGACATTGCCCGCTTTACTGCCGCCGACCCGGTGGCGGGCCTGCCCGACGCGCAAGATATTGCACCGACTGACACGCACCGCGATCTGGACCTGTTTCACCCCTGGGCCTTGACCAGCGAAGAAGCGGCGCGCATGGCGCTGGAATGCGAAGCGGCGGCGTTTGCCACGCACAAGCGCATCACCAACAGCGAAGGCGCGGGCGTCTCGGCGCAGCAAAGCCATTTTTTCAGCGCCCACACGCACGGCTTTCGCGGTGGTTATGCCACCTCGCGCCACAGCCTGTCGGTGGCGCCGATTGCCAGCCTGCCCGGTAAGAACGGCGAGATGCAGCGCGACTCTTGGTACAGCTCGATGCGCGACGCGGGCCAGCTGGCGCCGCCGCAGGACGTCGGCCGCTACGCCGCGCAGCGCGCCTTGAGCCGCCTGAGCGCGCGCAAGGTGCCGACCACCGAATGCCCGGTGCTGTTCGAATCGCCCTTGGCCGCCGGCCTGCTGGGCGCGCTGGTGCAGGCCCTCAGCGGCGGTGCGCTGTACCGCAAGAGCACGTTTTTGCTCGACTCGCTCGGCAAGATGGTGTTGCCCAAACACATTGATGTGCTGGAAGACCCGTTCATCCTGCGCGGCAAGGGCAGCTCACCGTTTGACAGCGAAGGCGTGCGCGTGCAGGCGCGCAAGGTGATCGATGCCGGGCGTGTCGAAGGCTATTTCCTGTCCAGCTATTCAGCGCGCAAACTGGGGATGCAGACCACCGGCAACTCGGGCGGTTCGCACAATCTGGTGCTGACCTCGCGCCGCACCAAGTCCGGCGACGATCTGGAGGCGATGCTGAAAAAGCTCGGCACCGGCCTGTTTGTTGTCGAGTTGATGGGCCAGGGCGTCAACTACGTCACCGGCGACTATTCACGCGGCGCCAGCGGTTTTTGGGTGGAGAACGGCGCCATCGCCTTCCCGGTCGATGAGATCACCATTGCCGGCAACGTCAAAACCATGCTCAAGGGCATTGAAGCCGTCGGTGCTGACGCTTATAACTACGGCTCTAAAACGGTGGGCTCGGTGCTGATCAACCGCATGAAGGTGGCCGGCAGCTGAAAATGCAGCGCACGGCCATGAAAAAAGCCTCTGCCCTGCAGAGGCTTTTTTGTCGCTGGCTACGAACCGCTTCAGGGCGCCAGCGCCGCTTTCACCGCCGCCGACACCTGGCCCATGTCGGCCTTGCCAGCCAAACGGGTTTTGACCACGCCCATCACTTTGCCCATGTCGCCCGGGCCTTTGGCACCGAGTTCGGTGACGATGGCTTGCACGGCAGCGGTGGTTTCTTCGGCTGACATGCGCTGGGGCAAATAGCCCTGCAAGACCAGCATTTCAGCCTTTTCTTTGTCTGCCAAATCTTGGCGATTGCCGCTTTCAAAGGCGGCAATCGAGTCTTTGCGCTGCTTCACCAGCTTATCGACGATGGCGACGATGGCTACATCGTCCAACACCACACGTTCGTCCACTTCTTTTTGTTTCATAGCGGCCAGCAAGGTGCGCACCGTCAACAGGCGTTCGCTGTCTTTGGCGCGCATGGCGGTTTTCATGTCTTCGGTGATTTGGTCTTTGAGGGACATGGGGTTCTCCTGAAAAAAGTGGACGAAAGGGTAATGAGGGGCAAAAAATAAGGAATCGGAAAGCAAAAAACCCGCGCTTGGCGTCCCTAGCGCGGGTTTATCGGTTTCCAGTCAGGCTGGAAATCCGGCGATCAGTACATTTTCTTGGGCAGCTGCATACTGCGCACGCGCTTGTAGTGGCGCTTGACGGCGGCGGCCTTTTTGCGCTTGCGCTCGGCGGTGGGCTTCTCATAGAACTCGCGGGCGCGCAGGTCGGTCAGCAAGCCGAGCTTTTCAATGGTGCGCTTAAAGCGGCGCAGTGCAACGTCAAAGGGTTCGTTTTCTTTCAGGCGTACGGTGGTCATTAGCTAATGTTTTCCAAAAATGGTGCTGGTAGAGGGTCTTGGGGAGATCGGGCCTCAAGACCTTGCGCAGCGGTTTCCCCGTCTCTAACTAGTATTGGCCGACGGGGGTTGCCAGCGAAGCCCGCAATTATAACGGTTGCGCGGGACAAATCAAAAAATGTCAAGGCGCGATGGGCTGTCAGGCCAACGGCAGCGACTGCGCGCAGGCCGCCGCGCTGGCCCAGGCCCATTGAAAGTTGTAGCCGCCCAGCCAGCCGGTCACGTCTACCACTTCGCCAATAAAGTACAGGCCGGACTGGGTTTTGCTCTCCATGCTTTGCTGTGACAGCCCGCGCGTATCGACACCGCCCAAGGTGACTTCGGCCTTTTTGTAGCCTTCGGTGCCGGTCGGTGTCAGCTGCCAGCCGGCCAGTTGCTCGGCCAGTTTGGCCAGCGCTTTGTCGGAGACATCGGCCACCGGGCGCTGCCAGTCGCTGCTTTGCGCCACCCAGGCATCGGCCAAGCGGCTCGGCACGATGGTGGCCAACTCGTTCGCCAACAGCTTGCGCGAGCGCGCTTTGGCCTGTGCCAGCGCGGTGGGCAGATCCACGCCGGGGGCCAAGTGGACGGACAGCGGCGTGCCTTCATTCCAGTAGCTGGAGATTTGCAGCACCGCTGGCCCGGACAGGCCGCGGTGCGTGAACAGCAAATCCTCGTCAAACGCCATGCGGGACTTCTTGGCGCCGGTGCTGATCTGCACCGGCAGCGCCAGCCCGGACAGTTGCGCATACGGTGCCCAAGCCGCGCCGTCAAACGTCAGCGGCACCAAGCCGGGGCGTCGCTCAACCAGAGGAATGTCGAACTGCTGCGCCAGCCGGTAGCCCCAATCGGTCGCGCCGATTTTCGGGATCGACAAACCGCCCGTGGCCACGACCAAGCTGCGCGCCTGCACCGGGCCACGGCTGGTCTCAATTTGATAGCTGCTAGCGCCAGTATCTATTGGGCTAGAAGCAAAAAACACTACTTTTTTAACGCTACACGGCTGCCAGCGCTCAACCTTGCCCGCCGCGCATTCGGCCAGCAGTAAATTGATGATGTCTTCGGCTGAGCGCTCGGCAAACAGCTGGCCTTTGTGCTTTTCTTGGTACGGCACGCCGTGTTTATCGAGCAGGGCGATGAAGTCTTGTGGCGTGTAGCGCGATAGCGCCGAGCGGCAAAACTGCGGGTTATGGCTGACAAAGTGCTTGTGCGGCGCACGCGGGTCGAGGTCGCGGTTGGTGAAGTTGCAGCGCCCACCGCCGGAGATGCGGATTTTTTCGGCGACCTTGTCGGCGTGGTCGATCAGCAGCACCTTCAAGCCGCGTTGGCCGGCTTGGGCGGCGCAGAACAGCCCGGCCGCACCAGCACCAATCACCACTACATCAAATTTTTGGATCAAAACAGGCTCCAGCCCTTCAGATACGTGCGCTGGTAGCTATCAAAATAGTTATTTTTGGCGCACACGGGCTTATATTTTTTCGGCCAGTTGGCAGATGTGATCGACCTGCAACGCAATCGGCGTGGGCACCGGCAGCGTGCCGGCCATGACGGCGCGGATGTAGTCGGCGGTGCTGGCGGCGCTGATGTCGCTGGGCAGCTGCGGCAGGGCGGTGAGCGGGCCTTCTTGCGCTTCTTGCACGCGGTGGCCGCGCCCGGCTTGATAGCCGTCCATTTGTGGTGTGCGGCGCGGGTCGGCCACCGGCTCGCCCTCGGTGCCGCGCAGCAGCAGCGCGTCCAGTCCGGTCAGGGCGATGGTTTCGGCCATCGAAAGGGCGTATTCCGGGTGCGTGTAGCTGCTGACGATCAGGCTGTCGCCGGCCACCGGCGCCAGCGGGTCCATCAGCTTGACCAAACTGTGCGCGCTGTTGCGCAGGCCCAGCGTGCGGCGTACGTCCAACAGACGCGCCAGTCCCGGCAGCAGTAGCGCGGTGGGGGCGAAGGCGACTTGGCCGGATTCGATTTCTTCCAGCGTTGTCAGCGCGTTAATGTCCAGCGCTGCCAGTACGTCTTGGCTGCTGGCGCGGCGCTCTTCGGTGCTGTTGCCATGTACCAGTACTGGCCAGCCGCGCTGCGCCAGCAACAAGGCCAGCAGCGGCGTCAGCACCGGCAGCTTGCGTGCGCCGTTGTAACTGGGCAGCACGATCAGCGGGCGGGTGCTGGCGGGCAGCATCTCCAGGCGCGCGTGGACGGCGTCTAGAAAGCCGGCCATTTCTTGCGGTGTCTCGGCCTTGATGCGCATGGCGACGCAGAAAGCGCCCACTTCCAGGTCACTGGCTGTGCCGTCCAGCACTTGGCCCATCAGGTCGGCGGCCTGGTCACGCGTCAGGGCGCGGGCGCCGTCTTTGCCGCGTGCGATGTCTTTGAGGTAATGCCGAATGCCCATGGGTCTGAATGCCTGTAATGCTGTAAGGAGCGCATTGTCCTGCAAGTGCGGCAGGCGGGGGGTGTCAGCGCTTGGGGAGCAGCGCCAACTTGGGCAATTCGCTGCACTGGGCTCTCTGCACCGTGACCCCATTGCCCACTTGGCCTGTTGCGCTAAGCCGACTTGGTATGGCTGCATCGGTAGGCTGAATCACAGGAACTGCGCGCGCACACCCACCATCAGCCTGCGGCCAGCGGTGGGCTCAAAAAAGCGGCCGTTGCCGTCGTTGACGATCAGGGTGCTTGCATAGCGGCGGTTGAACAGGTTGTCCAGCCGCGCCCAGACTTGCCAGCGGGTGCTGCCGGGGGTTTCACTGCCCAGCTGGTAGCCGGTGTGCAAGCTCGCTGCAGCGTAGCCGGGGGCCGATGCCGTGTTGGTGTCGTTGGCAAACACTGCGCCCGCCAGCTGCAGCGTGCCGCCCACGCGCCACTGCGGCGTGGCGGCGTAGTCCAGTGCCAGCTGCGCCACATGCCGCGCCGTGCCGGGCAGGCGGTTGCCCGCTGCCACGGCAGTCCCGCCGGCCCCGGTGTAGGGGTTGCCAAAGTAGGCATCGAGGTAGGTGTAACTGGCCTTGGGCGCCCACGCACCCCTTTCGGCCCGCCATGCCAGCTCCAGGCCGCGGCGCCGGACGTTGTCCACGTTCTGGAATACCGACCGGCCATTCACCGCTTCCACCGGCACGATTTCACTGCGGCTGCGGGTGTCGAACCAGGCCAGCTCCAGCTGCTGGTGCTGGCTGCGCCACTTGGCGCCCACCTCCCACTGCCGACTGCGCGCGGCAGACAGCCCGAAGTTGGGTCCGGCATTGCCTGTGCTGTAGGCCATCTCGGAGAGCGTTGGGGTCTCAAAACCGCTGCCGGTGTTGGCATACAGGTTGAGCGCGTCGGTCGCACTCCACACCAAGCCTACCACAGGGCGGGTATGGCGCCAGGTGCGTGCACCGCTGTCGTCGGGGTTGGCCGGTGTGATGTAGTGATCGTCCACCTGTACGCGCACTTGGCTGGTGCGCAGTCCGGCCACAGCGCGCCAGCGCGTTGAGAGCCAGGCATCCAGTTGGGCGTACAAGTCGGTGTTGCTGGCGCGGTCCTGTTCATTGCGGCGCAAGTCTGCGCGGCTGCCTGCCTGATTCACGAACCCCTGTCGGTGCTCGGACATGCGGTTCGCCTCCAGGCCTGCGGTCCAGGTCAGCGGCAGGCCCGAGGCCAGCCGCAGGGCACGGGTCCAGGCCACGCCCACGCCTTGGTAGCCGCGGTCCAGGTCCACCACACCACCGGCGCTGTTGGCGACTGCGCCGCTGAACGACAGGGACTGCGTGAGCTGGCGTGTGCCGCCATAGGCCCGCAACTGCACGCTATCGAGCGCGTTGAGCTGGCGCTCCACGACCACGCCGAGCTGGTTTTGCCCGACCGACTTGCGCGTGTCAAACGCGCTGGCCACGCTGGTGGCTTGGCGCGGATCGCTTTGAAACTGCTGCCAGTTCAGGCCCAGCGGGTCTTGCGCCAGCGGCTGGTCGTACAAGTTGAGCAGCGCCGTAATGCGCGTGCTGCTATCCGGGCGAGCTACCAACTTGCCGTTGAAGTGCGTCCGGCGCGCTGCGCTGTGCGCGCGCCAGCCATCCGTCTCAAAATGCGAAATATCCACCAGTCCACCCAGGCGCTGGTCGCCAAAATCAAGCGACGCATCCACCAACCGTTGACCCTGCGATCCCATGGCGATGCCCGCCTGCGCCGCGCCGCCAAGCCGCGGGTCGCGCGTGGTGACCTGCACCACACCGCATGCCGCATTGCCATACAACTGTGCCAACGGGCCGCGCAGCACATCGACCTGTGCGGCTGACGACAGCTGCGCCGTGGCCGCCTGGCCTTGTCCGTCCGGCATACTGGCGGGAATGCCATCAACAAGGATGCGCACCCCGCGCACGCCAAAGGTCGAGCGGGCGCCAAAGCCGCGCACGGCGATCTGCAGATCCTGCGCGTAGTTGCCGCGGTCCTGCGCTACCACCCCGGCTTGCCCAGCCAGCAGTTCAGACAGATGGACCAGCGGGGTGGTGGCAGAAAAGCCTTCCACCACCACGCTGGTGTGGCTGGCCGCGCTATCGAAACGGCGCTGTGCCTGCACGCTGTCGATCACCTCCACCGTGGCCAGGGCAGACACCGCTGCAGCGGCTGTCTGGTCAACGTCTTCCTGCGCTGGGGCCTGCGCTTGCACCGCTGCGCAGGCACAACTGGCAACGAGTGGTGCGAGGCGGTGCCAGCGGGAAGGGGAAAACGTGGATTGCAAAAAAACGGTAGACCAGCCGCGCTGGCTGCGAGGGGCGTTACAGCCCACGCAAGCAAAGGACAGATACGGTGGTTTTTTCATGGGTGCAGTATCGGGTGGCCCTTTCCCTTGCCTGTGTAGGCTGAGGCCGCAACTCCACACTGCGGTTCTTATCGAAGAATGCCGACGCCGCTGCCCACCCCTGACAGCAGCCGCCGCACCAGGGTGGTGCCGACGCTGATAAGCCTTGTGCTCGCACCTCATCCCCGCGCGTGCAGCACTCCCAGCAGTGCCACCACGGTGATGGCCAGCACCAGCGCCGTGGCGCGCCAGAACAGCAGCGGGTTGCGCTGGGTCAGCGGTGGGCGCTGTCGGGCCAGCGTGGCGGCGCTGGGTTGGCGCAGGTCGTGCACGAATTCAGACAGCGCCTCCTGGCGTTTGAGCGGGTGCGGGTGGACGGCGCGCTCCAGCACGGCGTCTATCCAGGCGGGAATCGGACGGCGCTCATCGTGCAGCGCGCTGGCATAGCGCAACCGTGTCAGGGCCGCGCGGGTGCGCAGGCCCGCCACTTGGGTGCCGTAGGGCAGGCGACCGGTGAGCATCTGGTAGGTGATGACACCGAGCGAAAACAGGTCCGAGCGCGGTGTGGCCGGCTCACCCAAGAACAACTCGGGCGCGGTGTATTGCACCGTGCCCAGGAGGGCGTCGCTGTCCGGGTGCGCCGCAGCTTCGGCCAGTCCGGCGACGCGTACGGCGCCAAAGTCGATGATCTTCACGGTGCCAGTGGTGTCAATCATGATGTTTTCGGGGCGCAAGTCCTGGTGCAGCATCTCCCTTTGGTGAAAGGCCTGCAGCCCGCGCGCGATTTGCGCCACGATGTCGCGCACCTCGGCCAGCGCGGGGCGGGGGTGGTCCAGCATCCACTGCGCCAGTGTCTGGCCCTGCAAGTATTCCAGTACCACGAAGAGGTGTTCGCGCTTGTGGCTGTTGGCGACGGCCCGCAGCACATGCGGGCTGTGGATACGCCGGGCAATCCATTCTTCAAGCAAAAAGCGCTCAAGGTAGGCCGTATCGTCCTGCAAGGCAATCGAGGGGGTCTTGATCACCACCTGCGCGCCGCTGTCCGGGGCGATGGCCAAGTAGAGGTGGCTGCGGTGGCTGGCGTGCAACTCGCGCACGATGTGGTAGCCGTCCAGGGTGTCGCGCGGCGCTAGCAGCCCGGGCAGGCGCAGGGCCAAGCGCTGGCGCTGCAGCCCATCGGGGGGATGCAGGGGCAGCGCGTCAATACACACGATCTGCACCGTCAGGTTGTCAGGGCTGCCGCGCTGCAAGGCCGCAGCGACGATGGTGCGCGCGGCCTGGTCCAGGTCGTCGGCATGGTCTTGCAGTGCCTGGGTGATGCAGGGGGCGGGCACATGCTCGTGTACGCCGTCGGTGGTCAGCACGAAGGTGTCGCCGGGCTCGACGGCCAGGGTGCGGTAATCCATGTCCAGCTGGGGCTGAAAGCCCATGGCGCGGGCCAGATGGCTGTGCCCGCCGGGCAGGTGAACGCGGTGGTCTTGGGTGAGTTGCTCTAGCGCTTGGCCCTGCACCCGGTAGATGCGTGCATCGCCCACGTGGAACAGGTGCGCGGTGGCCGACTTGAGAACCAGGGCACTGAGCGTGCACACATGGCCCTGGTCGGCATCAAAACGGTGCGGGCCGCGTCGGCTTTGTGCGTGCAGCCAGGAGTTGGTGGCCGCCAGCACGCACTGCACCGAGCGGCGTACCGTCCAGGCGTCAGAGGTGCAGTAGTAATCCACCAGCAGGGCGTGTACCGCCGCTGCGCTGGCGATATGGCTGACCTGGCTGCTGCTGATGCCGTCGGCCAGCGCCACCGCCACGCCTTTGGTGGTCAGTGCCGAGCCGTGGGGAATGCAGGCGCCATGAAAATCCTGGTTGACCTCTTTGTGCCCCCGGTCGGTGTGTTGTCCGACGCGAACCCTCAGTGTGTCGTGCATGGGCTGACCTCGGTGACGGGGGCGTGCTCAGACGGGCGCGCGCTTGGGGGCGGTGCGGATGTGGGTGACGTAGAGCGTGAGGCCGGTAAAGGCCAAACCACCCACCAGATTGCCTAGCACCACCGGGATTTCATTCCAGATGAAGTAGTCAAGAAGCGAGAAGTTGCCGCCCATCATCAGGCCCGAGGGGAACAAAAACATGTTGACCACCGAGTGCTCGAAAGTCATGGCAAAGAACAGCATGATGGGCATCCACATCGCAATCACCTTGCCGCTGACGGTGGTCGAAATCATCGCCCCGACCACGCCGGTAGAGACCATCCAGTTGCACAGCATTCCACGGATAAAAATGGTGATCCAGCCCATCAGGCCGTATTGGGCATAGCCCAGGGTGCGCGCTTCGCCGATGTGGCCGATTTTCTGGCCGACATCGCTGGGCAGTACCGAAAAGCCGTAGGTGAAGATGAAAGCCATCATGAAGGCCACCGTCAGCGCTCCGAGAAAGTTGCCGGTAAACACCAGCCCCCAGTTGCGCAGAATGCCCTTGATGGTGACGCCCGGGCGCTTGTCGAGCCAGGCCAGTGGTGTGAGCACAAATACGCCGGTCAGCAAGTCAAAGCCCAGCAGGTAAAGCATGCAAAAGCCCACTGGAAACAAGATGGCGCCGACCAGCGGCGAGCCGGTCATGACCGAGGCGGTCACGGCAAAGACAGCCGCCAGCGAGAGGATGGCACCGGCCATGTAGGCGCGGATCAGGGTGTCGCGCGTGGACATGTAAATCTTGGATTCACCGGCGTCCACCATCTTGGTGACGAATTCAGCAGGGGCGAGGTAGGACATGGGGTGCTTTCGTGCAATGCAAGGGAAAGATGTCAGGCCGCAGCGGCGCTGCGCTGACACGGGCCGGCCAGCGGGCGCGTTGCGCTGGTGGCGTGGCTGGCCAGTTCGGCGGCGTCGAGAAACACGGCGCCGTTGTCCACCTTGACGGCAAATTTGGGCGTACAGCCCTCGTCGGGCGCGGCGGCCTGGCCGGTGCACAGGCCGATAGTCCAGTTATGCAACGGGCAGGCCACGCTGGTGCCAAAAACCAGGCCTTGCGACAGCGGCCCGCCTTTGTGCGGGCAGCGGTCGAGTAGGGCAAAAATTTGATCGTCGGCGCTGCGAAAAATGGCCACGTCCAGGCCGCTGGCCCGCGCCACGCGCCGTGCACCCAGGGGTGGAATGTCGTCCACACGGCAGATGAATGTCCAGGAGATCATTGCTATTCCTTTGGTAGCTGCTAACGTTTGCAAATAAAGGGCGGATTCAGGCGGCGCTGGCAATCGGGATGAACTGGCGCTCATCCACCCGGGCCTTCTCGAATTCGAACCACGGATCTGGCTCGCCCGCCAGCGTGTCCTGCAGCCGTGCCCACAGCACGGCGCGGCCAGCCGGGTCGCCGAGGATTTTTTTCTTCACATGCTCCAAGCCGACACGGGCGACGTAGTGCACGGTGCGCTCTAGGTACCAGCCCTCTTCGCGGTACAGCTGCATGAAGGCGCCGGTGTGCTCCATCACTTCTTCGGCGGTTTTGAGCTTGGCGAAGAACTGCGCCACTTCGGTTTTGATGCCGCCGTTGCCGGCCACATACATTTCCCAGCCGCTGTCCACGCCGATGATGCCGACGTCCTTGATGCCGCTTTCGGCGCAGTTGCGTGGGCAGCCGCTGACGGCAAACTTCACTTTGTGCGGTGCCTGCATCCCGACAAAAGCGCGCTCCAGGTCTTGCCCCATCTTGGTGCTGTCTTGCGTGCCCATGCGGCACCACTCACTGCCGACACAGGTCTTGACGGTGCGCAGCGCCTTGGCGTAGGCGTGGCCGCAGGGCATACCGATATCGCGCCAAACGCCTTGCAAGTCTTCTTTCTTCACGCCCAGCAGGTCGATGCGCTGGCCGCCAGTGACTTTGACCGTGGGAATCTGGTACTTGTCCACCACATCGGCAATGCGGCGCAGTTCAGCCGCCGTGGTTTCGCCGCCCCACATGCGCGGCACCACCGAATAGGTGCCGTCTTTTTGGATGTTGGCGTGGCTGCGCTCGTTGATGAGGCGGCTTTGCGGGTCGTCCTCGGCTTCATGCGGCCAGCTGCACAGGCGGTAGTAGTTGATGGCCGGGCGGCAGGTCGGGCAGCCGTCGGGTGTCTTCCATTCCAAGAAGCGCATCACCGCCGCGTTGGTCAGCAAATGGTGCTGGACGATGGTGTCGCGCACCGCTTGGTGGCCATGGTCGGTGCAGGCGCAGACGGGCTTGGTCTTGGGCGTGGCCGAGTAGTCGCCGCCCGCCGTAGCCATCAAAATCTGCTCCACCAAACCGGTGCATGAGCCGCAACTGGCGCTGGCCTTGGTGTGCTTGCGCACTTCGTCCAGGGTGAACAGGCCTTTGTCCTGGATGGCCTTGCAGATTTGGCCCTTGGTGACGCCGTTGCAGCCGCAGACCTCATCGCTGTCTTGCATGGCGGCAGCCTTGTTGTGGCCTTGGTGGCCGGCGTCGCCCATGTTGGATTCGCCAAACATCAGCCGCTCGCGCAGATCGCCGACAGCGCGGCCATCGCGCAGCAATTTGAAGTACCAGCTGCCATCGACCGTGTCGCCATATAGGCAAGCGCCGACCAGCTTGTCGTCTTTGATAACCAGCTTTTTGTAGACGCCCGAAGAGGGGTCGGAAAGCACGATTTCTTCGGTGCCTTCACCGCCTTGGAAATTGCCGGCCGAGAACAGGTCGATGCCGGTGACCTTGAGCTTGGTCGAGGTGAGCGAGCCCACATAACGGCCAATGCCGAATTCGGCCAAGTGGTTGGCCAACACCTTGCCCTGCTCAAACAGCGGAGCCACCAGCCCGTAGGCGATGCCTCGGTGCGCTGCGCACTCGCCCACGGCGTAGATGCGCGCGTCGGTGGTGGTCTGTAGCGTGTCGCTGACCACGATGCCGCGGTCCACATGCAGGCGCATCTGCTCGGCCAGCGCGGTGTTGGGACGAATGCCCACCGCCATCACCACCAGGTCGGCGGGCACTTCGGAGCCGTCCTTGAACTGCACGCGGGCCACCCGACCGTCGGCGTTGCCCAGCAACGCCTGCGTTTGCGCCTGCATCAGGAACTGCATGCCGCGCTCTGCCAGCGACTTTTGCAGCAGCGTGCCGGCCACGCGGTCGAGCTGGCGCTCCATCAGCCACTCGCCGGCGTGCACCACCGTGACTGCCATGCCGCGCTTCATCAGGCCGTTGGCGGCTTCCAGACCCAGCAAGCCGCCACCGATGACCACCGCATGGCGGTAGCGCGCGGCGGCGTCGATCATGGCCTGGGTGTCGGCAATGTCGCGGTAGGCCAGCACCCCCTGCAGGTCCTTGCCGGGCAGGGGCAAGATGAAAGGCGTGGAGCCCGTCGCCATGATGAGGCGGTCGTAGGGAGCGGTGAGTGTGGCGCCTGCACTGTCCGTCGCACTGACCAAGCGCCGCATCCGGTTGACCTCGGTGACCGTGAAGCCAGTGTGCAGCGTGATGCCGTGGTCGGCGTACCACTGCCGGTCGTTCAGGACGATGTCGTCCAGCGTCTGCTCGCCGGCCAGCACCGGCGAGAGCAGGATGCGGTTGTAGTTCGGGTGTGGCTCGGCGCCGAATACGGTGATGTCGTACAGATCAGGCGCGATCTTGAGCAATTCTTCCAGCGTGCGGACGCCCGCCATGCCATTGCCCACCATTACCAACCGGTGTTTGTTCATCGGGAGCCTCGCTTGCAGTTGAGAGAAACAAAAAAGTGGCGGAGCTAGCGGCAGCGCTACTGCACAATGGCCCACGTGCCATCCGCTTAGGGCGGTTTCCCTAAACATAAAGCAATGTTCATGCCATGTTTTGTCGGCTGTAAATTTGAATCAAATAGGGCGCTGGCGCTGGAGGGAAGTGACTCCCTTGCTATGGAAATCAAATAGATGAAAGCCGGCGCCCGCCCTTGTCTGTCCTTGCCAGGGCCCTGTCCGGTGCACTGCGCTGCACCAGCTTGGGTAGATGGTTGCGCTGGGCTGCACCAGATTGGGCATGCCAGAGCCTTCGTGCACGCTGGCATGGCACTGGCACGATCTGCATGGCCGCTTGGCTGTCTTGCCGCTACGATGGTCTTTCAACGCCACTCCTTTTGAAAGAAGCTTCCATGACTACCTCCTCGCCTTCCCTTGTTGAAGAACTGATGTCCCAATTGCAAGGCGCGCCGCTGCAACAAATGGCGCAGCAGCTGGGCACCGATACCGCCCAGATGCACAGTGCCGTGAGTGCTGCGCTGCCCTTGATGCTGGGTGCGCTGGGGCGCAATGCGGCACAACCGCAGGGCGCCATGGATTTGTTCGGCGCACTGCAGCAGTACCAGGACGGTGCGGCTGGCGGTTTGAGTGGCTTGGGCGGGCTCGGTGGTTTGCTGGGTGGCCTGCTCGGTGGCGGCCACTCTGGCGGCGCCAGTGCGGCACCCGATGGCGCCGCCATCCTGGGCCATATTTTTGGTGGCAATCAGCAGCGCGTTGAAGCGGGTCTGGGCCAGGCCACCGGTCTGGGTGCCCATGCCGGGCAATTGCTGCAGATGCTGGCGCCTATCGTGATGTCCTTCTTGGCGCAGCGCGCCAGCGCCGGCGGCCTGAGCGCCGATGGCCTGGGCCAGGTGCTGGGGCAGGAACATGCACGTGTGCAGCAGCAAGGCGGCCTGGGCGGTGGTTTGCTCGCTTCCCTGCTGGACCAGGACGGTGATGGCCAAGTGGGCCTGAGCGATCTGATGAAAATTGGTGGTAATTTTCTCGGCGGCCGCCGCTGACAGGCGTGCCGCGCCACAGTACTGAAATACTCTCGTATATCGCTATTTTTTAGGAGGATCCCATGACGGTTGTTGCTGAAATTCTCAAATCCAAACCCGATGGTCTGGTGCATTCCATTCGGCCGACGGCCTCGGTACTGGAGGCGCTGCAAAGCATGGCCGACCTGCACATTGGTGCCTTGCTGGTCATGGAAGGCAGCACCATTGTGGGTATCGTGACCGAGCGCGACTACGCTCGCAAAATCGCCCTGATGGGGCGAACTTCGGTGGCTACGTTGGTGCGTGATGTCATGACCACGGCGGTGATGTATGTGCAGCCGACACAGACCAGCGAAGAGTGCATGGCGCTGATGACGGAAAACCGTCTGCGCCACCTGCCGGTGGTCGAGGACGATGCGCTGGTGGGCATGATTTCTATTGGTGACCTGGTCAAGGACATCATCTCCGAGCAGAAATTCATCATCGAGCAGATGAAGCACTACATCACCGGCCGCAATAGCTGAGCCTGAGCACTGCGGGCGCTGGCGTTGTCACTAGGCCCGGTGGCGGGCCTTTTCACATGGCCCATGCGCGCGCCAGCATCAGCGGCCCGTCCCAGGCACGGATGCGCGGGCGGGTGTGCAGGCTGGCGCCGCGCAGGGCATCCACTTTGGCCAGAATGCGCAATCCGCCTTGCACCACCAGGCGCAACTCCCAGCCGGCGCGGCCCGGCAAGCGGTGGACCAAGGGAGAACCTTTTGTCATGCTAGACCTTGCCCAGTCTGCGCTATCAGCTATTAATTGTGTAGTGTGCAGCGTGTTGCGCCGGGCCAGCAGGTCAGTGCGTTGCACGCCATGGGCGGCGCAATCGGCTTCGGGCAGGTAAAAGCGTCCACGGGGCAGATCCACGCTCAGGTCTTGCCAGAAATTGATGAGTTGCAGCGCGGTGCAGATGGCATCGCTTTGCTCCAGCGCGGACGGCGCTTGCACGCCATACAAGTGCAGCAACAAACGCCCCACCGGGTTGGCCGAGCGGCGGCAATAGTCCAGCAGTTCGGCGCGGTCGGCGTAGCCAGCAGCGGCGTCGGTTTTAGCCACGTCTTGCGCAAAAGCACTCAGCAAATCGTCCAGCAGGGGTATCGGTAGCTGGTGGCTGCGCAAGATGCCGGCGAGCGGTAAAAACACGCTGGCCCAGCGCGGCGATGGTGCGGCGCCGGCGGCGATAGCTTGTAGGTCGGCGCGGTAGTCGGCCAGATCCTGCAAGCGCTCGGCAGCTGTTGCGTTGCCCTCGTCGGCGATGTCATCGGCGGTGCGGGCAAAGGTGTAGATAACGGCAATCGGCGCGCGCAACTGCGGCGGGCACAGCAGCGAGGCCACCGGAAAATTTTCATAGTGCGTCACCGGAAGCGGTGCGCTGGAGGGGGCAGGGTGGTTCACGGCGCGCATTGTCGCAGCAGCCTGTTCAGCCGGTTGTCTTCTTTCTTGACAGTGTCAGGGCTATCCCCTAAATTACTAACCAGCCAGTCATTAAGAGATGCATCATGGAATTTGTCGTGCGCACCCGCTCCACAGTTTTGCCCCGGGCAGAATTTTTATGGCCCCCATCGGGGCTTTTTTTCCGTCTGGACAGGCGGGGGCGGGCGCTGACCGGGGTGACGGTCACAGCGCTGGCCGTACTGGTGGCGGGCTGTTCGCGCCCCGAGCCGCCGCCCGAGCCGGTGCGCTCGGTCAAGCTGCTGACGGTGGGTGTGACCGCGCTGCAATCGCAGATTGAATATGCTGGGGAGGTGCGCGCACGTGTCGAGTCGCGCCTGGGCTTTCGTGTTGCCGGCAAGATCGTGCGGCGCCAGGCCGAACTGGGCCAGCGCGTGCGCGCCGGCCAAGTGTTGGCGCAGCTCGATCCGCAGGACTACCAGTTGGCCGCACAAGCTGCGCAGGCGCAAGTGAGCGCAGCGCAGACACAACGTGATTTGGCGGCAGCTGATTTCAAGCGCTATGCCGCGCTGAAAGCGCAGAACTTTATTAGCGGCGCCGAACTGGAGCGTCGCCAAGCAACGCTCCAGGCGGCGCAGGCGACGCTGGCGCAGGCGCGCGCGCAGTCGTCGTCGCAGGGCAACCAGACGGACTACACGCGCCTGCTGGCGGATATGGCCGGGGTGGTCACGGGGATTGACGCCGAGCCTGGCCAGGTGGTGGCGGCTGGCACGCCGGTGTTGCGCATTGCCCAGGATGGCGCGCGCGACGTGGTGTTTGCCGTGCCGGAAGACAAGGTGGCGCAGATGGCTCCGGGCCAGGCGGTGCGCGTGCGCGCCTGGTCGGGCGGCGAGACCCTGGTGGGCCGTGTGCGTGAGGTGGCGGCCAGCGCTGACCCGGTGACGCGCACCTATGCGGTCAAGGTCGGGTTAGACGGCGCCACGGCGCTGCCGCTGGGGGCCACGGTGTATGTGGCGCCGCAGGGCCTCGGTCACGCCGGCACCCAGGCCATCACGCTGCCGACGACGGCGCTGCGCCAGCAGGGCCAGGGCACGGCGGTGTGGGTGTACGAGCCGGCGACCAGCACGGTGCGCTCGCAGGAAGTGGAGATTGCCAGTGCCGATGGCAACGCCGCGGTGGTGGCCTCGGGCCTGACGCCGGGCATGCAGGTGGTGGCGACGGGCGTGCATGTGCTCTCGCCTGGGCAGAAAGTGGTGATTTATGAGTCAAAAGTGCCTGGAGCGCCCGCCAATCAAGCGCCGTTAGCTCCTGATAACGCAGCAGATAAGGCCGCTCCTGCGGTGCAACCGGCAGCCTCTGCTGCCAAGCCGTGAGCCTGTCATGACGCCAGTCGAACCAACCAAGGGTTTTAACCTCTCCAAATGGGCGCTCGATCATCCGGCGCTGACGCGCTACCTGATGGTGGTGCTGCTGCTGATGGGCGTGGGGGCTTATTTCCAACTCGGGCAGGACGAAGACCCGCCCTTCACTTTCCGCGCCATGGTGGTGCGCACCTATTGGCCCGGCGCGACGGCGCAGCAGGTGGCAGAGCAGGTCACCGACAAGATTGAGCGCACGCTGCAAGAGGTGCCTTACGCCGACAAGATTCGCAGCTATTCCAAGCCGGGCGAGTCGCAAATTATTTTTCAGATCAAGGATTCATCGCGCGCCTCCGAGGTGGCGGGCGTCTGGTATGCCGTGCGCAAGAAGATTGGCGACATGCGTTACACCTTGCCGCAGGGTGTGCAGGGGCCGTTTTTCAACGACGATTTTGGCGATGTCTATGGCGTCATTTATGCACTGGAAGGCGAGGGGTTCAGTAACGCCGAACTGAAGGTGTTTGCCGATGATCTGCGCCAGCAACTGCTGCGCGTACAGGACGTAGCCAAGGTCGAGTTGTTTGGGGTGCAGGACGAGAAAATCTTCATTGAGATTTCGCAAAAGCGCCTGTCGCAATTCGGTTTGGACATGAATCAGGTCTTGGCGCAGTTAGGCCAGCAAAATGCCGTTGAAAGTGCCGGCACGGTGCAAACCGCGCAAGACCAGGTGCAGGTGCGCGTGGCCGGCCAGTTCAATGCCATTGAAGACCTGCGCGCCATGCCGATCCGCGGGGCCTCAGGGCGGCAGCTGCGCTTGGGCGATATTGCCGAAGTCCAACGCGGTTATGTCGATCCGCCCAACGTCAAGGTGCGCTTTGAGGGCCAAGAGGTGATTGCGCTGGGGGTGTCGATGGCCAAGGGCGGCGACATCATTCGCCTGGGCAAGGCCTTGCACGCCACCACGCAGCGCATTGAAAAGCAGCTGCCGGCCGGCGTGCAGCTGGTGAATGTGCAAGACCAGCCCCAGGCCGTGGCCAGCTCGGTCAATGAGTTTGTCAAGGTGCTGATCGAGGCGGTGGTGATCGTGCTGGCGGTCAGTTTTGTCGCGCTGGGCCTGCACCAGCGCAGTGGGCCCCAACCGTGGTGGAAGCGCTGGTATATCGACCCACGCCCGGGTCTGGTGGTTGGGATCACCATTCCGCTGGTGCTGGCCGTTACTTTCCTGGCCATGTGGTACTGGGATATTGGCCTGCACAAAATTTCGCTCGGCTCGCTGATCATTGCGCTGGGCTTGCTGGTGGACGATGCCATCATTGCCGTCGAGATGATGGTGCGCAAAATGGAAGAGGGCTACGACAAGGTGCGCTCGGCCACTTTTGCCTACGAGATCACCGCTATCCCGATGCTGACCGGCACGCTAATCACGGCGGCGGGTTTTCTGCCGATTGGCATTGCCCGCTCCATGACCGGCGAATACACCTTTGCGATTTTTGCCGTGACGGTGATTGCGTTGGTGCTGTCGTGGATCGTCTCGGTGTATTTTGTGCCCTATCTAGGCACGCTGCTGCTGAAAACGCCGGCACACGTCGAACTGTTGCCGGCCATTCCAGGTGCTGCGCCGGGTATCACGGCGCATCCGCACGAGGTGTTTGATAGCGCGTTCTACAACACCTTTCGGCGCACGGTGAACTGGTGCGTCGAGTACCGCTGGCTGACCATTGGCGCCACCTTGCTGATTTTTGCGCTGGGTATTTTCGGCATGGGCCGGGTCCAGCAGCAGTTCTTCCCCGATTCAGCACGGCCCGAAATCATGGTCGATGTCTGGTTCCCGGAAGGTACCTCATTTGCCGGCAACGAGGCGGTGACGCGCCGCGTCGAAGCACGCCTGCGCGCCGAGCCGGGCGTGGCTAATGTGGCGACCTGGGTGGGCTCGGGCGTGCCGCGTTTTTACCTGCCGCTGGATCAGGTGTTTCCCCAAACCAACGTCTCGCAATTCATCGTCATGGCGCAGGACGTGAAGGTGCGCGAAACCTTGCGTGTCAAACTGCCTAGCCTGCTGGCCAGCGAATTCCCGGAGGTGCGCGGCCGCGTCAAGCTGCTGCCCAGCGGGCCGCCGGTGCCGTACCCAGTGCAGTTTCGCGTTGTCGGGCCTGATCCGGCGGCACTGCGCGTGCATGCCGATGAGGTCAAGGACGTGCTGCGTGCGGCAGAGCAGATGCGCGGCGTCAACGACAACTGGAACGAGTCGGTCAAGGTGCTGCGCCTGGAGGTCGATCAGGCCAAGGCGCGCGCCTTGGGCGTGACCAGCCAGTCGATTGCCCAGGCATCGCGGGTGATGCAGTCGGGCATGCAGGTCGGTCAGTACCGCGAGGGTGACAAGCTGATCGACATCGTGCTGCGCCAGCCCGAGGATGAGCACCGCTTCATCAGCGATATTGCCAACGCCTACCTGACCACGGCCTCGGGTCAGTCAATTCCGCTGACGCAGATCGCCAAGCCAGTGCTGGCCTGGGAGCCGGGCGTGATGTGGCGCGAAAACCGTGACTACGCCATCACCGTGCAGGGCGACGTGGTAGAGGGTCTGCAGGGCGCTACGGTGACGCAGGTGCTGTTGCCCGAGCTGCGCAAGATCGAGGCCGCCTGGCACGGCGCTGGCCAGAACGCCTACCGCATCGAGGTGGCAGGCGCAGTCGAAGAAAGCTCCAAGGGCGCGTCGTCGATTGCGGCCGGCATTCCGATCATGTTGTTCATCACCTTCACGCTGCTGATGCTGCAACTGCACAGCTTCAGCCGTGCCATGCTGGTGTTCCTGACCGGGCCGCTGGGCATTGCCGGGGTGGCGGCGGCATTGCTGTTGTTGGGACGGCCGTTTGGCTTCGTGGCGCTGCTCGGCGTGATCGCGCTGATGGGCATGATCCAGCGCAATTCAGTCATTCTGATCGACCAGATCGAGAGCGACCGGGCACGCGGCGTGCCGACGTGGACGGCGATTGTTGAATCGGCGGTGCGGCGTCTGCGGCCTATCGTGCTGACGGCTGCCGCGGCAGTGCTGGCCATGATTCCGCTGTCGCGCAGCATCTTCTGGGGACCGATGGCGGTGGCCATCATGGGCGGGCTGATCGTGGCCACGGTACTGACCTTGCTGGCGCTGCCAGCCATGTATGCCGCGTGGTTTCGAGTGCGTCGGCCCGAATCCGTGCCGATGGATGTGGATTGAGACCACGCCAACAGGTTAAAATCTAAAGTTGACCAATTTCACGCAGGCGACAAGACAATTTGCCGCCTGCTTGTTTGATAGATTGCGCGGGTGGCGAAATTGGTAGACGCACCAGGTTTAGGTCCTGACGGTAGCAATACTGTGGGGGTTCGAGTCCCCCCCCGCGCACCACCATGTAAAACTTTGCCAACACGGCGCCGCTGCACAGTTCAACGGCCCGTGTGACTAAACACTAGGAATAGCCATGGCCGTTACCGTTGAGACCCTTGAAAAGCTGGAGCGCAAGATCACCCTGAGCTTGCCCTTGGCCACCATCCAGACCGAGGTGGAGTCGCGCCTCAAGCGCCTGGCACGCACCGTAAAGATGGACGGTTTCCGTCCCGGTAAGGTGCCTATGAAGGTGGTATCCGAGCGCTATGGCTATTCTGTCCAGTACGAAGTGCTGAACGACAAAGTCGGCGAAGCTTTTGCCAGCGCTGCCAACGAAGCCAATCTGCGTGTCGCCGGCCAGCCCCGCATCACCGAAAAAGAAGGCGCCCCGGAAGGTCAGGCCACGTTTGATGCCGTCTTTGAAGTGTTCCCGGAAGTCAAGATCGGTGATTTGGCCGAGGCCGAAGTCGAGAAAATCTCGACCGACGTGACCGATGACGCCATTGAGAAAACCATCGACATTCTGCGCAAGCAGCGTCGCACCTTTGCGCAGCGCGCAGCAGACGCAGCCGCCCAGGACGGCGACCGCGTGACGGTGGACTTTGAAGGCAAGCTGGAAGGCGAGTCATTTGAGGGCGGCAAAGCCGAAGGCTTCCAGTTCCTGGTCGGCGAAGGCCAGATGCTGAAAGAGTTTGAAGACGCTGTGCGCGGCATGAAGATCGGCGAAAGCAAGACCTTCCCGCTGGCCTTCCCCGAGGAATACCACGGTAAGGATGTAGCCGGCAAGACCGCCGATTTTCTGGTGACGCTGAACAAGATCGAAGCTGCCAACTTGCCTGAAATTAACGATGCCTTGGCCAAGTCGCTGGGTATTGCCGACGGCACCGTCGATGGTCTGCGCGCTGACATCAAGAAAAACCTGGAGCGCGAAGTCAAATTCCGTTTGCTGGCACGCAACAAGGCCGCCGTGATGGATGCCCTGTTGACCAAGGCCGAACTGGATTTGCCCAACTCTAGCGTGCAGTCTGAAATCGAACGCTTGAAAACCAGCGCTCGCGCTGACCTCAAGCAGCGCGGTGTGAAGGATGCGGACAAGGCAGAAATCCCTGACGATATTTTCCGTCCCCAAGCCGAGCGCCGCGTGCGCTTGGGTCTGGTAGTGTCCGAGCTGGTGCGTGCCAATGAGCTGTATGCCAAGCCCGAGCAACTCAAGGCGCATATCGATGAGTTGGCTGCCAGCTACGAAAAGCCGGAAGATGTGGTGCGCTGGTACTTTGGCGACCGCCAGCGCCTCGGCGAAGTCGAGGCCGTGGTGATTGAAAACAATGTTGCCGACTTTGTCATGAGCAAAGCCAAGGTGACCGACAAAGCGTTGTCGTTTGACGAACTGATGGGCCAAGGCTGATCGCCCGCCCTTGAGCCGCGCGCCTGCATGGGCGTTACGCTGGCGTATGGCATCCGGGGGCTTGTGCTTTGGCGCACAAGCCCCAATTCGTTTCTGGGTACAGTACCCGCCTGACTGGAGAAATAATGAGCACACAGGAAATTCAAGGCTTGGGCATGGTTCCCATGGTCATCGAGCAGTCGGGCCGTGGCGAGCGGTCCTACGATATTTATTCGCGTTTGCTCAAGGAGCGCGTGATTTTTTTGGTCGGCGAGGTCAATGACCAGACCGCCAATCTGGTGGTGGCACAGTTGCTATTTCTGGAGAGCGAAAACCCTGAAAAGGACATTTCTTTCTACATCAACTCGCCTGGCGGCAGCGTCACGGCAGGCATGGCGATCTATGACACCATGAACTTTATCAAGCCCGACGTGTCTACGCTTTGCTGCGGTTTTGCGGCCAGCATGGGCGCTTTCCTGCTGGCTGCAGGTACCAAGGGCAAACGCTTTTCATTGCCCAACTCCAAGGTCATGATCCACCAAGTTTTGGGTGGTGCACGTGGTCAGGCGACCGACATTGAAATCCATGCCCGTGATATCTTGCGCACCAAGGACCAGATGAACCGTATCTTGGCTGAGCGCACTGGACAGCCATTGGAAAAAATCCAGCGCGATACCGAGCGTGATTACTTCCTGACGGCCGATGAGGCTAAGGACTACGGCCTGATCGACGAAGTGATCGCCAAGCGCTCTTGAGCGCTTCCATCGGGCGCGCACGGGGTTTTGCTCTAGGCAGGCATCGCTGCGTTCTGGCTATCCTCCACCATTTCTCTAGTAATACTAGTCATACAAGGCATTGTTCTCATGGCCGATAAAAAAGGCTCTTCCAGCGAAAAAACCCTTTACTGCTCTTTTTGCGGAAAGAGTCAGCACGAGGTCAAGAAGCTGATCGCCGGTCCTTCGGTTTTTATCTGCGACGAATGCATTGACCTGTGCAATGAAATCGTCCGGGACGAGCTTCCCGCCGAAGAAGCGAGCAAGGATGGGCGTGGCGATCTTCCGACACCGGCAGAAATCAAGGCTAATCTCGATAGTTACGTTATTGGTCAGGAGCCTGCCAAGCGCACGCTGGCGGTAGCGGTCTACAACCACTACAAACGGTTGCGTCATAAGGAAAAGGCTGGTAAGGACGATGTCGAATTGTCCAAAAGCAACATCTTGCTCATCGGCCCAACGGGTTCTGGCAAGACGCTGCTGGCGCAAACTCTGGCACGCATGTTGGACGTGCCGTTTGTCATGGCCGACGCCACCACCCTGACCGAGGCCGGTTATGTGGGCGAAGACGTTGAGAACATCGTGCAAAAGCTGCTGCAAAGCTGCAACTACGAAGTCGAACGTGCCCAACGTGGCATTGTGTACATCGACGAAATCGACAAGATCTCGCGCAAGTCAGATAACCCGTCGATCACCCGTGATGTCTCTGGTGAAGGCGTGCAACAAGCGCTGCTTAAACTGATTGAAGGCACCATGGCCAGCGTGCCGCCGCAGGGTGGACGCAAGCACCCAAACCAGGATTTTTTGCAGATCGACACGACCAACATCCTGTTCATTTGCGGCGGTGCTTTTGCCGGGCTGGAAAAAGTCATCGAAAACCGCACCGAAGCTTCGGGTATTGGTTTTGGCGCCACAGTCAAGAGCAAGAAGCAGCGTTCGCTGTCGGATGTATTCACCGAGATCGAGCCGGAAGACCTGATCAAATTTGGTCTGATCCCGGAGTTGGTTGGCCGTATGCCGGTGGTGACTGCCTTGACTGAACTGAGTGAAGACGCGCTGGTACGCATTTTGACAGAGCCGAAAAATGCCCTGATCAAGCAGTACGGCAAATTGCTGGCCATGGAAGGCGTTGAGCTGGAAATTCGTCCCGCTGCGCTGAAGGCCATTGCTCGCAAGGCGCTTGCGCGCAAAACCGGGGCGCGCGGCTTGCGCTCAATCCTGGAGCAGTCGCTCATTGGTACCATGTTTGATTTGCCCAATGCCACCAATGTCGAAAAAGTGGTGCTGGATGAATCGACTATCGATGAAGACAAGCCGCCGCTGTTGGTGTACCGCCGGGAAGCAGCCAAAAAGGCTTGAGAAAGGATGTCGGGGATGGTGTAGTGACTCCACGTTCCCCACCATTTCCTTCCATCTGCGTCAACCCCTGAGCCAGCGCAGGTGTGCTGGTGGGTTGCAAATGCCTGCAAGCGGACCATATTCAATCCAATTTCATGAGGATTCCCATGTCCGGACATTCCCCCCTGCTCGCTACCCCCATTGATTTGCCGCTGCTGCCTTTGCGCGATGTGGTGGTATTTCCCCATATGGTCATTCCACTGTTTGTTGGGCGGCCCAAGAGCATCAAAGCGCTTGAATTGGCGATGGAGACCGACCGCCGCATCATGCTGGTGGCCCAGAAGGCAGCGGCCAAAGACGAGCCCTCGGTTTCCGACATGTTTGCGGTCGGCTGTGTCTCGACCATCTTGCAGATGCTCAAGCTTCCCGATGGTACGGTCAAGGTGTTGGTCGAAGGCCAGCAGCGTGCCCAAGTCAATGCCATTGAAGATCTGCAAACCCACTTCACTACTACGGTGACGCCGGTGCAGGCCACTCAAGGTGACTACAAGCCCAGCGAAATCGAGGCGCTGCGCCGCGCAGTGATGCAGCAGTTTGATCTCTACGTCAAACTGAATAAAAAAATTCCGCCGGAGATTTTGACTTCCATTTCCAGCATTGACGACCCGGGCCGTCTGGCAGACACCATTGCCGCCCATTTACCGCTCAAGCTGGAAAACAAGCAGGCGGTGCTGGATTTATCTGACGTCAAGGCGCGCCTAGAAAATCTCTTCGAGCAACTTGACCGCGAAGTGGACATTTTGAACGTGGATAAAAAAATCCGCGGCCGTGTCAAGCGCCAGATGGAAAAGAACCAGCGCGACTTTTATCTGAACGAGCAAGTCAAGGCTATCCAGAAAGAATTGGGCGAGGGGGAAGAGGGCGCTGATCTGGAAGAGGTCGAGAAAAAAATCAAGCTGGCCAAGATGCCAACTGAGGCACGCAAAAAGGCCGAAAGTGAGCTGAAAAAGCTCAAACTGATGTCACCCATGTCGGCTGAAGCCACCGTAGTGCGCAATTACATCGACGTGCTGATCTCCTTGCCTTGGAGCAAAAAGACCAAGATAAAACACGATTTGGGCCATGCTGAAATTGTGCTGAACGAAGACCATTACGGCCTGGATAGGGTCAAGGACCGCATCCTGGAATACCTTGCGGTGCAGCAGCGTGTGACCAAGGTGAAGGCACCCATTCTTTGCTTGGTAGGGCCACCGGGCGTGGGTAAAACCTCCCTGGGCCAATCCATTGCCAAGGCCACCGGGCGCAAATATGTGCGCGTGGCGCTGGGCGGGATGCGCGATGAGGCGGAAATTCGCGGGCATCGGCGCACCTACATTGGCGCCATGCCGGGCAAAGTGCTGCAAAGCCTGGCCAAGGTCGAGACGCGCAATCCGCTGTTCCTGCTGGATGAGATCGATAAGCTGGGCACGGATTTTCGGGGTGATCCCTCCAGTGCCTTGCTAGAGGTGCTTGACCCTGAGCAGAACCACACCTTTGGCGATCATTATGTCGAGGTTGATTTTGACCTGAGTGATGTCATGTTTGTGGCTACCTCGAACTCGATGAACATCCCTTCGGCGTTGCTCGATCGCATGGAAATCATTCGTCTGTCGGGATACACCGAAGATGAAAAAACCAATATCGCCATGAAATATCTGCTGCCCAAGCAGATGGCCAACAACGGCGTCAAAGACGAGGAATTGCAGATCACGGAGGGTGCTGTGCGCGACATCGTGCGCTATTACACCCGTGAGGCAGGTGTGCGTTCGCTGGAACGCGAACTCTCCAAAATCTGCCGCAAGGTGGTGAAGGCGTTGCTTCTCAAGGAGCGCACGCCCCAGGTGGTGGTGACGGCCGACAATCTGCCCGATTTCCTCAGTGTGCGCAAATACACCTACGGCCTGGCGGAACAGCAAAACCAGGTGGGCCAAGTGGTGGGTCTGGCGTGGACCGAAGTGGGCGGTGACCTGCTGACCATTGAGGCTGTGACCATGCCCGGCAAAGGCGTGATCACGCGCACTGGTTCTCTGGGCGATGTGATGAAAGAATCGGTCGAGGCCGCGCGAACGGTGGTGCGCAGCCGGGCGCGGGCGCTGGGCATCAAAGACGAAGCGTTTGAGAAAAAAGACGTGCATGTACATGTGCCCGACGGAGCCACGCCCAAAGATGGCCCCAGCGCGGGTGCCGCCATGGCCACGGCGTTGGTGTCTGCGCTCACCGGTATCCCGGTACGTGGTGATGTGGCCATGACTGGCGAGATCACCTTGCGTGGCGAAATTACCGGTATTGGTGGCCTGAAAGAAAAACTGCTGGCGGCTTTGCGCGGTGGTATCAAGACGGTTCTGATCCCGGAAGAAAACGTCAAGGATCTGCAAGAGATTCCTGATAACGTCAAAAAAGGTCTTGAAATCGTTCCGGTGCGTTGGATCGACAAGGTGCTGGAATTGGCGCTGGAGCGCAAGCCCGAGCCTCTGCCCGACGAGGAAGCTGTTGTCGTACCAGCAGTGGTGGTTGCCGATAAGGCGGCAGCACTGCCAGCAGTGAAACATTGAGTTTTAATGGATATTTTTTTGGCGCACGATAAAAAGTGCGCTACAATACATCCACTGCACTAAGCGTTGTACAATGTAAGGCTGTAGTAAATGCGGGAATAGCTCAGTTGGTAGAGCGCAACCTTGCCAAGGTTGAGGTCGAGAGTTCGAGCCTCTTTTCCCGCTCCATATATAAAAAGGGAAGCTTCGGCTTCCCTTTTTGCTAAGAAAAATAAGACAGATGGTCTTCAGAGGTTTGGCGCGATAGCAAAGCGGTTATGCCCCGGATTGCAAATCCGGTTAGCCCGGTTCGACTCCGGGTCGCGCCTCCAAAATTAAATTGTTTTTTCTTGCTAACTTCTTTTAGTCACTAAAAAATGCAATATAATTTTATACTTGCTAAACAGCATCTTTGAGAAATCAAAGTTGCCAACAAGCAAATGCGGGAATAGCTCAGTTGGTAGAGCGCAACCTTGCCAAGGTTGAGGTCGAGAGTTCGAGCCTCTTTTCCCGCTCCATTTCTAAAGGGAAGCTTCGGCTTCCCTTTTTTATTGGGGGTTCGCAACCAGCGAACTGAGAAAAATATTGGGCATTGCACGCGTGTGCGGCCCGGGTTACGCTGCAGGCTTGTCGTCAAGCCACTGCAGGCCCCGATGGTGAAATTGGTAGACACTGCGGACTTAAAATCCGCCGCTTTCCTGAAAAGGGGCGTGCCGGTTCGACCCCGGCTCGGGGCACCATTACGATTCAATCATGTCAAATTACAACGCTCCCTTCGAAATTCATGTCCATGGCCTAGTGCCTTTGCGCCCTGAAGTGGGCTACGAGCAGTTGCAAGAGGCGCTCAAGCCGTTGTGGAAGTACGCGGGTGCCCGTTCTCTGGCGGACGGCGCAGTCAGTGCCTACGAAGAGGAGCCTGGAATCCAGTTCGATGCCAAGGCGCATTCTTTGCAGTTGTGTTGGACGGTGCGCGGCGACGAAGACTTTCGCCAGTCGCTCGACGAAATGTGCATGAGTCTGAACGAATTGGCCCAGGAGGGCGCTGCCATCGAGGTGACGTTCTATGACGCCGAGTTCGATGAGGACGAAGAAGAGGAAGAAGCTGAGTCGCGCGATGATTTCCTCATGCTGTTTGTCGGCCCGACGCCGGCCGCCATCATGCAGGTACAGCGCGATTTGCTGGTGCAGGACGTGGTCAACATGATGGAGCGCCATTTTGACGGTGCCGAACTCGGCGGTGTGGTGGCTGAGATCGACCGACTTTTCAGCCAGCGCTTTGACGCTCTGGTGAATTCACTCGAAATTGGCAAGCCACCCCGTGGCCCTGGCGGCTCCGGTGGCTCGGGCGGTAGCCATGGTGGCAGCGGCGGCCGCCGTCCACGCCATCTGCACTGAGGCTGATTTCCCCCTCTCCCATGCACCGCGATCTGCCTTACTTGCGCGCCTACCCAGAGGCGCTGCAAGAGCAGGTGCGTACTCTGCTGCGGGACGGCGCCAATGGTTTGGCGCCTATGCTGCAGCGCAAATACCCGCAAGCCCATGCCGTGCGCACCGACAAGGCGCTCTACCACTACACCACCGAGCTGAAAAACCGCCATCTGCGCAATGCCGATGCGGTCAACAAGGTCCTGTTTGACAGCAAGATCCACGTTGTGCGCAATGCCTTGGGGCTGCACACCAGCATCTCGCGCGTGCAGGGCGGCAAACTGGCGGCTAAGCACGAGATCCGTGTGGCGGCGATGTTCAAACAGGTGCCGGATGAGTTTTTGCGCATGATCGTGGTGCACGAATTGGCCCACCTGCGCGAACGTGAGCACAACAAAGCCTTCTACCAACTGTGCGCCTACATGGAGCCGAACTACCACCAGTATGAGTTCGACGTGCGCCTGTACCTTACCCACCTGGAAGGCGCCGGAGCGCGTTTATGGGCGGCAGCTTGATTCTCAAGCTCTTATTTTGATAGCTTATACCACTTGACGTATAAGGGCTGCAGCCTGATTTGATTGTGAATAGAGGTCAAGCAGCCACCAGCGCTGTGCTGCAGCATTCCTGGGGCAGTTGCAGCCAGCGCGCGGCGGCGGTTTGCAGTGGTGTCAGCAGGCCAGTGGTGAGTAGCAGCGGTAAGCGCTCGGCGCTGGCTGCAGTGCCATCGGGTTGATTGGCGGTCAGTGCAGCGGCGGTATGCAGTAGGCGCCGTGTTTGCCGCGCCACAGGTTCGCCGGTGGCGATCAGGCGGATGTCAGGGCCGAGCAAATCACGCAATTCGTTTTGTGCAAATACGTAATGGGTGCAGCCCAGCACCAAGGTGTCTATTTCCCCCGATTGAATACCAAAACGGCCCATAATGCTCGTGTATCCTGCGCAAATAGCTCTTATTTCTGTAGCAAATTCAGGGCGGGATAAGTCCAGTGCCGTGCTGCGCTCAATGGCGTGCGCCAAGCCGTCGCAGGGCTGGACAATGAATTGCGCCTGCCCCTGCAATGAAATCAGCAATTTGCCAAATTTGGCGCTGTTCAACGTGCCGCGTGTGCCGATGACGCCGATGCGTCCGGTACGGCTCAGGGCGACAGCGGGTTTGAGTGCCGGCTCGACGCCGACCAGCGGCAGCTGCGGGTAGCGCGCCCGAATCTCGTGGATGGCGGCGGCGGTAGCGGTGTTGCAGGCCACCACCAGCGCCTTGATGCCGTGTTGCGCCACTAAGTGCGCCGCAATGGCGTAGCTGCGCTCGGCAACAAACTCGGCGCTGCGCTCGCCATAGGGCGCGTGGGCCGTATCGGCCAGATAGACAAAGTGCTCGTGTGGCAGTTCGGCGCGCAACGCTTGCAGCACGCTCAGGCCGCCGATGCCGCTGTCAAAAACGCCGATGGGCTGCTGAACGATGGGCATGTGGGCAGGTGGGCAGGTGGCGGCGCCTTGCCAGCCGGTGTGGCTGGCAAGGAGACATGGGGCAGAGCGTCAGGCGGCTGCTACTTCAATGCCCTTGAACTCACCGGTAGCAATGCGCTCTTGCCACTCGGCGGGGCCGGTGTTGTGGACGCTGGTGCCGCCGGCATCGACCGCCACGGTGACGGGCATATCGACCACGTCAAACTCGTAAATGGCTTCCATGCCCAAGTCTGCAAAACCGACCACTTTGGCGTGCTTGATGGCTTTGGAGACCAAGTAAGCCGCACCGCCGACGGCCATCAGGTAGGCCGATTGGTGCTTTTGGATAGCGGCAATGGCGGTCGGACCGCGCTCGGCCTTGCCGACCATGGCGATCAGGCCGGTTTGCGCCAGCATCATTTCGGTGAAGCCGTCCATGCGCGTGGCCGTGGTCGGGCCAGCCGGGCCCACCGCTTCGCCGGCGACCGGATCGACCGGGCCGACGTAGTAAATGACGCGGTTGGTGAAATCGACCGGCAGCGGCTCGCCCTTGGCCAGCATGTCCTGGATGCGCTTGTGCGCGGCGTCGCGGCCGGTGAGCATTTTGCCGTTCAAGAGCAGTGTGTCGCCGGGCTTCCAGCTGGCCACTTCCGCTTTGGTCAGGGCGTTCAGATCGACCCTTTTGCTGGTGTTGTAGTCGGGCGCCCAGTCGATCTTGGGCCACAGGTCCAGGCTGGGCGGGTCGAGGTAGACCGGGCCCGAGCCGTCCATGACAAAGTGCGCGTGGCGCGTGGCAGCGCAGTTGGGGATCATCGCTACCGGCTTGCTGGCGGCGTGCGTCGGGTAGAGCTTGATTTTGACGTCCAGCACCGTGGTCAGGCCACCCAAGCCTTGGGCACCAATGCCCAGGGCGTTGACCTTGTCGAACAGCTCTAGGCGCAGCTCTTCGACTTGGTCGAGCTTGTCGCCGCGTGCCGACTTGGCTTGCAGCTCGTACATGTCCAAGTCGCCCATCAGGCTTTCTTTGGCCAGCAGCACGGCTTTTTCAGCGGTGCCGCCAATGCCGATGCCCAACATGCCGGGCGGGCACCAGCCGGCGCCCATGGTCGGCACCGTTTTCAGTACCCAATCGACCAGGTTGTCGCCGGGGTTCATCATGATCAGCTTGGACTTGTTCTCCGAGCCGCCGCCCTTGGCTGCCACGGTGATATCCACGGTATTGCCGGGCACGATCTCGGTAAAGATGACGGCGGGGGTGTTGTCTTTGGTGTTCTTGCGGGCAAACAGCGGGTCGGCCACCACGCTGGCGCGCAGGGTGTTGCCTTCGTGGTTGTAGCCGCGGCGCACGCCTTCGTTGATGGCATCTTCCAAGCTGCCGGTGAAGTCACCCCAGCGCACGTCCATACCGACTTTCAGGAACACGTTGACGATGCCGGTGTCCTGGCAAATCGGGCGGTGACCAGTAGCGCTGAGCTTGCTGTTGGTCAAAATTTGCGCCATCGCATCCTTGGCCGCCGGGCTTTGCTCACGCTCGTAGGCGCGTGCCAGGTGGGCAATGTAGTCGGTGGGGTGGTAGTAGCTGATGTATTGCAGCGCCGCAGCAATCGAGTCGATCAGGTCTTGTTGGCGGATGGTCGTGGTCATGGATGGGGGTTCCGGTCTGATGAAGTCGCGAACCTTCGATTATCCCCTGCACGCCTTGCGCAAGGCTGTCAGCAGGGTCTGGCCCAGGGCGGGCCAGCGGGGTATGCTGGCAGTTCATTTCCAAGGATGGCCATGCATACCGACCCCAGCAACAGCACTGTTTTTCGTATCGAGCGCGACAGCTTTGGCCCCATCCACGTGCCTGCCGATCGGCTGTGGGGCGCACAAACGCAGCGCTCGCTGCAGCACTTTGCCATTGCCGGCGACCGGATGCCGCCGGAACTGCTGCGCGCGCTGGCCCAGGTCAAGCGCGCCAGTGCCTATACCAACCATCGGCTGGGTTTGCTGGACGCGGTCAAAACCACCGCCATCGTGGCGGCGGCGGACGAGGTGATTGTGGGTGGCCATGTGGACGAGTTTCCGTTGGTGGTCTGGCAAACCGGCTCGGGCACGCAAACCAACATGAACATGAACGAGGTGCTGGCCAACCGTGCCAGCGAACTGCTGAGCGGCGAACGGGGCCAGGCGCGGCTGGTGCACCCCAATGACGAGGTGAACAAAAGCCAGTCCAGCAACGATGTGTTTCCGACCGCCATGCATGTGGCCGCCGTGGACGCGCTGGTGCGCCAGCTGCTGCCAGCGCTGAACACGCTGCGCAGCACGCTGGAGATGAAATCTGAGGCGTTTGCCGATATTGTCAAAATTGGCCGCACCCACCTGCAGGACGCCACGCCGATCACGCTGGGGCAGGAAATGTCCGGCTGGGTGGCGCAGCTGGGGTCTGGTGAGCAACGGGTGCGCGCGGTGCTGCCGCAGCTGTGCGAGCTGGCGCTGGGCGGCACGGCGGTGGGTACCGGTCTGAATGCGCCGCCGGGCTACGCCGTGGCGGTGGCCAAAGAACTGGCCGACCTGACCGGCCTGCCGTTTGTCACTGCCCCCAACAAATTTGAAGCTCTGGCCAGCTGCGACGCGCTGGTGTACGCCCACGGCGCCCTGAAAACCCTGGCGGCCAGCCTGACCAAAATCGCCAACGACGTGCGCTGGCTGGCCAGTGGCCCGCGCAGTGGGCTGGGTGAAATCACCATTCCGGAAAACGAGCCCGGCTCGTCGATCATGCCCGGCAAAGTCAACCCGACGCAGTGCGAGGCGCTGACCATGCTGTGCTGCCAGGTGATGGGCAACGACGTCGCCATCAACATGGGCGGTGCGGCGGGCAACTTTGAACTGAACGTATTCCGGCCGCTGATCATCCACAATTTTTTGCACAGCGTGCGCCTGTTGACCGATGGCATCAACAGTTTCAACCTGCACTGCGCCGTCGGCATTGAGCCCGACCGCGCGCGCATTGCCGAACTGGTGGGGCGTTCGCTGATGCTGGTAACGGCGTTGAATCCACATATCGGCTACGACAAATCGGCCGAGATTGCCAAACGCGCCCACCACGAAGGCCTCAGCCTGCGCGAAGCGGCCGTGGCATCGGGCTACCTGAGCGCGGAAGAATTTGACGCCTGGGTGCAGCCGGCGCAGATGGTGTAGCGCAGCCACGATAGCAACAAGGGTAATCGGCCACGACAGCCTGGGGCCGTCCTAAAATAAAGATTCATTTTGTTTGAATCTTTTAATTTTACGGAATTGACCATGACTGCCCACGTCCACACCTCGCCCGATGCCATCTACCCGTTTGACGCCCGGGGCGTGGCCAAACGTTTTCGCCATGCCGCCATCTTTGGCGCGCTGGATGCGCTCAACACCGGCGAGACCATGCGCTTTGTCAACGACCATGATCCGCTGCCGCTGCTACAGCAATTGGCGGCGCGTTACGGCGACTCCGTACAAATCCAATACCTCCAGCGCGAGCCCGGCGCGATCGTGATTGATTTCATCCGCCAATAAAACAATAGCTTACAGCGCTTGCTGTACAAGGGTTTCAGCTATAAAACAGCCTGAAACTGTTTGTTATCAAGCAGCTACAGCTATCATTTTATTTTCCATAATCTGCTCAGCCACAGCGCTGATGCCAGCCGACGACAGATCCTGTGCGCACACCGACTGTCGTTGCGCCCACTGAAACAGGTTTTTGCTTTGCGAGCGCGCATACAGCGGGTCGTAATGCAGCGCCATCAGCTCGGCAAACAACGGTGCCAAGTCGCGTGCGAGTGCCCAGTGCTGCCAGCGATCGATGACCTGATGGCCATGCAGTTCGCGCAGACTGCCTAACTGCTGTGCCAACAACGCGGGGTCATCGCCCAGATTGGCGTAGTCACGCAGCAAAAACTCCAGCCGCACGGCCGGGCTGGCCTGGATTTCAATGCACGGGCTGGCGCGCAGGTGTTGGATCAGCGGCGGCGGTACCGAGATGCGGCCAATCTTGCTGCTTTCCGCTTCGACATAGATTGGTCGCTGCAGATCCAGGGGCTCCAGCTGCTGCCCGAGCAGCGTCTCAAACGCCGTTTGCGACGGCTGCGGCACGCCCGGCCAGCCACCCAGTACCGAGCCGCGGTGGCGCGCGCAGGCTTCTAAATCCAGTACCTGCTCACCGCGCTCGGCCAGCGCTTGCAGAATGCGCGTTTTAGCGCTGCCGGTGGGGCCGCACAGCACGCGCAGCGGCAGTTGCGGCGCCAGGGCCTCAATCAGATCAATCACATGGCGGCGCCAGCTTTTGTAGCCGCCCGCCAGTTGCTGCGCGTCCCAGCCCACCATGCGCAACCAGGTCACCATCGAGCCGCTGCGCATCCCGCCGCGCCAGCAATAGATCAGCGGCTTCCAGCGCGCCGGGCGATCGGCCAGCGGCCCTTGCAAATGGCGCGCCAAGTTGGCGGCCACAAAAGCGCCGCCGATGCGCCGCGCTTCAAACGCACCCTGCTGCTTGTAGAGCGTGCCGACAATGCGGCGCTCCTCATCGTCGAGCACCGGGCAGTTGATGGCGCCGGGAATGTGGTCGAGCGCAAATTCGGCCGGTGAACGCGCGTCGATGACGGCGTCAAAAGCGTGGCGATCGGGGACGCGCACGGGGCTGCGGTGGCTCATGGGAAGAGTTCCAGTGGGTGGGAAGGGGCGAGGAAGGGCCAATGGGATAGCGAACGGGGCACAGCGTGGGTGGCTGGCACAATCGCCGCCACTATGACCGCTACTGTTCCTGCTACCACCCCCGTTGCTTCAGAGACCATTCGCCTCACCCAGTTCGCCCATGGCGGCGGGTGCGGTTGCAAAATTGCGCCCGGCCTGCTGCGCGAGATTTTGGCACGCGCGCCCCAAGGCATCGTGCCACCCGAGTTGTTGGTCGGCACCGAGACCGCTGACGATGCCGCCGTTTATCGCTTGAATGACAGCCAAGCGCTGGTGGCCACCACTGATTTTTTCACCCCCATCGTCGATGACGCGTATGACTTTGGCCGCATTGCCGCCACCAACGCGCTGTCCGACATCTATGCCATGGGCGGCACACCGATTTTGGCGCTGGCGCTGGTCGGTATGCCCATTGCCAAGCTGTCGCCTGAGGTGATTGGCCGCGTCCTCGAAGGCGGCGCCGCCGTGTGCCGCGAGGCGGGCATTCCGATTGCCGGTGGCCACAGCATTGATGTGGTCGAGCCGATTTACGGCCTGGTCGGCCTGGGCCTAGTGCACCCCGATCGGGTGCGCCGCAACGCCGATGCCCAAGCCGGTGACGTGCTGGTGCTGGGCAAGCCGCTGGGCGTGGGCGTGCTGTCGGCGGCGCTGAAACAAGGGGTGCTGGGTGCCGCAGGCTATGCAGAAATGCTGCGCCACACGACGCAGCTCAACCGCGTCGGCATCGCGCTGGCGCAATTGGACGGCGTGCGCGCCATGACCGATGTCACCGGCTTTGGCCTGGCCGGCCATTTGCTGGAAATGTGCCGAGGCTCGCAGTTGTCGGCGTACATCAACCTGGCACAAGTGCCGTTGATCGCCAGCGCAGTGGAATTTGCCCGCCAGGGCATGGCGACTGGCGCCTCGGCGCGCAACTGGGCGGCGTACGGCAGCGAAGTGCAGTGGCCGGAGGCCGCGCCCGAATGGCAGCGCGCCCTGTTGACCGACCCGCAAACCAGCGGTGGCCTGCTGGTCAGTTGCAGCCCGGATACCGCGGATGCGGTTTTGGAGGCTTTTCGCAGCGCTGGTTTTGACAGTGCGGCGGCTATCGGCCAGATGCAGGCGAATGCGAACACCGCAGAGGGCCGCAGTCGCTTGGTGTGTGTCTGACTGAATTGTGCAAACAGTCACTTCCAGACGCCACGCCAAGCATGAAACTCACTGGGGCGCAGGCGATAGCGGGCAATGTTGCCTTCGTGCAGACTGAGTAACTGCGTCTCGACCACTTCAATGAAGCGCCCTTGGTCAGATGCTTCGATCTGCTCGTGCGCAAAGCGCTGGATGTAGCTGACGGCTTGTGGCTTGCTCATTTTTCCGCACACTACATCGGCAACAGCTTGGGCAATGTGCTGGCGGTGCTGTAGACGAAATGGGTCGGGGTCGCCTAGCGACTGGCGCACTGCGGAATAGCGGGTGCAGGAGCGTTTGTATGCCCAGACAAATACATCGCGCAGCAATTCAACCCGATTGAGTTCGTAGACACCCAGCATGGCGCTGATGTAAGTTGACTGTGAAACATCCACGAAGGACAGCGGACACAAGTTGTGCTTGATCAGCGCAATGTTGGCCGCTAGGCGCGAGACACGCTTGTTGACATCCTCGAAGGGCTGCAAATAGGGCAAGTGCACCATTGCAAAAAAGGCCTGCTCAAACGGGTCGTGTATGGCGGCGGCGGTGTCGAGCACCTGCTCAAAACACTCCTCGATCCGCTGCGGCCCCTCCAGCGGCAGGAAGGTGTTCTGCCCGATGCCGACCGAGATATTGCGCAAGCGGCCACTGGCGGTGGGGTCGTCGAGCAAGTTGTCTGACAGCAGCGCGTGCAGATTCAGCAGGGTGTAGCGATTGAAGCCAATCTCATCGGCTGCATCGATCAAAAACTCAATCGCCCCCTTGTGATTCAGAATCATCTGCGCTTCAAACGCGTTTTTACCGGTGGCTGCCTCGCCAGCGGAAATTAGCCTTTCGGTCTCCAGCAGCGAATAGGTATTGCCTTCAAGACGGCTTGAGTTCCAGGACAGATCAATCAGCAAGCGGTTGGCCAGTTGCCGCGCGTAAGTGCCTGCCGGCTCGTTGGTGCTGACCGCCTGGCCCTGCGACAGCAGTTCATCGCGAATGTTTTGGGATAGGTAATAGCTTGCGTTAGGTCGGTACTTGTCCAAAAAAGCGCGGTCGTAGCCGACCGGTGTACGCAGCATCAAGGGCTGGCGAACCAGAGATTCCACTTGCTTGGCTTCGGGTGACAAAGGAATCAAGGTTTCAGCGTAAGCCGTGGCGATGGCTTTTGCGCCGATGTCTGCCGATGCGCTCACTATCTTCCTGTGTCGATACTTGGTGGCACGCCCTTGGCCTTCGCGCAGCACGCGCTCTTGCGCCATCAGGTCATTGAGCCAGCGCTGCAAAGTACGCCGATGGGGGGGCTCAGCAAGACTTTCTTCAATCTGCTCGATGCTGGCTGCGCTGGGAAGGCGGGCAAGTGCGTCAATCACCGCTTCATAAGGGTGTGTTGGTAGGGGCTTGGTCATGGATTTTCTGTCGCGCATTGCTGTTATCGCGATATTAAGCAAAGAAAAATGTCGGTAAAGAATTATCGCGACATATTCAATGTCGCGTAATATTTTTCCTGCATCTCAAATGGCTGAAAAAATGTGACCGCCACAGTTACCGCGCCGCAGCAGGAAAATTCAGCATCCGCTCGCAATAACGCGCGATCAAGTCCACCTCTAAATTGACGCTAGAACCCGCGCGCAAATGCCCTAGTGCGGTGTTTTGCACGGTGTGCGGAATCAGGTTGATGCTCATCTCGCAGCCTGAGCCGTCTGGCAGGTCGGCAATGCGGTTCACTGTCAGGCTGACGCCATTGACGACGATGGAGCCCTTGTAGGCCAAAAACCGCGCCAGCTCGGGCGGGGCCAGCACGCGCAGCTCCCAGCTCTCGCCGACCTGCGCAAAGTGCGTGACGCTGCCCAGCCCATCGACATGCCCCGACACCAAATGACCGCCCAAGCGGTCGTTGGCGCGCAGGGCTTTTTCTAAATTGATCGGGCCGATGGCGTCCAGACCCGCTGTTTTGGACAGCGACTCGGCAGAGATGTCGATGGTGAACTGCTGCTGCGCCGGTGACAGCGTGGTCACGGTCATGCAGGCGCCGTTGAGCGCAATGCTGTCGCCCAAGCTGACATCGTCCAAATACGCAGGCGGCGCTTGAATGGTCAGGCGCTTGCCATGGCCGGGCGCGTCGCCCAAAGAGTGCACGGCGGCGATGCGCCCCATGCCGGTGATGATTCCTGTAAACATGGGGGACGATTGTGGCTTAAAAATCGCCTCTGCCCGGTGGCCGCGCCAGTACGCGTAAGTCCGGCCCGACGCGCTGCACGTCGGTGAACTCCAGCGCCAGCGCCTCGGCCAGCGACGGCAACGGGCCAATATTCGCCATGCCCAGCCCCGCGCCCAGCAGCTTGGGCGCCAGATACAGCAGCAGCTCGTCCACCAGCCCGGCGCGCAGCAGGGCGCCATTTAACTGCTGCCCGGCTTCGATATGCAGCTCGTTGATACCGCGCTGGCCCAAGTCGCGCAGCACGGCAGCCAAATCCACCCGGCCCTCGGCACCCGGTAACTGCACTACCGCAGCGCCGCACGCCTGCAAAGCCGCTTGCCTCGCGTCAAAATCAGCATCCAAACTGCCTGCAGCGTATATAGAGCAAGCGCGAACAGCTACTAATAGATGAGCATCAGGCGGCGTCTGCAAACGGCTGTCCAGCACCACCACTTGTGGCTGGCGCGGCGTGCTGACCTCGCGCACGTTCAGGCGCGGGTTGTCGTGCAACACGGTGCCAATGCCGGTCAGCACAGCGCAGGCCCGCGCGCGCCAAGCGTGGCCATCGGCGCGCGCTGCGGGTGAGGTGATCCACTGGCTGGCACCGTTGTGCAGTGCAGTGGTGCCGTCCAGCGATGCGGCCACCTTCAGCCGTACCCACGGTGTGCCGCGGACCATGCGGCTGAAAAAACCAATATTCAAAGCGCGCGACTCGGCTGCGCCCGGCCCGACTTCCACCTCCACGCCTGCTGCCCGCAGTCGCGCAAAACCGCGCCCGCCGACCAGCGGATTGGGGTCTTCGAGCGACGCCACCACCCGCGCCACGCCCGCGGCCACCAACGCATCGCAACACGGCCCCGTGCGCCCTTGGTGCGAACACGGCTCCAGCGTGACATAGGCCGTGGCCCCGCGCGTGGATTCGCCGGCGGCGGCAGCATCGCGCAGCGCCATCACCTCGGCGTGCGCGCCACCGGCTTGCTGGGTAAAGCCTTGGCCAATCACCCGGCCATCGGCAGCGACCAGTACGCAGCCGACACGTGGATTGGGGCTGGAAAGAAAAAGCGCTTGGGCGGCGAGCCCAAGCGCTTGGTGCATGAAAGTGAGCGCAGGTGTGGTCATTGCGCCCGGATGGTAGCGCAGTGGCTACTGGCTTTTTCTGGCCACCTATTTACTCCAGCATTCGGCAGCTGTCGTGCCGCTAGCGTAATTGAGTGCACTGCGCGCTCCTGTGTTATCTACAGTGAAATTGCCACATTTGTCAGTGGCTTGTGGGCCTGGTGTTTTGCGCGTAGCCACCAGCGTGTAGGCCGCATTGGTGTTTCCTGCTTGGAAACCAATGGTGTAGCGCTTGGAGGCATCACCAGACCAAGTTAACGCAGTGGGCAAAGTTGTTGGATAGACACCCGTGGCCGTTGCAGCCCGCTCCAGCCATTGTTGCGCTTGGAGCAGCCCCGCGCGTGCGTCTGCTCGGTGCCCGCGTTGAATGTATTCAGTGTAGCTGGGCATAGCGATGGCTGTGAGGATGCCAATGATGGCCACCACGATCATCAGCTCGATGAGTGTGAAGCCTTTTTGTCGCATGGTGATGGTTTTATTCATGGTTGGTGTCATAGAGCCTCCTGTCATTGGATCTGGCGCCAGCTGGGACGCAAAGACTCTTCAGGCATGGTGGCAAGTTTTTCCTTGTTGTTCTTCGCATCAATATCGATGTTTTCGTACTTGCCGGTGCTGATGATGCTGTGCGGGCCCTTGGTGACTTTTTTGCGGGAAATGCTGAGGTATCCCCCTATGTTTCCACTTCCGCTGAATGCAACGCCGTCGCCAGTGGCCATGTTGAATTTGCCATCGCCATTTTTATCGACAATCTGCACCGTAGGGGCCTTGCCGTCCATGATGTTGACAAAGGTTCGGTACTGGCGCTCGGCGTCCACCGAGGAGGAGTCGCAGCTCTCTACGTTGGGGTCAACGTCCGAGCCTTTGGCGGGCACTTGAGACCACACCGTTAGCAGGTTGCTGGCATCGTAGAACTCGAAAGGCTTGAGCAGGCGCTCGCCGACAGAGGGCTGGTCGAGGTACCAACCGTTGTAGTTGGCCCAGGTTGCGGCTTTCAATTCGTCCACCGGTTTGATGGCACCAAAGTCACCACCATCGACTTCAATGAACTCTTGCTTGGCCAATTTGGCCGTGACCACACCCGCGCCCAAGGCGGCAGGTGTGGGTACGCAGTCGTCGCCATTGGGGCAGGTGCCGCTGCCGGGGTGTACCTCTAGGCGCTTGCCTAAGGTAGTGCTGATTGGCCGATAGCGCGTGTTGTCCAGCACGGAGTAGACGGTTTGTACGTCTACGCTGGAGGGGTCATCCTTGCTTACATTGCGGCCCGTACCAAAAGCCACCATCATGCCGCCCACGCGCTCGGTTTTGGCACTGGATCCACTGCCTATTATCTTGGTGCGGTCGTTGGCGCGTGTGGTAGGTGGAGTTGTGATTGGCTGAATTTTGGGGCGCGTGGAACCATTCAGCGCTGTCGGGCCACTGGCGGTGAACAATGGGTCGCCGCCAAAGGCGACTTTCCAGTTGCTAGGGTTGTGGCTGGTAAGGTCAAACTTCCACAAATTGCCCAAGTTATCGCCAGCATAAACCACGTCGGCCAGACCGTCGCCATTGAGGTCAACCAAGCGTGGCGATGCTAGGCCGTTGTCTTTAGCCAGCCCGGTGCCAGGGGTAGGTGGCGTATTTGCGGTGCCTACTGTAGGAATGCGTACCAGTGCTTTGTCACCGTCGAGGTATTGCAGCAGCAGCACCGGGCGCTGGTTGGTGCTGTTGTAGCCATTGCCCAGCACTGCTGCCCAGCGGTTGTTGTTTAAGCGTGTGATTTGTGCGCTGCGCATAGGGTCGTTGTCGTCGCGCATGGGCTTGGCTGTGATGTAGCCAATGTCTTTGTCTTCGTCCACGGCCTTTTCGCAAGCGGTTTTCTCGGCTCCGGCAGCGATAGCACCGCAGTTGATCACGGGCTCTATGGGGCCACGGGTGCGGTCTAGTTTTACCAATTGTGGTGCATTGCCCTCAGTAAAGCCAGGCGTTCCATTGGGTAGTGGGGTGGCGGTGGGGTTGGTCACGTCCAGTACAAAATAGCCTTTGCCGCCCAATCCCAGCGATCCCACTAAAAGAGTTCGCCAATCGGGTACATAAGCACCATAGTCAGAGCTTTCTGGGTTTTGCATGCCGCCGTTCATGTCCACGTCGCCGGTCATGGGTGAGCCATCGACAAAGTATTTGTGCTTGCTGTTGTACTGCGGGTCGGTTAGCAGCGTTAGGCTGGGGATCACGCCACGGGGGACATAGGCGATTTTTTCTTGGCCATCGGCAGCCGCAAAGCCGTGCAGCATACCGTCGTTGCCGCCCACGTAGAGTATTCCTGGGCGTGAGCTGTTGCTCCGCACGAAAGTCGAATAGCCTTTGAGCAGCGTTTCGCCAGCGGGCGCGCCCGTATACCACACGTCGGAGTTGATGATGTCGCCCTGGCGGCTGTAGCGTTGACGGTATGGATTGGAGGTGGGGTAGCCAGTGGCCTCAGAGCCTTCTAGGCCGCGCTCGCCACGGATGAAATCAAGCCGCTGCTGGCCTTTGGCGGCAGTCTCGACGGTGCCACCTACATTGGTTTGCAGCCAGAGTTTTTGCGCTGTGCTGAGGTTGCTGTCGTCCGTTGCCCACTTAAATGGCACGCCACCCTTGCTCTTGGTGCTGTCCCACTTGTCGCTCCAGCTCAATACCAAGCGGCTGCTGGTGGTGATGGCGTCGAGCTTGTCGGCGGTGTTCTTGCCTTCCCACCCAAGGTCTGGTGTGGTGGTTCCGTCAGTTTTTACTTTATCAGCCGTTAAAAAACCCTTCCAAGATTTGGTGGGCTCATAGGCGGCGGTGTATTTTCCGACTTCGCTGCGCGATACGTTCGATCCACTGGTTGCGCTGGCACTCAGGTCTGGGTCGGTGGCAGTGTTGATTTGGCCTACGATTTCTCGGAAGGCTTTTTCCAGATCTGCGCCCTCATCGACTGCGTAAAAACGCCCGCGTCCGTTGATGGCTGCATGCCAGAGGTCGAGGGCGCGGACATTTTCACCCGTGCCCATATCCGGCCATTTTTTATCCCCGGTCACGAGATCGATAAAACCCTTGTCATACCCGAACGGAACTTGCTGAGTGGGAGCCACGATGGTGGATCCTGGCCATGTGATAGCGTCAGTGCTGAAGCCAATGGTGTATGTCACCATGTGCGCCCAAGTAGCGGGGTTGTAGCGCGGGTTCCAATACCGATCAAGGATGGCTGGTTTGGCTGGATTGGGGCTGAAATTCTCATTCGCTGGTGCTTTGCGGTAATCGGCAGCAGCCTGCATGGCACCAGTTAGATCGATACGTAGCGGTTTGGCCCAGCTGTAGAAGGCCCAGTCGGCTAAGGTGTTGCTGTAGGTGTCGTGATAGATGTTGTTGTATGGCCTAGTTGCGGCGTTGGTGCTGCCATAGACCATTCCGTCTGGCAGCGTCTGAGCCTTCGTATTGTCGTCGCGCGTACTACCGGAAACACTGCCGTTCCAGCGTCCGTCAGACATGAAGATGTGGTAAGTGCGCCTGCAGCCCAAATAGGGTGCCCCGGTGGTTCCTGGGTCAGTTGCCCAAGCGCTGCTAGTCCCTAGGGGTTGACGCATATAGGCGTCAGCTTGGCTGAACATCAGGTGTGAGGGCGTGCCACCGCTGGCGCTCAGGTTATTAACAAAGCTAAGAAAGTTCGTGCGGTGGGTGTTGTCTAGCACACGCATCGAGTTCTGCTTCATGCTGGTTTCGTTCACGCTTTTGGCATTGGGCGAGTTGCCGTTGTTCCACATGGCTTGCCAAGAGAGACGAATTTTTTTGTCCGGCAGCAGGTTCTGGTCGTTGAATACCTGCTTGAGAGAGTACTTAAGAATATTGATGCGCTTGGCGTTGGTACTCCAGCTGCCGTCAGGGTTGGGAGAGGTAATAGACGCTGACCCGGCACTGCCACTTGTAACCTTCCAGTCCATACTGCCCGAATCGTCGATTGAGATGATGACGTTGGGTCGCACATACGGCTCCACTGTGCCCGGTGGGGCCTCTGCCAGATCTATTGCCCAAGCGCTCCATGGCGCCAGCGCTGCGCCAACGGCCATGGCGAGCAAAGTTTTGCGAAAACGGGGTGGGGTGTGGCGGGGCATAGCTGCTCCTTAGGTCAGAATGGTTATAGAGTAAAAATGGCTATAAGGCTTACCAATAAAGCGCTACTAGCTATTATTTTGATAGTTAATCAGTTTTTGCGCACTTGGCGGGCGTAGGTTTGCTGCAGTACGGCCATGGTGCCCGTCTTGCGGCCATAGGCCAAAGCGGTAATGCGGTACACCACATTGGGCTTGAGGTTCAGGCTCAGCAGGTTTGGAGGGGGGGTGTTTGGAGGGGGGGTGCTCTCAATGATCAGGCCTGAGTTTTTGCTGCTTTCGTCATAGCGCATCACTTCAATCCAGTACCAACCGCCACGATCATTGGCGCTACGGTCGGCCAAAATGGGGTTGGCAGGGTTTGCGGCGTCACCTAAGGTGGCTCCGGTGTATTCACCGTAGCGTGCCCCGATGCCAGGTTTGGTCATGTCTGCGAGTTTGACTTCCCCGGTCAATAGGCCTGTGCTGTCTTTTTTATTCCAGAAATCTTGCCGTCCTGTGCGTTTAATACACAGGCCACTATGGCATTTGGTTGTTGCTGTGTCGAGATCGGCCAGCAGGGGCGTAACTTCTTGGGCATCGAGCGGGATTTTTTTGGCTGTGCTGATGTTGTTGCGACACTTGTTGCCAATACAGAAGGAACCGTCGGGATTTTCGTTACGGATGTCCAGTTCTGCGTCTTGCAGCAGAGCTTGGGTGGCTTCAAAGGCACGCTGGTAGTCAGCATCGTTGCCGACGAGCATTTCGTTGAACAACGAGGTGCGTGATGCCCACAGCGCTAGCAGCATGGACAGCATGACAAACACAATGACGACAAACAGCGCCACGCCACGCTGGCGCGGGTGCCGGGTGATGGGCTTCCTTGGCATGGTAATTTTTCTCATTCAGGTTTAAAGCACCGAGCCGACCAAGCCTTGGCTGCGCAGCTGGAAAATGTTGCGGAATGGAACATGCAGGCGTTTATTACGCTCACCGGTGACGGTAGCCATGTCCACTTTGGTGACGCCATCGCAATCGGTATAGGTAGCTGTTCCGTCTGTGGGCATCCCAATAGATTCGTTGCCATAGAGGACTAGGCATACTTCTACGGCTTGCACTTGGGCCCAATTGGTCACGCCGGCTGCATCGGTGGATTTGATGGTGCTGGTGCCTGGTGTGGTGGTGGTGTCTTGCAGTAAATAGCGCACTTGAAAGTTGGCGACGTTTTGCAGGATTGGCTGCCCCTCAGTGTCGAGCGGTGGAGCTGAGATATTTTGATTTCCTGCGCATCGCAATTCGTTTTTACTGCTAAGCCAAAATGCGCTTTGCAACCGCTGGTGGGTGCTGGTATCTGCTGGGCCGCCCAAGCAGTTGCGGGAGAAAGCTTGTTCTGTGGCGCTGGCAAAAGTAGGCTCTGTATAGCGGCGGTAGCCTAGCGTTAAGGACGCAGGGGAAGCGGTGCCGCTGAGGGTGGCTTTTGCCGGGTCAAAACTATCTAAAGCAGGGTGTGTATCAGTGGATACGGCTGCCTCAAATGCCACCGGTGTCAAGTAAGGTTCCGCAGTTGTGGCGGTGCCTGGATCGAGGTTAAGCCGCAGCGAGCCGGCTTGGCGCAGTTGTAGACCGATGACGCGCATGGCATACGCAGCTTGCTGCTGGATGCCACTAGCGTCGCTTATCGTGCCCGAGATGCCGCGCGAGACCATGAGCGCGCCCATGGCCACGGCGATGGTGAGCAGACCGATGGTGATGCCCACCATTAACTCGATTAGCGTGACGCCGCGCTGAGCGTGTCGGTGTTTTGGCAGTTCTATTGGCCATACTTGGCTTGAAACCCTTGCAGATGAAGCGCTGCCAGCTATGTTTTTTGATTTCATTTTAAGGCCCTGGGCAGTAGTACGACGTGACGCCACCAGGAGAGTAAGGCGCACAGCGCGATGCGACGGGGAGGTATTGCAGGTGGCAGGTGTGCTTGTCTGGACAAGCCGTATCGCCTGCGCCCGCTTTCCACTCGCCGTTGTCAAGAATCTTGGTGGTGTCGGTGTTGTCTTTGAATGTGCTATCGGCATCGTGGCGTTCGTTTTCGCGCCAAGCAATCATTACGCCCAGTTGGCGCTGTCCAGTTGTTAATGCACTCTCTGCCGGTGGGATAAAGATGGCCGCTTGACCCAGCGGAAGGTTTTCTTTGATGGTTTTTTTCCAAACGGCTACGTCATAGGCAGCCAATTGCGCTGGGCCGCAACCACTAGAGCAGTCAGGCACTGAGGGGGCATCGCCAAATCCGGTGAGGTAAGCATTGATGTTGGCTAGAGCATTGGGGTTGGCCTTGGCGCGTTCGCCGATGTCTTCAATCAGCCGGATGGCCTGCGCCCGGCGCACGCTGGTTTGGGTATCTGCCAGGGTACGCATTTGCACACCCACTATCCCGAGGATGCCCAGCGCCATAACGACGATGGCCACTAGGGATTCGATCAGCGAGACGCCGCGCAGGCGTTTTCGGGAAAATGATGGTGTAGTCATAAGTGTCAGCCGGTGCATGGAATGTCCTCGGGAGGAATAACGCGAATACGGCCGCCTGAGCTCATGCACAGGCCGCGCGCGCCGGGATGATTGGTGGATTTGTCGAGTGGCACTAGGTTGAATCCCAGATAAGTTCCATCGACTAAACCCCAGCGGTTGATCTTGATGCTCACACCGCCGCCAGTACGGCTGACCTGCACTTTGGCTGGGGTATCTATGCGCTGCAATACCGGCTCGTTTGGATTGCATACGCCGTTGCTGTTGGTGTCATGGCAAACGATCCAGCCGCAGCCCCAATCGCGGGTGTCTGTGGCGCTGGTGCAACCGTTGGTGTTGTTGGGCAGCTTGTGTATAGCCACTTGGCCGCCGCGTTTGATGGCTTCGGAGCGGGCGTAATTCAGGGTGGATTGCAATTGCTCTGTGGCTTGGCGCACGCGCCAGCTTTCGATCAAGGGAATAAAGCTGGGTGCGGCCAGCGCCATGAGCACGGCCAAGATGGATACCGTCACCATCAACTCGATGGTGGTGAAGCCAGCGACAAGATGCCAAGCCTGCGATGGAGGGTGGTGGTGGGTATGCATAAAGGCTTTGATCAGGAGGGATTAGGTGGGGCAGGCAGCCCCTTTGTTTATTTGCGTGATACGCCCGCCAAGGGCAATACAGAGCCTGATCGCGCTGTTGTCGGTCGCGGTTTTTCCTGTGGGGTAAAGCGCAATATTCATGGCTGCCGGTACGCCGCCATCGGTTTCAGTAAGCATTCCCCAACGGTCAACGTACAAAACGACTTTGCTATTGCTGTGTGCCATAGCGATGTTGCTGGGCGCAGTAATTTCCCTCAGCGGGTCAGTTGCGCCAGTCTGTTTGACCTTCCAGCCCGTGTTCCAGCCACCAGTGGCGTCAATAGTGATGCCGCCACCGCGCTTGATGGCCTCGGAGCGGGCGTAATACAAGGTCGATGTAAGACTTTCTGCCGCGTCACGCACGCGCCAGCGCTCGATGGTTGGGGTGAAGCTGGGGGCGGCAATAGCGGCGAGGATGCCCAAAATGGCCACCACGACCATGACTTCAAGAAGGCTAAAGCCGTGCATGGTTTGGCGCTGGCTCCGCGAGTGGAGCGAAGGATGAGAGGCACGAATATCGGAAAAATAAAAATACATGTCTCCGATAGTGCGGCCATTGCCTTGCGCTGGCTAGTGTGCGCAGACCAGTGGCGCTAAATGCTTGATCAGCGGCCGCTTTATCGCCGGGTGTATCCCGAGCAAGCGCCGGCATTGGGTCGGCCCCAGCATTCGCGGTACAGGCGCCGATCGCGCTCTGCCGTGCTTTCTTCTGAGGAGCTGCTGTAATGCTTGGTTTTGCCACCGCCTTTTTTTTGCGCAGACTTGTTGGAGTCTGTGGTGTTGGTGGTTTGGCTGGTTTTTTTGCGCGCGGCATGGGCTTCAGGTGCTGTGCTGAACAGGCACAGGGCGATGCAGGCGCACAGCAGTGTGGTGGGTAGCGTGCGGCGATTGGCTGATGGGGCGGTGTGGCGCATGGCGGGGCGATCTGTGGTGTGTGCTTTGGTGGAGGTGCGATCTGGGGGGGCGTTGGCATCCTGCCATGCCTGCTGCGCACCCGGTTTGCGCGCATACCCTATGTGCGTTGCCTTGGCATCAGCTACAAAACAGCCCGCGTTATAATCGGCGGGTTTTGCATGGTGCAAGACGCACGCCGGTGGCCCTTCCAGCTTCTGGCGCAAGTAAAACCAGTGTCTGTAGCTCTTTATTGCTGACTACAGGCCTATATTTTCGGAAAAAATCCAAATGATCGCATCCTCTATCAAGGCCGAAGTTGTTAAGGCCAATGCCCGTGCTGCCAACGACACCGGTAGCCCAGAAGTCCAAGTGGCCCTGCTGACGGCCCGCATCAACGAGCTGATGCCCCACTTCAAGACCCACGCTAAAGACCACCACGGTCGCCGTGGCCTGCTGCGCATGGTCAGCCGTCGCCGCAAGCTTTTGGACTACCTCAAGTCCAAAGACGGCCAGCGTTATTTGTCGCTGATCGCCAAGCTGGGTCTGCGTAAGTAATCGCAGTCACATGACAAAAACGCCTGGGTTAGTGCGCTAGCTCAGGCGTTTTTTACTTTGCCGGTGTGCACAACAAGGCGCGAAGCTGTGTCATTCCACTGAAGTTCTGCGCGCAGATTCACTGGAATGCCATCGTGTGCTGAATTGGCCTCTGGCGCTTGCTGGTAGTGCGCTACCAGCTATTCAAACAGGAGCAAAAATGAGCATTTTTAACAAAGTAAGCAAGTCTTTCCAATGGGGTGACAAGACCGTCATCATGGAAACCGGCGAAGTCGCGCGCCAAGCCTCCGGCGCGGTGCTGGTGAACATTGACGACACCGTGGTGCTGGCTACCGTGGTGGCTTCTAAGGGCTCCAAGCCCGGCCAAGATTTCTTTCCGCTGACGGTGGATTACATCGAGAAAACTTACGCTGCGGGCAAAATTCCCGGCAGCTTCTTCAAGCGCGAAGCCAAGCCCAGCGAGCACGAAACCCTGACCAGTCGCCTGATCGATCGCCCGATTCGCCCGCTGTTTCCCGAAGGTTTCTTCAACGAAGTGCATGTGGTTATCCACACGCTGTCGCTGAACCCTGAAGTCGATGCCGACATCGCTGCGCTGATCGCGTCGAGCGCCGCATTGGCTATCTCTGGCATTCCGTTCAGCGGTCCAGTGGGCGCGGCCCGCGTGGGTTACGTCAACGGCGAATACGTGCTCAACCCCGGTCAAACACTGCGCAAGAGCAGCCAGATGGACCTGATCGTGGCTGGCACCGAAGCTGCCGTGTTGATGGTCGAGTCAGAAGCGCAGCAACTGTCTGAAGAAATCATGCTGGGCGCGGTGGTGTTTGGCCATGAGCAGAGCAAGCTGGCCATCAACGCTATCCACGAGCTGGTGCGTGACGCTGGCAAGCCGATGTGGGATTGGATCGCTCCTGTCAAGGACGAGCCGCTGATTGCCAAGGTCGGTGCTCTGGCCGAAGAAAAGCTGCGCGCTGCCTACCAAATCCGCAACAAGCAGGCGCGTACGCACGCTTGCCGTGAAGCCTATGCCGTGGTCAAGGCCGATCTGAAAGAAGCCGGTGTCGAGTTCGACGGCGTCAAGGTCGATGGCATGTTGTTTGACATCGAAGCCAAAATTGTGCGCAGCCAGATTCTGGCCGGTGAGCCGCGTATCGACGGCCGCGACACGCGCACCGTGCGCGCTATCGAAATCCGCAGCAGCGTGCTGCCCCGCGCACACGGCTCGTCGCTGTTTACGCGTGGTGAAACCCAAGCGCTGGTCGTGACCACGCTGGGCACCGAGCGCGATGCGCAGCGCATTGATGCGCTGGCTGGCGAGTACGAAGACCGTTTCATGATGCACTACAACATGCCTCCCTTTGCCACCGGCGAAGTGGGCCGCATGGGCTCGACCAAGCGCCGCGAAATCGGCCACGGTCGTCTGGCCAAGCGTGCACTGGTCGCCGTGCTGCCAAGCAAAGAAGAATTCCCCTACACCATGCGTGTGGTGTCTGAAATCACCGAGTCCAACGGTTCCTCGTCGATGGCTTCGGTCTGCGGCGGCTGCCTGTCGATGATGGATGCCGGCGTGCCGATGAAGGCGCACGTGGCCGGTATCGCCATGGGCCTGATCAAGGAAGACAACCGCTTTGCCGTGTTGACCGACATCTTGGGCGACGAAGATCACTTGGGTGACATGGACTTCAAGGTTGCCGGCACCACCGCGGGTATCACCGCGCTGCAGATGGACATCAAAATCCAAGGCATCACCAAAGAAATCATGCAAGTGGCTTTGGCCCAGGCCAAAGAAGCGCGCATCCACATCTTGGGCAAGATGCAAGAAGCGATGGGCGAGGCCAACACCGAGGTGTCCAGCTTCGCGCCTAAGCTCTACACCATGAAGATCAACCCCGAGAAGATCCGTGACGTGATCGGTAAGGGCGGCTCGGTAATTCGTGCTTTGACCGAAGAGACCGGTTGCCAGATCAATATCGACGAAAGCGGCGTGATCACCATCGCTTCGACCGATACCGCTAAGGCCGATGAAGCCAAGCGCCGCATTGAGCAGATCACGGCTGAAGTTGAAATCGGCAAAATTTACGAAGGCCCCGTCACCAAGATTTTGGATTTTGGCGCGCTGATCAATCTGCTGCCGGGTAAAGATGGTCTGCTGCACATCAGCCAGATCGCCCACGAGCGCGTCGAGCGCGTGAGCGATTACCTGACCGAAGGCCAGATCGTCAAGGTCAAGGTCATGGAAACCGATGAAAAGGGCCGCATCAAGCTGTCCATGAAGGTTTTGTCGGAGCGTCCTGCGGGCACCAACGACCGTCCGCCAGCAGACCGGGGTGACCGCAACGACCGAGGCGATCGTCCAGACCGTGGCGGCGAACGCCATGGCCGTAGCGAACGTCCAGAGCGCCAAGAGCGCAACGACTACCGCGACGAGCCACGCCGCGAGGCGCCAGCGCGTGAGCAAGATTCACAGCCGCAGCAAGACTTGCCGCTGGATCAGCAAGCCCCGCGCAACAGCTAACCCTTAATTTGCTATTGATATAAGAGCTGCTAGCGCATGTAAACAGTGCGCTAGAGGCTTAAATCATTCAAATGAACCAAGGGGTATCGACCATGCGTGCAGTAGAAATTACCTCGTTCGGCCCACCGGACGTTCTGCGTCTGGGGGAGCGTCCCATGCCGGTGGCGGGGGCGGGAGAGTTACTGATCCGCGTGGCGGCCAGTGGCATCAACCGCCCCGACGTGTTGCAGCGCAAAGGCCACTATGCACCGCCGCCTGGCGCTTCTGACCTGCCCGGTCTGGAAGTGGCGGGCGTTATTGAGAGCGGTGACGCTGCAGCCATGGCGCAAGCCGGCTTGCGTGTCGGCGATCGGGTGTGTGCGCTGGTCGGCGGCGGTGGTTATGCGCAGTGGTGCGTGGCGCCGGTGGAGCAATGTCTGCCGGTACCGGCTGGTCTGACGGACGTAGAGGCCGCTGCGCTGCCCGAGACGTTCTTCACCGTGTGGAGCAATGTGTTTGACCGGGGGCGCTTGCAGCCCGGCGAAACCTTGTTGGTGCAGGGCGGTAGCAGCGGCATTGGTGTGACTGCCATCCAGCTGGCTCGGGCGTGGGGCGCCACAGTCATTGTGACGGCTGGCAGCGATGACAAATGCGCCGCCTGCCTGGCACTCGGTGCACACCACGCCATCAATTACCAGACACAAGATTTTGTCGCCGAAGTGCAGCGCATCACCGATGGCAAAGGCGTTGATGTGGTGCTGGACATGGTGTCCGGCAGCTATGTGGCGCGTGAGGTGCAATGTCTGGCGGAGGATGGTCGCTTGGTCATCATTGCGCTACAGGGCGGCACGCAGGGTGAATTCAATGCGGGTCTGGTGCTGCGCCGGCGCCTGACGATCACGGGCTCGACACTGCGCCCGCGTCCGGTGGTCTTCAAAGGCGCCATTGCACGCGCACTGCGTGCGCAGGTTTGGCCTTGGCTGGCATCTGGTGCGGTGCGACCGGTGATTTACACCACCTTTATGGCGCAGGACGCCGCCAAGGCACATGCCTTGATGGAGTCCAGCCAACACATTGGCAAGATTGTTTTGACGTGGTAATTCCCTAGTAATCGCATGAAGAAAAAACTCATTGCAGGCAATTGGAAAATGAACGGCAGCCTGGCCGATAACGAAGCGCTGGTGCGTGCGCTGGTCGCTGGTTTGGCATCTGCGGGCGGCTGTGATGTGGCTGTCGCCGTGCCTGCGCCTTATCTGGCGCAGGTGCAAGCGCTGGCGCAAGGCTCGGCCCTGGCGCTGGCGGCACAAGATGTATCGCAACATGCAGCGGGCGCCTATACCGGTGAGGTGTCGGCGGCCATGCTGCGCGATTTTGGCGTGCGCTATGTGTTGGTCGGGCACTCTGAGCGCCGCCAGTTCCATGATGAAACCGATGCCGATGTGGCCACCAAGGCACAGCGTGCATTGGCTGCTGGCATCACGCCCATCGTGTGTGTGGGTGAAACCTTGGCTGAGCGCGAGGCCGGTCAGACCGAAGCCGTGGTGAAGCGGCAGCTGGCAGCAGTCATCCATTTGAATGGCCATTGCATCAGCGAGGTGGTGGTGGCCTATGAGCCGGTGTGGGCGATTGGCACGGGTAAAACCGCTTCGCCTGAGCAGGCCCAGCAGGTGCACGCCGTGCTGCGTGCCCAATTGGCAGCTGCCAGCGATCAGGCACCACGCATTCGTCTGCTTTATGGCGGCAGCATGAATGCAGGCAATGCGGCGCAGTTGCTGAGTCAGGCCGATATTGATGGTGGTTTGGTTGGAGGAGCGTCGCTCAAAGCGGCTGATTTTCAGGCAATTATTGCTGCAGCCCAGTAAATATAAGCGGTGAATGCTATTAAATTAGGAGTTATTGAAGAATGAATGCGCTTGTGAATGTAATTTTGGCGGTGCAAATGCTGGCCGCCCTGGGCATGATTGGCCTGATTTTGATCCAGCATGGCAAGGGAGCGGACATGGGTGCAGCCTTTGGCAGTGGCAGCTCGGGCAGCCTGTTTGGCGCCAGCGGCAGTGCCAACTTCCTGTCGCGTACTACAGCAGTGCTGGCAGGTGTGTTTTTTGTCGCCACGCTGGCATTGGCTTACTTTGGCAATCCACGTCCCACCAGCACGGGTAGTGTGTTGGAAGGTGCAGCGCCTGCACTGGTCGTGCCGGCAGCGGAGTCTGGCCCTGCAGCCGCCATTCCAGGTAATGCACCGCCAGTGACGGTTGTGCAACAACCTGATCCTGCACCAGCTCCGGCGGTTACAGGAGCGGGCCAGATTCCGGCTAAATAAACTGCCGCAAAAAAGCGGGTTGCGTTGAAAGCAGCTTTTTTCCGAGTTAGAATATAAGGCAGTCTGGAGAGCAACAAAGCCGAAAGGTTCCTCAAGCCATCCAGATAAAAAATGGCCGTCGTGGTGAAATTGGTAGACACGCTATCTTGAGGGGGTAGTAGCGAAAGCTGTGCGAGTTCGAGTCTCGCCGACGGCACCAAATAAAAATTTGGCTTCATGACCCAGTCAGTGGGCATGAAGGATCAAATTACAGCGGTGAGCACATCCAAAAGATGAACCTCGATCAATATCTCCCCGTTCTTCTGTTTATTTTGGTCGGCTTTGCCGTTGGTGTCATACCTTTGGTATTGGGCTATATCCTCGGTCCAAATCGTCCTGACGCTGAGAAAAACTCCCCCTACGAATGTGGATTTAATGCGTTTGAAGATGCGCGTATGAAATTCGATGTGCGCTACTATTTAGTCGCCATTTTGTTCATTCTTTTCGATCTTGAAATTGCTTTCCTCTTTCCTTGGGCTGTTGCGCTCCACGATGTAGGATTGGTGGGTTTCATCGGGGTTATTGTTTTCTTGGCCATCCTTGTTGTAGGCTTTGTCTACGAATGGAAAAAAGGCGCCCTGGATTGGGAATGACCTGGCATAAGCGAGGATAAGCATAATGATTGAAGGCGTGATGAAAGAAGGCTTCATCACCACGAGTTACGACTCTGTGGTGAACTGGGCCAAGACAGGTTCTATCTGGCCCATGACCTTTGGTCTGGCCTGTTGCGCCGTCGAAATGATGCATGCAGCCGCTGCGCGTTACGATATTGGTCGTTTTGGTGCAGAAGTATTTCGCGCCAGTCCACGTCAATCCGATTTAATGATTGTGGCAGGTACGCTCTGTAATAAAATGGCGCCAGCCCTGCGCAAGGTATATGACCAGATGAGTGAGCCGCGTTGGGTTCTTTCCATGGGTTCATGTGCCAATGGGGGGGGTTATTATCACTACAGTTATTCGGTCGTGCGCGGCTGCGATCGCATCGTGCCTGTGGATGTGTATGTGCCGGGTTGTCCTCCCACAGCCGAGGCATTGATTTACGGCATTATCCAGTTGCAGCAAAAAATTCGCCGCACCAACACCATCGCGCGCGTTTAAAAGGGTTTTCATGACAACTGTTGCCATTCACACCAATAAAATCAAGGACACGATTGCTGCAGTATTGGGCGATAAGGTGCGCCAGGTAGCGGTTGTTCTTGAGGAAGTCACGGTAGAAATAGCTGCTGCACATTATTTGGAAGCCATGCAGATGCTGCGTGATGCCCCTGGCTGCCAGTTCGAGCAGTTGGTTGATTTGTGTGGCATGGACTATTCCACCTATGGTGATCGTGAGCAGGAAGGCTTGCGCTATTGTGTGGTTTCCCATCTTTTGTCTATCAGCTTGAACCAGCGTCTGCGTGTGAAAGTTTTTTGTGCGGACGACAATTTTCCTGTCGTTGCGTCAGTCATGCATCTCTGGAATTCGGCCAACTGGTACGAGCGTGAAGCATTTGACCTGTTTGGTATCGTATTCGATGGTCATAACGATTTGCGCCGTATCTTGACCGATTATGGTTTCATCGGCCATCCTTTCCGTAAGGATTTTCCGCTGTCAGGTCACGTAGAAATGCGCTATGACAACGATCAGCGTCGCGTTATTTATGAAACCGTCAGTATTGAGCCGCGCGAAATCACTCCCCGCATCATCCGCGAAGATAACTACGGAGGCCTGCACTGAAGCGCTTGGCGTTTTTGTGATCTACCATGGCTGAAATAAAGAACTATTCCCTGAATCTCGGGCCGCAGCACCCAGCCGCGCACGGTGTGTTGCGCTTGGTGCTGGAACTTGACGGCGAGGTAGTGCAGCGCGCCGACCCGCATATTGGTCTGTTGCATCGTGCTACTGAAAAATTGGCAGAGCACAAGACCTATATCCAGTCCTTGCCTTACATGGATCGGCTCGATTACGTGTCCATGATGTGCAATGAGCACGCGTACTGCTTGGCCATCGAAAAATTGATGCACATTGATGTGCCGATACGTGCGCAATATATCCGTGTGATGTTTGCTGAAATTACCCGTCTGTTGAATCACCTGATGTGGTTGGGCTCACACGGCAACGATTGCGGCAGTTCTACCATTCTGGTGTACACCTTCCGCGAGCGTGAAGATCTGTTTGACATGTACGAGGCCGTTTCTGGTGCACGTATGCATGCGGCGTATTTCCGTCCGGGCGGTGTCTACCGTGACCTGCCTGACACCATGCCGCAGTATAAGGCGAGCAAGGTGCGCAATGCCAAGTCGCTTGAAGCGCGCAATCAAAACCGCAAGGGCTCGTTGCTTGATTTTATTGAGAATTTCACACAACGCTTTCCTACCTGCGTCGATGAATATGAGTTGTTATTGACAGAGAATCGTATCTGGAAACAGCGTACTGTTGGAGTTGGCGTGGTATCTGCCGAGCGCGCCCTGAATATGGGTATGACCGGGCCGATGCTGCGTGGTTCAGACATCGGTTGGGATTTGCGCAAGATGCAGCCATACGATGTGTATAACTGTATGGATTTTGATGTGCCTGTTGGCAAGACTGGTGATTGCTATGACCGCTATCTTGTGCGTGTACAGGAAATGCGCCAGTCCAATCGCATCATCAAGCAGTGTGTTGATTGGTTGCGTGCCAATTCTGGCCCTGTAATTACCAGCAACCACAAAGTAGCCCCGCCATCGCGCGAAATGATGAAAACTGGAATGGAAGATTTGATTCACCATTTCAAACTTTTCAGTGAAGGTTTTCACGTTCCCGAAGGTGAGGCCTATGCAGCCGTAGAGCATCCCAAGGGGGAGTTTGGTGTTTATCTGGTCAGTGATGGAGCCAATAAGCCCTATCGCTTGAAGATCCGTGCGCCGGGTTTTCCGCATCTTGCTGCCATGGACGAGATGTCACGTGGTCACATGTTGACCGACGTAGTGGCGATTATTGGCACTATGGATATCGTGTTCGGAGAGATTGACCGATGATTTCTGAAGCGACTCAAGAGCGCTTTGCGCGCGAAGTGGCCAAATACCCTGCAGGCCACCAGCAGTCTGCCGTGATGGCTTGTCTGGCCATCATGCAGCAAGAGCAAGGTTTTGTCAGTAAGGACAGCGAAGCATTCATCGCCCAATATTTGGATATGCCTGAAATCGCTGTACACGAAGTCACCACCTTCTACAACATGTACAACCAGCAGCCTGTAGGCAAATACAAGCTGGCAGTTTGTACCAATTTGCCCTGTTTGCTGCGTGATGGTGGCAAGGCGCTTGAGTATTTAGAGCGTAAATTGGGCATTTTAATGGGGCAGACCACAGCCGATGGTCTGTTTACCTTGCAGCAATGCGAGTGTCTCGGCGCTTGTGCCGATGCTCCCGCCATGTTAGTCAATGACCGCAATATGTGCAGCTTTATGAGTGACGAGAAACTCGATCAACTCGTGGACAGTCTGCGTGCCGGGGAGTCGCAAAAATGACCACAGCAGCCCATATTCTTTCGCAGTTTCAGGCAGCAGGCGTAGAAACCTGTTTCCACGGTCGCCACATTGAGCCGCAAATCTACGCTGGTCTCAATGGCTCCAATTGGGGCATTAGCGACTATGAAGCGCGCGGCGGCTATCAGGCCTTGCGCAAAATCCTGGGTAAGGTAGCGAGTGCTGAAGGCGCTGAAGGCCTGACACAAGACCAAGTGATTGCCACGGTAAAAGAATCCGGCTTGCGTGGGCGGGGCGGTGCAGGCTTCCCGACGGGTCTGAAGTGGAGCTTCATGCCACGCCAGTTTCCGGGACAGAAATACCTTGTATGCAACTCGGACGAGGGCGAGCCAGGTACCTGTAAAGACCGTGACATCCTGATGTACAACCCGCACAGCGTAATCGAAGGCATGATCATTGCGGCTTATGCCATGGGTATCACTGTAGGCTACAACTACATCCACGGCGAAATTTTCCAAGTTTACGACCGCTTTGAGGAAGCCTTGGAAGAGGCTCGTGCCGCAGGTTATCTGGGCAACAATATTCTAGGCAGCAATTTCAGCTTCCAACTGCATGCCCACCACGGATTTGGCGCCTACATCTGCGGCGAAGAGACTGCCTTGCTGGAATCGCTTGAAGGCAAAAAAGGTCAGCCGCGCTTCAAGCCGCCTTTTCCTGCTAGTTTTGGTCTGTATGGCAAGCCCACCACGATCAACAACACTGAAACATTCGCGGCAGTGCCGTGGATCATCCGCCATGGTGGCGCTGCCTATCTGGCTTGCGGCAAGCCAAACAATGGCGGCACCAAAATTTATTCGGTCAGTGGTGATGTTGAAAAACCAGGCAACTATGAAGTGCTCATGGGGACGCCATTTGCCAAATTGCTTGAACTTGCTGGTGGCGTTCGCCAGGGTCGCCAGCTCAAGGCCGTCATTCCAGGGGGGTCTTCCTCGCCGGTATTGCCTGCAGACATCATCATGGAATGCACCATGGACTACGACTCTATAGCCAAGGCGGGCTCCATGCTGGGTTCAGGTGCAGTGATCGTCATGGATGACAGCCGGTGCATGGTCGAGTCCTTGAAGCGCTTGTCGTATTTTTATATGCATGAGTCCTGTGGCCAGTGCACGCCATGCCGCGAAGGCACCGGATGGCTGTGGCGTCTGGTCGACCGCATCCATCGTGGTGAAGGTCGTTCTGCAGACTTGGACGTGCTTGATTCTGTTGCTGGCGACATCATGGGGCGCACCATTTGTGCTCTGGGAGATGCTGCAGCCATGCCCGTGCGAGCCATGATTAAACATTTTCGGCCTGAGTTTGAAGCGCTGATCCCGAAAAAGAATTCTCAGGCCGCAACTTCTGCCTGATCGCGAGTAAAGCATATGGTTGAAATTGAACTTGACGGTAAAAAAGTAGAAATCGCTGAAGGCAGCATGGTCATGCACGCTGCCGAAAAAGCGGGTACCTATATTCCGCATTTCTGTTATCACAAGAAACTCTCTATTGCAGCGAGTTGCCGGATGTGTCTGGTCGAGGTGGAGAAGGCGCCAAAGCCGATGCCTGCCTGCGCTACCCCGGTCACGCAAGGTATGGTGGTGCGCACCAAAAGTGATAAGGCCATTCGAGCGCAGAAATCCGTGATGGAATTTTTGCTCATCAACCATCCTTTGGATTGCCCTATCTGTGATCAGGCTGGTGAATGCCAGTTGCAAGACCTTGCCGTCGGTTATGGTGCATCGACGACCCGCTATGAAGAAGAAAAGCGTGTGGTTTTGCACAAGGAGGTGGGGCCACTCATTTCGACCGAAGAAATGACGCGTTGCATCCACTGCACCCGTTGCGTCCGTTTTGGTCAAGAAATTGGTGGCGTGATGGAACTGGGCATGATCCATCGAGGCGAGCATTCAGAAATTACCACCGTGGCCGGCGATACGATCGACTCCGAATTGTCCGGTAACATGATTGATATCTGTCCCGTCGGCGCGCTCACCAGCAAGCCATTTCGTTATAGCGCTCGTACTTGGGAGTTGTCGCGTCGCAAATCTGTCAGTCCACATGACTCCACAGGTGCGAACTTGGTGGTGCAAGTCAAGAATAACAAGGTGATGCGCGTTCTTCCGCTGGAGAACGAGGATGTCAATGAGTGCTGGATCGCAGACCGCGATCGTTTTTCTTATGAGGCGCTCAACAGCGATGAGCGCTTGACCCGACCTATGCTCAAACAAGGTGGGGCGTGGAGCGAAGTTGATTGGCAAACGGCACTCGAATATGTAGCCAACGGTTTGCAGCAGATCAAGGGTGAGCACGGTGGCCAGAGCATAGGCGCACTGGTCAGTCCACACAGCACCTTGGAAGAGTTGTTCCTTGCCCGTAGTCTGATGCAGGGTCTGGGCAGCGATAACATTGATTACCGTTTGCGCAATGCCGAATTCACTGTTTCTCAGGGTGTCCGCTGGCTGGGATGTTCCATTGCATCTTTGACTTCTTTACAGGTGGCTTTGGTAGTGGGTTCCAATCTGCGCAAAGACCATCCGCTTTTTGCCCAGCGTGTGCGTCAAGCAACGCGCAAGGGGGCAGTGGTGTCGTCTATTGATTCTGCTGTGCGCGATTGGGCCATGCCCGTTGCCAATACCTTGCTGGCATCCCCTGCTGGCTGGGTTCAGGCACTGGCGGATGTCGCTGCTGCCATTGCACAAGAAAAAGGCATTTCTGCTCCTGAATATCCGGGAAAGACGGGCGAAGTGGCGCTGGCCATTGCGCGTTCTTTGCTGCGTGGTGAGCGCAAAGCAGTATTGCTCGGCAATGCGGCCGCACACCATGCGCAGGCTTCCGCATTACTGGCATTAGCACAGTGGATTGCTGAAAACACTGGTGCAACGGTAGGTTATTTGACTGAAGCGGCCAACACGGTAGGTGCACAGTGGATGGGCGCCATGCCAGCCAAGGGTGGCAAAAATGCCGAACAAATGCTGGGTGGAGGCTTGAAAGGCGTGCTGCTGCTGAATGCTGAGCCGGAATGGGACAGCGCTGCAGGTGCAGGCGTGGCTCAAACATTGGCGCAGTCTGATATGGTCATCACTCTGAGCCCATTCAAGGCCAATATGGAGTTCAGCGATGTGCTGTTACCTGTTGCACCATTCACTGAAACCTCTGGCAGTTTTGTCAATGCCGAAGGACGTTTGCAGAGCTTTCATGCGGTGGTCAAACCGTTAGGCGAAACACGGCCAGGCTGGAAGGTACTGCGCGTACTGGCTAATTTGCTGGATATTCCTGGTTTTGAATTTCAGACAGCGCAAGACGTATTGGCACAAGCCACGAACGCACCAGTCGGAGAAGTCATCAGCGTGCCTGCTAACTTGCTGAACAACACAACGCCTGTCATGCCTGTTGCCACCATCGCTGGCATGTCCATAGAAGTGCCTGATCCTGTGGTTGCATCGATCTACCAGCTCGATGGCCTCGTCCGCCGCGCAAGTTCGCTGCAACTCACAGCGGATGCACGATTGGCACGTGAAGGAGCTGGGGCATGATCGATACGCTCTACACCGGTGGCTTGGGTCTCTTGAATCAGACATGGTGGACTGCCGTCGCGTGGCCTGTCATCTGGGTTTTGCTCAAGATTGTCGTGCTGGTGGCTCCCCTGATGGGAGCCGTGGCTTATCTGACGCTTTGGGAGCGCAAACTGCTAGGATTTATGCAGGTGCGCCATGGCCCTAATCGGGTAGGTCCCTTTGGTTTGTTGCAGCCAATTGCCGATGCACTTAAGCTTTTGACCAAGGAAATCATTCAGCCTACGGCAGCCAATAAAGGGTTATTTTTTATTGGCCCGGCCATGGCCATCATGCCTGCACTAGCTGCATGGGTCGTCATTCCGTTTGGCCCTGAGGTGGTATTGACCAATGTCAGTGCAGGTCTGTTGCTGATGCTGGCTATTACGTCCATTGAGGTCTATGGCGTGATTATTGCGGGTTGGGCATCTAACTCAAAATATCCCTTTCTGGGGGCCATGCGTGCATCTGCCCAAATGGTCAGCTATGAAATCGCCATGGGATTTTGCTTCCTGGTGGTGGTTATGGTGTCGGGCAGCATGAATCTGAGCGAGATCGTGATGGGACAGGGTAAGGGATCGGCCGCCGCTATGGGTCTAAATTTCTTGTCTTGGAACTGGCTGCCTCTGCTGCCGATCTTCATCGTCTACCTGATTTCGGGTGTGGCTGAGGTTAATCGGCATCCCTTTGACGTGGTCGAAGGTGAGGCTGAAATTGTGGCCGGCCATATGGTTGAGTATTCGGGTATGGGGTTTGCCATTTTCTTCTTGGCTGAATATGCCAGCATGTGGCTGGTTTCCATTCTTGCCGTACTGATGTTCTTGGGCGGCTGGATGTCTCCCATTGATCATGCGCTTTTCAATTGGGTTCCAGGCTGGATTTGGCTGGGTGTCAAAACCTTTGTTGTGGTATCCATGTTTATCTGGATTCGTGCAACGTTCCCTCGGTTTCGTTATGACCAGATCATGCGTTTGGGCTGGAAGATTTTTATTCCGGTGACGCTGGTGTGGTTGCTCATTATTGGCGTGTGGTTGCACTCGCCATGGAATATTTGGAAATAAGCGGGGGACACACACATGGCTGCCGTTGCTGCTGCATCTTTTTCCATCAAGGATTTCTTCAAGAGTTTTTTGCTCGTTGAACTTGTCAAGGGCATGGCCCTGACCGGACGCTATGCGTTTCGAAGCAAGGTCACGGTGCAATTTCCAGAAGAAAAAACACCACTTTCGCCTCGTTTTAGAGGTCTGCATGCATTGCGACGCTATGAAAATGGCGAAGAGAGATGCATTGCCTGTAAGCTGTGCGAGGCAGTATGTCCCGCTACGGCGATTACAATTGAATCAGCCGTGCGCGATGATGGATCTCGCCGTACTACGCGCTACGATATTGATTTGACAAAGTGTATTTTTTGCGGTTTCTGTGAAGAAAGTTGCCCAGTCGATTCGATTGTCGAAACCCATATCTTCGAATACCACGGCGAAAAACGCGGTGATTTGTATTTCACCAAAGATATGTTGCTTGCGGTCGGAGACCGCTACGAAGGCGAAATCGCTGCTGCTCGGGCAGCTGACGCCAAATATCGCTAAGCCACAGCGTCTAATTCAAGCCAGAACTCTACAAAGAACCGATTCATGGACGCCAAGACTGGGTTTTTCTATCTGTTCTCGGTTGTGTTGCTATATGCAACCTTCCGGGTCATTACCGCGCGCAACCCGGTTCATGCCGTGTTGCACCTCATGTTGGCCTTCTCACAGGCAGCCGGTGTGTGGTTGCTCCTGAAAGCCGAGTTTCTGGCCATTGTGCTGGTGCTCGTTTATTTAGGGGCGGTCATGGTGTTATTCATGTTCGTCGTGATGATGCTTGATATCAACGTCAGCACGGTACGCCAAGGTTTCTGGAAGCACTTCCCTTTGGCTGCCGCCATGGGCGCTCTGATCGCTTTTGAAATGGCTGCTGTGTTGATGGGTGGATTTCGTGGTATGGACGAGCCTAAAGCAGTCGCTGAAATGCTGAATGCTGCGGGCGATGTGATTCCATATTCGAATACGTTGGCCTTGGGCCGGTTGATGTATACGCAGTACCTTTATCCGGTTGAAATCGCTGCTGTCATCTTGTTGGTAGCCATGGTTTCTGCCATTGCCCTGACGTTGCGTAAACGCACGGATAGCAAGGCTATCAGTCCGTCCATCCAGTTGCGCGTGCGCTCTCAAGACCGTGTGCGATTATTGAAAATGGGTGCAATACAAAAGCCATTGGCAGAAGTGGTCGCTGAGCCAAGGGCCGAGGAGAAAAAATCATGAGCTTGACTCTTGGGCATTTTCTATCACTGGGCGCCATGCTGTTTTCGATGGCGGTCATTGGTATCTTCTTGAATCGCAAAAACATCATTGTCTTATTGATGTCGATTGAGTTGATGCTGCTGGCTGTCAACATGAATTTCGTCGCGTTTTCTCACTATCTCGGTGATATGCACGGCCAGGTTTTTGTCTTTTTCATCATGACGGTGGCTGCCGCTGAATCAGCCATTGGACTGGCTATTTTGGTGCTGCTGTTCCGCAATAAGTCGAACATCAATGCGGACACCCTCGACACCCTCCGCGGCTAAACCGCCGGACACGCAAGGTTCTCCCCAATGAGTCAAACCCTTTCTGCTTCAACCCTGCTGGCCGTTCCGCTGGCACCGCTGGTGGGCGCTTTGTTGGCCGGTATTTTTGGCACGGCGCTCGGCGGTAACCTGATTGGCCGCCGCCTTTCTCATACGGTGACCATTCTTGGTGTGTTTATCGCGTTTGTACTCTCTGCACTCACGCTCAAAAGTGTGGTGCTGGATGGTGCGCGTTTTAGCGAGACGCTCTACACCTGGATGGTGGTGGGCGATCTCAAGATGGAAGTTGGTTTTCTTATCGATAGCCTGACGGCCATGATGATGTGCGTGGTCACCTTTGTCTCTTTGATGGTGCATATCTACACCATTGGCTACATGCAAGAGGATGAGGGCTATAACCGCTTCTTCTCTTACATCTCGCTGTTTACTTTCTCCATGCTAATGCTGGTGATGAGCAACAACCTGCTGCAGCTGTTCTTCGGCTGGGAAGGTGTGGGCCTGGTGTCCTATTTGTTGATCGGTTTTTGGTACAACAAGCCGACGGCCACTTTTGCCAATATGAAGGCATTTTTAGTCAACCGTATCGGCGACTTTGGCTTCATTCTCGGTATTGGTTTGGTCGCCGCTTATACCGGAACCCTCAATTACGCCGAGATTTTTGCCAAATCTGGTCAATTGAGCGCTTTGACATTGCCCGGTACCGACTGGATGCTGATTACCGTGATCTGCATCTGCTTTTTCATTGGTGCCATGGCAAAAAGTGCACAGTTTCCGCTGCATGTGTGGCTGCCTGATTCGATGGAAGGTCCTACCCCCATTTCGGCACTGATCCATGCGGCTACCATGGTCACGGCAGGTATTTTCTTGGTGGCGCGCATGTCGCCATTATTTGAACTGAGCGACACCGCCCTGAATTTTATTCTGATCATTGGCACCATCACTGCCTTGTTCATGGGTTTCTTGGGCATTATTCAGAACGATATCAAGCGTGTGATTGCTTATTCCACGCTGTCGCAGCTGGGTTACATGACGGTGGCCCTGGGGGCTTCGGCTTACTCGGTCGCGGTGTTCCATTTGATGACGCATGCTTTCTTCAAGGCGCTGCTGTTTTTGGCAGCGGGCTCAGTCATCATTGGAATGCATCACAACCAGGATATTCGCTGGATGGGTCGAGTTCGCAAGTACATGCCGATTACCTGGATTACCTTTTTGCTTGGTTCATTGGCATTGATTGCAACTCCTCTGTTCTCAGGTTTCTACTCGAAGGACAGCATCATTCTGGCGGTCGAGGCCAGCAATCTTCCGGCTGCCAAGCTGGCTTATTTCGCGGTACTGGCTGGGGTCTTTGTTACGGCGTTCTATTCCTTCCGTTTGTACTTTCTGGTGTTCCATGGCAAGGAGCGCTATGACCAGAATCCTGAGCCGCACCACCATGCTGCGGATGAAGAGGTCGATTCGCACCATGACGACAGCGATCATTCGAAGCCCCACGAATCTCCTTGGGTAGTGACGCTTCCCTTGGTACTGTTAGCCATTCCTTCCGTGGTGATTGGTTATTTCACTGTCCAGCCGATGCTGTTTGGTGATTTCTTCAAAGATGTGATTTTTGTGGACGCCGCCAAGCACCCTGCAATGGCAGAGTTGGCACACCATTTCCATGGCCCTGTAGCGATGGCTTTGCACGCGTTCTCGTCGGTGCCCTTTTGGTTGGCAGTGGCGGGCGTGGCGATGTCTTACTACATGTATATGGTAAATCCGGCGTTGCCTACAGCCATCAAGCGCAATTTTTCACCGATTTTCACCTTGCTTGAAAACAAGTACTACCTCGACTGGTTCAATGAGAATGTCCTCGCACGTGGTGCTCGGGGCCTCGGTATAGGCTTATGGAAGGTTGGAGATCAGACCGTTATTGACGGGCTGTTTGTGAATGGCTCATGGAAGTTGGTGGGCTGGGTGGCTGGCGTGATGCGCCGCCTTCAGACCGGCTACATCTACCACTATGCGCTGGCCATGATTTTGGGCATCTTTGTGCTGATGACGTATTTCGTCTGGCTCAACAAGTAGGAGAAGAACAAAAATGGGTTTGTTGAGTCTTGCCATTTGGGTGCCTATCGCCTTTGGCGCATTGCTGCTGTTATTTGGCCGCGCCAACCATGCACGCATGGTTCGGTGGCTGGCATTGATCGGTGCGCTGATCAGCTTTATCGTCACACTGCCGCTGTACAACGGTTTCAAGCTGGGCACTGCAGCGATGCAGTTTGTCGAGAAATCTCCGTGGATCAAAGGTTTGAATATCTATTACCACTTGGGAGTGGATGGAATATCGCTGTGGTTCGTGCCGCTGACGGCCTTCATTACGGTAATTGTGGTCATTGCTTCCTGGGAAGCCATTACTGAGCGCGTGAACCAGTACATGAGCGCTTTCCTGATTCTCTCGGGACTCATGATCGGTGTCTTCAGTGCCCTGGATGGCATGTTGTTTTATGTTTTCTTTGAAGCCACATTGATTCCGATGTACCTCATCATCGGTATCTGGGGTGGACCAAGAAAAATTTACGCAGCGTTCAAATTTTTTCTGTACACCTTGTTTGGCTCGCTGCTGATGCTGATCGCGCTGATTTTCCTGTACCACAAATCGGGCGGCAGCTTTGATATTGCTGCTTGGCACCAGCTGCCGCTGGATGGGCGCACACAGACCTTCCTGTTCTTTGCCTTCTTTGCGGCGTTTGCTGTCAAGGTGCCCATGTGGCCAGTGCACACTTGGTTGCCTGACGTGCACGTGGAGGCGCCTACCGGTGGCTCGGCGGTGCTGGCGGCCATCATGCTGAAACTTGGTGCTTATGGTTTCCTGCGTTTTTCGCTACCGATTGCTCCTGATGCTGCGCACGAATGGGCCTGGTTGATGATTGCGCTGTCGCTGATTGCCGTGATCTATGTAGGCTTGGTGGCGATGGTGCAGAAGGATATGAAAAAACTCGTCGCTTACTCTTCTGTAGCGCACATGGGTTTTGTCACGCTGGGTTTTTTCATCTTCAATGATTTGGGTATGTCCGGCGGTCTGGTGCAGATGATTGCGCACGGCTTTGTGTCTGCCGCCATGTTCTTGTCGATTGGCGTGCTGTATGACCGTATGCATTCGCGTGAAATCGCCGACTACGGTGGTGTCGTGAACGTGATGCCAAAATTTGCTGCTTTTGTGCTGTTGTTCACCATGGCTAATCTGGCCTTGCCAGGCACGGCTGGTTTCGTCGGCGAGTGGATGGTGATTTTGGCGACCGTAAAGGCCAATTTCTGGCTGGGCATCGGTGCTGCGACAGCGGTGATTTGGGGCGCGGCTTACAGCCTGTGGTTCTACAAGCGCGTTTACCTGGGTGCGCCGGGCAACGACAAGGTCAGGGCATTGCAAGACATTGGTGCACGCGAATTCCTCGTGTTGGCCGTGTTGACTGTCGCGATTTTGTACATGGGCGTTTTCCCGCGACCCTTCACTGACGTGATGGATACCTCCGTGGCCGAGCTTTTGAAGCACGTGGCACTTTCCAAGCTGAATTGACCAGACTGAACTGAGAGACCCGAGATGATTGACAACATCAGTTGGCTTGCGATTTACCCGGAGATTCTGCTTCTGGTGATGGCCTGCGTGATTGCGCTGGTAGACCTTGGCGTCTCCAGTTCACGCCGCACCGGTACCTATGTACTGACTATGCTTACGCTGGCGGTGGTGGCAGTGCTGCAAGGCATGTATGCCAGCAGCGGCAATACTTTCTATGCTTTCAGCAACATGGTGGTCAGCGACAGCATGGGCAACTGGCTTAAGTGCTTTTCCACGATTGCCTTGATGGTGACACTGGTTTATGGTCGTCCTTATGCGGCCGATCGGGCCATGCTGCGTGGTGGCGAACTGTTTACCCTGTCCTTGTTCTCACTGCTGGGCATGTTCATCATGATCGGCGCCAACAACTTCCTCATGATTTATCTGGGGCTGGAGTTGATGGCACTGTCGAGCTATGCACTGGTGGCGCTGCGCCGCGATGACGCAACGGCCTCCGAGGCTGCCATGAAGTATTTCGTGCTCAGCGCCATGGCCAGTGGTTTTCTGCTCTATGGCCTGTCGATGATGTACGGCGCCACCGGTTCGCTAGACATTGGTGAAGTATTCAAAGCGATCAACTCAGGGCAAATTCGCCACCAAGTGCTGGTGTTCGGTCTGGTGTTCATCGTTTCCGGCTTAGCGTTCAAGCTCGGGGCCGTGCCGTTCCACATGTGGATTCCCGACGTCTATCAAGGTGCGCCAACGGTGGTGACACTGCTGATTGGTGGCGCCCCCAAGTTGGCCGGTTTTGCTATGACCATGCGCTTGCTGGTGGATGGTTTGTTGCCATTGGCGATTGACTGGCAGCAGATGCTGGCGGTGTTGGCGATTGGTTCGCTGTTGGTGGGTAATGTCGCGGCGATTGCCCAGACCAACCTTAAGCGCATGTTGGCCTATTCGACGATTTCACAGATGGCCTTTGTGCTGCTGGGCCTGATGTCGGGCGTGATCAACGGCAACGTGGACCCGACGACGGTCTCGGGCGCTTACAGCTCGGCCATGTTCTATGTCATCACTTATGTGCTGACGACTTTGGCGGCGTTTGGTGTCATCTTGCTGTTGGCCCGCGAAGGTTTCGAGAGTGAAGAAATCTCCGACATGGCCGGCTTGAATCAGCGCAGCCCGCTGTACGCCGGTGTACTTGCCGTATGCCTCTTTTCGATGGCTGGCATTCCGCCACTGGTGGGTTTCTACGCCAAATTGTCGGTGCTGCAGGCCTTGATGGCCTCGGGCCAGGCGGCCTATATCGGACTTGCCGTGTTTGCCGTGGTCATGTCGTTGATTGGCGCTTTCTACTACCTGCGTGTGGTCAAGGTCATGTATTTTGATGCGCCGACGACGACCATCAAGGTCTCTGCCCCGCTGGAAGTGCGCGTGGTGCTCACCATCAACGGCGCGCTGGTGTTGGGGCTGGGCCTTTTGCCCGGTGGCCTGATGGCTTTGTGCGCTGACGCCATCGTGCGCTCGCTGGCTTCCTGAAGCGCGGGGTTCTTCACTGGTGTCTACCACTGGGGCCATCTGGCTGGTCATTTTTCTCGCCTGCATAGCAGCCAATGCACCATTTTTAAATCACCGCGTTTTAGCGGTGGGGCCTGTTCTGCGGCCGCGCAAAGCGTTGATCGTCCGCTTGGCCGAGATGGTGGTGCTGTATTTTGTGGTGGGCGGTTTGGGACTTTTGCTCGAAAAGCGTGCCGGGCAAATCGCACCCCAGGGCTGGGAGTTCTACGCGATCACCGGTACGCTATTCATCACCTTGGCATTTCCCGGCTTTATCTATCGCTACTTGGTACGCCGTCGCCATTGATGCGCGACGCCCAGGGCAGGCACCTAGACTTTTCACTTGCTGCATTGGCAGCAGCAGTGATTAAAAAAGTGAGCATATACCGCACGTATTTATTGGTTTTCAGATGCAAAACAGTCTCGAATTACCTTTCTGCAAGCGGTTATAGCTCATTTTTTAATAGTGTCGATCGAGCTGATTTGCTGCTCAGGCACTGAACTGCAGAGCAGCCAGCTGCGCATACACGCCGTTCAATGCCAGCAATTCCTCATGTCGCCCTTGCTCGACGATGCGGCCATGTTCCAGCACGACGATGCGGTCGGCGTTTTTTACTGTTGCCAGACGGTGTGCGATGACCAGCGTAGTGCGCTGGCCGGTGCTGCGTTGCAGGGCCGAATCCAGCGCGGCCTGCACCATGCGCTCGCTTTCGGCGTCGAGGGCGCTGGTGGCTTCGTCCAGTAACAACAGGGCTGGATTCTTCAGGAGGGCGCGCGCGATGGCGATGCGCTGGCGTTGGCCGCCGGACAAGCGCACTCCGCGTTCACCCAGAAAGGTGGCATAGCCTTCTGGCAAGGCCTGCAAAAAATCGTGTGCAAAGGCTGCTTGTGCGGCGACCTTGACCTCTGCGTCGCTGGCCTGCGGATTGCCATAGCGGATGTTGTCCAGCGCGCTGGCAGAAAAAATCACGGCATCTTGTGGCACGGTGCCGATGTGGCTGCGGAGCGTCTGCAGGGCTAGTGCGCGGAGGTCGATGCCATTGAGGTAGATACGGCCCTGCGGGGCGCTGCCTGCGCCGTCTGCGTTGTCCACGTCATAGAAGCGTTGCAGCAACTGAAAAACGGTGGTCTTGCCGGCGCCGCTGGCCCCGACCAGTGCCACGGTTTCGCCGGGCGACAGGGTGAGCGAGAAATCCTGCAGCGCCGCCACGCCCGGGCGCGAGGGATAGTGAAAATTGACCTGCTCAAACGCCACCGCCAGACCGTGGCCGGTGACGGGCAGGGCGGTCGGGTGCGCGGGCGAGGAGACGGGCGATTCGCTGGCCAGCAACTCCATCAGGCGCTCGGTGGCACCGGCGGCGCGCAGCAGATCCCCATAGACTTCGCCCAGTACCGCCACGGCGCCCGCCAGCAGCGCCACATAGACGACGGTTTGCCCCAGGTGGCCGGCGCTCATCTGGCCAGCCAGCACGGCTTCGGTGCCCCGGTACAAGCCCCACAGCAGTAGGCCAGCATTGGCAATGATGATGAACGCCACTAACAGTGCGCGTGCACTGGTGCGGCGCACGGCGGCAGCAAAGGCGCTTTCGGTGGCCCGGGCAAAACGCGCTGCTTCCTGGGGTTCGGCAGTGTAGCTTTGCACCACCGGGACGGCATTCAAAATTTCAGCAGCGATGGCGCTGGAGTCGGCAATGCAATCCTGGCTGGTACGCGACAGGCGGCGCACGCGCCGGCCAATCCACATACCAGGCAGCACCACCACCACCATCATCAGCAGCACCACGCCCATGGTGTAGGGGTTGGTCCACACCAGCATCACCAGGGCGCCCAGGCCAATGACAGCGTTGCGCAGCCCCATCGATAGCGATGAGCCGACGACGGTTTGCACCAGCGTGGTGTCGGTGGTCAGGCGCGACAGCACTTCGCCGCTTTGCGTAGTCTCGAAAAATTGGGGGCTTTGGCGCAGTACATGGGTGTAGACGGCGTTGCGCAGGTCGGCGGTGATGCGCTCGCCGAGCCAACTGACCATGTAAAAACGTGCTGCTGAAAAAATGCCCAGCGCCACAGCCACGCCAAACAGCGTTGAAAAACGACCGCGCAGTGCCAGGGCCTGGGCGTTGCGCTCGGCACTCGTGCCCATGCCAGCGTCAATCAGGGTGCGCAGTGCCAAGGGAAAGGCCAGTGTCGCCAAGGCAGCCAGGATTAAAAACAGCAATGCTGCGGCAATGCGCCCGCGGTAGGGATGCAAAAAAGGCAGGAGCCCACTGAGCGAGCGTGCCGGCGCGGTCGGTGCGGCAGAAGGGTGGGAAGAAGCCATGCTTGCAGTGTAGAGGGCGGCTTGGTGAGGCTGTGCTTTGGTGTGTCGGTGACTTGCAAGCTGGAGCAGGCCAGCGTTGAGGTAAGGGTCAAACTTGAGAGCAATAGGCATTTATACATAGGCGTAAGCCCCAGGTTTTGATCGGCAAAATGCGCTTTAACATACAAAGCAGCCAAGATATCTGCGCGGCGTCTCTTTGGAGTCGCTTTGTTTTCATTCCTACGGAGCAGCCCAGGCGCAATGAGCGACTTCATACTCGAAACCACCCACCTGACCAAAGAGTTCAAGGGTTTTACCGCTGTCAGTGATGTAACGCTGTCGGTGCGCCGTGGCTCCATCCATGCACTGATTGGTCCCAATGGCGCCGGCAAAACGACGTGCTTTAACCTGCTGACCAAATTTCTCGAGCCGACGTCGGGCACGATCCGTTTCAATGGCACCGACATCACCCGTGAGTCGCCAGCAGCCATTGCACGCCGGGGCGTGATCCGCTCGTTTCAGATCTCTGCGGTGTTTCCACACCTGACCTTGATAGAAAACGTGCGCGTCGGACTGCAGCGCAAATTGGGCACGGCGTTTCATTTTTGGCAAAGTGATGCCAGCTTGCACCAGCTTGACGCACGTGCCATGGAGTTGCTGACCGAGGTGGGCTTGGCCGACATGGCGGGCGAACTCACCGTCAACCTGCCGTATGGCCGCAAGCGCGCGTTGGAGATTGCCACTACCCTGGCCATGGAACCTGAGTTGATGCTGCTGGACGAACCCACCCAGGGCATGGGCCATGAAGACGTGGACCGGGTCACGCAGCTGATCAAGAAAGTGTCGGTTGGTCGCACCATCTTGATGGTCGAGCACAACATGAAGGTGGTGTCCACCATTGCCGATCGCATTACCGTGCTGCAGCGCGGCGCCGTGCTGGCCGAAGGCCCGTACGCCGAAGTCTCCAGCAACCCCCAGGTCATGGAAGCGTATATGGGTACCACAGACGGTCAACTTCAGGGAGCCCACTGATATGGCCACGGCATCCTCCAACACCCCCGCACTTGAAATCCGCAACCTCGAAGCCTGGTATGGCGAATCGCACGTTTTGCATGGCGTTGACATGGTCGTGCAGCCCGGGGAGGTGGTCACGCTGCTCGGGCGCAACGGCGCTGGGCGCACCACCACCATGCGCGCCATCATGGGCCTGACCGGCGCGCGCCGTGGCTCCGTGCAGATCAATGGGGTAGAGACCATTGCGATGGCCACGCACCGCATTGCGCACCTGGGCGTCGGTTATTGCCCCGAAGAGCGCGGCATTTTCTCCAGCCTGTCATGTGAAGAAAACCTGCTGTTGCCGCCGGTGTTGAATACCGGCAGAAAGGGCATGAGCGTGGAAGAAATCTATGCCATGTTCCCCAATCTGGCCGAGCGCCGCCACAGCCAAGGAACGCGCCTGTCCGGCGGTGAGCAGCAAATGCTGGCAGTAGCACGCATCCTGCGCACTGGCGCGCAGTTGCTGCTACTCGATGAAATTTCCGAAGGCTTGGCACCGGTCATCGTGCAGGCACTGGCCCGGATGATCACCATGCTGCGCGAGCGCGGCTACACGGTGGTCATGGTCGAGCAGAACTTCCGCTTTGCTGCGCCGCTGGCCGACCGCTTTTATGTGATGGAGCACGGCCGCATCGTTGAGCGCTTTGGTGCCAGTGAGTTGCAAGAAAAAATGCCCGTGTTGAATCAATTGCTCGGCGTCTGATGCGCTGTACCTCTATCGCAGTGGCCTATGTACCCGTTGTTCCCTCGTCTACTAAAAACACCCCAAGGAGACTCCATGAAAAACAAACTTACCGCACTCGCCCTGATGCTCAGCGCAGCAGGCCTGATGGCCACAGCGGCCCAGGCGCAAGAAAAGGTCAAGATCGGTTTCATCACCGACATGTCGAGCCTGTACGCTGACATCGAAGGCAAAAACGGCGCCGTGGCGATCCAGATGGCCATCGACGACTTCGGCGGCAAGGTCATGGGCATGCCGGTCGAACTGCTGACCGCCGACCACCAGAACAAGGCCGATATCGCCGCCTCCAAGGCGCGTGAGTGGATTGATACCCAAGGCCTGACGGTGCTGTTTGGCGGCACCAACTCGGGTACCGCTCTGGCATCGGCCAAGATTGCCGCTGAGAAAAAACGCGTTTATATCAACAATGGCGCCGGTTCGTCGGTACTGACCAACGAACAGTGCTCACCTTACACTGTGCACTACGCCTACGACACCGTGGCCCTGGCACGCGGCACGGGCTCGGCGATTGTCGAAAACGGCGGCAAGAGCTGGTTCTTTCTGACAGCCGACTACGCCTTCGGCCACGCGCTGGAAGCCGACACGGCGGCTGCCGTCAAGGCCAAGGGCGGTACGGTGGTGGGTTCGGTGCGCCATCCACTCAATGCCTCGGACTTCTCCTCGTTCCTGTTGCAGGCACAAAATTCCAAGGCGCAAATTCTGGGCCTGGCGAATGCGGGTGGCGACACCATCAACTCCATCAAGGCGGCCAAGGAGTTCGGTATTGACAAGACCATGAAGATGGCCGGTCTGCTGATGTTCATCACCGACATCCACAGCCTGGGCCTGAAGAACACTGCCGGCCTGCAGCTGACTACCAGCTGGTACTGGGATCTGAACGACGATTCGCGCAAGTTTGCCAATCGATTCTTCGCCAAGACCAAGCGGATGCCGACGTCCATTCAAGCCGCCGACTATTCGGCCACGATGAATTACCTCAAGGCCGTGGAAGCCGCTAAGAGCATTGATGCCGATAAGGTCATGACCGCTTGGCGCGGCATGAAGATGAACGACTTCTACGCGACGGGCGTCCTGCGTCCGGATGGTCGCTACGTCCACGACATGTACCTGATGGAAGTGAAGAAGCCGGCCGAATCGACCAAGCCTTGGGACTACTACAAGGTAGTCAAGAAAATTCCTGGCGAACAGATCTTCACCACCAAAGCTGAGAGCAAGTGCGCTCTCTGGAAGTAATTCAGATTTCAGTACCAGCGGGCGCCTGCAGTGGCGCTGCTGGGCTGGAAATCAACCTTCCTCCCGTCTGATGACCTGATCCCCTTACTCTTTGCTGCCGCCCATGGAAATCTTTGGTGTCTCTCTACCGGCCATGCTGAGCCAACTCCTGCTCGGGTTGGTCAATGGTTCGTTTTACGCCATCCTCAGCCTGGGGCTGGCGGTCATTTTTGGCCTGCTCAACGTCATTAACTTCGCCCATGGGGCGCTGTTCATGATGGGTGCGGTAGTGACCTGGATGGCCATGAATTACCTGGGCATCGGCTACTGGTGGATGCTGATTCTGGCGCCGCTGGTGGTGGGCTTGTTCGGGGTGCTGATCGAGCGCCTGCTGCTGCGCTGGATCTACAAACTAGATCATCTGTATGGTCTGCTGCTGACGCTGGGTCTGGCGATGCTGATCGAGGGGCTGTTTCGCTCCATGTACGGCGTCTCGGGGCTGGGTTACGACACGCCCGAGCTGCTCGAAGGTGCGACCAACATGGGCTTCATGATGCTGCCCAACTACCGCATGTGGGTGGTGGTGGCGTCGGTGGTAGTGTGTCTGGCGACCTGGTACGTGATTGAGAAAACCAAGCTGGGCGCTTACTTGCGCGCCGGTACCGAAAATCCCCGCCTGGTTGAAGCTTTCGGCATCAACGTGCCGGTAATGATCACGCTGACTTACGCCTTCGGTGTCGCACTGGCCGCCTTTGCCGGCGTGCTGGCGGCGCCGGTGTACCAGGTGTCGCCCTTGATGGGACAAAACCTGATCATCGTGGTGTTTGCCGTGGTGGTGATTGGCGGCATGGGCTCCATCATGGGCTCCATCCTGACCGGGCTGGGCCTGGGGATTGTGGAAGGGTTTACCAAAGTGTTTTATCCAGAAGCCTCGTCCACGGTGGTGTTCGCTGTCATGGTCATCGTTCTTCTGATCCGCCCCGCCGGCCTGTTCGGCAAAGAGAAATAAGGGGCCACATATATGACACGCATGAATTCTCAAAGGTTGACGGCGATCGGCTACAGCCTGCTGTTCATCGGCTTGCTGCTGGCGCCCGCGCTGGGTGCCTACCCAGTTTTTGTCATGAAGCTGATGTGCTTTGCACTGTTTGCTTCGGCCTTCAATCTGCTGCTCGGCTACACCGGCATGCTGTCGTTTGGCCACGCTGCCTTTCTCGGCGGCGCCGCTTACGCTGCTGGCCACTCCATGAAAGTGTGGGGCTTCACGCCCGAAGTGGGCCTGCTGATGGGTACGGCCAGTGGTGCGTTGCTGGGCCTGGTGGTCGGATTCTTTGCCATCCGCCGTGAGGGCATTTATTCGACCATGATCACGCTGGCGCTGGCACAGATGCTGTTTTTCGTATTCTTGCAGACACCCTTTACCGGCGGTGAAGATGGCTTGCAAGGGGTGCCACGCGGCAAGCTGTTTGGTGTGCTGGATCTGCAAAGCGATCTGGTCATGTACTACGTTGTGCTGGCAGTCGTCGTCGCCGCCTTCTTGCTGATTGTGCGCACCATCCACTCGCCCTACGGCCAGGTGCTCAAGGCCATCAAGGAGAACGAAGCGCGCGCCATCTCGCTGGGGTACGACACCAACCGCTTCAAGCTGCTGGCCTTTGTGTTGTCGGCCGCGCTGTCGGGCTTGGCCGGTTCGCTGAAAACGCTGGTGCTCGGTTTTGCCACCCTGAGTGATGCGCACTGGTCGGCTTCTGGCCACGTGGTGCTGATGACCTTGGTCGGCGGACTGGGTACCTTGTCGGGGCCGCTGGTGGGTTCGGCGGTGGTGGTGCTACTGGAAAACAAGATTGGCGACTTGGGTGAGTTGCTGGCCAGCATCTCGGGTATCGAGTGGTTTCACTCGTTGGGCGAATCGGTCACCATCGTGACCGGTCTGATTTTTGTCATCTGTGTGCTGGCCTTCCGCCGCGGCATCATGGGCGAAATCATTGCTTGGCTGGCACGTTTGCGGGCCGGACATAAAACCTGAGAACGTCCGGGGTCTGACGGTCGGAGATTTTTCACGCCCCGCTGGTTTACAGGCCAGCGGGGCGTTTTACGGTCTGTCCCATCAGCTTTACAGGCGCAGCGCTTGCGTGTAGCCGGTCATCTCCAGATAACCGTGGCCGCGCAGGGCACCGGCGCTGTCACGCAGTTCGCACACCCCTTCCCAGTACACCGCACCGGTCGAAGCGCGACTGTCCAGCTCCTGGTTGTCCAGCAGCGCGCGCACTTCAAACGTGCCCGATGGCGTCGCCACGCGCCACTGCACCGGGTAGCGCGTGCCTTCCAGCGGGCTGACCCAATGGCGCAGCGGCGTAAAAATGACTTCCTCCACGCCAAAAATGCGTGCTGCCTGGCCGGGTGGCCGCATGGAGCCGCCGGCCCACAGGGTTGAGCCATCGGCGCGGCGGAGCCGAAACGCAGTCAGCGCGCTGCCATTGTGCAGATTCATGCCAATCCAGTCCCAGCCGACAGCCTGCGGATTCATCAGCACATCGCTGGCTTCATGGTCTAGCCAAGCGCGGTTGTCGCCGGGTGCGCTGGCCGGTTCGACAACAAAGCGCTCGCTGCCGCGCTGCAGGCGGCCTGAGACCTGCATCTGCGGCTGGCTGTAGTAGTAGCTGGCCTGCTCAGCCTGCGGCCCTTTGCGCGACAGGCCGTTGTTGCCTTGCAGCAGCACTGGCTGGGTGGTGTCGAATTGCAGCGCAAAAGCAAAATCATTGGCCTGCACTTGCGCCGTGTAGCGGCTGCCAGTGCCCTGCGTGCTGCGCACCAGGGACCAGTCTTGTAGCTGCACGGCCGTGTCGGTGTCACTGGCCTGTGCTAGGCCAAAGCCGGCGCGGGCAATGCGCTGGTCATGGGCAATGCGCCCGGCCTGCAGGTCGGTCAGCGCGGCGTGGGCAAAGATCAGCTGGCGCGCGGCAAAGGCTGAGCGCAGCCCTTGCGTGGCCGGCACGCGTGAGCGAAAAAATGTCACCTGGAACCCCCAGCGCCGACCGCCAGCCAGCGCCAGTCCGGTGATGTACCACCATTCGGTGCGCAAATCGGGGTGGCTACCAAAGTCGCGTGGAAACTGCAACTGGCGCGGCGGCAAGGCCTGCGCTGTCAGCGGCAAACCGCTCAGCAGCGCCGTACCCACGGCGGCGCTGCCCAACAGCCATTGACGGCGCAGCGGAGAGGACAGATTCAATGGGGTGCGGTGCATGGTTTACCAATCTTCCTTCACGGCCAGCACTGCCTGCTGCCCCGCTGCGGCGCGCCCGGCCAGCCAAGCCGTGGCGGTGCCGGCCACCACCACGGCCAGCGCCAGCGCCAGCAGACGCTCCCAAGGTACGCGCAAATCCATCGTCCAGTGAAAGCTCTGTGGATTCACCACATGCACCAGCACCACCGATACCGCCAAGCCGAGCAGCACGCCAGCCAGCGCGCCCACCGTTGTCCAAGCTACGCCTTCGCCAGCGACCACCGTCAAAATCTGCCGCCGCGTCAGACCCAGGTGGGCCAGTAGGCCAAACTCCTTGCGCCGCGCCAGCACCTGCGCGCTGAAGCTGGCGGCGACGCCAAACAGGCCAATGCCGATGGCGACCGCCTGCAGCCAGTAGGTGACGGCAAAGCTGCGGTCAAAAATCTGCAGTGAGCGCGTGCGGATGGTTTGGGCGGCGGTAAATTCCAGCAAGCCTTGCGCTGAAGTCTCTGAAACCCCCGGCGCAACCAGCGTGCTGATGGCGTGCTCCAGCGCCGCCAGATCCGTGCCCTGGCGTGGCCACAGCGACAAGTCATTGGCGCGGTCGTCGCCCGTCAGGCGCGTGTAGTCAGCCGCATCCATCACCACTGTACCGCTCTGGCGGGCATAGTCGCGCCACACCCCTGCTATAAAAAAAGAAGCTACTAGCGCATGATTTGTATGGGCTAGAGGCCTAAAAGACTCAGAAAACGCTGCAAAATTCTCCCCTGGCGCCACTTTCCATAAGTCCACCACAGCCTCGCTGACATAAATGCCGATACGGCCTGCCGGCACTGGCAGGGCGGGTGCCACCAGCGGCAGGGTGCGCGCTGGGTCGTTGGTGAGTAACCGCGCGATCAGCACGAGGGACGGCCGTGTCGGTGCCAGCAGTAGCGGCACATAGCGCGCGCCTTGCACGCGCTCGACACCGTCCAGTTGCGCAATGCGCTGCACCAGCGCCGCGCTGAAGGCCGGCGTGTCGCCGCTGCGCGCGCCGGCGCTGCGCACGTACAGTGGTGCTGGTAATACCGCGTCCAGCCAGTCCATCACCGAGCCGCGAAAGCTGCCCACCATCACCGTCAGTGCCACCGCCAGACTCAGACTGGCCACGACCCCGCCGACCGCCACCGCCGCCGTGCCGCGTGCACGCCGGGCGCGTTCCAGGGCCAGCAGGGGCAGCAAGCGCTGCTGCACCAGCGGCCGCAGGGCGCGCAGCAGCAGTGCCACACCCCAGGGCAGCAGCGCAATGCCGCCGACCAGCCCCAGGCCAATCGCCACATACGCTGCCAGAGGAATGCTAAAAATGGGTGGAACGTAGACCAGGCCAGCGCTGATAGCTATCAAAATCATGCCCCAGCGGCCCGACGGCTGGCGCGTGTCGCTCAGCCCCAGGCTTTTCAGGGTTTGCGCCGCCGGCAGCGCCTGCGCTGTGCGCGCCGGCCACCAGCCGCCCAGCAGTGCCGCACCGGTGCCCAGTGCGCCATAGATCAGCGCCGCCGTTGTGCTGAACTGCAACGCCGGTTGCGTACCCGAAAAATAGCCGCCGCCCAAATCACCGCCCAGCAGTTGAAGCGCGCCCGCTGCCAGCGCCGTGCCCAGTGCAATACCGCTGGCGCTGCCGACCAGCCCTAACACCAGCGACTCGGTCAGCACCAACAACAGGCGCTGGCGCGGCGTGGCGCCCAGCACCGCCAGTAGTGCAAACTGCGGCGCGCGCTGCGTCACGCTCAGCGCCAGCACCGAAAACACCAGATAGGCCCCAGTGAACAGCGCCACCAGCGCCAGCACCGTCAAGTTGACGCGGTAAGCGCGTGATAGTTGGTGCACGCTCTGCGCTGCGTCGCCCGGCTCAGACCAGATCAGTCCGGCAGGCCAGTCGGGTGCGTCCTGCAAGGACTGGCGGAAGGGGCTGGGCACGGTGCCGGGGCGCAGCTGCACGTCAATGCGGCTGAGTTCACCGATGCGCCCGAGCAGGTCTTGTGCGGCGCCAATGTCCATCACCGCCAGTGGTGCGCCGCTTGCCGCCACGCTACCGGCCACGCGCACTTGCAGGCGTTGCAAGCCGACTTGCAGCAGCAGTTGTGGCGCCTGCGACGGCGTATCGCCCAGGCCCAGCGCCTGCTGCGCGGCAGCGTTGAGAAATACTGTGGCAGGAGCGAACAGCACCAAACGATCCGGCTCCAAGGAGGCAAACGGGCGTGGCATCAGGTCGGGCGCCATGCGCGGCAGCAGCAACGCATCGGCGCCGATCAGGCGCAGTGCGATGGGTATTGCGGGAGTGCCAGCCGTATCGGACGTTGTGGCGTCGTTGCCGGCAGCCGGGGCCGGCAGTGCCAGCACCGATATATCGAGTATCGGACTGGCGTGCGCCACCTGCGGGTGGGTGGCCAGGCGAGCGAACAGCGCTTCATCCAGACTGCCCTGGGCGGCGCGCAATTGCAAGTCCGGCTGGCCGCTGACGCTGCGCAGCGCCTGGGCAAACTCCCCCAGCGCCGAGGCATTGATGGTGTGCACGGCAAACGCCAGCGCCACGCCCAACACCACCGCAAACACGGCTGCTGTGCTGCGCCAAGGGTGGTGGCGCAGTTCCTGTACAGACCAAAGGCGAAGCAAATCCCACATGGCGCCTATTGTGGCGCGCCGCCCCGGCTTCGATCTCACCTCGGGTGAGACAAAGTTACACCGAGCTACACTTGCTCAGCGCAGCGCTTTATGCCATGAGAAGCACTGATCACACCGCATTTTTTCGAATACACACAAAGGAACGGCCCATGAAAAATTCATGGAGAATTTTGAACACTCTGCGGTGCACCATCGTGGTGGCGATAGTGGGTTTGGCCTTGTCAGCCGCCAGCGCCGCTGTCATAGACAGAGAAGTGCTGGGCGAAACTGTAGGTATAGGTCAAGCGGCGGTATCGTCGCCAGCGTTGCGCGCAACTTTGCAAGACTTGGCAAGCACTGCGCAAACAAATGGCTCAGTCCGCGTAATTGTTGGTGTCCGTGTCGCGTTTGCGCCTGAGGGGAAGCTGCCTGCAACTGCTGTGGTTCAGCAGCGCAATGAAATCGCCGGCGCGCAATCGGCAGTGCTGGCGCGCCTGCCCCAATTAGTACAGCAAAACAGCACCGTGCGGCGCTTTTCCAGTATTCCGTACTTGGCCATGTCGGTGACTGCACAGGATTTGAAAACTTTGCAGCAAATGCCTGAGATCACTTCGATCCAGAAAGACAAGGCACTACCCGTCACTCTTTTCAACAGCGTGCCACATATTGGCGGCAACACGGCGTCGAGCGGTGGCTATAGCGGTGCTGGGCAAGCAGTGGCTGTACTAGATACCGGGGTAGAAAAAATCCACCCATTTCTGAGAAATAAAGTGATTGCAGAAGCCTGCTTTTCCACCACAGATGTACGCGAAGGTGCTGCCTCCGTTTGCCCTGGTGGGGTGGCGGTCTCTACGGCTGTGGGCTCTGGTGCGCCTTGCGTCGGCATCGATAGTTGTTCGCATGGTACCCATGTGGCAGGCATCGTAGCGGGCAACGGCGGACCCAGCAATGCGCCTGTGGGTGTTGCCAAAGATGCCAGCATCATTGCGATGCAGGTATTCTCCAAGTTCAGCACGGAAGATGCCTGTGGGGTTGGTCAAGCCCCCTGCGTGTCTAGCTATGACTCTGACATCATCATGGCTTTAGAGCGGGTTTATGCGTTGCGTAATACCTACTCAATTGCTGCCGTTAACATGAGTTTGGGGGGCGGGAAATATACCAGCCAGCCAACTTGCGATAGTGAGAATGCGGCGACCAAAGTTGCGATTGACAACCTGCGTGCTGCCAATATTGCCACCATCATTGCTTCAGGTAATGGTGGTTACATCAATGCCATGGCTGCACCGGGCTGTATCTCCACTGCCATTAGTGTGGGTTCGACTTGGGCTAAAGCAGGATTGGACAATTCTTGCCTCGGTAACAACTTAGGTATCTCTGCTACAGACGATATTTCATGCTTCTCCAATTCGGTATCGTTCCTGAACCTCTTGGCGCCAGGATCCGAGATTAACTCTTCTATTGTGGGTAACGCGTACGATAGTTATTCTGGTACCTCCATGGCTACGCCTCATGTCGCAGGAGCATGGGCTGTCTTGAAACAGAAAAAACCGTCTGCTACGGTCGATGAGGTGCTCAATGCCTTCGTCGTTACAGGCAAGTCAGTGGCTGATCTGAGAAGTGGCATGACCAAGCCACGTATCCAAGTGTCGCAGGCTCTGGATGTTATTAACGTCGGTGGCTATACCTTGTCCGTGACCAAGTCTGGCGATGGCACCGTGACCAGTGCTCCTGCCGGTATGAATTGCGGCACCAACTGCTCTTCGACTTTCAGTACCAATAGCAGTGTGACTTTGACCGCTGTTGCTTCTGGCGGTGGCTCTTTTCTGGGCTGGACTGGTGCCTGCACCGGCACAACCAGCACTTGTACTGTCACTATGAGCGCTGCACGCAGCGTGACGGCCAGCTTTGCTATTACAGGAGGTATGCGACTGGTCGCATTGAGCAAATCGGGCAAGGGAACTGTAGCTAGCGCTCCTGCCGGCCTCTACTGTGACGTATCTTGCGGTAGCATCTCCTCGAACTTTCCATCCGCCAGTCCCCTTGTTTTGACAGCCACCCCGGCAGCGGGTAGCACCTTTGCGGGCTGGAGTGGCGCTTGCAGCGGTACCAGTCAATGCAATATCGCCGCAGGCACCGGCACCGCTAATGTCACGGCCCTCTTCAACAGCAGCAGCGCAATTGAGGCGGTCACACTCCTCCACCTGTCCAACCTTTCAGATGCAGCTAGCGGCTCTGCTAATTTTGTGGTGCAGCTGCCTCCTGGCGCCACTAATCTGGCCGTGACCACTTCAGGCGGACTGGGTGATGCGGACTTGTACGTCAAATTTGGTGCACCACCTACCCTGAAAGCGTATGACTGCAAATCCAACAACTCAGGCAATGCAGAAAGCTGTGGTCTGACAACACCCCGTTCGGGCGACTATTACATCCTGCTCAACGGGTATGAGGCCTACAGAGGTATCACGCTGCGCGTAACTTACCGGATGCCCAGTTCCAAGGCTACGCTGAACGTGACCAAAACAGGCGCAGGCCAGGGTACAGTGCAGTCCTCCTCATCGACCATGGCAGCAAAAATGCCTTCACCTGCCGGTTTGTCTGGTCCCACTATCGTCGGTGGCGGGCCAGCACAGCTTGGCGCATGGCCCTGGCAAGTACGTCTGAACATTACTACCCAGCAAGGCAGCTTCTTGTGCGGCGGCACCCTGGTGTCTGATCAATGGGTGCTCACAGCCGCACATTGCATCGAAGATGACGCAAATAGCACCATCAGTCCTGCCAACGTCACGGTGCGCGCCGGTTCACTGCAAAAGGACAGTGGCGGTGTGGTAGTCGGCGTGAGTCGCGTGATCAAACACTATGCCTATGAGACGGCTACTACCGACAACGACATTGCTTTGCTGCGCCTGTCTAGCCCGCTGCCACTATCAAGCACTATCCGCCCGATAGCGCCCCTGTCAGCATCCCAAGAGCAGCAACTGGCTGCTACCACCACATTGGCTACTGTCACCGGTTGGGGCACTACCAGCCCAGGCGGTAGCGTATCGACGGTGTTGATGCAGGCGCAAGTCCCACTGATCAGCAGCAGTGATTGTGCTAACCAATCTGCCTACCCCAGCAGTCAATTGTCGAGCAACATGATCTGCGCCGGCTACAAGCAAGGCGGCAAAGATTCCTGCCAAGGTGACAGCGGTGGTCCTCTGGTGGTGTCCAATGGCCAAGGTGGTCATGTACTGGCAGGCATCGTCAGTTGGGGGGAGGGCTGTGCTTCACCTGACTACCCTGGTGTTTACACGCGGGTTGCCAACTATCAGCCTTGGCTGCAAACGCAGACCCAACTGGCCCTGGGCGCTCCGCTGCTGAATTGCGGCGATTCCTGCCTGGCCACAGTGGACACCAACACCACCATCACGTTACGTGCCCAAGCCAGTAACGGCAGCAACTTTGCTGGCTGGGGTGGTGCTTGCAGCGGTACTGACGACAGTTGTACCGTGACTTTGGACAGCGCGCTTAGCGTGACAGCGAATTTCAGTACCAACGGCTTTGATCCCCTGTCTGACCCAGCGAATTTCGTCACACAGCAGTATCGAGACTTCTTGGGTCTTACGCCGGATGCTGTCAGCTTGGATGATTGGGTCAATCGGCTCAAATTCGGTACTACCACGCGTGCACAGGTCGTGGAGTCACTCATGAAGTCGGATGCATTCCGAGGCCGCCTTGATCCCATCGTGCGGTTGTACACCGCCTACTTCAAACGCCTGCCTGATTACGAGGGGTTGATGTATTGGTTTAACAGCATGTACCCCCGCAGCAGCACCGGCTTGAATTTAGTGAAGGTATCTGACGCCTTCGCTCAATCGAGTGAATTTATTGCGACCTATGGACAGCTGAGCAATACCGGTTTTATTACCCGCGTGTACCAAAATGTGTTGGGTCGTGACCCAGAGCCTGAAGGCTACGCTTACTGGGTGGGGCGCTTGGCTGATGGCATGCCGCGTGGCGAGGTGATGTTGGGCTTTTCCGAATCCACCGAAAACCAGCAAGCCAGTGCCAACTCGCAGCTTGTCACCATCACATACGTGGGTATGTTGCGACGGGTGCCCCATAGCATGGAGCACTCCCAGTGGCTTGTGGACATCCAGGCTGAACCTTCTAGGGTCTTGGAGCTGATTGACAGTCTGCTGCGCTCCTCAGAGTACGCCGCCCGCTTTTAAAAAAGCAGCGCCATAGCGGATGGTGCTATGGTTTAAATAGCCCTCAGCGCTTGTATTACAAGCTGTGGGGGCTTTTTTCTAGTCCGCATCAGGCCGGGCCCATGCCCTGCGCTGTCAGGCGCAGTACCCGGTCGGCGCGTGCGGCTGCACTGGCCGAGTGCGTGACCAGCACCAGCGCGGCGCCTTGTTCGCGCGTTTGTGCCAGCAGCAAGTCCATGGTGCGCGCTGCGGTGCCAGGGTCGAGGTTGCCGGTCGGCTCGTCGGCCAGCAGCAGGGCTGGGCGGTGTACCAGCGCCCGCGCCAGCGCCACGCGTTGCAATTGGCCACCGCTCAATTGCTGCGGTAGGCGCGCACCCAGATCGCCCAGGCCGACTGCGTCCAGCATGTGCTGCACCCGTGCGGCATCGGGGCGGCCTAGCAGCAACAGTGGCAGGGCGACGTTTTGCGCTACATCGAGGTGCGGCAAGACGTGGAAGGCCTGGAACACAAAGCCGACCTGCACGCGCCGCCACAGGGCGCGCTGGGTTTCGTCCAGCGTTCCCAGATCGGTATCGCCCTGCACGATGCGGCCGCTGTCCCACTCGTCCAATCCGGCTAGGCAGTTGAGCAGGGTGGATTTGCCCACCCCGGAATCGCCGACGATGGCAACAAATTCACCCGGCTGCACGCTGAAATCGACGTTGGTAAACACTGGGGTGCTACCGTAGTGCTTGCCCAGCGCGGTAACGTGCAGCGTGTTCGTTTGCATCTTTATGCCTTTGCGACCAAGCCTGTCTCCAGCCGTTGCAGCACGGCCTGCACCAGCTGCACCGTGGCGTCGGGCGCGTCACAAGCAATCACTTGGCGCCCCTCCATACTGCGCAGCCAAGTGACTTGGCGCTTGGCCAGCTGGCGCGTGGCGATGGTGCCGCGCTCCCGCAGTTCTGCCACATCCAGTGGCGCGCCCGGCCCGGCGGCTGCTTGGGTGTCTAGCGCCTGCCACGCCTGGCGGTAACCGACGCAGCGCATCGATGGCAAGTCAGGGTGCAGGTCGCCGCGCGCGCGCAGGTGGCGTACTTCGTCGATAAAACCTTGGTCCAGCATGGTGTCAAAGCGCAGTGCGATGCGTTCGTGCAGCCAGCTGCGGTTTTGTGGTTCTAAGCAAAATAGGTCTCTAACGCATATGGGGCGTGCGCTATTAGCTATTTTTTTTGTAGTGTGAAAGCTGGATAAGGGGCGTCCTGAGACTTGCCACACTTCCAGTGCGCGCTGAATGCGCTGGCTGTCAGCGGGCGCCAGCCGTGCTGCGGTGGTTGGGTCTATCTGCGCCAGCTCGGCGTGCAAGGCCGGCCAGCCGCGCTGTTGCGCCTGTGCCTCAATCTGTGCGCGCACGCCGGGGTCGGCGGCGGGCATGTCGTCGATGCCATCCATTAGCGCCTTGAAATACAGCATGGTGCCGCCCACCAGCAGCGGCAGTGCGCCACGGGCGCGGATCTCAGTGATCAGTTGTGTGGCGTCGCGTACAAACTCGGCCGCGCTGTAGGCGTGCAGCGGGTCGCGGAGGTCGATCAGGTGGTGCGGCACGGCGGCGCGTTCCAGCGGCGTCGGTTTGGCGCTGCCGATGTCCATGCTGCGGTACACCAGAGCTGAATCAACGCTGATGATTTCCACCGGCAGGCGCCGCGCGAGCACGGCGGCGACGGCCAGCGCTCCAGCCGTTTTGCCCGAGGCGGTAGGGCCGGCAATCGCCAGGCAGGGCAGGGCGTGGGCTTGTTCTTCAGTCGTTTTCACGGGGTTCTCCAAACCGGGGCACCAAAATCCAGGCGACAGCGCCCAGCACCAGCGACCAGAACCACACGCCGTAGACCAGCGGCCACACCGTCCCGTCCAGGTGCCGCCCGACCCAGCCACCCATGGCAAAAGCGGCCAGCATCATCATGAAACCGTTCAGTGCCGAGGCTACGCCGGCCGCTTGCGGAAATGGCCCGACCGCGCCGGTTTGTCCGCACGGCTGGTGGATGCCGTGGCCGAGCATGAACAGATAAAACGGCAGCAACAGCGCCCACGGCTGGTGCCAGCCCAGGGCGGCGACCACGGTCAGTAGCGTGCCGCCGGCCACGCTCAATCCGCCCGCCAGCGCTACCGTGTGGCGCAGGCCGTGGCGTGTCAGCAGGAAGCGGCAGACAAAGGTGCCGACAAAGTAGGCCAGCGCGCTCGACAGCAGTACCCAGCCGTACTGTGTGCGCGTCAGCCCGAGCACTTCGATAAAGACAAACGACGAGGCTGCCAGAAACGTGAACAGCCCGCCGTAACTGGCCGTGGTCAACAGCGAAAACGCCCAGAACGTCGGGTGGCGCAGCACGGTGATCCAGGTGCGCACCAGCGTGGCTGGTTGCAGGGCGCGGGGGTTCTTTTGTGGATGCGTTTCTGGCAGACGCAAGGCGACCAGCGTCAGGGTGATCAGCGCATAGGCGGTGAGTGCCAGCAGGGCAGCACGCCAGCCCAGCCACTCGGTCAGCAGCCCGCCCAGCGGGGCGCACAGGCAGGCGACGATGCCCAACCCGGTGAGCGCTTTCGACATGGCGCGTGCGCCGGTCAGTGGTGTGTAGAGATCGCGGACGATGGCGCGGGCGCACATCACCACCGCGCCCATCGCGGCGCCTTGGGCAATGCGCCAGGCAATCAGCAGCGCCATGGTGGGCGCCCAGGCACTGCCGAGGGAGGCCAAGGTGTAGAGGCACAGGCCAGTCAACATCACCGGGCGGCGGCCAAAGCGGTCGGCCAGCGGACCCCACACCAATTGCGAGCTACCAAAAGCCAGCAGCAACGCGCTCAGGGTGAGTTGTCCGGCAGCCACCGGTGCGCCCAGGCTGCGTGTCAGTGCTGGCAGGGCGGGCAGGTACAGGTCGGTAGTGACCGGCTGGATGCTTAGCAGCAGCGTGAGCACCAGAATGGCCATGCCGGGCGCGATGCTGCTGGGACCATCGGCGCCCGCAGCGGTGGGTGAAAGTGGAGTGGCAGACGCAGAAGGAGTGGAAGGGACAGACATCGGATTGAGCGTACCAGAGGCCGGTGCGTCCTACGGCCGCGTCGCACGGCCACTGTGGGGTGCGGCCGCGCCTGTCAGCCGAGTTTTTTCAGCAGCGCCTGGGCCGCTGGTTCAGATGAAGCCGGGTTTTGGCCGGTGATCAGCAGACCGTCGGTCAGCACATGCGGCTGCCAATCGCCCGCCTTGGAGTACTGGCCGCCGTTCTTCTTGAGCATGTCCTCGACCAGAAACGGCACCACATCGGTCAGGCCAGAAGCCTCTTCCTCGGTATTGGTGAAGCCGGTGACTTGCTTGCCGCGCACCACCGATGTGCCATCGGCGGTCTTGGCGTGGCGCAGCACGCCGGGCGCGTGGCACACCGCAGCCACCGGCTTGCCGGCGGCCAGCAGTTGCTCGATCAGTGCAAGCGAGCTTTTATCCTCGGCCAGGTCCCACAAGGGGCCGTGGCCGCCAGGGTAGAACACCGCGTCAAAGTCGCCTGCCGCCACCGCAGCCAGTGTGTGTGTGTGCGCCAATGCTTTTTGGGCTGCGGCGTCCGATTTGAAGCGGCGGGTGGCGTCGGTCTGTGCGTCGGGTGCGTCGCTCTTGGGGTCGAGCGGTGGCTGACCGCCCTGGGGCGAAGCCAGCGTGATGGCGGCGCCGGCATCGAGGAATACGTAGTACGGCGCAGCAAATTCTTCCAGCCAGAAGCCGGTTTTTTTGCCCGTGTTACCCAGGTCGCTGTGCGAGGTCAGCACCATCAAGATTTTTTTGGTCATGGGATGTGTCTTTCTATCAGAGGTGGGAAGATCGTTCAGTCATTGGCCACGCGCACCACCAGCTTGCCGAAGTTCTTGCCTTCGAGCAGACCGATGAAGGCTTGCGGCGCGTTTTCCAGGCTGTCCACAATATCTTCGCGGAATTGGATCTTTCCTTGTGTCAGCCATTCACCCATGTCTTTGACGAACTCGGGGTAGCGGTGGCCGTAGTCGTCAAAGATGATGAAGCCCTGCATGTGAATGCGCTTGCTCAGCAGGGTGCGCATCAGCAGCGGAGTACGGTCAGGGCCGTCCGGCAGGGCGGTGGCGTTGTACTGGGAGATCAGGCCGCACACCGGCACGCGCGCGCTGGTGTTGAGCAGCGGCAGTACGGCATCGAACACCTTGCCACCGACGTTTTCAAAATACACGTCAATGCCCTGTGGGCAGGCTGCTTCCAGCTGGGCTGCTAGGTCGGGGCTGTGGTGGTCAATGCAGGCGTCAAAGCCCAACTCCTCCACCGCTGAGCGGCATTTGTCCGCGCTGCCGGCAATGCCGACCACGCGGCAGCCCTTGAGCTTGGCGATTTGCCCCACCACCGAGCCGACGGCGCCGGTGGCAGCGGCCACCACCACCGTTTCACCCGCCTTGGGCGCACCGCTGTCGAGCAGGCCCATGTAAGCCGTAAACCCGGGCATACCCAGCACACCGAGCGCATAGGATGGGTGCGCTAGGTTGGCGTCCAGCTTGGTCAGACCCGTGCCGTCCGACAGGGCGTAATCCTGCCAGCCGGTGTAGGCTAGCACCCAGTCGCCCTCGGCATAGTCGGGATGCTGGCTGGCGGCCACACGGCACACGGTGGCGCCGACCATGGGCTCATTCAGCGCGGCGGGGGCGGCGTAGCTGGCGGCGTCGCTCATGCGGCCACGCATGTAGGGGTCCAGCGACAGATACACGGTGCGCAGCAGCACCTGGCCAGCCCTGGCCACCGGGATGGCGGGTTGTGCCAGCGCAAAGTTTTGGGCTGTGGGCGCGCCCACGGGGCGCGAAGCCAGCAGGATCTGGCGGTTGGTGGTGGAGTTTTGTGCCATGGGGATGCCTTGGTTCGGTGAGGGTGGGCTGCGCAAGGGCGTTGCTTACAGCGCGCCTTCGAGCACCTTGCGGCTGATGGCCGGGGTCAGGTCGCGGTGTTCGCTCAGTTGGGTCATGCCATGGGCTTGCAACTGGTGGATGACGCTGTCGATGGCGTCAGCGCCCAAGCCATAGTCGCTCAGGCGGGTGGGAATCCCCATGGCTTCAAAGAAACTACGCGTGTGCGCAATAGCGGCATCCATGCGTTCTTCGTTGCTGCCGCTGGTGATGCCCCAGACACGCTCGCCGTATTGCAGCAGCTTGGCCTGCTTTTGTGCACGGCGCTCGTGCAGCAGGGCTGGCAGCACGAGGGCCAGGGTGCGGGCGTGATCAATGCCATACAGGGCAGTGAGTTCGTGGCCAATCATGTGCGTGGACCAGTCTTGCGGCACGCCGGCGCCAATCAGGCCGTTGAGCGCCATGGTAGCGGCCCACACCAAGTTGGCACGGTCGTCGTAGTCGGGCTCGGTAGCGGTCAGCAGGCGCGGGCCAATTTCGACCAGGGTTTGCAAAATGCCCTCGGCAAAACGGTCTTGTACGCGGCCATCGACCGGGTAGGTCAGGTACTGCTCGACGGTGTGGACAAAGGCATCGACTACGCCATTAGCCAACTGCTGGGGCGGCAGGGTGTAGGTCTTGGTTGGGTCGAGCACTGAAAACAGCGGATAGCAGTAACGGCTGCTGAAGGGCAGTTTGGCGCCGATATCGCGGCGTGTGATGACGCCGCCGTTGTTCATCTCCGAGCCGGTGGCTGGCAGCGTCAGCACCGTGCCAAATGGCAGCGCTTGGGTGATGTTGCGCCCGCCTTTTTCCATGATGTGCCAAGCATCATCGCCCTCGAACAGTGCAGCGGCGGCAATAAATTTGACTGCATCGATCACCGAGCCGCCGCCCACGGCTAGCAAAAAATCGTGGCCGCCGTCGCGTACCTGTTGCACTGCTTGCATCGCCGTCTCGTAACTGGGGTTGGGTTCGATGCCGCTGAAAGTGGCGTGCGTGCGTCCTCCCAGTGCTTGGCGCACTTCGGCCAGCGTGCCGGTTTTCTCGGCGCTGCTGCCACCGACCAAGATCAGTACCTTGGCATCAGCAGGCACCAGCTTGTTCAGATCTGCAATGCGGTTCTTGCCAAAAACGATGCGGGTGGGGTTGTGAAAGTCAAAATTTTGCATAGTAGTTGCTGGGGGAGTGAAAGGGAAAGTAAAAATAGACCGGTCGGCTAGTCAATAGACAAATGCAGATACTAAGAGCAGGCAGCAGGTCTTAGGGGTTGGGCGGCGCGCCGAGCAGCAACTCGGTGCTGCGCAGGGCATGGTCGAATGCGCTGCCATCGCGGCGCAGCTTGGCCAGCAGGCTGGCGCCCAACCACAGTTCGTACAGTGTCAGGGCCATATCCTGGGCGACCAGAGCGGCAGGCACGGAGCCGTCGGTGCGGGCTTCTTCCAGGCATTGGGCCAGGCGCTGTACCACCTGTTCGGTGCCATCCCGCAGTGCCAGGCGCATACCCTCGGAGATGTCGGCCACTTCGGCGCTGAGCTTGACGATCAGGCATTTGTTGCCGCTGTCCTGTGCGCCGCAGTCCGGCGTGCTGGTGCTGCACTGCGAGAGGTTCCAGTAAGACCAATAGCGCATCAGACGGCTGCGGGCCGGGCTGCCGTCAGCACGCAGCAGGTGCTCCAGGCGGTCCAGGTAGGTGGCGATGTAACGCGTCAGCAACTCTTTGCCAAAGCGTTCTTTGGAGCTGAAGTAATGGTAGAAAGAGCCTTTGGGCACGCCCGCCACGGCGAGGATTTCCGCCAGGCCGACGCTGACAAACCCCTTGTGCGCAATCAGGCGCTCGCCGCAGTCGAGGATGTGGTGTCTGGCGGTGGGTTGTGCAGTCAGCATGGAGGTGATTATGATTTAAATAGACCGGTCGTCTAGTGGCGGATTGGCCAAAGCCCCGGCGATGCAAGGGACATGGCTTGGTGCTTGCCGCGTGCGGAATGAAAAACGAAAAGGAGCCGAAGCTCCTTTTTTTGGGGTGGTAGCAGTGACCAAAGGACAGAGTTAAAAACTCTCCCAATCGTCCATGTTGTCCGCTTTGGCACTGGACGTGCTGGAGGCGTTGTGCGGCAGGGCTTTATGGGGTGCGGCCTTGGGTGCGGGCGAGGTGCTGCGCGGCGCGGCCTTGGCGGTACGGGCCTGGGCGCCAGGGGCTGCGAGCCCCGCTGGTGCGGCTGCAGGCAGGGTGTGTGCACTGTGCCGGATGGGGGCAGGCTTTGTGCGTGAGGGAGCAGGTGGGGTGATGTGAGGACTGGTGCGCGGCGCGCGTACGGTGCTGACGGCGTAGTCGGCACCCAGCTTGAACACCGCGACCGTCTGCACCAGATCCCGTGCCTGGCTGCTCAGGCTGGACGCGGCAGCGGCCATTTCTTCCACTAGGGCGGCGTTTTGCTGCGTGGTTTGGTCCATTTGCGTCACGGCTTCGCCCACCTGCGAGACGCCAGCGCTTTGCTCGGAGCTGGCGGCGCTGATCTCGCCCATGATGTCGGTGACGCGGCGGATGCTGCTGACCACCTCACTCATCGTCACGCCCGCCTGGCCGACCAGGGTGGAGCCTTGTTCCACGCGATCGACGCTGTCGGTGATCAATTGCTTGATCTCTTTGGCTGCGTCCGCTGAGCGTCCGGCCAGACTGCGCACCTCGCTGGCGACGACGGCAAAGCCGCGCCCCTGCTCACCCGCACGGGCGGCTTCCACGGCAGCGTTGAGTGCCAAGATGTTGGTCTGGAAGGCAATGCCATCGATCACGCTGATGATGTCAGCGATTTTCTTGCTCGAATCATTGATGCCCTTCATGGTGTCCACCACCTGGGCTACCACGTCGCCGCCTTGCAGAGCCACGGTGCTGGCGCTTTGGGCCAGCTGATTGGCTTGGCGCGCGTTGTCGGCGTTTTGCTTGACAGTGGAGCTGAGCTGCTCCATGGAGGCCGCCGTCTGCTGCAGGGCGCTGGCCTGCTCTTCGGTGCGGCCCGACAGGTCGTTGTTGCCCTCGGAAATCTGCGTACTGGCCGAGGCCACGGCTTCCGAACTTTCACGCACATGGGCGACTACTTTGGCCAAGCTGTCGCGCATGCCCTTGATCTGGGCCAGCAAGCTGGTGGTGTCGCCGGAGCGGGTGTGGATGTCAACCGCCAGGTTGCCAGCGGCAATCTCATGCACCACCTGGGTGGTGTAGTCGGGCTCGCCACCGAGTTGGCGCGTGATGGAGCGCGTCAGCGTCCACGCAATGATTGCACCTATCAGCGCAGCAGCGCTGGCAATGGCCAACAGCAACTTGCCGGTCCAGCTGGTGCTGGCTTGCACGTCCTGGGCAGCGTCGTTCATCAATTTTTCTTGCAGCTTGATGGTGTCGTCCAGGGCTTGCAAATAATTGCCCAGTATCGGCTGGGTTTCTTTCCTCAAAACGATGCTGGCCTCCTCGTTGGAGTGCGCCAAGGCAAAAGCTATAGTTTTGTCGGTGCTGGTGTTGTAAGAAGGGCGAATCTGCATTACTTTTTGCAGCAGCTGGCGGCCTTCAGCGGTCTGGATGGTGGTGTTGAGTTGCTCCAGCAGCGTGGTGTTTTGGGCTCGCGTGGTCTCGATGCGTTGCTTTTCGGTTTGCATATCCTGGTCGTCGTTCGACAGGATCATGTTGCGTATGGAGCGTGCGACCTGGTTGAGATTATTTTTTACCTGATTCAGCTGCCCCACCTTGACCATGCGGTCCGAGACCAGCAGGTGCATCTCATCATCAATCGAGCCCAGCGCAATGCGACCCAAAATGGCCACGGCCAGACCGGCCAGAATCATCAACATAAACCCCAGCCCCAGGCGAACGCCTACCTTCATATTTGAAAACGCCATGTGTGTATGTCTCTTGGTCAGTGATGAAAAACTTGGCGCCAGAGCCTCATCTGGCTGTTGCTGGCGAAAATCAGAAAAATGGAGGATTGTGCTTGACAATTTGTATCCATTGAAGCCAATGGAACTGGCGAGTTGCTTGCGCCTGCCAGGCGGCCAGCGTCTGGAAACTGAAAGGCCTTGGGTGCGCCGCCGCCTGTGCCTAGGCAAAAAAAGAGGGCCGAAGTCTCATGCCAGTCAGTTAAGAGCTGACTGGCATTTTTGTTGGATATTTCATAGGCCGACGTTTGACGACCCGAGGGTAGGAGCGTTCGCTGAGCCGCTCAGGAATCACGAATAAGTGTGCTTGATCAAACTGTGCTGGTCAAGTTTTTTCGGACACAACGATAGGTTGTTTGATTGCCGATTGCTGCTCGAAGGCATTGGGTGGCAAGTTGCCCAGTTTGGAGTGCAGCCGCACGCTGTTGTAGAAACCTATGATGCAGTCGGCGATGTCCATCATGGCCTCGGCGTGGTTGGCGTAGTCGCGCTGCCAGACCCGCTCCGTCTTGAGGCTCAGGAAGAAGCGCTCCATCACCGCGTTGTCCCAGCAGTTGCCCTTACGGCTCATGCTGCCGACCAAGCTGTGGCGGGCCAGCAGCGCCT
>NZ_JHYS01000006.1 GCF_000688255.1 Simplicispira psychrophila DSM 11588 | reverse complement strand
AAAGAACTTGGCAATCGCCTTCAAACGCCCACGCTTATCGGCTGTATATTTTTAAGGTTCCTGACAGATTTATAAGACCGAGGTCTTTTTTTCTGCCTGCTTAGCTGCGATCAGCTGAGCCTTGAATTCTAACAGAGTTTTTTAATCCCTGTCAACTAGAAGGTTATTTAAACTTTCTAGCCGTTTCGCTGAACACTACAACTACCGAAGTAGCTATCGTTTCCAGCCAAGCCTTGAAGTATACATCGGGTTTTTACCCCTTTCCTCCAAAACCCAAAACTTTTCTCTCCCCGCCGCTTTCGCAGCCGCCACTTGCCGGCTTTTGAAACCAACCTCCTGGCTCTACACACAATGACCTCTAAAAAGCCTTGCGTGTAAGATAGAGGGAGAACTATAGCACAATAATTCGGGGAAATTTTACACTCGCCACTTTTCCAGCAACTTACCCGGACTAAGGCCATCGTACGCCTCGAACGGCTGATGAATCCATGGGTTAGTAGCCAAGAATTCGACCGAGTAGTCAGGCGTAAAACTTGAAATCCCTTTAGTCCAAATGACGGCACTGCGTAACTCGGTGATTGGTGTATAGCTAGTTTGCAACATGTCGATCACTGCATGTAAAGTGTGCCCTGAGTCTGCCAAATCATCGACCAAGAGCACACGACCTGCAATTTCGCCGTTGGGTGTAGTGATGAATCGAGCTATGTCCAAATTTCCCTGGGTCGTTCCTGCGTCCGCTCGATAAGAGCTGGTTGACATGATGGCAAGAGGCTTATCAAAGATGCGACTCAAAATGTCTCCTGGTCGCATTCCCCCCCGCGCCAAACACAAGATAGTGTCGAAATTCCAACCAGATTGATGCACCTTGATTGCCAATTTTTCGATCAGATTGTGGTATTCGTCGTAGCTTACGTACAAGTGCTTGCCATCTTCCGTCAACATTTCCCACTCCTCATTTAATAGCTTATTACACTTAACAACTTAACCCTCGCTTCCACTTTGGAGGTTACTCAGCCAAGTAAGGGTGCTGCCTCATGATGGTGTGGTCACGATCCGGGCTGGTGGAAACCAATGCCACCCGCACACCGGTTACATGCTCAATGCGCTGCAAATAGAGACGTGCATTGATGGGAAGATCATCATATTGCGTGATACCTACAGTGGAATCTGTCCAGCCGTCCATTCTTTCGTAAATCGGCTTGCAGCGGGAAATATCATCTGCACCCATAGGCAGCAAGTCGATATGCTTACCATCTAACTCATAGCCAGTACACAACAATAGTTCTTTCAAACCGTCAAGCACGTCCAGTTTGGTGATGCAAAGCCCGGACAAGCCGTTGACTTGCGCGCTGCGCTTCAGCAAGGCAGCGTCAAACCAACCACAGCGGCGGCTTCGGCCAGTTGTAACCCCCTTTTCAGCACCTACAGTGCTCATGTGGTAGCCCGGCGTTCCTGGCACTTCCCAATCCAATTCAGTAGGAAATGGTCCGCCACCTACACGTGTGCAATACGCTTTAGTGATGCCCAAGATGTAATGAAGCATGCCCGGGCCAACCCCTGACCCTGCTGCCGCATTCCCTGCCACGCAGTTGCTAGACGTCACATAAGGATAGGTGCCATGGTCTACGTCCAGCAATGTTCCCTGTGCTCCCTCAAACAAGAGATTTGCACCTTGCTGATGGGCATCATTCAATTCCCGAGAAACATCGGCCATCATAGACTGAAGGAGTTGCGCATGGCGCATAGCTTCATCGTACACTGGCTGAAACTCCACCAGACCATCGCGCATATAGGGTGCTAAGACAGCACCAAAATCAAATTTTGCTGAACCCAGAAAAGTGCTTAAGACATGATTATGCAGATGCAAGAGCTCTTTCAGCTTCGAAGCAAATCGTTCAGGGTACTTAAGGTCCTGAACTCGTAACGCGCGACGTGCGATTTTGTCTTCATATGCGGGGCCAATGCCTCGGCCAGTGGTACCAATTTTTTCTGATCCCCCTTGCTCACGTGCTGCTTCACGTGCTACATCCAACGCAGCATGGAACGGCAAAATTAATGGACAAGCTTCGCTTATACGCAACCTAGAGCGTACTTCAACACCGGCTTTTTCGAGCCCTTCGATTTCTTCAAACAGCTTGCCAGCAGATAAGACAACACCATTGCCAATATAGCATTTTACACCTGCACGCATTATTCCGCTCGGGATAAGATGCAGAGCTGTCTTAACACCATTGATGACCAATGTATGACCAGCATTGTGGCCACCTTGAAAGCGGACTACTCCTTGAGCACTTTCGGTTAGCCAGTCAACCAGCTTGCCTTTGCCTTCATCCCCCCACTGCGTACCCACCACAACCACATTACGACCTTTGGTAGTTTTCATCTCAAACCCAATTCAATTATCAAATGCTCAAACGGCCTGCACGATCCAGCGCCCATCGGCGTACACCAGTTCGCGATCACAAAATAAATCATCTTCCTCTCGGCCACATCCTGGCAACGAGCACACCACAGTCTCACCACTGACACGCAAAGCCACAATTGCAGCACGAGCATCCACAGTCTCAGCCCAAGGCGCACGAATAGCAGCCTTAAAAATACGTCTCGGAACAGCGTCAATTAATTGCTTTAAATCGAGGCTAAACCCTGCTGCCGGCCGATTCCGACCAAAGACAGCTCCAACTTCATCGTAACGGCCACCACGAACTAACGTATCACTCGCGCTCTTAGCATAGACAGAAAAACGCATCCCGCTGTAATAAGCGTATCCGCGTAAATCAGCCAAATCGAAAGTCACTGACGCACCACTAATACGATCAGCAATCAACTTTAAATTTGATAGCATATTGCGCACAGCTGGCGTCTTTTTCAGCGCTTTTTCAGCCTCAATAAGAACAGACTTATCACCGTAAAGCTGCAGCAGCGCCTGCAAACCATCACGTGATGACGCAGGAAAATCACGTGTCAAGATAGCCAATTCACTTGCATCTTTGACAGCCAAGGCGGCATGAACTTCACGTAAAACCTCTGCCTCTACTGGTACGCCTGCCAGCAAACTGCGCACTATACGAACGTCAGCTAAGTCAACGCTGATATCACGGACATCTGCTACACGCAAGCACGCCAACGCCAACTCCAACACTTCCAAGTCGGCCTCAACACCTGCATATCCATAAATCTCAGCACCAAATTGAAGTGGCTCACGGGTTGCATGAGGACGGTCAGGCCATGTGTGCAGCGCTGGTCCACAATAGCAAAGGCGTGTAACGCCTTGACGGTTGAGCAGATGAGCATCTATACGCGCAACTTGTTGAGTGGTATCTGCTCGCAAGCCCATCATGCGGCCGGAAATCTGATCCACCAGCTTGAAGGTTTGCAAATCCAGCGCCTCACCTGCGCCTGTCAGCAATGACTCCAAATGCTCCAGTAACGGCGGCATTACCAGCTCATACCCATAACTGCGCGCTGTGTCGAGCAATCCGCGACGCAATTCTTCGATGTGACCGGCCTCAGAAGGCAAGACATCGGCAATATGATCCGGAAGGAGCCAAGCAGACATGGAAAGATGGGGGGATGTTGAAGACATGATTCTACTGGTCAGGGGAAACGCTCTCAGCCATTGCAGCAGTGTCTGCTGCAATGGCATTAACAATCAATATCAGTACTGCCATGGCATCGGTATAACCGGAGCAATATAGGGAGAGTGAAAAAGCCAGAAACTAGTATGGCGGTGTCTTAGCTGCATCAGCATGCATCACCACCCCTTATTAGCTGCCTATAGCCGAAATAGCATATATTATTTGGCTACAAGTCAAAAAATCGCTCAAGAATAAAGCTCGGCAGAACACCAGACTATTTACGCGAGACAGCGGATATTGGTACTGAGCCTTGAAAAACTTTAAAGAACTCTGATGATGCGGGGTCAAGAACCATGACATCCCCCTTTTTACTAAAACTGGCTTTATAGGCCTCAAGACTGCGATAGAACTGCGCAAACTGTGGGTCTTTACCAAATGCTTCAGCATACACACGCGTAGCCTCAGCATCGCCCTCCCCCTTCACCTTCTGCGCATCACGGTAAGCATTGGCAACAGTTATTTCGCGCTGACGATCCGCATCTGCACGAATTTTTTCACCTTCAGCGGCCCCTGTAGAACGCAATTCATTTGCAACACGCTTGCGCTCCGCCTCCATACGGCGATAGACAGACTCAGTAATGGCTTCTACATAGTCGACGCGCGTAATGCGCACATCCACCACATCGATACCCCAAGGCTTGGCGCCTCGCACAGACTCCAAAACCTCGCGCTTTACGTCTGCCATCAGTGGCTCACGCTTAAGCGAAAGCAACTCTTTGACCGTACGTTTATTGATTTCTTCTTGAAAGGCATTGCGTACTACTCGATTGAGTTGCAGAGTACCAGCATTTTCATCTAAGCCTACATTGCGGATATATTCGGATGGCTCGCTGATACGCCAACGCACATACCAGTCAATTACTACACGCTGCTTCTCCGCAGTCAGCATAGGCTCTGTATCAGTACTATCAAGTGTCAATAGTCGCTTATCTAAATAAGATACATTTTGGAATGGTGGCGGCAACTTAAAATTCAAACCAGGCTTAACAATGACATCTTTGATCTGTCCGAGCGCGTAAACAATACCAAATTGTCTCTGATCTACAACAAATAGCATAGAGCTTAAAAGCGCTAGCACTACAAGAAGAGAAGATGCAATAAATCCAACTCTGTTCACATGCTGCTCCTAGCGTGACTCACGATCACGCGTACGATTAGTATCGCGCGTTCGAGTGTCATTCGAAAGTATTGAAGGCGCTATAACAGGCGCACTAGATGGAAGTGAAGAGGTTGGTGCTGCTTCAGTCTGCTGAGCAACTCCTTGTATAATTTTATCTAATGGCAAGTACAACAAATTTGCACCCTGTCGTGAATCCACCAGAACCTTGGTGACATTACTGTATATCTGCTGCATAGACTCAAGATACATACGGTCACGTATCACCCGAGGCGCCTTCTGATACTCTGTAAAAATAGCGCTAAATCGCTGCGCATCGCCCTGAGTTTGAGCCACAATACGCGCCTTATAAGCATCTGCTTCTTCTTTTAAGCGAGAGGCGGAACCTACTGCACGAGGAATGACATCATTGGCGTAGGCTTGTGCTTCATTTTTTGCACGCTCGCGCTCCTGGCCTGCTTTAAGTACATCGTCAAAAGCTGCCTGCACTTGCTCTGGGGGCCGCACACCGCCCTGTTGCAGATTGATGCCTACTACCTCGACTCCGATGTTGTATCGATCAAGAATGGTCTGCATGAGAGTGCGGACTCGCGGCGCAATTTGATCTCGCTCTTCAGCCAATGCAGTGTCCATACGCATTTTTCCTACTACCTCACGGACAGCAGTCTCAGCAACCTGCACAACCGCATCAGAAGGGTTTTTACTCTCAAAAAGCCAAGCACGTGCATCGTTTAGCCGATACTGCACAGCAAATTTTATTTCAACAATATTTTCATCTTCCGTCAGCATGGCAGACTCACGCAACCCTGTTGATTTAATGATGTTGTCACGCCCCACATCAACCGATCGAATTTGTGTCACAAAAACCAACTCATGGCGTTGTATTGGGTATGGAAGACGCCAATTGAAACCAGCGCCGACAGTCCCTTTATAATTACCAAACTGAGTAATAACAGCCTGCTGGCCTTCTTGCACAATAAAAAATCCCGTACCCAACCAGATTACTACAGCAATACCAGCAATTAACCCTACGCCAACACCTGCATTTTTCATATCAGGCTGAAATCCACCATTATTTCCGCCCTCGATGGGGCTTCGAGGATTTTTTCCACCAAATAATCCGGCTAGTTTACGATTAAGATCTCGCCAGAGTTCATCAAGATCTGGAGGCTGTCCACCTGGTTTTGGCTCTTTTTGACGATCACCTGACGGTGACTGTTGGACTGGCCTTTCAGGCTCTAGCCGGTTGCCGTCTGAGCTATCATCACCTCGACCCCAGCGGGGATCGTTCAGATTGAACATCTCCCGCAAGCGTTGAGGCAATAGTGCCCAACGGCGGGCGCGAAATGATTGATTCATGCAAATCTCGGATCTCAAAAAACATTGACTGAAGCGGCATTGTGCCCAATCAAATGTCGTTCTCTTTAAATTCAGCAGCGGACTCTAAGGTTATATCAGATTCTTTACCAGCCACCACTATTGCTGCCAATTGCTGGCGCAATTCTGCCAGGCCTTCGCCGTTATGAGCACTGACAAATATACGCTGCAACTGACGTCCAGTAATTTTATAGCTATCTTGCAGTTGTGAAGGCCGTTTGGCAAAATCTAACATATCTAATTTATTGAAAATCAGAATTTGTGGAACATCTGCTGCTCCAATTTCAGCTAGTACCCGCTGCACTTGGGTAATCTGCTCAATTAAATTAGGACTAGACGCATCGACAACATGCAGTAACAAATCCGCATCAATAGCTTCTTGCAATGTAGCCTGAAATGCATTAATTAGACTGTGGGGTAGATCACGAATAAATCCTACCGTATCTGACAAAGAGACAGATCGATTCGCATCACTCAAATATAATTGACGTGTAGTAGTATCAAGGGTTGCAAAAAGCTGATTTGCAGCATAAGAGCGAGCCTTGACTAGAGAGTTAAATAGGGTTGTTTTCCCAGTATTGGTATAACCAACCAATGAAATATTAAACGTGTCACGCCGATCCCGTTGGCGTCGCTGTGTAGCTCGCTGACGTTTTACTTTATTTAAACGCTCACGGGTACGTTTGATACTTTCACTAATCATCCGACGATCCAGCTCAATTTGAGTTTCACCAGGCCCACCACGTGCACCAATTCCGCCGCGTTGACGCTCCAAGTGTGACCATCGCCTCACCAAGCGAGTACTGAGATACTGTAGACGCGCGAGTTCAACTTGCAATTTTCCTTCATGGCTACGTGCACGCTGAGCAAAAATCTCAAGAATCAAAAGGGTTCTGTCACTGACAGGAAGGTCCAAATGACGTTCAAGGTTACGCTGCTGAGCAGGACTCAGTGACTGATCAAAAATAACTTCAACTGCTCCATGCATTTCTACAAGAACACGAATTTCATCAGCTTTACCGCTTCCTACAAACAGAGCAGCATCAGGAGCTTTACGTTTACATACCAAGCGCGCAACCGGAGTAAGACCAGCGGTTTGTGCAAGCAATCCTAATTCTTCAAGATCTGCATCAAATTGAGGCAATCCTAAATCCACACCCACAAGCAAGACGGGAATTACCACACGACTGGCCACATTTGATCCACTCATATCAATCTGCCTTAAGCCACAGCACGTATATCAATCATGCACTGCACGCTATTCAATACCGTATTCAGACTCCACCCTCTATAGGCTCAGATTCTTCAGCAGTAGAAAAATTCACAGCTCGGCCAGGTACGATAGTCGAAATAGCATGCTTATAAACCATCTGAGTAACTGTATTCCGCAAAAGCACTACATATTGATCGAAGGATTCAATTTGGCCTTGGAGCTTGATACCATTTACAAGATAAATTGAAACTGGCACATGCTCGCGTCGTAGAGCATTGAGAAATGGATCTTGAAGAAGTTGACTTTTATTGCTCACGATATTCTCCGTGTTCAAAATTGTTGTTGTAAAGAGACACCTTACCATAGTAAAGAATGCCCCTGGTGCAATACCGAAATCGTTTTAGTAAAAAAGGAATATTCGGATGCTAGCCGTTACTCTTTGTCTGAGAAAGGGTTGTGTGAAGTCTTCATCTCGATGCGCAAAGGCGTTCCAACCAAGAAAAATTCTTTCCGAAAACGTCCTTCCAAGAATCGTTTATACGCATTAGTTACATGCTCAAGCGAGTTTCCATGAATCACGATCACTGGTGGGTTCATACCTCCTTGATGAGCATAGCGCATTTTAGGACGGAACATTCCCGCTCGCTTTGGACTTTGAAACTGTACTGCCTCCAGCAAAAGTCGTGTTAACACCGGAGTTGGCATCTTGCACATTGCTGCTTTATGCGCTTGTGAAATTGCAAGCCATAACGGGGCCAAGCCTTGTCTTTTTTTAGCAGAGATGAAATGAAGAGCTGCAAATTTCAAGAAAGGCAAGCGAGTCTCGATAGAGCGCTGTAACATCTGACGCTGATAGTCATCCACTGCATCCCACTTGTTGACTGCAACTACAACAGCACGCCCGCTCTCAAGAATGTAACCTGCGATGTGCGCGTCTTGGTCAGTCACACCTTGAGAGGCATCCAACAATAAAAGAACAACACTTGCAGACTCAATCGCCTGAAGGGTTTTTACTACGGAAAATTTCTCAATCGCTTCAAAGACTTTGCCCTTTCGACGAAGTCCTGCTGTATCAATCAAATCAAAACGTTGACCGTTCCGTTCAAATGGTACAGATATAGCATCTCGCGTGGTTCCTGGCATATCAAATGCCACCAAACGCTCCTCTCCAAGCCATGTATTGATCAATGTGGATTTGCCTACATTGGGACGTCCTGCCACCGCCAATTTAATGACATGTTGATCTTGACTATCCACTTCTTCATCTGGATCAGGCAAGTGAAGAGGTTCAAAAGCTAACTCGACAAGATCCTTTATGCCTTGCCCATGTGCAGCCGAAACAGCATGAACAGCCCCCAACCCCAGTTCATAAAATTCTGATAGCTGTGCGCCTTCTAACATACCCTCAGCTTTATTCGCAGCTAATACACACGGCTTACCCAGACGGCGTAAATATTTTCCAATATCGTGGTCTTGTGCAGATAAACCAGCGCGAGCATCCAGGACAAAGATGACCACATCAGCTTCAGCAACGGCTTGTTGCGTTTGCCGTGCCATCTCACGATAGATACCACTCGCAGCATCGGGCTCAAACCCACCTGTATCGATAACAATGTATTCGTGTTTCCCTTGCTTGCCATTACCATAATGTCGGTCACGCGTCAAACCAGAAAAATCTGCCACGATGGCATCTCTGGATTTAGTAAGTCGGTTGAAAAGCGTCGATTTACCGACGTTTGGACGCCCTACCAAGGCGATAACTGGCTTCATTGCAAACTACTTTTCATCAATCTGGGCGAAAACCATAAACACTTCCCTTGCGGGTAACTACTACCAGCGTATCACCTAAAGCTACAGGAGCGAGAGCGATACCTGATCCATCAGTGATAACTCGATTCAACGGTACACCATCCTCACGAGACAGAAAATGCACTAAGCCTGAGTCATCACCCACCACCACTGATCGACCTAATAACAAAGGCGCAGTAAGCTTACGGTACTGTAAACGCTCTGATGACCACACTCGAGAGCCATCATTGCGACCCCAGGCAGCAATAACACCATTACTTTGCGTTCCATATACCGTTACTTCATCACCGTCCAAGCCTACAATTCCGTTCGAAACTTGCGTCCACTTGAGTGTGACGCGTGTTGCATCAACACATCCAACACTAGCTTGGAAAGCTCGAACACACACACTTTCATTTACTCGACTTGCAGGTCCAACCAACTCAACCAGACGTTCAACATCATTGGTACCTCGTGGGCTAGCCAGCGGAATTTCCCATCGCCCGGCACCATTATCCGGGTTAAGGCCGACCAAGCGACCTGACACGCCAACAAGTAAAGTCTCACCCGCAGCAAGAAGAACTCCTGGCTGGCGCAATATGAGAGGCTCCCCAAGTCGCGCTTGACTCCACAAACGACGTCCATCTGCAGCATCGAATGCCATGATGCTGCGGTCAGCGGCAAGAACAAAAACTCGACCTCCAGCCACAAGAGGTGATGTATAGACTTGTGCCGCAAGACGGTAACGCCATTGTTCCCGGCCCGCCTCCAGTACCACTAACTCATTGCCTTGCGACACTACTGCCGCCCAGCGCCCATCACTACCTACTCCTGCAGCGAGCTGCTCTCCTAAATTTGCTCGCCAAACATCGCCACCAGTACGCGGGTCAATGGAGGCCACGACACCGTCTACCGAAGCAAAAGTGATCGTATTGCCATTCACATGGGGCACCAGTTGGGCACTTGCCTTAGAGCCTAATTGGGCTACCCATGCTTGGTGTACTCCCATGACAGAAACATTGCCCCCAAGCTCTGCAGGTTTAGGTTTATTGGCGCCACCACCCCACAAAGAGCATCCCATCAAACCTGTTATGAGTAGCGTAGTGACGACTGCACGTGAAATTTTAGAGATCAAAAATTGATGAGTGACTCCTATCACTTTGCCATCCCTCCAGTGGTCAAACCTGCTAGAACTTGAGGCTGTACACCCAATGCATTCAACTTGACTTCCAACAAACGGCGATAATCTGCTTCATCGTTAATGGCTGAATAAGAATGATTATATTCTACAATTGCTTGCTGTTTTTTATTTTGCAATACCAATATATCTCCTTTACGATCAGCAATAATCGAATCAAATTCTGGAGAAAATTTACCGGATAGATGCTGGAGCGCACCATCATAGGATTCTTTCTCCATTAGAAGGCTGGCTAAACGCAACTGAGCAAGAGCCTTGTATCCATCATCTGAAGCATAGCCTGCCACCCACTCCAGAGCGCTTTGGGCCGCATCCATATTTCCTTTTTCAATTTCGACTTTAGCTACTATTAAACCTGCCTGCCCAGCTTGGTTTGTACTCCCATATTTACGACGAATATCAATAAATGCTTGCTCTAGTCGATTTTCATCACCAATCTTTCCTGCATTTTCTACTGCATCCAATAAGGCCGCTGCTTGTAACGCCTCACGGTTTTGCCAAAATTGGTAACCATTCCAGATTGCAAATAATCCAAAGATCACCACTAATATGGAACTTATAAGAGCGCCCCAAGTATTCCAAAAATGCTTGAGCTGATCAAGCTGCTCTTGTTCTTCGAGATCAAGGTGATTTGCCATAGTTTAGATTGAAATTAACAGTTGGATTGTAGAGTACTGGCCCATTCGGCTATAGCCTCAAGGGGTTTCTCAATCTGGGCTGCTTTACTATCACGCAGCGATTTCACACCCACGCATTGGCGAAGCAATTCGTCTGATCCAAAAATAAGCGCGTAGCAAGCACCACTTGCATCAGCTTTTTTAAACTGGTTTTTAATACTACCCATCCCATCGATAGAGTTGGCAGGGGTATGCATTTGGACACACACTCCCCTTTCTCGCAACTGCTGAAGAATATTCATTACACGTGGTAAATCCGCAGCGATCTGCACTACAGCATAAGCATCAGGTGCAGGAGCGGGAATCACTTGCTCCTGCTCTTTAAGTAATTCCAGTACTCGTTCTACACCTAACGCCCAGCCGACAGCAGGCGCAGGTTTTCCACCAATTTGCTCTATCAAATAATCATAACGGCCACCACCACAAATAGTTCCTTGAGAGCCAAGCTGATCAGTAATAAATTCAAAAACGGTCAAATTATAGTAGTCCATACCGCGCACCAAGCGCGGATTTAAAGTCCAAACAATATTATTAGCATCAAGAATATTTTGAACTTTACTCAAATGAGCTCTTGACTCTTCGCCCAAAAAATCAATCAACCGCGGAGCAGACTCGACAATTAATTTCATGGTAATATTTTTTGAATCAAGAATACGCAAGGGATTGCTATATAAACGACGCCGGGCATCTTCATCAAGAAGATCAACGTGATGTTCAAAATATGCAATTAATGCCTCACGATGGGCTTTTCTTTCATTTGGTTGACCTAGGCTATTTATTTCGAGGCGCACATTTTTGAGGCCTAACGAGCGCCACAAATTATCAGCTAAAAGAATCAGCTCTGCATCAATTTCAGCACCAGAAAATCCAAGTGCTTCAGCCCCTACTTGATGAAACTGACGATATCGACCACGCTGAGGGCGCTCATGACGAAACATTGGGCCCATATAATAAAGACGCTTCCCCCCCTCATAGAGCATCGAGTGCTCTACAACAGCGCGGACAACCCCTGCGGTAGCTTCAGGGCGTAAAGTAAGCTGCTCACCATTCAATCTATCATCAAAAGAATACATTTCTTTTTCGACAATATCTGTAACCTCGCCTAATCCACGTACAAAAAGCGCTGTCGGTTCAATGATGGGAGTACGCATATTTCGATAGGCATAGCGACCCATCAAATCTCGTACTTTTTCTTCAAACCACTCCCAACGAGCTGACTCTGGCGGCATGATATCGTTCATACCTTTAACTGCAGCTAATTTTTCAATTTTAATAATACGATTATTTTTCACTGCAATTACAACACTTTATTTTTAATAAAATTTTTATTAAATCAAATTAATATTTGATTTGACTAAAATTAGTCTATATTAAAAATATAAACTTAATTTAAAAGAGTTTATTTTACGATTTCAAATCGATTTTTGATATATTTTTCTACTAATTGCTGAAAATCATTTGCAATATTATCGCCCCGCAAAGTCATTACTTTTTCCCCATCAATAAATATGGGAGCTGCAGGAATTTCACCAGTCCCAGGCAGGCTAATACCAATATCAGCATGCTTACTCTCACCTGGGCCATTGACGATACAACCCATTACAGCCACTTTGAGTGCCTCAACTCCCGGATATTTAGTTTTCCAAACAGGCATTTGGGTGCGTAAAAAATCGTCGATCTGCTTTGCCAGTTCTTGGAACGTCGTGCTAGTAGTGCGTCCACAACCAGGACAAGCAGTCACACTAGGGACAAAAATTCGCAGTCCTAATGCTTGCAAAATTTCTGATGCAATCACAACTTCTTGTGTACGTGATTCGCCGGGCTGTGGCGTCAAAGAAACGCGAATCGTATCTCCAATACCTTCTTGAAGCAGCACAGACATGGCTGCAGCAGATGCCACAGTGCCTTTCGTTCCCATTCCTGCTTCAGTCAAGCCAAGATGCAAAGCGTATTCACAGCGGCGTGCCAACGCACGGTATACGGAAATGAGATCTTGAACTCCACTGACTTTGCACGACAAGATTATTTGGTTACCGCTCAAACCCATTTCTTCAGCACGCTGTGCAGACTGAACAGCAGAGGTAATCAAGGCCTCATACATCACTTGGCGCGCTTCCCAGGGGGATTGTCTCTGATTATTCTGATCCATCAAGGAAGCCAACAGCTCTTGATCCAAGCTACCCCAGTTGACGCCAATACGCACTGCCTTGTTCCAGCGCATAGCGGCTTCTATCATTTGTCCAAACTGACGATCACGCTTGCTACCCTTACCAACATTGCCCGGGTTGATACGATATTTTGACAACGCTTCTGCACATCCAGGATAGTCGGTAAGCAGCTTATGACCGTTGTAGTGAAAATCACCGACTAAAGGAACGTCTATGCCCATCCTATCCAGCTGCTCGCGTACATAAGGTACAGCTGCAGCAGCTTCTGGCGTATTGACCGTGATCCGTACCAACTCAGATCCAGCCTGCGCCAACTCCTTCACCTGAATAGCAGTTGCCACAGCATCCACGGTATCTGTATTCGTCATGGATTGCACACGTACCGGTGCATCACCACCGACTGTCACAGTGCGAAGCCCCCAAGTGATGCGTGCTTGGCGTGTGCTGCGCGCTACAGGCGATGCAATCTGTATGGCAACTGCAGTGTCTCCTGACGTTTTCACTGCTTTACCTCGAAACGAGCGACATTTTCTTTGACTACGCTAGCAAGATCAAAAACCTTGCCACGAACAAAAACTTCAGTAGCATCTGCCCTACCGACTACTACCGTCAACGGCAAAGTGCCCATGGCAGAGGCGGTTTGCCCTTTAACCAACGTACGTTCAAAGACCACCATTTTAGTCGCATCCCGCACTTGCACCCAAGACTCACCTAACGCTCTAAACTCAAGCAAACCAGCAGGAACAGGTGGCGCTACAGTATCGGGGAAAGCAGCACCTATTTGTGCAGATATTGAGGACACAGTTTTAGGCACAATACTATCCTCTGCAACCAACTTAGCCGCTGGAGTAGCGTCAAGCAGACTAACTACGGACGACGTTGAGGCAATAACAGCTTCAGACTCAGGTACATTCAACTCAAGTTGCGAATTTTTATTTGAAATGGCTGGCGATTCGCCACTAAACGGAACGAATAGCAGCGCTAACACTCCCAACAACAAAATAACAACAGCCACGCTGACTGGACGCGTAAGATGCTCCAAAAAAGAATTTCTTCCTATCTTTCGCGAACCATCCTTAAACTTTGCATTAATACTAGTGCTGGTTGTAGAAAAATTAGCAACTTCATTTTTAGGCATCAGCTTCAACACAGCCGTTGCATCAAAACCTAGGGCACGGCAAATACTGGAAGCCAATGCACGCGCAAATACTGCATCAGGCAATACTGAAAAATCATCATTTTCAAGCGCCTCCAGTTTATTGACAGAAACTTTTAATGAACCGGCTAGTGCAGCGATATGCACTCCAGCAGCCTCACGTGCCGCTCGTAATAACTTTCCAGGAGAGGCGGGAAATTCACCAGTCTCTATACCCAAGTCAAGCGCTTGACTGGCATTATTTAGTTCACTCATTGAAATTACCCCGGTCATACAAAATTTGCTCGGGGGAGTCTCCAAAACGTCTCTTTAATTGACTCCCGAGCTGGCGTAAAGCTATCGAATCACCCAGCGCATACTCTACCTTTATGCCAAGCCACAGCGATTCAGCATTGGCTAAGTCACTGTTGTTCAAACGTCGAATATAAAACTGCGCACGAATTAACTCCTTGCGCTGTAACAGCAGGCTGGCCAAGTTGTAGGCTACGATAGGATTACTAGCATCCATCTCATAAGCCTTAACAAGTGACTTCTCTGCTTGCTCGTTGTCACCCGCTCTAGCGCGACACAAGCCCTGAGCCATCAGCGTTTTGCTTCGTGCAGCATAGTTAGGACTGGTCAATACCCGGTCAAAATACTTATCCGCTTCAGTATATTTTTTTTCCTGACATAACAACCACGCATAGTTATGCAAAATACCAGAACCCTGAGAATCTATGCTCAGGGCTTGGAGAAAATTATTTTCTGCCTTTGAATAATCGCTCAAACGCATATAAATTAGACCGCGTAAATTATATGCATCGGCATAAGTCGGATCAGTCACTAATGATTTGTTGACTTCATCCAATGCCACTGTAGTTTGACCTGATTCGAAATAATTCGCCGCCAGTTGTAGTCGAATTTGTGCACGCCGACGCGCTTCTGATTCATCCGATTGTGTTAAATCTTGTGAATACGAATCAACACCAGACACCCTTCGAAGGGATGTAGCACACCCTGAAACACTAATCACCCCAAGAACCAATATTCCCGCAACAAAACATCTAGCAAACACCTGACGCCACTGCACGAAGCTCTCCGCCATCTCACATTTCCTTTTTATCATTGGCAAAGTGCTCTGCAGGCAGCAGCATGATTGTGCGACGCTTAGCCATTCGCTCAGTCACACGAGTACGATCCTGAACCTCTCCGGCAAGTTGACCACAAGCAGCATCGATGTCATCACCACGGGTCTTTCGTACGGTGGTAACAATGCCTGCATCACTCAATAATTTCGCAAAAATAGCCACTTGCCCAGCAGCAGAACGGTGTAATCCAGAAACCGGAAATGGATTAAAAGGAATAAGGTTAAATTTACACCATACTCCTGGGCGCCGATATGCATGCACCAAGGAAATCAATTGCTGCGCATGCTCTGGCTGATCATTAACGCCATCCAACATACAATATTCAAATGTAATAAAATCTCGTGGCGCATGCTCAAGATAGCGATTACATGCATCCAGCAATTCATGTATTGGATACTTTAGATTTAGAGGGACTAGATTGCTGCGAAGAGGATCATTGGCTGCATGAAGTGATACGGCAAGAGCAACGGGGCAATCCTGCGCTAATCGATCTATCATTGGCACAACGCCAGATGTAGATACAGTGACCCGTCTGCGTGACAGGCCGTAGCCATGGTCATCAAGCATGGCGCGCAATGCGGGGACCAAAGCAGAATAATTCTGCAGCGGCTCGCCCATTCCCATCATGACAACATTGGAAATAACGCGCTCAGTCGTAGCAAAGCGTTTTCGCAGCGAATGCTCGGCGAACCATAGTTGCGCCAAAATTTCGCCAGTAGTCAGATTGCGGCTAAAGCCTTGATGTCCTGTCGAACAGAATCGACAGCCCACAGCACAGCCCGCTTGGGATGACACACACAACGTGCCTCGATCATCTTCAGGTATGAAAACTGCCTCTACTGCATTGCCAGCACCCACATCAAACAACCACTTGACGGTGCCGTCAGTAGAACGATGTTCGCTGAGGACAGGAAGAGCTTGCACATGCGCGCAGCCTTTGAGCTTTTCGCGCAAAGACTTGGCCAGATCGGTCATCTGGTCGAAATCGTGCGCTCCACGTTGGTGAATCCAGCGAAACAATTGAGTCGCCCGAAAGCGCTTCTCACCCAATTGCTCACAAAAAACAACTAGACCATCGAGATCAAATTCAAGAAGATTGGTAGTCACAGCGACTCCAAAGAGAGCGCCCATGCGCCCCTAAAACCCCAAGCGCAGGCCACCCGTCACTACGGGAATATCTGGCATGGGGACGTGCCATGTCAGCGTGCGAAAACGCTCATGCCAGCGAAAAAGAACCCGATTTCGACTTGAGCAGTTTCTGGAGCATCAGAACCATGGACGGCGTTTGCATCAATACTGTCAGCAAAATCGGCACGAATGGTACCTGGTTCAGCTTTTTTAGGGTCCGTGGCGCCCATCAATTCGCGATTTTTCAAGATGGCGCTTTCGCCTTCAAGCGCCTGAATCATGACAGGACCAGAGATCATGAAGTCAACCAAATCTTTGAAGAAAGGGCGGTCTTTATGTACACCATAAAACTGCTCTGCTTCCAAGCGGGACAAATGTGCCATACGCGCTGCGATTACCTTCAAACCAGCGGATTCAAAGCGCGCATAGATCTGGCCGATGACATTTTTAGCAACAGCATCGGGCTTGATGATGGAAAGGGTACGTTCGATAGCCATTTTTAAATTCCTGAATAAAGAGTATTTTTAGATGCGTTTCGTCTTCAAGACAAAGCTTTTGATTGTAACCCGCACGATTCACCCTATCAGCACATCAGCGACTGCCGCCGCTTCTACCTCTAGAGCCGGTGCTACCACCAGCGCCTCCTTTAGCACTCTTGCGCTGCTCTTGGCGCTGTCGCGAAAGGCTGTCAGCACCGATGTAACCGACTGATGTTTTTAAAGGGTCAGGCTGAACTGGGACCCCTTGCCGAGAGTTAGCGCTGCGACTTTTATCTCCTCGGACATCAGTTCTGCTACCACTTCCCCTCTGCACAAGACCTCCTGGTCTTCCCTGGGGTGTTGCGCGTCCCGAGCGACCTGGCGCAACGCGACTATCCGCACGACCAGCAAGCTCCTTGCGATCTTCTGGTTTGACAGCACGATCTGCCCCCGCTGCCTTCAAGAGCGCCTGGATATCACGCTCATCCAACTCCATCCATGCTCCGCGCTTCAGACCTCGAGGCAGCACCATGGCACCATAACGAATACGGATAAGACGGCTAACGGCATGGCCTACCGCCTCCAGCATGCGTCGCACCTCGCGATTACGCCCCTCCGAGATAGTGACGCGATACCAGCAATTAGATCCCTCGCCACCACCATCTTCGATAGATCCAAAAGACGCAAAACCATCGTCAAGCTGGACACCATCCAGCAAGCGTGTTTTTTCTTCATTACTGAGAGCCCCGAGAACGCGAACGGCGTATTCACGCTCAAGGCCGAATCTTGGATGCATCAACTTGTTGGCCAACTCGCCTGAGCTAGTAAACAGCAGCAAGCCTTCCGTATTCAAGTCCAGACGACCCACCGATTGCCACTTGCCTTGAACTTGGCGGGGCAATTTGCGGAATACCGTGGGACGATTTTGTGGATCATCGTTAGTGACTACTTCACCCACAGGCTTGTGGTATGCAATAACACGGGCGGGCGGAGGATCAATGCGGTAACGAATAGGCTTACCATTGACCTTGATCTGGTCGCCATGCTGGATGCGCTGTCCTACGTGGGCAGGCTCGTTATTGACCGAAATACGGCCTTCAAGAATGAGTTGCTCCATCTCAAGGCGCGAACCCATACCGGCCTGAGCCAAAACCTTGTGGAGCTTTGGCGTTTCGACTTGAGGCTGTAACACCCGCTTTAAAGGGATCGCCTCGGCGGTCGCCTCATCCGCATCGAACTGCCCAGACACCACATCGGAAAACTGGTAGCCCATATTCACAGAGGATGCATTGGTGTTCGACCCCCTCTCTCTTCTCGCAAGAGGTGTCATTGCTTTTGTCATAAATTGCTTTCCAGGATGCTGCCTGGAGCATCCACTTGTTCTATAGAGAGTACCCCCGCACCATCTTGCGAAGCGAGGGCAAATATTTCAGATCCTGGCTTGTCTAACATACCTGCTGGCATATTTGCCGACTCTTTATTGGCAGCATCTGACAATGTCGATTGCACTACCGCCTCAAATGGCGATAACGATAGCGCCAACTCTGCTGCTTGCAGCAAATTTGCTTCGTGCATTCCAGTGTCATTGAGGACAGGCAACTGTTCTAACGAGTGCAGCCCCAAATCATCCAAAAACTGCAGCGTTGTCGCCAGTAGGGCGGGCCGCCCCACCGTTTCGCGGTATCCGATCACTTCGACCCAGCCACGCTCCTCAAATTGCTTGATGATCAGGCTGTTTACCGCCACTCCTCGAATATCCTCAATGTCGCCACGCGTCACTGGTTGTCGATAGGCGATGATGGCCAAGATTTCCAGCGTCGCTCGCGAGTACCGGGATGGTTTTTCAGTGTGCAAACGATCGAGGTACATGCGCATTTCAGGTCGACTCTGAAATCGCCATCCATTAGCTACTTGGACCAGTTCGACGCCGCGCGCAACCCACTCCTGCTGCAATTCGAGTAACAAAGACTTGAGTGTATCGGAGCCCAACGCATCATCGAACAACATACGCAAATCACGCACTGCAACAGGTTGCGGCGAACAGATCAAGGCAGTTTCAACAACCCGCTTGGCATCCACCGTATTCATGATTCAGCGTTTCAAGGAAATAACACCCTTGCCTTGGCACAGAGCGTTAACCAACAGAAAGGAGCAGAAAAGAAAATTGCGTAAGTCCGTCGCATACAAACTTGGCATGGCACGTGGCAGTAGAACTGACCTGACTGGCAGTGAGCGAACATTGTATTCCAATGTACCCAAACCTTGAGGCAAGCAGTGTCAGTGTTCAGCCGTGTGCTAAACGACACAGAAAACAGCAAAAATCAAGAGTACGATCATGTCAGATAAGCGGAATCTCCAAACCCCACTGAGGCAGCGCTGCTGATAAATCGGTCGGCAAGGGTGCACGAAACTCCATTGCCTGCCCTGTGATCGGATGCATAAACGCCAAGCGAAACGCGTGCAGTGCCTGTCGCTCCATGCCCGCAGCTTGCCCTCCGCCATAGAGGGTATCGGCCACGAGTGGGTGGCCTATATCAGCCATATGCACTCGTATCTGGTGGGTGCGCCCCGTATGCAAGCTACATCGCACCAGACATCCCAGATCAGCACCGGTCAAAAATTCAATATCGGTTTTAGCAGTTTTCCCTGGATGAAGAGTCAGATCAACCACTGCCATACGCAACCGGTTGCGTGGATCACGGCCGATCGGCGCCACGACTGTCTTCTTGGCTATGCCGCGCCACGGCCGGTGTGCCAAGGCCAGATACTGGCGACTCACCTTCCGATCAGCAATCATACGCACCAAAGCGTCCATAGTGATGCGGCTGCGCGCCACGACCATCAAGCCACTGGTGTCCTTGTCCAGTCGATGGACGATACCTGCGCGCGGCACCTGCGCAGCCCCAGGATCACGCCCCATCAGCCCGTTGAGGAGCGTACCGCTCCAATTGCCCGGCGCAGGATGGACCACCAAGCCAGCTGGCTTATTCACCACCAACAAATGGGCATCCTCATAAACCACATCAATTGTCATTGACTCGGGTCGAAATGCCTGACTTTGCACCGTCGGCCGCATTTCCACACAGACACGATCACCCGCCTTGATACGCTGTGCCGGCTTGGCCACCGCCGCGCCATTCACACTCACGGCGCCCAGCGCTAGCAGTTGTTGCAGATAGCTGCGCGAAAATTCAAGAACGGTGTCCGCCAGCGCACGATCAAGGCGCTGCCCGTGTTGCTCCGAGCCCATGCAAACAACCCGCACCTCTGGTGCAACCGAGATCGCCAGCCCATCTACCTCAGAGGCTTCATCCTCAAACGAAAAAGAAAGGGTATCTGCATCGTGCGTTGCAAGAGCCGAGGTAACCATGACTGACTGCTCAACGCAACGGCAGATAGCGAACGGGATCGACAGGCTTGCCTTGGCGCCGGATTTCGAAATGCAGCTTTACCCGATCGGCATCCGTACTACCCATTTCAGCGATTTTTTGCCCTCGCCGCACCGCTTGGTCCTCTTTGACCAGCAGAGACTGGTTATGGGCATACGCCGTCAAGAACGTATTGTTGTGCTTGAGAATGATCAGGTTGCCATAGCCGCGCAAACCAGCACCGGCATACACCACACGCCCATCCGCGGCCGCCAGCACCGGGTCGCCAGCTTTTCCGGCGATGTCATAACCTTTGTTACGCGCCTCATCAAAGCCCGCCAACAGCGTGCCAGACGAAGGCCAGATGAAAGCCATATCGTCTTCTCCACTACTGGCCGCAGGCGCAGGACTGGCGATAACCGGCACCACCACAGCCTTTGCCGCACTAGGTGCTGCCGGGGCAACCACTGTGGTAGTCACAGGACGCGTAACCACACCTCTTGCATCAGGCGCAGCGACTGCAACGATAGGTGTTGGCGCCATCACCCTCAGCACTTGCCCAATCTCAATAAGATTGGCATTTTCAAGGTTATTCCAGCGCGCAACATCCTTCCAGCTTTGTCCTGTTTCCAAACCAATGCGGATCAGGGTATCTCCTGGCTTGACAGTGTAATAACCTGGTTTTCCAGCATTTTCAGCTCCTGGCAAGAGCTTGACCTCAGGTGCTGTAATGCTCCCAGGCTGTACTCCCTGGGCTGCAGATGTGCCGCGATTCTCTACAGGAGCCCTATTCAATCGGGTTCCACATCCAACAAGAACCAGACTTGCCAGCGCTACGGAACCCAAAACGGCAAGTCCACGCGATACGATCATAAATATTTTTCCTTCAAGCTACCCCCGATTTTAGTGGGACAAAATGAACCGCCTCCAACACGTTTTGTTTCAATCCGTGTGGAGTTTTGTCAACAACCAGCAACATTTGCTGACCATCGGCACCAGATATAGGCGCCACCAAGCGCCCTCCCACCGCCAATTGCTCACACCATTCCAGCGGCAGTGACGTTCCGCCAGCAGCCGCCACGATGGCCGCGTAAGGCGCCCCCTTGGCATAACCTAACATTCCGTCACCAAATAGCAAATGCACATTGGTCAGGCGCAAATAGCGCAAATTGGTGCGCGCTTTTTCATGCAGCCCACGCAAACGCTCAATGGAATAAACCTCGCGCGCCAATAAGCTAAGAACTGCCGCCTGATAACCACATCCGGTGCCCACTTCCAGCACACGACCCAAACCGCCGGCGCGTACGCCTTCTGCGCCCAGCAGCAACTCGGCCATGCGCGCCACAATACTCGGTTTGGAAATCGTTTGCCCCAGCCCAATCGGCAGACTGGTATCTTCATAAGCTTGGTTACCTAACGCAGTATCTACAAAGCGATGGCGTTCTGTCGTCCCCATGGCCTGCAGTACCGCAGCTGCAGTCACTCCACCCGTCGCCAGCCGCTTCACCATGCGTGCGCGCACGCCAGCAAAGTCCATGGCGGCGCCCATTGATACTGCAGGAGTGCCCAACACTGCTCGGCGTGGTGCAAATGCAGACCCGGGGGTACTTTCGGAGAACGATGGAAGACGTGCAGGAAAACCAGGCCGTCGCTGCGTCATGAAATTGTTTTTCCCGTAAGCACGCCTTGGGCTGCTGAAGCCACCATGCGTGCTGCTGTTTGCGCCCAATAAACCAAGTTCTCATGATCAGTCAAATCTACCTTCAGCGGCGTGACAGCCACATGGCCTAACGCTGTTGCATGAAAATCGGTTCCTTCAGCATCATCCTTGGCGGAGCCAGCAGCGCCGATCCAGTACATCGTCTCACCGCGCGGACTTTCTTGGACGATGACACGTTCAGCGGCATGGCGCCTGCCGAGGCGACACAACCGCAACGGCTGAAGAGCCTGCAACGGCAGGTTAGGGATATTGATATTGAGCAGCCAGGGCGCTTGACCTACCAAATCCTTGATATGCATCTGCTGAACAATTTCACGTGCTTTTTGCGCTGCAGCCTCAATTTCACCCCAGCCTTTGTCAACTTGGGAAAATGCAATCGATGGAACGCCAAACAGATAGCCCTCCATCGCTGCACCCACGGTCCCCGAATAAATGGTGTCGTCCCCCATATTGGCACCGTTGTTGATACCAGAAACGACAAGGTCGGGTCGATAGCCCAGCAACCCCGTCAAGGCAATGTGCACACAATCGGCGGGCGTGCCATTCACGTAGCGAAAACCGTTTTGTGCCGTCTGCACATAGAGGGGTGAATGCAAGGTCAAGGCGTTGGACTTGGCGCTGTTGTTGTGCTCGGGCGCAACCACTTCCACCTCTGCTACGGTTTTTAGTGCTTCGTACAGAGCCACGATACCGGGCGCTTGGTAGCCATCGTCGTTGGAGATAAGAATTTTCATGTACTGGACTGGTTGCAACCGATTGTAGGACGGCCCCCTTCTTGCATTCACCATCATCGAACAGTTTTGCAAATCATGATGCGGCAATACGTGCCCTGCAGCCACGCAAGACACACACCCTCGATGAGAGCGAAGACCATAGAATGGGCGATCGATTTGGAGTTGGACTTCCATCCCAATCTGGCTTTGGTACCTGTCAATGGCGGAACAACTTCCTTCAGATATTGCACGCGAAACCCTCAAGCAGCTGGTGTTTCGCAAACTCCCCCCTACGCCCGACAACTATCGGGCACTGTACGATGAAATCGCCGGCCAGCGCACGGCCGAATCATTTCCAGAAGGGCCACTGCGCAGAATTTTGCGCGTCATTCCAGGCCAAACACCCGCACAGAAACGCCTGCTCGGTTTGTTTGCGACTGCCGTGGCCGAGCACAACTGGACGGCACTGCAAAGCGTACTGGTAGGTTACGCCAATCTGGGCCTCAACCCCAGCTTCGCCAGCAGCCCGCCCGAAACAGTGGAGGAATCCAAAACCCTGCTGACCCTGCCGGACGAACTGGCCATGCAACTTGCGCGGGTGATTGAAAACACCTTGCCGGCGCTGGACGAGGACGATGCACGCGTACACATGATGGGCATGCAGCTGATGGAGTTCTTGCGCCAGCCAGCGCCCCCGGCCAGTACGGTGCAACTGATGCTGAGCAACTTCAGCTACCGCCTGTCTTTTGCGACCGAAGACCAGTCTGCCATTCGCGGCATGTTGCTGCAATTGCTGCACATGGTGTTCGAGAACATCGCCGCCCTGAGCCAGGATGACCACTGGCTGCAAGGCCAGGCCGAAGCACTGGTGGCGGCCACCAGCCAGCCCTTGAATTTGCGCCACCTCGATAACGTGCATATGCGCTTGAGGGACGTCATCTTCAAACAGACTGAAGCCAAGGGCCGCATGGTCGAAGCGCAAGAGCAAATGAAGGAAATGCTCTCCACCTTCATTGCTCGCCTGTCCAGCGTGACCGAAACCAGCAGCGGCTACCACGACATGATGGAGCACTGCGCTCAGCAGATCACCCGTGCCAGCACCCTGGAAGAAATTGCCCCGGTACTGAAAGAAGTCATGACGGCCACCCGGTCCATGGCCATGGACAGCCAGATGGCGCACGACGAACTGACCAGCCTGCGTGAACGCACACAGCAAAAACACTTTGAACTGGAGCAACTCCAGCAACAACTGGATCGGGTCAGTGCCCAGGCCCGAAATGACCCCCTCACCGGCACGCTCAACCGCAAAGGGCTGAATGAAGTAATAGAACGCGAGCTGGCGCGCGCCCATCGCACGGCATCCCCGTTGTGTGCGGCCTTGCTCGACGTGGACGATTTCAAACAAATCAACGACCGGCTGGGACACGATAGCGGCGACGCGGCGTTGGTCCACTTGGCCGATGTCGTGCGCTCAGTCATGCGGCCGCAAGACATGCTGGCGCGCTACGGCGGTGAAGAATTCGTGCTACTGCTGCCTGATACTGCTCTACCCGAGGGGGTCGAAGCCCTGCAGCGCCTCCAACGCGAGTTGACGACACGCTTTTTTCTTCAGGGTAACGAAAAAATCCTCATCACCTTCAGCGCCGGCGTGGCGCAAGCCACTGAAGGCGAATCCGGCACGGCACTCGTCCGGCGCGCCGACCAAGGCATGTACTTGGCCAAACGCGCCGGCAAGAACCGCGTCATGGCTGCATGACAGCGCCCGGAGCTTGCCGGCGCTGGTTTTTACAATTTCTGGCGCTGCATGAAGGTGTCAAAACTGCCTTCGGCAAAACGGAACCACAGCACTTGATCGCGCTGAAAATTGCGGTAATCAGCGTAGATTTTTTTCCAATCCGGATTGCTCTTGTTGAGCTCGGCATACACCTCCATCGTGGTTTTGAACGATGCGTCCATGACCGAAGGAGGGAACGGCAGCACTTTGGTTTTCGCACCCACCAGCTGCTTGAGTGCACCCGGATTACGCGCGTCGTAGCGTGCTTGCGTCACCACATGCGCCTCGTACGCAGCCGCCTGAACGATGGCCTTGTACTCAGCAGACAAAGCGTTGAAGGCCTTATCGTTGATGTAAAACTCCAGATTCAAACTGCCTTCCCACCAACCGGGATAGTAATAAAACGGCGCCACCTTGTTGATGCCCAATTTTTGATCGTCATAGGGACCAATCCATTCGGCCGCATCGATAGTGCCCTTTTCTAGGGCCTGGTAGATTTCACCGCCCGGGATATTTTGTGGCACACCGCCCATGCGCTCAATGATCTTGCCGGCAAAGCCCCCGACACGAAACTTCAGACCTTTGATGTCCGCTGGCGTTTTGACCTCTTTGCGGAACCAGCCGCCCATCTGAGCGCCAGTGTTGCCACCGAGGAAGTTGATGATGTTGTATTTGGCATAAAACTCGCGCATCAGCTTGCCACCATTGCCGTCCACGATCCATGCCGTGAGCTGGCGTGAGTTCATGCCAAATGGAATGGCACCACCAATGGCAAACGCCTCATTTTTACCAAAGAAATAATATGGCGCGGTGTGGGCCATTTCCACGGTACCGTTTTGCACCCCATCGACCACGCCAAACGCCGGCATCAGCTCGCCCGCAGCATGGACCGACACTTCGAACTTTCCACCGGACATCTCTTTGACGGCTTTAGAGAAAACCTCCGCGGAGCCATAAATGGTGTCCAGAGACTTGGGGAAACTCGATGCCAAGCGCCAGCGCACTGCGGCCTGGGCATGTACAGCCGGCGCTACCCCGGCAGCCAACACACCAGCGATACCAGCCTTCTTGATGAGAGAACGACGATCCATTGCAAGTCTCCTAAAAATATAAAACCACCTCCCCGGGTCGCGAAGAGGCAAAAAAAACCGGCTGCCATCTCGCGGTGGCAGAGATGGGGAGCCGGCGATTGGCGCAGACATGAAAATTCAATGTCCATGCCAAAAACGAGACTGCTTTACAGCTTCACAGCAGTCATGTAATTATCAAAACGCAATTCCGAATAACGCGCCCACAGCAACTGATCGCGCTGGAATGCACGCATGCTCTGGTGAATTTTCTTGAACTCCGGCGATTTGGCCTCGTGCTCGGCAAATACCTCCATCGAAGCCTTGAAGCCTGCGTCCATGATCTCTTTCGAGAACGGCTTGAGCTGCGTCTTGGCACCGACGAGTTTCTTGAGTGCAATCGGATTCAGCGCGTCGTACTTGGCTGTCATGTCGCGGGCAGCCACGGCAGCAGCCGCATCGACAATCGCCTGGAACTCGGGCGACAGCGCCGCATAGGCTTTGGTATTGATGAAGAATTCAAGCTCAGCACCGCCCTCCCACCAGCCGGGGTAGTAATAGAACGGCGCTACCTTGTTAAAGCCCAGCTTTTCATCGTCGTACGGGCCGACGAACTCCACCGCATCCAGCGTGCCTTTTTCCAGCGCCTGGTAGACGTCGCCGGCAGGCATGTTTTGCGCCACCACACCGAGTTTTTGCATGGCTTCGCCAAACAGTCCGCCGCCCAGGCGCATCTTCAGGCCTTTCAAGTCGGCTGCCGTCTTGATTTCCTTGCGGTACCAGCCGCCCATCTGCGTGCCCGTGTTGCCGGCACTCAGACTCTTCATGTTGTAGTTGGCATAAAACGCATCCAGCAGCTTGCGGCCATTGCCATGCTCCATCCATGCATCCATCTGGCGCGCTGTCAGACCAAAGGGCACAGCGCAGCCAAAGGCAAAAATAGGATCCTTGCCGGTGAAGTAGTACGACGCTGTCTGCGCCATTTCCACCGTACCGTTTTGCAGTGCATCGACTACGCCAAAAGCAGGCATCAACTCGCCACCGGCATGCACGGAGACTTCAAATTTGCCACCGGACAAGGCTTTCACGGTTTTGGCAAACATCTCGCCGCTGCCAAAAATCGTGTCCAACGATTTGGGGAAACTCGATGCCATGCGCCAGCGCACGCTGGTTTGGGCGTAGACAGCAGGCGCCACACCGGCAGCCAGCACGCCCGCCAAGCCTGCATGTTTCATGATGGAACGACGATCCATGGAATTTCTCCGAAAATATATTTGCAAAAAAAGAGGGTGCGCACGAATTTTGCACACCCTCTGGCACTTTATACGAGCTAGTAGGCAATTGTAAAAACCAGCCGGCCAGACGCTTTGGGGGTTTTCCCCTGAAAAAGAGCACTGATCGGCACAGCTTCAGGGTTTTGCAAGCTTCAAGCCGACGCCAACGCCTTTACGGCAGCGGGGGAGACGGAAAGCGGGTGCGCACCGACCGCTCAATGCCGGCAGCATCCAGTCCTTGCAGCGCCAGTAACGTGGCAGGGTCGCCATGCTCGATGAATGCATCTGGCAGACCCAAGGTCAGCACGGGGCGCAGCACGCCTGCAGCGCTCAAGGCCTCCAGTACGGCGCTACCGGCGCCGCCCATGAGTGCGCCTTCTTCCAGTGTCACCAGCGCATCGTGGTCTGCAGCTACAGCGAGTAGCAACTCCACGTCCAGCGGCTTGACCCAGCGCATGTTGACCACCGTGGCATCCAACGCCTGGGCTGCCTGCAACGCCGGATACAGCAGCGTGCCAAACGCCAGGATGGCGATGCGCGGTGTGCCCGGCGCAGCATCTGCACCGCCTTGGCGCATGCGCCGCACTTCGCCTTTTCCAAAAGGCAGCGCCTCCAACCCCGGCAGCGGGGCCACGCCTGCGCCCGCGCCACGCGGGTAACGCACGGCCACCGGCTGGTTTTGCGAAAAGGCGGTGCTGAGCAACTGGCGGCACTCACGCTCATCGGCCGGGCAAGCCATGGACATGTTCGGAATGCAGCGCACAAACGGGATGTCATAGGCGCCGGCGTGCGTGGCGCCATCGGCCCCCACCAACCCGGCCCGGTCCAAGGCAAACACCACCGGCAGGTTTTGCAGCGCCACGTCGTGGATCAGCTGGTCGTAGCCGCGCTGCAAGAACGTGGAATAAATCGCTACCACTGGCTTGAGGCCCTCACAGGCCATACCGGCGGCAAAAGTCACGGCGTGCTGCTCGGCAATGCCGACGTCGTAATAGCGCGTCGGAAAGCGTCGATGGAACTCCACCATGCCCGAACCCTCGCGCATGGCGGGGGTGATGCCCACCAGGCGACTGTCGTGTACTGCCATATCGCACAGCCACTCGCCAAACACCTGGGTGAAAGTTTGCTGCGGTGGCGTCACCGGCTTGATCAGACCGATGGCCGGGTCAAATTTCGACGGGCCGTGGTAAGCCACCGGATCGGCCTCGGCGAGCTTGTAGCCATAGCCCTTCTTCGTCACCACATGCAGGAACTGCGGGCCTTTGAGGCCTTTGATGTTTTCCAACGTCGGAATGAGCGAGTCCAGATCGTGGCCATCGATCGGGCCAATGTAGTTGAAGCCGAATTTTTCAAACAGCGTGGCTGGCACCACCATACCCTTGGCCTGCTGCTCCAGGCGCTTGGCCAACTCCAGCAACGGAGGTGCGTTCTTAAGCACGGTTTTGCCAACATTTTTAGCGGCCGCGTAAAACTGCCCACTCATCAGCTGCGCCAAATAACGGTTGAGCGCACCCACCGGCGGGCTGATGCTCATGTCGTTGTCGTTCAGGATGACCAGCAGATTGGTATCAGCCACACCGGCGTTGTTCAGCGCCTCAAACGCCATGCCCGCCGTCATGGCGCCGTCCCCAATGATCGCCACGGCACGGCGATCTTCACCCTTTTGCTGCGCCGCCAGCGCCATGCCCAGCGCCGCAGAAATGCTGGTGCTGGAGTGCGCCGTGCCAAACGTGTCGTAGGCGCTTTCGCCGCGCTGCGGAAAGCCCGACAGACCGCCCAGTTGGCGCAGCGAATCCATGCGCTCACGCCGCCCGGTCAAGATTTTGTGCGGATAGGTCTGGTGGCCCACGTCCCACACCAAGCGGTCGTGCGGCGTATTGAAGACGTAATGCAGTGCCACCGTCAGCTCGACCGTCCCCAGGTTGGAGCTCAGATGCCCTCCCGTCTTGGCCACACTGTGGATGACAAAGGCACGCAACTCGTTGGCCAGCGTCTTGAGCTCGGAGCGGGGCAGACGGCGCAGATCCGACGGATCATTGACGGTCTGCAGCAAAGGAAATCGCATAGAGGGCATTACTATAATTTTAATAGCTACTAGCGCTTACAGAGCAGACGTTAGCGGGCTAATTGAATGAAAATCGCAGTGGTTTAACAAGAGCGATCCACCACCATGTCGGCCAACGCAGCCAGTGCGCCCTGCTGCGGCAAGCCACTGGCGTGCAGCGCGGCATGGGCTTGCTGACGCAATTGCCCAGCGTAGGCCTGGGCCCGCTGCAGCCCCATCAGTGAGACATAGGTGGGCTTGTGGTCCGCAGCATCCTTGCCGGCGGTTTTACCCAGCGTGTCAGAGTCGGCAGTGACATCCAAAATATCGTCCACCACCTGAAACGCCAACCCCAGGGCGGTGCCATAAGCCTGCAGTGCAGCCAGCGCGGGCACATCGGCATGACCACAGGCAGCACCCATCATCACGCTGCCTTGTAACAGGGCTCCGGTCTTGAGCTGGTGCATGTGGCGCAATTGCCCCTCGTCCAGCGCCAGCCCGACGCTGGCCAGATCAATCGCCTGCCCACCCGCCATACCGGCCGAGCCAGCCGCATGGGCCAGCAAGCGGCACAGCCGTGCCTGCACCGGCGCCGAGACGGCCGGGTCATCGGGAGTCAGCAGCTCAAACGCCAGCGCCTGCAGCGCGTCGCCCGCCAGCAAGGCACGGGCCTCACCAAACTGCACGTGCACGGTAGGCTTGCCACGGCGCAACACGTCGTTGTCCATGCACGGCATGTCGTCGTGGACCAATGAATAGGCGTGGATCAATTCGACCGCACAGGCAGCGCGCAGGGCCGCATCGTCCAGCGTCTTGCTGCGCACTGCTCCATCGGCTGGGGCAACAGCGTCGCGCGCCGCCAGCACCAACAGCGGGCGCAGACGCTTGCCGCCATCGAGCACGGCATAGCGCATGGCTTCGCCCAGCCCAGCCGGAGCATCGGTGCCGACCCAGCGCGACAAAGCCTGCTCGACACACACCATAGGCTGTTGCATCCAGAGTGGCAAATCAAAGGCAGGCGCATCTGGCACGCACTGCTGCACGGTGCTCATGATTGGTTCAAGGGCTTTAAAGCACCGTCATCCAGCACGCCAACTTGATCTTGCACGGCATCTAGCCGATCACGGCAAAAAGCCAGCAGCACTTCGCTGCGCTGGTAAGCGGCCTGCATTTCCTCAAGCGGCAATTGGCCAGACTCGACGCTGCGAATCAGCTGCTCTAATTCCTCCAGCGCTATTTCATAAGTGGCTGGAGCAGTGGTTTTGGGCTTGGGCTTGGGCATAGAAAAACGGCGGCGGATTGGGTAAAGCTGTCAATTTTAGGCCGATACGCACACCGGGCCACGCGTGTGCCGCAGCCCCCTGTCGCGGATGCAGGCCAATACACGGATAGGCACGACGGGAATATCCGCTGACAATAACCCCAACTCCTATAATCCCATTTCTCTTCAACCGGCACTGTGCCGGTTTCTTTTTTTGCGCTCTGGCGCATTTCTTTCACCTCTTCTCCCTGTGGGGAGTCTTTAGGTCAGGTCAATATGACTGATTTAAGTCTTCGACTGCAGCCGGCTGCAAGCCAACTACCAGTTTCAAGCTATTTCGATGAGGCGCTGTTCCAGTGCGAGCTGGAGACTCTCTTCCAGCGCGGGCCTCGCTATGTGGGGCACCAGTTGAGCGTCCCTAACCCGGGCGACTACTACGCCCTGCCGCAAGAAGGCGGCGGCCGCGCGCTGGTGCGCAACCCGCATGGCCAGGTCGAACTCATCTCCAACGTCTGCCGCCACCGCCAAGCCATCATGTTGCAAGGGCGCGGCTCGCTGCAGGAGCACCAGAAAGGCAGCGCTGGTGGCAACATCGTCTGCCCGGTGCACCGCTGGACCTACAGCCCCAGCGGCGATTTGCTGGGCGCGCCGCACTTTACCCACGACCCGTGTCTGAACCTGAAAAATTACCCGCTGCGCGAGTGGAACGGCTTGTTGTTCGAGGACAACGGCCACGACATCGAAGCCGATCTGGCCAGCATGGGTCCCCGTGCGCAACTATCGTTTGAGGGCTTTACCCTGGACCGCACCGAGCTGCACGAGTGCAACTACAACTGGAAGACCTTTATCGAGGTCTATCTAGAGGACTACCACGTCGGCCCCTTTCACCCTGGACTGGGCAACTTTGTCACCTGCGACGATCTGGAGTGGGAGTTCAAAAAAGAATATTCAGTGCAAACCGTCGGCGTGGCCTCCACCTTTGGCCAGCCGGGCTCGGCCGTGTACAAAAAATGGCACGAGGTGCTGCTGCAGTACCGCCAAGGCCAACTGCCCGAGCGCGGCGCCATCTGGCTGACCTATTACCCGCACATCATGGTCGAGTGGTATCCGCATGTGCTCACCGTCTCGACGCTGCACCCGGTCAGCCCGCGCAAGACGCTCAACATGGTCGAGTTTTATTACCCCGAAGAAATTACCGCCTTCGAGCGCGAATTCGTCCAAGCGCAGCAAGCGGCCTATATGGAAACCTGCATCGAGGACGATGAAATCGGCGAGCGCATGGATACCGGGCGCAAAGCACTGCTGGCACGCGGCGACAACGAAGTCGGCCCCTACCAAAGCCCGATGGAAGACGGCATGCAGCACTTTCACGCGTGGTACCGCGCCGCCATGGGCGCAGACAGCCTGCTGCGATAAGCGGCAACAGCTATCATAAAAGTAGCTATTAGCGCTTATCGCATAAGCGCTTCAGGCTGTTTACCCTTAAAAAAACCCATCTGCCAGATCAGACAGATGGGCGTTTTTGCGCAAAAAAGCCACAATCACGCCATCGCTTTTTTGTTGCCTCCAACATGACCTACACCACCCTGATCTCTGCCCCCGCACTACAAGCTCTGCGCACCAGTGGTGCCCCGTTGATGGTGTTTGACTGCAGTTTTGACCTAGCCCAGCCCAGCGCCGGCCAAGAGCAATACCGCAACAGCCATATCCCCGGCGCGGTATACGCACACCTCGACACCGCACTGAGCGCACTGCACGGCGCGCCCGGGGCCCACGGCGCGGTGATCACCGCCAGCGAGGCCGACACGCCCGTCTCAGGGGGGCGCCACCCTTTGCCCAGCCGCGAAAAATTCGCCATCTGGCTGTCCAGCGTGGGCTTTGCGAACTCCATGCAGGCGGTGGTGTATGACCGCCAGGGCAGCGCCTTTTGCGGCCGTCTGTGGTGGATGCTGAAGTGGCTGGGACACGATGCCGTAGCCGTCCTCGATGGCGGCCTGCCCGCCTGGCAAGGCCAGAGCGGCGAACTGGCGCAGGGCGATGAAGCGGCACATTTTCAGAGCAACTTTCGCCTCAGCCCACCGCTGCGCCAGATGGTCAGCGCGCAACAGGTCTGGGCACGCCTGCAGCAGCCGGGCCAAACACTGATCGACGCCCGGGCCGCGCCCCGTTATCGCGGTGAGGTCGAGCCCCTGGATCCGGTCGCCGGCCATATTCCGGGCGCGCTGAATCGCCCCTTTACCGACAACTTCACACCGGACGGACTGTTCAAGAGCCCTGCACTGCTGCGCACCGAGTTTGAGGCCCTGCTGGCCGGGCGCACGCCCGCCAGCGCCGTGCACCACTGTGGCAGCGGCGTCACAGCCAACCCCAATGTGCTCGCCATGGAGCTGGCCGGACTCGGAAAAACCACGTTATTTGCAGGCAGCTGGAGCGAATGGTGCAGTGATTCGGCGCGGCCGGTAGAGCGCGGCTGAGGTGTTTTATCGCCCCCAGTGCAGCATTACCGGGCGCTGCGGGCAGGACCTGCCAGGCTGCAAGCTTTGTAAGGTAAACACCTACAAGACCCGTTACAAAACCAGACACTCGGCACAGCAATCCCCCGACTTAATTTTTGATTGGATCGAATTCACAATCCATTTCAACGGATCAGGCACATGCATACAGCGTGAAAGACGGTCCGAAATGAAAAGGATGACCCATGACGAACGAACAATTGCTGGCTGAGATTCGCGAAACCAACCTGACCTACCTGATGTTGGCGCAGACCCTAATTCGCCGGGACAAGGCCGAAGCCGTCTTTCGTCTGGGCATGAACGAAGAGGCTGCCGATATTCTCAGCTCTTTGTCCGCAGCACAACTGATGAAATTGGCCTCGAGAAACACCCTTCTTTGCAGCTTTCGCGTCGATGACAACTTGGTGTGGAGCTTGCTCACCAACCACAACACGCCCAAGAAGATCGGTAACGACGCCACCAACACGCTGCACGCCAACATCCTCATGGCCAGCCGCGTCTCGGAAGTGCTCTAAGCCCCCTTGCGCCCCCACCAGCACCCCGCGACACGCCTCAGGAGCCCGATATGACCGCCACTGCCACCGACACTACCCTGGCCGCTGCCGCAGCGCCCAAAAGCGCCAAAGCTCCCCCCAAGAGCGTCCTGAATGAATCGCGCCAGATCGAGCGCGCTGCCATGCTGATTGAAATGGGCGCGCGGATGCAGGTGCTCGAATCAGAAACCACGCTGTCCTACGAGCGCCTGATTCGCCTCTACAAGGAAGTGGCCGGCAAGTCGCCCTCCAAGGGCCAACTGCCGTTCTCGACCGATTGGTTCCTGACGTGGCAGGAAAACATCCACAGCTCGCTGTTCCTGAACATCTACGAGTACCTGTCCAAGGGCGTGGACCTGGACGCGGTCGACCTGCTGACCAAAGCCTACCGCCTGTACAACGAGCAGATCGTCATTGCCCAGGTCGAACCGCTGCTGTCGTTCACGCGCGCCTGGCGCCTGGTGAAGTTTGTCGATGCCGGCATGCTGACGCGCACCAAGTGCTCCCAGTGCAGCGGCCAGTTTGTCACCGAGCTGTATGAAAACCGCCACTACGTCTGCGGCCTGTGCAACCCACCCGCACGCGCTGGAAAAAGCAAGAACGCCGGCTCACTGATGCTGCACTAAATTTTAGAATTTTGATTAAATAGGGCTCAAACGCTTGCACAGCAAGCGCCTCTAGCTATCAAAATAACAAACCCGGCCTGCGCGCCGGGTTTGTTATGTCTGGAACAGGCCCAGGCCAGCAAGGCCTGGAATACCCACTCAGCGCTCGAACAACAGCGCGCGCACATTCTCATCCATCGGCAGGGCATAGTCGCTCGCCGCTACCACCGTGTTGCCCACCGGATTGACCAGCTTGAGGCTGACATACAGCGTTTGCGCCGAGACAGCATAGGTGCCCACCACCACCGCCTGCGCGTCGTGCTGCTGGCTGACCTCGCTCAATTGGCGCGACAACAGCAGTTCGCCCTGGTGGGGCTGCAAAAACACACTCTCGCGCAATTTGAGTTCTGTCACTGGCACACCGCGCTGCACCAAGCGCCCAGCAATCTGCTCAGAAAAAATACGGCCCAGACGCGAGGATTCACCCAGTCGATCCACATTGACCAAGGTCGCCACCAGCACGCTGCGCTGCGGATCGAGCACCGCACCCTGCAGCAACACATCCACAGCGTGGTAATTGGCCAGCAACACATCGGTGCGCGGCTGCGCCAGCGGCTGCCCCGAGACCGAACGGCTGTGCATCACCTCGCTGTTCTCACCATAGTAATAACGGGCGCAACCAGACAACCCCAGAGCGCTGGCAGCGACCAGCAGGCAGATAAGGAGGTGCTTCATGGCGTCACCACCCGCCAGGTCTTGGTGGGCGTCGGCGGCGGTGGAGGCGGTGGAGGCGGTGGCTCCAGGTAGAGCGTGGCATCGTCCGGCGCGATGTAATACACATCGGCGGTGCGCGCCAGATAGCGGCTGCCACCCTCCAGTGAAGTGGTGATCAGCACCTCGGTGCGCGTCGGCCCACCAGCGGCGGCGCCGTCCGTGAACAGGCGGTTGACATCAAGCAGCGCACCTGTCGCCAGCGCACCCACGGTAAAAGACAACGGGCTGTGGGCATACGTAATGGCGTCACGCGCCACCGCCACGCCGGCGGCCAGCGTGGTGAAGGGCATCTGCACCAGGTTGGACACTGGCGCCGGGTGCCGCACCACCTGGGTATCAAACGTCAGCACTACCGCGGTCGGCTCAGTGGACAAATACAAGCCCCGATCCAGCAGGCGCGTGATCAAGAGCTTGCGAAAGCCCTGATTGAAGCTGGAATCGGTGGCCGGCACGATGTAGATGGGGTATTCGTCCTGCGGCCAGTCGCTGATTTTTCCGGCGATACGGCCGGCCACGTCATCGGCCAGCACGTCCCAGTGGTGCACGGCACGGGCTTTTTTCTGTCCGGTGGCGGAATAATTGTCGGCGCGCGGCACGTCCAGCGTGGAGCAGCCGCTGGCCAGCCATGCCGCCGCCAACAGCGCCAGCCAACGGGCGGTGCGACGGGGCGCACAGCAGGGATGAGGAATTTGCATGGCTCAGATGGTAGCGCCACAACGCCCCCTGCCATCGCCAAAACAATGCCGCTTTTCAAGGCCCTTTTAGCTGCTGTGTGGCGCACAAATACGATGGCCACCTACGCCGGGCGCTGCCGCGCAGGGAGAAAATACGCCATGTCCACCCCCCCCACGCTTTCCCCTGAGTTGCCTCCTGCCACTCCCGGTCCCGCCGAAGCCGCAGCGACTCCGGCCCCTGCCCAGCTGCCGATGCAGGCGCAGGCAGATATCCCCACCAACGTGCCCACAGACACAATGCCAGAACCTACGCCCCTGCGCCTGCACACGCCCGTGGATGTGCGCAGCCTCTCCCTGGCCCTGCTGGCGCTGTTTGCCAGTGTGGCCGTGCTGCACTGGGCGGCAGCAGTGTTTATTCCGGTGGCGGTGAGCGTGCTGATGGTCAGCGCTCTCTCCCCTGCCGTAGGCGCGCTGCAGCGCTGGCATGTGCCGCGCTGGCTCGGCGCGGCGGTGCTGCTGCTGGCACTGGTGGGCGGCCTGGGCGCGGCAGCGATGCAACTGAGCGACGGCGCCACCCAGGTGATCGAATCATTGCCAGTGGCCGTGCAGAAGGTGCGCGATACCCTGCGCAGCCGCGCCCGCCAAGGGCCCGGGGCACTGGAAAAAGTGCAAAAAGCCGCCACCCAGATTGAGCAGGCCGCCGCCGAAAATGGCAGTGCGCCCACCACGCTGCGCGGTGTGCAGCGGGTGCAGATCGAGCGCGCGCCGCTCAACATCCGCGACTACCTGTGGAGCGGCACCATCGGGGTGATGTCTGCGTTGGGGCAGTTCACGGTGGTGGTGTTTCTGACCTTTTTTGCCCTCATCTCAGGCGATATTTTTCGGCGCAAGCTGGTGCGCATTGCCGGGCCGAGCCTGGAGCGCAAAAAAGTGACCGTGCAGGTCCTGGGCGAGATCACCGCACAAATCCAGCGCTATCTGCTGGTGCAGGCACTGACCAGCGTGGTGGTCGGACTCACCACCGGCGCAGCCTATGCGGCCCTGGGTCTGCAAAACGCAATGGTCTGGGGCGTGCTGGCGGGGACCCTGAATCTGGTGCCGTACATCGGCTCGATTGTCATTACGGGCACCTCGGCCATGATGGCCTTCCTGCAGTTTGGCACGCTGGACATGGCGCTGGCCGTGGGCGGCAGCTCGCTGCTGATCCACACGCTGGTAGGCAACCTGCTGACGCCTTGGCTGACCAGTCGCACTAGCAGCATGAGCCCAGTCGCCGTATTTGTCAGCGTGCTCGCCTGGGGCTGGCTGTGGGGCCTGTGGGGCTTGCTGCTGGGCATTCCGATCATGATGGGCGTGAAAGCCATTTGTGATCGGGTGGATGATCTGAAGGCGATCGGCGAACTGCTCGGCCATTAGCAGCCCGTTGGGTTGGATACAACCCAACCTACGGTACCAATTTATGCTTCTTTTGGCCTCTAGCCTTTTAAATACGTGCGCTAGTAGCTATTAATTTTGATGCCGAGCATTGGACGAAAAAAAAACCGTCTCTATTGAAAGAGCCGGTTTTTTTGTTGTTAGCGGTTAGCCGCTAGCAGCGATTAACGTGCTGGGCGGGCTGGGCGCTTGTGTGCATCGCCGCGCGGTGTGAATGGCTTGCCGCCACCTGCACCGCCGGGGCCGCCAGCACCGGGCTTAGAAAACGCTGGCTTGCGAGGCGCAAAGCTGTCGTTGTCACGGCGCGGGGCAAAATCGCCACGGGGAGCACCGCCGCCTTCATTGCGCGGAGCAAAGGCGGGACGTGGGCTGTCGCCAAACGCTGGCTTGCGCGGAGCAAAACCTTCGTTGTCACGGCGTGGCGCAAAACCACGGTCTTCACGTGGGGCGCCAAAATTGCCGCCACCACCGCCACCGAATCCACCCCGGTCGTCAGGACGGCCTTGGGTACGCTGGCGGTCATTGAAACCGCTGGCGCCGCCGAAGTTGCGCTCACCACGGTCACTGCGCTCACGATCGCCGCCGAAGCCACCACCACCGCCACCGCCAAAACCACCACGGTCACCGCCGCCGAAGCCACGTGCGCCGCCACCACTACCGCCGCCAAACTTGCCACGCGATGGAGCACCACGGCCTGCGCCGCCGAAGTCACCTTGTGGACGGCTGCCGCCCTGGGGGAAGCGCTGCACCGGCTCCAGGCCCGGAATGACCTCGGCCTTGAACTGCTGGTGGCTATAGCCTTCGATGTCGAAAATCTTGCGACGGTCGCGGAATTCGGCAAACGTCACGGCCAGACCATCGCGGCCCGCGCGGCCGGTACGGCCAATGCGGTGGGTGTAGTCCTCAGCCTTCATGGGCAGGCCGTAGTTGAAAACGTGGGTCACGGTGGGCACGTCAATGCCGCGCGCGGCCACATCGGTAGCCACCAAAATCTGGACTTCGCCGCCGCGCAGTGCCATCAGGCGGCGATTGCGCAAGCCTTGGCTCAGAGCACCGTGCAACGCGACGGCGCTAAAACCTTCTTGTTGCAGGTCGGCAGCCAAGCCGTCGCATTCGACTTGGGTGCTGGCAAATACGATGGCCTGGTTGATGGTGGTGTCACGCAACCAGTGGTCCAGCATCTTGCGCTTGTGCTGTGCGTTGTCCGCCCAATACAGCACCTGCTTGATGTTGGCGTGCTTTTCGTGCGGCGTGTCGATCTGGATCTTCTTGACCGAAGAACCCCCGTCACGCATCACGCGCATGGCCAGCTGCTGAATGCGCGGCGCAAACGTGGCACTGAACATCATGGTTTGCTTGCGCTGGCTGGTCAGCTGGTTGATGTCGGCCAAGTCGTCCGAGAAGCCCAAGTCGAGCATACGGTCGGCTTCGTCCACCACCAAAAATTGCACCTTGTCGAGCTTGATTTGCATCGAGCGCTGCAAGTCGAGCAAACGGCCGGGGGTAGCCACCACCAAGTCAGCGTTTTGCAGTTTGGCAATTTGCAATTGGTACGGCATACCGCCGACCACGTTGGCCACGCGCAGGCCACGGGCGTGTTTGACCAAGTCAATCGCGTCGTGCGCCACTTGCTGGGCCAGCTCGCGGGTCGGGCAAACAATCAGCGCACCGGGCACGGCGGGCTTGAAGTTGCGCTGGTTGGTCGGGTCTTTGCGCTTGGCGCGCTTGGGAGGCGCTTCGCCACGGGCAACGGCCTCGGCGACGGATTGATCGTATTCAGCGCGCAAGGCAGCTTCGGCTTCGGCTTGTTGGCGGATCAGCGTGTGCAGCACCGGCAGCAAGAAGGCGGCGGTTTTACCGCTACCGGTCTGGCTGGAAACCATCAGGTCGATAAAGCGGCCACCTTCAGCGCCAGCGCCCATGGCCAAGGGAATAGCCTTGTCTTGCACGCTGGTCGGCTGGGTGTAGCCCAGGTCGGCCACGGCTTGCACCAACTCGGGGGCCAAGCCCATTGCGATAAAGCCATTGGGCTTGGCGGTCACGGCAACGTCGTCAGCCTCATCAGAGACGGCGGCAGCCACAGGAGCCGTAGCGGCAGCAGCTGCTGCGATAGCAGCCACAGCGTCTATAGCGCTGTGCACAGCAACGTCAGCAACAAAAGAGTCAGCAGGCGCGAAGTCGCCCTGCACTTGGAAAGTGTCAGTCATATTTTTTCTCACACGAAAGCGAACACCGGCGTGGCCGGCGGTGGCATCGTCAATGGTTAAAAAACATCAACCATCAAACGAAACCTGCACTAGCGTGGCCGGTGCGGCTGGGTATTTATGGCGATACGCAAGAGGCAAAACAATGTGCTCTTGGCGTTCACGACCCGGCGTGTGAGGGGAGATGCGCAATCTGCACAGCGAATATGCGGTGCAGCCGGTAATTATGCCATGGATACGGGTTTTCCCGCAAGCCCCGAAAGACCCTATAACGCAAAAAGTTGTGCACGGTAGTGCGCCAGCTCATCGATCGACTCGTACACATCGGCCAGCGCCGTGTGTTTTTGCGCTTTCTTGAAACTGGAGTAGGCCGTCGGCTTCCAGCGCTTGGCCAGCTCTTTCAGCGTGCTGACATCGACGTTGCGATAGTGGAAGAACGCTTCCAGTTTGGGCATGTACAACGCCAAAAAACGCCGGTCCTGCCCAATGCTGTTGCCGCACAGTGGCACTTTGCCCTTGGGCACGTAATGCCGCAAGAACTGCAAAATTTGCTCTTGCGCCTGCTCTTCGGTCAGCGTCGAGGCTTTGACTTTTTCAATCAGCCCACTGCGGCCGTGCGTACCCTTGTTCCAGGCATCCATCTGGCCCAGCAGTTCATCGGACTGGTGCACCACCAGCACCGGGCCTTCGGTGGGCATTTCCAGATTCGGCCCGGTGACGACTACGGCAATTTCAATGATGCGTTCTTTTTGCGGATTCAAGCCGGTCATTTCGCAGTCCAGCCAGACCAGGTTCTGGTCGGATTTGGCCAGGATGGGCACGGGCAAAGCCGGCGATTCGGGGGGTGATAAAGGAGAGGTTTCTGACATGCGCGCCATTGTCGCCTATGCCCTACACTCGCGCGTCATGCCTGAACTGCCTGTGGCCCCGTCCGCCTCCCTCCCCCCTTCTTTGATCCTGACCCTGGCTTTTGCTGCCACTTTGGTGCTCGGTCTGCTGCTGAAATTTTGGCTGGCTTCGCGCCAGATTCGCCATGTGGCGCGCCACCGCAGCGCCGTGCCGGCCGCTTTTACCCAACGCATCACGCTCGAAGCACACCAGAAAGCCGCCGACTACACCCTCGTCAAAGCGCGCTTCAGCCTGTTGGAAATGGCCCTCGGCGCCGCCGTGCTGCTGAGCTGGACGGTACTGGGCGGACTCGACGCGCTCAACCAATGGCTGCTGCAAGCGCTGGGCAGCGGCATGGGACAGCAACTGGCGCTGCTGGCGGCGTTTGTGCTGATCAGCAGCTTGATCGATCTGCCGGCCACGCTGTACCAGACCTTTGTTGTCGAACAGCGCTTTGGCTTCAACCAGATGACACCGCGCCTGTGGCTGGGTGATCTGCTCAAATCCACGCTGATTGGCGCACTGATCGGCCTGCCCATAGCCGCGCTGATCCTGTGGCTGATGGGCGCTGCTGGCAGCCTGTGGTGGTTGTGGGCCTGGGCGTTCTGGATGGGTTTCAACCTGCTGCTGATGGTGGTCTACCCAACCTTTATTGCACCGCTGTTCAACAAATTTCAGCCACTCGAAGACGAATCGCTCAAAGCGCGCGTCACGGCCCTGATGCAGCGCTGCGGTTTTGCCGCCAAGGGACTGTTTGTCATGGACGGCAGCCGGCGCAGTGCCCATGCCAACGCCTATTTCACTGGCTTTGGCGCCGCCAAGCGCGTGGTGTTTTACGACACGCTGCTGCGCCAGCTCTCCCCGAGCGAGGTCGAAGCCGTGCTGGCACACGAACTGGGCCACTTCAAGCACCGCCACATCCTGCGCCGCATGGCGCTGCTGTTTGCCCTAAGCCTGGCCGGCTTTGCACTGCTGGGTTGGCTGATGGCACAAGAATGGTTTTACAGCGGTCTGGGCGTGCGCCCCAGCTTGGCAATGCTGGTCTCGGGCGTCCCCACCGCCTCCAACGATGCCCTGGCACTGCTGCTGTTTCTACTGGTGGTGCCGGTGTTTACCGTCTTTCTGGGGCCGCTATTTGCCGGCCTGTCGCGCCGCGATGAATTCCAGGCTGACGCCTACGCCATGGCCCAGGCCGACGGCGCGGATCTGGCCTCAGCCCTGCTCACGCTGTACCAAGACAACGCCGCCACCTTGACGCCCGACCCGGTGTATGTGCAGTTTTATTATTCGCACCCACCCGCCAGCGCACGCTTGGCGCGCCTGCCTGCGTCCACCCCTTCACCTGCCTGAACACTATGACAAAAAATAAGACAAAAGAGGCTGAAACGCATACCAAGCGTGTGCTTATAGCTACAGAAATAGCAGCAGAACTAGCACACCTAGAAGGCTGGACCTTGCACGGCGACGGCGCGGCTGTGGCCATCGAAAAAACCTACCGCTTCGCCAACTACTACCAGACCCTGGCCTTCGTCAATGCCGTGGCCTTCATTGCCCACGCGCAAAACCACCACCCCGACCTGTCGGTGTATTACGACCGCTGCGTGGTGCGCCTGCAAACGCACGCTGTGGCCGGTCTCTCGGCCAGCGATTTCGACTGCGCCGCACGCTTTGACGCGCTGGGCGCCTGACATGAACCAGCGCAGCGCTCTGCATCCTGGTTTGGTGGTCGCCAGCCATGGCCGCCATTGCATGGTCGAATCGCCCGACGGCACGCGCCGCATCTGCCATCCGCGCGGCAAGAAAAGCCAGTCGGTGGTCGGTGACGAGGTCCTGTGGCAAGCCGCGCCTGCCGGCCAAGGCGACGAAGGCACCATCGAAAAAGTGCAGGAGCGGCGCAATCTGTTCTATCGCCAGGATGAGATCCGCACCAAGTCTTTTGCTGCCAATTTGGACCAAGTGCTGATCCTGATCGCTGCCGAGCCGGTGTTCTCAGAAAGCCAGCTGGCGCGCGCCCTGATTGCCGCTGAAGCAGCGCATATCAAGCCACTGATTGCGCTGAACAAGACTGACTTGGTCGAGCCCTTCGCCCGCGCCTGGGAGCGCCTGCTGCCCTACCGGCGCATGGCCAGCGCCGACGGCCAGCACCACTACGGCGTGCTGGCGCTGTCACTGACCGCCTCGGGCGACGTCGATCGCGAACTGCTGATGCAGCACCTGCGCGGCAAGACCACGCTGGTGCTGGGCCCGTCGGGCTCGGGCAAAAGCACCCTGATCAATCTGCTGGTGCCCGGCGCCACCGTGTTGACCAACGAAATCTCGCAAGCGCTGAACTCTGGCAAGCACACCACCACCAGCACTGCGCTGTATTGGGTGGATGCAGAGCGCAGCACCGCGTTGATCGACTCGCCCGGCTTCCAGGAGTTTGGCCTGCAACACATCGCGCCGATGCAGCTGGCCGGCTGCATGCCCGATATTGCAGCCCATGCCACAGCGTGCAAGTTCTACAACTGCACCCACCTGCACGAGCCCGGCTGCGGCGTGATAGAAAAGCTTAAAAACAGCGCTGACCCAGACAGCATCAGCGCCAATCGCTACAAAATATATAGCGATCTATTTGCCGAACTGGGCCAGACGCGCTACTGAGCACGGCGCGTCCGCGCCCACGCTCCTTTAACCCAGCAGGCGTGCCAGCGTGAGCAAGGCCAGCAGCAGCATCCACACCACCACCGAGCGCCAGACCAGCCCAACGACACTGCGCAGGTGACCGATTTCTGGCTCGCGCCCCGGTGTGCTGGTGCTGTCACCGATACCGACATCGGCAGAAAAGCCTTGCTGCGCCAAAGCATCCACCCGCGCCTTGAGGGCTTCACCGCCCAGGCGCACATTCAGCGCACCGGCGGTGGCGGCCAGCACCACGCCATCGTTGTCATTGGGAAAGTGCTGCGCCTGAAAGCGCCAACCTTCAATCGCCTCTTCAAAACTGCCGACCACGGCAAAACACAGTGCGGTCAGGCGTGCTGGCAGCCAGTCCACCACCATCCACGCTTTGGCAGCCGCCTCTTGCAACGCCGCGCTGGCCCGTTGCACCTCGCCGCCAGGGCGCGCCTTCCAGTAGCGCGAAACAAACTCGGCCATGCGGTAGAGCACGGCGCCCAGCGGCCCCAGGCCCAACGCTGCCAGGCCGGAATACCAGGCCAGCACGCCAAACACATGGCGGTGCGAAGCGAGCGCGGAATATTCGATGACATGACGCACCAGCTCACTGCGCGGCAAATCGCCGACATCGACCTTTTGCCAGCGTGCCAGCAGCTCGCGCGCACGCTCTGCATCGCCCTCTTCCAGGGCATCGCGCAAACCGGTGAAATGGTGGCTGAACTGGCGAAAACCCAGCGTGAGGTACAGCACCGCCACGTTCCATACCACCGCAAACGGCCAGCCCAGGCCCCAGAACAGCAACCAGTGCACCCCCAGCACCAGCAGCGCCGGCACCAGTACGGCCGCGCACCAGGCGACCCAGGCGTGGTGCGGTTTGCCGGCATCAAAATTGCGACTGACCGACAAAGACCAGGCGCGCAATCCGGCATGAATCGGGTTGCTGCCGGCCAACGGACGCGCCTGCTCGATCAGCAAGGCAAACAAGATGGCAAAGAAACTCATGGGGGGCAATGATAGCGACACAGTGGCGCGGCGCTGACCTTGCAGAAGCGCTGCGCCAGCACCTGCAGCGGCACCCGCAAAGCCTGCCTGCATCTCATGCGCGCATGAAGCGGTAAAAATTGCGCAAGATGCCCGCCGTAGCACCCCAGATGAAATGGTTTTTGGCACCGCTCTGGTAGGGCATGGAAAACCACTCGCGGCGCACACCCTGCCACTCCAAGACATGGCGCTGGTGGTGTGCCGGATCAAGCAAAAAGGCCAGCGGTACTTCAAAAATCTCCGCCACCTCGTAGGGATTCGGACGCAGCACGCACTCGGGCTGCACCAACGCCACCACCGGCGAAATGATGAACGACGAGCCGGTGACGTAGGTCGGCAAGGTGCCCAGCACTTGCACGAAGCGCGCGTCCAGCCCGACTTCTTCTTCTGCTTCGCGCAAGGCGGTGGCTACCGGGCTGAGGTCTTGCGGATCGGCGCGACCGCCCGGAAAGGCCACCTGACCCGAATGCGTGGACAAATGCACTGTCCGCTCGGTCAGCAGCACCATCGGTTGCTCGCGCAGCACGATGGGCAGCAACACCGAGGCATGGGCTGGCGGACGGGCCGAAAAGCTTTTCTCGCGCTCGACCTCAGGCAGCCAGATCGGCGGCGTGGCAAAACGCTGGCGCAAGGCCTCGGGTGTTTGCGCAGTGACAGGCACGGCGGGCAAATGCATATCGACACCCACGACAGCCATGCTGCGCGGATCAAAATCCGGCAACGTAGACCACGGCACGCAGGCCGCTGGAGCGGAAGAAGGCGGCTTGGAAGCGAGGGACACGGCAGCTCACTTAAGAAAGCACCCAGGGCGCAAATTTTGAAAAATGAAACAGGGAGAGGCCCATAAAAAAACCGCCACCAGCATATCGCTGATGGCGGTCTGGCGCTGTAGAACCGAGGTTCTACGGCTTGGACGCTGTCTTAAGCAGCAGCCACTGGGGCTGGTGCGGGTGCAGCGGCCGTCTTGTTGACGCGCTGTGGCAGCTTTTCTTTGATACGTGCCGACTTGCCGCTGCGCTCGCGCAGGTAGTACAACTTGGCGCGGCGCACGTCACCACGGCGCTTGACTTCGATCTTGGCAATCAGTGGGCTGTAGGTCTGGAACGTACGCTCCACGCCTTCGCCGTTAGAGATCTTGCGCACGGTGAAACCGCTGTTGAGGCCACGGTTGCGCTTGGCAATCACCACACCTTCGTAGGCTTGCATACGCTTGCGCGTACCTTCAACCACGTTGACGCTCACGATAACCGTGTCGCCGGGGGCAAATTCAGGCAGGGTCTTGCCGAGGCGGGCAATTTCTTCCGCTTCGAGGGTCTGGATCAGGTTCATGTTGACATTCAACGATCATGTCCGCGCCATAAGTGGCTGCATCGGGATTGACGTTCAGGCTTTGCGTTATGCGTGACATATCACGCGGGCAAAGCGGCCGGCCAGAGGATCGAAAAGCTTTCCATTATAACTATTTACCAAAACCAAAAAAGAATTGATGCATGTTCTGTTCTAGGAACGTGGCGATACTGCGTTGCAGTTTTGCTTCGTGCGGATGGACTGCTGCAGGTACTACGGGTGGCTGCGTAACATTGCTGATGCACTTGTTGGCAAGGCTGATTTCACGGTTGTAAGGTGCGCCAGTTTGGCAAGAAACCAGCAACAGGCGCTTACAAAAAGCCGTCATTTCGATAGGCAAATGGGTACGATGAGAGCCTCAAAAATGATTAATCCGCGCAATTCGATACACAGAGTGAGGTTCTTCATGAATAGCATTACGTATCTATGTGGCCGCATATTGGTCATATTTTTTGCAGTCACCCTGACTGGCACTGCCATGGCAGGACAACCCCATTACCCAGCGATGTATGTGTTCGGTGACAGTTTGTCTGACACGGGCAATGACTTTGCGGCAACAACTGCCCAGCAAATGGTGCCTGCGATTCCTCCTTCTGTCACGCCCTACGCTACCTACTGGCAAGGGCGTTTCTCAAACGGACCGGTGGCGGTGGAATACCTCTGGAAACTGGCATCCCGCAAGAACAGCGCCGAGTTGAAACCGTTTACTGTGACGGGCAGTTTAGATAAAAAATCCAGCGTGAACTTTGCTTTTGGTGGTTCAGGATCGGGCGCGCAAAACCTCACGCCCAACGGCTTTATGGTGCCTGGGCTGGTCGGACAGGTCGGGCTCTACACCACGGCGCTCGGGCGCAATAAGTCCCAATCCAATGCTCTGTACGTCATATGGTCGGGTTCCAACGATTATTTGCAAAATCTCACCCATGACCCCTATGTTGTAGTCAGCAACATAGCGAATTCGATCCGAGCGATGTACAACACCGGTGCACATAATTTCTTAGTGCCTAACCTGCCCGATTTAGGTGGTGTGCCACTGGTGAAAGCGCAAGGTGTCAGCGCACAATTCACTTTGCTTACCCAATCCCATAACGCATTGTTGACATCTGCATTGGATTCACTGGACAACTTGCCAGGCATCAAGATCGTTCGCTTGGATGTTTTCGCATTGGGCGAGGCACTACTGAAAACTGGGCTTGTCAATGCGGATGTGCCTGCGCTGGCCTTCCTCTCACCAGATACCGGCGCAGTGGATTGTCTTTTCCGTAATCCTTCCACTTGCGTTGATGTACCACTAGGCGGCTTCCTGCCACCGTTCCTATATTGGGACGTGCTTCACCCAACTACACAAATGCATAGCATCATCGGCACAGCCATGTATTCGGCATTGCTGAAATGAAACCTTCAGTCGCCTTCTATCGACTATCGCGCCAGATTATTTTGTATATATGCAATACATTTTTTGATGGACATCGTTTTGGCGCAGAAGCATTGATGTGTGCAACACAGCTGACTTGGCAGCGTCTATGCACAGTTGCAGTTGCTACAAGCGGCTACGAAACCTCAGCTATTTCATTAACCCCAGCAGCGCCTCATCGGCCTTGGCCAAAGCTTGGGCAGCGCGCGCGGCAGCAATCAGGTCGGGGCGGTGCTGCGCGGTGAGCAACAGGCGCTGATCACGGCGCCAGCGCTCAATGCGCGCGTGGTGACCCGAGAGCAGCTCGGCCGGCACGCTGCGCCCGGCCCACACTTCGGGACGCGTGTAGTGCGGGCAATCCAACAGGCCATCGAGCGCCGGGTTAAAGCTGTCGAACTGGTGGCTGCCTTCGTCGTTCAGCACGCCCGGCTGTAAGCGCGCCACGGCATCGAGCAGCGCCAGTGCAGCGATTTCGCCGCCCGACAGCACAAAATCGCCCAAACTGATTTGCACATCGACATGGGCGTCAATAAAGCGCTGGTCAATACCTTCGTAGCGCCCACACAACAACACAGCGCCAGCACTGGCCGACCAGCGCTCGACAGCGGTGTGGTTCAAAGCTGCGCCAATCGGTGAGAACAAAACCAGCGGTGCCGGTTGTTCTGGTGGGTCAGCGCGATCGCTGCGGATGGCGGTCAAGCAGCGCTCCAGCGGCGGCGCCATCATCACCATGCCGGGGCCGCCGCCAAACGGACGGTCATCGACGCGGCGGTAATTGCCTTCGGCGTAGTCGCGCGGATTCCACAAGCGGACATCGACCAAGCCCGAGGCATAGGCACGCCGGGTGATACCGCTAGCCAGAAACGGGCCAAACAGCTCGGGAAACAGGGTGATGACGTCAAAGCGCATGGGGCGCTTTCAGTAGTCGGGCTGCCAGTCCACGGTGATGCGGCGCTCGGGCAATTCGACCTTATCAACAAAGGCGGCGACGAAAGGAATCATGCGTTCTTGCGGCTTGCCGCTGCCTTCTTCCTCAAACGCCAGCACCAGCACGGTTTGCGGGCCGGTAGTCATCAGGTCGCGCACTTGGCCCAGCGCCACGCCTTCGCGGTTGACGACCTCCAGGCCAATCAGATCGACCCAGTAGTACTCATCTTCTTTGGCCGGCGCAAAGTCGGCGCGTGGTACAAAAATACGCGCGCCACGCAGCAATTCGGCGGCATTGCGGTCGTCAATTCCCTCGGCCCAGGCCACCACCACATCGGAATGCATTTTTGATTGGCGAATCGCCAGCGCTGCCGTACCGGTAAAGGTGCGTGCGCCGCGTTCGCTCGGCTGCACATACCAGCGCTTGGCGACCAGCAGCGTTTGCGGGTCAGCATTGTGCGACAACACCTTGAACCAACCTTTGACGCCCCACGCTTCGGTAATGCGACCGACTTCGACGGCGTCCGCAGGCAGTTCGGCGGTTTCCAGATTCAAGGCAGTAGACATAGTCAGGACCACAACATCAAAAGACGATACAAACACAAAGGGCGGGCTCCCCCAGGAAGACCTGGCGAAACCCGCCCTTTGTGGGGGAAGCTAAATCAGGCGGCAGCTTTAGCGGCTTGCTTGATCAGGCGGTCCACGGTGGGGGACGACTGGGCGCCCACGCCGACCCAGTAGGCCAGACGGTCTTGCGCAATGCGCAGGCCTTCTTCGCCACCTTTAGCGGTCGGGTTGTAGAAACCCAGACGCTCGATGAAGCGGCCATCGCGGCGCACGCGCTTGTCGGCGACAACGATGTTGAAGAAAGGACGGCCTTTGGAACCGCCGCGGGAAAGTCGGATGACGACCATAATTTATCCTTCGGGTGGGGGCCAACGCCTTGCGCTGATAGCCCATAGTTCGCAACGTTGAGACACGCGACATGACCACCCGGCCAGCGACACGCTGCAAAGCCGCCAATTATATCTTTGTTTGACCCATGCCCCTCATCCGTACCAGCCAGCAGGGCGATCTGCCCGCCATCACCCACATTTATGCCCACCACGTCCAGCAGGGCACCGGCAGCTTCGAGATCGATGCGCCCAGTTGCGCCGATATGGCAGCGCGCCGCGCCGAAGTACTGGCACGCGGCCTGCCGTGGCTGGTGGCCGAGCAGGACGGCCAGGTACTGGGCTTTGCATATGCCAACTGGTTCAAACCACGGCCGGCATTTCGCTTCTCGGCCGAAGACTCGGTGTATGTCGCAGCCAGCGCCTGCGGCCAGGGGATGGGCCGCGCCCTCCTAGCGCAGCTGCTGGTGCAGGCCGAGCAGGCCGAGGTGCGCAAGATGCTGGCCGTGATTGGCGATTCAGCCAACGCCAGCTCGATTGCCTTGCACCGCGCATTGGGCTTTGGCGAGATCGGCGTGCTGCGCTCGGTCGGCTGGAAGTTCGGCGCATGGCGCGATATCGTGCTCATGGAAAAATCGCTGGGAGCGGGCGATCACACTTCACCGGAATAATGTGGCCATGAAAAACAAGACTCTGGCCGCCTGGCTGGCCTTTTTAGGTGGCCCTTTGGGGCTGCACCGTTTTTATCTGTATGGCCTGAGCGATATCTTCGGCTGGCTGCTGCCCATTCCGACGGCACTGGGGCTGTATGGCATCGAGCGGGTACAGCAACTGGGCCAGGACGATCAGCTCAGCTGGGTACTGATCCCGCTACTGGGCTTCACCATCGCCGGCTGCGCCCTGCGCGCCATCGTGTATGGGCTGATGGCGCCAGAAAAATGGAATGGCCGTTTCAACCCCCCAGCGGCACTGGACGCCGCGCCCGGTCGCACCGGCTGGTTCACGGTGGCTGCCATGGCCTTGTCCTTGCTGGTGGGCACGGCGGTGCTGATGGCCAGTCTGGCGTTCAGCTTTCAGCGCTACTTCGAGTACCAGATCGAGGAAGCACGCAAAATTTCTCAGCCCGCCTGAATCACAGCAAAAAGAGCTGCTAACGCTTGTGTGACAAGCGCTAGCAGCTCTTTTTTTGATAGTGGCTTGGGACCACACCTCTGAAGATCAATACAACTGCAGGCTGATCCAGTAGGCCACCGATGCGACAAACGCACTGGCTGGAATCGTCAAGACCCAGGCCCAGACAATATTGCCGGCCACGCCCCAACGCACCGCGCTGGCGCGCTGCGTCGAACCCACACCGACAATGGCGCCGGTAATGGTGTGCGTGGTGGACACCGGAATACCCAACACGGTGGCCAGGAATAGCGTCATGGCACCGCCGGTTTCGGCGCAAAAGCCGCCCACCGGTTTGAGCTTGGTGATCTTCTGGCCCATGGTTTTGACGATGCGCCAGCCGCCAAACATGGTGCCCATGCCAATCGCCGTATAGCAACTGACGATGGTCCACAGCGGTGGGGAGGCATCGCTGGCCGACGAGTAGCCGGTGGCAATCAGCAACAGCCAGATGATGCCGATGGTTTTTTGCGCATCGTTGCCACCGTGGCCCAGGCTATAGGCACCGGCCGAGACCAGTTGCAAGCGACGAAACCATTTATCGACTTTGCTCGGCCGCGAGCGCCGAAAAATCCACGCCACCGCTACCATCATCAGCGAGCCCAGCAAGAAACCCAGCAGCGGCGAAATGAAGATGAAGGCCACCGTCTTCCAGATGCCCGAAGCCACCAGCGAACTGGCGCCGGCCTTGGCAATCACGGCACCGACAATGCCGCCGATCAGCGCGTGCGAGGAACTGCTGGGAATGCCGTAATACCAGGTGATGAAATTCCAGGTAATGGCCCCCACCAAGGCGCCAAAAATGACGTGGGTGTCCACCACCCCCGGCTCGACGATGCCTTTGCCAATGGTGGCAGCCACGCTGAGGTGGAAAATAAAAATGGCAACAAAGTTGAAAAAGGCGGCAAAGACCACCGCCTGGGCCGGCTTGAGCACGCCGGTCGAGACCACGGTGGCAATCGAGTTGGCAGCGTCGTGAAACCCGTTCATGAAGTCGAACAGAATGGCCAGCACGACCAGCACCACCACAACCCACAGGGCAGTTTGTACGGTTTCCATCAGTGAACCGTTTCTTGGCAGGTCAGGAGTTTTCGAGGACGATGCCCTCGATCAAATTGGCCACGTCCTCACACCGGTCGGTGATGGTTTCGAGCAATTCGTAGATCGCCTTGAGCTTGATCAGCTCACGCACGTCGGGTTCTTCGCGGAACAATTTGCTCATGGCAGCGCGCAGCACCCGGTCGGCGTCGCCTTCCAGGCGGTCAATCTCTTCGCAGGTCTTGAGCGCCGCCTCCGCCGTGGCCGGATCGGCCAGCTTGTTGAGCAGGTTGACCGCCGAGCGCAAGCGCTCGCAGCACTTGACGCTCAGATCCGTGAGGCGTGAAATTTCATCCGTCATATGGCGGATGTCATACAAGCTCATGGTCTCGGCAGAGTCCTGAAACAGGTCTGCCACGTCGTCCATGGTGTTGATGAGGGTATGGATCTGCTCACGATCAATCGGCGTGATGAAGGTCTTGTGCACCGCCTTGTTGACTTCGTGCGTGACACGGTCGGCAGCGCGCTCGGCGATATCGACATCCTGGGCGTATTTTTCGCGCAGGTGCGGGTCGTTGTAATTGGCTACGAGTTGTGCAAAAGAATGCGCCGCATCGACGATGCAGTCGGCATGTTGATTGAACATCTCGAAAAAATTACCTTCGCGCGGCAAAAGTTTGCCAAACAGCATGAAAACTCCTCAGGGGGAATTGGGGGGGGAAAAATGACGCAGCATGAAAGGAACATGACACTTGCGTGAACTCGGGGAGTTTAACCCTGCCCTCCAAACCCGCGAAAACACAAAGCTGACGTTGTTGCCAGTTGAAACCAGGCCCGCAACTCCCCTGCGATGGAGCAACACACAGGGCGTCACCCCCCCTCACCGTGCGCCTCTTGCGGGGGTTTTCCCTCGGCAGCGTCTGCCACGGCGGCGGCATTGCGCGCCCGCAGTTGGTCGAGTTTGTCAGCAATCTTTATTTCCAGCCCCCGCCGTACCGGCTGGTAAAACCCGGGCGCGGCCATGCCGTCGGGCAGATAGCGCTCGCCGGCAGCAAAGCCATTGTCTTCATCGTGGGCATAGCGATAACCGCGGCCATAGTCCAGCGTTTTCATCAGCGTGGTCGGCGCATTACGCAAATGCAGCGGTACCGGGCGCGAGGCATCCTGCTTTACCAAGGCCCGCGCGGCGTTATAGGCCCTGTAGACGGCGTTGGACTTGGGCGCCACCGCCAGGTAGAGCACGCATTCGGCCAGCGCCAGCTCGCCCTCGGGGCTGCCCAGGCGCTCGTAGACCTCGGCGGCGTCCAACGCCAGACGCAGGGCGCGCGGATCGGCCAGGCCAATGTCTTCGCTGGCCATGCGCACTAGGCGACGCGCCAGGTAGCGCGGCTCGGCGCCGCCGTCGAGCATCCGCACCAGCCAATACAGCGCTGCGTCCGGGTCGGAGCCGCGCACCGATTTGTGCAACGCACTGATGGTGTCGTAGAACTGTTCGCCGCCTTTGTCATAGCGGCGCAGCTGCTGCCCCAGCACCTGCAGCACCCGGGCATCGCTGAGCTGCGGCCACTGCTGCTGCGCGGCGGCCATGGCCAGGGTTTCCAGCGTGTTGAGCAGCCGCCGCGCATCGCCATCGGCATAGGCCACCAAGCGCTCGACTGCTTCATTTTCAATAGCTGGTAGCGCTTGCTGGGATTGGGCTAGAGCCACAATTTGCTTTAAATCTTCCATGGACAACGGCTCCAGCACATACACCGTCGCACGCGACAACAGGGCGGAGTTGACCTCGAACGAAGGGTTTTCGGTGGTGGCGCCGATAAAGGTGAACAGCCCGCTTTCGACATGCGGCAAAAACGCATCCTGCTGGTTTTTATTGAAGCGGTGCACCTCGTCCACGAAGACGATGGTGCCCTGCTGCAACAGGCCCGAGCGTGCGGCCTCGGCACGTTCGACCGCTTCGCGGATGTCCTTGACGCCACCCAGCACCGCGCTGATGGCAATGAACTGCGCATCAAAGGCATCGGCCATCAAGCGGGCAATCGTGGTTTTGCCGACACCTGGTGGCCCCCACAAAATGCAGCTGTGTGGCCGCCCGGACTCAAACGCCAGGCGCAGCGGCATGCCCGGCCCCAAGATTTGCTGCTGGCCCACCACCTGCGCCAGCGTCCGCGGGCGCAGGCGTTCGGCCAGGGGCTGGTGGACTGAAGCAGGCGGCTGGCTCACGCGCCGCTCTCCATCCCGCAGGTGATCAGCGCCCGCTGGACGCGTGGAAACATGTGGCGGAGCAGCTTCTGGCGCATCCGTTCGAGCGCGACCGAGCGAACACAGGCTGGCTGGCGACGCTGGGCAGTCATGGCGGAGTGGCGGAGTGGTGGAGTGGTGGAGTGGTGGATCCAGAGATATCTGAACAGCCCAGCAGCTTATTGCTTGAGTACGTCTGCCCCCGGCGGCACTTTGAAGTTGAAGGTGGAAGCAGGCAGGGCCGGATGGGCCTGCAAATCCGTAAAACGGATCAGCGAGCGCTGGCCAAAGCTGTCAAGGATGTCCAGGGCCGCCAGTTGCTCACCCTCAAAGCCGACACGCACGCTTTGCAAGGCACCATCTTTGCTTTTGGGGCGCGCCAGCACCCACTGCAAGCCGTCCTGCGTCGGCGCGGATTCGAGCGTGAATTCGGCGCGCAGGGCCTTGAGGTCGGGCGCCGAGGTCAGCAGCGCCGCCGGCGTGGCGCCCAGCGCCTGGGCCTGGGCACGCTGCGTCACTTGGTTCAGATCAGCGTCGTAGAGCCAGAGCGTCTGGCCATCGGCAACGATGGTCTGCTGAAACGGCTTCTGGTAGACAAACTTGAAGCGACCCGGGCGCTGGAACGCAAAGGTGCCACTGGAGGTTTTGCTGCGTGCGGCCTTGCCGTCCTTGGGCGGAGAGGTCACCACCTGTGTGAAGTCAGATTGGCCCGCCTGCGCGTGCGCCATGAACGCCTCTAGGCTTTCCAGGCCACCAGCGCTGGCCAGCTGTGCGCTGGCAGCTATCAAAATAGCAGTAAATAATTTTTTCATGGAAGGTGTGTTGAAAATCGACCAGACCGTGCATGGCGCCCCAATCCAGTGCAAAAAAAGGTCACGGGGTACAGCAGCAGGGGGCGCCCCTTGGCACGCCACGCGTCAATCGCTGCTGCGCGGTGGCACCAGCACATCGCGCTGGCCGCTGCTGGTCAGGGCGCTGATGAGGCCGGCGTTTTCCATATCTTCCAGCAAACGGGCGGAACGGTTGTAACCGATTCTGAGCTTGCGCTGCACATACGAAATACTGGCCTTGCGGTCTTTCAACACCACCTCGACCGCCTGGTCGTACATCGGGTCTTTTTCGCCACTGGCACCGCCCTCGCCGGCGCCAGAGCTGTCCGCGTCGCCTTCAACGCTGCCGCCTTCGAGCATGCCAGCGATGTAATCCGGCTCACCCTGGCTCTTGAGGTAGGCGACCACGCGGTGCACTTCCTCATCCGAGACAAAAGCGCCATGTACCCGCACCGGCAGGCCGGTGCCGCTGGCCATGTAGAGCATGTCGCCCATACCCAGCAGCGCTTCGGCACCCATCTGGTCGAGGATGGTGCGGCTATCGATCTTGGTGGACACCTGGAACGAAATCCGCGTCGGGATGTTGGCCTTGATCAGGCCGGTAATCACATCGACGCTGGGGCGCTGCGTCGCCAAAATAAGGTGGATGCCGGCAGCACGCGCCTTCTGTGCCAGGCGGGCGATCAGCTCTTCAATCTTCTTGCCGACCACCATCATCAGATCGGCCAACTCATCAATGACGACGACGATGTACGGCAGACGCTCCAACGGCTCGGGCGCTTCGGGGTTGAGGCTCAGCGGGTTATCGACAAACGCCTCGCGCGCTGCCGCCTCGTCGATTTTGGCGTTGTAACCGGCCAGGTTGCGCACGCCCAGCTTGCTCATCAGCTTGTAGCGCCGCTCCATTTCGCCGACGCACCAGTTCAGGCCGTGCGCGGCCTGTTTCATGTCGGTGACCACAGGCGCCAGCAGGTGCGGAATGCCTTCGTAGACCGACATTTCCAGCATCTTCGGGTCGATCATCAACAGACGCACGTCCTTGGCCTCGGCCTTGTAGAGCAACGACAAGATCATGGCGTTGATGCCCACCGACTTGCCTGAGCCGGTGGTGCCGGCCACCAGCACATGTGGCATCTTGGCCAGATCGGCGACCACCGGGTTGCCGACAATGTCCTTGCCCAGCCCCATGGTCAGCAGGCTCTTGCCATCGTGGTAGACCTGCGAGCCCAGAATCTCGCTCAGCTTGATGGTCTGGCGCTTGGCGTTGGGCAGTTCCAGCGCCATGATGTTTTTGCCCGGAATGGTCTCGACGACGCGGATCGACACCAAACTGAGTGAGCGCGCCAAGTCTTTTGCCAGCCCGACGATCTGGGAGCCCTTGACACCAGTGGCAGGCTCGATTTCGTAGCGTGTCACCACCGGGCCGGGCATGGCAGCCACCACCCGCACCTCGACACCAAAATCCTTCAGCTTTTTCTCGATCAGGCGGCTGGTCATCTCCAGCGTTTCGGAGGCGACGCTTTCCTGGCTCGGCGGCGCGCTATCCAGCAGCGCCACCTGCGGCAGCAGGCTCTCCAGCCGAGGGTGGAAAGCAGCCGTCGCCAGGCGCTCTTTGGCGACAGACGCGCTCGCACTGTGGCCCGGCACTTTGCCCGCAGGCGCGGGCACGGCGGCAGGGGGAGGTGCAACAGCAGGGCCAGCGACAGCGGCAGCAACAGATGCCGCAGCCGGCGCGACCCTTTCGGGCGCTGCAGGCGCCAGCGGCGTATCGACCAGCACCGGCTCAATGATGCGCAGCGGCTGCGGGTGCAGCACCTCGTTCTCACTGCGCTCTTCCTGCACCGCGCCTTCACGCTGGCGCGCAGCGCGCTTGCCCTCGGCCTGGTCTTTGGCCACCTCGCGCTGGGTCCGGCCCAGTTGCACCAGAGCGTCAATGCGCCCGCCCACCACTTCGGCCACGCGGCCCCAGGAAAAGCGAAACACCAGCGCGGCGCCCGCCACCACCAGCACAATGGCCAGCAAGCCCGAGCCGGTAAAACCCAGCCACTGCATGGCCTTGGGACCCAGCACATAGCCCAGCACACCGCCAGCATGGCCAGGCAAAAAGGATTCAAAACGGTACATGCGCGACCACTCCAGCGCCGTGCTGGCACTCAGCAGCAGCGCCAGTCCACACCAGAACAGGAAGCGCCGACGCCACAACGCCGACGCCGTCTCCTGCGCGCCGTGCTGGCCCGCGCGCATCCAGTGCGCCAGCGATCCCAGCCAGGCACCCATGCCCGCAGCCACGCCCCACCAGACAGAAAATCCAAAGGCAAAGTAGCTGACATCGGCCAGCAAGGCGCCCAGACGCCCGCCCCAATTGGCCACCATGGCAGAAGAGGAAGCCCCGGAAGTGGACCAAGCCGCATCGGGTGCGGCGTAACTGGTGAGCGCCATCAACCAGAACACCAATGCCAGCAGACCGATGATCAGCACCACCTCGTGGCCAAAACGGGCAGCTCCGGAAGGCGGCGCAGGCTTGCCGCCAGAAGAAACATTCAAGGTATTGAGGGAATAGGTCATAAACGTGCCGGCGAAGCTTACCCGATGCGACTGGGCCACTGGCAAAATTACCAGCTACGGCGCGTCCTGCTGCAGGGCCCCATGACCGCAGCCCCAGAGGGGTGGACCGGCATCGACAGAGACTTGGTCGATACTTATGGTTTCCTGTTTATCCACCCCCGCGCGCTCTGACGGCCTTTTCCTGGCTGGCGGGGTCGGCGCCAGCCCCTTTGCACGACATGTCCACACCGCAACACGCCAAAGTCCTGATCCTCGGTTCCGGCCCTGCCGGCTACACCGCCGCCATCTACGCCGCGCGCGCCAACCTGAACCCGGTGCTGATCACCGGCATGGCCCAGGGCGGCCAGCTGACCACCACCACCGAAGTCGATAACTGGCCCGCCGACGTCAACGGCGTGCAAGGGCCCGAACTGATGCAGCGCTTTTTGCAGCACGCCGAGCGTTTTCAGACACAAATCATCTTTGACCACATCAACCAAGTCGATTTCAGCCAGCGTCCGTTCACGCTCACCGGCGACAGCAACACCTACACCTGCGACGCACTGATCCTCGCCACTGGCGCCTCGGCCATGTACTTGGGCCTGCCCTCAGAGACCGCCTTCATGGGCCGGGGCGTCTCCGGCTGCGCCACCTGCGACGGCTTCTTCTACCGAGACCAAGACGTCTGCGTGGTGGGCGGCGGCAACACGGCGGTGGAAGAAGCGCTGTACCTGGCCAACATCGCCAGCAAGGTCACGCTGATCCACCGACGCGACACCTTCAAGGCCGAGCCCATTCTGGTGGACAAGCTAATGGAGCAGGTCGCCGCCGGCAAGATTGTGCTCAAGACCTTCTACACCCTCGACGAAGTGCTGGGCGACGCCAGTGGCGTGACCGGCGTGCATATCAAGAACACGCAAAACGGCAGCATCGAATACATCGCCCTGCAAGGCTGCTTTATCGCCATCGGCCACGCCCCGAACACCGATATTTTTGCTGGTCAGCTGGCCATGGAAAACGGCTACATCGTCACCCAAGGCGGCCTCAAGGGCTTTGCCACGCAAACCAGCGTGCCGGGCATTTTTGCCGCCGGCGACGTGCAAGACCACGTCTATCGCCAAGCCATCACCAGCGCCGGCACCGGCTGCATGGCCGCGCTCGATGCACAGCGCTTTTTGGGCCAATAAAGCCCGCGCTATAATCTGCGGCTTTGCTAAAACTGGCCGCTCAGGCCAGAGGCAAATGGGGTTACCGCCACCCTCTCATGGCGAGGTGAGGTCTGTACCAGCGTACAGACCGTTCAAAAATATCGGAGTGTCCTCATGGCACGCGTATGTGAAGTCACGGGCAAGAAGCCCATGGTGGGAAACAATGTTTCCCACGCCAACAACAAGACCAAGCGCCGTTTTCTGCCCAACCTGCAGTACCGCCGCTTCTGGGTTGAAACAGAAAATCGTTGGGTGCGCATGCGCATCTCGAACGCCGGTTTGCGTCTGATCGACAAAAACGGTATTGATTCTGTGCTCGCAGACATGCGCGCACGTGGCCAAGCTTAAGGAGAACCACCATGGCAACCAAAGGCGGACGCGACAAAATCAAGCTGGAATCGACTGCAGGTACGGGTCATTTCTACACCACCACCAAGAACAAGAAGACGATGCCCGAGAAAATGCTGATCATGAAATTTGATCCCAAAGCTCGCAAGCACGTTGAGTACAAGGAAATGAAGCTGAAGTAATTCAGACTTTGTTTTCAACAAAAACCGCCTACGCAGTCAGCTGCCAGGCGGTTTTTTTGTGTCCGTGCTAATTAAAACTATAGCTACCACCGCCTGATAACAGGCACTTTCAAGGTGTTTTATATCTGAAAGCTAATGAAATCGTGCGGTAGTAGCTATTATTTTTTAATCTTTTTTCGTCCAGAGTGCGGCAAAGAAGCCATCCGTATGGTGGATATGCGGCCACAGACGCAGGTAGCGCGTACCGCTCTCGCCGCCGCTGCACAGGCCGGCCGCGCCATCGACCTTCAACTGCGCCAGCACCTCGCCCGCGTCCAGCGGCTCAAAGTCTGGATGGGCGGCGGCAAATGCTTCGGCAATCGCCTCGTTTTCTTGCGGCAGTACGCTGCAAGTGGCATACGCCAGGCGGCCGCCCGGCTTCACCAGCCGCGCTGCGCTGGCCAGAATGGCCGTCTGTTTGGCCACCAGTTCTTCCACACCCTTAGGCGACTGGCGCCATTTCAGATCGGGATTGCGGCGCAGCGTGCCCAAGCCCGTGCACGGGGCATCGACCAGCACGCGGTCGATCTTGCCGCTCAGGCGCTTGACGCGCTCATCGCGCTCATGGGCCAGGGCCGCAGGGTGGACGTTCGACAAGCCACTGCGCTTGAGGCGCGGGCCTAATGCATCGAGCCGGTGGCCCGACACGTCAAACGCATACAGCCGCCCAGTGCTGCGCATGGTGGCGCCAATCGCCAGCGTCTTGCCGCCCGCACCAGCGCAAAAGTCCACCACCATTTCGCCGCGTTTGGCATCCAGCAGCAAGGCCAGCAGTTGCGAGCCCTCGTCCTGCACCTCGATGGCACCACGCATGAACGCCGGCAGCTTGGCCAGCGCTGGCTTGCCTTGCACACGCAGTCCCCAAGGCGAATACGGCGTCACTTCAGAGGGGATACCGGCTTGCGCCAGCTCCTTCTGCACGTCAGGGCGTTTCTCCTTCAGTACGTTGACGCGCAAATCCAGCGGCGCACTGCCCGACAGCGCCTCGACCAGCGGCCAGAAACCGTTGCCCAACTGCGCTTTGAGCGGCTGGACCAGCCACTCGGGCAGGTTGTGGCGGTGGCGCTCCAGCAGGTCGGCCTGGACGACGCCGTCGCACATCTGCAGCCATTGCTGCTCGCGGTCGGTCAGCCCGGCCATCAAAAAATCGCGCTCGCCGTGCAGCGCCTTCGGATTTTTACGCCGTGCTTCTTCATCCTGCCAGTGGGCAAAACCCAGAATGGCCAGACGCCGCTCCTTGGGACCCGAGCCGGACGGTGCCATGTGCTCAAACAGGAGCTTTTTGCGCAGCACCATATAGACGGTCTCGGCCAGCGCTGCGCGCTCGCGTTGCCCCAAGCCACGGTTGTCGCGGAAAAACCGCGACACCACCGCGTCGGCGGGATGTTCAAAAGTAAGGGTGAGCCTGACGAGTTCAGCGCAGGCATTGATTAAAACGTTGGGATGCATAGGGTGCGATTGTCCCATTGTGCGCAGCTCCCCGGCTGCTGCCGCACACTTCGGCCATGAACAACCCCCTCCCGCCCCTGCAACCCATCCCCTGCGGCCCGTACCGCCATTACAAAGGCAGGCTGTACGAAGTGATCGACACCGTGCGCCACAGCGAGACGCTGGAGCCAATGGTGCTGTACCGGGCGCTGTACGGCGAGCGCGGGCTGTGGGTGCGCCCGGCGGCAATGTTTCTGGAAACGGTGGAAGTCAACGGCCAGCAGCAGTTGCGCTTTGCGCTGTGCCCGGCCGCCCCCACGCCAGCAACACCCACCGTCTAGTTGGCAGCCCGCAAATCGATATCAGACATCGCACAGCACCCCTCTGCCGGGCTGCGCAGCAGAATGGACGGCCGGGGGGCCCGGCAAAGTCCTACAGCACTGCCGCAAGTACAGGACTAAGGTTCAAAGCACATCAATTCTCTGCTTGCGCAGCGCGCTGCGTGGCACGCAGCAGGCCGGGCAGGTGCCTCATGGAAGTCTGCTATGGAATATTTTCTCCAAGGCCTGTTGGGCGAAAAATCACTGACCAAAGTGGTGGGCCTGTACCCCAATGCACAACATGCCCAGGCTGCTGCCGCCAAGGCCCACCACTTGCACGGCATCGCGCCAGCTCAGGTGCGTTTGCTGGGGCCGAAAGATGCCAAAAATACGCAGCGCGATCTGTTTGGCCACCACATGCAGCCTGCGCAGCACGGCATTGTCAAAACACTCTTTCAAGCCCATGCCGGGGCTACGCTGGCCGGCGGCATCGGCGGGTTGTTGCTGTTTTTCTGGCTTTTGAACAGCGGCCAGCCGATGGTGATCGGTAGCCCCTGGCTGGCCGCCATGGCGCTGCTCGGCTTTGGCATCGCTTTCGGGCTGCTGTTGGGCGGACTGAGGGCGTTGCGTCCGGACCACATCAAGCTCATTACCACGGTGCGCAGCGCGCTGGCCAACAACCGCTGGGCGCTGGTGCTGCATCCTCTCAATGCCGAACAAACCCGCACTGCGAAAGATTTTCTGGTGGCCAGCGGGGCCGAGATGCTGAGCACGTTGTAATCAGCACCTCGGCAATATTTCAGGCAGCAGCGCAGAACTGGCGAGTGCTTACAGCTATTATTAAGAGAGCAACTGGACAATCGCCCGGGGATACAGCAGGTGCTCCTGCGTGAGTACACGCGCCGCCAGCAGTGCAGCGCTGTCGCCAGGCAGCACCGGCACGATGGCTTGATCGACGATGGGACCAGCGTCCAGATCAGCGGTCACCAGGTGCACGCTGGCGCCAGCAAATTTGCAGCCAGCTTCAATGGCGCGCTGGTGGGTGTGCAGGCCCGGAAACGCCGGCAATAGCGAGGGGTGGATATTGAGCAATCGTCCGGCGTAGTGCGTGACAAAACCGGGCGACAGAATGCGCATGAAGCCAGCCAGCACCACCAGCGTGGGCGTGTAGCGGTCGATAACGCGGGCCAGCTCAGCATCAAAGGCCTCGCGGCTGGGGAAAGGTGGGTGCTCCAACACTTCGGTGGCAATGCCCTGCGCGCGGGCAAAGTCCAAACCTTTGGCATCGGGCTTATTACTGACCACCGCCACCACGCGCGCACCATAGTGCTGCTCCCATCGCTGCTGCTGCGCTGAACGTACGATCGCAGCCATGTTGGAGCCACCGCCAGAAATCAAAATCACAATGTTTTTCATCAATCACCTTTGCAATTCATTTTGCAATCAAGCCTGAATTATCCCTGCCATGTCTTTTGATCTTGCTACCCGCCCCCTGACTGCCATCGAAGCCCGCGTGCTCGGCACGCTGATGGAAAAAGCCCGCACTGTGCCCGACAGCTACCCGCTGACGCTCAACTCTTTGGTGCTGGGCTGCAACCAGAAAACCACACGCGAGCCGGTGATGAACGTCGGCGACGCCCAAGCGCAGGAAGCGCTGGACGAGCTCAAACGCTTGGCGCTGGTGCACGAAAACACCGGCGGACGCAGCGCGCGCTGGGAGCACAATTTTCAGCGCGGCGTCGGCGTGCCCGAGCAATCGGCCGTGCTGCTGGGCCTGTTGATGCTGCGCGGGCCACAGACCGCCGGCGAGTTGCGTATCAACGCCGAGCGCTGGTACCGCTTTGCCGATATTTCTTCGGTCGAGGCGTTTCTGGACGAACTGCAGGAGCGCAGTCTGGAAAAGGGCGGCGCACTGGTGGTGCAATTGCCGCGCGCCCCGGGAGCCCGCGAGCAGCGCTGGGCGCACTTGCTGTGCGGCCCGGTCGATGTAACCACACCTGTCCCAGGGGCGTACAGCGGCGCAGCACCAGCCCTGCAAGAGCGGGTGAATGCCCTGGAAGCGCGGGTCGCCACACTGCAGGCCAGCGTACAGCGCCTGTGCAACGAGCTCGGTATCAGCACCGTGCCGGCGTCGCCGCCCGGACAGGACTGAGGCGAACGCACGTGCTACAACGGCGGCCCCTCAGGAGACCGGCCACATGGGCCGCGCATTCACCCCCGAAGAGCAAGCCTTGCACGCCGAAGTGCGCGCCTGACGCACGTGGATATGCAGGACTGGGCCAAAATTCTGGGCCAGAAAGGTTGGCTGGCCTTTGTCTGGCCGAAAGATTTGGGCTGCCCCGGCGGGAGCGCCGTACAAAAGCATTTGTTCGAGGAAGAATGCGCGCTACAGCGAACCGGGCGCCGGCTCCCACTGCTGGACGGCGAGTGCCAGGTCAACGAGGTGTTCTTCGACAACGTCGAAGTGCCCGCCGACCAGCTAATCAGCGAAGAACACAAGGGTTGGACGTATGCCAAGCACGTGCTGGCCCATGAGCCCACCAACATCGCTGACCTCAACCGCAGCCAGCGCGAACTCGAGCGCCTCAAACGCATCGCCCAGCGCGGCCTGGTGCTGGAGCCGCTGGCGCAGCAAGAGCGCTCAGCGCGCTATCGCCTGGAAGTTTGCAAGGAAAAAGCGACTGAAACGCAGACAGGACATGCGCTGACAGCTCTCAAAAGCGTAGCCCCGGCGGGCGATCAGGCCGATGCCTTCATCGTGCCGGCACAGCTGGACGGACCGATCGCGCTGCTCCTGGTCGAGCGCAGCGCTGCGGGCGTGGCGACACGCGGCTACCGCACGCAGCACGGCAGCCGCGCTGCCGAAGCCGCGTCGCGCACATGCAGCGGCAGCTGGAGCGCTCGATGGGCTATTACGCCAGCCTGCAATTGGGGCAAGCGCTGCGCTTTGTCGGCCAGCAGTCGGTACAGCTGCATGGCGGCATCGGCATGACCCATGCATATATCGGCCGCCACTATTTCAAGCGACTGACGCCAATGGAAAAGGCCTGGGACGACAGCTTGCACCACCTGGGCGAAGTGTCCCGACAGATACAGCCGAGGGCGGGTGTCTTTGCCTGAGCACAGGCACTTGCCTTCTGCCACAACCGCCCCACCTTTGAGCACCACCGGCTGCTCCGCAGGAGCACTGCGCCTACCAGCCAGCCCAGGGCGGCGGCTGAATCCCGGATAATCCAGCGCTGCGGTGCACTGTGCATCTGCGGCGTTTTTCCTGCCGCCCTCGCCTCTTCCGGTACCGCCGCGCCCTTGAAACGGCGCCGCCGCGGCTTCCTTTCACCACCCCATTTTCACGTGTCCACATGAGCGCCATCCCCACTGCCGTCGATCCCAATCGCCAACACCTTGAAACCGCCCGCACAAAAATCGCCCAGGGCGATCTGAAAGGCGCAGCCCTGACGCTGAACAAAGCCCAAAAGCACAACCCCAACGACCCGCGGGTGTTCATGCTGGCCGGCTTGATGGCAGAAAAATCAGGCAACATCCCCGGCGCTTTCGAGGCCTTGCGCCGCAGCGTCGCCCTGGCGCCCGGCTGGGGGCCGGGCCTGCTGGAGCTGGCGCTGTTGCTGGCACGGCAGAACCAGTTCAAAGAGGCGGTAGAAACCGCTGAAAAGGTCGCCGCTCTGGAGCCGAAGAACCTGCAGGTGTTGGCCGGCGTGATCGATATCGCGCACCGCGCCAGCCACCTGGAGATGGCTGTGCGCCACCTGCGCCGTGGGCTGGAGCTGGTGCCGAACGACGCCGCGCTGCGCCGCCTGCTGGCACGCGATCTGGGCAATCTGGGCCAGTACGCACCAGCACTGGAACTGTGGGACGCACTGATTGACCAGAACCCGCAAGATGCCGAGGCCTTGATGGGCCGCGTACATGTGCTGGTGGCCCAAGGCCAACCAACCCGCGCCCTAAAAGACACCATGACGCTGCTGGAGCTGGCCCCGGGCGATTCGGTCTATGCCTACTACAACGCGCTGGCGCACGGCGCCACACCGGCGCACCAGCCGCCCGAGCTGAACCGCAGCCTGTTCGACAGCATGGCCGAGTTGTACGACCAGCACATGGTGCGCACCCTGAAATACCAGTTGCCCAAGCAGGTGGCCGACAAGATCATTGCCCGCTACCCGCACAAGAAAATCAACCTACTGGACCTGGGCTGCGGCACCGGTCTGCTAGGCGTGTGCCTGGGCCGCTTGGACGGTGCGTTGGTAGGCGTGGACATTTCCAAAGGCATGATCGAACAGGCCGCACGCCACAACGTCTACGACCGCTTTCACCACGCCAATCTGCTCGACGCGCTGGAAGACACGCCCGCCTCGCTCTACCAGGTGCTGGCGGCGCTGGATGTATTTATCTACGCCGGCGACATGGCCCAGGCGATTCCGAATGCGCTGCGCATTCTGACGCCGGGTGGGCAGTTGGTGTTCTCCTGCGAAGCTGCACCCGAAGACGGGCCGGCGCTGGTGCTGTTGCCCTCAGGTCGCTACGCCCACCAGCGCAGCCACATCCAGGCGCTGTGCGACGCGGCCGGGTTTGCTCCAGTCGAAATCGAGGACACCGTGCTGCGCCACGAAAACGCTGTGCCGGTGCACGGTTTTGTGGTGACGGCGCACAAGCCGGCCTGAGCAACAAACAGGTCGCCCGGCGGACTGGTGAGTGATCAGGTCAACTGAAAATTCACCGGCTGCAGCGGCTGGGGCAGTTCGGTTTCACCCAGCGATTCCAATAGACTGATTTCAATCGACCGGCATAGCGTATCGAGCGGCAGGTCATTGGTTTCCATGCCAAACGGCTCCTCGATCTCGTCGCCCAGAGCGTCCAGACCAAAGAAGGTGTAGGCGACGATGACGACAACAAACGGCGTCATGAAGCCGGTGGTATCGACCAAGCCAAAGGGCAGCAAAAAGCAGTACATGTACGCCGTGCGGTGCAACAGCAGCGTGTAGGAGAACGGAATCGGCGTGTGCTTGATGCGCTCGCACGAGGCTGCCGCAGCGGTCAGGGCGGACAGCGTCTGGTCAATGGGCGCCGCCAGACAGGGAGCAATCTGGCCTTGGCGCACGCATTCGCCCAAATCGCGCCCCATGGCCAGCATCAGCGCATCAGCGGGATTGGTGGTGCTGCGAATCCGGGCAAACTCTGCCGCCGTGGTCCAGCGCTGCAGTACGGCATCGTCTTTTTCGCCGCGCAGTTGCAGGCGCAGCGCATGGGCAAAAGCAATGGCGCGGTGCACCATGCGCACGCGCACGTCGTCGTCACGCGTTTGCCCAGCCACTGGCTCTGGCAACTGGATCAGGGTCTGGCACTGGCGCGACAGCGAACGCATGCGCAGCACCAGTTCACCCCACAACTTGCGCCCCTCCCAGTAACGGTCGTACGCCGTGGTGTTGCGAAAGCCCAAAAAAATCGCCAAAGGCAAGCCGATCAGCGTGAACGGAATGGCCGTCAGCGTGATCTTGATCGTGAACAGATTGCCGTGGACGAGGGTCACCAAGGTGGCCAGCACGGTGTTGAGAATCAGGGTGGTACGGATGCGGTGCAGCACGGAGCCGCGCAGCAACCAAAACAGATGCAGGCCAGGAGGACGGTCACGAACGATCATGCGAAAGGGAAGTGGACTAGGGAAAACCCTGATTGGAGCACGCACACCTCAGTATTGACAGGGAGCAGCTGGAAAACCCGCGATTTTTTACCGGACGCTGTGGCCGGCTAATTCAGCAGACGCGATGAGCGCGGCAAGTGGGCGGCCAAAAACTCCATCTGGTCGCTCAGGATGCGGCGGTTGCGCAAGATGAAGTCTTCCCACAGGCTGGGCTGGTAAGGCGCGTACAGCAGCGGCATGTGGGCTTGCTCCGGCGTGCGTGCGCCCTTGCGGTGGTTGCACGCACGGCAGGCGGTGACGACGTTCATCCAGTGATCCGGCCCCTTGTGCGCCAGCGGCACGATATGTTCGCGCGTCAGGTCATACTCGTCGTAGTCGCCACCGCAATAAGCGCACACATTGCGATCGCGTGCAAACAGTTTGTTGTTAGCCAGGTTGGGCGTGAGGTCAAACGGATTGAAGCGGGACATGCCCCGGGTGCCGATGATGCTGTTGACGGCAATGACCGACTGCAGCCCGGTGATGGCGTTGTGGCCGCCATGGAACACCGCCACTTCACTGCCCGCCACCCAGCGCACATCGCCCGCAGCGCTGTGGATGACCGCCTGCTCCAGCGATATCCAAGACTGGGGCACCCCCTGGGCTGAGACTTTCAAGACCTTCACAACTCACCTCCTGGAACAAATTGCACACAAGGAATGGAACGTGGACTGCCTGCCTCCAAGACGCGCGCGTATGGCGCGCTCTGCAGGTGCGTCACAATATACGCTGTTTTCAGGTCTGAACGCTGTCTGGCGCTTGATGGCCGTGCGCTATGTGCTATTAAAAAGATAACGACCCATGCAAATTTTTCGCGGCTTGCAGCACCCCGGGATCGCCCCCGGCTGCGCCCTCACGATTGGTAATTTTGACGGCGTGCACCGCGGCCACCAGGCCATGCTGGCGCTGCTAGGCAGCGAGGCGCAGCAACGCGGTGTGGTCAGTTGCGCACTCACCTTTGAGCCCCACCCACGCGACTATTTTGCCGCCGCGCTGAACAAACCGGCGCTGGCACCGGCGCGCATTGGCACGCTGCGCGACAAGCTGACCGAGCTGGCGCACTGCGGCGTGCAGCAGGCGGTGGTGCTGCCCTTCAACGCCCGCTTGGCAGCGCAGCCGGCGCAGGCTTTTATCGATGAGGTGCTCGTACGTGGCCTGGGCGCGCGCTATGTGCTGGTGGGCGACGACTTTCGCTTTGGCGCCCAGCGCGCCGGCGATAGTGCACTGCTGCAGGCCAGCGGACAGGCGCAGGGATTCACCGTCGGGCGCATGGACAGCTATACCGAAGGCGGCCTGCGCGTCTCCAGTTCAGCGGTGCGCGCGGCGCTGGCGGCCGGCGACATGGCGGCGGCGGGGCAATTGCTCGGGCGGCCCTATGCCATCTCGGGCCACGTCGTCCACGGACGCAAGCTTGGGCGCGCCCTGGGCGCCAGCAGCGCCGGGGCGGGCGATGGCTTTCGCACGCTGAATCTGCGCTTTGCCCATTGGAAGCCCGCCGCCAGCGGCATTTTTGCCGTCCATGTGCACGGGCTAAGCGCCGTGCCCCTGCAAGGTGTTGCCAACCTGGGCGTGCGCCCCTCGCTAGACGCACAGGATCTAAACGGTGGGCGGGTGCTGCTGGAAACGCATTGCCTCGAATGGCCGGCCCACCTGGGCGCGGAGGGGGCCTACGGTAAAATCATCCGTGTGGAACTGCTGCACAAACTGCACGACGAGCTGAAATACGACAGCCTCGACGCCCTCACGACTGGCATTGCCCGCGATGGTGCCAATGCGCGCGCTTGGTTCAAAACCCACGCCGAAACCCGCCGCCAAACCACGCACGACCGAATTTGACGCGTTGGCGCACCGCCAACATCGCCCCTCCCTCACCCCTATTAAGGCCCCCGGGCGCTCTGGCGTTCGGGCTGAGCTTGTTAAAGCCCCCGAAGAATTCGCCATGTCCGACACCCAAAACACCAGTCCTGCCGCTACGGATTACCGCAGCACCCTGAACCTGCCCGACACCCCGTTCCCGATGCGCGGCGATCTGCCCAAGCGCGAGCCCGGCTGGGTCCAGGAATGGGAAGACCAAGGCCTGTACAAACGCCTGCGCGCAGCGCGCTGCGGCGCCCCCAAATTCATTCTGCACGACGGCCCGCCCTACGCCAACGGCCAGATCCACATGGGCCACGCAGTCAATAAAATCTTGAAGGACATGATCGTCAAGGCGCGCCAACTGGAAGGCTTTGACGCGCTGTACGTGCCCGGCTGGGACTGCCACGGCCTGCCGATCGAGAACGCCATCGAGAAAAAATACGGCCGCAAACTGAGCCGTGATGACATGCAGGCCAAAAGCCGCGCCTACGCCACCGAGCAGATCGCGCAGCAGATGCAGGACTTCAAGCGCCTGGGCGTGCTGGCCGAATGGGACAACCCCTACAAGACCATGAATTTCGCCAACGAGGCCGGCGAAATCCGCGCCTTCAAACGCGTGATCGAGCGCGGCTTTGTCTATCGCGGCCTCAAACCCGTGTACTGGTGCTTTGACTGCGGCAGCTCGCTGGCCGAGTTTGAAATCGAATACCAAGACAAGCAAAGCCAGACGCTGGACGTGGCCTTCAAAGCGCACAAGCCGGCGCGTCTGGCAGAAGCTTTTGGCTTGCCATCGCTGAGCAAAGACGCCTTTGCCGTGATCTGGACGACCACCGCTTGGACGATTCCTGCCAACCAGGCGCTGAACCTGAACCCCGAACTGCCCTACGCATTGGTGGACACGGCGCGCGGTCTGTTCATCGTGGCAGAAACGCTGGTCGACAGCTGCTTGGTGCGCTGGGGCCTGGAAGGCACGGTGCTGGCCACGGCCCCCGGCAGCGCGCTGGACGGTCTGCATTTTGAGCACCCGCTGTACGACGTGACCAGCGAGAACGGCAGCCACGGCTACCGGCGCCTGTCGCCGGTGCATCTGGCCGACTACGCCACCGCCAGCGACGGCACCGGCATCGTGCATTCCTCGCCCGCCTATGGTGTGGACGACTTCAACACCTGCGTGGCACACGGTCTGGCGTACGACGACATCCTCAACCCGGTGCAGGGCAACGGCACCTACGCCGCTGACTTTCCACTGTTTGGCGGCCAGCACATCTGGAAGGCCTGCCCGGTCATCATCGACACGCTGCGCGCCGCCGAGCGCCTGATGGCGACGGAGACCATCACCCACAGCTACCCGCATTGCTGGCGCCACAAGACGCCGGTGATCTACCGCGCCGCCGCGCAGTGGTTTATCCGCATGGACGAGGGTGAAGGCGTGTTCACCAAAGACAAAGCGCCTGAGACGCTGCGCCAAACCGCGCTGAAAGCCATCCAGCACACCAGCTTCTACCCAGAAAACGGCAAGACGCGCCTGCACGACATGATCGCTGGCCGGCCCGACTGGTGCATCTCGCGCCAGCGCAGCTGGGGCGTGCCGATTCCGTTCTTTTTGCACAAGGACAGCGGTGAGCTGCACCCACGCACCATGGAAATCCTGGATCAAGCCGCCGACATCGTCGAACAAGGCGGCATCGAGGCCTGGAGCCGCGTCACCGTTGCAGAGATTCTGGGCGCAGAAGAGGCGCAGCACTACACCAAGAGCACCGACATTCTGGAAGTGTGGTTTGACTCGGGCTCGACCTTCAGCCATGTGCTGCGCGGCTCGCACGCCGGCACGCACCACGACAGCGGCCCCGAGGCCGACCTGTACCTCGAAGGCCACGACCAGCACCGCGGCTGGTTCCACAGTTCGCTGCTGCTGGCCAGCGCCCTGGAAGGCCGCGCGCCCTACCGTGGCCTGCTGACACACGGTTTTACGGTGGACAGCCAGGGCCGCAAGATGAGCAAGTCGCTCGGCAACGGCATCGACCCGCAAGACATCAACAAAAAGCTCGGCGCGGAAATCATCCGCCTGTGGGTGGCAGCATCCGACTATTCGGGCGACATTGCCGGCGACGACAAGATCCTGGCGCGCGTGGTCGATGCCTACCGCCGTATCCGCAACACGCTGCGCTTTTTGCTGGCCAACGTCAGCGATTTCAACCCAGCGCAGGATGCGGTGCCGTTTGAGCAGATGCTGGAGATCGACCGCTACGCGCTGGTGCGCGCGGCGCAGTTCCAGGCCGACGTCCTGGCGCAGTACAAGGTGTACGAATTCCACCCCGTGGTCGCCAAGTTGCAGCTGTACTGCTCGGAAGACCTGGGCGGTTTCTACCTCGACATCCTGAAAGACCGCCTCTACACCACCGCCCCCGGCAGCCTGGCACGGCGCAGCGCGCAGACCGCGCTGCACCAGATCACACACGCCATGCTGCGCTGGATGGCGCCGTTCCTCAGCTTCACGGCGGAAGAGGCGTGGAAAGTGTTTGGCGGTAAAGATTCGATCTTCATCGAGAAATTCCAGGCACTGGGCCAGCCCGACGACGGCCTGCTGGCCAAGTGGAGCCGTATCCGCGCCATCCGCGACGTAGTCAACAAGGACATTGAAACCCTGCGCGCCCAAGGCCAAGTCGGCGCTTCGCTGCAGGCCAACGTGCAGCTGACGGTGGCGCCCGAAGACCATGCCCTGCTGGCCAGCCTGGGCGACGATCTGAAGTTCGTCTTCATCACCTCTACTATTGAATTAGTAGCTGAAAGCGCATTACAGGCAAGCGTTACAGCCAGTTCAGACCCAAAGTGCGAGCGCTGCTGGCATTACCGTGCCGATGTCGGCCACGATGCCGCCCATCCGACGCTGTGCAACCGCTGCACCAGCAATCTGTTTGGTGCTGGCGAACATCGGGAGCACGCGTAAATGGCACGCACCAAGCCCTACGCCGACGCCAGCCGCACGCGTGCCAGTACCTGGCCCTGGTTGGGCTGGGCGCTGGTCATCCTGATAGCCGACCAAGTCACCAAGACCCTCATCCTGAACCGCTATCAATTGGGTGACGCCACCACTCTCACCAGCTTTTTCAACATCGTGCGTGCGCACAACACCGGCGCAGCGTTCTCGTTTCTGGCGCAAGCCGGCGGCTGGCAGCGCTGGCTGTTCACTGGCTTTGGCGTGGTAGCGGCGCTGTTCATGCTGTGGCAACTACGCGCGCACCCAGGACAAAAACTGTTTTCGTTTTCCTTGGCCAGCATCCTGGGCGGCGCCGTAGGCAACGTGGTGGACCGCCTGATGCACGGCTATGTAGTCGATTTTCTCGACTTTCATTGGGCCGGCTCGCATTTTCCGGCCTTCAACGTCGCCGACGCTGCCATCACCGTGGGCGCGGTCTGCCTGATTCTGGACGAGTTGCTGCGGGTGCGGCAGGCGCGCTGAGGCACTGCGTCCTCGGCGACGCGCGTACGCAAGCCCCCTATCGCAGCTGTCGCCCGCGATAGGGGCAACGGCCATTCCACAGTGCCAGTGAGCCCGCTATAGTGTTGGGCTCACTTCATGAAGCACTTACTCAATCTTTTAGCCGCCATCGCGCTCCTCGTCTGGGGCACGCAGTTGGTGCGCACCGGCATCTTGCGCGTGTTTGGCGCCAGTTTGCGCCAGATCATTTCGCGCAGTGTGCGCACCCCCTTCACGGCAGCCCTTTCGGGCCTTGGCATCACAGCGGTCGTGCAGTCGAGCACCGCCACCGCCCTGATCGTCTCGGCCTTCGTTGGCCAGGGCTTGATGGCGCTGTCGGCCGCATTGGCGGTGATGATCGGTGCCGACATCGGCACCAGCGTGATGGCGGTGGTGTTTTCTCTCGACCTGTCGTGGCTCTCACCCCTGTTCATTTTTGCCGGCGTGGTGCTGTATGTGCCGCGCCCCGACACCACTGTGGGACGCCTGGGGCGCGTCTTCATTGGTCTGGGCCTGATGCTGCTGGCACTGCGCCTGATCACTGAAGCCACCACCGTGCTGACGCAATCCGAGGCCGTGCGCGCCTTGCTGGGCGCCTTGACCAGCGACCTGTTGCTGGAGATCACCATGGGCGCGGTACTGGCCCTGGTGTCCTACTCCAGCCTGGCGACGGTGCTGCTGACGGCCACGCTGGTGGGTTCGGGCGGCATTCCGGCGGGCGTGGGCCTGGGTCTGGTGATCGGTGCCAACCTGGGCAGTGGCCTGCTGGCGGTGCTGACCACGCTGCGCTCGAATGTGGCTGCACGCCAGGTGCCGATGGGCAGCCTGGTATTCAAGATGGCCGGTGTCCTGCTGATGGCACCCCTGGTCGGACCCTGGCTGCGCTATGTGCAACCCCATGTGCCCAACGATGTCGCGCTGGTGGTGCTGTTTCACCTGGCATTCAACGTGGTGAAGGGCTTGGTCTGTATTGGACTGACCAACCCGGTGGCGCAACTCGTGGCACACCTGCTGCCCGCCGAAGCAACCAGCGCCACCGACACCCGCCCGCGCCATCTCGACCCGTCCGCACTGGCCACCCCATCGCTGGCGATTTCCTGCGCAGCGCGCGAAGCATTGCACCAGGCCGACATTGTGGAGACCATGCTGCAAGGCATTCACACCGTCATCCGCACCAATGACCTGCGGATCTCAGAAGACTTACGCCGCCTGGACGACCAGGTCGATGGTCTGTATTCGGCCATTAAATATTACATGACCAAGATTCCGCGTGAAACGCTGGATGAACGTGAGGGCCGGCGCTGGACCGACATCATCGGTTTCACCATCAACATGGAGCAGATCGCCGACATCATCGAGCGCGTGCTGATCGACATCGAGGACAAGAAAATCAAGCCGGGGCTGCAATTTTCAGAGCAGGGAATGCATGAAATCAACGAACTACATGCCCGTCTGATGGACAACCTGCGCCTGGCGATGAGCGTGTTCCTGAACCACACCGTGGAGGATGCAAAGCGGCTACTGAAAGAAAAAACGCGTTTTCGTGAACTCGAACGCGCGTATTCCGCTACGCACTTGGGGCGCTTGTCCGACCAGTCAGTGCCCAGCATGGAAACCAGCTCGCTGCACATCGACCTGATCAGTGATTTCCGGCGCATCAACTCGCTGTTGTGCTCCATCGCCTACCCTATCCTGGAGCAAGACGACCCCCTGACGCCAAGCCACCTGCGCAACGCCACCTGAAGCGCGCGGCGCGCGCCCGGCTTGACGGGCTCACAGCGTCAGGATGGTCGATCCGGTGGTTTTGCGCGCTTCCAGATCCCGGTGCGCCTGCTGCACATCGGCCAGCGCATAACGCTGCGCAATATGGATCTTCACCTCGCCACCCAGCACCACAGCAAACAGCGCGTCCGCCATGGCCTGCGTGCTCTGGCGCGATGCCATGTGCGTGAACAGCGTCTGGCGCGTGACGTAGAGCGAGCCCTTGGCACCGAGCAGGCCGGGCGAAAACGGCGCCACCGGGCCTGAAGCATTGCCAAAACTGGCCATCAGTCCAAATGGACGCAGGCATTCGAGTGATTTGTCCCACGTGTCCTGGCCAACTGAGTCATACACCACCTTCACGCCCTGACCGCCGGTAATTTCTTTCACCCGAGCAGCAAAATCTTCGGTGTTGTAGTTGATGGCGTGCGCTGCGCCATTGGCCAGCACCCATTGGCATTTGGCATCGCTGCCGGCCGTGCCAATCAGCTGCAGCCCCAACGCCTTGGCCCATTGGCAGGCGATCAGGCCAACCCCGCCAGCGGCGGCATGGAACAGCACAAAGTCGCCCGGCACCAGACCTTCGACCGGGCGGGTTTTCAGCAGCAGATATTGCGCCGTCAAGCCCTTGAGCATCATCGCCGCACCGGTATCGAAGTCGATGCCATCGGGCAGTTTGCACACGCACATCGCCGGCATCACCCGCACTTCGCAATAGCTGCCGGGCGGCTGGCTGGCATAGGCGGCGCGGTCGCCGACCCGCAGGTGCGTCACCCCCTCGCCCACCGCCTCGATCACCCCAGCGCCTTCCATGCCGATGGTGGCCGGTAGCTGCAGCGGGTACAGACCGGTGCGGTGGTAAACGTCAATGAAATTGAGACCAATGGCGCGGTGGCGAATGCGCACCTCACCGGGGCCCGGATCGCCGACGCTGGCATCCAGCACTTCCACTATCTCCAGGACTTCGGGGCCACCGTGTTGGCGAATTTGAATGGCAAGGCTCATGCTGCGGACTCCTCAAAGTACAAAACAAATGAATTTGAACCGGGCATCCTGCCATGTTTCTGCAAGCCTTGCGTCCTTGCGCCGGGCTACATTGGCGACCCATGACAGAAAAACTCACGTCCCGCACCGCCGCCCTGTTGACCCTGGCACCCCTGCTGTGGGCCGGCAACGCGGTGGTGGGCCGGCTGGTACACGAGCTGGTGCCGCCGATCACCCTCAATTTTTTGCGCTGGTCGCTGGCCTTGCTGCTGCTACTGCCACTGGCCTATGGTGTGCTGCGCCCTGGCAGCGAGCTGTGGCCGCACTGGCGCCGCTATGCGCTGCTGGGGCTGTTCGGCATTGGCCTGTACAACGCGCTGCAATATATGGCGCTGCAAACGTCCACGCCGCTGAACGTCACGCTGGTGGCGTCCAGCATGCCGGTGTGGATGCTGGCGCTGGGCAGCCTGTTTTTTGGCGCTGCCGTCACCCGACGCCAACTGCTGGGTGCGGTGCTGTCGATGAGCGGCGTGCTGCTGGTGCTCAGCCACGGCCAGTGGAGCGCGCTGCTGGCGCTGCGCCTGGTGCCGGGCGACCTGCTGATGCTGCTGGCCACGCTGTCTTGGTCGCTTTACAGCTGGCTGCTGGTGCGTACCAGCGTGCCGGTCAGCGTACGCAGCAACTGGGCGGCGTTCCTGATGGCGCAACTGGTGTTTGGTCTGGGTTGGTCGGGGCTGCTGGCAGGCGGCGAGTGGGCGCTGGGCGCAGCCCGACCGATGGTCTGGGGCTGGCCACTGGTGCTGGCGCTGGCCTACATTGCTGTCGGACCGGCGATCATTGCCTACCGTTGCTGGGGCGTGGGCGTGCAGCGTGTCGGCCCAGCGGTGGCGGGGTTCTTCTCCAACCTGACGCCGCTGTTTGCCGCGCTGCTGTCGGCGGCCTTTTTGGGCGAAGTGCCTCGGCTGTATCACGCCGGCGCGTTTGCCCTGATCGTCGGCGGCATCGTGGTGTCCTCGCGCCGCTGATACGCCCTCACACAGCCGTATTGGGCTGCGCTAACAGGGCTTCGAGTTGGGCCACAGGCATGGGCCGCCCCAGCAGGTACCCTTGGTACAGCTCGCAGCCGTGGCGCTCCAGAAATTCTTTTTGCTCGAGTGTCTCGACCCCTTCGGCAATCACCTCCAGCCCCAGGTTGGAGGCCATGCCGATGATGGTTTGCACAATCACATCGTCGTTGGGGTGGATGCCCAGATTGCGCACGAACGACTGGTCGATCTTGAGCTGGTGCAAGGGCAAGCGGCTCAGGTAGGCCAGAGACGAATAGCCGGTACCGAAATCATCTACCGAAAACTTCACCCCCTTGGTACGCAGCTGGTGCATTTTTTCAATCGTGTCTTCCACGTTATCGAGCACCAGGGATTCGGTCAGCTCCAGCTTGAGCAGATGCGGGCGAATGCCGGTTTCCTGCATCACCTCGACCACCTGCTGGACAAAATCGCGTTGCCGAAACTGGCGTGCACTCACGTTCACCGCCACCTGCAACTGGGCGCGGCGCGCATCGCTTTGCCAAGCGACCAGTTGCTGGCACGCCACGCGCAGCACCCACTGGCCAATCGGCATGATGAGACCACTTTCTTCGGCCACCGGAATAAACTCGGCCGGCGAAATCATGCCGCGTTCGGGGTGCTGCCAGCGCAGCAGCGCCTCCGCGCCCACCATGCTGCCGTCGCACGCGAACTGCGGCTGGTAGTGCAACGCCAGCTGGCCTTCGCCCAGCGCCAGCTGCAAGTCGGCCTCCAGCTGCGCACGCCGGCTGATGAGGGTCTGCATCTGCGGATCAAAGAAACACAGGCCATTGCCGCTTTGCCCCTTGACCTGGTACATGGCAATGTCGGCCTGTTTGAGCAGTTCGGCTGCCGACTGGTGGGCATGGCCAAACAGGGTGGCGCCAATGCTGCAGGAGCCATGGTGCACATGCGAGCCGAGCGTATAAGGATGGCTCAGACTGAGCAACAGCTTTTCGCCGATGCGCTGCGCCTGGGCTGCAGCCTCCTGGCTGTCGTGCGAGAGCTCGGTGAGGACAACAACAAACTCATCACCGCCCAAACGTGCCACCGTGTCTGAATCGCGCAAGCTGACATGCACGCGCTGCGCCACCTGCAGCAGCAACTGATCGCCCAGTTCATGCCCCTGGGTGTCATTGAGCACCTTGAAATGGTCCAGATCAAGAAACAGCACGGCGCCCAGGCTACCTGAGCGCGTCACCGTGACCACCGCCTGGCCCAGGCGATCGAGCAACAGCCGACGATTGGGCAAGCCCGTCAGTGGGTCGTAGAAAGCCAGCACCTCGATCTCGGCGCTGGCGCGGCGCAGTTCCGTCACGTCATGGTAGGTAATGACCAAGCCGCCGTCGGGCGTGATGTGCTCGCTGATCTGGACACAGCACCCATTGGGCAGCACCTGTTCGTGCGGACCTTGCGGATTGCGCTGGAGCTCCAGGCGGCGTTGCAGCCAGTGTTTTTGCTCGACTGCACTGGCATTGGGCAGGTGGTGCAGGGCGGCGGCCTCCAGAATGCGCTGAAACGGCAACTCCAGCGCGATCAGGTCGGCCAGCCACGGAAAAATCTCTTTAAAGCGCTGGTTCCATTGCAGCACCCGGTGCTGTGCATCCAGCAGCACAAAGCCGCTGACCATGGACTCCAGCGCCTGGTCGAGTGTGGTCTTGGACTGGGCAATGGTCAGGCGCGCCAGCGTCATGCGCCGCATATAGAAGTGGGCCAAGCCCCCTGCGGCTAGCACCATGAAGCCGAGCGTCAGCATGGCCACCAGCAGATTGCGCCGCTCACTCTGCCAGTCGGCCAGCGCCGCCGCCATGGGCAGGCTCGCCACCAGCACCAAGTCTTGGTAGAAGATCGGCCGCATCACCACCAGCGCTGGCGCCGTCGTCAAACGGGCCTGTCGGTCCCAGAAACTGGCCGCAGGTTTCGATACGTGCAGTGACACCACCGGCCGTGTAGTCGCCAAGCCGCTGCGATCCGGCACACTCAGCAGCGAGGGTCCGTGGCTGCGCTCCAGCGTCACCTCCAGCCCGGCAATGTCGGCGCCCTGCATCACCACCGACACCAGCGCGACGATCGGCACCTCGGCCACGGCGAGCAGCCGCGAGCCATCCGCCCGCCTGAAATAGCGGGCAAAGTACAGCACCGGTTCGGCGCTGGCAAAGCTCACCGCCGGTGCGCTGATCACCAGACCCGGCACCGGTGCGGCCAGCACCTGGGTGACAAAACCATCGGGCAGACGCAGCAGCAAGCGAGGTCCGGCAGGGCTGGAGGAGGCCAGCAGCTGCCCACGCTCATCGAGCAGCGCCACCGACCTCACGATCAGGTTTTGCCGCATGGTGTTGTACAGCAGGGTGCTCGCCTGGACCCCCTGGATATTTTTTGCCCCGCTGTTGGGCAAGGCCAGCAAGTCACCCATGCTGGCGATCAGCACATCGACAGAGAGAAAAGTGCGGCTCAATGCCGCCTCGGCGCCGGCAATAAAGCGGGCGACCTGCTCTTGGCCCGCCTCCAGTGCATTTTTTCGCGTGGTCCAGACCAAGGCAGCGGCGGCGACCAGCAGGGCCAGCAAGAACATGCCCATCAAGGCCCATATCGTGACCCGGATGCGCAGCGGCACGACTGCCCTCATGGCGCCGCCGGCAGTGCAATGCCGCGTACGGGGCCGATGGTGTTGCGCCACAGCACATCACAGTCCGCGTTGCACCGCAGCAGCCAGCGCGGCAACACCGTCGAGCGGAAAATTTCATCGCGCAGGCGCGCATCCTGCGCTGATATCGGCACGACCACCATGCGACCCCGTTTGGCGTCAGTACACGCGGGCGCACCGCTGCTGCAAATCACGCCCATCGCGGTCTCACGCTCCGCGCTTTGCCAGATGCGCCCTTCCAGCCGGGGGAGTTGACTGCGCAGCAACGCTTTGAGTTCCGGCGGCAAGGCCTTCCAAGCGGCACTGTTGGCGCCAAAAATGGCCAGCCCCCAGTTCAGGGGCATGGTGTAGAGATAGTTCGTCAGAAATTGCAGACCCAAAGCGTTCCCCGACGCAGCCCCGGTGATGGCGCAGTCAAGGGTGCCCATCTGCAGCGCTTCAGCCATTTGAGTGAAGCCGATGCGCACAGGCAATCCACCCAGGGCACTGACAAAATCGGCCTGCGAGCTTGATGACACACGGGTGCGCCGCCGCGCCAGATCGACCAGACCGGTGAACGCGTTTTTACAGAACAGCACCTGGGCCGGATAGATATAGATCGCCAGCGTCTCGATGCCATGCTCCTCGCGCAGCGATTTTTCCAGGTAAGGGCGAAAAGCGCTCAGACTGGAGCGCAGGTGCGCCATGTCCGGGTTCAAGCCGGCCAGGTCGGGGGCGGCGTATTGCGGGTATTGCGTCGCCACCTGGCTCATCAACATGGTGCCAAAGGGCACCACGCCCAGCTGCAGCAGTTGCAGCATTTGCATACCCGGAATGCCAGCACGATCGAACGCCACAATCTCGGCGCTCAAGCGCCCCTGGCTCAGGCGAGGCAATTCTTGCGTCCAGAAAGGCGCTTCCAGCTGGGTGAACTGACTCACGTTGCCCACCCCACCGACCACCCGCAGCTTGACCGTGGCCGCAGACTTTGCCGCAGCGTCTGTCAACGCTGCCGCCGGTACAGACCCCCAAGCGGCGGCGCACGCCACCATGGCAACCAGGCGACAAAGACAGCGAAAAAAAGAGAGCAAGGGCGACATGGAATGGAAAATTTGCAGTCTCTGCAGTAAGCCGACGGCCTCCAGGCTGGAATTAAGCTTCCTTACCCAGCCCCATCTTCACCAGAGAAGCAAGGAATAATTTCTGAATGCACTGACTACACCGCAGTGCGTATTTCACTATGCCTGAAATATCAGCTAAAAAACTTTTAAACACTGACTAAACAGGCAGTAACAGCAATCCAAAACAGAAATATTCAAAATCACTTTTGCGTCACAAGCTGTTATTGCTGTGATTGTGCCTGCGTGATTAGAAAGTACCCGGGTAAACCCCACCATCTGCAAGCATGTTTTGCCCCGTCATGTAACCCGCATGTACGCTGCACAAAAAGGCACAAATGGCACCGAATTCTTGTGCCCGACCAAAGCGGCCAGCTGGAATGCTGGCCACTTGGGCCTTGCGCACGGCGTCCAGCGTGGTGCCCATTTTTTCGGCGGTAGCCATCAGGGTAGTGGCCAGGCGGTCGGTGTCAAAGCGTCCGGGCAGCAAGTTGTTGATCGTCACGCCATGCCGTGCCAACGGGCTGCGTGCAACGCCAGCGACAAAGCCGGTCAAACCGCTGCGCGCGCCGTTGGACAAGCCCAGGATGTCAATCGGCGCCTTGACGGCACTGGAGGTGATGTTGACGATGCGGCCAAAACCACGCGCCGCCATGCCGTCCACGGTGGCACGGATCAGCTCGATCGGCGTCAACATATTGGCATCCACCGCTTTGATCCAGGTCTCGCGCTCCCAGGTACGAAAATCGCCCGTGGGCGGCCCACCGGCGTTAGTGACGACGATGTCAAAGTCGTGCCCTGGGCCACCGGCTGCGCTGAACACTGCGGCGCGGCCTTCGGCAGTGGTGATATCCGCGGCGACGGCCAGCACAGTGGGTTGAGACCATTTTGAGCCTCCAGCCCTTGTTGCATCAGCGCCAAAAGCTCTTAAATCAGTAGCAGCCAAGGCCAAGACCTCGCTGCCGCGTGCATTGATCAGCACGTTCACGCCTTCACGCACCAATGCCTGCGCGCAGCCAGCGCCCAAACCCTTGCTGGCGCCGCATACCAACGCCCATTTGCCTGAAATCCCTAAGTCCATCGATGGCTCCTAGAAAACAAAAACAATGCGGCCGGTGCCATCACCCCTCACCGGCGCGTAAAAACAAAAATCCCCAACAGCACCAATCCCGTGCCGGCCGCCACCGCCAGCGTGAACGGCTCCCCCAGCAGCCACACGCCCATCAGGATGGTCGAGAGCGGGCCGATCATCCCGGCTTGCGCCGCAGCACTGGCACCAATGCGCTCGACCGCCATCATCACCATCACCACCGGCGCGGCGGTGCACAGCGTGGCATTCAGCACCGACAGCCAGACCACCTCGGGCGCCACCAGCGCCGCCGAGAGCGGGCGCAGCAGCACAAATTGCAGCAGGCACAGCCCACAGGCGACGGTGGTGGCCAGCCCGACCAGGCGCAATGCGCCCAAGCGCTGCACCATCTCGCCGCTGTAGACCAGGTAGATGGCGTAACTGAGCGCACTCAAAAACACCAACAAAGCGCCCCAGGCGGCATTCGCACCCTGCCCCCCTGGTAGCTGCGCCTCTTGACCAAACACCAGCACCACCCCGCAGTAACTGATCGCCATGCCCAGCGCCTGCCCCCAGCGCATGGCACGCCCATACACCGCCCAGCCCAGCAGCAGCACGATGGTCGGGTTCAGGTACAGGATCAGGCGCTCCAGGCTGGCGCTGATGTAGGCCAGACCGGCAAAGTCCAAAAAACTCGCCAAGTAGTAGCCGGACACGCCCAGGCCGAGCACACCCAGCGCATCGCGCCGCATGAGCGGCGGCTGGCTGCGGCTGGCCCACCAGGCCATGGTGGCAAAAATGGGCAGCGCAAACAACATGCGATACATGATCAGCGTGACGGCATCCACGCCATGGCGATACGCCAGTTTGACGATGATCGCCTTGCCGCTAAAAGCCATCGCGCCCAGCAGCGCCAGCAGCATGCCGGTCGCTCTTTTTTTGTGAGCTAGCTGCGCTTGCTGTACCTGCGTTACAGACACTTTTTATATATATTTTTCAGCACGGCAGTGGGGCTTCCTCTCACAGCGTGCTGCGGGCCGCCAAGCGCGCGCAGAAGGCTTCCGGCAGCGCGGTCACTTTTTTCTCTGCCAAATCAATGAACACAATGCCCTGCTTGCCGCGCGCCACTTCACGGCCCGAGGCTTTATCGCTCATCTGAAAGGCGAGGTCGAAACCGTAGCGATTGAAGTCGGTCGGCACCATCTGCACCACCATGGTTTCACCATGAAAGGCTTCGGATTTGTACTGCGCCACCACATCACCGACGACGATGGAGCAGTGCTCAACCTGCGCTTCGCGGTAATCCAGCCAGCGAAAAAATCGCGAACGCGCTTCCGACACCAGCGTCAGCAGCTGCGCATTGTCCAGGTGGCCGCCCCAGTTGATGTGGCTGGTGTAGATCTGCATTTCGGTCGAAAAGATGAAATGCTCAGGCAGGGGGAATTGGATACGGGGCATGGCAAAAGGGTGCAGTCAAAAATACAGTGAAGGGGTAAGACAACGGACAGCAAAACAGTGGATAAAGCAGCAGGCCTCTCTCACTCGTGGAACATTCTGTGGTGCATCCGGCGCAGCGACAGCCACACCGCCAACGCCACCACCGGAATGGCAGCCGCCGCCGTGGTCTCGGCACTCAGCGGCCAGCCCATCTTTTGCCCGCCCTTGGCCAGGTAGCTGACCAGACCCACGATGTAATAAGTGATGGCCGCCACCGACAACCCCTCCACCGTGGACTGCAACTTCAGCTGCAAGCCCTGGCGCTGGTTCATGGTGGCCAACAGTGCCTGGCTGTTTTCCTGCTGCTCAATCTCGACACGCGTGCGCAGCAGGTGGCTGATACGCGAGACGCGCCGCGACAAGGATTCTTGCCGCCGCGCCGCCCAATCACAGGTACTGCGCGCCGGACTCAGGCGCCGGTCCATAAATTCGCCAATCGTCTGCATCCCGGCCAAGCGCGACTCGGCAATGTCCTGGATGCGCCGATCGACCAACTCAAAGTAGGCACTGCTGGCAGAAAAGCGCGAGTGCGTGGCCGCGTACTCGCTCTCCACCTGCCCCGCCAAGCGTGTCAGGCGGTCCAGCAGCATCGGCTCGGCATGGCGATTGGCGGTGCGGATGGCGTCGGCCAGCTCGGCCAGTTCACGCTCGGCCTGCCCCAGGACGCTGGCGGCATCGCGCGCCGCCGGCAAGCCCAGCAGGGCGGCCATGCGGTAGGTTTCAATTTCCTGCAGGTGCTGCACCAGACGCCCCAAGCGGCGCGGCGTCATGCTGCCAACCAACAGCACCATGCGCGAATAGCCATCGGCGTGGATGGCAAAGTCGGTGTACACCTCACCATGGCCGTCGGCCACGGTGGAGGCCACCAGCGAATCTTCTTGCAGCACATGCGGCACCAGCGAGCCCGAGCCAAACGCCTGCGTCGGCAACACCCACAGGTGCAGGCTGCACAGGTTCTGCCCCGGCAGCGCCGCCAGCCAATCGCGCGGCACGGCGGCAGTGGCGCCCGTCGGCTCACGTTGGCCAAAGCCCTCGCTCTGGCAGGGCACCATGAAGGTCCAGGTGACAAATTCGGTGTGCAGCTCCCAGCGGATGCGAAACGCGCCCAGATCCATGCGCAGGTGCGTGGTCTGCGCATCCGGCAGCGGCTGGTGGCGCTCGCGCAGCAGCGCCGCCAAGTGCGCCCGACTGGCCTCGCGCCCGGCGGCGTCAGCCCACATGACGATGTGCGAGATGGCCATCGGCGCGGTCAACGGTTCGGGTGGACGGGCGTGGATTTCGTTGTGCAGCAGCGCCCGTTGCGGGTGCTGTGCGAGGTGGGATGCGAGGGTCATGCGCGCTGCGGGGTGGTAGAGGCGGTATTGTGAGACGTTACACCATGACACGCCGTTAACGCGGCGGCGGCGTGCTGGCCATCACCTCGTCCAGCGTCGTCACACCCTGCGCCACATGCAGCGCGCCAGCCAGTCGCAGCGGGCGCATGCCGTCTTGCACCGCCTGGCGGCGCAGCGAATCGATGGACGGCTCGTGCGTGATACCGTCTTTCAGCGCCTCACTCACTGTCAGCAGCTCATACAGGCCAATACGCCCGCGAAACCCGGTCATGCGGCAATCGACGCAGCCCACCGGCTGGTAGGGGTGGTAGCCGCCACTGAGCTTCCAGGGTTTGACCGCCTCGATCAGCGCATCCTGCGTGGCGCCCTCCTCGGGTTGTTTGCACAGCTTGCACAGCGTGCGCACCAGGCGCTGCGCCAGCACGCCGATCAGCGTGGCATTGAGCAGGTAGTTGGGAATGCCCAGCTCCATCAGGCGCGTGACGGCGCTGGGTGCATCGTTGGTATGCAGCGTGCTGAACACCAAGTGGCCCGTCAGCGCCGCCTGCACCGCCATTTCAGCGGTTTGCAGATCGCGGATTTCGCCCACCATGATGATGTCCGGGTCTTGCCGCATCAGCGCGCGCACGCCCTCAGGGAAACCAAAATCGATCTGCGGCTGCACCTGGGTCTGGTTGAAGCTGGCCTCGATCATTTCAATCGGGTCTTCGATGGTGCTGACGTTGACCGCTTCCGTCGCCACGCGCTTGAGTGTCGAATACAGCGTGGAGGTCTTGCCCGAGCCGGTCGGCCCGGTGACCAAAATGATGCCGTGCGGGCGGGCAATCAGCTGCTCCCAGCGCTCCGAGTCGTGCTGCGAAAACCCCAGCGCATCCAGGTCTTTCAGCGCCGTATCGGGGTCAAAAATACGCATCACCATCTTCTCGCCAAACGCCGTCGGCAAGGTGGACAGGCGCATTTCGACTTCATCACCACGCTGGTTGCGCGTCTTGATGCGCCCATCCTGCGGGCGCCGGCGCTCCATCACATCCATCCGCCCGAGCAGCTTGATGCGCGCCACCATCGCCGCCATCACGCCCATCGGCATCTGGTAGACCGGGTGCAACACGCCGTCAATGCGAAAGCGGATCACGCCCTGCTCGCGCCGAGGTTCCAGGTGAATATCGCTGGCGCGCTGGTCAAAGGCGTATTGCCACAACCAGTCCACCACCTTGACGACACCTTGGTCGTTGGCATCGAGCTGCTTGCTGGTCTTGCCCAGCTCCACCAGCTGCTCAAAACTGCTGGCGCTCAGGCTGCCCGAGGTCTTTTGCGCATTGCGCACCGACTTGGCCAGGGCAAAAAACTCCACCGTGTAGCGCTGGATATCCAGCGGATTGACCAGCACGCGGCGCACCGGGCGGCGCGCCTGGCGCTCCACTTCAGCCACCCAGTCGGTGATGAACGGCTCGGCCGTGGCCACCACCACCTCCTGCGCCGTCACCAGCACCGGCAGCACCTTGTGGCGCTCGGCGTAGCTGGCGCTCATGGTGTCGGCCACCTTGCCGACATCGACCTTGAGCGGATCGATACGCAAGTAACCCAAACCCACGCGTGCGGCCAAGTATTCGGTCAGGGCCTCAATATCGAGCGGCTTGCCATCGCTGGCGCGCGCCATGGCCACGCTGGCCAGCCGCACCAGCGGGTTCTGCCGGCTTTCAGCCTGCGAGCAGCGCGCCACGGTGCGCTGCGCTTCCTCCAGGGCAATCACGCCGTCCTCGCGCAGCCAATCGACAATGCGCCGCCAATCCAGCGCACCCACAAAAGACGGTGCAGTCGGCGCACCCACAGAGGAAAGGGCCATAGATCAACCCGCCAAAGGCTTGAACACCCGCCACCACTTGGCCGCCGGCAAGTCCCAGCGCGCCTGAATCGCCTCACCACGCTCTTGCAACTCGGTGCGCTTGAGGGCCTTGGGCGTGCGCAGCGCCAACACGATGGCATTGCCCTCGCGCGTCGGCTTGAAAGTCCACACCGCCTGTTCGCCAAACACCGTGGCGATTTTTTCCAGGCTCTCGCCATAGCTGGCAGCGCGGCCAAACAGGTTCACCGTCATGGCGCCATCGTCGGTCAACAGCGCGCGGCAATCGGCATAAAAATCAGCGCTGTCGAGCACCGGCGCCGCCGCGTTGTCGTCGTACAAATCCACCGCCAGCGCATCCACCGTACCGCGCCACTCGGGGCTGCGAATCTCCACCCCGGCATCGGCCAACACCACGCGCAGCATCTCGCTATCCGGCGGCAGCTTGAACCACGAACGGCACACGGCCAGCACCTGCGGGTTCAGCTCAATCGCGGTGCTGCACATACCCAGCTTTTTGTAGCAAAACTTGGTGATCGCCCCGGCCCCTAAACCGAGCTGCATCGCATGGCGACCAGACACGCTGGCCGCATCGACAAACAACAGCCAAGCCATCATCCGCTGCACATATTCCAGCTCAATCTCAAACGGCTCCTTCATCCGCATCGACCCTTGAATCCACGGCGTGCCCAAATGTAAATGGCGCACATCGCCCTCTTCTGAGACGTTGACTTCAGGGTATTCAAGAACAGGCGGGGTGGGTTTTTTGCTGCGGATCATGCGGTGTCAAATTCAAAACAATCAGGCGGCGGGCGGGGGCCAATCCCCCAAGCGACGCAGCCCGCCATTGTGTGCGATGGCGCAGAAGCGCTCCACAATGTGTTTTGACACGACTTGTGGCGAACCAAGCCTTGATATTCAGCGGGCTTGGCGTTGACCCTCAGGCTTCAGTTCTGCGGTAGAAAGTTGATACCCCATAAATCCCTATTAATATCATGGATATGAATATCTCCATTATTCCCATCAGTCCCCGTACCGGAAGCAGTGAGGGGAGCCTATCCATCGCGGCACGGCCGCCGCCACGAGTGCAATCGCCGCCAGTCCAGCAGGCACTGGCTCCGCTAACGACCCCAGTCACCCTGACGGCGCGGACGCAAACCGCAGGCAATACGCCGGATGCGCCCTTTTTGGTCGTCACGCAGCAAATGCCAGCAGCCCTAGAGCAGAGTTACGACCTGACTTACGGGGCACTGGGGATGATTCACGTCAAGCCCGGCAACTTGCAGGTGTGGGAGCAGTCCTCCAACAACGCCATCAGCAATGTGATGGCCCGCAACGCCAGCGGCCACACGGCGCAGAGCCGGCTGGCTGGTCTGGGTGCCGCTTTGCTGGAGCACGTTGGCAACACCGGATCAAGCTACCGTCAAACCGTAGCCAATGTCGGCGCACCCGGCAGCAAAGAAAAAATTCAGGCCCGCGCGACCGATGCGCTGTATTCCATTCAAGGCGCACCCACGGAAAGAGTGGAACTGCGCATCCAGACCCAATCGGGCGCGACCGTCACCCTGACCATCTCGGATCAGCGTGAAGCGAGCTTGAACGGCACAGGCATCTCCATAGATGTTCAGGTGGACGGCGACCTGACTGCGCCAGAGCGCAAAGCGCTGGCCGCGATGGCCGGCGGATTTGAAAAAGCGATCCAAGGGCTGGCAGCCGGTGAAACAGAGATTGACTTGGAAGCGTTGGCGCAATTCGATAAAAGCGCCATTGCCAGCGTTGAATTCAAAACCAGTATTTATGGCCGCAACGAATACGGCCTGCGCTACGAAAAACTGGGGGCCCAGTTCACGGCAGATGCCGATACGCGCGATATTCAGATCAACAGCGCAGAGGGCGAAATTCGCATGTCAGCGGACTTGCGCCAACCGGCCTTGTGGGGCGATGCCACACAAAAAGCCAAAGCGGTGCGCCATTACTTGGACGGCATAGACCGCGCGGCCGAGCGTGGCAAGGCCGATGAGGGCTTGGTCAAAATGTTCAAGTCCACGTTTTCAGCCCTGAACAGCACCTACGGCGCGCAAAGCACCGATGGCGGCCTGCAAGGGTTGGCCATGGATTCCGGCGCTTGGAATGATGAGGACAAAAGCTGGTTGACCGGTCTGGCCGACTTCAAGACGGTGCTGGCAGCCACGCCAAAAGCCTCCAATCCACGGCACAGCCAAGAAGTAGACCAATTTCACTACACCTTGAGCCAATCGACCGCCATCACTGGCGCAGACAAGAGCCAGCGCGGCGTGACGCAAACCCAAGAATCGCGTCTGGTGGCCGCATACCACCAGTCTCTCGTGTCTACCAATAAACCGATGCTCGACACCACCACTGCGTCGCAAAACTATTTGTTCAAGCAAGTGGAGGACAGCGCCAGCACACAGGTTCACCTCGGTTACGAAAAGGATGAACCGGTCGCCGCCACCCTGACCAAGACCCTGACGCAATCCCTGCGGATTCAAAAATTTGAGCACAACCAACTCGTGCAAGAGCAGGTGATTCCTGACCAGCAATCGAGCGTGGTGGATTTGCTGCCCCTGCTGACCCAACTGCGCGAGCGCGAGAAAGAGCAGAAGATCACGGACGAAGAGAAGCAATCGCTGCTGGAAAGCTGGAACGATATGGTTTTTTCGGGGTTGACCGCATCTTAAAAAACGGGCATTTGCACTATTAAAAAAATAGCTGCTAGCGCCCGTATCTAAAGGGCTAGAGGCACTTTTGACTTATATTTACCCGCCCGTGCAAACGCGGCAGCGCCTGTAGCGCATTGGCTGACGTCTGCTCGGCCAGCGCCGCCAACGTCACGCCACGCACATCCGCCAGCACTTGGGCGATGCGCGGCAACTCAGCCGGGCTGTTGCGCCCTTGGGGCGTGCCAGCGGCGCGCTCAAAGGCGGTGCGGTAAATCCAATGCGGCGGCATATCGGGGGCGTCGGTTTCTAGCACCAGCGCTTCGGGCGGCAGTTCGGTCGCCAAACGGCGCAGTTGCAGCGCGCGCTCAAAGGTCAGCGCGCCGCCAAATCCCAGCTTAAAGCCCAGCGCGATGAAAGCACGTGCCTGCTGCAAGCTGCCGTTAAAAGCGTGGGCGATGCCGCCCGGCACCGGCAACTCGCGCAAGCCTTTGAGCAGTCGGTCGGCAGAGCGGCGCACGTGCAGGATCACCGGCAAATCGAAGCGCCGCGCCAGTTGCAATTGCGCGCGGTAAAACTGCTCTTGCCGCGCGGCGTCCAGTCCGGGGACGAAGTAATCTAGGCCGATTTCGCCGACCGCGACCAAGTGCGGGTCATGGCGCACACGCTCCAAGAATTGCGCCAGCGCCGCCACATCACTATCGCCCGCGCAGCCGGTATAGAGCGGGTGGATGCCCAGCGCGTAGCTGTCGCCGTGGCGCTGCGCCAGTGCCTGCACCGCGTCGCAGTGGGCCAGCTCGACCCCGGGAATCACCAAATGCTGCACGCCCGCTGCCCGCGCTGCTGCACGCACCGCATCCACGTCAGGCGCAAATTCAGCCGCGTCGAGGTGGCAGTGGGTGTCTATCCAAGCGGGCATGGCGCACTAATCCGCCGCCAGCGCCAGCACGCGCTCCACATCGGCCAGCACCTGCTGCAAGCTAAAACTGCGCGCGTATTCCAGTGCCAGCTGGCCATGCACGTACAAGCGCAGCACCGGCAGGCTGAATACCCCCTCTTGCGCGCACAAAGCGGGCGCATCGGCGCAATCGACATAGGCCAGCGTGACGGCGGCGAAGTGCTCGGCCATCAGCGCTTCTAGGCGCGGGCGGATGGTTTGGCAGACGCCGCAGTGGGCGCCGCCCCACAGCACCAACAGAGCGGGGTGGGTGCGCAGCGGTTGCAGCTCTTGTGGGGTGGTGATGGCTTGCATGGTTCTCAGACTTCGTCGGCCTGCACCAGCTTGCCGGCGACCAAACGCAATTGGCGGTCGCAGCGCGCGGCCAAGGTTTCGTCGTGCGTCACCATCACAAAGGCGGTGCCTTGGTCGCGCGCCAGTTGCAGCATGTGTTGGAACACGCCCTCAGCCGTGCTGCGGTCGAGGTTGCCGGTGGGCTCGTCGGCCAGCACGCAGGCCGGGCGCGTGACCAGCGCGCGCGCAATGGCGACGCGCTGGCGTTCACCGCCGGACAGCTCCGCCGGGCGGTGCTGCACACGCTCGGTCAGGCCGACGTGGGCCAGCATTTGCGCGGCCTGGCGCGTGCATTCGGCGTACGGCAGGCGGCGGATGCGCAGCGGCATGGCGACGTTGTCCAGCGCGCTAAATTCCGGTAGCAGGTGGTGAAACTGGTAGACAAAGCCCAGGTACTGGTTGCGCAGCACGCCCTGCTGCGCGGCGGATTTCTGCGCCAAATCTTGGCCCAGCAGTTGCACGCTGCCGGCGGTAGGCGCATCGAGCGCACCCATCAAGTGCAGCAGCGTGCTCTTGCCCGATCCCGAGGCGCCAACGATGGCCAGCGTCTCGCCGGCATACACATCCAGATCGACACCTTGCAGCACGGTGACGTCCAGGCGCCCTTCGGTAAAGCGCTTGGTCAGGCCGCGCACTTGCAATACGACTTTTTTTAAGTCGTTTTGGGCTGCAACGCTTATAGGGAGTGCGGTTCTAGCTTCGTTATTCATAGCGCAATGCCTCCGCAGGATTGACACGGCTGGCGCGCCAGCTAGGGTACAGCGTCGCTAAAAACGACAGCACCAGCGAGATGATGGCAATCGGTAGGATGTCGCTGCTTTGCGGGTCGCTGGGCATTTTGCTGATCAGGTAGATGTCTTTGGGCAAGAAGTTGGCCTGTAACAGCGACTCCAGCGCCGGCACGATGACGTCAATGTTGACCGCAATCAGCAGCCCCAACAGCAAGCCGCTGAGCGTGCCAATCACGCCGACCATGGCGCCCTGCACCACAAAAATGCCCATGATGCTGCGCGGACTGGCGCCCAGCGTGCGCAGGATGGCGATGTCGGCGCGCTTGTCGGTCACCGTCATCACCAACGTGGACACCAGGTTGAACGCCGCCACGGCGACGATCAGCGTCAGGATGATGAACATCATGCGTTTCTCCAGCTCGACAGCGGCAAACCAGGTTTTGTTCTGCTGCGTCCAGTCGCGGATCAGCAGGTCGCCGCTGAGGCTGCCAGCCAGCTCGTAGGCGACGGCACGCGCCTGGTGCAAGTCCTTCAATTTGAGGCGGATGCCGGTCGGCCCTTCGAGGCGAAAAATACGCTCGGCATCCTGGTGGTGCAGCAGCACCAGCGCCGAGTCGTATTCATAGTGGCCCGAATCAAAGGTGCCGGCCACCGTCATCTGCTTGAGGCGCGGCACCACCCCGGCCGGTGTCACTTGGCCGGAGGGCGCAATCAGCGTGACGACATCGCCGGTGATCACTCCCAGCGAGCGCGCTAGTTCCGCCCCCAGCACCACGCGAAATTCACCCGGCACCAGTTGCGCAATGGCGGCGGCATTGGCAGCGGCCAAGTCAGTGACTTCGCCCTCGTGCGCCGGGTCGATGCCGCGCACCAGCGCGCCTTTCATGTCCTCGCCGCGCGCCAGCAGCGCCTGCGCCGCGACAAACGGCGCCGCACCGACCACTTGTGGATTACTGCGCGCCTCCGCCAGGGTGCGCTGTGGGTCAGGCAGCGCCGCACCGCCGGGGGCAAAAATTTCGATGTGCGAGACGACACTGAGCATGCGGTCGCGCACTTCTTTTTGAAAGCCGTTCATCACACTGAGCACGATGATCAGCGCCGCCACCCCGAGCGCAATGCCCAGCATGGAGACACCCGAAATAAAAGAGATAAAGCCGTTGCGCCGCGTAGCGCGGCCGGCGCGGGTGTAGCGCCAGCCCAAGGCCAGTTCGTAGGGAATTTGCATGAGCCGGCGATTGTGGCATCCCGCAAAATGCCGCCATGTCGGACACCCCCCATTTGTTGATTCCTTATGCCGCCGTGCAGTCTGCCGGTGGCCAACAGGCGCTCGCCAGCCTCGCCCTGCCCCACTTAGAGCGCCTGCTGGCGCGCCTGTCGCCGCTGGCCGGCGATGTCGGTGACGAAGAAAGCCCCTCGCCGCCACACGAACGCGCCCTGGCGCGCGCGCTGGGTTTGCCTGGCGCCGACGGCCATCTGGCGTGGGCAGCGTGGCATGTGCGCCACAGCGACACCGCAGCCACTATCGCTCCTTCGGCCCCGGACAACGCCGCCTGGGCCTTCATCACCCCCTGCCATTGGCAGGTCAGCACCGACCACATCACGCTGCACGACCCGCTGGCACTGGGGTTGGACGAGGCCAGTTCACGCGCGCTGCTGGCAGTGATGGCACCGTGGTTTGAGCAAGACGGTATCACGCTGCTCTATGACCAGCCCACCCGCTGGCTGGCGCACGGCGAGGTGTTTGCCGACCTGGTCAGCACCTCGCTGGAGCGCGTGCTGCACCGCGATGTGCGCGCTTGGCTGCAAGCCGCCGAGCAGCACCCGGTGCTGCGCCGCCTGCACAGCGAAATGCAAATGCTGCTCTACACCCACCCGTGGAACGAGGCACGCGAGGCGCTGCGCCAGCCGACCGTCAACGCTTTTTGGGTACACGGCGCAGGGCGCTTACCAGCAACAGCCACGCCAAAATCACCCGCACCGCAGATGCCGCTGAGCCTGCGCGACGCCGCTTTGCGTGAAGACTGGGCTGCTTGGGCCAGCGCCTGGCAGCAGTTGGACGCCGGCCCCGTGGCCGATCTGGCCGCGCAGGTCGCCCGTGGCAGCACAGCGCAACTGACGCTGTGCGGCGAATGCAGCGCCTTCAGTTGGCACACCGCACCGCGCAGCCTGCGCCAGCGTATTTCAAGCCTTTTTGGCCTCCAGCCATTTAAAGACGTGCGCTATAAGCTATGAAAATAATAGCACGAGACATTCCTCCCCGCGCCGCTTGGGCGCTGGAGCAAGCGGGCGTCCACCCGCTGTTGGCGCAGCTGTATGCCGCGCGCGGCGTGGGCAGCGCCGCCGAGTTGGACGATGGTCTGGCACGTCTGCTGCCGCCGACTGGTCTGCACGGCATTCAAACTGCCGCCGCGCTGCTGGCCGACGCTATCGCTCAAGACCAGCACTTGTGCATCGTGGCCGACTACGACTGCGACGGCGCGACCGCCTGCGCCGTAGCGGTGCGTGGTCTGCGCTTGCTGGGCGCACGCCATGTCGATTATTTGGTGCCCGACCGGGTGATCGACGGCTATGGTTTGACCGCACCGATTGCCGAGCGCGTGAAACAGCGCGGCGCGGATGTATTGATGACTGTGGACAACGGCATCAGCAGCGTCGAAGGCGTAGCGCAGGGCCAAACGCTGGGGATGCGCGTCGTCGTCACCGACCACCACCTGGCCGCTGCGCAACTGCCCTTTGCGGACGCCATCGTCAACCCCAACCAGCCCGGCTGCAGTTTTGCCAGCAAGCATTTGGCGGGGGTTGGCGTGGTGTTTTATGTGCTGCTGGCGCTGCGCTCCGAACTGCGCGCGCGGGGTTTTTTTGATACGGCCTCGCAGCCGAAACTCGACGCGCTGCTGCCGCTGGTCGCCTTAGGCACCGTGGCCGACGTGGTAGTGTTGGACGCCAATAACCGCCGTTTGGTGGCGCAGGGTCTGAAACGTATCCGTGCCGGTCATATGCCCGCCGGTATGGCGGCGCTGTTCAACGTCGCCGGGCGCAAAGCGGCGGTGGCTACCACCTTCGACTTTGGCTTTGCCTTGGGCCCACGCATCAACGCTGCCGGACGCTTGGCGGATATGACGATTGGCATCGAATGCCTGCTGACCGACGACGCCGGGCGCGCCGACGCACTGGCGCGCACGCTGGACCGCATCAACCGCGAACGGCGCGATATTGAGGGCGGAATGCGCGATCAAGCACTGCTGCTGGCGGAAAACTTGTTCAACGAGGACGACAACCCGCCGCCTGCCATCAGCGTGTTTGACGCGGATTTTCATCAAGGCGTGGTCGGCATCGTGGCCTCGCGTATCAAAGACAAGCTGCACCGGCCGACGTTTGTCTTTGCCGCCAGCAGCGCGCCCGGCCATGAAGGCGAACTCAAAGGCTCGGGCCGCTCGATTCCGGGCTTTCATCTGCGCGATGCGATTGATTTGGTGTCCAAGCGCCACCCCGGCGTGCTGCTGCAATTTGGCGGCCACGCCATGGCGGCGGGCTGCACCCTTGCGGCGGGTCAGTTCGAGGTGTTTGAGCAGGCGCTGGCGCGCATCGCCAGCGAGTGGCTGGACGCCGCCACCCTGACCGAGCGCATCGCCACCGATGGCCCGCTGGCGCCGCAATACTGCCGTGCCGATGTGGTCGATACGCTGCACCGCGAGGTCTGGGGCCAAGGCTTTGCGCCGCCGACCTTCAGCGAAGAAGTGCAGGTGCTCAGCCAGCGCCTGGTCGGTGCCGACAAAAATCACCTGTCGCTGAAGTTGCTGCACCACGGCCAGCCAGTCGATGGCGTCTGGTTTGGGCACACCGACCAGCTACCGAGCAAAGTGCTGCTGGCCTTTCGGCTGGACGTGAATGAATGGCGCGGCGAGCGCAAGGTGCAGTTTTTGATTGAAGGCGCGCAGACCTGAATGGCTACGGAATCAAAAGCTTTCCCAGTCGTCGTCCGCCGCCGCCACCACCGAGGGCCGGGATGATGTCGCTGACGGCAAGCGCGGTACAGCGGCGGTGCGGTGGGCGACGGGCGCCGCAGTCGCACGTTGGGTGCTCGGCGCGGCAACGGCGGGGCGGCTGGGTACCGTCCGGGGCGGCGCAACCAAGGTGCCTGCAGGAGGGGCGGGGACAGCAACTTGGGGCCTGGACTGCAGTGCGCGCGGCGCTGGGGAAGCTGAGGACGATGCGGCTTTGGCTGAAGTGAGCCGCGTGCGCGCTAGGGCGGCATCGGTCACAGGAGCTGTCACTGTGCCGGCACCGACATTGAAGACCGACACCACCTGCGCCAGATGCTGGGCCTGGTCGCGCATGGCGGTGGCAGCGGCGGTGGACTCCTCCACCAGCGCGGCGTTTTGCTGGGTCATCTGATCGAGGTTGGTCACCGCCTGGTTGACCTGCGAAATGCCGTCGCGCTGCTCGGTGGCAGCAGCGGTGATCTCGCCGATCAGATCGCTGACGCGCTGCACACTGCTGACGATCTCGGTCATGCTGGCGCCGGCCTGCGCCACCTGCTGCGAGCCTGATTCGACGTTCTGCACTGAGGCGTTGATGAGCGCCTTGATCTCTTTGGCCGCATCGGCCGAGCGCCCAGCCAGACTGCGCACTTCGCTGGCAACGACGGCGAAACCGCGTCCCTGCTCGCCCGCGCGTGCTGCTTCAACAGCGGCGTTCAAGGCCAAGATGTTGGTCTGAAAGGCAATCGAGTCAATGACGCTGATGATGTCGGCGATCTTGCGCGAGCTGCTGGTGATCTGCTCCATGCTGGCCACCACTTGCCCGACCACCTCGCCGCCGCGCGTGGCGGCTTGCGCAGCAGTACCGGCGAGCTGATTGGCCTGGCGTGCGGTGTCGGCAGACTGGGTCACGGTCGCAGTGAGTTGCTCCATGCTGGCAGCGGTTTCTTGTAGATTGGCGGCCGTTTGCTCAGTGCGTGCCGACAAGTCTTGGTTGCCCATGGCAATTTGCGTCGAGGCGGTGGACACTGATTCCACCCCCGAGCGCACCTCTCCCACTACGCCGCGCAGGCGCGCCGCCATGGCCGACAGCGAGCGCAGCAGATGGCCCAGCTCGTCCTTGCGGTCGTCGTGGGCGCTGGCGGTCAGGTCGCCCGCGGCAATGTGATCGGTCAGCTCAACCGCGCGCTGCAGCGGCCGCGTGATGGAACGCACCAACAGCGTGGCCAGCAACATACCAAGTATCAGCAGCACCGATGCCAACCCCGCACCTATCCAGTGGGCCAGGGTGCGCTGGCGATCACCAGCGAGCTTGGCTTGGTCGCGCTGACCTTCCTGCAATTGCACGAAAGTGTCCTGGGACGCTGCGTATTGCACCGCCACGGGTTTGAATTTTTCTTGAATGATTTGCACCGCACCTTCCATGCCGCCGGCCTGCCGCGCGTCCTGGGCCTTGAGGCTGAATTCGCGCATCTGCTGGCGCTGCCCATTCATGCGCGCCAGCAGCTCCTTGTCCTGCTCGGAAAAAGCCGCCGCTTCGAGTTGCTTTTGCAGCGCAGCGACATCTTTCTGGCTGGCTTCGACCAGCGTCTGGGTATGCAAGATCAATTCATCATCGCTGGAGACTGCAATGACGTAGGCGCGCTCGATGTTCAGCTGGCTCAGACCCTTCCAGCGCAGTGCCAAAGAGATGCGGTCTTCGTTGAACTGGATGGTTTGAGCGACGTCATCGCCGGTTTTTTCAACGAAATAGAAAAGGCCCGATCCCAAACCCAGCAAGGTCAGCATCAGACCCAGAATGATCGCCCACAGCTTGTGCGCGACAGGGATGTTGTTGAAATTCATGGTTGCTTTCAAAAAATAAACTGCCAACGCCTGCTTTTTTCAGGTGAGCTTATGCGTGCGCAGAACTTTTAATTACATTTATCTTACACATAAAACACTTATTTTCTTGTTGGTAGAGACCCACCCCCGTGTCATCGTGGCGCGGCAAACCCTGCCCCTGCGACCTACAATCCAGGCGTGCCTACCTCTCTCAACGCCGACCTGCACTGCCACTCTGTCGTGTCAGACGGCACCTTGACGCCCGAAGCACTGGCGGCCCGCGCCCAGCGCAATGGCGTGCAGCTGTGGGCCTTGACCGACCACGACGAAATTGGCGGCCAGCAGCGTGCGGCGGCGGCGGCGCAAGCGCACGCCATGGACTACTTGACCGGCACCGAAATTTCTGTCTCATTTGCCAACACCACTGTCCATATCGTCGGGCTGGGGTTTGATGCCAACAACGCCGCCTTGGCGCAAGGCCTGGCCGCCACCCGGGGCGGGCGCGACACCCGCGCACAAGAGATGGCGCAAGACCTGGCCCGCGTCGGTATCGGCGGCGCCTATGAAGGCGCACTGAAATATGTCAGTAACCCAGAATTGATCTCGCGCACGCACTTTGCCCGTTTCCTGATCGACGCCAAGGTGTGCAAAGACACCGGCGAGGTATTTCGCAAGTACCTTATCGAGGGCAAACCTGGCTTTGTGCCGCACCGCTGGGCGGCTCTGGGCGATACAGTGCGCTGGATCACGCAGGCCGGCGGCATGGCGGTAATTGCGCACCCGGCGCGCTACCGGCTGACAGCGAACGAAGAATTTGCCCTGTTCTCGGAGTTCAAACAGCACGGTGGTCAGGGGGTGGAAGTGGTGACCGGCAGCCACTCAGTGGCGGAATATGCCGAGTACGCCGACATGGCGCGCGAATTTGGCCTGGCCGCATCGCGCGGCAGCGACTTTCACAGCCCGGATGAATCGCACACCGATCTGGGTAGCCTGCCGCCCCTGCCCAGTGGGGTCACGCCAGTGTGGGAGTTGCTGGCCGAGCGCATCCAACACGCACCTTAACAACAACATCTGACGACTGCAGGCCATGGCACAGCTTTTTGAAATCTACCCTGATAACCCACAGCCGCGCCTGCTCAAGCAAGCTGCTGCGCTGCTGCAAAAGGGCGCCATCCTGGCCGTACCCACCGACTCCAGCTACGCCCTGGTGTGCCAGTTGGATAACAAGGCCGCCGTGGACCGGCTGCGCCGCATCCGCCAGGTGGACGAAAAACACCACCTGACACTGTTGTGCCGCGACCTGTCGGAGCTGGCCAACTACGCACGTGTCGATAACCGGCAGTTTCGTCTGCTGAAACTGGCCACGCCGGGGCCGTACACCTTCATTCTGGAAGCCTCCAAGGAAGTGCCGCGGCGCCTGAGCCATCCGTCGCGCAAAACCATCGGCCTGCGCGTGCCCGACCGCAAGGGTCTGCAAATGCTGCTGGAGCTGCACGGCGGCCCGCTGCTGGCGACGACGCTGATTCCGGCCGGCGAGACCGAGCCGCTGAACGACGCGCAGGACATCCGCAGCCGCTACGAACGCCTGATTGACGGCATCCTTGATGCCGGCGCCTGCCCGCTCCAACCCACCACTGTCATTGATCTGACGCCCATGGACAACGGTGGCGATCCGCTGGTGTTGCGCGAAGGGGGCGGCAGCCTGTCGGCGCTGGGTCTGTAAACACGTTTGAAGACAGTGTCAGCGCAGCGCCAAAGGCAATGCGACAATGCCGCCGGTGGACATCTCTCATCTCATCCAAACCGTTCTGATCTACACCTTGCCGGTGTTGTTTGCCATTACCGTGCATGAAGCCGCCCATGGCTATGCTGCGCGCCACTATGGCGACAACACGGCCTACCGGCTCGGTCGTGTCACCCTCAACCCGCTCAAGCACATTGACCCGGTCGGCACCATCTTGATGCCGCTGATTCTGTACTTCGCCACTTCGGGCGCCTTTCTGTTTGGCTACGCCAAGCCGGTGCCAGTCAATTTTGACAACCTGCGCAATCCCAAGCGCGACATGGTCTGGGTCGCCCTGGCCGGGCCGGCATCGAACTTTGCCCAGGCTGTTTTTTGGGCGCTGATGCTGGTGTTGCTGATCGGCATGGGCGTGCAGGAGCCGTTTTTCATCAAGATGGCGCAGGGCGGTGTGCTGGTCAATCTGGTGATGTGGGCGTTCAACCTGTTTCCGCTGCCACCGCTGGACGGTGGGCGTATTCTGGTCGGCCTGCTGCCGTGGAAGCAGGCACAACTGGTGTCGCGCATCGAGCCCTGGGGCTTTTTCATCGTCATGGCGCTGGTGCTGGCCGGCGTCGTCAGCACACTGTGGCTGCGCCCGCTGATGTCGCTGGGCTACGGCGCACTGAGCCTGCTGATGAGCCCGCTGGCCACCTTGTTGCGCTAGTTTTTACGCTGGCTTGACGCTGGCCCCTGGCCGTTCTTGCTGATTTTTTTTGCAGACCCCTTCAGATCCTGTTTTCATGAGCACCACGCGCTACCTCACCGGCATCACCACCACCGGCACGCCCCATCTGGGCAATTTTGTCGGCTCCATTCGCCCCTCTGTCGCCGCCAGCCAAACGCCGGGGGTGGAGAGTTTTTATTTTCTGGCCGACTACCACGCCCTGATCAAGTGCGAAGACCCGGCGCGCATCCAGCGCTCGACACTGGAGATTGCGGCCAGCTGGCTGGCCGCCGGTCTGGACCCGGAGCGGGTAGCGTTTTACCGCCAGTCCGACATTCCTGAAATCCCGGAGCTGACCTGGCTGCTGACCTGCGTCACCGGCAAGGGCCTGCTCAACCGCGCGCACGCCTACAAGGCCTCGCAAGACAAAAATCAAGCCGCTGGTCGCGATGGCGACGACGGCGTGACCGCTGGGTTGTTCATGTACCCGGTACTGATGGCCGCCGACATCTTGCTGTTCAAGGCGCACCAAGTGCCCGTGGGGCGCGACCAGATCCAGCACATTGAAATGGCGCGCGACATGGGCGCCAGCTTCAACCACCTGTATGGCGAGCACTTCGTGCTGCCCGAAGCGGCGGTGGACGAGCATGTGGCCACGCTGCCCGGCCTAGACGGGCGCAAGATGAGCAAGAGCTACGACAACACCATCCCGTTGTTCAGCAGCCGCGAACAATTGCGCAAGCTGATTGGCGGCATCGTCACCGACTCGCGCGCGCCGGGCGAGCCCAAAGACACCGAAGGCTCAGCGCTGTTCCAGATCTACCAGGCCTTTGCCAGCAGCGACGAAACTGCCGCCCTGCGCCAGCAATACGCCGACGGCATGGCCTGGGGCGATGCCAAACAGTTGCTGCTGGAGCGTGTCGATGGGGTGATCGCCCCGATGCGTGCGCAATACCAGGAACTGATCCAGAACCCGGCGCACATCGAGCAGACCCTGCTGGCCGGCGCCGAGCGTGCGCGTGCCCTGGCCACACCGTTTTTGCGCGAGTTGCGCACTGCCGTCGGCCTGCGCAGTCTGGTACAGGTGGCCACCCCCAAAGCGGCCAAAACCAGCAAAACCGCCCTGCCCGCATTCAAGCAGTACCGCGAGCAAGACGGCAAGTTCTACTTCAAGCTGGTCTCAGCCGAAGGCCGTCTGCTGCTGCAAAGTACCGGCTTTGACGCCCCCAAGGCCGCAGGCCAAGCCATTGCCCAACTGCAACAAGCCGCACCGGCGGCATGGCAAGACAGCGCCGCCCACCTGCAGCTAACCGAAGGCGTGTCCGCCAGCGATGTCAGCGACGCACTGCAAATCCTGGCCGACGCAGCGGCCACCTGAGCGCACTGCAGCCGCCCTGACAAGAGCGCCCAGGCGCTCTTTTTTATAGCTGTAAGCGCTGACTGGATAAGGGCTTGAGCCATAAAACACTGCTATTTATGGCCGGTGCACCGGCGGGGAAAATCTCGTCACAACTGAAACGCCACCGCCCGCACCACGCCTTCAAAAATATCGCGCAGCCACGAAGGCCGGCGCGCGTGATAGGGCACAGCCTGCGCCATCTGGCGATCAAACCAATCGCTCAGCCATTGCACTTCGGTGGCGCCATAAAACGCCGCCATCGATTCGTAGTTCAAAAACAGACTGCGTCCATCCAGGTTCAGTGAGCCGCACAGCGCCAGCTCCTCGTCCATCACTACCGCCTTGGCGTGCAACATGCCGGGCGCCAGCCACACCTGCACACCGGCAGCGACCAGTTGGCGCAGCGCCCGCTCACGCGCCCAATCGGCCAGGCGGTGGTTGGAGCGTGCTGGCAGCAGCACGCTGACCTGCACACCGCGCCGACACGCCAGACACCAGGCGTCGAGCAGAGCGTCGTCCGGGACAAAGTACGGCGTCACGGCGCGGATGCGCTGCTGCGCCTGGTAGGCGCCCGACATCAGCAAGGCGTGCACCGTGTCGTCGGCATGGTCAGGGCCGCTGGGCACCCACTGCACCAGCGCGCCCTGCGCCGGTGCGCCAGCATCGGGCAACAGCGGCACACGGTTGAAACGCAAAGGGCGCCCGCCGGCGGTGTGCCAGTCGGCACGGAACTGCGCCTGCGCCTGCGCTGCCAGCGGTCCATGCACGACAAAACTCAAATCAATCCAGGCGCTCTGGCCCGTATCCCCGGTGAAATACTCCACCGCCAGGTTGCGCCCGCCGCTCCACAGCCGCACGCCATCGGCCACCGCCACCTTGCGGTGGTTGCGCAGATTGGTGCGCCCGCGCAGGGGGTTGCGCAGCAGCGGCATGAAGCGGCGCACCCGCACCCCCGCGCGCAGCCACTGGTGCAATTGGCGCCGGGGCGTCTGGAAGCTGCCCACCGCATCCAGCAGCAGCCGGGTGGTGACACCGCGTTGCACGCAACGCACTAACGCCGCTGTGATGGTGCGACCGACGGCGTCGTTGCCATACAGGAAAGTGCCCAACTCCAGCGTGTGCTCGGCCGAATCGATCAAATCCAGCAGCGCCTGCAACGAGGCAACGCCGTCCTCCTGGAAGGTGATCGGGCCATTGCGCTCGGCCGGCGCCAACTCCATGCCGGCAAGCAAGCGCGTAGCCCAGGGCGGCGCACCGGTCGGCACCGCGGCGGACAAAGGCTCGGACGCAAAACGGTGGCGCGGCGGACGGGCGTATTTGCGCGTGCCAAAGAACAGAAACAACGGCAGCGTGACATACGGAAAGGCCACCATGCCCAACACCCAGGCCAGTGCCGCCGACGGATGGCGGTATTGGTGGCCAATGCGCGTGGCCAGCACATACACCAGCAAACTGGCCGCCACCAGCAGTGCATGGCCCAGGCCCGAGAGCAGCGCCAGCCGCGTCATGCCGCCCCCGCAGCCGGCAGTGCCGGTACCGGCTGCGAGGGCGGCGCAAACTGCAGGCGCACGCGCAAGCCGCCCAGCTGTGGCGAGGCATCCAGCAACAACGCGGCGCCATGCTGCTGCGCAATCGAGCGCACGATGGCCAGCCCCAGGCCGCTGCCAGCAGCGGCTGGAGCGTCGGGCACGCGGTAAAAACGATCCAGCACGCGCGTGCGCTCTGAGGGCGCAATGCCCGGGCCGCTGTCCTCGACCGCCAGCGTCACCGCGTCTGGCGCTGCGTCAAGGTGCACATCGACACGGCCTCCCGGCGGCGTGTATTTGAGGGCGTTGTCCAGCAGGTTGCGCAGCAAAATGCGCAGCGCCTCAGGCTGACCCGGCACGCTCGCTGCGTCTGCCGTGCCCAGGCCCAAGTCGATCTGGCGCGCCTGGGCGGCCGGCGCCGCATCGGCCAGTGCCCACTGCACTACCTCCAACAGCGGCACGGCGTGCAGCGGCGCGCCCGCCGCCGCACTGGCTTCGTGGCGCGCCAGCTCCAGCAGTTGTTCGACCAGACGGGCGGCGCGGTCAATGCCGGCCGACAGGCGCGCCACAGCGACGTGGCGCGTGTCGGCATCGGCGGCGCGCTGCAGGCCTTGCACTTGCAGCTTGAGCGCCGCCAGCGGCGAACGCAGTTCGTGTGCGGCGTCGGCAACAAAATTCTGCTGTGCCACAAAGGCCTGCTGCACGCGCAAGAACAGCAGATTGAGCTCTTGCACCAGCGGCTGCACTTCGTCAGGCAGGTCTTCTGCCATCACCGGCCCGAGGTCGGGCGCACGCCGCTGCGCCAGCTGGCGGCGCACGCGTTCGACCGGCGCCAGCGAAGACCCGACCACCCACCACACCGCCAGTACCAGCAGCGGCACCATCAGCGCCACCGGGGCCATGGTGCGCCAGGCCAGCGTGCGCGCCATGGCTTGGCGCACCACCATGGCCTGCGCTACCTGGATCACCTGCGCACGGGTCTGCAAGGAGAAAACGCGGTAGTCCTGACCGTGCGTATGCACCTTGGTAAAACCCAGCACCGCCACCTGCGGCAGCGTGGTGCCAAACGCCGATTCAAAAATCCGCAGCCCCTCGTTGCTCCAGACCTGCACCACAAACTCCGGGTCCCCCTCTTCGCCGCGCCCTTCGGCAGCCAGCCCGGTGGCGTTGACTGGCAGGCCGGCACGCAGGGCCAAGGCCATTTGCTGCATCTGGTAGTCAAACAGCACATCGGCCTCGGCCAGCGCGCTGCGATACGCCAGAGCGCCCTGCAACAGCGCCGACAGCAGCACCGTACCCAGCAGAAACAACAATAGACGCACACGCAGCGAGCGCGGCGCACGGGGCAGCCAGGGCCGCCGCGCCGTCATTGCCTGGGCACCATGTAGCCGACACCGCGCACGTTCAGCAGCAGCTCGGCACCCAGCTTTTTGCGCAGGCCGTGGATATAGACCTCAACCGCGTTGCTGTTGATTTCCTCGCCCCAACCGTAGAGCTTTTCTTCCAGCTGAGCGCGCGACAGCACACTGCCGGGGCGTGCCAGCAAAGGTTCGAGCACCGCCCATTCGCGTGACGACAGCTGCACCGGCGAGCCATTGACGCTGGCCTCGCGCGTGGCCGGTGCAATGCTCACACCGCGGTGCTCGTACACCGGCTCGGCGCGCCCGGCGGCGCGGCGCAGCAGGGCGCGGATGCGCGCCAGCAGTTCATCCAGGTCATACGGCTTGAGCACGTAATCGTCCGCCCCGGCGTCCAGCCCGGCGATGCGCTGCGCCACGCCATCGCGCGCCGTCGCCACCAGCACCGGCGTGCGGTTCTTGCGCGCACGCAAGGCGCGCAGCACCTCCAGACCGTCGCGCCGGGGCAGCCCCAAATCGAGCAGCACCAGGTCGTAGGTCTGCGTGCGCAGCGCCGTATCAGCGGCGTCACCGTCGCGCACCCAGTCCACGGCGTAGTGCTCGGCGCGCAGCAAGTCCTGCACGGTCTCACCGATCATGGTGTCGTCTTCGACCAGCAGCAATCGCATGGCTTCCTTTCGTAGGGCACCCGTACTCGGGGGGCCTGCCAGGCCGCAGTTGGGCGTCTGGTGCCAGCATAGCGCGACTGGCAGCGGCTGCAGCGCTGGCGCCACAGGACATTAAAATATATAGCTAAAAGCGCTTATATTCATTGGTCTAGAGGCCATTTTGACCTGTATTTCATATCCCTGCATACCCTCCAGAGAGATCTGGCCCGCCGGGGCTCAAGCGGGCGCCTCTGACACCGTCAGCGTGGCTGGCCGCAGGGCCTTGGATACACACCGTGCCCTGCTGCACTAAAATTGTGCCTTTTTGCATCGACGTGCTGTGCAGCACACCGGTTCACCGTGCGGCAGCGCCGCATCGCATGTTCTTTGGGGCGTTGGCGACAGCCGGTCTTGCCGTCTGGCGCCAGCACCGGGGAGCTTGCATGACACGCTGCGCACCACTGCGGCCCACTGTGGTTTACCCAAGAAAGCGTCCATGACCTCCCCCCTTACCCCCGCACCCATCTCGCCGGTGCAAGACATCGTGGCCGAAATGCGCGCCGGGCGCATGGTCATCCTCATCGATGAAGAAGACCGCGAAAACGAAGGCGACCTCGTACTGGCCGCCGACCATGTCACGCCCGAGGCCATCAACTTCATGGCCCGTTTTGGCCGTGGCCTGATCTGCCTGACGCTGACGCGTGAGCGCTGCGAATTTTTAAAGCTGCCGCCGATGGCAGCGCGCAACGGCACCGTCTACAGCACCGCGTTCACCGTCTCGATTGAAGCGGCCGAGGGCGTAACCACCGGCATCTCGGCCGCCGACCGCGCGCGCACCGTGCAGGCGGCCGTGGCGGCAGGCAGCCAAGCTACCGACTTGGTGCAACCAGGGCATATTTTTCCCCTGCAAGCCGTGGACGGCGGCGTGCTGATGCGCGCCGGCCACACCGAAGCGGGCTGCGACCTGTCGGCACTGGCCGGCTGCAGCCCCGCCTCGGTGATCTGCGAGATCATGAAAGACGACGGCACCATGGCCCGTCTGCCTGACTTACAGCTGTTTGCTGCAGAGCACGGCCTGAAGATTGGCACCATTGCCGACCTGATCGAGCACCGCATCCGCACCGAATCGCTGGTCGAAAAGGTCGGCTCGCGCCCGCTGCACACGGCTTTTGGCGAATTCATGGCCCATGCTTTCCGCGACGGCCCTAGCCAAGCCGTGCACATCGCGCTGGTCAAGGGCGCATGGCAAGCAGACGAATCCATTCCGGTGCGCGTCCACGAGCCGCTGTCGGTACTCGACGCCCTCGAAGTCAACCGCGCCATGCATTCCTGGGGGCTGGACACCAGCCTGCAATACATCGCCGAGCAAGGGCGCGGCGTAGCCGTGCTACTCAACTGCGGCGAAAGCGCAGCCCAGCTGTTAGAACAATTTGAAGGCAAGGCACGCGCCGCCCAGGCGCCCGAACGCGGCCGCATGGATCTGCGCACCTACGGCGTCGGCGCGCAAATCCTGCGCGACTGCGGCGTGCAAAAAATGCAGCTCATGGGCCAGCCCCGACGCATGCCCAGCATGGCGGGTTACGGACTTGAAATCACTGGCTATATCCCGAAGGAATAATAAAAATGTTTGATGCAGAAAAAGGCAGCGCTGAGCGCTGCGATGGCAGCGACTTGCATATCGGCCTGGTGCAGGCGCGTTTCAACGAAAGCATCACCGACGCTCTGGCCGACGCCTGCCGCAGCCAGCTGCTGGAGTTGGGCGTGCGCGAAGAGCACATCACCCATGTGGTGGTGCCCGGCGCACTGGAAATACCCACCGCCCTGCAAGCCCTGGCCGAGCGCGACGAGTTTGATGCGCTGATTGCGCTAGGCTGCATCATTCGCGGCGAAACCTACCACTTTGAATTGGTGGCCAATGAATCGGGCGCCGGCGTCTCGCGCATTGCGCTGGACTACCGCATCCCGGTGGCCAATGCCATTCTGACCACCGAAGACCTCGACCAAGCGGTCGAGCGGCAAACCGAAAAAGGCCGCGACGCGGCCTATGTGGCGGTCGAGATGGCCAACCTGCTGAAAGAACTTTCGTGAGCGACAACGCCCCCTCCGCCCCTACCCCGTCGGCCTCCGGCCCCCAGCGCCGCGTCCCCGCCAGCGCCGGCGCGCGCAAGACAGCGTCCAAATCCAGCCGCAGCCGCGCCCGCGAATTTGTGCTGCAAGCGCTCTATCAGCATCTGGTGGGTCGCAACAGCGCCGAGGCCATTGACGCCTTCACGCGCGACCTGTCGGGCTTTCACAAGGCCGATGCGGCGCACTACAACACCGTATTGCACGGCTGCATCGAAACCGGCGCTTATATGGACGCGCTGATCACACCGCTGCTCGACCGCAAGATGGAGGAAATCTCGCCGGTGGAGCACGCCGCCATGTGGATGGGCGTGTTTGAATTTCAGCATTGCCCCGACGTGCCCTGGCGCGTGGTGCTGAACGAGTGCATCGAACTGACCAAGGACTTTGGCGGCACCGACGGCCACAAATACGTCAACGCCGTGCTGGGTGGCCTGGCGCCCCAATTGCGCGCCACGGAAGTAGCGGCCGACAAAGGCCGGCCGGGCGTGCCGTCAGCCTCCAGCCGTGCAGCGCCTCCCCCAGCCAGCGACACAGGCGAGGCGGACGCGCTGGACACCCCCGCCGCCTGAAGTAAACCCTGCGCTGTGCTGGAACCAAATGGCATGGCGCGCCCCTGACCTTCTGCCGCCGCGTGCGGCCCAGACCACTGCATGAAAATATCCCGCCGCGCCGAGCGCATTGAACCGTTCTATGTCATGGAAGTGGCCAAAGCCGCCCAAGAACTGGCGCGCGAAGTGGCGCATGGCAGCACGCCGATGATTTTCCTGAACATTGGCGAGCCGGACTTCACCGCGCCGCCACGGGTGCAAGACGCCGCCGCACGCGCCGTGCACAGCGGTGCCACGCAGTACACGCCGTCGCTCGGCCTGGATGCACTGCGTGAGCGCATCAGCGGCTGGTATGCGCAGCGCTTTGGCGTGCAGGTGCCGGCGCAGCGCATCGTCATCACCGCAGGTGCCTCCGCCGCGCTGCAACTGGCCTGCCTAGCGCTGATCGACGCGGGTGACGAAGTGCTGATGCCCGACCCGAGCTACCCGTGCAACCGCCACTTCGTCAGCGCCGCCGAAGGCACCGCCGTGCTGATCCCGACCACCGCCGCCGAGCGCTACCAACTGAGCGCCGACAAGGTGCGCGCCGCCTGGACGGACAAAACGCGCGGCGTGTTGCTGGCCTCACCATCGAATCCGACCGGCACCTCCATCGCGCCGGACGAGCTGCGCCGCATCCACCAAGTGGTGCAAGAGCATGGCGGCGTGACCATCATCGATGAAATCTATCTGGGCCTGAGCTACGACGAAACCTTTGGCCACACCGCGCTGGCCATCGATGACCAGATCATCAGCATCAACAGCTTCAGCAAATACTTCAACATGACCGGCTGGCGCCTGGGCTGGATGGTGGTGCCCGAAGCCTTGGTGCCGGTGGTCGAGCGCCTGGCGCAAAACCTGTTCATCTGCGCCAGCACCGTGTCACAACACGCCGCGCTGGCCTGCTTTGACCCAGACAGCCTGGCCGAATACGAACGCCGCCGTGCTGAATTCAAGGCCCGGCGCGACTACTTCATTCCCGCACTGCAAGTGCTGGGTTTTGACATTCCGGTGCAGCCCGATGGCGCTTTTTACGCTTGGGCCGATTGCAGCCAATTGTGCGACAAGCTCGGCGTGCAGGGGAGCTGGGACTTTGCGCTGGCGGTGATGCAACGCGCGCATATCGCCATCACGCCGGGACGCGATTTCGGCAGCTTTGAGACGGGCCACTTTGTGCGTTTTTCCACCGCCAACTCGATGGAACAGCTGCAAGAAGCCATCGCCCGGCTGCGCCAATTGTTGGCTTGACAAGCGTGCGCACGCCCATGGCCTTTGCTTTCCCCCTGCGTATTTACTGGGAAGACACCGATGCCGGCGGCATCGTGTTCTATGCCAATTACCTGAAATTTTTTGAGCGCGCCCGCAGCGAATGGCTGCGTTCGCTGGGCATTGGCCAACAGGCGCTGCGCGAGCAGGCCGGTGGCATGTTTGTCGTCACCGATGCGCGCCTGCGCTACCTGCGCCCCGCGCGCCTAGACGATGAACTCATCGTCACCGCCCAACTCGAACAAGCGGGCCGCGCCTCTTTGACCATCGCCCAGCAAGCCTTCCTCAAGCCAGCAAACACTGCTACCGCACCGGGCACCCTGCTCAGCGAAGGCAGTATCCGCATCGGCTGGGTCGATGCGGCCACCCTGGCCCCAACACGCATTCCAAGTTCTCTTCTAGAAAAACTCTCATGAACTCCCAAGACATGTCCATTCTGACCCTGGTGCTGCACGCCAGCTGGGTGGTGCAACTCGTCATGCTGATGCTGCTGGGCGTGTCCATCGCCAGCTGGGCAGCGATCTTCCGCAAGCTGTTTGCACTGAAACAGGTGAAGTCGCTGAACGACGACTTTGAGCACGAATTCTGGTCGGGCACCAGCTTGAACGACCTGTATGCCAGCGCCGCGCAAAACGCCAAGCACTGCGGCCCGATGGAACGCATTTTTGCCAGCGGCATGCGCGAGCACCAAAAGCTGCGCGAACGCCGTATCAGCGACCCCGGCACCTTGCTCGACGGTGCCCGACGCGCCATGCGCGCCAGCTTTCAGCGCGAGATGGACGTGATCGAATCCAGTCTGTCCTTCCTCGCTTCGGTCGGTTCGGTTTCGCCCTACGTCGGTCTGTTTGGCACGGTGTGGGGCATCATGCACGCCTTCACCGGCTTTGCCGGCATGGAGCAGGTCACTCTGGCCACTGTGGCGCCCGGCATTGCCGAAGCGTTGGTGGCTACGGCCCTGGGTCTGTTCTCGGCCATTCCTGCCGTCATCGCCTACAACCGCTTTGCCCGCGACATCGACCGCGTCGCTATCCACCAGGAGACTTTCATCGAAGAGTTCTCCAACATCCTGCAGCGCAACCTGGGCGCCCAGCCCGGCGCCTCGGCCTCCGGCCACTGACCCCAAGGACCACGCTATGCCTGCCATGGGATCGCGCGGCCGCGGCCGCCGCACCATCAACGAAATCAACATGGTGCCCTTCATCGACGTGATGCTGGTGCTGCTGATCATCTTCATGGTGACCGCCCCCATGCTGACCCCCGGAGTGATCAATGTGCCCTCGGTGGGCAAAGCCAGCAAGCAACCAGCCAAGTTCGCCACCATCACGGTCGGCAAGGATGGGCAGTTGCAGATCCAGACCGATGGCAACACCCGCACTGTTTCCGAAAAAGAAGCCGCTGAAGCCGCGCTGCGCTGGCAAAAAAACCAGCCCGACGGCACGGCAGCCGTCATCCTTGCCGCTGAAAAATCGGTGGCCTACGAGTCCGTCGTCAAGGCCATGAGCGCCCTGCAAAAAGCCGGCGTCCAGCGTGTCGGCCTGTCCGTCAAGCAAGGCGGTTAAACCGCTGCACCCCTGCCCGCCTTCATGCACACCACCACGCCCCCAGATCGCGACCAGTTTTCTCCACCCGAGCAGCCGGCACGCCTGCGCGCGGTGGTGCTGGCGGTGCTGGCGCATGTGCTGCTGATCGTAGCTCTAACCTGGGGCGTGAACTGGAAGAGCAGCAGCGACACGCCGGCCGTCGAAGCCGAACTGTGGGCCGCCGTGCCACAGCAGGCCGCACCGCGCGCCGCTGCGCCTACAGCGTCGACACCTGCCATACAACCGCCACCAGCGCCGGTGCCGCCGGTGCCAGTGAAGCCACCACCGCCAGTGAAGCCGCAGCCAGTGCAGCCACCGCCACCACGGCCCGTTCGAGCACCGGCTCCCCCAGCACCTAAACCACCGCCACCACCTCCCCGTCAGGCCGAGCCAGACACGCGCGAAGCGGATATCGCCATCGAGCGCGAGAAAAAGCGCCTGGAAAAAGAAAAAAAAGAGCACCAGCAACAGCTGGAACGTGAAAAACGCGAGAAAGAGCGCAAGGCAGAAGAAAAGAAAGAGCGCGTGGAGCAGGAGAAAAAAGAGCGGCTGGAGAAAGAAAAACGCGCCCAGCACGACAAGGCAGAGCAGCAAAAAGCCGAACGCGAGAAAGCCGATAAGGCCGAGCGCGAAAAAGAACGTCTGGCGAAACTGGAAAAACAAAAACAGGCCGCTGAAGAGAAAAAGCAACAAGCGGTCGAAGACAAAAAACAGCAGGCTGCGGAAAATAAAAAGAAGCAGGCCGCCGAGGCCGCTGAAGCTGCCGAAGCCAAACGCAAGCAAGAATCGCTAGAAAAAGCCAGCGCCAAAGCCGCCGATGCACGCCGCGAAGAAGCCCTGCGCCGCATGCAAGGCTTGGCCAACGCTACCGGTGGCGAACACGCTACTGGCAAAGACAAAACGACCGCCGGCCCATCGGGCGCCTATGGCGGCAAAGTGGCGGCCAAGGTCAAGCCCAACATCGTCTATCCCGACGCAGTGAGCGGCAACCCGCACGCCGTGGTGCAGGTGCGCGCCGCACCCGACGGCACCATTATTGGCACCAAACTGATCCAGTCCAGTGGCAACAAAGCATGGGACGACGCCGTGCTGCGCGCCCTGGAAAAAACCGACACCCTGCCGCGCGACGTCGATGGCCGGGTGCCACCAATGATTGAAATCGGCTTCCGACCCAACGGCTGACCCACTCCGACGCGCCGCCACCTCTTTTCCCCGCACCGCCAGACCGCTGGCAAAGCCCCCCATGACACACAAAAGCCCCGAACTGCTGCTGCCCGCCGGCTCACTCGACAAGATGCGCGCCGCCTACGACTTTGGTGCCGACGCCGTCTACGCCGGCCAGCCGCGCTACTCGCTGCGCGCGCGCAACAACGAATTCCGCGTCGAGCAAATCCAACAAGGCATACAAGAGGCCCACGCGCGCGGTAAAAAATTCTTTTTGACCAGCAACCTGCTGCCGCACAACGACAAGGTGCGCACCTATTTGCGTGACATCGAACCCATCATTGCCATGCGTCCGGACGCGCTGATCATGGCCGACCCTGGCCTGATCATGATGGTGCGCGAGAAGTGGCCCGAGGTGGCCATTCACCTCTCGGTACAGGCCAACACCACCAACTTTATGGCGGTGAAATTCTGGCAAAAGATGGGGGTACAGCGCATCATCTTGTCGCGCGAACTGAGCCTAGACGAGATCGCCAAGATCCGCCAAGAATGCCCGGACATGGAGATCGAAGTGTTCGTGCACGGCGCGCTGTGCATTGCCTACTCGGGTCGCTGCCTGCTGTCGGGCTACTTCAACCGGCGCGACTCTAACCAGGGCGCCTGCACCAACGCCTGCCGCTGGAACTACGCCACGCAAGAGGCGGCGGTCGATCCCAACACCGGCGAAGCGATGGCGGTGCGCATGGAAGGTGACTTCCACTTCAACCAAGCGCAAGAGGACGAAAACTCTGCTTTTGCTGCCTGCGGTGACGGCGCGCGCCACCCCAAAGCCGACCACATCTATCTGCTGGAAGAAAAAGAGCGCCCCGGCCAGCTGATGCCCATCATGGAAGATGAGCACGGCACCTACATCATGAACAGCAAGGATCTGCGCGCGGTCGAGCATGTGCAGCGCTTGGTCGAGATCGGCGTCGATTCGCTGAAGATCGAAGGCCGCACCAAGAGCGCGTACTACGTCTCGCGCACCGCGCAGGTTTACCGCCGCGCCATCGACGACGCGGTCGCCGGCCGCCCATTCAACCCCGAGCTGATCACCGAGCTGGAAGGCTTGTCCAACCGTGGCTACACCGCCGGCTTCTTAGAGCGCCGCCCGGCCAACGACTACCAAAACTACGAAACCGGCAGCTCCATCGCGCGGCGCAGTCAGTTCGTCGCCGAAGTCAAAACCCTGCTGGACAACGGCTGGGCCGAGGTCGAAACCAAGAACCGCTTTGCCGTCGGAGACCTGATCGAAGTCATCCACCCCAGCGGCAACCGCACGCTGCGCCTGACCGAGATGCACAACCTCGACAACCAGCCCGTCACCGAAGCGCTGGGCAGTCCGCTGCGCGTGCGCATTCCTTTGGGCGCCCCGGCCGAAGGGGCATTGCTGGCGCGTATTTTTGAATAAAATATGGCTGTAGCCATTTAGATACGTGCACTAACAGCTATCATTTTTAATATTTCACCCGTTCCATAGCGGCCGACAACGCCAAGTCACCGCGCTCCTTTAGAGCGTGAATCGCTCCATCACGGTCACGCAGCTCGCGGTTTTGTCCGAGTTTGCGTTTGCCTTCCAAACGGGTCACCTCGATCTCGATGCCGACAATCATCTTCAGCATCTGGTCTAGGTAGTCGCGCGGCGCATCGGCCATTTTCCAAGGGCGTGCTTGCGTGGCCTCATGGCGCTGTGTCAGACGACCGACGATGGCGCGCAAGAATTTTTCGTCCTCGATCACCCGCAGCAGGCCATGGGCGTGCACGACTTCGTAGTTCCAAGTCGGCACATGGCGGTGCGTCTCCTGCTTGCTCGGGTACCAATTGGGCGAAATGTAGCCCTGCGCGCCCTGAAAAATTACCATGACTTCCGCCTCGCGGGAGAGGTCAGACCACAGCGGATTGGCGCGGGCGATATGCGCCACCAGCGTGCCGTACTCACCGCGCTGTGCATCCAGCTCAAACGGAATGTGGTTCGCGTTCAAGCCTTGGGGCGAGTGGGTCACCAGCGCGCCGAACGGACACGTCTGAATCAGGTGGTGCAGTGCACTCGTTTCGGTCTCGGCAAATGATGGGGGCGAATACATTTCGGGGCCTCTTGGTTAACAAATAACGCTCGGGTCGGCAGCTAAACATTTTTCTAAAGCTTAAATAGAGCCACTATTACCAGCTTAATTTAACTTTCAGTTGAATTGGTCGATGATTGAAGAGACCCCCCTACAACATCTACCGGAGAACAACATGGCTACCCCTTCCATCGGCTTCCCCCGCTCTGCCACACCGGCAGCTCCTGATTCGACGCGTACCGTTCAGCCCGTAAAAACTGCTGAATCTACGGAAGAAGCTAAAACCTCGGCGTCAATCAGCACTTCGGCCAGCACCCGACGCGCGGAGCAAAATTCGCAAATTCTGCAAGCCTCGATGGACGTATCCATCAAATCGGCCAACACCTCGCTGGCCTTGCTGTACCGCACGGCCATTGACCGCATCAACACGCTGCTAGAGCCAGAGCTGGGGCCCAACGCCATTGGCGACACCGCTGCCCCGGTGCAAACACCCGAGGCCACTGCAGGTCGCATCCTGTCGCTGTCCACTGCCTTCTACGATGCCTACGCCGCACAAAGTCAGAACAAAGACAAAGATGCAGAAACCGTGGCGCGCAATTTTGTCGATCTAATTCGGGGCGGTTTTGAGCAGGGTTTTGGCGAAGCCAAAGACATCCTCACCGGCTTGGGTGTCATGGGCAAGGACAGTCCGATTGAGCAAGGCATCAGCAAAACCTATGCCTTGGTAATGCAAGGGTTTGACGATTTTCTGGCCAGCAAACTAGGCACCAAGGCAACTGCCAACGAAGCGCCCAAAGACACCAGCGCCGCCTGAGCACCACGGCCCCAACAGCGCTACCGAATCCCGCGCTGGTGTTGCCGCCTTCTGCGCAGCACAAGTACGCCAGTAGATCCGTGACACTGCCTGTTTTTAGCTCCATGAAGCGCTATGACATCCTTGCCACCGACATCGAGATATCCATCCGCGCTGGCGTGCTGCGCCCGGGGGACAAGCTGCCCTCGGTACGCCACACCTGCGCCAGCCGGGGCGTCAGCGCGTCCACCGTGTTCCAAGCCTATTACCTGCTGGAAGCGCGCGGCTTGGTGCAGGCGCGCGAGCGCTCGGGCTACTTTGTGCGCGCAGGCCTGCGCAGTGCGCCGCCCGAGCCCGAGCAAGCCTCGCAGCCCGCAGGCCAGTCGATTGCCGTTGATGTGAGTGAGCGCGTCTTCGAGGTGCTGGAATCGAGCATGGCACGCGAGGTGGTGCCGCTGGGCTCAGCTTTCCCTAGCCCGCTGCTGTACCCGCTGGCACGTTTGGGCCAGTGCCTGGCCACCAGCGCCAAGTCGCTCGACCCCTGGAGCACGGTGGACGACCTCACCCCCGGCCATGCCGGCCTGCGCCGCCAGATTGCGCTGCGCTACTTGGCGGCAGGTATACCGGTGTCGGCCGAGGACATCGTCATCACCAACGGCGCACTCGAAGCGCTGAACCTGTGCCTGGCCGCCGTGACGCGCCCGGGCGGTGCGGTGGTGGTCGAATCGCCCACGTTCTACGCCGCCTTGCAGGCGCTGGAGCGCATGGGGCTGCACGCCATCGAGGTGCCCACCCATCCGCGCGAGGGCATTGATCTGGCCGCGCTGGAGTCCGCCATCGTGCGCCACCGTCCCCAGGCCTGCTGGCTGATGACCACCTTCCAAAACCCGCTGGGCAGTTTGATGCCCGAAGCCAAGAAAAAAGCGCTGGTGGCGCTGATCACCCGCCACGGCCTGCCGCTGATCGAGGACGACGTGTACGCCGAGCTGTACCTGGGCGAGCAGCGCCCACCCCCCGCCAAGGCCTTTGACACCGAAGGGCTGGTGCTGCACTGCAGCTCGTTCTCCAAATCCTTGGCGCCAGGCTACCGCATTGGCTGGGCCACGCCGGGGCGCTTTACCCAGGCCGTGGCACGGCACAAGCTGACCAGTACGCTGAGCGCCTCGGTACCGGCACAGGCAGCACTGGCGCTGTACCTGGAGCGCGGCGGTTTTGACAAGCACCTGCGCAAACTGCGCGCGGCGCTGGCCATGCAGCAAACGGCCTTTGCCCAGGCGGTGGGCCATTATTTTCCCCCCGGCACGCGAGCGACGCGGCCCGAGGGCGGCTACTTTTTATGGGTCGAGCTGCCCGCAGGCTGTGACGCGCTGCACATCCACCGCCAAGCGCTGGCGCAGGGCATCAGCGTGGCGCCAGGGCCGATTTTTTCCGCCTCGCACGCCTTCAGCCACTGCCTGCGCCTGAACTATGGCCACGCTTGGAATACCCGCACCGAGCAGGCGCTGGCCACGCTGGGCCAGATCGTTGCAGCGTCGGGGTAAGCCGCTTCAGCGCGGCATCAGAAAGGTGGTTTTTTCACGCAGTTGCACCGCCGTATCGCCCGTGGCAGAGATCTCCAGCCCCACAGGGTGCGAGCCAACGGCAGCCACCACACCGGCAGGCACGCGCAGGCGCACCACCACCCAACGCGACTCGGCAGCGGCCACGTCCACTTCGGTGTCCGAGGCCACGTGCAGCCCCTCCAGCCCGCTGGCTACCAAACGGTAGCGCTGCGGTGTTTCGGTGGCGTTGGCGATTTGCAGGCGGTACACGTTCTCGATCTGCCCACCTTCTACCAGGCGCGCCAGCACGCTACGGTCGCGGATCACGTCCACCTTGAGGGGCGTGCGCAGCACCAGACTGCTCACCATGGCCCCTGTCAGCGCCAGCAACGCGGCGCTGTAGAGCAGCACGCGCGGGCGGGCCACGCGGCGCAGCACCTGGCGCAGGCTCCAACGCTGGGCCAGGGCGTTGGGCGTGGTGTAGCGGATCAGGCCGCGCGGGTACTGCATCTTGTCCATGACGGAGTTGCAGGCGTCCACGCACAGGCCGCAGCCAATGCACTCGTACTGCAGGCCCTCACGGATATCGATGCCCACCGGGCAGACCTGCACGCACAGGGTGCAGTCAATGCAGTCGCCCAGGCCCTGCACCTTGGCATCCACCGCCTTGGTGCGTGGCCCGCGCATCTCGCCGCGCACGGCGTCATAGGTGACGATGAGCGTGTCCTGGTCGAACATCGCACTCTGAAAGCGCGCATACGGGCACATGTATTTGCAGATTTGTTCGCGCAAAAAACCGGCGTTGCCATAGGTGGCAAAACCATAAAACAGCACCCAGAAAATCTGCCAGCCGCCTTGCAGCGCCATCACCTCCACAGCCAGGGTGCGAATCGGCACAAAGTAGCCGACAAAAGTGAAGCCGGTCCACAGCGCCACGGCCAGCCACAACAGCTGCTTGAGGAATTTCTTGCGCAGCTTTTCTTTCGACCAGGGCGAAGCATCGAGGCGCAAGCGCGCACTGCGGTCGCCCTCCACCCGGTGCTCTATCCACATGAAAATTTCGGTATAGACCGTCTGCGGGCAGGCAAAGCCGCACCACAGCCGCCCCGCCACCGCCGTAAACAAAAACAGCGACAACGCCGCAATGATCAACAGTGCCGTGAGGTAGATGAAATCCTGCGGGAAGAGCAGCAGCTCGAATAGGTAAAAGCGCCGCTGCTCCAAGTCAAACAGGAGCATTTGCCGCCCGTTCCACTGCAGCCAGGGAATCACGTAGAAGAACAGCTGCGTGGCCCACACCAGGGCCCAGCGCCAGTTGGCGAACACACCGCGCATGGAGCGCGCCTGGATCTTGACCTGGGCCTCATATAGCGACCCTGCGGCGGGCACCGGGGCGATGGGAATGACTTTGCGCGGCGATTTTCCGTGCGGTGCGAGGGGGATGTGGGACATGGAAGGAGCAAAACAACAGCCAGCGGGCGCACGCAGCGCCCCTGTGCCAAGACCTTGACTATGGAACCCCTGGGACTGCAATAACAGCAGCAGATGCTGCAATCTGGGGCATATCAGATGGTGTCGGAGCAACCCTTTGTCGCCAGCCCATGAAAAAACCCGCCGAAGCGGGTTTTTTCATGTCAGGAAGCAGCGCTTCAAGCGGCTAGGCCCTTGGCTACGTCAGCGTACTCTTCGATCTGGTCAAAGTTCAAGTATTGATAGATCTTGTTGCCGTTCTGGTTGACGACACCAATATCAGCCAGGTACTCAGCCTTGGTAGGGATGCGGCCGATCTTGGAAGCGATGGCCGACAGCTCAGCCGAGCCCAGGTACACGTTGGTGTTCTTGCCCAAACGGTTGGGGAAGTTGCGCGTGCTGGTGGACATGACGGTCGCGCCTTCGCGCACTTGCGCCTGGTTGCCCATGCACAGCGAGCAGCCGGGCATTTCCATGCGTGCGCCAGCTGCACCGAAGACACCGTAGTGGCCTTCTTCGGTCAGTTGCTGCGCGTCCATTTTGGTCGGTGGTGCCATCCACAGTTTGACGGGGATGTCTTTTTTGCCTTCGAGCAGCTTGGAAGCAGCACGGAAGTGACCGATATTGGTCATGCACGAACCGATGAACACTTCGTCGATCGCGGTACCAGCCACGTCCGACAGCGTCTTGGCGTCGTCAGGGTCATTGGGGCAGCACACAATCGGTTCGGTGATTTCGGCCAGGTCGATCTCGATCACGACAGCGTATTCAGCGTCAGCGTCAGGCGCCAGCAACTGGGGATTGGCCAGCCAGTCCTCCATGGCCTGGATACGGCGGCCAATAGTGCGCGCGTCGGCATAACCCTGGGCAATCATGTTCTTCAGCAACACGATGTTGGACTGCAGGTACTCGATGACCGGGGCCTTGTTCAGGTGCACGGTGCAACCGGCAGCCGAACGCTCTGCGGAGGCATCCGACAGCTCAAATGCTTGCTCGACCTTCAGGTCGGGCAGTCCTTCGATTTCGAGGATGCGGCCCGAGAAAATGTTCTTCTTGCCTTGCTTGGCCACGGTCAGCAAACCGGCCTTGATGGCATACAGCGGAATCGCGTGCACCAGATCGCGCAACGTCACGCCGGGCTGCATCTGGCCCTTGAAGCGCACCAGCACAGATTCAGGCATGTCCAGCGGCATCACGCCGGTGGCAGCAGCGAACGCTACCAGACCGGAGCCAGCAGGGAAGCTGATACCCACAGGGAAACGCGTATGGCTGTCGCCGCCGGTACCGACGGTGTCAGGGAGCAACATGCGGTTGAGCCAGCTGTGGATGATGCCATCGCCGGGCTTCAGCGCAATACCGCCACGGGTACTGATGAAGTTAGGCAGCTCGTGGTGCATCTTCACATCCACCGGCTTGGGGTAAGCCGCCGTGTGGCAGAACGATTGCATCACCAGATCAGCGCTGAAACCCAGGCAAGCCAGGTCTTTCAGTTCATCGCGCGTCATCGGGCCGGTGGTGTCCTGCGAGCCGACCGAGGTCATCTTGGGTTCGCAGTAGGTACCGGGCAGCACCCCTTGGCCTTCCGGCAGACCACAGGCGCGGCCGACCATTTTTTGTGCCAGAGTGAAGCCCTTGCCATGGCTTTGAGGCACTTGGGGCAGGCGGAACAGGGTGGAAGGAGCCAGACCCAGCGCTTCGCGTGCCTTAGCGGTCAGACCACGGCCAATGATCAACGGAATACGGCCACCGGCACGCACTTCGTCGAACAGCACGTCGCTCTTGACCTCGAACTCGGCAATCACCTGACCGTCCTTGAGCGCCTTGCCGGCGTAGGGCAGCAATTCGATGGTGTCGCCCATGTTCATCTGGCTCACGTCCAGCTCGATCGGCAGCGCGCCGGCGTCTTCCATGGTGTTGTAGAAGATCGGAGCAATTTTGCTACCCAGGCAGACACCGCCAAAGCGCTTGTTCGGCACGAAGGGAATGTCTTCGCCGGTGAACCACAGCACGCTGTTGGTAGCCGACTTACGGCTAGAGCCAGTGCCGACCACGTCACCGACATAGGCCACCAAGTTGCCCTTGGCGCGCAGGTCTTCAATGAACTTGATGGGGCCGCGCCTGCCGTCGTCTTCAGGTGTGATGCCGTCGCGCTTGTTTTTCAGCATCGCCAGGGCGTGCAGCGGAATGTCCGGCCGGCTCCAGGCGTCGGGTGCGGGTGAGAGATCGTCGGTATTGGTTTCGCCGGTGACCTTGAGCACGGTCAGGGTGATGCTCTGCGGCACTTCAGGGCGGCTGGTGAACCACTCGGCATCGGCCCAGCTTTGCACCACATCCTTGGCAAAGGTGTTGCCCTTGTCGGCTTTTTCCTTGACGTCGTGAAACTGATCGAACATCAACAGCGTCTTTTTCAGCGCTTCAGCGGCAACGGAGGCCACAGCGGCGTCGTCGAGCAGGTCAATCAGCGGTGTCAGGTTGTAGCCGCCGAGCATGGTGCCCAGCAATTCGGTCGCCCGCTCGCGGCCGATAAGTGTGCATTTTTCCGTGCCGTGGGCCACAGCGGCCAAGTAGCTGGCCTTGACCTTGGCAGCGTCATCCACACCAGCAGGCACGCGGTGGGTGATCAGCTCGACCAGGGTGGTTTCTTCACCAGCCGGTGGATTTTTCAGCAGCTCGATCAGTTCACCAGTTTGCTTAGCCGTGAGTGGCAGCGGAGGAATACCCAAGGCGGCGCGCTCGGCCACATGGTCGCGGTAGGCTTTCAACATGAATTCTCTTTCCAGGGTTACGTTCTAAAGTGGGGCAGAGGGACCGACAGGGCATCCCTGATCGTTGTATTTATTTGGCAGCAGGCAAGGGCTCAAACACGCTGGCTGGCGGGTTGTGCTTGATGGACTCGGCCACCACCACCTGCTCGGAGCTCATGCAGTCGTCGGCCAGGCGCTGGCCCATTTTTTGGTTCATCAGCATGGATTTGTTGGCAATCTGCAGCCAGACTGCGCCGGCTTTGGCGTCTTCGAGGCGCACCACACCAGTGCTGGTGGCCACCGGGGTCATGTAGTACTTGAAGCCTTTGCCTTCCACATGGAAATGACCTGGCGCGCTGGCATCGGCGGCCACCGTCACATGCGCGCCCAATTCGCAGGCGATGCGGCCGACATGCACACGCTCGGCAATCGCCATTTCAGCCGGGGAGAGCCCACCCTGACCGGCTGCGCCTGCAGCGCCCGAAGCCATTGCGCCCACAGCCACCACGGGTGCGGCACTGGAAATACGCGCGCGGCGGCTGGTGGGCTGGGCCTTGGCAACCAGCACCTTGTGAGGCGCCTTGGCTTTGGCCACAGGCGCCTTGACAGCATTTTTGGCGGTTTTTTTAGTAGACGTCTTGGCTGCAGCCGGTGTGGCCTGGGCCATCACCAAACCGGGAACCAGTGCCATCAGGGCAGAAACAAACAGTGTTTTCATAGGAGCTCCAGCGGTGAAATACGGTCAGGAACAGGAGGAAGAGAACCAGGGTTGCACGGCACTCGGCAAGGCCTGGCCGGTGTGGTGTGCGCGCTCCAGCACCTGCCAGAAGTAGCGGTAGCTGGCACGGTCGTGCAATGCACCCTCAAAACTGATCGGAGCCCAATCAGCTAAAGCGGCATTAGCTATTATTTTAGAAGCAATTTCAATATCGTCCCGGGTCGGCGCAAACGCGGCCAAAAGGGGACGGATCTGGGCCGGGTGGATGCTCCACATGCGCGTGTAGCCAAACTCACGCGCGGCCCGAGTGGCAGACGCCTGTAAAGCGGCGCTGTCATTGAATTCGGTGACGACGCAGTGCGATGGCACTTTGCCATGGGCGTGGCAGGCGGCGGATATTTCTAGTTTGGCGCGCACCACCAGCGGGTGCGAAAACTGTCCGGCAGAACCCATGGCGCTGGCCGGAATGGCGCCGCCGTGGGCCGAGACAAAGTCCATCAGCCCAAAACTCAGGCTTTGCACGCGCGGGTGCGCAGCGATGTCAAAGGCGCGCTGTACTGCAGCGGCAGATTCAATCAATACATGCAGCGGCAAATGCCCAGCACCAGCGCGCTCCAGGGCTTTTTCAGCCCGCAAAACATCGTCCACCGACTCGACCTTGGGCAGCATGATGTGGCACAGGCGATGGCCGGCTTGACCGGCAATGGTGGCCATGTCGTTGGCAAAGGCGGGGTGATCGACCGGGTGGACGCGAGCGGCAACGCGCGCGCCGGGAGCGGCGTCACGGGCCAGTTGCGCCACCAGCTGGGCGTGCTGGGCTTCGCCGCCCACCGGGGCGCCGTCTTCGCAATCTAGGGTGACGTCAAACACGCAGGCACCCAACTCCTGCGTCATTTCAGCCTGCAATTGCAGGCTTTTCAGCATCCGCGCCGGCGCGCCACTGTAGTGGTCGCAGACCGGCAAAGCAGCGCTAGCCGCTTGCGCCCCGAGCAAAATGTCGCGCGGATGCTTCATGGCGCTTACAGCAGGTGCTTGACGCCGTCTTGCTCGCCTTGCAGCTCTTCCAGCGTCTTGTTGATGCGCTCTTGCGAGAAGGCATCGATTTCCAGACCTTCAACGATTTTGTATTCGCCGTTTTCGCAGGTGACGGGGAAGCCGAACATCACGTCCTTGGGAATGCCGTATTGGCCGTCCGAAGGAATACCCATGGTGACCCATTGGCCGTTGGTGCCCAACGCCCAGTCGCGCATATGGTCGATGGCAGCGTTGGCAGCCGAAGCAGCCGACGAAGAACCACGTGCCTCGATGATGGCCGCGCCGCGTTTGCCAACCGTAGGCAAGAACGTGTTGGCGTTCCATTCTTGGTCGTTGATCATTTGGGCCACGCTTTCGCCGTTGATGGTGGCAAAGCGGTAGTCGGCGTACATCGTTGGCGAGTGGTTGCCCCACACCGTCAATTTTTCGATGTCAGCCACAGCCTTGCCAGTTTTGGCAGCGATTTGGCTGGCAGCGCGGTTGTGGTCCAGGCGCAACATGGCGGTGAAGTTTTTGCGTGGCAGGTCAGGCGCCGACTTCATGGCGATGTAGGCGTTGGTGTTGGCGGGGTTACCCACCACCAACACACGCACGTCGCGGCTGGCGACGGCGTTGAGTGCCTTGCCTTGGGCCGTGAAGATGGCGCCATTGACGGCCAGCAACTCAGCACGTTCCATGCCAGGACCGCGGGGACGCGAACCGACCAGCAGGGCGTAGTCGGCGTCTTTGAAGGCGGTCATCGGGTCGTCGTGGGCCGTCATTTCGACGAGCAGCGGGAAAGCGCAGTCGTCCAGTTCCATCATCACGCCCTTGAGCGCTTTCTGTGGGCCTTCGACAGGCACTTCGAGCAGCTGAAGAATGACCGGCTGGTCTTTGCCCAGCATTTCGCCAGAGGCAATACGAAACAGCAGGGCGTAACCAATTTGACCTGCAGCGCCAGTAACAGCTACGCGGACGGGTTTTTTGCTCATGTAGAAAACTCCAGACAGTGAAGGAAAAAAGGAAAACAAGTGCGAATACAGCGGCTACCACCTGCACCTGTCATCAGCTACATGTGCTCCGCCAGCAGCTTTCAATTTTACTGCCGAAATCCGCGCTACGTCAATTTGTCTTATGTCTTATATAAGATATGATGAAGAGGTTCACGATGCCGTTTGTGCGCTGCAAAACAAACGCTCGCATTCCGTTGCACACCATGCCCTCCACGCCTTCTTCTGCCGCTGACACTCCCGCCTCGCCCACCGGCACGGTAGGCTTGTCAGTTCCCGCATTCAGTCCGCTGTACCAGCAGATCAAGGGCTTGATCCTGCAAAGCCTGCAATCGGGCGAATGGAAACCAGGCGAAGCCATTCCGAGCGAGATTGAACTGGCGGCGCGCTTTCGCGTCAGCCAGGGCACGGTACGCAAGGCGATTGACGACTTGGCCGCAGAAAACCTAGTGATACGGCGCCAGGGCAAAGGCACCTTTGTCGCCACCCATGCCGAACACCAAGTGCAATACCGTTTTTTGCGTTTGTTGCCCGATAGCGGCGACGCCAGCGTGGAAGGACCGGCCGAACGCCACATCATTGACTGCAAGCTGGTGCGCGCCCCGGCCGATGTGGCCCGCACCCTCGGCCTGCGCACCGGTGAATCGGTCATCCAGGCGCGCCGCGTGCTTTCGTTTCAGGGTATTCCCACCATCTTGGAAGACATCTGGCTGCCTGGCCAGGCCTTCAAAGGCCTCAACGCAGCCCACATGGCCAACTACCCGGGGCCGACCTATGCCATGCTTGAGTTGGATTTTGGCGTGCGCATGGTGCGAGCCGAAGAAAAAATCAGGGCCGTGCTGCCCGACCAGGCGCAGGCGACCCTGCTACAGGTGACGCCTGCCACGCCTTTGCTCAGCGTCGAACGCCTTGCTTACACATATAACGATGTTCCCATGGAGTTACGACGTGGCCTCTACCGCACCGATACGCACTACTACCGCAACGAATTGAATTGAAAATAGCCACAAACCCTGACATTCCGCTGGCCTAGCGGGCACAAAAAAACGAGAATGTCCCCCGAGCCGCGCGCCGACTTGCTGCAGTGCAATAAAATTTTGCCCTGCATCGACGCTCGAATTACAAAGCAGTTACCTCCACGAAAGCCCTTGCCATGACCGAGATAGCCAAAAAAAGGCCTGAATTTCGCAATATCAACGCATTGTCCGACCTGCCCACCTACCGATGGCCGTTGGCCGCCCTGGTCTCAGGTATGCACCGGGCCAGTGGCGTGATTCTGTTTTTATTGCTGCCTTTCATTGTCTGGATGCTCGACACCTCGCTGTCGTCCGAAATATCGTTTGGGCAATTCAAGGCCGCCTTCAACAGCCACCTGGGCTTTGCGCCCGGCTGGCTGGTCAAGCTGATGACCCTGGTGCTGATCTGGGCTTATCTGCACCACTTCATTGCCGGCATTCGCCACCTGATCATGGATATCAACCACGCCGCTGTGAACAAGGACTTTGGCCGCAAGTCGGCTGCGACTGTGCTCGTCCTGAGCCTGACCCTCACCTTCGTGCTGGGGCTGAAGCTTTTCGGCGCTTATTAAGATTTTGACCATCCTGGCCGTCACCGGCCTGCAGCGCAATTTTTACTGATTAGGAAGAAATACCATGGCTCAAAATTATGGCTCCGCACGCCTTGTCGTAGGCGCGCACTATGGCGTGCGCGATTGGCTCAGCCAGCGCATCACCGCCGCTCTGATGGCTCTCTTTACCCTGCTGGTACTGGCGCGTCTGCTGCTTTCCAGTGGTCCGATTGGCTACGACTCGTGGGCCGGACTGTTTGCACCGCAGTGGATGAAGGCACTGGCCTTCGCCGTGGTCCTGTCGCTGGCCTACCACGCCTGGGTCGGTATGCGCAACGTGTGGATGGACTACATCCAGCCCGTGGGCACGCGTCTGCTGCTGCAAATTTTCACCATCGTCTGGTTGGTCGGCTGCGCTGGCTGGGCGGTACAGGTCTTGTGGCGCCTGTAATTCCTGCTTCCTATTTTGCGAACAAAGGCTAAATCCATGAGCTATACCAACGCCAATATTTCCAAGCGCAAGTTCGACGTCGTCATCATCGGTGCCGGTGGCTCCGGCATGCGCGCCGCCCTCGAACTGTCGCGCGCCGGCCTGAACGTGGCCTCGCTGTCCAAAGTCTTCCCCACCCGCTCGCACACCGTGGCTGCGCAGGGCGGCGTGAGCGCTTCGCTGGGCAACATGAGCGAAGACAACTGGCACTTCCACTTCTACGACACCATCAAAGGGGGCGACTGGCTGAGCGACCAAGACGCGGTCGAATTCATGTGCCGCGAAGCACCCAAGGTGGTGTATGAGCTGGAACACTTCGGTATGCCGTTCGACCGCAACGCCGACGGCACCATTTACCAGCGCCCGTTTGGCGGCCACACCGCCAACTACGGCGAAAAAGCCGTGCAACGCGCCTGCGCTGCGGCTGACCGTACCGGCCACGCCATGCTGCACACGCTGTACCAGCAAAACGTCAAGGCCAAGACCAACTTTTTCGTCGAATGGATGGCACTCGACCTGATCCGTGACGAAGACGGCGATGTCGTCGGCGTGACGGCGCTGGAAATGGAAACCGGCGACCTGTACATCCTCGAAGCCAAAACCGTGCTGCTGGCCACCGGTGGTGCCGGCCGCATTTTTGCTGCCTCGACCAACGCCTTCATCAACACCGGTGACGGTTTGGGCATGGCCGCGCGCGCTGGCATTCCGCTGCAAGACATGGAATTCTGGCAATTCCATCCGACCGGCGTGGCCGGCGCGGGCGTGCTGCTGACCGAAGGCTGTCGCGGCGAAGGCGCGATTTTGCTCAACAGCAATGGCGAACGCTTCATGGAGCGCTACGCGCCCACCTTGAAAGACTTGGCACCACGCGACTTCGTCTCGCGCTCGATGGACCAAGAAATCAAGGAAGGCCGTGGTTGCGGCCCGAACAAAGACTACGTGCTGCTCAAGCTCGACCACTTGGGCGCCGAGACTATCCACAAACGCCTGCCCTCGGTGTATGAAATTGGCGTCAACTTCGCTAACGTCGATATCACGCGCGAGCCGATTCCCGTCGTTCCTACCATCCATTACCAGATGGGCGGCGTGCCAACCAATATCCACGGCCAAGTCGTCACTCACGATGGCACCAGCAACAAGGTGGTCAATGGTCTGTATGCCGTGGGCGAATGCTCCGCCGTCAGCGTGCACGGCGCCAACCGCCTGGGCACCAACTCGCTGCTGGACTTGCTGGTGTTTGGCAAGGCCGCAGGTCGCCATATCGTCGAGTTCAACAACCAGAACAAGGTGCACAAGCCGCTACCCAAGGATGCAGCCGACCGCACGCTGGAGCGCTTGAACCAACTCGAAAACTCCACTTCCGGCACCTATTCGCAGGCATTGGCCGGCGACATCCGTGCCACCATGCAGCAACACGCCGGCGTGTTCCGCACCCAGGCCAGCATGGACGAAGGCGTCACCAAGATTGCCGCCTTGCGTGAGCGCGTCGCCAGCGTCACGCTGCAAGACAAGTCCAAGGTGTTCAACACCGCACGCATTGAAGCGCTGGAAGTGGATAACCTGATCGAAGTGGCGCAGGCCACCATGGTCTCGGCCGCCGCCCGCCGCGAATGCCGCGGTGCGCACACGGTGTACGACTATGAGCACCCCGCCGATCACCCCACCGCACCGCTGGGCCGTGACGATGTGAACTGGCTCAAGCATACGTTGTGGCATAGCGCCAACAACAGCCTCACCTACAAGCCAGTGACCCTCAAGCCACTGACTGTGGACAGCATCCCGCCCAAGGTCCGGACGTTCTAATCAGGTCGCCCCACGAGAGAAGCCCCATGCAAAAACGCACATTCCAAATCTACCGTTACGATCCGGACAAAGACACCAAGCCCTACATGCAGACCATCGAGATCGAACTCGACGGCCACGAACGCATGTTGCTGGATGCACTGATCAAGCTCAAGGAGCAAGACCCGGCGCTGTCGTTCCGCCGTTCGTGTCGCGAAGGTGTTTGCGGCTCCGACGCCATGAACATCAACGGCAAAAACGGTCTGGCCTGCTTGACCAACATGAACACGCTGCCCGGCACCATCGTGCTCAAGCCGCTGCCCGGCCTGCCGGTGATCCGCGACCTGATCGTCGATATGACGCAGTTCTTCAAGCAGTACAACTCGATCAAGCCTTACCTGATCAACGACAACCTGCCACCTGAAAAAGAACGCCTGCAGTCGCCTGAACAGCGCGAAGAGCTGGACGGCTTGTACGAGTGCATCTTGTGCGCCAGCTGCTCCACCTCTTGCCCCAGCTTTTGGTGGAACCCCGATAAATTCGTCGGCCCGGCGGGCCTGCTGCAGGCGTATCGTTTCTTGGCGGACAGCCGCGACGAAGCCACTGGCGAGCGTCTGGACAACCTGGAAGACCCGTACCGCCTGTTCCGCTGCCACTCGATCATGAACTGCGTGGACGTGTGCCCTAAGGGTCTGAACCCAACCCGCGCCATTGGCAAGATCAAAGAGCTGATGGTGCGTCGCACTATCTAGACCCCAGAAGCGCACGTACCACCATGGGCCACACCCCGCACCCTGCCGATGCAGCGGCCTCGCCGCTGCTCGATGAGCGCGCACGGAGCAAGCTGCACTGGCGCTGCCGGCGCGGCCTGCTGGAAAACGATCTTTTTATTAAAGACTTCTTCGCGCGCTACGAGCACCAGCTGACCGAGCGCCATGCCGACGCCCTGATGGTGTTGATGGACCTCGGCGATCACGACTTGATGGACTTGCTGCTGCGGCGCAAGGAGCCGCAAGACGCGCTGGACACCGAAGACGTGCGCGAAATGCTCACTATGCTGCGTCCAGAGGTTGCCCGGCCACGCAGTTCACTTGCAGAAGCAGCCACCCCATCGATCATCGGAAACCTACCCAAGGAAAGTAGCAATGAAGTTAGCTGACAACAAAGCCACCCTGTCATTTAGCAATGGCAGCCCCAGTGTGGAAATGCCGATGTACCACGGCACTATCGGCCCGGACGTCATCGACATCCGCAAGCTGTACGGACAAACCGGTCTGTTTACCTACGACCCCGGCTTCCTCTCGACGGCCGCGTGCCAGTCGGCCATCACCTACATTGACGGCGACAAGGGCGAACTGCTCTATCGCGGCTACCCCATTGAACAACTGGCGACGCAGTGCGACTACCTCGACACCTGCTACCTGTTGCTGAATGGCGAACTGCCCAATACCGCTCAGCGCGGTGACTTCCACAAAATGGTGCTCAAGCACACCATGGTGAACGAGCAGATGCAGTTCTTCCTGCGAGGCTTTCGCCGTGACGCGCACCCGATGGCCGTGTTGACCGGCTTGGTCGGTGCGATGTCGGCCTTCTACCACGACAGCACGGACATCAACAATCCGCAGCACCGTGAAATCGCCGCCATCCGCTTGATCTCCAAAATGCCGACCCTGGTCGCTATGGCCTACAAGTACGGCAAGGGCGAGCCTTACGTGTACCCACGCAACGACCTGTCGTACGCTGGTAACTTCCTGCGCATGATGTTTGCGACGCCGTGCGAAGAGTACGTGGTCAACCCGGTGCTGGAACGCGCTCTCGACCGCATCTTCATCCTGCACGCAGACCACGAGCAAAACGCCTCGACCTCGACGGTGCGCCTGTGTGGTTCTTCGGGTACCAACCCGTTTGCCGCTATCGCTGCCGGCGTGGCTTGCCTGTGGGGCCCTGCCCACGGCGGTGCCAACGAAGCCTGTCTGAACATGCTGGAAGAAATCCAGGCCAGCGGCGGCATCTCCAAGGTCGCCGAGTTCATGGAGAAGGTCAAGGACAAGAACTCTGGCGTCAAGCTGATGGGTTTTGGTCACCGCGTCTACAAGAACTACGACCCCCGCGCCACGCTGATGCAAGAAACTTGCAACGAAGTGCTGGCCGAACTGGGCCTAGAAAACGACCCGCTGTTCAAGCTGGCCAAGGAAGTCGAGCGCATTGCCCTAGAAGACGACTACTTCGTCTCGCGCAAGCTCTACCCCAACGTCGATTTCTACTCCGGCATCGTGCAGCGCGCCATGGGCATTCCAGTGAACCTGTTCACCGGCATCTTCGCTCTGGCCCGCACCGTCGGCTGGATCGCCCAACTGAACGAAATGATCAGCGACCCCGAGTACAAAATCGGCCGCCCACGCCAGCTCTTTGTCGGCGCGACCGCACGCGACGTGCAGCCGCTCGAAAAGCGTTAAGCACCGGCAGCAGTGGCGCTCACCAGCGCCCTGCCGCACACTAAGCCCGCCCCACCCCGGCGGGCTTTTTTTATTTTCTGAAAGACACCCCACCATGAAATCCCGTGCCGCCGTCGCCTTCAAAGCCGGAGAACCTCTGCAAATCGTCGAAATCGACGTCGCTCCACCACAAGCCGGCGAAGTGCTGGTCAAAATTACCCACACCGGCGTCTGCCACACCGATGCGTTCACGTTGTCCGGTGACGACCCTGAAGGTATCTTCCCCGCCGTGCTTGGCCACGAGGGCGCGGGCATCGTCATCGAAGTGGGCGAAGGCGTGACCAGCGTCCAACCCGGCGACCACGTGATTCCGCTCTACACCGCCGAATGTGGCGAGTGCCTGTTCTGTAAATCCGGCAAGACCAACCTGTGCGTCGCCGTGCGCGCCACGCAGGGCAAGGGTGTGATGCCCGACGGCACCACACGTTTCAGCTACCACGGCGAGCCGATTTACCACTACATGGGTTGCAGCACCTTCAGCGAATACACCGTGGTTGCTGCCGTGTCGCTGGCCAAAATCAACCCCGACGCCAACCCCGAACAAGTGTGTTTGCTCGGCTGCGGTGTCACCACCGGCCTCGGCGCCGTCAAAAACACTGCCAAAGTGCAAGAAGGCGACAGCGTGGCGGTGTTTGGCCTGGGCGGCATTGGCTTGGCTGTCATCCAGGGCGCCAAACTGGCCAAGGCCGGCCGCATCATTGCCATCGACACCAACCCCGGCAAGTTCGACTTGGCCAAAACCTTTGGCGCCACCGACTGCGTCAACCCGAAAGATTTTGAGCAACCGATCCAGCAAGTCATCGTCGAGATGACCGACTGGGGTGTGGACCACAGTTTTGAGTGCATCGGCAACGTCGATGTCATGCGCGCCGCGCTGGAGTGCGCGCACCGCGGCTGGGGCCAGTCGGTGGTGATTGGCGTGGCCGGGGCCGGCAAAGAGATTTCGACCCGCCCGTTCCAACTGGTCACCGGGCGCAAATGGCTGGGCTCGGCCTTTGGCGGCGTCAAGGGCCGCAGCGAATTGCCCAGCATGGTGGAAGACGCCATGAGCGGCAAGATCCAGCTGGCGCCGTTTGTCACGCACACCATGCCGCTCACCGACATCAATAAAGCCTTCGATCTGATGCACTCCGGCCAATCGATCCGCTCGGTGGTCATTTATTAAGTTAAATAAAAGATGAGCACATAGCGCAATCGCCACAAAGATTTGCGTATCAAAACAGCTGCAAACGCTTTATATACATGCGCTTGCAGCTATTTTTTTAGGAGTTTTAATTACCATGGTTATGGTCAACACCACCTTAGAACTGCAAAACGCCCACGCCTGCTTTGGCGGCGCGCAGCGCTTTTACCAGCACCATGCGCGCGAAATCGGCCTGCCGATGAAGTTCTCGGTGTATCTGCCGCCGCAAGCGCTGCACGGCGCCAAGGTGCCGGCGCTGGTCTATCTGGCCGGTCTGACCTGCAATGAAGAAACCTTCATGACCAAGGCCGGCGCCCAGCGCCTGGCGGCGGAATTGGGCTTGGCGCTGATCGCCCCGGACACCAGCCCACGCGGTGCCAACGCGCCCGGTGAGGCCGAGAGCTGGGACTTTGGCGTCGGCGCCGGTTTCTACCTCGACGCCACGCAGGCGCCGTGGGAGTCGCACTGGCGCATGGAGAGCTACCTGACGCGCGAGTTGCTGCCGCTCTTGGGCCAGAAACTGCCAATCGACCTGGAGCGCGTTGGCCTTTTTGGCCACTCGATGGGCGGCCATGGCGCGTTGACGCTGGCGCTGCGCCACCCCGGTCTGTTCAAGAGCCTGTCGGCCTTCGCGCCGATTGCCGCGCCGACGCAGTGCCCGTGGGGGCGCAAGGCATTCGCTGGCTACCTGGGCAACGACGAGGCCGACTGGCTGAACCATGACGCCAGTGCATTGATGGCGGCGCAGAAAACCGCGCCCTACCCCGGCGGCATCCTCATCGACCAGGGTCTGGCCGACAAATTTCTTATCGAACAACAGCTGCTGCCCGAGGTCTTCGAGGCTGCCTGCAAAAAAATCGGGCAGCCGCTCACGCTGCGCCGCCACTCCGGCTACGACCACGGCTATTACTTCATCCAAAGCTTCATAGAAGTCCACCTGCGCCACCACGCCAGCCAACTGGAAGCGTGAGTCGCATTTGCACTGCGTTTAATGCTGGCTTCAGTGCAATGAGGAACAATGGCGCCATGTCTTTGCTCCTTCGACGTCTGCGGCCCTCGGCCACCTCTTTGTCCGCCCCCTTGTCCGCCCCTGTGCTCACTCCCGCCGCCAGCGTCCTGCACCCGGCTTGGGTGGTCCTGCTGATCAGCACTTGGCTGGCCACGGTGTGCAATGTGCCGCTATGGCGCGCGGTGGCCGCACTGCCGGGGCAGGGCAGCCTGCGCGGCTGGGGCTTTGCCTTGGCCTTTGCGCTGATCGTGGCGGCGGGCAATGCAGCGCTGCTCAGCCTGCTGAGCTGGCGCTTGACCCTCAAACCGGCGGTGACGGTGCTGCTGCTCATGGCAGCGTTTGGCGCCTATTTCATGATGGCCTACGGCATCGTCATCGACGCCAGCATGTTGACCAACGTACTGCAAACCGACCCGCGCGAAGCCGCTGACCTGCTGAACTGGCGCTTGCCAGTGACGGTGCTGGTCTTGGCCGCGCCGCCCCTGCTTTGGCTCTACTCGCGCCCGCTGCGGCGCTTGGGCGTGCTGCGCCAGCTGGGGCACAACGCCCTGCTGCTGGTCGTGACCATCGGCGTCATCGTCGCCAGTCTGCTGCTGGTGTTCCAGGATTTTTCTTCCACCATGCGCAACCACACCCAGCTGCGCTACCTGATCAATCCGCTCAACAGCGTGTATGCGCTGAGCCTGGTCGCCACCCGGACCCTGAACCCGGAAAACCACACCCTGCATCCCTTGGGACGCGACGCCCAGCTGGGCGCCAGCTACACCGGACAGACCCAGGCGCCGCTGCTGGTGCTGGTGCTGGGCGAAACTGGGCGCAGCGGCAACTTTGGTCTCAACGGCTACACCCGCCAGACCACGCCACGGCTGTCGGCACGCACTGATCTGAGCAGTGCGCGCAACGCCTGGTCGTGTGGCACCAGCACGGCCGCCTCGCTGCCCTGCATGTTCTCGCACCTCGGCAAATCCAGATTCGAGAGCCGCAGTGGCAACGATGAAAACCTGCTCGACGTGCTGCAACACGCCGGCTTGGCCGTACTGTGGGTGGACAACCAGTCCGGCTGCAAAGGCATTTGCGACCGGGTGCACTACGCCAGCACCAGCGCGCAAAAAGACCCCGCGCTCTGCTCTGGTGGCGAGTGCCTCGACCCGATCTTGCTGCAAGACCTGGACCAGCGCATTGCCGCCCTGCCACCCGAGCAGCGCGCACGCGGCACCGTCGTGGTGCTGCACCAGATGGGCAGCCACGGGCCGGCCTACTACAAACGCTCGGCCCCGGACTTGAAGCAGTTTCAGCCCGAATGCACCTCCAGCGCATTGCAGGAATGCTCGCAGCAGCAAGTTGTGAACGCTTATGACAACAGCATTCTGGCCACCGACCAGCTACTGCAATCGACGATAAAGTGGCTTGAAACCCAATCAGCAAAAGCGCAAACAGCTATGATTTATGTAGCTGATCATGGTGAATCGCTGGGCGAAAACAACATTTACCTGCACGGCCTGCCTTACGCCATCGCCCCTGACGTGCAAAAGCAGGTGCCGTGGATCACCTGGCTCTCGCCCGGCCTGCAGGCGCGCAGCGGCGTCAGCACCACCTGCCTGCAAAAAGACCTGAGCGAGCGGCGCATCACGCACGATGCGTACTTCCACTCGGTGCTCGGCCTGCTGGACGTGCACAGCAGCGCCTACCAAGCGGAACAAGACATCTACGCCGCCTGTCGCCACCCGCCGCAACCGTCCTGATTGACCGCTCCAGACGCTACAACATTACCGATGGGCTACATTCAAGGCGATCAAGAATAGCTTTGAGGTAGTTACCGTGTCCAAACCCCCCATCATTTTGTCGTCCCAGGATCTGGATCGGATTGAAGCCCTATTGGCCGCTTTGCCGGCCAGTGCCCTGGCCGGCAAAGCTGAGTTGCAGGCCGAACTGGATCGGGCTGAAGTGTTGTCGCCCGAAGAAATGCCCGCCACCGTGGTGACGATGAACTCCACCGTCAAGTTCTCCATTCTGGAGACCGGCAAAGAGTTCTGCCTGACGCTGGTCTATCCACGCGACATCGACGGCAGCGCCGATCGCCTCTCCATCTTCGCCCCGGTGGGCGCCGCCCTGCTGGGTCTGTCTGTCGGTGACGAACTGGTCTGGCCAGGTCCCGGCGGCAAAGCCATGACGGTGCGCGTGACAGAAATCGTTTATCAACCCGAACGCGCTGGCGAACTGCACCGCTGAAGACGCAGCCCCGGGTGTCTGCGGGTCCGGGCTTCGCCTTCTTCCTGGGCGCCACCGTCTGCCAAGCGCCATGACAACGCCCCCGTCTTCTGATCTGCCTCAGTCCCCCGTGGCACAGGATCCTGAACCCGAACCTGCAGCCCCCGGGGGGTCGCCTGCGTCTGCAGCGCACCCATCACGCCTGAAACGCCGCTTTGAGCAACGCATGCAGCGCGCGCCCGAGTGGTTCAGCGCCTTTCTGGCCGGCAACAGCCGTGAAAAAACCCGCCTCAAGCGCGAAATGGCCACTCTCAAAGGCTCGGTGGTGTGGCTGCTGCGCCAACGCCGCCAAGGCCACTGGACAGCGCACGAGCGCGCGCACCTGCGCAGCGTCATGCGCAGCGCCTCCTCCGTCAGTCCGTATTTGCTAATTTGGGTGGTCCCCGGCTCGATGCTGCTGCTGCCGTTTTTGGCGTGGTTCATTGACCACCGGCGCAAAGGCAGCATTCCGCCAGAAATCCCTTGAAAACGCCCCGCGACCTGCAGCAGTTGGGCGCCAACAGATGGTTTTTTAAATACCACAATTTGAAAAACCTGTGTTTTGACTTAAACAATTTGTATTTCTATACTTTGCCGGTGTTTTACAACCTTCAATGAAGGTAATCGAACTTTCCCAGAGCTTGGGAATTGCCAAATGGGCCTTGCGCCCTGCCGAATTTTCGGCACGGATAGAACCCGGCGCCGCTGCAGTTTCTGCTTGATGCCGACCTTATTGAAGCGTGCATCAAGAGTCCTCTGTCCAGACCTCTTTTGAAGCGCTCCCCCGGTCCTGCATCGCCCCCCCTGTTGAGCGGGCAGCACCCCCTGGGCACCCCGATGTGTCCACCTTTTATCGTCCCGCGTGCAGCCGCACCACCGGGCGTGGCCGCTGCATCGGTTTTTCTGAGGCAACGCTATTCCCCCACCCAGGAGATTTGCCCCCGTGGCCAAACAAATCATTATTGAAAATGTGTTCAAGGTGTTCGGCGACGCGCCGCAAACTGCCCTGGAACTGGTGCGCCAAGGCATTAGCAAACAAGACATCCTGGCGCGCACCGGCCAGTCGATTGGCGTATTCGACGCCAGTTTCACCATCGCCCCCGGCGAGATTTTTGTCGTCATGGGGCTGTCGGGCTCGGGCAAATCGACACTGGTACGGATGCTCAACCGCCTGATCGAGCCCACCGCCGGGCGCATCTTGGTCGATGACGTGGACATCAACCAACTGTCGGATGCACAAATGCGCGTGCTGCGGCGCCAGGACATCAGCATGGTGTTCCAGTCGTTTGCACTGATGCCGCACATGACAGTGCTGGACAACACCGCCTTCGGTCTGGAGTTGGCCGGCGTGGGTCGCGCCGAGCGCCAGCAATGCGCCGCCCAAGCGCTGGCCCAGGTGGGCCTCGAAGGCTGGGGCGCCCGCTACCCCGATGAACTATCGGGCGGGATGCAGCAGCGCGTCGGTTTGGCGCGGGCGCTGGCGTCGGACCCGTCGATTTTGCTGATGGACGAAGCGTTTTCAGCGCTCGATCCGATCATCCGCACCGAGATGCAAAGCGAGCTGATGCGCCTGCAGCAGGTCAAACGGCGCACCATCGTTTTCATCTCGCACGACCTGGACGAGGCCATGCGCATTGGCGACCACATCGCCATCATGAAAGACGGTCAAGTGGTGCAGGTGGGCACGCCCGACGAGATTTTGCGCAACCCGGCCAACGACTATGTGCGCAGCTTTGTGCGCGGCGTCGATGCCGCCGCTGTATTCAAGGCTGGCGACATTGTGCGCAAGCCACTGACCATCGTCTCCGAACACACCGACCGCGGCAGCCGCGCCGCACTGCGGCTGATCGAAGAGGACGATCGCGATTTTGCCTACATCGTCAGCCCGAACAAATGCTACTTGGGCACCGTCTCGGCCGACTCGCTGCGCAGCGCGCTCCATGGCCACCAAGGGCCGCTGGGTCTGCAACACGCATTTATCAACGGCCTGGAACCAATTGCCTTTGACGCCCCCGTGGCCGGTCTGTTTGGCCAAGTGGCCCAGGCGCCTTGTGCGGTGCCGGTGGTGCAGGCCGATGGCCAGCTGAGTGGCGTGATCAGCAAGACCACGCTGCTGAAATTTCTTGACCGCGACACGCCGCACATCGACCCGGCAGCCCAGCAACCCAGCGGCACCGCCGCACCATACACCAGCGCCCCGGCGCACTGACCCAAAAATTTGACTATGAACGAACCCCTCCCTGGCGCCGATCTGGCACTGAGCGGCACTAGCGCCGCTCCTTTGCCTTTCCCTACTGACGCCAATCCTTTGGCCAGCCAGTTTGAAACAGCTGCCGAGCCGCCATCCAGCACCGCCAGCCATAGCGACCCCTGGGCCGCCCTGACGCCCTCGGACGACGGCCCGGCTGCTGATGCCGACTGGCTGAGCACACCCACCGACAGCCTCGATGGTGCAGCAGCCGCCCTCAGTACGCCCCACAGCAACGGCTTTGAGCTGCACCAGTTGTGGGACGGCTCGCTGCCGATGGAGTCGTGGATCAACCATGGCTTGGAATGGGTGGTAGCCCATTTCCGCCCCTTTTTCCAGACCGTGCGCGGGCCCATCGACAGCACCTTGCGCGGTGTTGAAAGCCTGCTGCTGAGCACGCCATCGTGGGCGATGATCGCCCTCATGGGACTGCTGGCTTGGCAATTTGCCGGGCGCGCCATCGCACTGGGCACCGTGGTGTCGCTGCTGCTGGTGACGGTGCTGGGCGTCTGGCCCGAGGCCATGGTCACGCTATCGCTGGTGCTGACCTCACTGGCGTTCTGTCTGCTGATCGGGCTGCCGCTGGGGATTGTGCTGGCATCGAGCGACCGGGCGCAAAACTTCATGCGTCCCTTCCTGGACGCCATGCAGACCACGCCAGCCTTTGTCTATTTGGTGCCGGTGGTGATGCTGTTTGGCATTGGCAACGTGCCCGGCGTCATCGTCACCATTGTGTTTGCCCTGCCGCCGCTGGTGCGCCTGACCAACCTGGGTATTCGCCAAGTGCGCCCCGATCTGATCGAGGCCGGGCGCGCCTACGGCGCCTCGCCGCTACAAATGCTGCGCAAGGTGCAATTGCCGCTGGCCATGCCGTCGATCATGGCCGGCGTCAACCAGTCACTGATGCTGTCGCTGTCGATGGTGGTGATCGCTTCGATGATCGCCGTCGGTGGCCTGGGCCAGATGGTGCTACGCGGCATTGGCCGTCTGGACATGGGTCTGGCTACCGTTGGCGGCCTGGGCATTGTGCTGCTGGCCATCACGCTCGACCGCATCACTCAGTCGCTCGGCCAGCCACGCCGGGGCGTGCGCCACTGGTGGCACACCGGCCCGGCGGGCTTTTTGCTGCGACTGCTGCGCTCTAGGGCAGATGTTGGGTTGGGTACAACCCAATCCACCAATATGGCCCATCAAAAATGATAGCTAGTAGCGCATGTATTTAAAGGGCTATAGGCCAAAAATAGCACAAATCATCCGTCACCCGCAGGTTGGGTTGTACTCAACCCAACTGGCGTGCAGATTTATTGATTTACCCACTCAGGAGACATCAACGATGAAGAAAACTTTCACCTTCACCCACATGACACGCACTCTTTTGGCCACCAGCCTGCTGGCCTTGGGCCTGTCCAGCCCGGCTGCGGCCGCTGACCTCCCCGGCAAAGGCATCACCGTGCAGCCCATCAAAGGCTCGGTCGCCGAAGAATTGTTCCAGACACTGCTGATCTCGCGTGCCATGGAAAAGCTCGGCTACAGCGTCAAGCCACCGCAAGAAATTGAATACGCCACAGGCCACCTGGCGATTGCCAACGGCGATGCCACCTACTTGTCCAGCCACTGGGATCCGCTGCACGCCGCCTTCTTCACCAACGCCGGGGGCGACGCCAAAATGTGGCGCAACAGCACCTACATCCGCAACGCGCTACAGGGCTATCTGATCGACAAAAAGACGGCGGACCAATACAAGATCACCACTCTGTCCCAAATGGCCGATCCCAAAATTGCCGCACTGTTCGACACCAATGGGGATGGCAAGGCCGACCTGACCGGCTGCAACCCCGGCTGGGGCTGCGAGCTGGCGATTGAATACCACCTCGACACCTACCAGCTGCGCAACCGCATCACGCACAACCAGGGCAGCTACTCCGCGCTGATGGCCGACACCCTGGCGCGCTACAAGCAGGGCCAGCCGATCTTTTATTACACCTGGACGCCCTACTGGCTCAGCAGCGTGCTGCGCCCAGGCAAGGACGTGGTCTTTTTGCAAGTGCCGTTTTCGGCACAAAAGGGCGATCCCTCCAAGACCAGCACACAAATGCCCGATGGCCGTGACTATGGCTTTGTCCCCAATGTGCAGCGCATCGTCGCCAACAAGGCGTTTACCGAAAAAAACCCGGCCGCAACCAAACTGTTTGAAGTGATGCAGCTGCCGGTGGGCGACATCAATGCCCAAAATCTGCGCATGAACAACGGCGAGAACAAGCCAAAAGATATCGAGCGCCATGTGAACGGCTGGATCAAGGCGCACCAACAGACCTTTGACCGCTGGATCGCCCAAGCCATGGCGGCTGCGAAATAATAGCTAAATAGGCTTCTAGCCCTTATCTATAAAGCGCTTGCAGCTACTATTAACATAGTAAACAGCCACTGTACACACTTATCGTGTGCCAGTGGCTTTTTTGTGAATGGCGTGGCCGGCAGCGGCTCAATCGGCCTCGCCCTTGGGACCTCGGTCCATCAGCACGGCTAGGGCCTCCAGCGGTTGCAGCTGGCCATCGAGCAGCCCCACCACGGCTTCGCTGATGGGCACGTCCACCCCCAGATGGCGCGCGCGCTGCACCACGGTGCGCGCGCAGTACACGCCCTCCGCCACATGGCCCAGCGAGGCCACGGCTTGCTCCAGCGTCTGACCCTGCGCCAGCAGCAGACCGACGCGGCGATTGCGTGACAGATCGCCGGTCGCCGTCAACACCAGATCACCAACGCCCGACAGACCCATAAAAGTCTCGGTGCGCGCGCCCAGCGCCAGGCCCAGGCGGGTCATTTCCGCCAAGCCGCGCGTGATCAGCGCGGCGCGGGCGTTCAGTCCCAATTGCAGGCCATCGCACAGGCCGGTGGCAATCGCCAGCACGTTCTTGATGGCGCCCCCGGCTTCGACGCCGACGATGTCGTCGTTGGCGTAGATGCGCAGGCTGGAACTGTGAAAGGCTTGCACCAGAGCGCTGCGCACGTGGGCGTGGGCACTGGCGGCGACCAGCGCGGTCGGCTGGGCCCGCGCCACTTCCAGCGCAAAGCTGGGGCCACTGAGCACGCCAGCCGCCAAGTCCGGCGCGGCTTGCGCGCAAACCTCGTGCGCCATCAAACCGACGGCATCCGGCCCCTGCGTGGTCTCAAAACCTTTGCACAGCCAAGCCAGCGGTACGCGGCAGTGGCGCAACTGCGCCAGCACGGTACGCAGCGCCGCCATCGGTGTGGCGACGATGACCAGATCGGCCGTGGCAACCAGCGCCGCCATATCGCCGCCAACCAGCGCCAATGCCGGCGGCAGGACGACCCCAGGCAGGTAGCGCGCATTGCTGCGCGTCGCCTGCAAGGTGTCCAGTTGCTGCGCATCGCGCGCCCACAGCGTGACCGCGTGGCCGGCCGGATGGGCGGCCGCGCTGACGGCCATCGCCGTGCCAAAGGCACCGGCACCAATCACTATTATTTTCATAGCTATCAGCGCTTACCCCATGTGCCTTAGAGACCTAAAAGACCTGGGTTTACTGCGGCAGCGTGGAGGCAGGTGCAGCGTTGGCGGCTTGCGCTTGCTGCTCTTCGTACATCGCCTGGAAGTTGAGTTCGGCCAAGTGCACGGGCGGGAAGCCAGCGCGATTGACCAAGTCAGCCACGTTGCCGCGCAGGTAGGGGTAAACGATTTGCGGGCAGGCAATGCCCATGACGGGGCCCATCTGGTCTTCCGGGATATTGCGGATCTCGAAGATGCCGGCCTGCTTGGCTTCGACCAGAAACACGGTCTTGTCCTTGATCTTGGTGTGCACGGTGGCCGTGACGGCGACTTCAAAAATACCGTCGGCCACCGGTGTGGCTTCCACGCTGAGCTGGATGTCCACATTGGGCTGCTCTTGCTCCAGCAGGATGCCGGGCGAGTTGGGCTGCTCCAGCGACAGGTCTTTGAGGTAGACGCGCTGGATCTGGAACACGGGGTTTGCGGAGTTTTCTTGGTCGGCCATGGTGAGGGTCTTTCAACGCGAAGCGCAGTTTCTGCAAAACAAAACCCGCTGAAGGGGGTGATCCGGCAGCGGGCACATGGGGCTGCATTATGCAGCGCGCATTTCAGGCGTCAGGCGTCAGGCGGCATCCAGCAGCGGCTGCAGGGCACCGCTCTTGTCCAGCGCCACCAGATCGTCATAGCCGCCCACATGGGTGCTGCCGATAAAAATCTGCGGCACCGTGCGCCGCTGGGTGATTTCCATCATGGCGATGCGCGCAGCAGGGTCGGTATCAATGCGAATTTCTTCCATCTGCAGAACGCCCTTGGCCTGCAAAAATTGCTTGGCGCGGGTGCAGTAAGGGCAATAGCCCGTGGTGTACATCTTTACGGCTGGCATGGGACTCCTTGGAGTAGAAAAAAAAGACAGGGAATCGGTGACAAATTTCAGGCTTTTTCCACCGGCATGCCGGCATCCGCCCAGGCCTTGAGGCCACCGTTGAGCGCCTGGGCGTTGGCATAACCCAATTTTTGGGCCACAGCAGTGGCGCGCTGTGCCCGCGCGCCGCTGGCACAGACGATCACCAACGGCAAGGCCTTGTTCTTGACCACGGCCGGTAGGCGCGCTTCCAGCTCGTCGAGCGGGACATTCTTGGCGCCCACCACATGGCCGGCGGCGTATTCGGCCGCGCCGCAGACGTCAATCACCACGGCTTTTTCGCGGTTGATCAGTTGCACCGCCATGGCCGCAGACAGACCGCCCATAGCCCCGGGCTTGAGCATGGGCACCAGCAGCATGGCACCCGCAACCAGGGCCAGAAGTATCAAATACCAGTTATCGACAATGAATTTCACGTTATTCCTTGGGTTGGCAAACAGAGCAATTTTAGAATGGCAAGATTTGCTCTGCTTTTTCTGGTGAAACCATGCACAAACTTGTTCTGATCCGCCACGGCGAATCCACCTGGAACCTTGAAAACCGTTTCACGGGCTGGACCGATGTCGATTTGACCCCCACCGGCGTATCGCAAGCCATGTCGGCCGGCAAGCTGCTCAAGGCCGAAGGCTACGAGTTTGACGTCGCCTACACCAGCGTGCTCAAGCGCGCCATCGATACCCTGTGGTTTTGCCTGAATGAGATGGAGCGCACCTGGCTGCCCGTGCACAAGAGCTGGCGCCTGAACGAGCGCCATTACGGCGGACTACAAGGCTTGAACAAGGGCGAGACGGCACAAAAATACGGCGACGAGCAGGTACTGGTGTGGCGCCGCAGCTATGACACGCCACCACCGCTGCTGCAGGCCGATGATCCGCGCAGCGAACGCAGCGACCCGCGTTATGCCGGCCTGGCGCCCGAGAGCGTGCCGCTGACCGAGTGCCTGAAAGACACCGTGGCGCGCGTGATGCCGTTCTGGAACGACACCATGGCACCGGCGATTCGCAGCGGCCAGCGCGTGGTGGTGGCGGCGCACGGCAACTCGATCCGTGCGCTGGTCAAATACCTGGACAATATTTCTGACGAAGACATCGTTGGCGTGAACATTCCCAACGGGATTCCACTGGTGTATGAACTGGACGACGATCTGAAACCGCTGCGCCATTACTATCTGGGTGATGCAGCGGCCGCAGCAGCAGCGGCGGCCGCGGTGGCTTCTCAGGGCAAAGCCTGAAACTGCAGTAAAGCTGCGGTAAAGCGGTCTTCCAATTCGCCGCACTGGCACATAACTAAGTACCCCCGCGGAACTGCGGCGGGCAGCACCCTTCCAAGGTGCCTATTGAATGAATCGGTAAAGGTATTTTGTATGGGCCAAAAATTGAAGATCGCAGGCTGGGTATCCGTCGGTGTATTAGCTGGGGCCATGACCACGGTGTCCCTGCAAACCATGGCACGCGGCGCCATGGCGCCTTTGCCGCTGGAAGAAATTCAGCAACTCTCGGCGGTGTTCGGGCTGGTGAAGACCGATTACGTCGAGCCGGTGGACGACAAGAAACTCATCACCGATGCCATCACCGGCATGGTGGCGAGCCTGGATCCGCACTCACAGTATTTCGACAAAAAATCATTTGCCGAATTCCGGGAAGGCACGACCGGCCGCTTTGTCGGCGTGGGCATCGAGATCACGCAGGAAGACGGCCTGATCAAAGTGGTTTCGCCGATTGAAGGCTCACCCGCCTTCCGGGCTGGCCTGAAAACCAACGATCTGATCACCAAGATCGACGACACCGCCGTCAAAGGCCTGTCGCTCAGCGATGCGGTCAAGAAAATGCGCGGTGAACCCGCTACCAAGGTCACGCTGACCATTTTGCGCAAGGACGAGAGCCGCACCTTCCCGGTGACCATTACGCGCGAAGAGATCAAGACCCAGTCGGTCAAGGGCAAGCTCATCGAGCCGGGCTACGGCTGGATTCGCCTGTCGCAGTTCCAGGAACGCACGGTGGACGACTTTGTGCGCAAGGCCGAAGAACTGTACAAGGCCGACCCGCGCCTCAAGGGTCTGGTACTGGACCTGCGCAACGATCCGGGCGGTCTGCTCGACGCTGCTGTCGCCGTGTCGGCTGCCTTCCTGCCCGAAAACGTCACCGTGGTGACCACCAACGGCCAACTGGCCGAAAGCAAGGCAGCCTACAAGGCGGCGCCCGAGTTTTATGCCCGACGCGGTGCCGGCGACCCGCTCAAGCGCCTGCCCGCCGCCCTCAAAACCGTGCCACTGGTGGTGCTGGTGAACGAAGGCTCGGCCTCGGCCAGCGAAATCGTCGCTGGCGCACTGCAAGACCACAAGCGCGCCACCATCATGGGCAGCCAGACCTTTGGCAAGGGCTCGGTGCAGACGGTGCGCCCGCTGGGACCAGACACCGGCATCAAGCTGACCACGGCGCGCTACTACACCCCCAGCGGCAAGTCGATCCAGGCCAAGGGCATCGTGCCCGACGTAATGGTCGATGAAACCTTGGAGGGCAGCCCGTTTGCCGCCCTGCGGATGCGCGAGGCCGATCTGGAGAAGCACCTGGGCAGCGGCCAAGGGGCAGAGGTCAAGGACGAAGTCCGCGAAAAGGCCCGCGAAGACGCACGCAAGCGCCTGGAAGAAGAATCGAAAAAACCGCTGGCGGAACGCAAACTGCCCGAGTTCGGCACGGACAAGGACTTCCAGTTGGCGCAGGCCATCAACCAGCTCAAGGGCGCCACGGTGCTGGCCAGCAAGACGCAGACCGAGCGCAAGGAAGAAAAGAAAGACGACGCACAGTAAGCCACGCGGTGTCTGCAGGGCGCCAGCGCCTTCATCCCAGGGGCCGGACTCGCAGGAGCCCGGCCCTTTTCCATTTTTTATTCCCCATGAACGACCAACAGCTCTTGCGCTACTCGCGCCACATCCTGCTCGACGAGATCGGCATTGAAGGGCAGGAACGCATTCTGGCAGCGCACGCGCTGATCATTGGCGCCGGTGGCCTGGGCTCACCCGCGGCGCTGTACTTGGGTTCTGCCGGCATCGGCCACATCACGCTGGTCGATGATGACGCCGTCGATCTGACCAATCTACAGCGCCAGATTGCCCACACCAGCGCGCGCGTCGGTCAGCCCAAGGTGACTTCGGCAGCCGAAGCGGTGCTCGCCATCAACCCGGACGCGGCTATCACCTGCATCCAGGCGCGTGCCGATGCGACTTTGCTGGATGGCCTGGTCGCCACGGCCACCGTGGTGCTGGACTGCACCGACAACTACGCCACGCGCCACGCCATCAATGCCGCCTGCGTGCGCCATGCCAAACCGCTGGTGGTGGGTGCAGCAATTCGCTTTGACGGACAGATCACCGTAGTGGACCCGCGCCAGGCAAATGCACCGTGCTATGCCTGCATTTTTGCCCCGAACGCCGAATTTGAAGAAGTGCAGTGCTCCACCATGGGGGTGTTTGCGCCGCTGGTGGGCATCGTCGGCGCCATGCAGGCGGCAGAAGCCCTCAAACTGGTATCGGGTGCAGGCCCGTCGCTGGCCGGGCGTTTGCTGATGCTGGATGCGCGCAACATGGAGTGGAGCGCGCTGCAGGTGCGGCGTGATACAAATTGTGCCGTCTGTGCAGCGTAGGAACTGACTGACGCTGAGCTCATGCACTGACTGGCAAAATTTAGACACAATTACACTTACATTGAATGTCAAGTCGGCGCTCCCTTGTGCCCGCCATGCAATGGACTCCAGAGTGAAACTCAAAACCTATATCGTTGAAGACAACGCGACCATTCGAGAGAATCTGATTGCCACTCTCGAAGAATTGGCCAGCGTTGAATCCGTCGGCATAGCCGAAACCGAAGACGACGGCAAATCCTGGCTCACGACCAACAATACCCAATGGGACTTGGCCATCGTGGATCTGTTTTTGCGCCAAGGCAGTGGCCTGGGGGTGCTGGCCGCTTGCCGTGCCCGCCACCCGCACCAGCGCATGGTGGTATTGAGCAATTACGCCACCCCCGATGTACGGATGCGCTGCGCGCAACTGGGGGTAGACGCCGTGTTTGACAAATCCAATGAAATCGAGGCCTTGGTGGATTACTGCATTGACCGCAGCAATGCTGCAGTCGATGTCCCTCCTGAAGCGGCCTGAGCGTTAGCGGCCACTTAATCAATCAAACTGTTTTTCAGTGCGTAATAGGTCAGGTCGCTATTAGACGATAGCGCCATTTTTTCCATCAGCCGCGTCCGATAGGTACTGACGGTCTTGACGCTCAGAGACAATGTTTTGGCGATGTCACCGGCGGTTTCGCCTTTGGCGAGCTTCAGAAAAACCTGGAATTCACGCTCGGACAGTTGCTCATGCGGCAATGCGTTGTCTTTGCGGTTGAGTTGCTGCGCCAGCAGTTCGGCTACTACCGGTGTGATGTAACGCCGGCCCAGGGAAATGGTGCGAATGGCCTCAACGATCTCTTTGGGCTCGCACTCCTTGTTCAGATAGCCGCTGGCACCCTGGCGGATCAGGTTCATGGCGTAATGCTCTTCCGGGTAGCCACTCAAGATCAAAATACCCATATCGGGCGCCTTGGCACGCAACATGGCCAAGGCATCCAGCCCGCTTTGTCCGGGCATCGAAAGATCCATGATCAACACGTCAATCTCAGTGTTGCGCACCAAGTCAATCGCTTCGCGCCCGTTCGATGCTTCGCCCGCCACGCGCAAGTCCACATGTTCCGCGAGAAACTGCCGCAGGCCGGAACGAACGATGGCGTGGTCATCCACAATGCCGATTTTTATCATTGAATCTACTTTCAAAAGACAGGTCTGACGCCCTTTTTGGGCAACTACCCCGCTGTGGGGTGTACGCGACTTAGTGTGCATTATCACGAAACCACCATATCCCACGACAAGGAAAAATCATGCGCTGGTCTCAGTTCAAAGAAATCACACTCAGCCTGCCATTGGCGGTGTTGACGGCCATCTTGCTGATCGGTATCAACGAAGCCAGCTACCAGCGCTCCAGCGCTGCCATGACTGGCATGGCCCATGTGCAAAGCACCCACGCACTGCTGAGCAAATTGTTGCAAACCATGCTGGACGCCGAGTCCAGCCATCGCGGCTATCTGCTCACCGGCGAACAGCCCTATCTGGTGCCCTATGACCGATCCATCGCCACCATCAGTGCCCAACTGGATCAATTGCGCGACGCCCTCATCAACGATCCCGTCCAGCTGTCGCAGTTTTCGGAACTCGCGCGCCAAGTCGCGCGCAAGCTCTCAGAAATGGATCTGAGCTTGCAATTTCGCCGCCAAGGCAACGAAGATGCTTGGAAGTTTGTCCTGTCCACCGATGTCGGCAAAAAAAATATGGATGCGATCCGCGCCCTGGCGGGTAGCTTGCTGCAAGCACAAGAGAAACAAACCTTGGAAAGCCAAATCCAGGTCAACCGCTCCTTATGGCTGGCACGGGCCGGCATCGCCGCCGGCACCGCCCTGGGGCTGCTGGGGTTTTATATGTTCCTGCGCCAGGCCACGGCGCTGCGGCGCGCTGCCGAGCGTGAACAGGATGTACTGGAGGCCGAGCGGGCACGACTTGAAGAGCTGGTGCGCGAGCGCACCCTGTCGTTGTCCGAGCTGGCCAACCACCTGCAAGCGGTGCGTGAAGACGAGCGTGGCCACCTGGCACGCGAACTGCACGATGAATTGGGTGCTTTGCTGACGGCGGCCAAACTCGACGTGGCACGGCTGAAATCAAAAATAGATGTCAATACTCCCGACATCGCCGAGCGTCTGAGCCACCTGGTCGAAATGCTCAACAGTGGCATCGCGCTCAAACGACGCATTGTCGAGAATCTGCGTCCCTCGTCGCTGGCGCACCTGGGGCTGACGGCAGCGCTGGAGATACTGGCACGTGAATACGCCGACACCGCCGGCATTCAGGTAGAAACCGACTTTGAAACCGTCACCTTGCCCGAGGCCACCGAACTCACCGTGTACCGCATGGTGCAGGAGTCGCTGACCAACATTGGCAAATATGCCGATGCACAAAAAATCACCATCACAGTGCACAACTACCCCTCCCATGTCGCCGTGCAGATTCGCGACGATGGCAAGGGATTTGACGTGGCAGGCATCGCCCGCAGCTCCCACGGCCTAGTGGGAATGCGCCAGCGCGTGGAGGCAGCCGGAGGCCGCCTGACGGTGGCATCGCAACGTGGCCAGGGCACATTGGTGTCGGCGATTCTGCCCCTGGCGTGAAAGCGATCCCCGCTGTAAGCGGGCTTTGTGCGGTATCTCCTACAGGGCAGCAGCCGCAGCACTGACAGTCGCAAGCGCCTGACACCGGCGCACTCATCACGGCCTGGCATCTACAGTGGATCCCAAGCGCACCATGTAAAAAAGGTCGCTCGCCACTACCGATCCGATACCGGATCAGCCAAGGAGATTTTTATGTTGCATTACGCAGTTGTTTTTCTGGTGATTGCATTGATAGCTGCCGTGTTTGGCTTCGGCGGCATTGCTGCAGGCGCCGTGGGTATTGCCAAGGTGCTGTTTTTCGTCTTCGTGGTGATGGCCATAGTGACCTTCGTCATCGGCCTCATCAAGCGCGGATAAGCCCAGCTTGCTTTCCTCTCCCCTCTTACGCTTTACCTCTTAAGGACGCCACCATGACCACCCCTACTTCTGCCGCCGACATCAAGAACAGCACGGAAAACGCTGCCACCGACACCATCAACAAAGTGGCCGACAAGGCTCGCAATATGACCGATGGCGTGTTGCAGGGCGCAAAAAGCGCTGTGGACGCTACGCGTGACGCAGCCACTGCCTCCATCGACAAGGCCGAAGAACGCGTCGAAAAGTGGCGCAGCGAAGCCGAGCCGGCCGTAGCGGACCTGACCGCCAAGGCGCAAGCCCTGGCCGAACGCAGCATCAATTACTGTGCCGAAACCGGCGCACAAATGCGCGAGCAGATGGACAAGTGCACCGAAGCCACCACACGCTACGTGACGGAGCAGCCAGGCAAAGCCATCGCTATCGCCGCCGCCACCGGCGCCGCCGTGACGCTGGCAACCCTGGCCTTGCTGCGCCGCCGCGACTGAAAACCAGTTCGCCAACGCACCCTCCTCCTGGTATTTTGAAAAGACTCGCCATGACCTCGCCCCCCGATTCTTCCAGCTTCAACTTGACCTTGGATGAAGCGGCACTCAAGGCCGCTGCCACGCACGATCTGGACGAAGGGGCCATTACGCCGGCCTCCAGTCCGTACCGCAACGCCATCGTGGGCTTGCTCAACGGCGCGCTGGCAACGGAACTGGTCTGCATACTGCGCTACAAACGCCACCATTTCACGGCCCATGGCTTGGCTTCACCCGCCATTGCCGCTGAGTTGCTGGTACATGCCAACGAAGAGACTGCCCATGCCGACTTGCTGGCGCGGCGCATCGTGCAGCTGGGCGGCGAGCCAGACTTTGAGCCTAACAGCCTGCTACAGCGCAGCCATGCGCCCTACGATGACTCGAGCGACCTCAAAGCCATGCTGCGCGCCGATCTGGCAGCCGAGCGTGTAGCGGTCGAGGCCTACCGGCAAATGATTGCTTTGATTGGTGACAAAGACCCGACTACCAAGCGCATGCTCGAAAGCATCTTGGCCGATGAAGAAGAACATGCCGACGAAATAAAGGATTGGTTGGCGCAGTAAAAGGCGTGCTCAATAGCACTCCATCCTGTCCAGCCATTTTTTGAACAGCCAGCCGATCCGGGGGGTGCAACAGATCGGCCGACTGCAAATAGCCCAGCACCCGTGCTCATGCAGCACACTATCCAGAAAGAAAAAGAACCATGAAATACGCACGCGCCCTTGCCTTTGCCGCTATTGCCGGCATCACCATCGTCTCTACCGGTTGCTCGGTGACCCGCGACCAGCAAACTGTCGGCTCTTATGTCGATGACGCTGGTATCACCACCGCCGTCAAGGCCAAGATGGCTGAAGACAAGAACGTCTCGGCTGCCGCCATCAGCGTGGAAACGCTGAACGGTACCGTACAGCTGTCGGGTTTTGCCAAATCGCAAGCTGAAAAGAACCAAGCTGAAGCCATTGCACGCAGCAGCAAGCACGTACGCGAAGTGCGCAACAGCATTGTTGTGCGCCCCTGATCCAGCACATCGCTAAAAAGGCCGTGGCCCGCACGTACTGTGCAGGCCACGGCCTTTTGCGTGGTGCTGCTAAAGAAGAAAAAATTCTATAGCTGCACCTTGGCCAGCAAGCACTGCAGCACCGTGGGTGAGACAAACTGCGCCACATCGCCCCCCAGCGTGGCGATTTCACGCACCAGCGTGCTGCTGATGAACTGGTACTGGCTGGACGGCGTCAAAAAGACCGTGTCCAACTCGGGCACCAATGCATGATTCATGCCGGCCAGCTGAAACTCGTAATCAAAGTCGGTACCCGAGCGCAGACCGCGCACCATCACGTTGCCATCGCGCGCCGCCGCAAAGGTGGTCACCAGCCCCTCAAACGCCTCGACCCGCACTTGTGGGCAATCGCTCAGCGCTTCGCGCGCCATTTCCATGCGCTCTTCCAGGCTGAAAAGGGTTTTTTTGTGGTGGGCCATCGCCACAGCCACGATGACCTGGTCAAACATCTGCGCGGCGCGGCGCACCAAGTCTTCATGTCCCAGTGTCAAAGGGTCAAAGGTGCCGGGATAGACGGCAAGCACGTTTCGGGTCATGGGGAAGCTCTCCTAGGGGGCGAGATCAAAAATTTAAGCAAAAAGTGCCTCAAGCGCTTATGGGGAAAGCGCTAACAGCTATTAAAAAAGAAGTGGCTCAGCCTGCCAAGCGCAGCAGATGCGCATGTACGGCCCCAGCACGCAGGTGGCGCTGCAGTACCAGCCCCAGCGGCGCCAGCGCTTCGTCGCTCCAGGTGCTGGCGGCCTCCAGATAGATAAAGCCTTGCGGCCCGATGGCGCGCGCTGCAGCTTGCAGGGCGGGCTCGAACAAATCACTGCCAAACGGCGGGTCGAGCAACACCAGATCCAGGCTGGCCGGGGCGCACTGGCGCAGCAACGCCACACCATCGCCCCGGCGCAGCTGCACCGTGGTGGCTTGCAGGCGCTGGCACAGCACACCCAGCTGCGCCACCAACGCGGCGTCGTTCTCGACCAGTTGCACCGCCGCCGCGCCGCGCGAAGCCGCTTCTAGGCCCAGCGCCCCGGTGCCGGCAAAGGCATCAAAACAGCGCCAGCCGACCAAGTCTTGGCCGAGCCAGTTGAACAAGGTCTCGCGCACGCGGTCCGGCGTCGGGCGCAAACCGGGGCGCTGCGCCACCGACAAGCGCGTGCGTTTCCACTGGCCGCCAATGATGCGGATCTGGCCGGCGCCGGTCGGCGCTTTGGGGGTGGTTTTGGCGGTCGGGGCTTTCGGGGCCGGGGCCGCAGCAGCCGGCGGCGTGCGCAGTGCGGCTACGGCTTGGGCGGGGGTCAGACGGCGCGTCATGGCTGGGCTCCCAACACCACGGTGGCCATGCGCTCAGACTGCAGCTTGCGCTGCATCGCAGCGCGCACCTGCGCCGCCGTCAGCGCCTGCACGCGCTCGGTCCAATGCTCCAGATAGTCCAGCGGCAAACCGTTGGTGGCGATGTTGACCACGTTGCCCAGCAGTTTGCGGTTGCTGTCAATGCGCAGGGCAAAGCCGCCAATCAGGTTGTCCTTGGCAGCGCGCAGCTCGGTCTCGGTAGGGCCGTCGGCGACATAGCGCATCAGCGTTTCACGCGCCACTTGCAGCGCCTGGGCGGCCTGGTCGGGGCGCGTTTGCAGGCCAATCAGAAAAGCGCCGGCGTTCAGTCCGGGCGAAAAATGGCTGTAGACGCTGTAGCTCAGGCCGCGCTTTTCGCGCACCTCGTTGGTCAGGCGTGAAGTAAAGCCGCCGCCGCCCAAAATGTGGTTGCCCACCAGCAGCGCCAGAAAGTCCGGGTCTTTGCGCTGGAAGCCGGGCTGGCCAATCAGCACATAGGCCTGCGCCGAAGCAAACGGAATGTCTTTTTCCACTGCCGCCGTCAAAGGCGCCACCTCCGGCACCGCTGGCAGCGGCGCGCACTGCGCTGGCGTGGTGGCAGGCAGACGCGCCAGCAACTGCGTCACCAGCGCCTGCGCCTGGGCGCGGTCCACCGCGCCGACGATGGCCACGCGCGCACGGCACGCCTGCAAATAGTGCACGTGGAATTGCTGCATATCGGCCACGCTGATGTGCGCCAGCGTCTCTTCGGTCACGCGCTGGCCATAGGGGTGGCTGCCATACACGGCAGCAGCAAAGGCATCCCCGGCTACGGTGCCCGGGCGGGTGTTGGACTCACGGATGGCGGCATCCCAGCGCGACCGTTCGCGCTGCCAAATATCTTCGGGCCAGGACGGCTCGGCCAGTTGGCGCGCTGCCAGTTGCACCGCTTTACCGAGCAAGTCCGGCTCGGTTAGCGAGCGCAGCGACAAGCTGAAAGCATCGTTTCCAGCGCCCATACCCAGGTTGGCACCCAGATCAGCCCAAGCCTCGCCGAGCTGGTTTTCGTCCAGCGCCGGTGCATCACCGACCGCGCGCACGCCCTTGCTGGCCATGGTGGCCACGGCGCTGGCCAGGCCGGCTTGCTCTGCTGGATCGCGCCGGTCGCCGGCGTCAAAGTCGATCTGCACATCGACCATCGGAATGCCTGGGCTTTGCACCAGCCAGACTTGCGCGCCGCTGGGCTCGCTCCAGTGTTCGATGGGCAGCAAGGCCCAAGCCGATTGGGTATAAAAAACCACCCCAGCACTGATGAATACAGCGCGAGCAGCTATCTTTTTAAAATTAAACATGGATCAATCCCTGGAGCGTAGTTCAGTGCAGCCGATCGCCCGCAGCCGGGGCTGTCGGGGGCTTGCGGTTCGGATCGAGCGGCTGCGGCGCCAAGGTGGCTACCGTCAACTGGTCATCGCCAAAGTACCGCTGCGCTACGCTTTGCACCTGCTCCGGCGTGACACCGCGCAGCAAAGCCAACAGGCGCTCTTCGGCATCCAGCGGCAGCCCTTGCACCCAGTTGCTGCCCAGATCGCTGGCTTGGCTGGTGAGCGAATCGCGCTGGTACACCGTGCTGGCCACCCACTGCGTCTTGACGCGCTCCAATTCGGCCGGGTTGACGCCCGCGCTGGCGACACGCGCCACTTGCGCGCGCAGGGCATCTTCGACCTGCTGGGCGGTTTTGCCCTGGGCTGGCACACCGTTCAAATAAAACAGACTCGGACCGCGCCCCATCACGTCGGCGCTGCTGCCCGAGGTGTCGGCCACGCGATCAGCGCCCTGGCTCAGAGCCCGCTCCAAACGGGCGCCGTCGTAACCACTGAGCACCGCCGACAGCACCACCAGCGCCAGCGCATCCTGGTCACTGCCCGTCAAGGCTTCCAGCCGTTCCAGACTCGGCGCACGGAACGCCAGCGCCACATAGGCCTGCTCGGCCGGCGCCTTGACCGTAATGCGGCGCAGGCCCGGCTGCACCGGCTCAGTGCGCGGCTTGCGCACCGGCACGGCACGGGCCGGAATACGGCCATAGTATTTTTCAGCCAGTGCGCGCACGCGCGGCACATCGACATCACCCGCCACCACGATGGCGGCGTTAGCCGGCACATACCAGCGCTGATAGAACTGGCGCGCGTCGTCGGGCGTCATGGCGTCCAGGTCGCTCATCCAGCCGACGATGGGGCGGTGATAAGGCGAGGCCACAAACACCGCCGCATGCAACTGCTCCATCAGCAGTGCGCGCGGCTGGTCGTCGGTGCGCATCCGGCGCTCTTCCTTGACCACTTCCAACTCCTTGCGAAACTCCTCGTCCGGCCACTGGTTGTGGGCAAAGCGGTCGGACTCCAGGCGCATCACGTCTTCCAGCTTGTTGGCCGGGATCTGCTGGTAATAGCCGGTGTAATCGCGGCTGGTAAAGGCGTTTTCCTGGCCACCCAGCGCCGCGACACGGCGGGAAAACTCGCCCGTGGGCACCTTCTTCGTGCCCTTGAACAGCATGTGCTCCAGCACATGGGCTACGCCCGAGGTGCCATCGACCTCGTCGATAGCGCCCACACGCACCCAGACCATGTGCATCGCCGTGGGCGCGCGCCGGTCGGGCTGCACCAGCAACGTCATGCCGTTGGACAGCGTGAACTGCTGGGCGCCCGAGGCGGTGGCCGCACCAGAGGGCACGGCTGGCGGCGCCAGCGCCGGACTAGAAAGCGCCGCAGGCTGGGCTGCGGCGGTGAGGCAGGCCAGCAGGCCCAATAAGGTGATAGCGTGTTTCATAGAATGCAGTGATTCTAAGAACCCTGCAATGTTCAGCTTTTTCAAAAAGAAACCCCCTCTACCGCCCGCTGCCGACACGCTGTCGGCACCGCTCGCCTCCCCTGCTGCTGCTCCGGTGCAGATCCAGTCGCCTGACACCGCCGCACCACTGCCCGCTGCAACGCCGACGGGCGCCAATGCGGCGCTGGACTGGCTGCGCAAGCCCTTTGGCGCCAAAGCCACACCGCCCGCACCACCGGCACCGCTGGACGCGCTCAAGGCTCCCGTCACCCTGACCGCCCCTACCGTTCCCCTTGCGCCAGAAGCGGCACTGCGGGCGCCGCCCGCGCCCGCTGACGGGCGCAGCGGCTGGCTCCATCGCCTGAAAACCGGCCTGCGCAAGACCGGCTCCAGCATCACCACGGTGTTCACCGGTACCAAAATCGATGACGCGCTGTATGAGCAACTGGAAGAAGCCCTGCTGATGGCCGACACCGGCGTCAAGGCCACACAGTGGCTGCTGAACGACCTCAAGCGCCGCGTCAAGGAAAGCAAGACCACCGACCCCACTGCCGTGAAAGACCTGCTGACCCAGGCACTGACCGAATTGCTGCGACCGCTAGAAAAGGCGCTGGTCATCGGCCAACACCAGCCCACCGTGATCATGGTGGCCGGCGTCAACGGCGCCGGCAAAACCACCTCCATCGGCAAGCTGACCAAACACCTGGCCAACGGCGGCGCCAGCGTGCTGCTGGCCGCCGCCGACACCTTCCGCGCCGCTGCGCGCGAGCAACTCAATGTCTGGGCCGACCGCAATCTGGTCGAAATCGTCAGCCAGGAAGGCGGCGATCCGGCGGCCGTGAGCTTTGACGCCGTCACCGCCGGCAAGGCACGGCGCAAGGATGTAGTGCTGGTCGATACCGCCGGGCGCCTGCCGACGCAGCTGCACCTGATGGAAGAGCTGAAAAAAATCCGCCGTGTCGTCACCAAGGCCGATGCCAGCGCGCCGCACGAAGTGCTGCTGGTGATCGACGGCAACACCGGTCAGAACGCCCTGGCCCAAGTGCGCGCCTTTGACGATGCGCTGCAACTCACCGGACTGATCATCACCAAGCTCGACGGCACGGCCAAGGGCGGCGTGCTGGCGGCGATTGCCCAAGAGCGACCGTTTCCGGTGTATTTCATCGGCGTCGGCGAAAAGCTGGAAGACCTGGAAACCTTCAACGCGCGCGAATTTGCCCAGGCGCTGCTGGCATGACGATTGCTGTCAGCCGCGCCAGCCGCGCAGCACGATCCACTGGCAGCTGGCACACGCCAGCACCAGCGCGGCGTAGGTGAGCATCTTGCCGTCGCGTCCGCCCCACCACAAGCCAGCCAGCAGTACTGCGCAGCCCACTATAAAATTAAGAGCTAATTGCGCAGACCAGGAAAGCGCTAGCGGTCGTTTTGACCAAAAAATCAGCGTCCCCATGCACAGCACCAGTGCCACCACAGCGGCTGGGCCGACAAAATTGAGCAGGTGGTTAAAAGCAACGAAAGGAGTCATAAAACTAACGCAGATCAAGGTTTGTGCCCGCACCAGCGGCGCGCAGCTGCAACAAATTTTATAATTCGAAAATGGCAGTCTGGGCTTTAGGCATTAACCACACCACCGCGCCGCTTGATCTGCGCGGTCGTTTTGCGTTCGCGGTCGATCAAATACCACCCACCTTGCAAGGCTTGCGCCAAGCGCTGGGACAGGGCAGCCCGCACCACCGCGTCGAGTCGGCCATCATCTCCACCTGCAACCGCACCGAGATTTATTGCGCTGGTGACCACGCCGCGCTCGATCACACCCTAGGCTGGCTCGCCCAAAGCGGCGGCGTCAGCACCGACGTGCTGCGCGCCCATTCCTACACCCTGGAAGACGGCCCGGTGGCGCGCCACGCTTTCCGCGTCGCCAGCGGACTCGATTCGATGGTGCTGGGCGAACCACAAATCCTCGGCCAAATGAAAGACGCCGTGCGCGCCGCCGACAGTGCCGGCGCACTCGGTTCGACACTGAACCAGCTGTTTCAGCGCAGTTTTGCCGTCGCCAAAGAAGTCCGCACCTCCACCGAGATTGGCGCGCACAGCATCAGCATGGCCGCCGCTGCGGTGCGTTTAGCCAGCCAGTTATTTGAAGATTTAAGCCAAACACGCGTGCTGTTTGTTGGCGCCGGCGAAATGATTGAGCTGACCGCCACGCACTTTGCCGCGCGTATGCCCAAAGCCATCGCCATCGCCAACCGCACGCTGGAGCGCGGCGAAAAGCTCGCCACCCGCTTTGGCGGCGAAGTGCTGCGCCTGAGCGAGCTGCCCGATCGTCTGCACGAATTCGACATCGTCGTCAGCTGCACCGCCAGCAGCCTGCCCATTGTCGGCTTGGGCGCTGTGGAGCGTGCGCTGAAAAAACGCCGCCACCGCCCGATGTTCATGGTCGATTTAGCCGTGCCGCGTGATATTGAGCCCGAAGTCAAACAGCTCGAAGACGTTTACCTCTACACCGTGGACGACCTGGCCAGCGTGGTGCAAACCGCGCAGGCCAGCCGCCAGGCCGCGGTCGAACAGGCCGAGGCCATCATCGACGCCGGTGTGCAAAGCTTTCTGCACTGGATGGACCAGCGCGACCCGCAACACGGTGTGGTGCCGTTGATCCAGCAATTGCAGGGCCAATCTGATGCCTGGCGCGCCACCGAACTGGCACGCGCCCGCCGGCGCATTGCACGAGGCGAAGACATCGAATCGGTGCTGGAAGCCCTGTCGCGCGGTGTCGCCAAAAAAATGCTGCATGGCACCCTGGCCGAGCTGCGCAACGCCGACGGCGCCGCACGCGCCCAGACCGCACACACTGCTTCGCGCCTGTTCCTGCGTTCGCAGGGCAAAAAAACCCTCTAGCGGCCACCTGGCTTGCGCTAATAGCTACTATTTCAGTAGCTAAAAATTTCTATTTCCATGCAACCCTTCCTCCAAAACCAGCTGGAGCGCTACGCCCGGCGCTTGGGCGAGCTTGACTTTCTGCTGTCGCGCGAAGACATCATGGGCGACATGGCGCAGTACCGCCTGCTGTCGCGCGAGCACGCCGAAGTGACACAAATTGCCGGCCGCTACGCGCGCTGGTGCCAGCGCAGCAGCGATTTGGCGGGCGCGCAGGACATGCTCAGTGACCCCGACATGGCGGAGATGGCGCAAGAAGAAATCGACAGCGCCCAAACCGAATTGCTGGCGCTGGAAGACGAACTGCAGCGCCTGCTGCTGCCCAAAGACCCGCAAGACGCGCGCAATGCGTTTGTCGAAATCCGCGCCGGCACCGGCGGCGACGAATCCGCGCTGTTTGCCGGCGATTTGGCGCGCATGTACATGCGCTACGCCGACCGTGTCGGTTGGACCGTCGAAATCGTCAGCGAGCACGCCGCCGAGTTGGGTGGCTATAAAGAAATCGTGCTGCGCGTGGCCGGCGACGATATTTACGGCCAGCTGCGTTTTGAGTCCGGTGGCCACCGCGTGCAGCGCGTGCCGACGACCGAGACCCAAGGCCGCATCCATACCAGCGCCTGCACCGTGGCGGTCATGCCCGAGCCGGACGCGCAGGAGGCCATCAAGCTCAATCCGGCCGATTTACGCATCGACACCTTCCGCGCCAGCGGCGCCGGTGGCCAGCACATCAACAAAACTGACTCCGCCGTGCGCGTGGTGCACCTGCCGACCGGCATCGTCGCCGAGTGTCAAGACGGGCGCAGCCAGCACGCCAACAAGGCCAAAGCACTACAAGTGCTACAGGCACGCATCCAAGAAAAAGACCGCAGCGAACGCGCCGCCAAAGAAGCCGCCGAGCGCAAGGGGCTGATTGGCAGCGGCGACCGCTCGGATCGCATCCGTACCTACAACTTTCCGCAAGGCCGTCTAACCGACCACCGCATCAACCTGACGCTGTACAAGCTGCTGTACGTGATGGAAGGTGATTTGGGCGAGGTGCTGCAAGCGCTGCAACACGCCCGCGAAGCCGAGTTGCTGGCCGATCTGGAGCGTAGCGGGCAGCTATAACTGGCAATTTATAGTGAAATTGGCCTGTAACCCTTTAAAAACGTGCGCCAGTAGCTATTAAAAACAGAGCAAAATGTCTGCACTGCCTACACTTTTGACTTTGCGCGATGCCTTGGCGCAAGCCCAGACGCTGGGTTTAGAGCGCATCGACGCCCAATTGCTGCTGCTGCACGTGCTGAATCGCGCCGACGCCGGCCGCGCCTGGCTGCTGGCGCACGACAACGACGCCCTGGCGCCGCCTGAGCACGCCTGCTTTATCGCCCTGTGCCAGCGCCGCGCTGCCGGTGAACCCGTGGCCTACCTGCGCGGCACGAAAGAGTTTTACGGCCTGCCACTGCACATTGACGCACGCGTGCTCGACCCGCGCCCCGACACCGAAACCTTGGTCGATTGGGCGCTGGAGCTGCTGGCACCGGTACACACGCCGCGCGTGCTCGACTTGGGCACTGGCAGCGGCGCTATCGCCCTCGCCCTGCAACACCAGCGCCCGGATGCACAGGTCAGGGCCATCGATGCCAGCCACGATGCGTTGGCGGTGGCGCAGGCCAACGCTACGCAGCTGGGCTTGGCGGTGCAGTTTGCGCACGGCGACTGGCTGCGCGGTGTCACCGGCTGGTTTGACGCCATCGTCTCCAATCCACCCTACATTGCCGCTGCCGACCCGCACTTGGCTGCGCTGCGCCACGAGCCGCTGCAGGCGCTGGCCAGCGGCGCTGATGGGCTGGACGACATCCGCCACATCGTCGCCCAAGCGCCGGCGCACCTGCACCCCGGTGGCTGGCTACTGCTGGAGCACGGCTGGGATCAGGCCGAGGCGGTGCAAGCGCTGCTGCGCGCCGCCGGATTCGTGCAGGTACAAAGCCGCAAAGACCTCGCCGGCATCGCGCGTTGCTCAGGCGGGCAATGGCCGACAGTGAAATAATCACGGCATAGTTCTCTTTTTACCTACCGGAGTTTTCATGAGCGATACCCAGAAACGCATCGACGATCTCGTTAAATCCAGCGACGTGCTGCTGTTCATGAAAGGCACGGCCAGCTTCCCTCAGTGCGGTTTTTCCGGCCGCGCCATCCAGGTGCTCAAGGCCTGCGGCGTAGATCCCAAGGCTATCGTCACTGTCAATGTGCTGGAAGACGAAGAAATTCGCCAAGGCATCAAGGACTACAGCAAGTGGCCCACCATTCCACAGCTCTACATTAAGGGCGAATTCATTGGCGGCTCGGACATCATGATGGAGATGTACGAGTCGGGTGAACTCAAGCAGGCGCTCGGCACCACGGTTTAATCGACCCGTTTCGCTCCCCACAGCCGCCTTGTGAGGCGGCTTTTTTGCGTCTGACGCATACCGGCTTGAGGGGCTGAAGTTCACCGCTACACTGAAACATGGCGCCCACCCTTCTGCGCGTGCGCTACTGCTCCATGCTCGAAAACACCCTCCTCATCCTGTCCCTAATTTCTGCCAGCGCCTTTTTCTCGGTCGCTGAAATTGCCTTGGCCGCCTCGCGCCGCCTGCGTCTGCGCCAGATCGCTGACGAGGGGGACAGCCGCGCCGACCGTGTGCTGCGGATGCAAGAGCAGCCGGGCGACTATTTCACCGTAGTGCAGGTCAGCCTGAACGCTGTCGCCATCCTGGGCGGCATCGTCGGTGAAGGCGCGCTGACGCCGTATTTTTTCTCGCTGTTCTCCCTGTGGCTGGAGACTGCGCGGGCCCAGACTGCCGCCTTTCTGGCGTCATTTTTCATCATCACTTCGCTGTTCATCCTGTTTGCCGACCTGTTCCCCAAGCGCTTGGCCATGACCAACCCCGAGCGCCTGGCGCTGGTAGTGGCGCGGCCGATGGGCTGGAGCATCAGCGCACTGCGTCCGCTGGTGTGGATCTACAGCCGCATGGCGGACGCATTGTTTCGTCTGCTGGGCCTGCCGATGCTGCGCGACGACCGCATCACCTCGGACGATGTGCTGGCGATGATGGAAGCCGGTGCACGCGCCGGCGTACTGCCCGAGCGCGAGCAGCAGGTGATTACCAACGTGTTTGAGCTCGACACGCGCACAGTGGCTAGCGCCATGTCACACCGCGAGCGCGTCGCCTTCTTTTTGCGCGACGACCCGGACGATGTCATTCGCGTACGCATTGCTGCGGAGCCGTTTTCGACCTACCCGGTATGTGAGGGCGATATTGACCATGTGGTCGGCTATGTGGACGCCAAAGACCTGTTCCAGCGCATTTTGAACAACCAACCCATCTCGCTGGCCGGCGACAGCTTAGTGCGCAAAGCGTTGATCTTGCCTGACCGGCTGACGCTGTCCGAAGTGCTGGAGCAGTTTCGCCAAGCGCACGAAGACTTTGCCGTCATCGTCAACGAATACAGCCGCGTGGTTGGCGTGGTCACGCTGAACGATGTGATGAGCACCGTCATGGGCGACCTGATTGGCCCGGACGATGAAGAGCGCATCGTCCGGCGCGACGAAAACTCCTGGCTAATCGATGGCATGACACCGATTGAAGAAGTGCTGCACGCCCTGTCGCTCGACGCGTTGCCGCACGATGACGAGTACGAAACCATCGCCGGATTTCTGATGGTGATGCTGCGCCGTGTACCCCGGCGCACTGACAGCGTGACGTGGAGCGGCTACAAGTTTGAGGTGCTGGACGTGGACAGCTACCGCATCGATCAAGTGATGGTGTCGCGCTTGCCGCAAGACACGGGTGTTGCGGATAGTGCCGCTTAACCCGTCATGCGCCCATCAAACAACCAGTTGCGCTGGGCAGCAAAGACGGCATTCGGATACGGATCACGCCCCCGACTGCCGTTGTAGCGGCCCAGCGTCAGAAACAAATCGCCGCGCTCGCGGTCCAAGTAGTGGCGCAAGATGACGCAGCCAAAACGCAAATTGGTCTGCATATGGAACAGCTTGCCAGCATCACCGTCGCCAATCACGCGCGTCCAAAACGGCATGACCTGCATGTAGCCACGCGCGCCCACACTGGAGACGGCAAACTTGCGAAAAGCGCTCTCGACCTGGATCAAACCCAGCACCAGCGACACATCCAGGCCCGCGCGCCGACTCTCGTACCAGACGGTCTGCAAAAAATCACGGCGTACTTCCCACTCGGGCTTGCGCTTGCGCAGGCGGTCGCTCATGGTGCCCAGCCAGCGCAAATACACCAGACGCGTCTCGGTATTGGGAAAATCCGGCTCAGGTGGCGCGGCATTGGAAACGGCAGAGTTCAGCGCCGTACGCACCGAGTCCATCAGCGGCTCTTCGAGTTGGCTGCCTGCGTGGGCTTGCGTGGGCATACCCAGCCAAGCCGCCGGGGCCACACTGAACGAGCCCAGCGAAACCAGGCAGGAGCGCCGTGAAAGACCTGCTGCGCTCATATTGCCAAGCGGCCCTTAAGCAGAGCCAGGATGTCAGAAGTAGCCACTTTGGTGGCGGCACTGTCGCGGCGGTGCTGGTATTCGACTTGGCCTTCTTTCAGGCCCCGATCGCCAATGGTGACGCGGTGCGGTACGCCGATCAGTTCCCAGTCGGCAAACATGGCGCCCGGGCGCTCACCCCGGTCGTCCAGAATCACATCGACACCGGCGGCCATCAATTGGCCGTAAAGCAATTCGGCAGCGGCTTTGACGTCTGGGAAACGCTCCGGCGTGATCGGACACAGCACCACCGTGAACGGTGCGATCGCATCGGGCCAGATGATGCCGCGCTCATCGTGGTTTTGCTCAATCGCCGCCGCGGGCAGACGCGTGATACCAATGCCGTAGCAGCCCATTTCAAAGAAGGTGGGTTTGCCGTTTTCACCCAAGAAGGTGGCGTTCATGGCTTGGCTGTATTTTGTGCCCAAATAGAACACATGGCCGACTTCAATGCCGCGCTCAATCGCCAGCACGCCTTGGCCGTCGGGCGAGGCATCGCCAGCCACCACGTTGCGGATGTCCGCCACCAACGTGGGTTCGGGCAGATCGCGGCCCCAGTTGACGCCGACCCTATGGAAATCAGGCTCATTGGCGCCACAAATCCAATCGGCCATCGCCGCCACTTCACGATCAACCACCATCGGCAGTGGTTTTTGCAGGCCGATGGGGCCGAGGTAACCCGGCTTGCAGCCAAAGTGCGTGTCGATTTCAGCCGGCGTAGCAAAACGGAACGCTGCTAGACCCGGCACTTTGCCGACTTTGATCTCGTTCATGTCATGGTCACCGCGCAGCAGCAGCAGCCAGACTTGGGTTTTGACGATTTCGCCCGTCTCATTGGTTTCATCGGTGGCCAGCACCAGCGATTTGACGGTGGTGGCGAGCGGCACGCCCAGTAACTCGGCCACCTCGGGGCAGGTGCTTTTGCCAGGGGTAGCGGTCTTGGTCAAAGGCTGGGTGGCGCCGCCGCGTGGACCAGCGGGCGCCAGCGCCTCGGCTTTTTCCATATTGGCAGCGTAATCGCTGCCCGGGCAGTAAACGATGGCGTCTTCGCCGGTGGCGGCAATCACCTGGAATTCTTCGCTCAAATCACCACCAATGGCGCCGCTGTCAGCGGCTACGGCGCGGTAGGTCAGGCCAAAGCGGTCAAAGATCTTGCGATAGGCATCGGCCATGACCTGATAACTGGCCTTGGCGGCGGTTTGATCGCGGTCGAAACTGTAAGCGTCCTTCATGGTGAACTCGCGCCCACGCATCAGACCAAAACGTGGCCGACGCTCATCGCGGAACTTGGTCTGGATTTGATAGAAGTTTTTGGGCAACTGCTTATAGCTGCGCAGCTCTTGGCGCGCAATGTCGGTCACCACTTCTTCACTGGTCGGCTGCACCACGTAGTCGCGGCCGTGGCGGTCTTTGATACGCAGCAGCTCGGGGCCCATTTTTTCAAAGCGACCGGTTTCTTGCCACAGCTCGGCTGGCTGCACTACGGGCATGGTCAGTTCGACGGCACCGGCGCGGTTCATTTCCTCGCGCACGATGGCCTCAACCTTGCGCACCACCCGCAGGCCCATGGGCATGTAGCTGTAAATGCCGGCACCCAGCTTTTTGATCAGGCCGGCGCGCGTCATCAGCTGGTGGCTGACGATTTCGGCATCTGCCGGGGCCTCTTTGAGGGTGGAAATAAAGAACTGTGAAGCTTTCATCGGATCAATGTCAGGCCAAGGGATAGGGCTCCCTTGCCGCACGCAAGGGGCCGTGCATAATGGACACAATTAAAGATTTTGGGGTTTGATTATGCTTGACCGGGACGGCTTTCGGCCGAACGTCGGCATCATCCTGCTCAACCAGAAGAACCAGGTATTCTGGGGAAAGCGCATACGCACCCACAGCTGGCAGTTTCCGCAAGGTGGCATTGACCGGGGAGAATCCCCCGAACAAGCCATGTTTCGTGAATTGCACGAAGAAGTGGGCTTGCAGCCAACCCATGTACGCGTGGTCGCCCGCACCCGGGACTGGTTGCGCTATGAGGTGCCTGACCGGTATATCCGCCGCGATGCGCGGGGACACTACAAAGGCCAAAAACAAATTTGGTATCTGCTGCAATTGGTCGGACACGACTGGGATTTAAACCTGCGTGCCACCAACCACCCAGAGTTCGATGCTTGGCGATGGCACGAGTATTGGGTGCCTCTAGAGGCTGTGGTGGAGTTCAAACGCGGCGTCTATGAAATGGCGCTAATTGAGCTCGCCCGCTTTTTGCCGCGCCAGGAACCGCGCAACCGCTACCTGCGTAGCGGTATGCGCACGCGTGACCACGATACAGCAGGGATGTACATGCACCGCACCGGGCAGTTGCTGCTGCATCCTGACGTGGAGTTGCCTCCGGGCGCGAGCTTTGATCCTGACCCGCAAACCAGTTACAAGGGCAGCCATATGGCCGCCGCCCCGCTGGGGCCTGACCTGCCTGCGGATGCCAAGACGAAGCCACTGGACACCGTGCCGACCCCCACGAAATAAGGCTACCTGCGCACCAAAGGGGTACGCCAATGCCAGACGATGGATGACAAAAAGCGGATAGCGTTCATCTACGCTGATTCGCTTGATTCCTCAGCAACGCTGCAAGCTCACCCGCCCATCAGCACCAGGTTGTCGCGGTGCACCATTTCTGGCTCTGCCATGTAACCGAGCAGGTTCTGAAACTCGGCAGAGGGTTTGCGGCACAACAGCCGCGCCTCGGCGCTGGCGTAGTTGGCCAGACCACGGGCGATTTCACTGCCCGCCGGGTCACGCACAGCAATCACATCGCCGCGCGAGAAATCGCCCTCGACCGCCGTCATGCCAATCGGCAGCAGGCTTTTGCCCTCAGCGCGCAGCTTGGTGGCTGCACCGGCATCCACCACCACGGCGCCACGCAACTGCAGATGATCGACCATCCATTGTTTGCGCGCCTGTGTCTTGGCCGTTTGTGCGACTAACAATGTGCCAATGCTCTCACCTTGCGCCAGACGCAACAGCACATCCGGCTCGCGCCCCCAGGCAATCACGGTCGAAGCACCCGAGCCGGCTGCGCGCTTGGCAGCGATGATCTTGGTGATCATGCCACCGCTGCCAATGCTGGAGCCGACACCGCCAGCCATCGCTTCCAGGGCCACGTCGCCCGCACGGGCCTCGTGGACCAACTGCGCCGTCGGGTCACGCCGTGGATCAGCGGTGTACAAGCCCTTTTGATCGGTCAGGATGATGAGCGCATCGGCCTCGACCAAATTGGCCACCAGCGCACCCAGGGTGTCGTTGTCGCCAAATTTGATTTCATCATTGACGACGGTGTCGTTTTCATTGATGACCGGCACCACACCCAGGCTCAGCAGCGTCAGCAGCGTACTGCGCGCATTCAGGTAGCGCTCGCGATCCGCCAGATCGGCGTGCGTCAGCAGCACCTGCGCACTGCCCATGCCTTGCTCACGCAACTTGGTTTCGTACATTTGCGCCAGGCCCATTTGCCCGACAGCCGCGGCCGCTTGCAATTCGTGGATCTGGCGCGGGCGCGTGCTCCAACCCAGGCGCTTCATGCCTTCTGCCACCGCACCGCTGGACACCATGATGACTTCGCGGTGCTGCGCCCCTTGCGCGCGCACCAGCGCCGCCAACTGCCGGCTCCACTCGCCAATGGCCGCTTCATCCAGGCCACGGCCCTCGTTGGTGACAAGGCTGGAACCCACCTTCACCACGATACGGCGCGCATTGCGCAGCACATCAGAATTATTTTTTTGAGTCATTTTGGCTTGCAGCGCTTACTGTACCAGCGTTTATAGCTATTATAAATATAGCAATCAAGAGCAAAAATCAGTCAAGGTCAAAACCGACCCTATGCTCTTGAAACACTCACCTTTTTACTGCGGCGCATCACTGTCAAAGCGCGGATCAAAATCCACCACCGGGGCTTGCTCGGCCACTTGCTGCCTTTTGACATGGCCGTAGATGGCGTGGATCAGCGACTCGCAACCTTCGCGCGTCAGTGCCGATATTTGAAACACCGGCCCTTTCCATTTGAAACGCTTGACGAAATCTGCCACCCGCTCGGCCCGCTCCTCGGCGGGCACCATGTCCAGCTTGTTCAGCACCAGCCAGCGCGGCTTATCGTAGAGCGCCTTGTCATATTTTTTCAGTTCGCCGACGATGGCCTTGGCCTGTGCCACCGGGTCCACGCTGTCGTCAAACGGCGCCATGTCAATCACATGCAGCAGCAAACGCGTGCGCTGCAAATGGCGCAAAAACTGGTGACCCAAGCCGGCGCCTTCAGAAGCGCCTTCAATCAAACCAGGAATATCGGCGATGACAAAACTTTGCTCCGGTGCCACGCGCACCACGCCCAGATTCGGGTGCAAGGTGGTGAAGGGATAGTCAGCAATCTTGGGGCGGGCGTTGGAAACGGCGGCAATGAAGGTGGATTTGCCCGCATTGGGCATCCCCAGCAAGCCGACATCGGCCAGCACCTTCAGTTCAAGTTTGAGATTTTTCTTGTCCCCGGGCCAGCCGGGCGTCTTTTGGCGCGGCGCGCGGTTGATGGCGCTCTTGAAACGCATGTTGCCAAAGCCGCCATCACCGCCTTTGGCAATGGTGATGACTTCGCCCGGCTCCAGCAACTCATACAGCACCTCGCCGGTTTCGGCGTCAGTAATGATGGTGCCGACCGGCATTTTGAGCGTGATGTCGTCGCCCGCAGCACCAAACATGTCCGAGCCCATGCCATGCTCGCCGCGCTTGGCATCGTGGCGGCGGGAATAGCGATAGTCCACCAGGGTGTTCAGATTCGGGTCAGCCACCGCAAACACATGACCACCCCGACCACCATCACCCCCGTTGGGGCCACCGAATTCCTTGTATTTTTCGTGCCGGAACGACACGCAACCATTGCCGCCATCACCGGCAGAAATGTCTATGTAGGCTTCGTCGACGAATTTCATGGAATATCCCGTTTAGAAAACAGCGGCTCGCCCCTATGGGCTACCTACCAAAAAGCACAAAGCCCCGGCAATGCGGGGCAACGGCGTGCGGCGGTGCTACCGGCGCTGCGCGCCCAAAAAACAAAGCCCCGACCAGGCGGGGCTTCAGATGCAGATGAAGCGGTAAAGCCTCAGGCCGCAGCAGTCACGTTGACCATGTGCTTGGACAACGCGCCCTTGTGGGAAAACGACACGTGGCCGTCCACCAAAGCAAACAGCGTGTGGTCCTTGCCCAGGCCGACATTGCTGCCGGGATGGAACTTGGTGCCGCGCTGGCGCACGATGATGGAGCCGGCGCTGATCAGTTCACCACCAAAAGCCTTCACACCGAGCATTTTGGGCTTGGAATCGCGCCCATTTCGCGTAGAGCCGCCGCCTTTTTTCTGTGCCATGACTGAGCTCCTTCTTTAACCAACAATGGCGCCGATTTGCAGTTCGGTGAACTGCTGACGGTGACCTTGGCGTTTTTGATAGTGCTTGCGACGGCGCATCTTGAAGATGTGCACTTTGTCGTGCTTGCCGTGTGCCACGATAGTGGCTGTCACGGTTGCGCCGGACACCAGGGGCGTACCAACTTTCAGTTCAGCGCCGTTTCCGACGGCCAGAACCTGGTCGATGACGATTTCCTGGCCTACGTCCGCAGCAATCTGTTCTACTTTAATTTTTTCGCCGGAAGCAACGCGATACTGCTTGCCGCCGGTTTTTATGACCGCGTACATGTTGACCTCTTATGACTCTGCATACCCAGGATAAACCCAGGTACATTTTGTGAGTTTCCACAGAAGAATTTCTGCAGAGCCCAGGATTCTACCATTAGCCGACGCCACAAGAACTTGGTGAGTTGCAAGCTGCCGTCTTGATCGACGCTCACACACAGCTTCCTATAATTCGCAACACAATTTGCGACCATTACCTTGACTGCCTCAGCCCTCCCCCCAGCCCACTCGCCGCTCGCTCCCATCACCAGTGACATGCTGGAAGTGGATCGCATCATTGCCCAACGCTTGGCGTCTGGCGTTCCCTTGGTGGGGCAAATCTCCCATTACATCATTGCGGCTGGTGGCAAGCGCCTGCGTCCGGCGCTGCTCCTGATGGTGTGCGGCGCATTGGCTTACCGCGAGGACAAGCGCTTCACCCTGGCTGCCGTGGTGGAGTTCATCCACACGGCCACCTTGCTGCATGACGATGTAGTGGACGAGTCCACCCTGCGCCGCGGCCGCGCCACCGCCAATGAAAATTTTGGCAATCCGGCCAGCGTGCTGGTTGGAGATTTTTTGTACTCGCGTGCTTTCCAGATGATGGTAGAGACGGGAGAAATGCGCATCATGGAAATTCTCGCCGACGCCACCAACGTCATTGCCGAGGGCGAAGTGATGCAACTGATGAACATGCATGACGCATCTCTCGATGAAGCCGCCTACTTGCACGTCATCCGCTCCAAGACAGCCAAATTGTTTGAAGCCAGCGCACGTCTGGCAGCAGTGCTGGCCGGCAGTAGCGCCTTGGTCGAGGAGGCCTGCGCCACCTATGGTCAAGCACTGGGCACCGCCTTTCAGATCATTGACGACGTACTCGACTACGACGGTGATGCGGCCGAGATGGGAAAAAATCTGGGCGATGATCTGCGCGAAGGCAAAGCCACCTTGCCCCTGATAGCCGCCATGCAACGCGGCACCGAAGCCGACGCGGCGACGGTGCGCGAAGCCATTGAAAGCGGCAGCACCGAGCAACTTGACACCATCGCCCAGATCGTCCGTAAAACAGGCGCGCTGGATGTCGCCCGGGAGGCTGCAGCGGCTGAAGCACGGCGCGCCATCACTGCGCTGGACCAACTCCCGGCCAACCAATACACCACCTCGTTGCTCCAGTTGGCAGCCCAACTTCTTGCCCGGCGCACCTGAAACGGGCCATCTGGGGGACTTTGATTACAGTTGCCAACCTGGCAACGATGATAGGATGATTCATTTACTATCTTATACATTCCCGGTTCTATGGCTGCTGTTGATAACACTCAAAAAGAACCGGCAACAGCTGCCCTCCCAGGCTTAGGTCGGGCGCTGATTTCTGCTGGCAAACTGACACAAAAATCAGCCGAAGATACTTACAAAAAATCACAGGCGAGCAAAACCAGCTTCATAGCTGAGCTGACTGGCTCTGGAGTCGTTTCTGCGGCCGACTTAGCGCACACAGTATCGGCGGTTTTTGGCGCCCCCTTGCTGGATCTCAACGCAATTGATCCGCTGCGGCTGCCGCGCGATTTACTCGACACCAAAATCTGCCTGTCTTACCGAGTTGTTGTACTCAGTAAACGTAATAATCGCCTGACGGTCGCCACCGCCGATCCCACTGATCAGGAAGCCGCGGAGAAAATAAAATTTTCTACCCAAATGGGTGTGGACTGGGTCATTGCCGAATATGACAAACTGACCAAACTGGTTGAAAGCAACAGCAAGACGGCCGGGGAAGCGCTCGACACCCTCACCAGTGGCGGTGGCGATTTTGAATTTGATGATGCTCCGGTAGAAGACACACCCGAGGCACCAGAGACTAATACCACCGAAGTCGAAGACGCCCCGATTGTCAGGTTCTTGCACAAAATGCTGGTAGATGCCTTCAACATGCGTGCTTCCGATTTGCATTTTGAACCCTATGAACACCATTACCGGGTGCGCTTTCGAGTCGATGGAGAGCTGCGTGAAATTGCCTCGCCGCCCATCGCCATCAAGGACAAGCTGGCATCCCGCATCAAGGTAATTTCACGTCTGGACATCTCCGAAAAACGTGTGCCCCAAGACGGCAAGATGAAATTGAAAGTCGGCCCGGATCGGGTGATCGATTTTCGGGTGAGCACCCTGCCCACACTGTTTGGTGAAAAAATTGTTATTCGTATCCTCGACCCCAGCAGTGCCAAAATGGGTATTGATGCACTGGGGTATGAGCCGATAGAAAAAGCACGTCTGTTAGATGCCATTTCCAGGCCCTACGGCATGATTTTGGTCACTGGTCCTACGGGATCAGGCAAAACTGTGTCTCTCTACACCTGCCTTAATCTTCTAAACAAGCCTGGCGTAAATATCGCCACGGCAGAGGACCCCTGTGAAATTACCCTGCCAGGCGTCAACCAGGTGAGTGTCAATGACAAGGCCGGGCTGACTTTTGCCGTAGCCCTGAAGTCCTTTCTGCGCCAAGATCCGGACATCATCATGGTCGGAGAAATTCGCGATATTGAAACTGCAGATATTTCGATCAAGGCCGCGCAAACAGGCCACTTGGTGTTATCCACCCTGCATACCAACGACGCACCAACCACACTTACACGGATGCGCAACATGGGGATTGCGCCCTTCAATATTGCCTCCAGCGTCATTCTGATTACCGCTCAGCGACTGGCACGGCGCTTGTGTCCGCAGTGCAAGGCACCCTCCGACATTCCCCATGAGGCACTTCTAGATGCCGGATATTCTGATGAAGAAATTGATGGTTCATGGGCTCCTTATAAACCCATAGGCTGCAGCGCCTGCAACAACGGCTACAAAGGACGCGTGGGCATCTACCAGGTTATGCCCATTACTGAAGAAATTCAGCGCATTATCTTGCGCGATGGCAATGCCCTTGAAATTGCTGCCCAAGCCAAACTCGAAGGCGTGCGATCACTGCGCGACGCCGGCCTGCATAAAGCCAAACTGGGCATGACTTCTATCGAAGAAGTTCTGGCCGTGACCAACTTATAAGACCGATCCAAAGAGGAAGCGCTATGGCAACGGCTGCATCACGGAGCGTCAAAGATTTTGTCTTTGAATGGGAAGGTAAAGACCGCCACGGAAAAATCGTACGCGGCGAACTGCGTGCCTCAGGTGAAAATCAGGTCCAGGCCACCTTGCGCCGCCAGGGCGTTTTTCCAACAAAAATCAAAAAACGCCGGATGCGTGCGGGCAAAAAGATAAAGCCCAAGGATATTGCACTGTTCACACGCCAGATGGCCACCATGATGAAAGCTGGCGTACCCCTACTGCAGTCGTTTGATATTGTGGGACGTGGCAACACCAATCCCAGCGTAGGAAAACTACTCAATGACATTCGAGCCGATGTCGAAACCGGCACCTCATTGAGTGGTGCCTTTCGAAAATATCCACTGTATTTCGACAGCCTCTATTGCAATCTGGTGGGTGCTGGTGAAGCAGCCGGTATTCTGGAGGCATTGCTCGACCGGCTGGCGCTCTATATGGAGAAAACCGAAGCTATCAAGTCAAAAATTAAATCGGCCTTGATGTATCCAATTTCTGTGGTGATCGTAGCTTTTGTCGTTGTCACCGTAATTATGATTTTTGTGATTCCGGCTTTCAAGGAAGTATTTTCCTCTTTCGGCGCTGACCTGCCCGCTCCCACGCTTTTCGTGATGGCCATCAGCGAAGTATTTGTGCAATGGTGGTGGCTTATTTTTGGTGTCATCGGCGGCGGTTTCTATTTTTTCATGCAGGCTTGGCGACGCAGTGAAAAAATGCAGCAGGTCATGGACCGGGTGGTGCTGCGTATCCCCGTTTTTGGTATCCTGATTGAGAAATCAGCCGTGGCACGCTGGACACGCACGCTCTCCACCATGTTTGCTGCTGGTGTGCCTCTAGTGGAAGCACTCGATTCAGTCGGCGGAGCAGCCGGCAACTCGGTCTACGCCATAGCCACCGAAAAAATTCAACAAGAGGTCTCGACCGGCACCAGCCTGACGGCCGCCATGGGCAATGCCAATATTTTTCCTTCGATGGTGCTGCAAATGTGCGCCATTGGCGAAGAATCCGGCTCCATCGACCATATGCTGGGTAAAGCAGCTGATTTTTATGAAGCAGAAGTGGACGAAATGGTGGCCGGCCTTTCCAGCCTCATGGAACCCATCATCATCGTCTTTCTAGGCTCCCTGATTGGCGGCATCGTGGTCTCCATGTACCTGCCCATCTTCAAACTCGGTCAGGTCGTCTGATGTGGCTCGAACCTTGGCTGAACGCCGCCTTGGCTGGTATTTTTGGACTGCTGATTGGTAGTTTCTTAAACGTCGTTATCTACCGCCTGCCCCAAATTTTGGAGCGCCAATGGGCGGCTGAAGCCGCCGACTATGCTGCCGATCTGGGCGCTGCCCCAGCTGGCGCAGCGCCTGCACCGGAAGTCTTCAACCTGTGGATGCCGCGTTCACGGTGCCAAAGCTGTGGCCACCAGTTACGCGCACATGAAAACATTCCCGTCCTGAGCTATCTGTTCCTGCGCGGTCGTTGCTCCTCTTGCACTGCGCCCATCAGCGCCCGCTACCCCGTAATCGAACTGGTCACAGCGGCCTTATTTTTCCTCTGCGTCCAGCGCTGGGGCGCAACGCCTACCGGTCTGGCGTGGTGTGGTTTTTCTGCCGTACTGGTGACCCTGGCAATGATTGACTGGGATACCACGCTGCTGCCCGACAACCTGACATTGCCGCTCTTGTGGGCCGGATTGCTGGCCTCCGCGCTGCAATGGATTCAGGCTCCTTTGTTTGATTCTGTAATAGGTGCTGCTGCTGGATACCTATCTTTGTGGACGGTGTACTGGGGATTCAAGCTCGCTACCGGCAAAGAGGGCATGGGTTTTGGCGACTTCAAGTTGTATGCCGCCTTGGGCGCCTGGTTTGGCTGGCAAGCGCTGGTACCTCTGATCCTGCTCGCCTCAGTCGTTGGCGCGGTGGTGGGCATCGCCATGAAATTCTCTAGCGGCCTGCGCGAAGGCGGCTACATTCCATTTGGGCCTTTTCTGGTGGGTGCGGGACTGATCGCCATGGTATTTGGCCCACAAGCAGTCCTCAATACCATTCTGGGAGCGCTCGGTCTGTGAGCACCCACAGGCAGCACACCACCCGATTGGGACTGACCGGAGGCATTGGCAGTGGCAAAAGTACAGTGGCGCAAATACTGGTGCACTGCGGCGCAGTGCTGATCGATGCTGACTGCTTGGCGCGCACTGTGACCGGGCCTGGCGGCGCCGCCATGGCCGCCATTGCGCAGACGTTCGGGCCAGACTACATAGATGCCAACGGCGCACTCCATCGCGACCGTATGCGCGCACTGGCATTTTCCGCGCCGGCTTCGCGCAAGCGACTGGAAGCCATCGTGCACCCCCTGGTGGGGCAGCTCACTACCGCCCAGGTGGATGCCGCCGTCGCTGCAGGCCAGCGTCTGGTAGTTTTTGATATCCCTTTGCTGGTCGAATCCGGTCACTGGCGACGCCAGCTCGACGCTGTTGTGGTGGTGGACTGCCGAATAGAAACACAAATGGGCCGCGTCATGGCACGCAATGCGCTGGCGCCAGAAGCCATTGAAAACATCATTACCGCCCAGGCCAGCCGCAGTGCACGGCGCGCAGCGGCAGATGTGGTGTTGTATAACGATGGTCTGTCACTTCAGGCGCTGCAGGCTCAGGTGCACCAGGTGGCCGTGCAGTTCGGGCTATGATTCGACCCCCATACTGACCATTCTTTCAACCCCTCCCTGGTTCGCACCCGCATTTTTCCACCGCTCCTCCAGGAACCCGGCAGCGTGATTCTTTACGAATATCCATTTAACGAACGCATCCGAACCTACCTGCGGCTGGAACAGCTGCTTCTGCGGTTGGGTGAGCTCATCCCGCGCATCCACGCGCTGGACCACCATTTCGCCCTGGCCACGATTTTTGAAATCATGGATGTGGCGGCGCGTGCGGATCTCAAGTCCGATATTCTCAAAGACATCGAAAAGCAAAAGCAGCTGCTCGCCAGCTACCGGGGCAATCCATCCATCTCCGAAACGGCCCTGGACGGTATTTTTGCGCAATTGGACCGGTGTTTTCAGGCCCTCAATGCCCAGGCTGGCAAGGCGGGCCAGACCCTGACAGAAAACGATTGGCTGATGAGCATCCGCAGTCGTATCGGTATTCCCGGCGGCACCTGCGGCTTTGACCTGCCAAGCTACTACGCTTGGCAGCACCATGCACCCGAGCTGCGCCAGCAAGCGTTGGAAGGCTGGGCCTCCAGCTTGGCGCCTTTGGCTGAAGCCATCTACGTGTTACTCAAGTTGTTGCGCGACTCTGGCGCACCGCAAAAAGTGGCGGCTGAACGCGGGCATTTTCAGCAAAATCTGCCCTCTGGGCGCACTTTTCAGTTGCTGCGCTTGCGCATGGACCCGGCACAAGGCGTTATTCCTGAAATCAGCGGCAACCGCCTGATGGTATCGGTGCGCTTGATGCGCCCCCTGGACGATGGCCATCTGCAAGCCAGCACCGAAAATGCCTCTTTTGAACTGACGCTGTGCGCCTGAATGACGGCTGGCCCATGTCCATGAGCAATCACAAAAAACCACCCTCCTCCGACACCCCAGCCCCCAGGCAAGTGGTCTGTCCGCGCTGCGGTGGCCCCAGCCTGTACAGCCCGGCCAATCCGTGGCGCCCTTTTTGCAGTGAGCGCTGCAAACAGATCGATTTTGGCGCTTGGGCGGCAGAGAGCTTTCGCGTGCCGACAGAGGCACCGCCCGATGACGCACCCTATGGCGATCCACGCCAGCAGGACTAAAGCACCCAGAATGGCTTCCGATAGGGGTTAAATAGGCCTCAAGCGGTTATGGAACCTGCGGATAAAGCTATCAAATAAATAGTATTAACGGATCAAAATCCTGGCCATGTTCTTGTGCCAGCCACTGCAGCACAGGCAAGGCGCCCGGCAAAATCGGTCGCACCGTCGGTGGCCACGGCTGCCAGGCCATGCGCTGGCCCTCGCGCATCTGCAATTCACCGGTCCACTCGTACACCTTGCACCAGTGCAAACGCACCAGTGCATGCGGGTAATCGTGCTCGGTCACTTTCCAGACCTCGGCTGGGCCGATGGTGATACCCAACTCTTCGATCAATTCGCGGCGCAATGCCTGCGCTACGCTCTCACCCGCTTCGAGCTTGCCGCCAGGAAACTCCCAGTACCCGGCATACGCCTTGCCCGCTGGCCGGGTCGTCAGCAGCAAGGCGCCATCGGCGCGCAGCAAGATGCCGACGGCCACCTCCGTGTGCGGTCGCACCAGCGACGCATCGGACTGTGACACAGCGTCAGACACCGCTGCGCCCAGAAAAGTCGCGCGCAAACTGGTAGGCGACACGGCCACTGCGCGAGCCGCGCTCCAGCGCCCAGATCAGCGCCTGCGGCCGCGCCTGGGCAATGGTCTGCGCATCCACGCCAAAAGACGACAGCCATTGCGCCACGATAGCCAGATATTCATCCTGGCTAAATGGGTAAAAACTGACCCATAAGCCAAAGCGCTCGGACAGCGAAATTTTTTCTTCGATGACTTCGCCCGGGTGCACCTCGCCGTCCTCCGTACGGGTGTAGCTCAGGTTGTCCTTCATGTACTCGGGCAGCAGGTGGCGGCGGTTGCTGGTGGCGTAGATCAGCACGTTCGGCGTGGCAGCGGAAATCGAGCCATCCAGCATCGACTTGAGGGCCTTGTAGCCTGATTCGCCCTCGTCAAAACTCAGGTCATCACAAAACACGATGAATTTTTCGGGCCGGCCAGACACCACCTCCATGATGTCAGGCAGATCGATCAAATCAGCCTTATCGACTTCGATCAGGCGCAGACCTTGTGCGGCATAGGCATTCAGGCAGGCCTTGATCAGCGATGATTTACCAGTGCCGCGCGCGCCTGTCAGTAGCACATTGTTGGCCAGCGCACCGCGCACAAATTGTGCGGTATTGCGCTGGATTTTTTCTTTCTGGCCGTCGATTTCTTGCAGGTCGCTCAGCTGCAGAGGCGCCACATGGCGCACCGGCTCCAGCGCACCATGCCCGCTGCTGCGCTTGCGGTAGCGCCAAGCAATGGCTGCCGTCCAGTCGGGTGCGCCCAGAGGCTGAGGCAGGACGGCTTCGATGCGCACAATCAGCTGTTCGGCACGCAGCATCAAATGTTCAAATTTTTGGTTCATTTTGGCTTCTAGCCCTTATACGGCAAGCGCTAACAGCTATGATTTCAAGAGCGATAATCAGCGTTGATGGTGACGTACTCGTGGCTCAGATCGCAGGTCCAGACGGTGTCCTGTGCCGTGCCACGCCCGAGCAGCACACGCACGGTGATTTCGCTTTGCTGCATCACCCGCTGGCCATCTTCTTCGCGGTAATCGGGGTTGCGCCCACCTTGCAGCGCCACCGCTACATCGTCCAGATACAGATCAATGCCAGTCTGGTCCAGATCGTCGATGCCGGCATAGCCCACAGCCGCCAAAATACGGCCCAGGTTCGGGTCGCTGGCAAAAAAAGCCGTCTTGACCAGTGGTGAGTGGGCAATGGCGTAGGCCACTTTGCGGCATTCTTCGCTGCTTTTGCCCCCTTCCACCCGCACGGTGATGAACTTGGTGGCACCTTCACCATCGCGCACGATGGCCTGGGCCAGCTGTTGCGCTACGGCCAGCAAAGCAGCCTTCAAGGCCTGCCCTTCGGTGCTGTCCAGCGAGGTGATCGGCGCATGGGCGGCGCGCTGCGTGGCCATGACGATGAAAGAGTCATTGGTCGAAGTGTCGCCATCAATGGTGATGCGGTTAAACGACTGATCGGCCAGCTCCTTCGCCAACTGCTGCAACAGCGCGGGGGCAATGCGGGCATCGGTGGCCATGAAACCGAGCATGGTCGCCATGTTCGGGCGAATCATGCCGGCGCCCTTGCTGATGCCGGTGATCGATACGGTGACGCCGCCAATCTGCACCTGAGCGCTGCACGCCTTGGGCACGGTGTCGGTGGTCATGATGCCTTCAGCAGCGCGGCCCCAATGCGCTGGCGACGCGTCGCTAATGGCGGCCGGCAGGCCGGCGACGATGCGCTCGACCGGCAGCGGCTCCATGATGACGCCCGTGGAGAACGGCAGAATTTGCCCCGGCGCCAACGCCAGCTCTTCGGCCAGTGCGCCGCAGGTCTGGCGTGCACGCGCCAATCCATCAGCGCCGGTGCCGGCGTTGGCATTGCCGGTGTTGATCACCATGGCGCGGATGGCCGATCCACCCGCCAAGTGCTCGCGGCAAATCTGCACTGGGGCGGCACAAAAGCGGTTTTGCGTGAATACACCGGCCACAGCGGTGCCTTCATCGAGCAGAAACACCGTCAAGTCCTTGCGCTGCGTCTTGCGCACGCCTGCTTCGGTGACACCGATGCGGACACCGGCGATGGCATGGAGATCAGCGGCAACGGGAACAGGGAGATTCACTGGCATGGATTTCTTTCAAAAAATCGGAGGCACACAACACCGGGTTTGAAAATGACAACACGGGCCGCAGCCCGTGTATTGATCGCGCAGAAATTACGCCAGCTTACCGTGGCACTGCTTGTATTTTTTGCCGCTGCCGCACGGGCAGGGGTCGTTGCGCCCGGTACGCGCACCCGGCATCGCTGGCTGGGCATGGCGCAGCGTACTCTCATCGACTACCGTTTCCACTTCACCGGTCTCGGTCGGCGAGCTGTAAGTGAGGTTGGCGATGCTTTCGGCACGCTGCTCCATGTCTTCCGCCGCCTGGTCCAATTGCGTCGGCGATTGCACCTGCACCGTCATCAGTGTCTTGGTGACTTCATTTTTCACCATGTCAATCAGCTGGCGGAACAGCTCGAACGCTTCGCGCTTGTATTCCTGCTTGGGCTGCTTTTGCGCATAGCCGCGCAAATGAATCCCCTGGCGCAAGTAATCGAGCGCGCTCAAATGGTCGCGCCAGTTCGAGTCAAAGCTTTGCAGCAGCACCGCACGTTCGAACTGGGTGAAGTTTTCATGGCCCACCAACTCGACCTTGGCATCAAAAATGGCATGTCCGGCCTGGACGACCTTTTCCAGAATCTCATCGTCGGTAATCGACTGTGCCCCTTCCAACAACGATTGCAACGGCAGCGTCATCTGCCAGTCTTCAGCCAGTACCTTTTCCAGCGCCGGCAGGTTCCATTGCTCTTCCACCGATTCGGCGGGGACGTATTGGCGCACTAGGTCGGTAAAGCTGTCTTCGCGCATGGCGGCAAGCACCTCCGACAGATCGGAGGCATCCAGAATGTCGTTGCGCTGCTCGTAGATGACCTTGCGCTGGTCATTGGCGACGTCGTCGTATTCCAGCAACTGCTTGCGCACGTCAAAGTTGCGCGCCTCGACCTTGCGCTGTGCCGACTCGATGCTGCGCGTGACGATGCCGGCCTCAATAGCTTCACCATCGGGCATCTTCAGTCGGTCCATGATGGCCTTGACGCGGTCGCCCGCGAAGATACGCATCAAGGAATCGTCCAGGCTCAGATAAAAACGCGAAGAACCCGGGTCACCCTGGCGGCCGGAACGCCCGCGCAGCTGGTTATCGATACGGCGCGATTCATGGCGCTCGGTCGCAATAATGCGCAAGCCGCCCAGCGCCTTGATTTTTTCGTGGTCCACGGCCCAGTCGGCACGCAATTGGGCGATGCGCGACTGCTTCGTAGCCTCGTCCAGCGACTCATCCATTTCAATAGCCGAAATGTCTTTCTCAATATTGCCGCCCAGCACAATGTCCGTGCCCCGGCCCGCCATGTTGGTAGCGATAGTGATCATGCCGGCGCGCCCGGCTTGGGCCACGATGTCGGCCTCGCGGGCATGCTGCTTGGCGTTGAGCACTTGGTGCGGCAGCTTGGCCTCGTTCAGCAACTGGTCGATGATTTCAGAGTTTTCAATCGACGAGGTACCCACCAGCACCGGCTGGCCGCGCTCATAGCACTCGCGGATGTCCTTGATCGCAGCTTCATATTTTTCGCGCGTGGTCTTGTAGACGCGATCGAGCTGGTCTTCGCGTTTGCTCGGACGGTTGGGTGGAATGACCACGGTCTCCAAGCCGTAGATTTCCTGGAATTCGTAGGCTTCAGTGTCCGCCGTGCCGGTCATGCCACCGAGGTTGTTGTACAAGCGGAAATAGTTCTGGAAGGTGATGGAAGCCAGCGTCTGGTTTTCTGCCTGGATCTGCACGCCTTCCTTGGCTTCCACGGCTTGGTGCAGGCCTTCACTCCAGCGCCGACCTGCCATCAGGCGGCCAGTGAACTCGTCCACGATGACAATTTCACCCTCTTGCACCACGTAATGCTGGTCGCGGTGGTACAGGTTCGTGGCCCGCAGCGCTGCGTACAAGTGGTGCATCAGCGAGATGTTGGACGGATCGTACAGCGAGGCTCCGGACGCAATCAAGCCCTGCGCAGCCAGCACGCGCTCAGCGGTTTCGTGGCCTTGCTCGGTCAGAAAGACTTGGTGGGTTTTCTCATCCAATGTGAAGTCGCCTGGCTTGGTCACGCCCTCGCCGGTGCGTGGGTCGGCTTCGCCCTCTTGGCGCACCAGCATCGGCACCACCTTGTGCATCGCCAAGTACATGGCCGTGTGGTCTTCCGCCTGACCGCTGATGATGAGCGGTGTGCGCGCTTCGTCGATCAGGATCGAATCGACCTCGTCGATGATGGCGTAATTGAGTTTGCGCTGCACACGATCGTGTGCTTCATAGACCATGTTGTCGCGCAGATAGTCAAAACCGTACTCGTTGTTGGTACCGTAGGTGATGTCAGAGGCGTACGCTGCCTGCTTTTCTTCGCGCGGCAGATTGGGCAGGTTGATGCCCACCGTCAGCCCGAGGAAGTTGTACAAACGCCCCATCCATTTGGCGTCACGGCTGGCAAGGTAATCGTTCACCGTCACCAAATGCACCCCGTTGCCCGACAAGGCATTCAGGTACACCGGCAAGGTAGCGGTCAGGGTTTTACCCTCACCAGTGCGCATTTCAGCGACCTTGCCGTAGTGCAGCGCCATGCCGCCTACCAGCTGCACGTCGAAGTGGCGCATTTTCATGATGCGCTTGGAACCCTCGCGCACTACGGCAAAGGCTTCAGGCAACACCGCATCCAGGGTCTCGCCCTTGGCGACGCGATCCTTGAATTCTTGCGTCTTGGCGCGCAGTGCCTCATCGCTCAAACCCTCAAAGGAGGGTTCCATGGCGTTGATCTGGGCGACGGTCTTGCGGTATTGCTTGAGCAGCCGGTCATTGCGGCTACCGAAAATTTTAGTGAGGAAGTTGGTGGCCATGCGAATAGGTCCGCTTTCCATGCGCAAGGCACAGCCAGCGGCCAGAATCCCTAAAAAGAAGTAATTTCAGTTGGGGCCACCAAGCGACATTCCAAGTTTGGCAAATGCGTGCCGGTGGGATCCGAGCCGATGATTTTAGCCGCCTGCAGCTTGGCCTTTGCGCACCGAAATCAAGCGAGGCTGAGCGCCGCTCATAATCAGCAGCACTATGCATTGTTTGCTCTGCCCCTCGGGCTATTTGCCATGAATCGCCGCCACTACGCCATCACGCTAGCGCAAGCCTCACAAGAAGCCCCCATGCTGGCCAAACTGGTGGCATTGACGCGCGACTCTAGCGAGCGCCTACGCGTGGTGCAGGCATTAATTCCCATCGGCCTCCACGCTGCCATCCAGGCCGGACCCATTGAGGGTGATAGCTGGTGCTTGCTGGTGAAAAACAACGCAGCAGCGGCCAAACTGCGCCAACTTTTGCCCGCCTTGGCAGCACATTTGCGCACCAAGGGCTGGAACGTCAACACCATCCGGCTGAAAGTTCAAACCTCTCACTGACGCGGTCTGCAGTAGTCGGCAGCGCTGCCTCAGTCAACAATGCAAAAGGCCGCTCACTGCATAGCAGTCAGCGGCCTTGGGCTTTGTGATGGTGCCGATTGTCGGAATCGAACTGACGACCTACCGCTTACAAGGCGGTTGCTCTACCAACTGAGCTAAATCGGCGAAGGCCATATTCTAATAGCGAAATTGGCCTAAATTTATTGCATCTCTACTGCGTTTATTTCACCCGCTTCAAGGCTGCTCGCTTTGGACCTGCATGTGGCGGTGGACGGGGCGCATCGCCGCTATCCCCAGGCGCCGTCTCGGTGGGCACCAATTGCACCACGCGCTCGTCGTCGGCACCGTCGGCATCGGCTGCTCCGACCTCATGCAGCGGCATATGTGCCGTACCAAAAGACGATTCATCCATATTTGTGAGTACATCCAGCGGCGGCGGAAATGCCATGCCTTGGCCATTTTCACGTGCATAAATGGCAATCACCCGCCCCACAGGTACCATGATGTCACGCGGCTTGCCGCCAAAACGCGCTGTAAATTCAATGAAATCGTTACCCAATTGCAAGGCATTGGTAGCATCGATACCCACGTTGAGCACGATTTCACCGTCCTTGACGTATTCACGCGGCACCTGCACGGAGTCGTCAACGCGCACGGCCAGATACGGCGTAAAGCCATTGTCCGTACACCACTCATGTAGCGCCCGGATCAGATAGGGACGGGTGGTGGTCGATTCCTGTGCATTCATGGTGCAGATCTACAAGTTAAAGACAAACGTACGCTGCTTATTTGCGCATGACCTTCTCGGAAGGCGTGAGTGCTTCAATATAAGCAGGACGCGAAAAAATACGCTCCGCGTATTTCAGCAAAGGCGCCGCATTCTTGCTCAGATCGATGCCGTAGTAGTCCAGGCGCCACAGCAGTGGTGCAATGGCGACGTCGAGCATAGAGAAACTCTCGCCCAGCATGTATTTGTTTTTCAGGAACACTGGGGCCAGCTGAGTCAGGCGATCTCGTATGTGAGCGCGTGCTTTTTCAAGTGCTTTCTCGTTGCCCTTGGTCACGCGGGACTCAAGGATATTGACGTGTACGAACAACTCTTTTTCAAAGTTCAGCAAGAACAGCCGTACGCGGGCACGGTCAACTGGATCGCCGGGCATCAATTGCGGATGCGGAAAACGCTCATCAATGTACTCATTGATGATGTTCGATTCGTACAAGATCAGATCGCGCTCGACCAAGATAGGCACCTGGCCATATGGGTTCATCACGTTGATGTCTTCAGGCTTGTTGTACAGGTCAACGTCACGGATTTCAAAATCCATACCCTTTTCAAACAAGACAAAGCGGCAGCGGTGGGAAAAAGGGCAAGTTGTACCCGAATAAAGCACCATCATGGCAAGAGACTCCTAAAAAACCAAAAGAGTGGAACGCATTGCGCGCCCACTCTAGAAACGGGGCCGCACCCAAAGGTGCGGCTTGGCAAAAAATACTTTATTTGACGTCTTTCCAGAAAGACGCATTCAGTTTCCAAGCAAGCACCGTGGTGAAGGCCAGGAAAATCAAAACCCATACGCCAATGCGAACCCGGGTGTTTTGTATGGGCTCGCCCATCCACTGGAGATAACCCACCAGATCACCGACCGCTTCATCGTATTGCAAGGGCGTCATGGTGCCAGCAGCAGTTTGCTCCCAGCCCTTGAACACCTGGGTGGTCTTGCCATGGCTTTCGTGGGCCTCAAAAATAGGACGGCGTTCACCTTGCAATTGCCACAGCGCGTGCGGCATGCCAACGCTCGGGAAGACTAGGTTATTCCAGCCGGTAGCCTTGGTCTCGTCACGATAAAACGTGCGCAAGAAGGTGTAGAGGTAGTCAGAACCTGTGCCACCCAAACCGGCGCGCGAACGAGCAATCACCGTCAGGTCAGGAGGATTGGCACCAAACCATTCCTTGGCTTGCTTGGAATCAATGGCGGACTTCATGGTTTCACCGATTTTGTCGGTGGTGAACAGCAGGTTGTCCTTGATCTGGGCTTCGGTCAGGCCAATGTCGGTCAGGCGGTTGTAGCGCATGTACGCCGCCGAATGGCAGCCAATGCAGTAATTGACAAACAATTTGGCGCCATTTTGCAATGCACCCTGGTCATTGATCTTGTTGGGCGCCTGATCCAGCGGCATGGAGCCACCAGATGCGTGTGCAGCACCTGCAACCAGACCCAGAGCGGCAATGATCGAGAGAAATATTTTTTTCATGGTGTGCATCTCCACTCAATGCGCCGCGAACGTCACGCGGTCAGGAACCCGCTTGGGCTCACCGATACGGCTCCACCACGGCATCAACAGGAAGAAGCCGAAATAGAACAGCGTAAATATCTGGGATACGCGCTGAGCAATATCCTGGCCAGCCAGTTCGCCCCAAGCCCCGGGTGCCTTGATACCCAAGTAGCCGAGGACAAAAAAGACGAAAACGAAGACGGCGTACATGTACTTGTGCCATGTCGGGCGGTAGCGGATCGACTTGACCGGGCTACAGTCAAGCCAAGGCAGGAAGAACAGGATGACGACAGCACCACCCATCACGACCACGCCCCAGAACTTGGCATCGATCGAGAGCATCAACGCCACGCCAACCAGCGCGGCCACCATGATGCCGCCCTTGATGATGGCAGGCATACGACCTTTGAGGACGCCCAGACCGGCACCGAGCAGCACGCAGACAATCAGGGCATACATCATCTCGCTGGTAATGGCACGCAGCATCGAATAGAACGGCGTGAAGTACCAGACGGGAGCGATGTGCAGCGGAGTCTTCAGCGGATCGGCCGGTATGAAGTTGTTGTACTCCAGAAAGTAACCGCCAAGCTCAGGACCAAAGAAGATCACCGCCGTGAAGGCCATCAGGAACAGGCAGACACCCAGGATGTCATGCACCGTGTAATAAGGGTGGAAGGGAATGCCATCGAGCGGGTGGCCCTGAGCGTCCCTGGGGGCGTTGGGGCCCTTGATTTCAATGCCATCAGGGTTGTTTGAACCCACGTCGTGCAGAGCCAGCAAGTGCGCCACGACCAAACCAATCAACACCAGCGGCACGGCAATGACGTGGAAACTGAAGAAGCGGTTCAGGGTAGCGTCACCGACCACGTAATCACCGCGAATCAGCAGCGCCAGGTCAGGACCGACAAATGGAATGGCAGCGAACAGGTTAACGATCACCTGGGCGCCCCAGTACGACATCTGGCCCCAAGGCAGCAGGTAACCCATGAAGGCTTCGGCCATCAGAGCGAGGAAAATCGCGCAACCGAAAATCCAGACCAGCTCACGTGGCTTGCGGTAGCTGCCATACAGCAGACCGCGGAACATGTGCAGGTAGACGACGATGAAGAACGCCGAAGCACCCGTGGAGTGCATGTAGCGGATCAACCAGCCCCAGGGCACGTCGCGCATGATGTACTCGACCGACTCGAACGCCTTGGCAGCGTCGGGCTTGTAGTGCATCACCAGGAAAATGCCGGTAACGATCTGGATCACCAGCACCAACAGCGCTAGCGAGCCAAAGATGTACCAGAAATTGAAATTCTTGGGCGCGTAGTACTCGGACATGTGGACGCGGTAAGCGTCAAATGCCGTGGGAAAACGGTTTTCAAACCAGTTCGTGAGCTTTGCGCCCCCCGAAGCATTGGGAGAAATTTCCTTGAATGTAGCCATAGTGCAGTCCCTCAGGCTTTCTTATCGGAGCCGATGAGCAGGCGCGAGTCTGTGAGATAGACATGCGGCGGCACTTCCAGATTGTCTGGCGAAGGCTTGTTCTTGAAGACGCGACCTGCCATGTCGAAGGTAGAGCCGTGGCAAGGACACAGAAAGCCGCCTTTCCAATCGTCGGGAAGCGACGGTTGTGGACCCCCTGCGAATTTATCGGAAGGTGAACACCCCAGGTGCGGGCAAATACCCACAGCCACGAGAATTTCGGGCTTGATCGAGCGATGCTCATTACGAGCATAGACGGGCGTAAATTCATCCGGCTTGCGCTCGGAGCGGGGATCGGCCAATTGGCCATCCAGCGTCGGCAGTATCTCCAGTTGTTCGGGCGTGCGCTTGACGATCCAGACAGGCTTGCCGCGCCATTCCACGGTCATTTTTTCACCGGGCTTGAGAGCGGAAATATCCACTTCGACGGCAGCACCAGCGGCTTTGGCCTTCTCGGAGGGCTGGAAAGAACTTACAAAAGGAACGGCGGTTGCCACGCCGCCCACGGCGCCCGCACAGCCGGTCGCGATCAGCCACGTCCGCTTACTGGAGTCGATTGGATTGTCACTCATGGGGGTCCTCGATGAACATCGCTAGGGTTGGGGAGACAACCGCAAATTGTAGCGGAGTGAATAGTACCTCTTGCATTTTCTGCAAACAGACCGATGTGCGCCGCGTTCAACCGCATAAGTGCCTGCTGACGGATACTCTGCGCATCCATCACTTTGAAGGGGAATGCCATGGGCATGGTGCAAGAATTCAAGGAATTTGCGATCAAGGGCAACGCGCTGGATCTCGCTGTGGGCGTGATCATTGGTGCAGCCTTTGGCAAGATCGTCGATTCCATCGTGAGCGACCTCATCATGCCGATCGTCGGCCTGGTGTTTGGCAAGCTCGATTTTTCCAACCTATTTGTGGCGCTGGGCAGCGTACCGCCAGATATCCCCCGGACGCTGGATGCGTTGAAGAAAGCTGGCGTACCGGTGTTTGCCTACGGCAATTTCATCACTGTGGCGGTTAATTTTTTCATTCTGGCGTTCATCATTTTCATGATGGTGCGACAAATCAACCGGCTCAAGCGCAATCAGCCGGTGGTGCCAGTCGCCGTCGTCGTGACCCCGGAAGATATCGTACTGCTGCGCGAAATCCGCGACAGCCTCAAGCGCTGATTCCAAGCACCAAAACACTCTAAATTCAAGAGCTTAAGGCGCTTACCCCATAAGGGCTAGAGGCACTTTATGCCAGTTTTTTGGCCATGCGCACAGCCTCGATCAAGCTGGAGGCATCGGCGACACCTTGACCGGCAATATCAAACGCTGTGCCGTGGTCCGGGCTGGTGCGCACCAGCGGCAGGCCCAGGGTGACATTCACGCCCTTGTCGACTCCCAGGTACTTCACCGGGATCAATCCCTGGTCGTGGTACATAGCCAGGACCACGTCAAATTCACGAGGTTTGCCAGCGGTGTGGCGGGCGCGCATGAACACCGTATCCGGCGCCAACGGCCCGGTCACGTCCAGCCCCTGGGCGCGCGCCTGCGCCACGGCCGGAGCAATCACGTCGAGTTCTTCACGCCCAAACAGACCGCCTTCGCCCGCGTGCGGATTGAGTCCCGCCACGGCGATGCGCGGCGCGTGCCCCAGGCTGCGCAGCAAGGCGGCGTGGGTGATGTGCAAGGTCTGCAAAACGTTGTCGAAAGTGACGGCATCGAGCGCCGCACGCATCGACATATGGATGCTGACCAGCACGGTGCGCAGCTCGTCGCTGGCCAGCATCATGCGCACCGGCATGTCTGCCAGCACCACCCCACGCCACGCTGCCGCTTCGGCCTGCAATAACTCGGTGTGACCGGGGTAAGCCACGCCCGCCGCGTGCAGCGCCTCTTTGTGCAGTGGCGCCGTGACCAGGCCGGCAATCGCGCCACGCAGCGCCGCCTGCGCAGCCCACACCACACATTGCGCCGCCGCTTGGCCGGCAGCAGCACTGATCTGTCCAAAAGGCTGGGGACCGGCGATGCCGTCCAGCTGGAGCACCGGCAAACAGCGCAGCGGCACCGACAGCGCAGCCGCTGGCTCGGTGATCAACGCCACCGGCAAGGCCGGCATACCCGGACGCTCGATGCACTGTGCCGCACGGCGCAGCGTGGCCAGATCGCCCACCGCAAAGCAGCCGCGCAGATCGTCGGGCGCATCGCGAAACGCTTTGGCAATGATTTCGGGACCGATGCCAGCGCAATCGCCCTGGGTGATGGCTAAAAGAGTCATGGAGCGGATTGCTGCGGGCAGCAAAATGAAAGAGTTGTAGTAAAAATGGCTTCAAAGCCTTTAAATGCAAGCGCTTTTAGCTAGGTAAAAAATAGCAAAATATTGTGCACTGCGCTCAGGACGCGCTCTCAAGCCGGGTTGTCGATATCAATAAAAACATGACTGAAGCCATGCGCCTGTGCCACATGCGCTGCCACCGCAGGGGAGCCATAGCGCTCGGTAGCATGGTGACCGGCAGCGATGAAGGCGACACCCATCTCACGCGCCAAGTGGGCCTGAGGCTCAGAAATTTCGCCAGTGACAAACACCTCGGCTCCTGCAGCAATGGCGGCTTCAAAATAGCTCTGTGCGCCACCCGTGCACCAAGCCACACGCCGCACCGGCCGCTCCTGGGCATGTGGCGGCTGCACCAATGTAGTGGGCCGACCCAGCACCTGCTCTAGCTGCTGCGCCACCGCTTGCGCGCTGTCGTATGGTGCACTGGCGATGCAGCCCAGGTCTTGCTCGCCAAAATGGGCGTCCGCCACCCAGCCCAGCCGCTGGCCCAATTGTGCGTTGTTGCCCCACTGTGGGTGGGCATCGAGCGGCAGGTGGTAGGCAAACAGGTTGATGTCGTGCACGAGCAGGCGCTGCAGACGCTGCTTCATCCAGCCGGTGACGCACCCGTTCTGACCGCGCCAGAACAGGCCATGGTGGACAAAAATGGCATCGGCACGCTCGGCAATCGCGGCATCAATCAACGCTTGGCTGGCGGTGACGCCGCTGACCAGGCGCTCAATGCGCGATTTGCCTTCAACTTGCAAGCCGTTGGGGCTGTAGTCCTTGAAGCGTTCGGGTTGCAGCAGCGCATCAAAAGCCTGCCGCAGGGTGTCTCGGGTGGTGTGCATGGTTTTATTGTCCTATCAGCGCCGCAGCCCTGCACCCTGCACGGCTGCGGTGCTTGCGCGACAATGAGCCCCCACTCAGGCTCAACGATTGACCGACTCCATGAAACGCCTCTGGCTGCTATTTTCCCAAACTGTGACTGTTCTGGTCGCGGCTTATTTCGTCGTGGCCACGCTGCAGCCCGACTGGATACGCCGTGGCACCAGCCTTTCGAGCGCAGGCATCGCGCTGATCGAAGCCCCACCCGCCTCCGTGGCACAGCCGGCGTCCGGCAGCCTGAGTGGGGCCGCACGCAAGGCAGCGCCGGCGGTGGTCAGTATCAACACCAGCAAGGCCGCCGTGCGCCACCCACGCAGTGACGATCCGTGGTTTCAGTTTTTCTTTGGCGACCAGGGCGATCAGCAGGCCCAAGCGGGGCTGGGCAGCGGCGTCATCATCAGCCCCGATGGCTACATTCTGACCAACAACCACGTGGTGGAAGGCGCCGACGAGATCGAGGTCACGCTGACTGACAGTCGCCACGCCCGCGCCCGCGTTATTGGCACCGACCCGGAAACTGATCTGGCGATCCTGAAAGTCGAGCTCGACAAGCTGCCGGTGATCGTGCTGGGCAACTCTGACGCGCTGGCCGTGGGCGACCGCGTACTGGCCATTGGCAACCCGTTTGGTGTCGGACAGACCGTGACCAGCGGCATCGTCAGTGCACTCGGACGCACGCAACTGGGCATCAACACTTTTGAAAATTTCATCCAGACCGATGCCGCCATCAACCCGGGCAACTCAGGCGGCGCGCTGGTCGATGTCAATGGCAACCTGCTGGGCATCAACACCGCCATTTATTCGCGCTCAGGCGGCAGCATGGGGATTGGTTTTGCCATTCCGGTATCGACGGCCAAGATGGTGCTGGACGGCATCGTCAAGGATGGCCAGGTGACACGCGGCTGGATTGGCGTGGAGCCGAGCGAGTTGTCACCCGAACTGGCGGAAACCTTTGGCGTAAAGGCCACCGAGGGTGTAATTGTCACTGGCGTGCTGCAAGATGGCCCGGGCGCCAAGGCAGGCATACGTCCCGGCGATGTGATCGTACGCGTCGCCGGTACCAGCACCAATACGGTGCCTACCCTGCTGTCCACCGTGGCCGCGCTCAAACCGGATATAGCGGCCACGTTCGAGGTACAGCGCGCGGGTCGCATGCTGGAATTGAAGGTCACGCCCGGACTGCGCCCGGTGGCCCGACGCCCGGCGCGGCGCTGACCTGCACCGCCATACAATCACTATAAAATCAATAGCATCTAGCGCTTATACCGTAAGCGACAAGCGCTGTTTTTATCCTCAATATCGAAACAACGACTCCAAGAGCATTTCAGGCCGTCTGATCAGCGTCCTCGGGCGCCTGGGTATGCTTGATGAAGATCTGCGCCGCCCAGATGCCCACCTCATACAGCAGGCACATGGGAACGGCCAGTGCCAACTGCGACACCACATCGGGAGGGGTGACGACGGCGGCAATGATGAAAGCCAGGACGATGAAATAACCGCGAAAAGCTTTGAGCTTTTCGACGCTCACCAGCCCCATGCGGGCCAGCACGATCACCACGATAGGCACCTCAAAGGCCATGCCAAAGGCTATGAACATGGTCAATACAAAACCCAGGTAGGCCTCGATATCTGGCGCGGCGGTGATGCTTTTGGGCGCAAAGCTCTGGATAAAGCTGAACACTTGGCCAAAGACGAAAAAATAGCAAAACGCCACGCCGACCAGAAACAGTAAAGTGCTCGACACCACCAAGGGCAATACGAGTTTTTTCTCATGCACGTACAGCCCGGGAGCGACAAAGCCCCAGATCTGCCACAGCACCACCGGTAAGGCCAGCAAAAAAGCCGCCATCAGCAAAATCTTCAAAGGCACCATGAAAGGCGAGATCACCGAGGTGGCAATCAGCGTGGCGCCTTTGGGCAAATGCGCTACCAGCGGTGCTGCCAGCAGGTCGTAAAGTGCGCCCGGGCCCGGAAAAAAGAACAGCAGGGCTGCTGCAATACCAATGGCGATAGCCGCCTTGACCAAGCGGTCGCGCAGCTCCATGAGGTGCTGCACAAACGGCTGCTCAGTGCCCGAGAGTTCGTCGTCTTTGGAGGGGGTATCGGACATGTTGAAGTGCTGCGGATCTCACATCCGCCCATGCGGCGCAGAGCGCGCCCGCATCAATGGAATTTCTGTGGCCGGTAGCGCGCTACGCGCGCCGCGCCCGACAGGGCTTTGGTGCGCACACCGTTACGCGACTTGTACCACTGGGGCATAGCACCGCGCTTGAGACGCCATTTTTTACCCGGGTTGTGGTACGCGGGCACCACGTTATACGGGTCGCCGAAATCATTGCTGACGTCCCCATGGCCGAGACCGGCGGCATGGTTCATGTCTTTTTCAAACTCGCTGGCATTGGTTCGAATGGACTGCTCGACGTCGCGCGCCGCGCCTTCCATGGTCTGTTTCATTTTCTTGAGCTCATCGAGCTCCATCGAGCGATTGACCTCGGACTTGACGTCGGCCACATAGCGCTGCGCCTTGCCCAGCAGCGTGCCCACGGTGCGGGCGACGCGCGGCAATTTTTCCGGTCCGATGACAATGAGCGCCACCGCACCAATCAGCGCCATTTTAGACAGGCCAATATCAATCATGCGTGTGCCAACTCAACGGGTCAGCTCTTTTGCCGCGCTTCGACGTCGATCGTGGTCTTGTCCACTGCCGCCTGATTGGCTACCTGACTGGGCGGCGGTGTGACGGCATCGCTGTCGGTGGCGCCACCGTCTCTCATGCCATCTTTAAAGCCTTTGACAGCACCGCCCAGATCAGAACCCATGTTCTTAAGCTTTTTGGTGCCAAACACCATCACCACAATCAACAGCACAATCAACCAGTGCCAGATAGAAAACGAGCCCATGAGAATCTCCTAACGAATACCATCCATTTTAGACGGCGGATATGACACGATTTTTATAGCCCTTGCAACAACCATGTCAGTGGCTGCTGTCCGCACTTTTAGCCCTTGCGCTAGGGACGTGGACCGGCCAGCACATGAACATGCAAATGATCGACTTCTTGCCCCCCTTGGGTACCTGTATTGATCATCAGCCGACACCCACCCTCAGGGTAAGGCGCACAACCTTGCTCTTGCGCCAGTTGCGGTGCCAGCAGCAGCATGCGCCCCAACAGAGCGGCCTGCGCCGGCTGCGCTTGTACCAACGACGGCAGATGGACTTTGGGCACCATCAGGAAATGCACGGGCGCTGAAGGATGAATGTCGTGAAAGGCAAAAATCTCTTCATCTTCATACACTTTGCGGGAGGGAATCTGACCCGCAATAATTTTGCAAAAAATACAATCGGCATCATGCATAGGTCAGTCCAAAAAGGGGGAGAAGGGCATGCCACTGGGCAGGAACGGGACGTCTGACAGGCCCATATCGGCCCGTCTGCCATCTCAGGCGGCAAGGGCCTCGCTGCGGTTCATGGCGACCATGCCACGCACGATGCGGTAGAGGAACCAGATCGAGATCAAGCCCCAGGCGATCCAACCGGGAAAGACAAACAGCAGCCACAACGGCGCCGTCAGCACATACAGCAGCCCCGCCCACAACACGGTGCGGATGCGCCACGAAAAATGACTGGCCTGCCATGTACCTTGGGCATCGCTTTTTTTCACCAAATCAATGATGAGGGCAATGATCAGCAGCGCCGCACCAGGCTGGGCGCTAGGAATGACGGCGCCGACAGCGACGATCAGATGCAGCACATAGCTCGCCCAGCCCCACGCCTTGAGGCCTTCGGCCCGCTCGGCATGGGTCTGCACGTCCACGATATCGATATCGTTCATGGCGAGGCTTCCTGTACGGCCCGCGCATCCGCCTTGCGCAAGGCTTTTTCTTCGATACCGCTGGTGCCCTCGCGGCGCTCCAGTTCGGCCAAGACATCGCCTGGCGTCAGGCCATAGTGGGCCAGAGCGATCATGGAGTGAAACCACAGATCTGCCACCTCATACACCAGACTGGCCGGATCAGCCCCATGGTCCACATCCTTGGCCGCCATGACCACTTCGGTGGCCTCTTCGCCTATTTTCTTCAGAAATGCATCCGGCCCTTTGTGCAGCAAGCGCGAGACATAACTGGTCTGCGGATCGCCACCCTGGCTGGGCTTGCGGCTTTCAATGATGGCGGCCAGGCGAGCGAGCGTGTCTTGCGACAGCGGGGCGGAAAGGGGCAAAGAATTCAAGGACATGATCGGCATTACTTATAGATGGTTTGCGGATCTTTCAAGACCGGCTCGGTGGCTTGCCAGACACCGCCGCGCAGCACGCTGAAAAAACAGCTGTGGCGTCCGGTATGGCAGGCGATACCGGGCTGGTGGCCTTGCTGCGTCACGGTGAGCAAGATGACATCCTGATCGCAATCAACACGGATGCTGTGCACAGTTTGCACATGGCCCGATTCTTCGCCCTTGAACCAGAGCTTTTTGCGCGATCGGCTGAAATACACCGCACGACCGAGCTCGGCTGTTTTTTGTAGTGCCTCGCGGTTCATCCAGGCAAACATCAGCACGTCGCCCGTACCCTGCTCCTGCGCAATCACCGGCACCAGGCCTTGCGCATCCCATTTCACTTCATTAAGCCATTTCATGGGGCGCATTGTCAGTGATTTCAGCGTTGGCGCGCCAAGCGCGTGCCAACGTATTTCAGCGCAGACGCGCCATTGTCGATTGCAAAGCCTGCGCTGCGCCCCCGCCCATGGCGGCGCCAAAACGCTTGGCCAAGCGTTCGGCGACATTTTCGCGGCGGGTGTAATCGATGATTTCCTCGGCGTGCACCACTTCACGCGCGACAAAATCAAGGCTGCCCAGCTTGTCTGCCAGCCCCAGCTCAATCGCCTGCTGACCGGTCCAGAACAGGCCGCTGAAGATTTCAGGGGTTTCTTTCAGGCGATCACCGCGGCCGACCTTGACCACGGCAATGAATTGCTGGTGGATCTGGTCGAGCATGGCTTGGGCATAAGCGCGCTGCTTTTCCGTTTGCGGGCTGAAGGGATCCAGAAACCCCTTGTTCTCGCCAGCCGTGAGCAGACGGCGCTCAACACCCAATTTTTCCATGGTACCGGTGAAGCCAAAGCCATCCATGAGCACGCCAATGCTGCCGACGATGCTGGCTTTGTCAACATAGATCTCGTCGGCGGCAGAGGCAATGTAGTAGGCAGCAGAGGCACAGGTTTCTTCGACCACGGCATACAGCGGTTTGCCGTGCTTGACCTTGAGGCGCATGATTTCATCGTTGATGATGCCGGCCTGCACCGGGCTGCCGCCGGGCGAGTTGACCAGCAACACCACCGCCTTGGAGCCTTCATCTTCAAAAGCACTGCGCAGCGCCGCCACCACGTACTCGGCACTGGCTTCGGCGCCCGAGGCGATTTCGCCCTTGATATCCACCACGGCGGTGTGTGGACCGCTTTTGCTGGTGGTGGCCATATCGCGCGACAGGCCCCACCAGACGATGAAAATAAGAAACACCAGCCACGCCAGGCGCGTGAAGGTGCGCCAGCGGCGTGCGCTGCGCTGTTCGGTCAAGGTGGAGAAAGCCAGTTTTTCCAGCACACTGCGCTCCCAGCCAGGTGTGTCCGCAGGTTTTTTTGCTCCTGAAACAGAAGCTGCTTGCGCCCACAAATCGGGCGTTACAGGCGGTTTTTGTTCAGATCCACTGGAGGGAAACTGGTTCGGCTGGGTCATTTCAGAATTCGACGGGTTGAAGGTTGTGCGCAGTATGCCAGTGCACCACACCTGCTGCCTCGGACAAGGCGATCTTCACCAGACCACCCCGGCATGGCCCGCCGACCCCGGCGCCCGTGTCTGGAGCGTAGGTGGCGCCATGCGTGGCACACAGCAACCAACGCCCGCTGTCATCGAAAAATTGGTTGGGCTGATAGTCCATTTCCATGGCGATGTGAGTGCAGCGGTTCAGATAGGCATGCGCCTGACCTTCAAAGCGGACGGCAAAGGCACGGCAAGTCTGGCGGCCATAGCGCACATCAAAAGGAACGGCCAGCCCGCTGTTGACCAAGTCGCTGCTGGCACACAGGGGCACCAGAGCAGCGTCAGTCGCAGGCGAAAGATCAGCGGGTGGCGTGGGCATAGGCCAGTTCAAGCTTCGCGCACCAGCCAGGCATGCAACTCTGCCACCGAGTGCGCGATGACCAGCGGCTGCAATCCGGTCAAGGCATCTGCCGGGTGGGCGCCATAGCTGACGCCGACACTGGGGCAACCGGCGCTCAACGCCATCTGCAAATCGTGGGTGGTGTCGCCAATCATCAGCACGCGCTGCGGCGCCACATCGAATTCAGCCATCAACTCTTGCAGCATCAGGGGATGCGGTTTGCCAGCGGTTTCGTCGGCGGTGCGCGAGCTGTCAAAAACACCACGCAGCGCCGCGCTGTGCAACGCCTCGTTCAAGCCGCGCCGGCTCTTGCCAGTCGCCACGGCGAGCCAATGGCCGCGCGCGCGCAAGTCATCCAGCAGCGGTAACACACCCTTAAACAGGCTGACTTCGTCTTGCAGACGCACGTAGTGGTAGCGGTAGCGGTTTCCCAGTTCGGGGTATTTTTCGGGCGGCACATCTGGCGCGGCGTGGGCCAGTGCCTGCGTCAGCGCCATGCCAATCACATAGGCAGCAGCCTCGTCAGTGGGCACAGCGCCGCCGACATCGCTGACCGCTGCCTGAATGCAGCGCACGATGATTTGTGTCGAATCAAATAGCGTGCCGTCCCAGTCAAAGGCAATCAGGTCAAAACGGCGGGGGCGGATGTCAGTCATAAAAAATCGTCATACAGTGACAATAAAGTCGGCCAGCTCGGGCGGCAGCTCGGCATTCAATTCAGTGCGCCGTCCGGTAGCGGGGTGGGTAAATTGCAGGCGCCAAGCGTGCAGGAACATGCGTTTGAAGCCGAATTTATACAGGCGCTTGTTCAGCTCAAAGTCGCCATATTTATCGTCGCCGGCAATCGGGTGACCGCTGCTGGACAGGTGGACGCGGATCTGGTGCGTGCGCCCGGTTTTGATGGTCACTTCCAGCAAGCTCATTGCTGGCAAGCCCTGCAGCGGACGCGCCGGCAGCGTGTGGCGCACCTTGACCAAGGTGATAGAGCGCATCCCCTCGGGGTCCTCCGGCGTGGTGACCCGCACACGGCGCTCGCCATCGGCTTGCAGAAACTTGTGCAGCGGCGTGTCAATCACCTTGAGCTTGGCCGGCCAAGTGCCACTGACCAGCGCCAGATAAGTTTTGCCGGTTTCACGCTCACGGAACTGGTCTTGCAGGTGCGTCAGCGCCGAGCGTTTTTTGGCGACCAGTAGCAGCCCCGAGGTATCGCGATCGAGCCGGTGCACCAGTTCTAAAAATTTCGCCTGCGGTCGCGCTTGGCGCAATTGCTCGATGACGCCAAAGCTGACACCGCTGCCGCCATGCACCGCCACGCCGGCGGGTTTGTCGATGGCGATCAGGTGCTCGTCTTCGAGCAGCAGCGGAAATTCGCGCGCTGGCGCCGGGCGTTCGGCTTTTTCAGCCATCTTTTCCGAGACACGCACCGGCGGCAGGCGAATCAGATCGCCGCTGTGTACACGCGTATCGGCGCTGGCACGGCCTTTGTTGACGCGCACCTCGCCGCTACGGATGATGCGGTAGACGTGGGTTTTGGGCACGCCCTTGAGCTGGCGAATCAGAAAATTGTCCAGCCGCTGGCCGTCCGATTCAGCATCCACCTCGACCATGCGGGCAGTGGGAGGAGCCATGGCAGTCGAGGGGACAGCCGGGACGGCAGCCCGGGGATATGGCGCTTTGGCCTCTATAATATGTTTCACCTGCGCAGCGTTTTGTAAGTGGTTGATTTGTCTGGAGTTTAGTCCACACAGCCCTTCGCCCAGCGCAGGCCGGTCGATGCCAGCGGGTGTCGTACACGCAGATAACAGGCCGGTTGCCTGTCATGGCCTGTATGCCGCACGCCAAGCTGACACATTGAAACACTGATACGGAATACCCTAGCTGGCAGTCCGCCCACTCCGGGCCACGACTGCCGGCGGACCAAAGCGAATATGTGGATGCTCATGATGATGGTTCAGCCTTTGTGGCAGCGATCTGCGCTGCTCCAATGGACTATGCATTTGACTCTGACGCCCTCCACGCCTGCGCCATCAGCTATTTATCCAGTAGCAAGAAGGCACTCTCCCAGGCTCGCCCCCCTCCACGCGCCCTTGCCACCCCCGCAGAGTTAAAGCCCTGCGGCACTTGGCATACCCGGCAATTCCCTTCGTTTCAAAGCGTCAGTCCAGGCATTGTTGGCTCCTAGCGAGCCTGTTGTTTGTTTGGAATCACGGTCCCCAGCCTTGCAGCCAGAGCGCTGCGCGCTGCCGACCCTGCACAATTTAAAGGAAACGCATCATGAAGCGGATGCTGATCAACGCCACCCAGCCTGAAGAACGCCGTCTGGCCATCGTCGATGGACAAAAACTGCTCGACTACGAAATCGAAATCGAAGGGCGCGAGCAGCGCAAAGGCAACATCTACAAGGCCGTCGTCACGCGCGTTGAGCCGTCGCTGGAAGCCTGTTTTGTCGATTACGGCGAAGACCGCCACGGCTTTTTGCCATTCAAGGAAATCTCCAGGCAGTACTTTGCCCCTGGTGTAGCACCCAGCCAAGCGCGCATCAATGACGTGATCCGCGAAGGCCAGGAGCTGCTGATCCAGGTCGAAAAAGAAGAACGCGGCAACAAGGGCGCGGCCCTGACCACCTTCATCTCGCTGGCCGGCCGCTATGTCGTGCTGATGCCCAACAACCCACGCGGCGGCGGTGTGTCGCGCCGCATCGAGGGCGAAGACCGCGCCGAGCTCAAAGAGAACATGGACCAGTTGGAATACCCCAACGGCATGTCCATCATTGCGCGCACCGCCGGCATTGGCCGCAGCGCGCCCGAGCTGCAGTGGGACCTGAACTACCTGCTGAAACTTTGGGGCGCCATTGACGGCGCGGCCAAGGGCGGCAAGGGCGCGTTCCTGATTTACCAGGAATCCAGTCTGGTAATCCGCGCCATCCGCGATTACTTCAACAACGACATCGGTGACATCCTCATCGATACCGACGACATCTACGAGCAGGCGCAGCAGTTCATGGCGCATGTCATGCCCGAGCATGCCGCCCGCGTGAAGCGTTACCGCGACGACGCCGCGCTGTTCTCGCGCTTCCAGATCGAGCACCAGATCGAATCGGCCTACGCCCGCACGGTACAACTGCCCTCCGGCGGCGCCATCGTGATTGACCACACCGAAGCGCTGGTCAGCGTGGACGTCAACTCGGCCCGCGCCATCAAGGGCGGCGACATCGAAGAGACTGCCACCCGCACCAACTTGGAAGCCGCTGACGAAGTGGCGCGCCAGATGCGCCTGCGCGACCTGGGCGGTTTGATCGTCATCGACTTCATCGATATGGACGAGAGCAAGAACCGCCGCGAGGTCGAAAACCGCCTGCGCGACGCACTGCGCCAAGACCGTGCACGCGTGCAGTTCGGCACCATCAGCAAATTTGGCCTGATGGAAATGAGCCGCCAGCGCTTGAAGCCGGCACTGAGCGAAGGCTCGTCGATTCCATGCCCACGCTGCGGCGGCTCCGGCCATATCCGCGACACCGAATCGTCGGCGCTGCAAATCCTGCGCATCATCCAAGAGGAGTCGATGAAGGACAACACCGCCGCCGTGCACTGCCAAGTGCCGGTAGAAGTGGCCAGCTTCCTGCTGAACGAAAAGCGCACCGAAATCGCCAAGATCGAGCTGAAACAGCGCGTCAACGTGCTGATGGTGCCGAACAAAGCACTCGAAACGCCGAACTACAAGCTGGAGCGCCTGAAGCACGACGACCCGCGCTTGGAAGGCATCGAGCCCAGCTACAAGCTGGCCGAAGAGATCGAAGACCCGACCGCCGTGACGCGCCGCTCGCAAGAGCCAACCAACAAGCAGGTCCCCATCATCAAGGGGGTGCTGCCCGACGCTCCAGCGCCGCAAGCGGCACCCCGCGCTGAAGGCCAGGTACGCCAGCCGCGCCACACAGCCGCGCAGCCGGCCCCCGCAGTGCAACCCGCACCAGCAGCGGCAACACCACGGCCCATTCCAGCGCAGACAGCCCCAGCACCGCAAGAACAGGGTTTCTTTGCCTGGCTGAAAGGCCTGCTCGGCTTTGGCGGCGCACCGACACCGATGGCAGCCCCGGTGCCGCCACCGGCCCCAGCTCCCACACCCGCACCCGTGCAGCAGCGCGAACCACGCCGTGATGGCCGTGATGGCCGTGATGGACGCGGCAGCGAAGCTGGTCGTGGTCGCCCCCGCAGCAATGGCCGCGATGGCCACCGCGATGCCGCACCACGCGATGGCAACGGCAATGGCAACAGCGCGGGCAATCCCCCGGCTGACAACCGGGGCCGCCGTAACGAGCGCCCTGATCGCAGCGCCGAAGGCCGCTCCGATACCCGCTCCGAAGGCCGCGCGATGGAACCCCGTGCACCGCGCGATGCGGAGCGTCCCGACCTGCGTGAAGGTCGTGAAATCCGTGAGGGCCGAGGCCGTGCACCGCGCGACAACGACGCACGCCCGGCACAGGACGAACAGCAGGGCAACCACGTCGTCCAGCACGATGTATCCCTGCCGTCCTCCGATACCGCTGCGCAGGAAACGCGCAACGAGCGCGGACCACGCCGCGAACGCAATGACCGCAATGACCGCAGCGAAGGCAACGCCAACGGCAATGCCCGCCGTGAGCGCGAACCGCGTGGCGATGGTCGTGAGCGCGCACCCCGCGCTGCGACTGAGCAAAGCCAGGTACAGACGCAAGCGGGCGATTTTGTCGATACCGCCCCGCTGACCGCCCTGCCCGACCTGGACCTCTCCGGCAACGAGCAGACTCCTGCGCCAACGCCTGCTGACGGCGAAACCAAGCGCCGCTCGCGTGACCGCTATGGCCGCGACCGGGGTGAACGCGGTGAACGCGCTGGCCGAGGCTCGCAACGCCAGGACGCCCCCACGGCAGCCCTGCAGGACCTCCCTGTGGATGCCGACAGCGCAGCTCCTGCGCAGCACGCATCCATGGCAGCCCCAGAGTCGCCAGAGCAGCAAGAACCGGTCCGCCGCAGCTACTTTGCCCCGGCACCGACACCGGCGGCGACTGGCACAGCCGCCCCGGCCCCGCAAACCGTTGCCGTCGAAAGGGCGGCGGCAGTCTCTGTAGCGCCTGTAGCGCCTGTGGAGGCGGCAATACCTGTTGCGCCCACGCCGGCCCCTGTCGCTTCTGTGGCAACGGTGACACCAGTGGTTGCGCCAGTGCCAGCCCCCATGCCAACCCCAGCACCCAAGCCAGCGCCTGGAGTGACAGCAGCACCTGCGCCTGCCGCCAGCGGCATGCCGCGCGTGCAGACGTTTGTCCTGCCTGAAGAGCAAATGCACCAGGTCGCGCAGAACGTCGGACTGCAATGGGTCGCCTCGGACGCTGAAAAAATTGCGGCCGTGCAAGCCGCCATTGCCGCTGAGCCGCGCCCCATCCACATACCGCGCGAACGCCAGCCGGCTGTAGCGCTGGACGACGGCCCGCTGGTGCTGGTGGAAACACGCCGTGACCTGAGCGAACTGCACCTGCCCTTTGATCAGCCGCCAGCCGCGTAAAGACGCGATAGTAGCCTCTGCGCCGACCCGCTCTAGCAGCGGGTCGGCGCTTTTTTTTACCATGCCCTACTTCGGCCAGCAGACCGTCGGCCAGAAACGGTGGCGCAACAATCCTTACATCTATACTAAATAAATAGCTTATAGCGCCCTTATTAATTGATTCTCAAGCTTAAAACAACTTGAAAACCAATCGCGGCAAGCGCTTATAGCTCACTTTTTTGAATATATTGTTGTCAGTGCCTGCTCTGTATGGCTGCTTTTCTACCTGTGTCGCGCTCATGCTGATTTTGTTGTCCCCCGCCAAATCTCTGGACTACGACACCCCGGTTGCCGCCGATCTGCCGCACACCGGGGCACAGTTCCTCCCCCAGGCCAGCACGCTGATCGCGCTGCTGCAGCAAAAATCGCCGCAAGAACTGGCAATGCTGATGAAAATCAGCGACCCGCTGGCAGCGCTGAACGTAGCGCGCTACCAGACGTGGACACTCGACGACCACGGCGCCGCGGCACGCCCAGCCCTGCTGGCGTTCAACGGCGCCGTTTACGAAGGCCTGCAGGCACGCAGCCTGAGCCGCGCCGACCTGGACTGGGCGCAGCAACACCTGGCCATCCTGAGCGGCCTGTATGGCGTGCTGCGTCCGCTCGATGCAATGCGGCCTTACCGGCTGGAAATGGGTACACGCCTGGCTACCCCCCAGGGACAGAACCTGTACCAGTTCTGGGGCACGCAGATTGCCGAGTACCTCAACGCCCAACTCCATGCGCCGATACACGCCGGGACGGTACCGGTGGTGCTGAACCTGGCGTCGCAGGAGTACTTCAAGGCCATCCACCGCCAAGTGCTGCAGGCGCGCGTGGTTGAGTGCGTGTTTGAGGACTACCACAGCGGCGCCTACAAGATCATCAGCGTCCACGCCAAACGCGCGCGGGGCCTGATGGCGCGTTACTGCATTGTCCAGCGCGCCACGGCGCCGCAGCAGCTGGAAAGCTTCAACGCCGAGGGCTATGCCTTTGACGCCAGCGCGTCCAAGCCCGAACGGCTACTGTTTCGGCGCCGCACGGCCTGACCCCTGACCGCAGCAACCCGCCTGCATCTGGAATTTTTCCCTTTTTGAGAAGGACACTCTCATGACCCGCGACAAAAAAATGTCTTTACGTCTCCGATTACAGCTGCTGGTCACCGGCATCGTGCTATTTGGCTTTGCCATCACCCTGACCTTGCTGTCGCGCCAGACAAGTGCGCTACAACACCGCACGGCACTGCAATACACCACCCAGCTGGCCACCAGTGAGGGCAACAAAGTCACGCGCAACTTGGAACAGGCGCTGGACGCAGCACGCACCCTGGCGCAGGGGCTGTCCAGCCTGAAAAGCTCAGGCTTGGCCAATCGCGCCAGCGCCGATGCGCTGCTCAAGGGCGTACTGAGCGGCAATCCGGCCTTTCTGGGCGTCTGGACGGGTTGGGAGCCGGACGCTTTTGACGGTCAGGACAGTGCCCACGCTGGCCAGCCCGGACATGACGCCAGCGGCCGCTACGTGCCCTACTGGAACCGCGGTAACGCCAGCGCCACCTCGCACGTCGAGCCCCTGGTCGATTACGACAAACCCGGCGCCGGCGACTTCTACCAACTGGCCAAGGCCAGCGGACAAGAGACGGTGCTGGAGCCCTACCTCTACCCACTGGCCGGCCAATCCGTACTGATGACCAGCCTGGTGGTGCCGATCCAGATCGATGGCCGCTTTGTCGGCGTGGCCGGCATCGACCTGGCCCTGTCCAGTCTGCAACAGGCGGTCGAGCCGATCCGCATCTATGACACCGGCTTTGCCAGCCTGTTGTCGAACAAAGGGGTGGTGGTTGGCGACCACGATCCACACAACGTCGGCCAAGACATGGGCCGGGGCGAGAGTCTGGACCTGGCACGCGCGGCCATCGCGCAAGGGCGCAGCATTGAAATCCATTTGTTCAGCGAGCGCCTGCAAACCGATGTCACGCGCATTTATGTGCCGATCCAGATCGGCGCCAGTAAAACCCCCTGGTCATTCGCTGCCACGGTGCCCAACGACACCATCCTGGCGGAAGTGCGACAACTGCGCCTGTCCTCCATCGGCCTGGGTTTGATAAGCACCTTGCTGGTGTCGCTGGGCCTGGCCTGGGCGCTCAACCGCCTGGTGCTGCGCCCTATCGGCGGCGAGCCCGACGATGCCGCCGCCATGGCGGCGCGCGTGGCGCAGGGCAACCTGAGCCAGCCCATCCAGCTGCGCGCCAACGACAGCACCAGCCTGATGGCACAACTACAGCAGATGCAGGGCAGCCTGGCCAGCGTCGTCGCCAGCGTGCGCCAGGGCGCCGAAGGCGTAGCCACCGCCAGCGCGCAAATCGCGCAAGGCAACCACGACCTGTCGGGGCGCACCGAAAGCCAGGCCAGCGCACTGGAGCAGACCGCCGCCTCGATGGAGCAGCTCAACTCCACCGTGACGCAAAACGCCGACAACGCCCGCCACGCCACGCAGCTGGCACGCAGCGCCTCCAGCGTTGCGGCCCAGGGCGGCGCAGCCGTGGCGCGGGTGATTGACACCATGAAGGACATCAACGACAGCTCGCACAAGATCGCCGACATCATCGGCGTCATTGACTCGATTGCCTTCCAAACCAACATCCTGGCGCTCAACGCCGCCGTCGAAGCCGCCCGTGCAGGCGAACAAGGGCGCGGTTTTGCCGTCGTCGCCAGCGAGGTGCGCAGCCTGGCCGGGCGCTCAGCCAATGCCGCCAAAGAAATTCGCTCCTTGATCGACACCAGCGTCAACCGCGTCGAGGCCGGCACTGCACAAGTCGATCAGGCCGGCCACACCATGACCGAGGTGGTCCAGTCGATCCAGCAGGTGGCCGACCTGATGAGTGCGATCAGTGCTGCCAGCGCCGAGCAAAGCGCCGGCGTCGGCCAAGTGGGCGAAGCCATCGTGCAGATGGACCAGGTGACGCAGCAAAACGCCGCTCTGGTGGAAGAAATGGCCGCAGCCGCCAGCAGCCTGCAAACCCAGGCACAAGACCTGGTGCAAACCGTGGCCGTGTTCCAGCTCGACAGCGGCCATGCCCAAAACCTCATTCAGGGACGATGATTGGGAGAACTCCTAAAATAAGCATCTAAATAGCCTCTAGCGCATTCTGGTATTGCGCTAATAGCTATTTTTTTAATAGCAAATTACCCCACTCTGCCACTCTGCCCCTCTGCGCCATGACAAGCTCCACGCCCGAACAATCCCCGCTGGGCAAGGCTGCCGCCTACGCCCACCAGTACGACGCTACGCTGCTGTTTGCGCTCCCCCGCGCTGGTAAACGCGCCGAGATCGGTATCACCGGGGCCGCACCTTTTTTTGGCGCCGACCTGTGGACGGCGTTTGAGCTGTCGTGGCTGAACCTGCGCGGCAAACCGCAGGTGGCGCTGGCACACATCACGGTGCCGTGCGAAACGCCCCACATCGTCGAGAGCAAGTCGTTCAAGCTGTACCTCAACAGCTTCAACCAGACGCGTTTTGCCGATGCCGCCGAAGTGCAGGCGCGCATCCGCAGCGACCTCAGCCAGACCGTGTGGCGCGGTGCGCCGGTGGCCGGCAGCGTGGGTGTGAAATTGTTGCTGCCGGAAATGTTTGACCGCCAGCCAGTGCATGAGCTCGACGGCCTGAGCCTGGACCGGCTGGACATTGAATGCACGCACTACCTCCCGGCGCCCGAGCTGCTGACCGCGCAGACCAACGAAGCACCGGTCAGCGAGGTACTGGTCAGCCACCTGCTGAAAAGCAACTGCCTGGTCACCGGCCAGCCCGACTGGGCCAGCGTGCGCATTGCCTACAGCGGCCCGCAGATCGACCAAGAGCGCCTGCTGCAATACCTGGTGAGTTTTCGCAACCACAACGAATTCCATGAGCAATGCGTCGAACGCATCTTCATGGACCTGTGGACGCGCTGCAAGCCGATCAAGCTGGAGGTCTACGCACGTTACACGCGCCGGGGCGGCCTGGACATCAACCCCTGGCGCACCAGCCACCCGCAGGCGCTGCCAGCGCATACGCGCACAGCGCGGCAGTAGATTTTCTCTGGTTCAAACGCCCGCAGCGCCGGGCGAGAGCCGAAACACCGCCAGCGTGCGCCCCAGCACCCCGGCGTTGGCACTCATTGAGATGGCCGACGCGGCCGATTCCTCGACCAGCGCGGCGTTTTGCTGCGTCACCCGGTCCAGATCGGCCACGGCCTCATTGACTTGCGCAATGCCAATCGACTGCTCGTGGGTTGCCGTGCTGATGTGGTCCATCAGCTGATTCACCTGCGCCACCGACTGCACCACCTCGTCAATGGTCTGGCCCGCCGCCTGCATTTGCCCGGCGCCGCGCTGAATATGCGCACTGGACTCACCGATCAAGCCACGGATCTCACCGGCCGCCGCCGCACTGCGCTGCGCCAGCGCACGCACTTCACCCGCCACCACGGCAAAGCCCCGACCCTGCTCGCCGGCGCGTGCCGCTTCGACGGCAGCGTTGAGCGCCAGGATATTGGTCTGAAAGGCAATGCCCTCGATGGTGGCGATGATCTGCCCCATCTTGCGCGAAGACTGCTCAATCGACTGCATGACGGCGCTGATATCGGCCACCGCCTGACCGCCACGCCGCGCCAGTTCGGCGCTGTGCGCGCTCTGCTGCAGCACCTGCTTCACGGTATCGACCGACTGGCGCACCGTACTGGACAGTTCCTCCATTGAGGCGGCGGTTTCCTGCAGACTGCTGGCCTGGGATTCGGTGCGCTCGGACAGGTCTTGCGCGCCATGGGCGATTTCAGTGGAGATAACGCCAAAACTGCCAATCTCAGCGCGTGCATCACCGACCACAGCGCGCGTATTGATTTGGATTTGCTGTAGGCGCTCCATCAGCATGGCCAGCGGGTGGCGCCCGGAGACAGGTTTTTCAAAATCATCGTTGTGCGCTACCGAGCAGCCAGCAATGCTGGTCGCTAAGCGATTGACATCGTCCAGTCCCTGGGTAATGCGCCGATGAAAGCGCCACAGCATGAGCCACGATAACAACACCACCGCCAGCGCTTGCAGGGCCAGCACTTCCACCCCAGCCCATGGCCTGGGGTAGCAGTGCCGCCGCCCACAGCGGCAGCATCATGACCAATAAGCGCTGCGTGAACGAGGCGCGCTGCAGGCGCTCAACCTGGTTGCGTGCACCGGTGTGGCGCACACGGCCAGCGTGCAAATGAAAACGCGCTTTGCCCGATTCACGCTGGCGCTTAATGCGCTCGTACAGCGCCTCGGCTCCGCGCACCTCGTCGCGCGAAGGTTTGGCGCGTACCGACATATAGCCCCTGGGCTTGCCGTTTTCCATAATGGGCGTGACATGGGCACGCACCCAATAAAAATCACCGTTTTTGCGCCGATTTTTGACAAAACCGATCCAGCTGCGGCCGTGACCAATGGTGGACCACAAGTCCTTGAACGCTTCTGGCGGCATGTCGGGGTGGCGCACCATGCTGTGGGGCTGGCCCATCAGCTCTTCCATTGTGTAACCGCTCACACGGGCAAACGCTGCATTGCAATGCACCATGACCCCTTTATGGTCGGTAGTGGACATCAACAATTCTTCGCCGGGAAAATCGTACTCATTGCCCGTCACGGGCAGATTGGTTCGCATGCAAAACTCCTTGGGACTGGTCTGGAAGTGTAGAAAAGTTTCGTTGTGTTTCAGTAAAAACATCACGACATATCCCAAGGTGTTAGTTTTACGTCACATCATGCGAAACACCTGCACCGAGTTCCACAGCGCACTGGAGTTGCCCTTGAGCCCCTCAGCAGACGCTGCCGTCTGCTCGACCAGAGCGGTGTTTTGCTCGGTCATGGTTTCAATGTGGGTGACAGACTGGTTGGCCTGTTCAATGCCGATCGACTGCTCGGCGGTGGCCAAGCTGATCTGGCGTACCAGCTGGCTCACGCGCGAGACCGACGCCACCACATCGGCAATGGTCTGGGCGGCCTCGGTCATTTGCTGCGAGCCCTGGGCCACCTGATCGACCGATGTACCGATCAGCGTACGGATCTGTTGTGCGGCGCTGGCACTGCGCTGCGCCAAAGCGCGCACTTCGCCCGCTACCACGGCAAAGCCTCGTCCCTGCTCGCCGGCACGCGCCGCTTCAACGGCAGCGTTCAGGGCCAGCAGATTGGTTTGAAAGGCAATGCCTTCAATCACCGCCACAATGTCGCCGACCTGGCGCGAAGAGCGCTCGATGTCGTGCATGGCCTGGCCCACTTGCTGCACCGCTGCGCCACCCCGGCGCGCCACGGCGGCACTTTGTTCGCTGTCCCCGGACACTTGCGTGGCTGTCGCCGCCGTCTGGCGCACGGTGCTGGCCAGCTCTTCCATGGCCGCAGCCGTTTCTTCCAGGCTGCTCGCCTGGGCCTGGGTGCGGGCATACAAATCATTGCCGCCCTGCGAGATTTCATCGGCGACACGCATGAAACCGGCAATTTCAGAACGGACATCGCCCACCACGGCGCGCAAGTTGACCTGGATCTGCTGCAGGTTGCGCACCATGGGCGCCATCGACGGGGTGAACTGAGCGTGGTTCAAAGACGTGCTCAGGTTGCAGGCGGCAATATCGCTGGCAAATTGCTCGGCTGTGCGCAGGCCACGCACGATACGCCGGTGAAACCATGCCAGCACGCCGGCGTTGCCGACCAGCAGCAGCGCCAGCGACGCCATCCAGGCCGGCGTACCCTGCACGCCCAGCAAGTGCGGCAGCGCGCCCGCCCCGGTCACGCCCAGCAGCATCAAGCCCAGGCTCTGGGTGGCAGAGACCTGCCCCAAGCGCTGCAGGGCGCCGCGTAGGCCGGGGTAAATCACACGGCCCTGGTGCAGGCGCAAGGTGACGCGCCCGGCGGCATGGTCGCTGCGTAGCAGGGCATAAAGTGCCTCGGCCTGCTGCGTCTCGGCACGCGCCGGCTTGGTGCGCACCGACATGTAGCTGCGCGGTTTACCGTTTTCCATGATCGGCGTGACGTTGGCGCGCACCCAATAAAAACCGCCGTTCTTGCGCCGATTCTTTACCAAACCGGTCCAGGGCAGTCCACGGCCAATAGTGGCCCACAAATCCTTGTACGCCTGAGGCGGCATGTCGGGATGGCGAATCAGGTTGTGCGGCTGCCCCATAAGTTCGTCATACGAATAACCGCTGGCATCCATGAATGCCGGATTGCAGTGCGTGATGCGGCCCTGCGGGTCGGTGGTGGACACCAGCATGTGCTCGGCCGGGTAGTCGTACTCCTCGGCCGTAACGGGCAAATTGACGCGCATATCAAAAATCCTTTTGTCTCAAAAACTCCCTCTACGGGGGATAACACCCATCCTACATTCAGAAACAAGTAAGAATTTTCTGTTTCTCACATGCCCTCACCTGCGCCGGGTGATAGGCCGCTCAATCAAAAAGCGCTGCCGTATAGGGGTCGGATGAGGGTGCGTGCACAGGCGACTGCGCCAAGTCGACGACACGCACCAGCGCGCCCACGCGCACCCCCAGCAAGCGCAGCGGCTGCTGCAGCGGCACGCGCTTGAGGCATTGACCGGCGACGCGGCGGATGGCGGCGGCGTCCTGCGTGGGCCACGACACAGTGTGGTCGCGCGTGGCAGTTTTGAAATCGTCAAAACGCAGCTTGACACCAATGGTGCGGCCGACGTAGCCCTTGTGCTGCAGATCCTGCGCCACGCGCTGGCACAGCGCGGTGAAGATGCGCCCCAGCTCGGCGCGGTCGCGCACCGCGTGCAGGTCGCGCTCGAAGGTGGTTTCGCGGCTCATGCTGACGGGTTCGCTGTGCGTGACCACCGGACTGTCGTCCTGGCCCCAGGCGACGCGGTGCATCCAGGCACCGGTGGATTTGCCAAACCGCGCCATCAGCCATTGCGGCTCCTGCGCCGCCAACTCGCCAATGGTACGCACGCCCAATGCCGCCAGCCGTTCGCCCGACTTGGGGCCGATACCGTTGATCTTGCGCACGCCCAGCGGCCAGATCAGCGTTTGCAAGTCAGCCGCCTGGACGATGGAGATACCATGGGGTTTGTTGAATTCGCTGGCCATCTTGGCCAGCAGGCGGTTCGGTGCCACGCCAATCGAACAGGTCAGGCCGGTGGCATCAAAAATACTTTTCTGGATCAACCGCGCCAGCACCCGCCCACCCTCGCGCTGGCCGCCGGGCACGTCGGTGAAGTCGATGTAGACCTCGTCCACGCCCCGATCCTGCATGGCGGGGGCAATGTCGGTGATGGTGCTTTTGAACAGCCGGGAAAACCGCCGCACTTCATCAAAATCCACCGGCAGCACGATGGCCTGCGGGCACAGCCGCGCCGCTTTCATCAGGCCCATGGCCGAGCCGACGCCAAACTGCCGCGCCTCGTAGGTGGCGGTGGTGATGACACCGCGTCCGACGTAGTCGCGCAGCAGCGGAAATGCCGCCACCGGCACACAGTGCGGCGCGCGCAAGCCCAGGCCATCGGGGCTGCGCAGCAGCGCGTCGTCGGCCTGGCGACGCCCACCGCCAATCACCACCGGCAAGCCTTTGAGCTGCGGGTAGCGCAGCAGCTCGACGCTAGCAAAAAAGGCGTCCATGTCCAAGTGGGCAATGCGGCGCGGCAGGGTTACCTCAGGGGCGATATCGGTCACGGTGGCCATTGTGCGCGGTCTTGGGCGTGGCGCCTCAATTCAGCATCAAATGTGCCTCAAGTGCTTATTCAGTAAGCGCTTATAGCTCTTTTTTTAATAGTAAAACACCCTATAGGAAACTCTGCAAAACCTCCTCCGTTGTCTGGCAGGCGTCAGCCTGCCATGGCATCCTCTTTGCCCATGAAGTAATCGAGCCTTGATCTGAACCTGAGCACCAGAAGAACCCGCAAGCAGGAGTTTCTGGCCCAGATGGAACGCGTGGTCCCCTGGACTGCGCTGGTCGAGCTCATCGCCCCGTACTACCCCGAAGGCAAGAACGGCCGCCCACCCTTTGCGCTGGAGACCATGCTGCGAGTTGCATTTCATGCAGCAATGGTTCAGCTTGTCAGAGTCGGCCATGGAAGAGGCCTTCTTCGATACGCCTTTGTTGCGCGAATTTGCCCAGCTTGACGCCCATGGCCGGCTGCCCGATGAGAGCACCATCCTGCGTTTCCGCCACCGGCTGGAGCGCCATAAATTGGCCGATCAGCTCCTGGCCACCGTCAATGACCTGCTCGAGCAGCGCGGCCTGCTGCTCAGGGCCGGCACGGCAGTCGATGCCACACTGATCGCCGCACCCCGCTCCACCAAGAACAAAGCCAAGGAGCGCGACCCTGAGATGCATTCGAGCCAGAAAGGCAAGCAGTGGTATTTTGGGATGAAGGCACACATCGGCGTAGATGCTGACTCAGGGCTGGTACACACCGTGCGCGGCACCTCGGGCAATGTGGCCGACGTCACTGAAGGCAACAGCTTGCTGCATGGCGCAGAAACCGATGTCTACGGTGATGCTGGCTACCAGGGCTCGCACAAGCGAGCTGATGCTAAAGAGGGAGTCACTTGGCATGTGGCGCTGCGCCCGGGTAAGCGCAAAGCGCTGGACAAGGAAAACAATCCCATCGATGCCCTGACTGACTTGCTGGAGAAGGTCTTGGCCGGCATCCGTGCCAAGGTTGAGCATCCGTTCAGAGTGCTCAAGCGCCAAGTTGGCTACGAGAAGGTGCGCTACCGGGGATTGAAGAAGAACACGCTGCAACTCAAGACGCTGTTTGCGCTGTCAAACCTGTGGATGCTTCGCCATACGTTGATGGCGACGCAGGGGTGAGTGCGCCCAAAAACAGGGCGAGGGCTGCGAATGCGGCAGAAACGCTCCCAGCGGGGAGCGAAAAAGCATGAATTCATGCCTGCTCAGTGCAATATTGCATCCAGTGAAAAATCCAGTGCCTGTAGCACGCTCAGTTATGAGTTTTTCAGACCAT
>NZ_JHYS01000005.1 GCF_000688255.1 Simplicispira psychrophila DSM 11588 | reverse complement strand
CCAAGAGCACGCTGGACGCGGGCTGGGCCATGCTAAAGACAATGTTGGAATACAAGAGCCATCAGGCCGGTGTTGTCTTTGAGGTAGTGGGCGAAAGCTATACAACCCAAACTTGTTCGTGCTGCGCAGTTATTCCCGCCAGCAGTCCGAAAGGTAGAGCAGGACTTGGAATAAGAGAATGGACTTGCAGCGAATGTGGCACGGCACACGACCGGGACACGAATGCAGCCAAGAACATTCTCGCGGCGGGACATCGCCGTCTGGCAGCAGGAATCACCGTCCTTTAGGGCGGTGAGGATGTCAAACGGAGAAGATCAGTGAGGGCGAGTCGTTTTGGCTGATGGGTCTGCCCGTCCCCGCCGAAGCCGGCTACATCAGCCTGTCGATGGGGCCCGGCCACTGCGTGACAGTGGCGGAATCATCCATCCTTGAAGTGGCCAAAGAGTGCGACCAATACCTGGTTCGCGTCAAAGCCGGGACTGCGGCGCTTGCCCGCTCTGAAGCGGTCATCACGCTCCAAGAAAAATGTTCCTGTTCGCACGCGCCGCATGGGTTGCACGCATCAGCGCCCGCAGCAGCACGATCCCCCGCCAGCACGACGACGACTACGGGGGGCGGGCGGGGCGGCGTCTGGAACCCTTGCAACGTTCAATGCCATTGGGAGTTGCGTTGTGGACAGAGCGGGCGATACCAGTTTTGTATTCCGGTGCCTGTCTGCACCAGCGATTGCATCTGGGTGTGAAATTTCGCCAGGCCGCCAGAGGCCAGCGCGCGCCTCATGCATGGGCGCTGAATCAACCGGCCTTGGCCTGCGTGCACCAAGCGGCATGGGGGCGCCAAGAGGCGGCCCAGGAGGGCAATTGGCTGCCGGGCATGGACGGTGCAATGCCGTTGCCCTGCGCCAGTTCGCAGCCCAGTTGCAGCAGCGCAATGCCATGCGCCTCCGTCTCCACGCCCTCGGCAATCACCTCGCGTTTGAAGGCGGCGGCCATCCCGATGACGCCTTTCAAAATGGCCATGTCGTTGGGGTCTTCCAGCATGTTGCGCACAAAGCTTTGGTCGATTTTGAGTTGGGCTACGCGCAGATTTTTCAAGTAGATAAGTGACGAGTAGCCGGTGCCAAAGTCGTCCAGCGCAAATTGCACGCCGATTTGTCGGCACGCCTCGATCAGCTGCGATATCTGCGCCATGTCGGCCAGCGCGCTGGTCTCCAGCACCTCTAGCCTCAGCTTGGCCGGGTTGACTTGCGGGTGCTTGGCAAGGATGGCTTGGAGGTGCTCAAAAAATTTGGGGTGCTGCAACTGGTAGGCGCTGATATTGACGCTCACCGGCAAGTCCAGCCCGGCGGCTTGCCAGGTCTCTATCTGGGCCAGCGCCGTGTCAATCACCCATTCGCCCACCTTTAGCGCCAGCGGGTGGTTTTCTATCGACGGCAGGAAGATGTTCGGTGCCAGCAGCCCTTGGCTCGGGTGTTGCCAGCGGATCAGTGCCTCGGCCCCGATGATGCGGCCGCTGCGCATATTCACCTTGGGCTGGTAGTGCAGCACAAATTCGCGTTGCGCCAGCGCTAGGCGAATCCGCTTCAGGCTGGCGTGGTGGCCGCGCAGGTGGCTGTCGTGTGCTGTATCGAAGACGTGGTAGCGGTTCTTCCCCGCCAGCTTGGCCTGGTACATGGCCTGGTCGGCTTGGCGCAACAGCTGATCGGCTTCCATCTCCAGCTCCTGGGGATAAAAGCTCACGCCCATGCTGGCCGTGCATTGGAGCGTGAGAGCGCCCAGTACTACCGGCGCAGCGGCGGCTTGCAGAAGGCGTGCCAGCAGGGGAACGCAACTCTCGGCGCCCTCCAGCTCCACCAGCACCGCGACAAACTCGTCGCCACCGATGCGTGCCAGCGTGTCGCCTTCGCGCAGCGCGCCTTTCATGGCGTTGGCTATGGCAATCAGCAACTGGTCGCCCACGCCATGTCCATAGCGGTCATTCACGGCCTTGAAGCCATCCAGATCGAGGTACACCACGGCCAGTTGGTCGCCGCGCCGCTGCGCATGGGCCATCGCCTGTTGCAGCCGGTCGGCCAGCAACAGGCGGTTGGGCAGATGGGTCAGTGCATCAAAGTGCGCCATGTGTTCCAGGTGGCTTTGGTGTGCCTTGAGGGTGGTGTTGTCCGAGAACAGCGCTACATATTGCTGGGTTGTGCCGTGGGCATCGCGCACGGCGCTGACGGTTTGCAGGTGGGCGTACAACTCGCCGTTTTTGCGCTGGTTCCAGATTTCCCCGCTCCAGTGGCCCTGTGTGGTCAAGGCACGCCACAGGGCGGCATGCAGCGCTGACTGCTGCAGGTCGGACTGGAGCAGGCGCGGGTTCTGGCCGATGGCCTCTTCGCGGCTGTAGCCGGTAATGCGGGTGAAGGAGGCGTTGACGTCCAGAATGGTGCCGCGCGGGTCGGTGATGAAGATGCCTTCGCGGGCATGGTCAAAGACACTGGCCGCGAGCTGGAGTTTGGCCTCAGACTGTTTGCGCGCGGAGATGTCGCTGATGGCCAGGTGCAGTATGGGCTCGCCCGCTGCGCTGGGTGCCACCGTCACGGCCAGTTGTACCCACAGGAATGCGGCTGGGCCACTGAGCGGGGCAGCGTTCTGGTGCAGACGCATGCGCAGTTCGCCGGTTTGCGGCGCACCGCCGGACAGCAGCTCTCGGTGCAGCAGGTACCAGATGTCCTGGTCCTCTGGCAGCACCCAGCGCGAGAAGGGCGCTTGCCGCATCAGCACGCTGCGCGCCACGCCCAGCAGCGTCGCCAGTGTCAGGTTGGCTTCAACGATCAGCCCAGCCTCGTTCACATTGCAGTAGCCCACCGGGGCCAGGTCGTACAGCTCGATATAGACAGCTCGATATAGCGCGCCCGCGAGGCGTCCAGGGCATCTTTGGACTGGCGCAATTCTTCGTTTTGCGTCTCCAGCTCAATCTGGTGCACATGCAATTCATGGAGCAACAACTGGGTCTGTTGCGGTGTCAGGGCGCGCACCGCCTCCAGGGTCAAATCAGCCTTGCGGTTTATCCGTCTTTCGGCCTGCGAGCGCAGTGTATGCACGCTCGTCCTGAGGGCTTTGTCCTCTGGCGGGATGGAAATGCTCATGGCTGCGCTCCAGCCGCAGCCTTGGGCTTGGCCCGCTCGGTGGTGACCACGGCGTACATCTTGCCGCTGTCATCGAGCAAGGCGGTGGAGACGATGGACACCTCCATGACCTCACCGCTGGCCGTGAGCCGCTGGGTCAGGTAGGGCTGCAAAACTTCGTTGTGGCTCAGGCTCTCCAGCACCTCCATGGTTCCGGCCCTCAAGTCCTCCGGGATGCGCTCACACACATTCATTTGCAGCGCCTGATCTTCGCTCCAGCCATACAGGCGCACGGCACCCGGGTTCCAGGCCAGCGTGCGCCCGCTGAGGTCTTGTACGGTGATGGCGTCGCGCGCGTCGCGCCCCAGCAGGCGCACTTCGTCGTTGACCTTGCGCAGGGCCTCGCGTGTGTGCACCAGCTCGGTAATGTCCACAAAAGTGATCACTGCGCCCTCGATCACGTTGTCCAGGGTGCGGTAGGGCTGGATACGCAGGGTGTAGCACTGCCCCTCGGGGGTTTTGACTTCGTGCTGCACCGGCCTCAGCGTGTCGAGCACCGAGCGGATGTCGTCCACCAGGCTGGTGTAGCCGACCAGGTTGGCGACGATGTGCGCCACGGGGCGGCCGACGTCGGAGGCGATCAGATTGATGATGGTGCTGGCCGCCGGCGTAAAACGCAGGATGCGCAACTGAAAGTCCACAAACACGGTGCCAATGCCGGTGTCGGCCAGCAGATTGTTCATGTCGTTGTTGGCGCGCGAGAGGTCGGTCACCTTGGTTTGCAACTCGCTGTTGACCGTGCTCAGTTCTTCGTTGATCGACTGCAACTCTTCTTTCGACGTTTCCAGTTCTTCATTGGTGCTTTGCAACTCCTCATTGACAGATTGCATCTCCTCGTTGCTGGACTTGAGCTCTTCGTTGGAGCTCTCCAACTCTTCACGCGTGCTTTTCAGGTATTCGTCTTTGCTGCGCAGTTCTTGCGTGAGCGCATGGATGCGGGCGTTCAGGTCGGAATCGGTGTGCACGCTGGCGTCAGCGTCAGCGACTGCTGCCACAGGCTCCTGGGCCGGCTCGGGGGCGTCTTGCAGCAGCACCAGGTACAGGCGGGCGAGATGCCCGTCGGCGCTATCGGCGGACGGGGTCGGCAGCGGATGCACGCTGACGTTGACCAGCGTGTAGTGCCCATTGGTTTTGACCCGGACAAGGGGCGCCGTGCTGGGCGCTTGTGTCGCCACCGCCTGGTGCAGGCTGGTGGACAGGGCAGTGCCTAGGCCTTTGCGGGCCATTTTGAGGATGTTTTGCACGCCGGCTTCACCGGCAGCGGGCTCCAGGTACATCCCGGTGCGCCCGTGCAGGTAAACGATGTCGCCGCCAGCATTCACCAACACGCTGGCGGGCGCCACCAGGCGCAGCAGCGACTGCTCCACCAGTTGGCGCAGTGTTAGTTGGGTGGCAAAGGCCACTTTGCGCAGGTCGCGCTGGGGCAGCGCTGCATCGCCCGTGGCCAGCGCGGGCATGAGGCGAACCAGGGAGTTGCGCTGCAAGCCCTGCAGATCTTCCTTGCGCTGGTACAGCTTGGCCTTGCGGTCTAGCACCGCAAACAAATTGTCAAACTCGCCCACGTCCTCGGAACTGCCCAAAAATAGCATGCCGCCCGGGTTGAGCGCGTAGTGAAACAGCGGGATCAGCTTTTTTTGCAGGTTGGTATCCAGATAGATCAACAGGTTGCGGCAGCAGATCAGGTCGAGCTTGGAAAACGGCGGGTCTTTGATCAGGTCTTGCTCAGAGAACACCAGCAGGTCGCGAATACGCTTTTGGATGCGGTAGCACTGGCCGCCGGGCTCCAGGGTAAAAAACCGGGCCAGCCGCTCGGCGCTCATGTCGGCCGCAATGCTGGCCGGAAACAAACCCAAGCGTGCGCTGGCAATGGCGCGGCTGTCGATGTCGGTGGCAAACACTTGCACGGCGTAGCTTTGCTTGAGGGTGTCCATGCATTCGGCCAGCAGGATGGCGAGTGAATAGGCTTCTTCGCCGGTCGAGCAGCCGGCCGACCAGACGCGCAGGATGTGGCTTTCAGACTTGGCCGCAAACAGCTGGGGGAGGATGTCGTTTTCCAGAACGGCAAAGGCTTGGGGGTCGCGAAAGAAGTTGGTCACGCCAATCAACAGGTCGCCAAACAAGGCATCGATTTCAGGCAGCGTTTGCTGCAAATATTTGACGTATGCGTCGATGCTTTCTACGTGGTGCACCGCCATGCGCCGCTCGATGCGCCGGTAAGTCGTGCTGGGTTTGTACTGCGAAAAATCGTGCCCGGTATGGGCACGCAGCAGCACAAAGATCTTCTTCAGGGCGCTTTGCACGTTGGGCGCGGTGGGCTCGCCCGAGGCCGGCAGCCGGCCAAAGACATGCGCCGCATAGGCCATGATTTGCGCGGGCATCTCTTGTGGCGCCAGCTGGTAGTCCACCAGCCCGGTAGCAATGGCGCTGTGGGGCATACCGTCAAACTCGCTGGACTCGGTGCTTTGTGCCATCACCATGCCACCGGCGTCTTTGATGGCGCGCACCCCCAGCGTGCCATCGCTGCCGGTGCCCGAGAGCACGATGCCAATCGCCAGCTCGCGCTGGTCTTTGGCGAGCGACTGGAACAAATAGTCAATCGGCAGTCGGTGCCCGCGCGCCGCGACCGGCTCCAGCAGGTGCAGCGCGCCTTGCAACAAGGCCATGTCGTAGTTGGGCGGAATGATGTAGGCGCAATTGGGTTGCACCACCACGCCGTCTTCGACCTCAAACACCTGCATACGGGTATAGCGGCGAATCAGGTCGGCCAGGATGCTTTTGTGGTCGGGCGCAAGGTGCTGCACCAGCACAAAGGCCATGTCCGGATCGCGCTCGGCGGGCATGCCGGAAAAGAAAGCCTCAAACGCCGCCAAGCCACCGGCGGAGGCACCGATGCCGACAATCGGGAAGGGGGCAGGGGAAGGCGCCACCGAAGCGATCGAGTTGGGGGCCAAAGGTGCTGAAGGGGCCGGGGCTGTAGCGCTGGGGGCTGAGAGCGATTTTTTGCTCTTGTTGCCGTGCTTCATGCAAAACCTCTCGTAGCGGCGGGTCGCTGCTGGTGCGCTGGGACTTAAAGACAGTTCCAGTCTACCGCCCGACAGTGGATTTTGGGGTTTTCTGATGTTTCATGGCCGGGCGCACGGCAGTGACGTTGCAGTCCTTGATTGCTATTAAATTTATAGCTAAAACCGCAGGTATTTAAAGGGCTAGATGCCTAAAGCACTCAAATATTGAGCTAAATCCGCATCAAATCAGACGTTGTGCAGCACATCACCTGCGCGCGCAGCGGCGCCAGAGCGCACCAAGCTATCGACCAAGCTGTGCAGCCAGGGCAGAAAATTCACGTTCGCAAAGTAGCGCGTGTGCAGCAGTGCAAAGTACGGCGTGGCCACGGCCCAAGCTTGTAATTCTTCCAGCGTGATTTGCTGCCACTCCAGCAGTTTGTATTTCAGCAGCACCTTGGCCGCGTGCAGCGCGTGTTTGGCCGGGTCGCGGGCAAAGCCGTCCAGGCGGCGGCGGGCGGCGTCCAAAGCGCGCGGCGCATCGTAAAAAATCGCGCCGTGGCCGGGGAGGACGGTGCGCGGGGCCAGGCGCTCAATCAAGTCCAGCGTGGCGCTCACTTCGGCAAAAGCGTCCTCGCCTTCCAGTTCGGGGAACACCACGCCAAAGCCGTTTTCCCACAGTGCATCGGCGGAGATCAACAGCGCATCTTGCGGCTCGAACAGCACGATGGAGTGCGGGTCGTGCCCCGGCGCAGCGTGCACTTGCCACGGGCGGTCGCCCAGCAGCACTTCGGTGCCGGGCAGGAGCGCAGCGTCGGCGCGAAACGGCGGGCATTGCTGGCCGGTGGGGCGGTAGCCCAGCGCGTCGGCGTCCCAGTCACGCACTTGGGCGAGGTGGCCGGGTGGCACAGCGGTATGCACGCCCGGCCAAGCCGCTTGCAAGGCGGCGTTGCCACCGCAGTGGTCGCTGTGCAAATGGGTGTTGAGGATGCGCTCCAGCGGGCGCCCGTGCAGCGCCGCGCCAATCAGCGCCACGCTTTGCTCGGCGTGGGTGCAGTAGCCGGTATCGACCACCGCCGTGCCCGAATGCGCGCCCCGAAAGACGATGTTGTTGGCCGACAGCCAGCCGCGCTCCAATACAGTGATTTCGGGCGGTAAGGCTTGCGGGGCGTGCGTCATGTGCTATGAATAAAGTAGTAAAAGTTCAGGTTGCGGCTTCTGCGGTGGTGCGCAGTTGGCGCCGCAGCACCTTGCCAACGTTGGTTTTGGGCAGGTCATCGCGGAACTCGATGTGCTTGGGGCATTTATAGCCGGTCATGTTGTCGTGGCAGTAACGCCGGATGTCCTGCTCGGTCAGCGCGGGGTTACTGCGCACGATGAACACCTTGATGGCTTCGCCCTGCTTCTCGTCGGCCACACCAATGGCGGCGCATTCCAGCACGCCGGGGCACAGCGAAATGGTGTTCTCGATATCGTTCGGAAAAACGTTGAAGCCGCTGACCAGAATCATGTCTTTTTTGCGGTCGATGATGCGGGTGTAGCCCTGCGCGTCCATCACGCCGATGTCGCCGGTGCGCAGGTAGCCGTCGGCGGTGAAGGCGCTGGCGTTTTCTACCGGCTGGCGGTAATAGCCGGGCGTGACGTTGGGGCCGCGCACGCAAATTTCGCCCGACAGACCTTGCGCCACGTCTTGGCCTTCGTCGTCCTTGATGGCAATGTCGATGCCCGGCAGCGGCAGGCCGATGCTGCCGTTGAAGCTGCTGTTGCCGACCGGGTTGTTGGTGCCGATGGCGCAGGTTTCGCTCATGCCCCAGCCTTCAATCATGGCGTTGCCGGTGAGTTGGTGCCACTCGCGCGCCGTGCCCTCGGAGGCGGCCATGCCGCCGGCCTGCGACAAGCACAGCGGCGAAAAGTCCAGCGCCCGAAACTGCTCGTTTTGCAGCAGCGCGTTGAACAGCGTGTTGACGGCGGGCAGCATGTGGAATGGGCGTTTTTTCAGCACCTCGACAAACTTGGGGATGTCGCGCGGGTTGGGAATCAGCGTCAAGTGCGAGCCTTGGCGGATGGTCAGCAAGCACAGCGTCAGCGCAAAAATGTGGTACAGCGGCAACGCGGCAATGCTGTTGACTTTGGCGACATCGCCCACCCTGGCCAGCGCTGGTGCGAACCAAGCCTGTGCCTGCAACGTGGCGGCAATGATGTTGCGGTGCGTCAGCACCGCGCCTTTGGACAGGCCGGTGGTGCCGCCGGTGTATTGCAAAAAGGCGATCGAGTCGAGGGTGGCGCTGCTGGGTGTGAGCTTGCGCTGCGCGCCCAAGGTCAACGCTTTTCTGAACGGTGTCAGTTGGCGCCCACCGGTCATCGGCAAGTCGTATTCCGGCACCATTTTGGCGATGTGGCGCACGGCAAAATTGATCCAGTGGCCGTAGGCAAAGCCGAGCAAGTCGCCCATCGATGCCATCACCACATGCTTTATGGGGCTGCTGTCCAGAATGCCGGTCAGGGTGTGGGCAAAGTTTTCAAGAATGACGATGACCGTGGCGCCCGAGTCTTTCAGCTGGTGCGCCAGTTCGCGCGGTGTGTACAGCGGGTTGACGTTGACGCAGGTGTAGCCGGCGCGCAGCACGGCGGCCATGGTGACGGCGAACTGCGGAATATTGGGCAGCATGATGGCCACGCGCGCGCCCGGCTCCAGTCCCTGCGCCTGCAGCCAGGCGCCTAAAGCGGCCGATTCGCGCTCCAGTTCGCCATAGCTCATCCAGCGCTCCATGCACACCGAAAACGGGTTGGCCGCGTGCTTTTGCATGGCCTCTTCGAGCAGGTGGGCGACGGAGCGGTATTGCTCCGGCGCGACGCTGTGCGGAATGCCTGCGGGGTAGTGGTTCAACCAGATTTTGTCCATGGGGGCCTGAGGAAGAGTCAAAGTGGGTTTTGGGTTTGGCCCAGATTGTTCAAGCGCCCCGGCCAAGAGGGTTACCGGGCTTCTCCCAGGGTGCGGGCGATTTCAGTCTCACAGGCGACAGGCGCGCCGTCGAACCACAGTGCGATGAGCTGTGTCTCGCGCTCTTGCACGGTGCGCAAAAAGCCTTCGACGGCGCCGTCCTGGCGTGCCAGGGCACCAAAGGTGTCAAACCCCGTCTCCAGAAAAGACTGCAGCGTGGCCAGGCCAGCCAAGCGCGCTGGCCGACGCATCAGGCGCAGCAGGGTGCGCAGGCCAGGGGTGCGCGTCAGCCGTGCCAAGTCTTGGCCGATGGCCAGCACGCTGGTCAGCTGTTGCGTGCGCCCGCTGCGCTCGCCGACGCTGCGCCAAGCGCGCAGGTAGCGTGCTGCCGGGTGCAACGTGCCGGCCTCGGCCAGCCAGGCGCAGCCCGCGGCATGGTCGAGCCGCTCGGTGAGCGCGTGCAGTTGCGCCAGCGCCACAGCGGTGTCCACGACGGCCGGGGGAAACACCGTCTGCAGGGTGCCGGCAATGCGGCCAAACTGGTCGTCGCGCTGGCTAAAGTCGTGTGGGCTGTACAGCTCGTTGAGAAAGAAGCGCGTCGCCGGCGCCACGTCCGGGTTGCGCATCAGGTCGGCATAGGTGCCGGCAAAGCGGCGCGCTTGCAGCGCCTTGATCTCGGCCACGGCCTGGTTCAGCGCCGGGTTGCCAGCGCAGTGCGCGCGTAGGCGGGTGACGTCGGCAAGGCATTGGCGGATGGTGTCGGCAGCGTCCATGGCGGGAGAATCTCTTCAGGGTCGGGAGCAGGGGGATTGCACAATGGGTTTTTCACCATAGCAGCACCCCATGATTGCCCGCATACAAAAATTCTGGATTTTGAGCACGCTCCTGGGCACGGCCGGGTGGCTGCTGTGGGCTTGGCCGCTGTCGCCGGTGGTGGCGTTGGCGGGTGCGGGGCTGACCTGGCTGATGCTGCCGCTGATGCTGGGGCTGCAGTTTTTTCTGATGCAGCGCGCCAACCGCAGCGACCCGGTGCCGCGCGCCAGCGCCCTGCAGTTGTGGCGCGCTGGCGCAGCCGAATGGGGAGCCATGCTGTGTGTGTTTGGCTGGCGCCAGCCGTTTCGCAGCCGTGCCGTGCCCGACTGGCTGCCGACCAGTGCCACGCCGGGCCAGCGCAGCAGCGTGCGCGGGGTGGTGCTGGTGCATGGCCTGTTGTGCAACCGCGGCGTATGGCTGCCGTGGCTGGAGCCGCTGCGCGCGCGCGGCCATGCCTTTGTCGCGGTCAACCTGGAGCCGGTGCTGGGGCCGATAGACGACTACGTGTCGCTGATCGAGGACGCCGTGCAGCGTGTCACCCAGGCCACCGGCCAGGCGCCGGTGCTGATTTGCCACAGCATGGGCGGCATGGCGGCGCGCGCCTGGTTGCGCGCGTACCAAGCCAGCCACGCCGAGGCGCGCGTACACCGCGTCATCACCCTGGGCACACCGCATGGCGGCACCGAGCTGGCGCGCTACAGCCAGGCGGCTAACGGCCAGCAGATGCGCCGCGCCAGTGACTGGCTGCGCGAACTACAGCGCAGCGAGCCGCCAAAGCGGGCGGCGCTGTTCACCTGCTGGTATTCGAACTGCGACAACCTGGTGTTTCCGGCCAGCACCGGGCTGCTGCCCGGCGCCGAAGCGCGCTTTCTGCCCGGCGTGGCGCATGTGCAGATGGCCAGCCATGCGCCGCTGATCAGCACCTGCCTAGAGATACTGCAGCGCGACTGAATAGCAGTAAAAAATGGCTGTAGCGCTGATGTAATAAGCGCTACATGCTATTTAATTAATAGTGCTAATCAAACCGCTTCGCCGGCCGCCTTCGCGGTTGCCGGCGCTTGCAGCACGCCGCGGCGCATCTGGTCGAGTTCGATACTTTCAAACAGCGCCTTGAAGTTGCCATTGCCAAAGCCGTCGTCGCCCTTGCGCTGGATGAACTCGAAGAAGATCGGCCCGAGCTGGTTTTCACTGAAGATTTGCAGCAGCAGCTTGCCAGCCACGCCGTCGATCAAAATTTTGCGCTGCTGCAGTTCGGCCAGCGGCTCGCCGTGGCCCGGAATGCGCTGGTTCACCAGTTCGTAGTAGGTGTCGATGGTGTCGAGCAGGCGCACACCGCTGGCGCGCAGTGCGTCCACCGTGGCATACAGGTCGTCCGAGCCCATGGCGATGTGCTGGATGCCCTCGCCGCCGTACAGGTCCAAATATTCCTGGATCTGGCCGGCTTTTTCTTTGCCTTCCTCGTTGATCGGAATGCGGATCTTGCCGCAGGGGCTGGTCATGGCCTTGCTTTTGACGCCCGTGACCTGGCCCTCGATGTCGAAGTATTTGACCTCGCGGAAATTGAACAGGCGCTCGTAAAAGCTGGCCCACTCGCCCATGCGGCCGCGGTGCACGTTGTGCGTCAGGTGGTCGATGTAGGTCAGGCCGTGGCCCGGCGGCGCCAGCGCTGCTGCGGCGCTCAGACCGGGCAGGGCCTCAAAGTCCACGTCGTAAAAGCCGATGTTGCCGATATCGCCCGGCTGCGCGCCGCCCTTGCCGCGCCAGCGGTCCACCAAGTAGATCAGGCTGTCGCCAATGCCCTTGATGGCCGGAATGTTCAGTTCGCCCGGCCCGGCCTTGCCGGCGTAGCCCCAGGCACCGAGCGTGATGGCGCGCTCGTAGGCCGCCTTGGCGTCGTGCACCCGAAACGCAATCGCGCACACGCTGGGGCCGTGCAGGCGGGCAAAGCGCTGGGCAAAGCTGTCGGGCTCGGCGTTGATGATGAAGTTGATGCTGCCTTGGCGGTACAGCGTGACGTTCTTGTGCCGGTGCCGCGCCACCGGCGTGAAGCCCATGGCGACAAAAGCCCGGCCCATGGCAACCGGGTCGGGGGCGGCGTATTCGATGAATTCAAAACCATCGGTGCCCATGGGATTGTCCCAGGCGCAGGCGTCTGGGCTGGTGGTGGACGAGAAAACTGCATTCATGGTGTCTCCTGGGGAGTGAGCCGAAATTTTGACCCTTCACCCGGCCAACCCCAAGAGGAATTGCGCTAGCAGGGGCGGTGATTTAACCCTGTTTGGTGGTACTACAACACTCGGCAATCAGTATAAGTATTTGATTTAATAGAAAAAATCACCAATGCTGAGGAATTTGTTGCAGCGCAACAAATAATGCTTGGAGAGTTGAAAAAAAAGACCTACATTGGTTTACATGACTGCAACCAAAGACTGGCTCAAAGCATCCTGGGACGCTGGCATTGATCTGCTACACCCGGTGAGTGACCGCGTTGACGGTGATGCTCCCCCCCCTCCTCCTCCTGTCTCTGTCAGAGCCCCGGTGGTGGTACCTATCCGCTCGCTCGGTCCGGCGTACCGCGAGCGCATTGCCGCGCACTTGCTGGCGCTGGACGATTCCGACCGCTACCTGCGTTTTGGCTACAAAGCCAGCGACGAACAAATCAGCCGCTACGTCGCCCAGCTGGACTTCGAGCGCGACGAAATTTTTGGCATTTACAACCGTCGCTTGGAGTTGATTGCCATGGCGCATGTGGCGTTTGCCACCGACCCTGAGCACCACCAGTGCGCCGAATTTGGTGTCTCGGTGCTGAAACAAGCACGCGGGCGCGGTTACGGTGGGCGCCTGTTCGAGCGCGCCGTGATCCATGCGCGCAATGAAGGCGTGGACATGATGTTCATCCACGCGCTGTCAGAAAACACCGCCATGCTGAAAATTGCGCGCAAAGCCGGTGCTGTCGTCCAGCGCGATGGCGCCGAATCCGAGGCCTTTCTGCAGCTGCCTCCGGCCAATCTGGATACGCGCATGGCGGCCATCATTGAGCACCAATTCGCTGAAATCGACTACCGCATCAAGCACCAGGCCAAGCAGTTCTGGGACTTTCTGGCCCGGATGCAGGCCCTGCGCACCGGCGCACGTTCGGCGCGCAGCTAAAAGCCGGTTCTGCGGGCGGGCCTCTGGGAGTGTGGACACCACAATCCAGTATCCTAGGGGCCTTGTTTCACTACCGCACGTCCTGCACTCCAAGGCTGTGTCCGATCCCCATCCCGCGCGTTTTTTTGAAAAAGAAGACAAGCGCAGTTTTCTGCAAAAAATTGCCGAGTTCATCCACCCCGGTCCGGACTCGCACGAAGAGCTCATTGCCATTCTGGCCAGCGCTGAAGACAACCAGGTCATCAGCGCCGAGTCGCGCATCATGCTCGAGCGCGTGATCCGCATGGCCAGCCTGACCGTGGGCGATGTCATGGTGGCCGCCACGCGCATGGACACCATCAACATCGATGCGCCGTTTGAGCAATTGCTGCACCTGATCATCAACACCGCGCACTCGCGCTTTCCGGTGTACCAGGGGGAACGCGAAAACATCATCGGCATCCTGCTGGCCAAAGACTTTCTCAAGCTGCAGCGTGCGCCCGAGCTGAATATCCGCGCGCTGCTGCGCCCAGCGGTGTTTGTGCCCGAGTCCAAGGGACTGAACGATCTGCTGCGCGACTTTCGCAGCAACCGCAACCATCTGGCCATCGTCATCGACGAGTTTGGCCGCGTCGCCGGCCTGGCGACGATCGAGGACGTGCTGGAAGAAATCGTCGGCGAGATCGAAGACGAATTTGACATTGGCGAGGAAGAGGGCGACATCTTTGCCCTGGCCGACCACACCTATCGCGTCAGCGGCGACACCCCGGTCGAGCGCGTGGCGGAGGCCTTTGGCGTGCCCATCGCCGGCAGCGATGCGGATGAAACCTTCGACACCATCGGTGGCCTCATCGCGCATGAAATGGGCCATGTGCCCAAGCGTGGCGAGCACCTGCCGTTGTGCGGACTGAATTTTGTTGTGCTGCACACCAAGGGCGGCGCGGTGCGCTGGTTCAAGGTGTCGGCAGCGCCACCCGAGGCCGGCGCAACTTGATGGCGTCGGCTCCAGCGCCCTGGCGGGAATCCCGCACTCTGTATTCCACCCCCTCCCTGCACCCTTTCTGGACTGCGGCACGGCCGCGCGCGGCGGCGCCCTGGCATTGGCCGCTGGCCCTGCTGGCCGGACTGGCGCAGGCGGCGTCACTGGCGCTGCCCGGCAGCGGCGCGCCGCAGTGGTGGTTGCAACTGGCCTCGCTGCTGACGCTGGCCTGGCTGGTGCGCCCCGGTACGCCGTGGCGCCGTGCCGCCGGGTTGGGTTGGGTGTTTGCAACGACCTGGCTGGCCGGGACGTTCTGGTGGCTGTTCATTTCCATGCACACCTATGGCGGCTTGGCCTCGCCCCTGGCGGTGGCAGCGGTGCTCGGTCTGGCTGGATTTTTAGCGCTGTATTACGCCGCCGCTTTAGGGATTTTTAGTGCGCTAGCGCCCAGCCAGCGTGCGCTGGCTGCTCTGGTTTTTGCTGCGCTGTGGTTGCTGGCCGAATTGGCCCGAGGCGTGTGGTGGACCGGTTTCCCGTGGGGTGCGGGCGGTTATGCCCATGTCGAAGGCCCCCTGGCGGTGCTGGCGCGCAGCATCGGCGTGTATGGCATTGCCGCCGCGGCTGCCGCGCTGGCGATGCTGCTGGCCCAATGGCGCCCCAGCGACCTGCGCAACCTGCGCGCTTGGGCGCTGGCGGCGGCCGTCCTGGTCACGCTGACGGCGCTGTCCTGGCAGCGCGAGCGCGCTATCGCTGCACCCAGTCTGCCCGCCACTGCGCCCCTGACGCTGGCGCTGCTGCAAGGCAGCATTCCGCAAGATGAAAAATTTCAGCCTGGTAGCGGCGTACCCATGGCCCTGCAGTGGTACAGCGACCAACTGCGCAACGCCACGGCGCAACTGGTGGTGGCGCCCGAAACCGCTATCGCTCTGTTGCCCCAGCAACTGCCGCCCGGCTATCTGCAGGTGATTGAAGACCAATACACCCGCGGCGCGCAGGCCGCTTTGGTGGGCATTCCGCTAGGCGACTTGGGGCTGGGCTACACCAACTCGGTGCTCGGCTGGAAGCCCGGAGAGCGTGCAGCGTACCGCTACGACAAGCACCATCTGGTGCCGTTTGGTGAGTTCATCCCGCCATTTTTTCGCTGGTTTACCGAGCTGATGAACATCCCGCTGGGCGATTTCAGCCGCGGCGCACTGGTGCAGCCGCCGTTTGTTTGGCGCGGCGAGCGCTTGGCGCCCAACATTTGCTATGAAGACCTGTTTGGCGAAGAACTCGGCGCCCGCTTTGCCGACCCCGCTAACGCGCCGACGGTGTTTGTCAACTTGAGCAACATTGCTTGGTTTGGCAACTCGCTGGCGATTGACCAGCACCTGCAAATTAGCCGGATGCGCACGCTCGAATTTGAGCGCCCGATGGTGCGCGCCACCAACACCGGCGCCAGCGCCATCATCGACCACCAAGGCCAGGTCACTGCGCACTACGAACATGGCCGGCGCGGCGTGCTCACCGGCAGCGTGCAAGGGCGCAGCGGCGCACCCACGCCGTATGGCTGGTGGGTGGCGCGCTTTGGTTTGTGGCCGCTGTGGTTGCTGGGGGTGGCGGTGGTGCTGGCGGCGCTGCTGGGGCGGGCGCGGCGAGATTGAGTCCCCTGCACGCAGCGCGCATTCGCTATTTAAACCATAGCTGCTAGCGCACGTATTCATTGGGCTAGAGACCGTTTTGGCATAAAAAACCCCGCTTTTGCTGGAAAAGCGGGGGGTTTACGGCACCCGTGGCGCGCTACAGATTTGCTGACCTCACCAATCAGGCAATCACGATTTCGCCTGCGCCAAAGGTGCCGGTGAAAATGCCGAGGATTTTGAGTTCCTCAGGATTAACCTGAACCATATCAACGGTCGTATCCGTCCAGACATAGACGCCAAATTTTCCTGTCTGGTCAAAGTCACTGGCTTGTACGGCAAATATCTTGCTGTTGGCAACAGGTGCCCCTCCTCCTTGGAAGTTAGGGAATCCTCCACGCAGCAGCTTAGCGACCATGTCTTTATTCGTCAGGTTGGCAGCCGATACCGCAACCTCTCCCCCCCACACATCGCGGTTTGCGGCTGCTAAGACCGTGCCAATAGCGATACTTGCTTGTGCAAAATTGACGCCGCCAGTGGAGGCAACAACTTCGCCGGTGATGCCCCCCAGCGCATCCTTCAAGCTGCCCGTGATGTAGATGGCATGCTCCGCTGAATCGAAGCCGGTCACCACGTCGCCGGTGGTGCCGCCATCGTCCGTACCGGTGTAATTCAGCACAAAGGTGCCGGCACCCAGCTGGATGGTGTCAGCACCGCCCAGACCGGTGACGACGGCGGCAGCGCTGGCCGTCGTGACGTTGGTCAAGTTGATGGAGTCAGCATCGCTGGTGCCATTAAGAAAGAGCTGGCCGAATCCCGCGTTAACCGCTAGCGTGTTGCCAGTGACCTGCGCCGCGTCTGCCGTGACAACTTGGTTAAGGCCCAAATTGAGCACATCCACCTTCGCCATAGCGCCGCCCACGGCGGTGAGTGCCGCTGCATCCATGCCCGTGCTCGCCACCGTCACCGTGGCGGTACCGGCTGTTTTGCCCAGCAGGCTGGTGATGACTCCTGCAACCACGTCGCTGCTCACGGTAAACGTGCCGGTGATGCCATCGGCTTTGACTTTGCCGATATTCGTCGCTACCTCGGCCAACTGCGCAGCGCTCATGCCGGTGGCATCGACACTGGCGTTGGTTCCTGGGTAACCTAGAAAAGCCAAGAAGATGTTTTGGGTATCTTTGTTCACCACCAAACCAGCCGCCGCCGTGGTGAAGTTCAGCGCTGTATTACCGCCGATGCCCGCATAGGCGTTGCCGGCCAAGTCGGTGAAGGCGGTGGCGGCAATTTCGACGTAATAAGCGGTGCCTGCTGCCAAATCGGCCGTGGGGTTGATGGTGATCACGTTGTTGGCAATGCTGACTTGTGCATCCCCCACGGCCATCGTTGCCACCACGCTGTTGTCAGACACCTGCTTGATGACGATGTTGCCGCTGCCGACTTTGACGTTTTCGCTGAAGGTCAGCACCAGATTAGCGCCCACGGCCACCTCGCCGGCGTTGTCTGCCGGCAGGCTGGAAGTGAGCGTAGGCACCACGCCATCGACCAGAACACCGGTAGTCGCGTCCATGTTAGGAAGCGTCAGCACCAAGGTGTTGCCCGCCGCATCTTGGAGCGTGCCGCCATTCAAGGCCAGCGCGCCCACCGTGATGCCGTCGGTATAGGCTTGACCGGCCTCCACGGTATAGCTAAACACCAAGGCCTTGCTGCCGCTGCCGGAGACGTAGTCGGCCTGCACGGTGGTGCTACCAATGGTCAGCGCCAGTTGGGGCGTGCCGCTGACGGTGACCGCCTCGTCGGTGTTGAGCGTGAAGGTCAGCGTCTCGCCCAGCTTGTAGGCGGCATTGGCCGGCACGGCCACGCTGGTGATGGTCGGGGCGGTGGTGTCGGCGATAGCGGGCGCGTCAACAAACGCAAGATCGCTCGCCTGTGTGCCTTGCAACTTGACCACGATGTCGCTGGTCTGCGCGCCGGCGGTGCCGTCGGTCTGGATGACGTAGGTGTCGGTGCCGTGGACGACGGCGGTGGTGAATGTTTGGCTGCCAGCGGCCGTGAGCACGGCGCTGACCCTCTCCCAAGCGCTGGCACCGATTGCTGCGCTACCGCCAAAGCTGACGATGCCGTTGGAGGTGCCTTCAACGGTCAGGAGACCGTTACTGCCCGTGTCGCTCCAGATGCTGTTGTCATTCACCACGGCCGCACCGCTGGGCAAGGCCAGCTTGTCATGCGCCGTATCGAAGCCGGTGATGACATCCATGTTGCTGTCGTCCGCTTGCAAGGCGTAGGAGTCAGAGACGCTGCCATTCGTTTTGACATACAGGGTGTCGTGGCTGCTGCCTTCATCCAATTTGATGAGGTCTCCGCCCTTGCCCGCCGTGATGCTGGTGGTGGCGTTGCTGTTGTAGGTTTGAATATCCAGCGTCTGCACGCCGTCCGAGCCGGTGATGGCCACATTGCCGTCGCCACCGATGACCACGCCCGAGGCCTGCGCCGCCGTCAAGGTCAGCGTGGGTGCGGCTTGCGATGCATCAGAAAACACCGAATAGGCCTTCACGCCACCCAAAGAGATGTTGCTGGAGATGTCCATGCTGCTGGCGACAAAAGCGGCGACTTGCAGCTCTGGGGCAAATTTTGAGAGGTCGGTCGCCGCTCCCAGCAGCACCCATACGGTGCCTTCCCCACTGACCGCCTTGCCACTGATGTCAGCACCTTTGGCCTGCAGTGCCTGCCCAGCCGCCACCACGATGGTTTTAGCGGTGGCGGCGCTAGAAAAATCCACCGTTTGCGCCGCCTCTACGCCACCACACGCAAAAGTAGCAACATCGTTCAGCATGGTGAAAGTGATGAAATCTTGCGCCGTACCGCTGAAGCTGACCCGCCCCGCGTCAGAAACGGTGACGATGAAAGAAGGAGCCAGCGTAATCACGCCCGTAGAAGCGGTGCTGACGTTGCCGGCGACGTCCACGGCAATGACTTGGTAATTCCCCGTGTCCAAGCCGGTGGTGGCCAGCGCGGTGGCGGTGTCGGCAGCGCTGGCCGTAGCTTTGGTGGCGGTGCCAGCGGTCACCAGCGCTTCGAGCGAGGCGCGGTCGGTCACGCTGGCATCCGACTTGACCAAATACAGCGTGCTGCCCGCTTCGCTGCTTTGCGCGGTGGTGACGCTGTCGCCGACCATGACGGTGGCCGCCGTGACGCTGCCAGTCGGCGCGGTGGTGTCCACCGTCACCGCCAGCGCCGTGGAGGCGGTGCTGGTGTTATTGGCGGCATCGGTGGCCTTGGCGGTGAGGCTGTGCACGCCCTCGGTCAAGGTCACGTCAATGCTGAAACTGCCGCCCGTAGCGGTGCCCGTGCCCAGCACGGTGGTGCCGTCGGTGTCGTACAGCTTGACGGTAGCACCGGCCTCTGCCGTGCCGGTGATGGTCAAGGCGGTGGTGTTTTGGGTGATGTGGTCGGTGCTTGATGCGCCGGTGTCGTCGGCTGCGGCCAAGTCCAGCGCGCTGGGTGCGGCTGGGGGCGTGGTGTCGGGCGCGGGGCCGCCGCCACCACCAGAATCGCCACCGCCACCGCCACCGCCACCACCACCAGAATCGCCACCAGGATTAATCACGACGGCACCATCACCAAAGCCGCCCGAGGCAATGGCGCTGTCCAGTTCGGTCAGCGTCACGCCGGGACGCAGGGTAGTGAGCGCTTCGGTCAGCGTACCCATTCCCAGCAGCGTGGTCAGCGCTGCGCCGTTGCCCGCCGCCGTCCCGACAATGGTGTTGAGCAATTGCACCAAAGCCAGCGGGTTGGCCCCGCCCGCTGGCGTGCCCAACAGATCCGTCAGCTGGCCGCTGCTGCCGCGCAGCGCAGTGATGATGGTCGGATGGGCCATCGCGCTGGCCGCCAGCGCCACGCCGGCCAAGGCTAGGGCGGCAACGTCCGCCGCACTGGTGTCGGCGTTGGCGGCTTGGATGATGAGGCGAGCCGCCTCAGTCGCCGCTTTCCCGCTGTAGCCCGCGCCGTTGGCAGGCAGTGCAGCGGTAAATTGATCGGCCAACTGCTGGCGCACGGCCACGGTGTTGGCATCTGAGCCCAATGCACCTTGGTGAATGCTGATGGCCATTTGGGCCATAGTGATGCGCCCAGCGTCAACCTCGCCGAGCCAGTACGCCGCACCCGCGGGTTCAGGCGGGCGATTCAGCAAGTGCTGGTACAGCAGGGCGATGTGCTGGGGCGTGCTCAGTCCGCCAAAATTGGCTGTCGATTCGGCTGAATTGGCAAATACATCGGCGATGTAACTCAGATTGCCACCGGCAAGCTGCAGCTGCTGTGCCCAATAGGCCATGCCACCAGCATCGGCCGGGCGGCCGTAATAGGCCAAGTAAAACGCGGACACAAGTTGTGGGTGGCTGGCCATGTGGATGCTCCTTTTTTTGGGGGGAAATGCTTTTTTGCAGCACGCCTGTCAGTGGCGTGGCGATGGCCTCGCTTTTCTTCAGATGAAAAACAAAGCACATTCAGCAACACTCTAGTCAGGCCCTTCTGAGAAAGCTTGCCAAAGCTTGCCAACCCCAAAAACCCACGCTTATGCCCCGAACCGCTCACGCCCCACTCACAAGACTCCTTTGGTGGTGGGCACTGGCGCTGGTGCTGTTCACGGCCCCCAGCAACGCCGCCGATGCTTGGAGCATCAACGACCTCGCCGTGCTGGCTGACCCGCATGGGGCGCAGACCATAGCCAGCGTCAGTCAGCCGGCGCGGGCGGCGCAATTCAAACCGATGCCCTACGGTTTTTCTGCCGGCTTTACGCGCACTGTGCACTGGTTGCGCTTTACGCTGCACGCACCGCCGCCCAACGCCAAAGGCGAGCGTGAGGTGCTGTTAGAAATCCACCCGCCGTATCTGGACGATTTGCAAATTTACCTGTCGCAGCCGCAAGCGGGCAGCGCTTTTGAAGTTCGTCGCGCCGGCGATTTACTGCCGCACGCGGCCAAAGAATTTCCGCACCGGGCGTTTGTGTTGGCGGTCGATTTTGCCGATGCACGCCCGCGCACGGTGTATGTGCGGCTGCACACCACCAGCAGTTCGGTGCTGGCCGTCAAGGCGTGGCACCCCAAGGACTTTGCCGAGCACACGGCGTGCGAATACGCGCTGCTGGGGGTGCTGTTTGGCCTGTTTTTTGCCGGACTGCTGGCCAACCTGTGGCAGGGGCTGTGGCGCAACGAGGCCCTGCATCGCCGTTTCATCGCCTACATGGGTGCCACACTGGTGAATTTGAGCGGTGTCAACGGTCTGGCGGCAGAGTTTTTGCTGCCGCATTCGCCCTTCTGGGCCAGCCACTGGGTATCACTAGGCACACTATTGGTAGCGTTGTTTGGCGTGCGCTTTTACATGCTGGCGCTCGACATTGACCACGCGCCGCTGTGGATGCGCTGGGTGTACCGTGCGCAATTCTGGCTGGCGCTGGTGTGCTTGCCGGCACCGTTTTTGAATCTCTACCCAGAAGCGGCCAGCGTGGTGCTGCCGTTTATCTCGCTGACCTTGATGACCGGTACGGTGCGCAGCGTGCAACTGTGGCGCCAAGAAAACAGCACCGGCAAGTTTTTGCTAGCAGCGCACCTGTTTAGCTTGGCGGGCACGCTGTCAGTGGTGCCTACGCTGCTGGGCTGGCTGCCGGGGCAGTTGTGGTTGATTTATGGCTTTCAGCTGGGGCCGCTGGCCACGCTGCTGGCACTACAGCTGATGCTGACGCGGCGCGTGCAAACCATGCAAAACCAACTACACCAAGCTGCGCTAGAGACCGAGCGCGCCCAAGCCACCGCCCAGCAAGAACGTACCGAGCGCGATCACCAGCGGCATTTTTTGTCGATGCTGACGCATGAGCTGAAAACACCGCTGTCGGTGATCCGTATGCGCTTGGGTGCCAAAGACCCCACAGCACGGATGCAGACCTACGCCACACAGGCGGTCAACGACATTGACGCTATTGTCGAGCGCTGTGCCTTGGTCAGCCAAATTGACGACCAGGCTGAGATTTTTCAGCTACAGCCTTGTCGCATCGACGAGTTGCTCAGCGAAGTGCTGGCGCAGCAGCCAGCAGCGCAGCGCGTTTCGCTGTATCTGGCACCCACCGCCAGCGCCGCCGCCGTGCAAAGCGAACCCCTGCTGCTGCGCACGGTGCTGGGTAATTTGATAGATAACGCGCTGAGATATTCGCCGCCGGACAGTACGGTGCAAATGGATGTGGAGTTGAGCACCCAAGACGCGCGCGCTGGTGTGCGCATCCAAATCCAAAACGCCGTGGGCGTGGCCGGCTTGCCCGACCCGGCGCAGGTGTTTGAAAAGTATTACCGCTCTCCTGGCGCGCACCAGCAAAGTGGCTCGGGGCTGGGGTTGTACATCGTCAAGGCGCTGGCCGAGCAGCTGGGCGCTAGCATCGTCTGCCGGCAAGACGCCGGTTTGATTGTTTTTGACCTCTGGCTACCGATGGAGTGCGCCCATGCCGATACAACTACTGGTGGTGGAAGACCACTTGGCTTTGCTTGATGTCACAGTCGATGTTTTGGCGGCGCAAGGATACGAAGTCATTGGCATCTCCAGCGCCGAAGCCATTGACGAGTTGCCGGCCTATTTTGTCGCCGACATTGCCATTCTCGACCTCAACCTACCGGGCGAAGATGGTCTGAGTTTGGCGCGGCGCTTGCGCCAGATTCAGCCACGCATCGGCATCATCATGGTCACTGCGCGCCATACGCTAGCTCACAAATTGGCGGGTTACGAACACGGTGCCGACATTTACCTCACCAAACCCACCCAGCCCGAGGAGCTGTGCGCCACTGTGCAAGCGCTGGCACAGCGGCTGCACCACAGCGGCACACTACAGCCCAGCGCTTTTGCGCTCGACACCGCTGCCGAGCTACTCAAAACACCCCTAGGCGACCTAGCGCTGCGCACTTCTGAGGCAGTGCTGCTGCACGCCTTGGTGCTGGCACCACAACGCACGCTGGAGATTTGGCAGGCGCTAGAAAAACTCAACAAACCCATCGACGAGCAAGGCAAGGCACAACTAGAAGTGTTGGTCTCGCGCCTGCGCGGCAAGCTGCTGGCCCATGGCGCACCGGCCAATCCGATCCGCCCGCTGCGCGGCCGGGGCTATCGGCTGTGTATGCCGCTACAAGTCGATTAAGACTGGGAACGCTGCAATTTGCCTATTCGCACCAAGCGCTGGTGCTCGACCAGCACGCAATGGTCTTGCACCACCTGCAGGCCAGCGGCGCGGGCGCGCTCGCAGGCAGCGTCGTCGCGCACGCCCAGTTGCAGCCACAGCGCCTTGGCGCCAATGGCGATGGCTTCGTCGGCAATCGGCGGCACGTCGGCGCTGTTGCGAAATACATCGACCAAGTCGATGCGCGTGTGCTGCGCGGCCTCGGTCAGCGTGGGCCAGCAGCGCTCACCCAAAATTTCGGTGGCCATCGGGTTCACCGGCACGATGCGGTAGCCCTGCTGTTGCAAGTAGTGGGCGACATGGTGGCTATCGCGCTCGGGCTTGGGCGAGAGGCCGACCACGGCAATCGTGCGGCAGTCTTGCAGGATGGACACAAAGGTGTCGTCAAAAGTAGGCTGGGACATGGGCAGGCTCCGGTGAAACTAAAGATGGCAAATTCACAGCGAGGATAGCGCGCCGTGCACCTCGTCCGTGGTCAAGATTTCGGTCATCACCACCGGCGGCTTGCCCGGCGCGTACAGCACGTACACCGGCACGCCGCTGCGCCCCAGTTGCGATAACGCCTCTGTGATGTGCGGGTCGCGGCGCGTCCAGTCGGCGCGCAGCAGCGCGACCTTGCGCGCGGCAAAGTCGTCCAGCACGGCACGGTTGGCCAAGGTGGTGCGCTTGTTGTATTGGCAGGTGACGCACCACGCGGCGGTGAAATCCACAAACACCGGCTGGCCGCTGGCGTTCAGCGCGGCGACGCGCTCGGCACTCCACGGCTGCCACGTATTGGACGTGGCGGTCGCTATCGAATCAATAGCTGCTAGCGCTTGTGTTTCGGGCATTTGCGTGACATTTTTACCGACAACCGCCAGCAGCCAAGCGCTAGCAGATATCAAAATAGAAGCGAGTACCCAGCGGGTACGTCCGCGCAGCGTCAGCGCCCAGACCACCGCACTGCCGGCGACCAGCAGCACCAGCAGCGCACCAGCACCGTCGATGCCGCTTTGCTGGCCCAGCACCCACACCAGCCACGCCACGGTGGCAAACATCGGAAACGCCATGCCGCGCTTGAAGGTGTCCATCCACGCGCCGGGACGCGGCAGCCAGCCGACCACCGCCGGAATCCAACTGGCGGCCAGATACGGCAAGGCCATGCCGACGCCTAAAGCGGCAAATACCAGCAACGCCTGCGTCGCCGGCATGTCAATTGCAAAGCCCAGCGATGCGCCCATGAACGGTGCGGTGCACGGCGAGGCAATCGCCACGGCCAGCACGCCGGTCAAAAAGGCGTCGGCGGCGGGGTGGCGCAGTTGCAGCGCGGCCAAGCGGCCGGGGGCGAATTGGCCAAACTCGAACACGCCGGCCAAGTTCAGGCCAATCAGCGTGAACAGCGCTGCCAGCGCCGCCACCACGGTGGGCGATTGCAACTGAAAGCCCCAGCCCAGTTGCTCACCGGCAGCGCGCAGGGCCAGCAGCAAGCCGCCCAGCGCCAGAAACGACAGCACCACGCCGGCGGTATAGGCCAGCCCGGCCTGGCGGTGCGCCCGCCGGTCGCTGCCGTGTTTGGCAAAGCCCATCACCTTGATCGCCAGCACCGGGAAGACGCACGGCATCAGGTTCAGGATCAGGCCGCCGAGCAAGCCGCCCAGCAGCGCCATGAGCAAGGTGCGCAGGCGGGTGATATTGGCCGGCGCGGAGGCAGGGGCTGCACTCAAGGCGCGGTTGGCTTCCAACGCGGCGGCCAGCGCGGGTGACACCACGGCGCCGGGGGCGGCGGCGCTCCAGGCACCCTCGACTGTGGCCACGGTGCGCCAGGCGCGCGCGCCGTCAGCACCGGCGGTCGTGGTTTGTGGCGGTGTGGTCAGGGCCAGCACCAAAGGCAGGTGGGCCAGACTTGCACCGCGCTCGGGCGACAGCGGCAGGGTGGCCGTCCAGACGTCACCTTGCCAAGCCTGCGTCCAGCCACTGCCGGATTCGGCCGCGTGCACGATGACGGCGGGCGCTTCAGAAAACAGTTGTAGCGTTTGTCCGTGCACGGCCACCGGCAGGCCAGGGATGCGGATCTGCAATTGCTCGCCATCGACGCGCACGCTGCTGTCACCGCTGAGCGGCTGCGGTTGTGCTGCCAGTGCGGCATCGAAGGCGCTGGCGTGCAAGGCGGTAGAGCCACGCAGTGGCAATTGCAGGGTGAAGTCGCCTTCTTCGGGAATGCATTCGAGCTTGCAAGCCAGCCAGGTGGCGTGCAGGCGCACGGTGAGGGCCTCGCCCGCGCCCGCCAGCAGGGGCGCCTTGAAGTCAGGGAGCAGTTGCAGCGGCACTGGCAGCAGCACCGTGCCGTCGTAGCCGTAGTTGGCCATCTGCTCGACGCGCAGTTTTTGCGGCACCGGCCAGGCGATGTCACCGACGTCTGCGCCCTCGGGCAGCGTCCAGGTCAACTCGGTCGGCAGGCCGGAATCGCCGGGGTTTTTCCAGTAGGTGTGCCAGCCCGGCTGGTGCGTGAGCTGCAGCCCCAGCCACAGCGGCTGGCCCGGCGCCACGCCCTGCGGCGCGTGCGCCACCAGTTCGGCACGCACACGCGGCGTACTGACCACAGTGCTGCTCTGGGCGCTGTCATTTTTGAAGCTGAATTGGGCGTTAACGCCGGTGGATAAAGCGCTGGCAGCTATGAAAAAGAAAGAGAGAAGAAGGCGTTGGAAGAAGCGGTGCGACATAGGCTCAGTGGGAGCGCAGGGCAGCGCTTTGGTTCCAGGGGTGCGGCGGATGGTAACGGCTGGCTGCGCGGCGCCGGTGCTATCCCCTACCATGCGTGGCATGAATCCTTCCCCTGTTTCACCCCCCGCCTGGCCCTCGCGCTGGTGGGCCGAAGTGTCGGCGCGCGACTTTGCTGCGGCCCAGCACAACGGCCTGGCCGCCGCCACCGTGGCGGTGCTGCCCGTCGCCGCCACCGAGCAGCACGGGCCGCACCTGCCGCTGTCGGTCGATGCGGCGCTGCTGCACGGCGTGCTCGACGCCGCGCTGGCGCAGCTGCCGGCCGGGCTGCCGGTGCTGGTGCTGCCACCGCAAAACGTCGGCCTGAGCCCCGAACACAGCCGCTACCCCGGCACGCTGACGCTGGCGCCAGCCACGCTGCTGGCGCTGTGGACGCAGCTGGGCGAGTGCGTGGCGCGCGCCGGCATCCACAAGCTGCTGCTGTTCAATGGCCACGGCGGCCAAGTCAGCGTGATGGACATCGTGGCGCGCGAACTGCGCACGCAGCAGCAATTGCTGGTCTACAGCGCCAGTTGGTTCAGCCTGCCGCTGCCGGAGGAGGTGGCCGGCCAGTTCAGCGCCGACGAGCACCGCTTTGGCATCCACGCCGGCGACATCGAGACCTCGATGATGCTGCACCTGGCGCCGGGCACGGTGCAGATGGAACATGCGCGCGACTTCCATTCCACCTCGCAAGACCGCGCCGCGCGTTACGCCCTCCTGGGCAACGGCAAAAGCGCCAAATTCGGCTGGCAGATGCAGGACTACCACCCGGCTGGCGCGGTCGGCAACGCTGCTGCCGCCAGCGCCGACAAAGGCCGCGCCGTGGTACAGGCGGCGGCGGCGCAACTGGTGCTGTTGCTGCAGGAATTGCACGATCTGCCACTGAGTACGCTGGTGGAAGCGCCGGATCTGGCGGCGCGCTGAGGAGCCAACAGTTTGGGGTTAAAAGTGCTGCCAACGCTGATGCGATAAGCGCTTGCAGCTATTAAAAAAGATGCTTGCAAAGCAGCCGGGGCTCACCGGGCAAAGCGCCGCCGCGTCAGCGCCAGTGCCAGCCAGAACGCCAGCAGCGTGGTGACTGCCAGCACCAGCGCGTGGCGTAGCGGCTGGGCCGGCCACTGGTCCATGAACATCGGGCGCACCAACTCGATGGCGTTGGTCAGCGGCAGCCAGTCCGACACCGCCCGCACCAGCGGCGGCAGCTGTTCGCGCGGAAAGAACACGCCCGACAAAAACATCATCGGCGTGAGCACCAGCGTGAAGTAGTAGGTGAAGAAGTCGTAGCTTTTGGCCAGCGCGTTGAAGATCAGCGCGATGCTCGAAAACATCACACCCACGCCCAGCAGCACCGGCCAGGCCACCCACAGTTTGGGGCTGTGGCTGATGCCCAGTGCCAGCATCACGCCCAGAATGGCGGTGGCGCTGAACAGCGCCTTGAACGCGGCCCACAGCATCTCGGCCAGCACAATGTTGTCCAGCCCGACGGGCGTGTTCAGAATGCCGTCCCAGGTTTTTTGCACTTCCATGCGCGAATAGGCGGAATACAGTGCCTCAAAACTGGCGGCGTTCATGGCGCTCATGCAGATTGAGCCGCTGGCCAGGAACAGGATGTAGGGCACCTTTTGCCCGTTCACCGTCAGTTCGCCGACCAGCGCGCCCATGCCGTAGCCAAAGGCCACCAGCCACATCAGCGGCTCGGCAATGTTGCCCACCAAGCTGGGCACGGCCAGCTTGCGCCAGACGCGCAGGTGGCGCAAAAACACCGGCCACCAGCGGCCCGAAAGGCCGGGCGGACGCCAGATCGAGGGACCGGCGGTGCGGTCGGGCAGGGTGGTGGAGCGCATGGTCGTATTGTGCGCATTTGGCGCGCGCCGCTGCGGATTACAGTGGCCGGAAGTTTTTATGTCCATCTAAGGCACCATAAGGACGCTCGACACCCCGCTCTCCCCCATTCCACCAAGGTCATGCTGCTCGGCTCGGGCGAGTTGGGCAAGGTGTGATGGATCAATTTTGAATGAAATTGGCTTCTAGCCCTTATCCATCAAGCGCTGGCAGCTATATTTTCAGGAGTTATTTTGCCTGCAATGGGTGCTTGGGCAGGCCAAGAGTCAGTTCTTCTGGCAGGCGCGTGCTCATTCCCCGCCCCTCAGTTCGCTCTCGATCTGCTCGATGCTGGGCAAGTTGGTTTGCAACGCAGCGGGCAAGGATTCGACGAGCTGGTAGTGCGCCACGCCAATGGGCTGGGCGGTATCCCGCAGCGCGTATTCGGCCACCACCTTGTTTTTGTTCTTGCACAGCAGCAGGCCGATGGTCGGGTTGTCCTGTTCGGCCTTGACCCGTGAGTCTTCGCTGAAAACCATTAAAACTACCCTCTCTTTATGTTTTTGAGATGCTCAGATTTCCATCTGACGTATCTCGGAGCTGTCTAGCAAGGGGGCTGCCAGGCCGTGCCGAAAGTGCGCCTGATGGGAAGTCTGGATTCAGCCATCTTCGCGGATCTGGCGTCCGGTGAGTTTGAGGAACAGGTCTTCCAGATTTGCCGGGCGGTGCAGCACGCGCAGCGCGGTGTGGGCGGCCAGCGCCTGCAGCAGGGGCGCGGCGTCGGGGGTGTAGAAAAACACCGTCTCGCCGCTGACCTCGACGCGCGCCGCCAGCGCGGTCAGCGCGGCGTCGTGCTGCAGCGCCAGCGCGCCGGTGCCATAGACCTCGACCACGTCGCGCTCCAGGTGCTGGGCAATCAGCGTGCGCGGCGTGCCCTGGGCCAGGATGCGGCCATGGTCGAGCACCAGCAGGCGCGAGCACAGGCGCTCGGCCTCGTCCATGAAGTGCGTCGTCAGCAGGATCGAGGTGCCCTGCTGCACCAGGCGCTGCAGGCGCTCCCACATCAGGTGGCGCGCCTGTGGATCCAGCCCGGTGGTGGGTTCGTCCAGCAGCAGCAATTGCGGCGCGTTGACCAGTGCGCGCGCCAGCGACAGGCGACGCTTCATGCCGCCTGAAAGTTCGCCGGGCTTGGCCTGCGCCTTGTGGGTGAGTGCGGCAAATTCCAGCAGGCGCGGGATGCGCTCGTCCAGCGTGGCACGTGACAGGCCAAAGTAGCTGCCATAGACGCGCAGATTCTCGGCGCAGCTGAAGTCCGGGTCGAGCGTGTCGAACTGCGTCACCACCCCCAGTTGCGCCTTGATGGCCAGGGCGTCGTGCGGCATCTGCAGCGTGGGTGTGCCACCCGGCGGCTGGTAGGTCACGCTGCCGCCATCGGGCAGCGCCAGCCCCAGGCACAGACGGATGGTGGTGGTTTTGCCGGCGCCGTTGGGGCCAATCACGCCCAGACACTCGCCCGGTGCAATGCAAAAGGACACGCCATCGACCACGGTGCTACCGCCGTACTGCTTGCGCAAGGCATGGACTTTTAGCAACGGTGCGCTGGAGGTCGCGTTATTCATGCTTTCTATTGTGTGGTATAGATTTTTAGACAGAAAATAAATGCTGAAAAAATAAGCATAAAAATGGCCTCTAGGGCTTTCTGAGCCTGCGCTGGCAGCTATTTGTTTAATAGTTTATGGAAGAGTAAAAATAGAATAGCCAGGCACGCGCCCCCCTAAAAAACCAGCTGTACAGGATGGTCTTTGCCTGATTTTGGTCAAATTTTGTGCTGGAGCAACTACTGATACAAAGCCGCGACAAGTGTGAAATTTGGCATACTCACTCTCTTGTAACCAAACGCAGCAAATGCATACCAGAGGTTGTCCATGGAAAAGAAGATGAAGTCTAGTGTGGCGTCTCAGCGCCAAGCTGAAGCAGCCAAGGCACTGGATGAAATGTGCCACTCCCAGTTGTCGCGCAGCAGCATGGGTTTGTCGCCCATTTCCCTGGCAATGGCCAGCGCCGATTGGGCCATGCACATGATGGCCTCGCCAGGGCGCCAGATGGTGTTGGCGCAACGCGCCATGGCCCTGACCCAGCAGGCCCTGCTGGCGGTGTCCAACCCGGAGACGGACGATAAAGGCGAGCCAGTGCCCGATATGGACAACCGCTTTGGTGATGCTGGTTGGAACCAATGGCCTTTTGCCACTCTGAAAGAGGGCTTCAAGGCCAGCGATACGTGGTTGCGTGAAGCCACCCAGGTCGATGGCATGTCGCGCCACAACAGTCAGGTGGTGAATTTTTTCGCGCGCCAGATGATGGACTCACTCGCGCCTTCGAACTGGCCGACGACCAACCCTGAAGTGATCAAAAAGGCCTGCGAAACCGGTGGTGAAAGCCTGCGCGCGGGCTTCCAGCTCCTTAAGGAAGACATGGCCGAGGCGCGTGCCGCTAAAAACGACACCGCTGCCGGCGCTGAATCGCTGCAGCCTCTGACCTTCGCAGTGGGCAAAGACGTGGCCGTGACGCCGGGCAAGGTGGTGTACCGTAACCACCTGATCGAGCTGATCCAATACACGCCGACCACCGCCAAGGTCTACCCGGAGCCGGTGCTCATCGTGCCCTCGTGCATCATGAAGTACTACATCCTGGACTTGTCACCGAGCAACTCCATGGTGCGCTACTTAGTGGGCCAGGGCCACACGGTGTTTGTGGTGTCGTGGCGCAACCCCGATGCCTCCGACCGTGACCTGAAGATGCAGGACTACCTGCGCATGGGCGTGATGGAGGCGATGGCCGCCGTCAAGCAGCGTACCAAAGCACCGCGCATCCACACCCTGGGCTACTGCCTGGGCGGCACCTTTCTGGCCATCGTCGCCGCATCGCTAGGGCACAAAAGCCTTGGCGTCGATGGCCGAGTGCCGCACCGCCGTAGCCAGGATCTGCCGGACATGCCCGAGCTGGCCAGCGTCACGCTGCTGGCCGCGCAGACCGACTTCAGCGAGCCGGGTGAAATGGGGGTGTTTATCGATGACGACCAGCTGATGACGCTGCGCCAGAAAATGGACAGCACCGGTTATTTGTCGGGCCGCGCCATGGCCAGTTCGTTCCAATTTCTCAACTCGCGCGATCTGGTGTGGTCGCGCAGCACGCGCCGCTACCTGTTGGGCCAGGAGGACGCCGACTTCGACATGATGAGCTGGAACGCCGACGTCACCCGCTTGCCGGCGCGGATGCACTCTGAGTACCTGTCCTCGCTGTTCCTGAACAACGCCCTGGCCGCCGGTCAGTACCGCGTGGCTGGCGAGACCGTGGCGCTGATGGATATTGACGCGCCGATGCTGGTGGTAGGCACCGCGCGCGACCATGTTTCGCCGTGGCGCTCGGTCTACAAGATCAACCTGCAAACCGACACCCAAGTCACTTTCATTCTGGCTGCCGGTGGGCACAACGCCGGCATCGTGTCCGAGCCGGGTCGCCCGCGCCGCAGCTACCAGATTGCCTGCACCGAAAAGAACCAGGGCTGGATGGATCCCGACGACTGGGTGGCCAATGCGCCGTTGCGTGAGGGTTCGTGGTGGGAAGCCATGCACACCTGGCTGCAGGAGCGTTCCGGCAAACCGGTGGCGCCTCCGGCCATCGACCCGGCAAACGTGTTGTGCGATGCGCCTGGCGAATATGTGATGGTGCGGTATGCCGACTGAAAAAGACGGCACGGCAGAGGCGCTGACTGCGCAATTGGAGCGCATGTCCAACTCCGTCGAACAGCTCAGTGCCCGCATTGCGCGCTTGGCCACGCTGCTCGACGTGAATCTGCAAAACGACAACGAGCTTGATCGCCTGCTGAACATGGATGGGGGCATCCCCGGCGGCCATGAACGCCGTGTCAGTGCCCTGCCGCCTGCTGGTCCGGAGCGGCGCAAGTCAAACCAGCAGGAAGAACTGCGTGCCCTGCTGGTGCTGCGTTATGGTGTCTCGCGCCGTTACGTGGAGCGTGTGGGCGTGCAAGCCACGCGCTGTATTTTGGTCAATGCCCAGGATCAGTTGGAGCTGGAAGGCTTCAAGCCTGGCGCTGCCGGCGTCGACCTGCGCCGTGTGTTTGACGGTTTCTGAATTTTTCTTTTTTAGCACTTTGGTGCCTCTGCCAGCAAGCGCGGTATGACCGTCCCTGGCTTTTTTGGAGTTTTTTCTATGACGCTCAATCCATCCCCCTTCAGCTTGGCAGGTAAAAAGGGTCTCATTCTGGGCTTGGCCAACGAGCACAGCATCGCCTGGGGCTGCACCCAAATGGCCCACGCTATGGGCGCTGAAGTCGTGGTGTCGTGTCTGAACGAGAAGGCGCGCCGTTTTGTCGAGCCCCTGACCGCACCCATCGGAGTGGAGCTGGTGCCCTGCGACGTCGAGCAGGAGGGTGAACTGGAAAATCTGGTGGCGCGTGCTGTCGAGCGCCTGGGCCACCTGGACTTTGTCGTGCACTCGATCGCCTGGGCGCCGCTGGCCGACCTGCACGGCCAGGTGATTGACAGCTCCAGCGCCGGTTTTGCCCGCGCCATGACGGTGTCGTGCCACTCCTTTGCCAAGTTGGCCCATCTGTGCGCGCCGCACATGCCCAACGGTGGCAGCATGCTCAGCATGACCTACCTCGGCGCGGACGAAGCCGTGCCCAACTACGGCGTGATGGGCCCGGTCAAGGCCGCCTTGGAGTCGATGGTGCGCTACATGGCGATGGAGCTGGGTTCCAAGCGCATCCGCGTTCATGCCGTCTCGCCCGGCCCGATCCTGACGCGCGCCGCGTCCGGCATTGCCGACTTTGACGCGCTGATGGCCAACGCCGTGCGCAAGGCACCGCTGGGCCGTCTGGTGCACCTCGAAGAGATTGCCCAGTTGTGCAGTTTTCTGTGCTCCGACGCGGCTTCGGGCATGACCGGCCAGACCATTTATGTCGATGGCGGCTGCCACGCCATGGGCTGATTTTTTAACCTTTGCCTCTGTCATCCAAGGATCACCCGCCATGAACATGAATTTGACCCAAGACATCCAATGGCTTGAAAACGTCACTTACGACGAACTCTCCATCGGCCAAAGCGCACGCCTGCTGCGCACCCTGACGCAAGCCGACATCCAGGCTTTTGCCGCCGTTTCCGGTGATACCAACCCAGCCCACCTGAACGCCGAATACGCCAACGACACTTTGTTCCACGGCGTGATTGCGCACGGCATGTGGGGCGGTGCGCTGATCTCGGCGCTGCTGGGGACCGAGTTTCCCGGCCCGGGCACCATTTACCTCGAACAGAACCTGAAGTTCGTCAAGCCGGTGCGCATTGGCGACACGCTCACCGTCACGGCCACCGTGATCAGCAAGGACGATGAGAAAAAACGTGCCGAGCTGGACTGCCAAGTGGTCAACCAAAAAGGCGCCGTCGTGCTGCACGGCACTGCCCGCGTCATGCCACCGACGGAAAAAGTGCGCCTGCCCAAGATCAATGCGCCGCAAATCCAGCTGTTCGACCCGGAAATGCGTTTCAAGGAATTGTTGGCGCTGGCCGCCGGCAAAGAAGCCGTACGCTGCGCCGTGGTGCACCCGTGCGATACCGGCTCGCTCAGCGGCGCCATCGATTCGGCCCGCCACGGCCTGATCGTGCCGGTGCTGATTGGCCCCGCCAAGCGCATCCGTTTCGTTGCGGCAGAAGCCAATATCAGCCTCGAAGGTGTGGAAATTGTGGATGTCGAGCACAGCCACGCTGCCGCCCAGATGGGCGCTGGCATGGCCGCACGCGGCGAGGTCGAAGTGATCATGAAGGGCAGCCTGCACACCGATGAAATGCTCAAGGCCGTGCTGGCTGAGCCCTCGCTGCGCACCGGCCGGCGCATGTCGCACGTGTTCCGCTTTGACGTGCCGCTGTACCCCAAGCCCCTGCTGATCACCGATGCCGCACTGAACATCCGCCCCAATCTGGCAGAAAAGGTGGATATCATCCAGAACGCCATCGACTTCGCCCGCATCATGGGCGTGGACCTTCCCAAGGTGGCCATTCTGTCGGCGGTCGAAACCGTCAGTGCCCATATTCCCTCTACCCTGGACGCTGCCGCGCTGTGCAAGATGGCCGATCGCGGCCAGATCCAGGGCGGTATCCTGGACGGCCCGCTGGCGTTTGACAATGCCATCTCCGCCGAAGCCGCTGAAATCAAGCACATCACCTCGGTGGTGGCCGGTCACGCCGACATCCTGGCGGTACCCGATCTGGAGAGCGGCAACATGCTGGCCAAACAGCTGGAATACCTTGGCGGCGCGACGGGCGCTGGCCTAGTGCTCGGCGCGCGCGTGCCCATCGCTCTGACCAGCCGCGCCGACGGTCCGCGTGCCCGTGTGTCTTCGGCGCTGCTGGCCGTGCTGGCGGCCTACGACGCCCGCCGCGAGCGCACGGTGCGCGCCGCTGCCCTGCTCAAAGACTGAAAAGGCGGACTGCCATGGCTATTCTTGCTGTCAACGCGGGCTCGTCCTCGCTGAAATTTTCACTGCACCCGCTGCACGCAGGTGAGGTGCAGGCCAGCGTGCTGACCGGCAACATCCAGGGTCTGGAGCCGGACGGTGCGCCCGAAATCGGCTGGACCTTTGCCGGCCAGCGCCACACCGAGCTGCTGGCGCTGGACCCGGCGCAAAGCGCTTTTGTGCAGGCACTGGCGCGCTTGCGCGCCCTGCTGGCGCAGCTGCAGGGCACGCCCGCCATCATCGCCGTGGCACACCGTGTGGTGCATGGCGGCCAAGAGTTTCGCGAGAGCGTACTGGTCACCGATGAGGTACTGGAGCGCCTGGCGCGCCTGAACTCGCTCGCCCCGCTGCACCAGCCGCACAACTTGGAAGGCATTCGCTCGTTCCGCTTGGCCTTCCCGGAACTGCCGCAGGTGGCGTGTTTCGACACCGCTTTCCACGGCACGCTGCCCGAGGTGGATTACGCCTTTGCCTTGCCGCAATCACTGGCTGCGCAAGGGGTGCGCCGTTACGGTTTCCATGGCCTGTCGTACCAATTCATCATGGATGAATTGCTGCACCACTCGCTGCGCGCGCGCGGTCGGGTGCTGATGGCCCACTTGGGCAACGGCGCCAGTCTGTGTGGTGCCAAAGATGCCAAAAGCTGCGCCACCACCATGGGCTTTTCAGCGCTGGATGGCTTGATGATGGGTACGCGCAGCGGTGCGCTCGACGCCGGGGTGCCGCTGTACCTGATGGAGCAGGGCTGGACACACGCGCAGATCGAAAAGCTGCTTTACAAGCAAAGCGGCCTGTTGGGCGTGTCGGGCATTTCTGCCGACATGCGCCGCCTGCGCGCCGACGGCTCGGAGGCTGCAAAGCGCGCTATTGATCAGTTCACGCACCGGGTGGTGCGTGAAACGGGTGCTTTGGTGGCCTGTATGGGGGGGCTCGATGTGCTGGCCTTCAGCGGTGGCATTGGCGAAAACGATGCCGTGCTGCGCGCGCAGGTGTGCGAGCGCCTGGGCTGGTTGGGTGTGCAGATCGACCCGGTGCGCAATGCACAAGCCAGCGCCGATCTGGGCGCGCAGGCGATCCACGCGGCGGATAGCTTGGTCGAAGTTTGGGTCGTGCCGACCGATGAAGGCCGTGTGGCAGCGCGCGAAGCGTCCCGGCTGATCCGCCAGGACACCTCCAGTGGTGCCCACCCGATGCAGGCCGAGCGCCTGATGACTGCAGATATGGTCTAAAAATAGGTTAAAAGCGCCTGCAGCCCTTTTGGGATAAGCGCTTTAAGCTATTTATTTTATAGTGGATGCGCGCTGCAGGGCTGGATGGCCTATAGTGGTGTCGCAGCCTGATCCCGGAACATGGCCCTGATGGGTGGTGTTCCGGGTTTTTTTGTGCCTGCAACCTGGGCAGCGACGGCTTTGCTGGACGGAGCATGTATCGAAAAGCTGCTTCCACCAAGTGCAAGCAGCTAACCATTGAATAAAAAACCTTACTGCGTCACACAGCTAAAGCTCTCCGCCTGGTTCACATCGCCTGCGCCGTTATAGCGTGGCCACGTGGGGTACTCACACAGTGGCCGAGTGCGGCCGGGCACGCCGGCGGTATCGCTCACCACTTGCGCCGTGGGTGCGGTGCCGGTGGTTACCCACTGGTCCAGTGCCTTGAGCGAATCCCAGTTGGCGTTGAACGTGGTGCTGGCGGCGTGGCCGTAACCCGGTACTTCGTAGTAGCGGGCAAAGGACTTGACGTTGGCGGCGCCCATGGTTTGCGTTAAACGCTGGTAGTACTGCTCGGTGGCGCGGGTGCTGACCAGTACGTCCGCCGTGCCGTGCGCCATCAACAGCTTGCCGCCGCGCTGGTTGAAGGCGGAGAGGTCGGTGCTGTTGATGTCTTGCAGTTGGCTCAGTTGGTGGATGCGGTCGGTCCAGACCCCGGGGTTTTGCGGGTCCAGCGAGAGCGTGTCAAAGTTGGCATCGCGTGTCACAAAGTTGCGCACCCATTGGTCCCAGAACACCGCCCAGTAAGGCGCGGTCAGCGGCGCCGGGCTGGCGGGGGCAGTGGTATTCATCGCCAGCAGGTTGACCGTGGGTTGCAGCGGGCTGCTGCCTTCTTCGCCCAGATCGGCGCCCCACACGTTAAAACCCGGGTACTGGGTTTCGCCACTGCCGAGCGGGGCGTTGAAGGTGATGGCGGTGTTGTAGGTTTTGAGTGCGCTGATCATTGCGTCCGATAGGCACTGATCGCCTTCGTTGCTGCCGCTGGCGCAGCGCAGGGGGGCGCCGTTGACTTGGGCGGTAGCCGGGTCAAACTGCGCGTTGCAGGCCGCTACGTTACTGATCACACCGTCTGCAGCGCCATCCAATGCATCGCACTGGGCGATGGCGGACTGGTGCAGCAACTTGCGCTGGGCCAGGCTGGGGTAGGCGCCGGGTTGTGCAAAAGCGCGGCTCAGGCGGCCAAACTGCAAGTCCAGGCTGGCTGCGTTCCAGGCTGGGTACCAAGCGACGACGCCGTCCCAATCAGCAGGCCATTTTTGTGCCACGGCGAGGGCCTCGCGGCCGCCGGTCGATCCCCCCAGGAAGTAGCGGCGCTCGGGCTGTTTGCCGTAAAAGCGGGTGACCAGTACATCGGCCACGTCACTGACCTTCTTCAAGGCGTTGCCTGAGAAGTTGGCCACTGCCTCGTCGTTAGTGCCAAAACTGCCATCGCGGCTGCCGGCGGCGCCCGCTTGGTGGCCCGAGTCGCTGGCAAACACCGCGTAGCCTTGGGCCAGCAAGGGGTAGGCGCCCTGGCTGGCCGGGGCGGCGGGGTAGGTGTAGAGGCTGGGCAGGACGCCGTTGTAGCCGCCGCCTCCCAACATCACGACCTTGCCGTTCCACTCTTTGGGCAGCAACAGTCCCATTTTGATAGCGGGTGCTGCAGGATCGACGGGTGCAATGCTGATATTGGCGCGCACGGAGGCAGGGGGCTGGGCTCCGCTGGCCGCAGATGGGGTTTCAATCGACGTCACGGTGGCGCCTTTGGTGGGCAGGCCGATCTTGCCTTCAGCCACTTGCTGGGTCGCAAGGTCTTTGCTGGCGTCATCAAAATTAAAACGATGCGAGTCGTTTCCACCGCAGGCGGTGAGGGCCAAGGCGGCACTGGCAAGGGCAAGAAGGCGCCAAGGGGTGCCGTCGGTAGGGGGGATAGAGGGGGAATGCATCACGCGTTGTCTCCTGGTTTTTATGTGGTGGGCGCGCTGTGGCCCACGGACCATTGTGGAGAGTGCGTTGTGCGACCAACACAGGGTTTGTCTTAGGTAGTTCGCCATACGAAAAAAGCCACCGGGGGTAACAATGGCTTTTTCGTAGGCATATTGATACATTTTTTACTGAAAAGCCACCTCGGCAAAGCTGCGCAGCTTGCGGCTGTGCAGGCGGTGCGTGCCGCCTTCGCGCAGCAGCTCAATGGTGCGCATACCGATGCGCAGGTGCTGATCGACGCGCTCGCGGTAGAAATGGTTGGCCATGCCGGGCAGCTTGATCTCGCCGTGCAGCGGCTTGTCGCTGACGCACAGCAAGGTGCCGTAGGGCACCCGAAACCTAAAACCGTTAGCGGCGATGGTGGCGCTCTCCATGTCCAGCGCAATCGCCCGGCTCTGGCTGAAGCGGCGCTGGGGCAGGTTGTCCGGCAGCAGCTCCCAATTGCGGTTGTCGGTGCTGGCCACGGTGCCGGTGCGCATGATGCGCTTGAGCTGGTCGCGCCCCATTTGCGTCACGTCGGCCACCGCCTGTTCCAACGCCACCTGGATTTCTGCCAGCGCCGGAATCGGTACCCACAGCGGTAGTTCTTCGTCCAGCACATGGTCTTCGCGCACATAGGCGTGCGCCAGCACGTAGTCGCCCAGCTGCTGGGTGTGGCGCAGGCCGGCGCAGTGGCCCAGCATCATCCAGGCGTGCGGGCGCAGTACGGCAATGTGGTCGGTGATGGTTTTGGCATTGGCCGGGCCGACACCGATGTTGACCATGGTGGTGCCGCTCTTGTCGGCGCGCACTAGGTGGTAGGCGGGCATTTGCGGCAGGCGCGGCGGCGGCACGCCCAGCTCGTCGTTGGCCTGCGCTGCCAGCCCGCTTCTGCGCGTGATGACGTTACCCGGCTCGATGAAAGCGGTGTATTCGCTGTCCGGATTCGCCATCTCGGCATGTCCCAGGCGCACGAATTCGTCGATGTAGAACTGGTAGTTGGTGAACAGCACAAAGTTCTGGAACCACTCCGGCAGGGTGCCGGTGTAGTGGCGCAGGCGGTGCAGCGAATAGTCCACGCGCGGCGCGGTGAACAGCGACAGCGGCTGCGCCTCGCCCGGGAGCGCCTGCCAAGTGCCGTTGGCAATGCCATCGTCCATGGCGGCCAGGTCCGGCAGGTCAAATAGGTCGCGCATGAGGGTGCGCCGCTCGGGGCTGAGCGAGCCCTCAATGTGGTCGTGCTCGGCAAACGAGAAGTGGATCGGGATCGGGTGCGTACTGGTGCCCACTTCCAACTCCACGCCATGATTTTTGCGCAGCAGCCGAAACTGCTCGGCATAGTAGGCGCCAAACAGGTCGGGGCGGGTCAGCGTGGTTTCGTAGCGCCCCGGGGGGCCCTCGACAAAACCATAAGCCAGCGTGCTGTCGGCGCGCGCCACGGTGGTGGTGTGCACACGCACAAAGGGATAGAACGCGTGCACCGGTTGCACTGGAATGTCGCCAGCGACAAAGCGCTGCATGGCGGCGCGCAGGTGTTCAATCTGCTGCTGGTAGATGCGCTGCACCTGGGCCAGCGCCTGGGCCGGGTCGGTGTGGTGGCTGGGGGCTATGAAGTGGGGGATCTGGGGCATGGACGGCATTGTCCACGCCTTCGATGACGCTTGGGTGGCTGCCCCTCTGTCGCCTAGTGCCGCCTTATGCCACCTGCGCCAACTGCTGGCGCGCGTGTAGCCAGACAACGGTTTGGGCGGCATTCATGGGCAGCGACAAGCCATGCCCCTGCGCCAGATCGCAGCCCAGGCGCTGCATCAGCGCGATTTGCTCAGGTGTTTCGACCCCTTCGGCCACGGTGCTGAGTTGCAGGCTGCGCCCCATCTGGATGATGGCGGTGACGATGGCCACATCTTCGCTGCTGCCCGGCGTGTCCATGACAAACGAGCGGTCGATCTTGAGCTTGTCGATCGGGTAGCGCTTCAGGTAGGCCAGCGACGAATAGCCGGTGCCAAAGTCGTCAATCGAAATGCCCACGCCCAGCGCCTTGAGGGCGTGCAGTGTGGCCAGTCCCTGCGAGGCGTTGTGCATCAGCACCGATTCGGTCAGTTCGATGTCCAGGTACTGCGGCGCCAGCCCGCTGTCCTGCAGCACCTGGGCAATGTCGGCGGCAACGTCGCGCTGGCGAAATTCCAGCGCCGACAGGTTGACTGCCACCGGCACAAACGCCAGCCCCTGCGTCTGCCACTCTTTCAGCTGGCGGCAGGCCTCTTGCAGCACCCAGCGACCAATCGGCGTGATCAGGCCGCGCGATTCGGCAAAGCTGATGAATTCGTCCGGCCCGACCAGGCCGCGCTCGGGGTGTTGCCAGCGCACCAGTGCTTCAAAGCCGGCCAGTGCGCCATCGGACAAGCGCAGCTGCGGCTGGTAGTGCAGCACAAAGGAGCCCTGCGCAATCGCGGCGCGCAGCAGGCGCTCTTTGCGCAGCACCTCGGTGGCGCGCCCGGCCATGTCGGGGGCATAAAACTGCCGGTTGGCCCGCCCGCTGTCTTTGGCGTGGTACATGGCGGCGTCGGCATTGCGCAGTAGCTCCAGCGCATCGAGCCCGTCATCGGGGTACATGGCGATACCGATCGAGGGCGAGAGCGTCAGGGGCGTGTTGTCCAGGGTGATGGACTGGCACACCGCCAGAATCAGCTTGTCGGCCGCAGCGGCGGCGTTGTCGCGGCTCTGGATCTGCGTAAGCACGATGGCGAACTTGTCGCCGTTCAGGCGCGCCACCACGTCTTCGTCGCGCACCGTAGCGCGCAGGCGCCGGGCCATCTCGCACAGCAGCCGGTCGCCCGCCTGGTGGCCCAGCGAGTCGTTGATGGTCTTGAAATGGTCGAGATCGACAAACAGCACTGCCGCCTGCGTGCGTTCTTGCTGGGCCTGCGCCAGGGCGTTGTCCAGCAGATCCATCAGGTGGCGGCGGTTGGGCAGTTGCGTCAGGGGGTCGTGCAGTCGCTGGAAGGCTTCCTGCTGCTGTGCCTGTTTGCGCTGGGTGATGTTGCGCAGCACCACAATGCGGTAGCTGGCATCCTGCTCGGGCATAGTCTTACCGACTATTTCGACTGGTACCTCGTGTCCGCTGCGGTGCACGATCGCCGCCTCAAACAGGTATTCACCGCCGTAGCGTTCATATTCGCCCGCCGGGCCCTGAAAGCGCTGGGGCAGCAGGTCATAGATATTGCGACCCATCAGTTCGGCCGCTGAATGCCCGGTAAGCCTTTGCAGTGCGGCATTGCCATCGAGGAAGTTGCCAGCGCGGTGAAACAGAATGGCCTCATCGGTTGCGGCGGCAAACTTGCGCAGACGTTCTTCGCTGTGCTGTACCGCGCGATCGGCCAGCCACTGCGCTGTGCGGTCATGCACCAGTACCAGCCAGCCCAACACCGTGCTGGTCGCATCCCGGTGCGCGCGCAACTGGATTTCACTTTTGCGCACATTGCCGCAGGGCGAGGGGTGGTCGCACAGACAGGTCAGGTCGGTGCGCTGCAAGTCGCCGGCCAGTTGGCCCTCCAGCAGGTTCCAGGCGTTGTCGCCCAGCACCTGTGGCATGGTTTTTTCCAGGGCAGAGCGCGCGGTGTAGCCGTTGTAGGCCGCCAAAAGGGGACTGGCCCACACACAGCGCAGAGAGTCGGCAGCAAAATAGCCTACGCCCCCAGGCAGCGTATGGGCCAGCAGTTGCAGCCAGCCCTCTTGGGGGCCCGCCGGGCTGGAGCGCACCGTGTTCAACGCCATGGCCATATCAGACATATCAGGCACCCGTGTCATTTGTTGCAAACCGTGTATCCACACTTGCAGTGTGTGGATTTGTTTACCTTACGTTACGCCTTGATTCTTGCACGAAGCTAACGCCAGCTTTTGCTGGTAGCGGCAGGTCGCAAGTGGGTGCTTATAGCGCGGCCATTTTGCGGTACAGCGTCTGTCGGCTGATGCCCAGTTGTCGCGCAGCGGCCGACCAATTGCCTTGCGTGTCCTGCACCGCCTGCGCCATGGCGGCACGTGACAGGTTAGCCAATGTCTGGCCGACCAGGGGAATGGGCCGGGTTGCAGCGGCAGGGCGTTGCGGCGCCGTCTGGGCGGCAGTGCCGCACACGGCCGGATTTTGCAAATCGGCCTGCAAGTCGTCGGGCAGGTGCTGCCAGTCCAGGTGCGGCTCGTCCGGGTTGTGCAGGGCCAACGCTGTGCGCAGCGCATTGGCGTACTGGCGCAGATTGCCCGGCCAATGGTAGGCCGCCAGGCGCGCCAGCAGGGCTTCGGTGGGCGCCAGGGCCGGTGCGGCGCCCAGGGTGCGCAGCAGTTGCGTGGTCAGGGCTGCAAAGTCGCTGCGCGCGCGCAGGGGTGGTAGCTGCACGGTCAGGCCGTTCAGCCGGTAATACAGGTCGCTGCGAAAACGCCCGGCCTCGGTCGCCTCGCGCAGCGGCTGGTGCGTGGCGCAGATCAGGGCAAAGTCCACCGGCACCGCCTGCCCGCTGCCCAGCGGTGTCACTTGGCGCTCTTGCAGTACGCGCAGCAGGCGGGTTTGCAGCGCCAGCGGCATATCGCCGATCTCGTCCAGAAACAGCGTGCCACCCTCGGCTTCGCGCAGCCGTCCCGGGCTGCCTTGCTTGCTGGCGCCCGAAAAAGCGCCAGCGGTGTAGCCAAACAACTCGGCTTCTATCAAATGTTCAGGAATCGCCGCGCAGTTGATGGCGATGAACGGGCGGTTGCGCCGCTGCGAGCTGTCGTGCACCGCGCGGGCAAACAACTCTTTGCCCACACCCGATTCGCCTTGGATCAGCAGCGCAATGCCTTTGTCGGCAACGCGGCGGGCCTTGTCGCTGGCAGCGCGCCAAGTGGCGTCACCGGTGTCTAATTGTGCTAAGGCATCGGATGCGAGTGTGGGTGCGGGGGACGGAATGGCTGGCGCGGCGTATGCCTGCCCGGTCTGCGTCCACGGTGGTCCCGCTTGGGCCAAGGCGTGCAGTGTGCGGCCGTTGCGGCAGTACACCACCAGCGGCATCGGCGTGCGCTGGCCGCTGTGCGCCAGCAAGGCGTCCATGGATATGTCCAGTACCTGCGCCAGCGGGGTCACGTGCAGGTCGGCGTGCGTCAGTCCGAGCAGCGCCAGGCCCTGGCGGTTGGCGCCGACGATCCAGCCGTCTTGCGACAGTGCCACCAAGCCTTCGGCCACGGTGCCAATGCCGTGGGGGCGCGGGTGCAGGTGCAACTGCAGCGGGGCTGACCAAGCGCAGGTGAACAGGCGGTTTTCAATCATGCGTGCTGCGGTATGCACCAGCCCCAGGGTATGCGCGTGGTGGCTGCGCCGATCGCCCGAGATATCGATGACGCCCAGCAGATCGCCCTGCGCCGAGACGATGGGCGCCGCCGCACAGGTCAGGATGTCGTTGCGCTCCAGGTAATGCTCGGCGCCGTGGATTTCCACCTCGCGCGCTTCGGCCAAGGCGGTGCCAATGGCGTTGGTGCCCCGGTCCTGTTCGTGCCAGCTGGCGCCGGTGGTCAGTGCCACGCGCTCGGCTTTGCTGACAAAACCGGTGTCGCCCAGGGTGTGCATGAGTACGCCATGGCGATCCGCCAGCACCACGATGCTGTGGCTGTGGCGCACCTGCTCAAACAGGTACTCCATTACCGGCTGCGAGTGGTCGATCAGCGCGCGGTTGCCGGCCCGCGCCTGGGCCAACTCGATGCCCGCGAAGTGGCGTGCATGGCGGTGTTCGCCAGACGGTTGCAGACCCGCATCCATGCTGCGCTGCCAGGAATGCACCAGATGCTCACGTACCGCCCCGGCAGGCGGCGTGCGTCCGTCCAGCAACTGCCAGCGGGCATGGCGCAGCGCGGGTGCGGACACAGGGGGGTGCGTGCGGGGCATGGATTTGTCTCCTGCGGCAGTGGGTCTGCCTGTCTGGCGCAGTGTAGGGGGCGACACGAGAAAAAACGTATTTTCCATATGCTTTTACGGGTGTTCCAGATGGAGGCAACTGTTCCAGACTGCAACGTCCGCGCGCTGGGCTGCAGCCCGGACAAGCACCGCTAGCGCCGAGACTGGCGCTGGAGAGAATAGCGCCAAAGAAAAATATTCTTTCTGAATCAATGGCTTAAAAACTGTTTTCTGGTTTGCCAGGCCACTGGCACACCGGCGCGCGGTAACTTGGCACGACTCTTGATAGCACTACGGTACCGGCCCTGTGCGGGGCCAGGTGTCCATAACTATTTTCAGGAGACAAGCACATGATTTACGCAGCCCCAGGTACCCCAGGCGCCACCGTCAACTTCAAGAAGCAATACGACAACTTCATCGGCGGCCAGTGGGTGGCGCCCGTGGGTGGTCAGTATTTCGACGTCATCACGCCGATCAGCGGACAGGTCTACACGCAGGCGGCGCGCTCCACCGCGCCCGACATTGAATTGGCCCTCGACGCCGCCCACGCAGCGGCCGATGCTTGGGGCAAAACCTCGCCCACCGAGCGCTCCAACGTGTTGCTGAAAATCGCCGATCGCATCGAGGCCAACTTGGAGTATTTGGCCTATGCCGAAACCGTGGACAACGGCAAACCGATCCGCGAAACGCTCAACGCTGATATTCCGCTGGCGGTCGATCATTTCCGCTACTTCGCTGGCGTAGTGCGTGCCCAAGAAGGCGGCATCAGCGAGATTGACCAGCACACCATGGCTTATCACTACTACGAGCCCTTGGGCGTGGTCGGCCAGATCATTCCATGGAACTTCCCCATCCTGATGGCCGCATGGAAGCTCTCGCCCGCGCTGGCCGCCGGCAACTGCGTGGTGCTCAAACCAGCGGAATCGACCCCCATCAGCATCTTGCTGCTGGCCGAACTGATCAGCGACCTGTTGCCACCGGGCGTGCTCAACATCGTCAACGGTTTTGGCCGCGAGGCCGGTATGCCGCTGGCCAGCAGCCGGCGCATTGCCAAAATCGCCTTCACCGGTAGCACCAGCACGGGTCGTGTGGTGGCGCAAGCCGCCGCCAACAACCTGATTCCCGCCACGCTGGAACTGGGCGGCAAGTCGCCCAACGTGTTCTTTGCCGACATCATGGACAAGGACGACTCCTTTTTGGACAAGGCCATCGAAGGGCTGGTGTTGTTTGCTTTCAACCAGGGCGAGGTCTGCACCTGCCCCTCACGTGCGCTGATCCAAGAGTCGATTTACGACCGTTTCATGGAGCGCGTCTTGCAGCGCGTCGCCGCCATCAAGCAAGGCGACCCGCTGGACACTGACACCATGATCGGCGCGCAGGCATCGAAAGAGCAGCTGACCAAAATCCTCTCGTACCTGGAGCTGGGCCAACAAGAAGGTGCGCAGGTGTTGGCCGGTGGCGCGCAGGCGCACCAAGAGGGCGACCTGGCTGGCGGCTACTACGTGCAGCCGACGCTGTTCAAGGGCCACAACAAAATGCGCATCTTCCAGGAAGAAATTTTTGGCCCGGTGCTGGCCGTGACTACTTTCAAGGACGAGGCCGAGGCGCTAGAAATTGCCAACGACACGCTGTACGGCTTGGGCGCCGGCGTGTGGAGCCGCAACGGCAACGTGGCCTACCGCATGGGCCGCGCCATCAAGGCCGGGCGCGTGTGGACCAATTGCTACCACGCCTACCCGGCGCACGCCGCTTTTGGTGGCTACAAGGAATCCGGCCTGGGCCGCGAAAACCACAAGATGGCGCTGGGCCACTACCAGCAAACCAAAAACCTGCTGGTCAGCTACAGCGAAGACAAGCTCGGCTTCTTCTGAAACCACCAAGCACCCGTCGGTGAGGAGGCTCCCCATGGTCGATAAAGTCACTGCCACACCCGCCGCACTGGCGCTGATTGCCGTGCTGCAACACCAGCACGGCGAGATCTTCTTTCACCAGTCGGGCGGCTGCTGCGACAACAGCGCCGCCAATGCCTACCTGCCCGGCGAACTGACGATAGGTGCCGGTGATGTCTACTTGGGCGACATCGGCGGCTGCCGCTTTTATATCGGTGCGAGCCAATATGAAACGTGGAAACACACCCAGCTGATCATCGACGTGTTGGACGGCCACGGCGGCGGCACCTTCTCGCTCGAAGGGCCGTTGGGCAAGGCCTTTCATACGCGCTCGCGGCTGTTCACTGAGGATGAATTGGCGGCGCTGGGGCTGTTACCTTAACGAATCACCAATTCAAAATTCATAGCTTCTAGCGCTGGTATTCATTGGCTTTCAGGTTGTTTTAATCTTGAAAATCAATAGATACAAGCGCTACTAGCTCACTTTTTTAATTCGCTTCCCGCCAGCCTCTGTGGGCATGGAGGGTGAAGGCCCGGCCTTGCCGGCCCCAACGCCCGATAATCGGCGCATGACTTCCACCTCCGCGCACAGCGCCCAAGACTTCAGCGCCCTCGCGCTCAGCCCGGCCACTTTGGCTAATTTGCAGCAACTGGGCTACCTGCACATGACCCCCATCCAAGCCGCCAGCTTGCCGCCCGCTTTGCTGGGCAACGACCTGATTGCCCAAGCCAGCACCGGCAGCGGCAAGACCGCCGCCTTTGGTCTGGCGCTGCTGGCCCGCCTGAACCCGCGCTGCTTTGGCGTGCAAGCGCTGGTGCTGTGTCCAACGCGCGAGCTGGCCGACCAAGTCAGCGCTGAGATTCGCCGCTTGGCGCGCTCTAGCGACAACGTCAAAGTCGTCACCCTGTGCGGCGGCGTGCCGCTGCGCGGGCAGGCGCAAAGCCTGTCGCACGGCGCGCACATTGTCGTTGGCACGCCCGGCCGCGTGATGGACCACTTGGAGCGCTCGTATCTGGTGCTCGACCAGCTCAACACCTTGGTGCTCGACGAGGCCGACCGGATGCTGGACATGGGTTTTTTTGACGACATCGCCACCGTGGCGCGCCAGTGCCCGTCCAAAAACCGCCAAACGCTGTTGTTTTCGGCCACCTACCCCGAAGGTATCGCCAAGCTCAGCCAGCAGTTCATGAAGAACCCGCAGCAAATCACCGTCCAAGCGCAACACAGCGCCGGCAAGATTGAGCAGCGTTGGTACGAGATCAAAAACAGCCAGCGCCTGCACACCGTCGGCCTGCTGCTGGAGCACTTTCGCCCCGAATCGTCGATTGCCTTTTGCAACACCAAACAGCAGTGCCGCGATTTGGTCGGCGTGCTGCAGGCCCAAGGCGTCAGCGCGCTGGCGCTGTACGGTGAACTGGAGCAGCGCGAGCGCGACCAAGTGCTGGTGCAGTTTGCCAACCGCAGCTGCTCGGTGCTGGTGGCGACCGACGTGGCGGCGCGTGGGCTGGACATTGCCGACTTGGCCGCCGTGATCAACGTCGATGTCACGCCCGACGCCGAAATCCACATCCACCGCATCGGCCGCACCGGCCGGGGCGACGCGCAAGGGCTGGCGCTCAACTTGGTCAGCATGGACGAGATGGGCAGCGTCGGCAAAATTGAAGTGCTGCAAGGCCGCGAATCGCAGTGGAGCTTGGTCAGCGAGCTGACTCCCAGCGGTCAAGGCCCCTTGGTGCCGCCGATGGCGACCATCCAAATCATTGGCGGGCGCAAAGAAAAAATCCGCGCCGGCGACGTGCTGGGCGCGCTCACGGGCGATATGGGCTATGTGCGCGAGCAGGTTGGCAAGATCAACGTCAACGAGTTCTCGACCTACGTCGCCGTCGCGCGTGAGATTGCGCCGCAGGTAGTGCAGCGCTTGAATGCCGGCCGGGTCAAGGGTAAGAGCGTCAAGGCACGGCTGGTGACCGACGAAGAATGATCAGCCTGCTGCAGCGCGTGCGCGAAGCGCGTGTCGAGGTGGATGGGCAAACCATCGGCGCCATTGGCGCCGGCCTGTTGGTGCTGGTCTGCGCCGAGCGCGGCGACACCGAGGTCGAGGCTGACAAGCTGCTGGCCAAACTGCTCAAGCTGCGCATCTTTAATGACGACGCCGGCAAGATGAACCGCAGCGTGCAGGACACGGGCGGCGGGCTGTTGCTGGTCAGCCAGTTCACGCTGGCGGCCGACACCAGCGGCGGTAACCGCCCCAGCTTCACCCAGGCCGCTGCACCCGCCGAGGGTCGGCGCCTGTATGACTATTTCGTCTCCCGCGCCCGCGCTGCGCACGCTGAAGTGGCCACCGGCGAATTTGCCGCTGACATGCAGGTGCATCTGGTGAATGACGGCCCAGTGACGATTCCGCTGCGCATGGTGCCGGTGGTCGTTTGATAAAAACAATAGCTGCTAGCGCTTATATATAAAGGGCTAGAGGTAGTTTTTATTCTGAATCCTCCGCGCCAGCCAGGGCAAAGACCTTGCCGTCCATGAACTCGTGCCGCTCCAGTTGCCCGGCCTCCCAAGCTAAGTAATCATCGGCAGTGAAAGGCACGTGGCGCAAAGGGTGAGCAGACATAGCGGTCGATTCGTGCACCGGCGGTGAAAAGCAGAGTCAACCATTGACTACCGTCGCAGCAAAAAATGGCATATCCCCTGTGTCGCTCAGCACCTGTCAAAGCCTTGCTGAGCAGGGCCTATGCTGTTGGCCACCCACCTCACTGGCGATAGAAAAATATCCCTGTCATCACCAACCCCGTCGCCACAATGCCCCAGCGCAGCCAGACGGCCGGAATGCGCCGTGCCACGCGGGCGCCGATGTAGCCGCCGGCCGTGGCGGCCACCATCATCAGCAGGGCGTAGCGCCAGTTGACGACGCCACCCGCCGCATAAACCGCCACGGCAATCGCGGTCAGCAAGGTGCTGACCAGATTCTTCAGGCCGTTCATGGCGTTGAGCTGGGTTTGCCCTAGCAGGCCAAACAGCGCCAGCAGCAGGATGCCCAGGCCGCCATTGAAATAGCCGCCGTACACCGCCACGGCCAGCACGCCGAGGGTGGCTTTGGTGGTGGAGGGCTTGCCTCCCGCCAGCCTCTGGCGCAGTTGCGGGCCGAAGGCGAACAGCAGGGTGGCGGCCAGCAGCAGCCACGGCACGACGATGGCGAACATTTCGTTCGACGTCACCAGCAGCAAGGCCGCGCCCGCCGCGCCGCCGATCAGCGACAGCACTACCAGCAGCTGCATCGACAGCCCCGGCGGCGGGGCGGTGTCTTCGCGAAAACCCCAGGCGCCCGCCGCGTAGCCGGGCAGCAGCGCCACAGTGCCAGTGGCGTTGGCAATCACCGGCGGGATGCCGACGAACACCAGCGCCGGCAGCGTCAAAAAACTGCCACCGCCAGCGACGGCGTTCAGCGCGCCAGCGACGAAGGCGGCGGTCAGGAGCAGGGCGATGTCAAACATAGTCGCGCTCAGGCCGCATACGGGTCAGTAAAACCTAGGCCGGTGAGAATGTCGGTTTCATAGGCTTCCATCTCTTGCGCGTCGGCGTCGCTGGTTTCGTGGTCCCAGCCTTGGGCGTGCAGCGCGCCGTGCACCAGCAGGTGGGCGTAGTGCTCTTCGAGGGACTTGTTTTGCTCCGCCGCTTCGCGCGCCACCACCGGGGCGCACAGCACCAAGTCGGCGGTGACGACTGGCTCTTGCGTGTAGTCGAAGGTCAGCACGTTGGTGGCGTAGTCTTTTTGCCGGTAGTCGCGGTTGAGCTGTTGGCCTTCTTCGGCGCCGACGATGCGCACAGTGATTTCTGCGTCCAGCGCCAGCGCGTGGCGAATCCAACGGGTAACTTTATGGCGCGGCAGGGCGGCGCGGTGTTCGGCAGCGCCGTCAAAGCGGGCAAATTGCAGCGAGAGCGTGAGGGCGGACAGGGGCATTGGGAGATGGGTTTTTAAGTGTTTTAGGCCTCTGGCCCTTTAGATGTGTGCGGTTATAGCTATTTAATTAATAGCATTAATCGACGCTGCGGGCATCGTAGGCATCGACGATGCGGGCGACCAGCGGGTGGCGCACCACGTCGGCGCTGCTGAAGCGCGTCACTGCGATGCCCTTCACCCGCTTCAAGACGCGCTCGGCGTCGATCAGGCCGCTCAGCGCGCCTTTGGGCAGGTCGATTTGGCTGACGTCGCCGGTCACCACCGCGCGCGCACCAAAGCCGATGCGCGTCAAAAACATCTTCATCTGCTCGGGCGTGGTGTTTTGCGCCTCGTCCAGGATGATGAAAGCGTTGCTCAGCGTGCGCCCGCGCATGAAGGCCAGCGGGGCGATTTCCAACTGGTTGCGCTCAAAGGCTTTTTGCACCTTGTCGTGGCCCATCAGGTCGTACAGCGCGTCGTACAGCGGACGCAAATAGGGATCGACTTTTTGCGCCAAGTCGCCGGGCAGAAAGCCGAGGCGCTCGCCGGCTTCAACCGCCGGGCGCGTCAGCACGATGCGCTGCACTTCGCTGCGCTCCAGCGCATCGACGGCGCAGGCCACCGCCAGATAGGTCTTGCCGGTGCCGGCCGGGCCGATGCCAAAGGTGATGTCGTGGGTGGCGATGTTTTCCAGGTACATCGCCTGCATTGGCGTGCGTGCGCGCAGGTCGGCGCGGCGGGTGTTCAGCACCGGCGCGCTGGTCGGGGCTTGCAGCATGGCGCTGTCGCCGGCCAGCATCAGTTGAATGTGCTCTTCGCTGATCGGGCGCTCGGCCATCTCGTACAGCGCTTGCAGCAATTCCAGCGCCTGGGTTGCGCGCGCTTTGGCGCCGTCGATTTTGAATTGCTCATGGCGATGCGCAATGTGGATCTGCAGTGCCGACTCGATAGTGCGCAAATGCGCGTCGGCGGGGCCGCACAGGTGCGCCAAGCGGGTGTTGTTGTGGGGGAGAAAAGTGTGGCGCAGGATCAAAGTTGATAATTCCGGGCTGTGGCTGCCAACCGGCGGCAAAGGATCGCAATGATAGGCAAATTGACCGGCACCCTGCTGGAGAAGAACCCCCCCGAAGTGCTGGTGGACTGCGCTGGCGTCGGCTATGAAGTGCAAGTGCCGATGAGCACTTTTTATAACCTGCCCGCGCTCGGTGAACGTGTCAGTCTGCTGACGCAGTTCATCGTGCGCGAGGATGCGCAGTTGCTCTACGGCTTTGCCACAGTGGCCGAGCGGGCGGCGTTTCGCCAGTTGATCAAAATTGCTGGCGTCGGGCCGCGCATGGCGCTGGGCATTTTGAGCGGTTTGGGCGTCGAGGATTTGGCGCAAGCCATCACCTTGCAAGAGGTCGGTCGTTTGGTCAAAGTGCCCGGCATCGGCAAAAAAACCGCCGAGCGCTTGTTGCTGGAATTGAAGGGCAAGCTGGGCGCGGACATCGGCAGCGTGCCGCACCAGACCAGTTCTGCCGCGCAGGCCGATATTTTGCAAGCGTTGCTGGCGCTGGGTTACAGCGACAAGGACGCGGCCACGGCGCTGAAAGCCCTGCCGGCGGACGTCGGCGTGAGCGATGGCATCAAGTTGGCGCTCAAGGGGTTGGGCAAGTAAACCGGAGTTTTCATGAGCATCCAGACCGACGACTTTGCCCCCGCGCCGTCCAAGCGCGTGATATCTGCCGCTACGGCCTCGCCGCATGAAGAGGCCATCGAGCGCGCGCTGCGGCCCAAGCTGCTCGATGAATACGTTGGCCAGGCCAAGGCGCGTGAGCAGTTGGAGATTTTTATCGGCGCGGCCAAAAAGCGTGGCGAGGCACTGGACCACGTGCTGCTGTTTGGCCCGCCGGGGCTGGGCAAAACCACGCTGAGCCACATCATTGCCGCCGAGCTGGGCGTGAATCTGCGCCAGACCAGCGGGCCGGTGTTGGAGAAGCCAAAAGATCTGGCGGCGCTGCTGACCAATCTGGAGGCCAACGATGTGCTGTTCATCGACGAAATCCACCGCTTGAGTCCGGTGGTCGAAGAAATTCTCTACCCGGCGCTGGAGGACTACCAGATCGACATCATGATTGGCGAGGGGCCAGCGGCGCGCTCCATCAAGCTCGATTTGCAGCCGTTCACACTGGTCGGCGCGACGACGCGCGCCGGCATGTTGACCAACCCGCTGCGCGACCGTTTTGGCATCGTGGCGCGGCTGGAGTTTTATACGCCCGAGGAGCTGGCGCGCATCGTCAAGCGCAGCGCCGGGCTGCTCGGCACGCCGATGGATGAGGAGGGCGGTTTTGAGTTGGCGCGGCGCTCGCGTGGCACGCCGCGCATTGCCAACCGGCTCTTGCGCCGGGTGCGCGACTACGCCGACGTCAAGGGCAACGGCCAGATCACGCTGGACATTGCCAACCGTGCGCTGGCGATGCTGGACGTGGATCCGCAGGGCTTTGACGTGATGGACCGCAAGTTTTTAGAGGCGCTGATTCACCGCTTTGACGGCGGTCCGGTCGGGCTGGACAACATCGCCGCCAGCATTGGCGAGGAGTCTGGGACGATTGAGGACGTGATCGAGCCATACCTGATCCAGCAAGGCTATGTGCAGCGCACGCCGCGTGGGCGCATCGCCACGCTGGCCGCGTATCGGCATTTGGGCGTGACGCCGCCGCAGGTGGCGGGTGGCGCGCTGGACATCGGGGCGCTGCCGTGACAACCACGCGCCGCTACGCCCTGTGGCTGCTGGGCGCAGTGCTGCTGCTGGCCGGCCTGCTGGTCGCTGGGGTGGCCTGGTGGCGTGGCCCGCAGGTCGAGGTGATCGAAATGCGGCGCGCGCCGCTGGTGCGTACGCTGCAGTTTTCGGCGCGCGTGGCGACGCTGTCGCGCGTGGACATTGGCAGCACCGTTACCGGCCGCGTGGATCAGGTGCGGGTGCGCGAGGGCGACGTGGTGCAGGCCGGCGACGTGCTGGTGCAACTGGAGGATGCGGAATTGCGCGCCGCGTTGGCACAGGCTGAAGCCGCCGCGCAGCAGGCTGCTGCCGCGCTGGCCGGCCGGCGCGGCAGCGGACGCACGGCGGTGCAGGCAACGCTGGCGCAGACCGAGGCCACGCAGCGCGCCGCCAGCGCGGCACTGCTGCGCGCACAGCAACTGGTGGCGCAGGGCTTTTACAGCGCGGCGCAGCTGGACGACGCCCGCCGCGCCGCCGCCGTGGCCGACGCGCAGGCGCTCAGCGCGCGCGCCCAGGTGCAGGCCAGCCAGGAGGCCGGTACCGATGTGGCGCAGGCGCAGGCGCAGCTGGAGGTGGCGCGTGCTGCTGTCGGTGCTGCGCGCGCGCGGTTGGCGCAGGCCCACCTGCGCGCACCGCTGGATGCGCGGGTGCTGGTGCGCGCAGTGGAGCCAGGGCAGATCGTGCAGCCGGGCAAGGCGCTGCTCAGCCTGGCGCTGGCCGGCCCGACGCAACTGGTGGCGCAGGTGGACGAACGCTTTCTGGACCAGTTGCGCCCCGACCAGAACGCTGCGGTGGTGGCCGACGCCTTTCCTGACCGGCGCTTTGCCGCGCGGGTGCTGAGCCTGGCGCCCGCCGTCGATGCGCAGCGCGGCGCCATTGAAGTCAAGTTCGCGTTGACCGGTGCGCCCCCGGCTTTTCTGCGCGAAGACATGACGCTGTCGGTCGAGGTGCAGACCGGCCGGCGCGATGCCGCGCTGGTGCTGCCGCAGTCCGCGCTGCGGGCCTTGGCGGCGGGCAGCGTACCTACAGCGCAGGACGTGCGCGATGTGCTGGTGGTGCAGGGCAGCCGCGCCGAACTGCGCAGCGTGCGCCTGGGCCTGCACACGCTCGGCGCAGTCGAGGTGCTGGATGGTCTGGCTGAAGGCGATCAGGTGCTGCAACGCAGTGCTGGCAAAGAGGGTGCGTTGCGCCCCGGCCAGCGTGTGCGTGCCCGGCCGGTGGCCTGGACGCCGGCTGCTGGCGCCAACGCTGGCAACGGCGCCCGCGCCGAAGACGCTGGCAGCGCCATGTCCAATGCCATGGGCCGCTAGGCCGGAGGTGCCGCGATGCTCTGGCCCGGTTTTGAGTTGCGCGTGGCGCTGCGTTTTTTGCGCGAGGGACGGATGCAGACCGTGCTGATCGTTGTCGGCGTGGCCGCCGGTGTGGCGGTGATTGCCTACATCTCGGCGCTGATCAGCGGCCTGCAGAACAGCACCCTGACCAAAACATTGGGCGCGCAGGCGCACATCAGCGTGCGCGCGCCCGACGACGTGGTCACGCCCGCCGCGGCACTTTTGCCTGGCGCCCGCGTGCTGACCGAAACCCAGCCACGCGCCCAGCGCCCGCGCTCGGTGGCCAACTGGCAGGCGCTGCTGCCGCTGCTGGAGAAATTGCCGAATATGGCCGGCGTGTCGCCGATGGTGTCGGGCGCGGGCTTGGCGCTGCGTGGTGAGGCGGTGTTGTCGATTGCGCTGATGGGCGTGGAGCTGGAGCGCTACGACCGGATGATCGGCCTGCGCTCCAAGGTGGTCAGCGGCACGGCGCGGCTAGAGCCGGGCGAGGCCATCGTCGGGCGCGAACTGGCGCAAGACCTGGGCGTGCGCGTCGGCGACCGGCTGACGGTCCAGACCAGCACGTCGAGCGAGTCGCTGCGCGTCACGGCGTTGGTCGATCTGGGTGTGCGCGACCTGAACCGGCGCACCGTCATCGTGCCGCTGCGTGCGGCGCAAAACCTGCTGGCGCTGCCCGGCGGCGCCACCGCACTCGATCTGACGTTGGACGATGTGTGGGCCGCGCAAAGCCTGGCCGACGCGCTGCGCGCGCAGTACCCGTACAAGGTCGAGAGTTGGCAGGAGAGCAACGCACAGCTGGTGTCGGCCCTCAACGCGCAGTCGGTCAGCACCGGCATTATCCGCGGCGTAGTGCTGGCGGTGGTGGTGTTGGGCATTGCCAGCGTGCTGGTGGTGTCGGTGGTGCAAAAGCAGCGCGAGATCGGCATCCTGCGCGCCATGGGCGCGACGCGTGGCCAGGTGCTGCGGCTGTTTTTGGTGCAGGGCGCGGTGGTTGGCGCGGTCGGCTCGGCGTTGGGCCTGCTGCTGGCGGTGGCGCTGATCTGGGCCTTCACCAACTTCGTGCGCGGCTCGGATGGGCTGCCGCTGTTCAATATCACCCTGCCGCTGGCGACAGCCGTGCAAGTGGCCCTGGTAGCCACGGTGTGCGGTGTGGTGGCTGCCATTGCGCCGGCCCGGCGCGCCGCAAAGCTCGATCCGGCGCAGGCCATCCGTCTGTGAGACCGCCCGTGAACGCCCTCCCCGCCACCGTCACCCGCGCCGCAGGCGGCGAGCTGATTGCCCTCGACGCCGTCCAAAAAAGCTACAACGTCGGCAAGCCCAGTGAAGCCGAGGTGTTGCATGGCCTGGATTTGCGCATCCACGCCGGTGAGTTTGTCGCGCTGATGGGGCCGTCCGGCTCGGGCAAGAGCACGCTGCTCAACATCCTGGGCCTGCTGGAGCCGTTGACCTCGGGCAGCTACCGGCTGCAGGGCGAGGCGGTGCAGGGGCTCAATGACGCCGCGCTGACGCTGCGCCGGCGCCACACGCTGGGCTTCGTGTTCCAGTTCCACCACTTGCTACCGGCGTTTTCTGCGCTGGAAAACGTCACGTTGCCGGCGCTGATGGGCGAGGGCCATGTGAGTGCCGCGCAGCGCGAGCGCGCGCGCAGCCTGCTGGATGCGGTGGGCCTGGCCCAAGCCATGGACAAGCGCCCGGGCGAGTTGTCGGGCGGTATGCAGCAGCGCGTGGCGATTGCGCGCGCGCTGGTGATGGAGCCACCGCTGGTGCTGGCCGACGAGCCCACCGGCAACCTGGACACCGCTTCGTCGGCCGAAGTGTTTGCGCTGCTGCGCCGCATCCACGCCGAACGCGGCACCAGCTTCATCGTCGTCACGCACGACCCGCGCCTGGCTGCGCGCTGCGACCGGTTGGTCGAATTGGTCGATGGCCGGATTGCCAGCGATGCAGCCATCGTCCCCGGCGTGGAGCCGGTGCCCAGTGCCCTATCGCCGCTGCGCGCGTGAGCTAGTGGCCTTGTCGGCAGACAGTCCATTGGAGCGGTGAAACACCTGGCAACACCTAGAATCTCTGCCTTTGCTGCCCTTCGTCCGCTGCCTGCCGCACTGTATTGCAGCTTCACGGGGGTGCGTACCGACCCAAGGAAGTTTTTATGACGACTGCAAGAAAATTGGCGCTTCTGGTTCTGAGTGCGCTGCTCGGCATTGTGGTGCTGACCGGATGGTTTCTGGTCTCCGAGCGCCAACTGATTCTGGAGGAGCGCCAGGCCGGCGTGCGCCAAGTGGTGGAGGCGGCGCATGAGGTTGTCGCGCACTTTCATGCCTTGGGCCAAAAAGGCGTGATGACCGACGAGCAGGCTCAAAAAAGCGCCCTCGCTGCGCTCGAAGCCGTACGCTACAGCGGCAACGAATATGTCTGGGTCAACGATATGCAGGTGCGCATGGTGATGCACCCGATCCGCCCCGACCTCATCGGTAAAGACCTCAGCGCCAGCAAGGACCCCAACGGTAAGCCGCTGTTTGTCGACTTTGTGCGCACCGTCGAAGCCAGTGGCGCCGGCATTGTTCCGTACCTGTGGCCCAAGCCGGGCAGCGAGACGCCAGTAGAAAAAACTTCCTATGTCAAAGGCTTTGCGCCTTGGGGCTGGGTGATTGGCTCGGGCGTGTATGTCGATACCGTGGACGTCGTCATCTGGCAACGCGCGCGCGGCTTTGGCCTGCTGGCGCTGGTGCTGGGCGCGGTGCTGCTGGCGGTGGGCACACTGATTTCGCGCAACTTGTTGCAGCAGTTGGGCGGCGAGCCCGCTTATGCGCGCCGCATTGCGCGCCGCATTGCGCAGGGCGACCTGGCGGTGCAGGTCAGCACCCATCCGGGCGACCAGTCCAGCCTGATGCTGGACATCCGCGCCATGCGTGACAGCCTGCACCACATCGTCGAGCAGGTGCGCGACGGCACCGAACACATTGCCACGGCGTCACAACAGATTGCCGCGGGCAACCACGACTTGTCGGCGCGCACCGAGCAGCAAGCCAGCGCGCTGGAAGAAACGGCCGCATCGATGGAGCAGATGACCTCGAACATCAAGCAAAACGCCGACCACGCGCGCCAAGCCAGCGTGCTGGCGCACTCCGCCTCGGACGTGGCGCGCCAGGGTGGGGCGGTGGTGGCCAAGGTGGTCCACACCATGGACTCGATCAATGCTTCCTCGCGCAAGGTTTCGGACATCACCGGGGTGATCGAGGGCATCGCCTTTCAGACCAATATTCTGGCGCTCAACGCGGCCGTCGAAGCCGCACGCGCGGGCGAGCAAGGGCGAGGTTTTGCCGTGGTGGCGACGGAAGTGCGCAATCTGGCGCAGCGCTCCTCGGCCGCCGCCAAAGAGATCAAGATGCTGATTGGCAACTCGGCCAACGAGGTCAAGGCCGGTGCGCAACTGGCGCAGGAAGCCGGGGAGACGATGCAGGCGGTGGTGGACAGCGTGCTGCGGGTCTCGACCATGATTGAAGAAATCAGCCAGGCCGGGCGCGAGCAGACCGACGGTATCGAGCAGGTCAACCAGGCCGTGCTGCAAATGGATCAGAGCACGCAACAAAACGCCGCGCTGGTCGAAGAAGCTGCCACCGCTGCGGCCTCGTTGCAGCAGCAGGCACAGGCGCTCAAACAGGTGGTGTCCACCTTCCATCTGAGCGCTGAGCAGCAGCAGGCGAGGTCTTAAAAATATGAAATCAATAGCTGAAAGCGCAGGCCCTATAAGGGTTTGAGGCCTATTTCATGCGTAAAACAAGGCTGCTCAGTGTGATGTGCCTTCCGAGCGCGTGATCTTGTTCCAGACGTTGTATTTGCCGACCGGCTTGCTCATGGGCAGGCGCTTGACCTCCTTGAGCGTTTGGGTGTCAAACACAATGACCGCGCCGTCCATTTCCCAGACACTGACCAGGGCGTAGCGGCCGTCCTTGGTGAACTCCGTGTGTGCCAGGGTGCGGCCAGGTTCGCGCAGCGTGGCCACCGGCTCCAGCGTCTTCTTGTCGATCAGCGTCAGCGTGTCCTTCGAGGTCGGGCTCATCATTGAATCGGCCCAGGCGTAGGGCGTGTTTTCATGGCTGCGCATGAAAAATCCCGGGCCGGGAGTCGGAATGGTTTTGACGATTTTCCAGGTCTTCATGTCGATCACATCGATGGCACCGTCCTTCAGGTTCGGGCTGGCCAGCACCGTGGTGCCGTTCCAGGCAAAGGTGATGCCCGAGCCCAAGTGCGGCATGCCGGCAATGGGCAGTTCGGCAATCTTGCGCCGTACATCCAGGTTGACCACCTGTGCGGTCGGCGTGCCGGCTCCAGCGCCGGTTTTGGGCCGCGTGGAGCCCAGCACATGGGTGTATTCCTGATCAAAGAAAAAGTCGTCCAGCGGCTCTTCTAGTTTGGTGCGGCGCACGCCGTGAAAACCGGGGGTAGGAATGCCTTCCCCCAAGCGGTAGTCGTGCACCAAGCCGTCGTAGATCGGCTCGACCCGTGGGTTGTACGAAATCTCCCAAACCTGCGGGATGTCTTTCAGCGCCACAACAAAGCTCTGGCGCGGCGCCGCGTCATACACCGCCGAAACGCGCGAGGACTCTTTGCCGTCCTGCGTGGTGGCGTCAAAGCGCTTGACCAGGTTCAGGTCGGCATCAAACAGCATGGCGGTGCGCGGCAGGTAGTTGGCCGCCATCACCCACCGGCCATCGCCGCTGACGGCGACGTTGCGCATGTTCAAACCAGCGCGCACCTCGGCGACGATGGTCAGGTTCCACAGGTCGTACTTGGTGATCCAGCCGTCACGCGAGCCAAAGAACACATAGCGCCCCTCGGGTGTGAACTTGGGGCCGCCGTGCAGGGCGTAGCGGCTGGCAAAGCGGTGGATGACTTCAAAGCGGTCGCCGTCCAGCACCGAGACATGGTGGTCGCCGCCTTCGACCACCAGGAAGATGTTCATCGGGTCGGCCTTCCAGGTTGGGCGTGCCGGCAGGTCTTTGGCGCCGGCCGTTTCCACGCGCGAGGCGCGCACCTCGGCATCGCTCCAGCCGGGGGCGGGCGTGACGGGCTGGTAGATCCAATTGGTCAGCGCGGTGATTTCAGCGCTGGACAGGGTGTGTGCAAAACCGGCCATCTGGGTGGCAGTGCGGCCTTCTTTCACCACGCGCAAGGCTTCGGGGCGGCGCAGGCGCTCCAGGCTCTCGGGCAACAGCGCTGGGCCCATGCCGCCGGTGCGCGTGGCGCCGTGGCAGCTGGCGCAGTGCTGGCCGTAGAGGGCGGCGGCGTCGAGGGTGGCGCTGCTTTCGGGCGCTGCGGCCACCACGGCGGGTGGGGTGGCCGGCGTTTGCGCCTGGGCCAGATCTACGCCCATCCAGAGCAGGCCGGCGCCCAGGGCCAGTTTGCCAGCGTCCGCCAGCAGGCGGCGTAAGGGGAAGGGTTTACGCATTTTCAGTCTCGTGGTGGATGTCGATGGTGCGCCGGCGGGTGCTGAACGGCGTCAGCGCCACGCGCTCGGCATCGCTGCCGGCGGCCAGGCCAATTTCGTCGTCGCGCAGATAGCAGCCGGGGTCTTCCGCCCAAGCATCGCCGGTGAGTTGCTGCGCGCGCACACGGGTGTTGCCGCCGCACAGGTCAAAGTACTGGCATGGTGCGCAGCGCCCGCCAACCGGGCGCGGTTTGGCCTTCAGGCCGGCCATCAGTGGCTCGGAGGTGTCGGACCAAATCGCCGAGAACGGCCGCTGGCGCACATTGCCCAGGTCGTGGTGCCACCACATGGTGTCGGGGTGCACGGTGCCGAGGTTGTCGATGTTGGCGACATTGACGCCACTCGAATTGCCGCCCCAAGCGACCAGCCGCTCGCGCAGCGGTGCCAGCCATTGCGGCATCCGCGCCTGCACCCATTGCAGCAGGTAGGCCGCATCGGCGTCGTTGTTGCCGGTGACGTAGTCCTCGGTACGGCCTTCCAGCGCCGACTGCCAGGCGCGTTCAAACAGCAAATCCAGCGCATCGCGCGTGGACTGGAACTGCGCGTCTTTCCCGCGGTGGATGTTGCCGCGCCCGGCGTAGTTCAGGTGCGAAAAATAGAACTTGTCGCATTCCTCGGCGCGCATCAAATCGAGCAGCGCCGGCAGGTCGTGTGCGTTCATCGCGGTCATGGTGAAGCGCAGTCCCACCTTCACACTGCGTGCGTGCAGGTGGCGCACGGCGGCTAAGCTGCGCTCAAAGGCGCCGTCCAGCCGGCGAAATTTGTCGTGCGTCGGCTGCAGTCCGTCCAGGCTGATGCCGACGTAGTCAAAACCGGTCGCCGCCACGCGATCCGCCATAGCTTCGTCGATCAGCGTGCCGTTGGTGGACAGGCCGGTGTAGAACTTCATCGCCTTGGCGCGCTCGGCAATCTCGAAGATGTCGGGCCGCATCAACGGTTCGCCGCCCGAGAGGATCAGCACCGGTACGCGGTAGCCCTTGAGATCGTCCATCACGCCAAACACTTCGTCGGTGGAGAGTTCGCCTTCGTAGTCGTGGTCGGCCGACAGTGCGTAGCAGTGCTTGCAGGTCAGGTTGCAGCGGCGGATCAGGTTCCAGATGACCACCGGGCCGGGCGCGCCGCCGCTGCCACGGCGGGCGTGCACGGCTTGCGGGTAGTGGCCGGTTTTTTCGGCTTGCGCGAGCTCGCGCATGTATTGACTGATGCGGAACATGGTTCAGCTTTCTGAGGTGTGGGGTGTCGTTGGGACGGTGGGGGTGTTCAGCCGCAAGCCGGTTTTCTTCAGGATGGCGGTCGAATACAAAATGTCGTGGCCGTGGCAGGCGCTGCCCAGCAGCTGCGCTAGTTGCACCGCCTGTTGCTCGACTTCGGCGCGCGTGCGCCCGTGCAGCATGGCAAACAGGTTGTACGGCCACGCCGGCAAGCGGCGCGGGCGGCGGTAGCAGTGGCTGACACCGGGGATTTGGCCGATACGCTCGCCCAGCGCATCCACTTGGTCGTCGTCCACGTTCCAGACGCTCATGCCGTTGGCGACAAAGCCGAGGCGGTAGTGGTTGGGCACGGCACCGATGCGGCGCACCAGCCCGGTGTCCAGCAACTGCGCCAGACGCTCGCGCACCTGCGCGCCCGAAACGCCCAATTGCGCGCCGACCGCGTCGTAAGGGCGTGGCACCAGCGGCAGGCCGCGCTGGGTGGCAGCGATCAAGGCGCGGTCAAAGTCATCCAGCGCCATGGGCACCTCCGGTCAGCGGCAGTTTGAGTTCGACAAAAAACTCACGTTCTTTGGGGAAGGCCAGCACCGGCAAACCAGTGTCGGCTTCGATGCGCTCAATGGCGGCGGCGGCGGCGGCGGGGGTTTCGGTGCCCAGCACAAACCACATGTTCAGCGCGTGCTCACGGCGGTAGTTATGTGCCACTTCGGGCAAGGCGTTGACCTGGGCAGTGACCGCGGCATAGCGATCTTCCGGCACATCCATCGCGGCCAGCACAAACAGGCCACCGGCGCGCTCAATCTGGAACAGCGGGCCAAAGCGCGTCAGCGTGCCATCGGCCAGCAGCGTTTGCAGGCGCTCCAGCACCACCGCTTCGCTGCTGCCCAGTTCGGCAGCGACATCGGCAAACGGCGTATCAGTGAGCGGCAGATCGCCGTGCAGGCGCTCTAGCAGGCGGGCATCAAAGGCTGAGAGCATGGGCCTCCTCCGTGGCGTTAGCAGTAGGGGTGGACGTGGCTGGCAGCGCCCGAAAACGCCGTGGCCCGGTTTGCTTGAAGCGTTGGCGCGAGAACAGCGTCTGGCGCGGGTAATGCGCCAGTCCACTGAGGGCCGTCACCCGCTCGATCACCGCCAGCACCGCCGCGCGGTCGCGCCCGTGCACCATGCAGTACAGGTTGTACGGCCAGCCGGCAGCAGGCGTGCGCTTATAGGCCAGCGTCACGCCGGGTTCGCGCGCCAGCAGCTCGCCGCAGGCATCGACAGCGCTGTCGGGCACGTCAAACACCGTCATGGCGTTGGCGTCAAAGCCCAGCTCATGGTGGCGCACGATGGCGCCCAAACGGCGCAGCGTGCCGTTGTCCAGCCACTGTTGCAAGGTGTGCAGTATGTCGTCTGGCGTGCGGCCCAGCCTCTCGGCCCAACGGTCGAACGGCTGCGGCTCCAGTGGCACGCCGGCCTCCAGCAGCGCGGCCAGTGGCCGGTCAGCGGCAGCAATCGGCACCGCGCTGCGCACCGGTGCCGCTGCCATCGGCACGGGCGCAGTGCGCTGGCGCAGGTCAAACCCGAGGTCGATGCGGTAGGCGCGCTCCATGCGCAGTTGCAGCGCGGGCAGGCCGGTGGCCTCTTCCAGCGACTGCATCGCCGCGCGCACGGCGGCGTCGTCCTGCCCGGTCATGACAAACCACAGGTTGTAGTGGTGCTCGCGCTCGTAGTTGTGGTTCACGCCAGGGTGGGCCGAGACCTGCGCGGCGACGGCGTGCAGGCGCTCGGGCGGCACCGCCATGGCAGCCAGCAGTGCGGCGCCGCCGGCATGGCCGGCAAACACGCCGCCAATGCGGCTGAGGGCGCCGCTGGCCTGCAATTGGGCGTAGCCGGCCAGCACTGCGTCTAACTCCATGCCCGCTTGGTGGGCAATCTGCTGGAATGGCGCGCGCACCAGCGGAAAACCGCGTTGCCACGGGTTGAGCAGCGCCAGCTCTAGCGCCGGCAGGCTGTGAGGGGTAGGTAGGACAGCGGCTGGCATGGTCAAAACCCCATGCGCGCAGCGCGTGAGGTGAAGAAGATGCCGCTGGGCGAGTCCACCGTCATCGTCGCCGTGGTGGCAAAACTCTGCGTGTCGATGACGCTGACCCGGTTGTCGTCGCGCGCACTGATCCACACCGCTTCGCCGCGCGGCGTGAACTCCATGTGCAGCACCGCTTTGCCGGGCTCCAGCGTGCGCACGATGGCCTGGGTGGTGGTGTCGATAACCTGCACGCGGTGGTAGTCGGGTACGGAAAAATTCACCCACACCTGGCGCCCGTCGGGCCGCGCCATGACAAACACCGGCTGGCCAGCGACCGGGATGCGGCCGACTTCTTGCCAAGTGTCGGTGTCCACCACCAGCACCTCGTGGCGGCCAATGGCGGGCAAATAAGCCCGGCGCCCAGCGACGGCCCAGCCACGCAGATGCGGCATTTTGTAGACCGGCAGCGGCTCTTGGCCGCGTCCATAGCCGCCCAAAATGCGGCGCACTTTGGGGTTTTCGTCCCACAAATCGACCATTGCCAAACCGTCTTCGCCAAACAGGCCAGCAATGTAGTGCCGGCCATTGGGCGTGACCAGTGCGTCGTAGGGTTGGCGGCCAATGTTCTTGATTTTGGTCGTGATGGGTTGCGCCGGATTGGAGAAGTCGCTGATCCAGATCTCACCAGCGTCAAACAGGCTGTACACAAAGCGCCGCCCCGGCAAATCCGCCAGACCGACCACGCGCGAGCGCTGGCCGGGGGCGTATTCTGCCGGCACGTCGGCCAGCAGCGTCAGCGTGGCTGCGTCAAACACCTTGATGCCGCCAGGCGTGTAGTTTTGCGCCACCACCAGCGTGCCATCGTTGCTGATGGCACCGCCAATCGAGTTGCCGGCCTGCACCACGCGGGCGACGATTTGCTGGGTCAGGATATCGACCTTGGTCAGCGCGCCATCGCGGCCAAACACATAGGCGTAACGCGCGTCGCGCGAGAACACCACCGAGGCGTGCGACAAATCGCCCAAGCCGGTCACCTGCGCCAGCAGCGCGCGCTCGCTGGTGCTGACGATGGCCAGCGTGCCGGTGGCACGGGCCACCACCACGCCTAAATCGCCGGTGCCGCGCAGCAGCCCGGCTGGCGCCGCGCTGGCTGGTGCGGCGGGAGCGCTGGCGCAGCCCGCCAGCGTCAGGGTGGAAGCGCCCAAACAGGCGCCCATCAGGGCAAGGCTTTGGCGACGTTTCATTGGGGTGCTTTCGGAGGGGGCGCGGAGGAGGGAAACCCCGCAAACAGCTGTTCAGTGATCCAGCGGGCTTCGGCCTCGCTGAGCATGGCTTTCCACGGCGCCATCGGCGTGCCGGGGCGGCCGCCGTAGATGGTGGCGACCATCGAATCCAGCGGTTTATCGGCCAGCGCCTCGGGTGTCAACGCTGGGCCGAGGCCACCGGTCAGGTACAGGCCGTGGCAGGAGCCGCAGTCTTGGCGCACCATGCGCACCAATGCTTGTTGGCGCTCGGGCGTGGGCGGGGTGGTTGTCGGGCTGGAGGTTTGTGCCAAGGCGCTGCCAGCCAGCAGCGCCAGCGCCGCGCTCAGCCAGACGCTGCGCAAGGAGGAGGGAGGGAGCGGAAGTGCCATGGTGCAGAAAAAAGAGGAGTAGCGGCAGCGTAGAAAAGAAAATTTCAACAGAGGGCGGTAGGGAGAAGCTGAAAACATTCTCATACTCTGCATCTTTGCCGCAGGGCACCTGCCTGTCCTTGATCCGTATCAAGGACGATGCCCCCCGCTGTTTTGACAATCTGACCTCACCCACCGTTTCGATGATCCAGGAGTTTTCATGACCACCGATGTTTCCGCCGCACCTGGCGCCCCGTCTTGCAGCACACCGGGCCCCGTTGCCGCGCCTGCACCGTGGGGCCGCGTCACGCTGGTGGGCGCCGGCCCAGGCGATGCCGAACTCCTCACCCTCAAGGCCGCGCGCGTCCTGGCCAGCGCACGCGTGGTGCTGTATGACAACTTGGTTTCCCCGGAGGTGCTGGCGCATGTGCCGGTGGATGCCGAGCGGATCTATGTCGGCAAGAAAAGCAGCAACCATACCTTGCCCCAGGAGGGCATCATTGAACTGATGGTCCGGCTGGCCCAGCAGGGCAAGTCGCTGGTGCGCCTCAAGGGGGGTGACCCGTACATTTTTGGCCGGGGCGGCGAAGAGGCCGAGGCCCTGGCTGCCGCCGGCATTGCCTGTGACACCATCCCCGGCATCAGCGCCGCCCAAGGTGCCGCAGCCGCCGTCGGCATTCCTTTGACGCACCGCGACCATGCCGGCATGCTGGTGCTGGCCACTGGCCACCTGCAGGGCGAGGGCGAAGCGCGCACCGTCGAGTTGGACTGGGAAGCGCTGGCGCGGCCGCGCCAGACGGTGGTGATCTACATGGGCATCGGCACGCTGGGGGTGATTTGCAGCAAGCTGATCGAGCACGGCCTGTCGCCCGACACCCCGGCCGCGCTGATCGAGCGCGCTACCTGGCCGCAGCAGCGCAGCATCTTTGGCACGCTGCAAACCTTGCCCGCCTTGAGCGTAGAGCACCAGGTCAGTCCGCCGGCGCTCATCATGATTGGCGACACTGTGGCGCTGCACGCGCGCATCGGTGTCGGCGCGGCGCTGGGAGGCGGCGCCTGACACGCCGCTGGTACCGCCATCATCGACAATCGTGGCGCCATGTCTGTTCTTCCTTGTGACCGTTCTCTTCCTTGTCCTTGTGGACGGCTGTCCCTCCGGCGCCAGCCGCTGGCGCTGGCCGACTGCTGCGGCCGCTATCTGGAGCACTTTGACAGCACTCCGGCGCCCGACGCCGAGCAGCTGATGCGCTCGCGCTACAGCGCCTTTGTGCTGCAGCGGCGCAATTACCTGCTCGCCACTTGGCACGCGCCGCAGCGTCCGGCCGCGCTGGACTTTGAGCCCGGCGCGCAGTGGCTCGGTTTGGAAGTGCGCCGCCGCCGTGTACTCGATGCCACCCATGCCGAAGTTGAATTCGTTGCCCGCTACCGCGTCGCCGGCCGGGCGGTGCGCTTGCACGAGAACAGCCACTTTGTCTGCGAAGACGGGCGCTGGTATTACGTCGATGGGGATGGGTGTTGATCACGGTTAATTTATAGCCAAAATGGCTTCAAACCATTGCCTGATAAGCGCTATAAGCTATGAAATTTGATGCTGTTTTATTTGACTGCGACGGCGTGCTGGTCGATAGTGAACTGCTCACCCAAGGCGTCTTGCACGCCATGTTGGGCGAGGCCGGCTGGGTCATGTCGATGCAGGACTGCCTGGCACGGTTTTTGGGCAAGGCAGTGCGCGACGAGCGCGCGGCCATCGAATTCCATACCGGCCGGCCGTTGACGGAAGACTGGATGGCCGTGTTTTATGCACGCCGCAACCAGGCTTTGCAGCAGCATTTGCAAATCATCGATGGCGCACACACGGCCGTCAGTACCCTGCATGTGCAACTGGATGGGCGCATTGCCTGCGCCTCGGGTGCTGACCGCGCCAAGGTCACGCTGCAACTGGCCAAAGTCGGGTTGCTGCCCTTTTTTGACGGGCGCATTTTCAGCGGCCAAGAGTTGGCGCGCACCAAGCCCGCGCCCGACGTGTATCTGGCCGCGGCCGCTGCGTTGGGTATCACGCCGCAGCGCTGCGCGGTGGTCGAAGACAGCGTGACCGGCGTGCGCGCGGGCTTGGACGCTGGCGCCATCGTCTTCGGCTACGCCCCTGGCGGCCCCGGCCACAGCAGCGCTGAGGCGCTGCGGGCCGCCGGCGTGGTACAGGTGTTTTCCGACATGGCCGAGTTGCCGGCGTTGCTGGCCGGCTGATGCACACTGGCGCGCTCATTTCTCTCTACCCAAGGATTTTCATGCAACGACGCGACTTCACCCTGGCAGGCATCGGTACATTTGGCGCTTTGCTGTTGGCGGCCACCCAGGCACGCGCCCTGTCGTTGTCCGGCTTGAGCAATGCCGACGCCAGCAGCGGCGTGAAAGCGGCGCTAGAGCAAGGTGCCATTGCTGCCGTTGGCATGCTGGGTCAGTCGGGCGGATTTTTGAACAATCCGAGTGTGCGGATTCCGCTGCCGGGCTATCTCGCAGATGCCGCCAAGCTGATGAAGCGTTTTGGCCAAGGCAAGCGTATTGAAGAGCTGGAGACCTCCCTCAACCGTGCTGCTGAAATGGCGGTGCCGATGGGCAAAGACCTGCTGATTGGCGCTGTGCAAAGCATGAGCATCACCGACGCCAAAAACATCCTGACCGGCGGCGACACTTCGGTGACGGATTTTTTCTCCAGCAAAACCCGCGTGCCGTTGGGCGAGAAATTCTTGCCGGTGGTGACGCAAGCCACCAGCCAAGTCGGCTTGGCGCAGCAGTACAACGCCTTCGCCGGAAAAGCCGCTGGTTTTGGCTTGGTGAAGAAGGAAGATGTGCGTATCGAGGACTACGTCACCAGCAAAACGCTGGACGGCCTGTTCACGGTGATTGGCGAAGAAGAACGCAAACTGCGCCAAAATCCCGCCGCCGCAGGCAGTGCACTGTTGCAGAAGGTGTTTGGGTCGTTGAAGTAAGGGATTTTCGGGTGAGTTTGTACGCCACTTGTACTAACATCAGGCCTGTTAATCCAATATATTGAGGTGCCCCATGACCGTCGCCGCTCCATTCTCCACCTCCCGTTCCGCGCGTTTTGGCCTGCGCGCCACTGTCGAGCAAGAGGCGGTGCTGCGCCGCGCTGCCGAGGTGGCGCGCAAGTCGCTGACCGATTTCATTCTCGACAGTGCGTGTCAGGCCGCGGAACAAACCCTGCTGGATCAGCGCCTGTTCATGGTGTCGGGCGACCAGTACCAAGCCTTGATGGATTTGCTAGACCAGCCTGAGCAGCCCAATGAAGGGCTGCGCGATTTGTTCTCGCGCAAAGCCCCTTGGGATGCAGCGTGAGTTGGGGCGCTCCGCAGCCGCTGGGGCCACAGCATCGGCTGGAAGGCTTTGACTGCGGTAAACCAGCGTTGACCGATTGGCTGCTGCGCCACGCACGGCAGGCGCAAAGCAGTGGCTCGGCCAAGACTTTTGTGGCGACTGCGGGCGAGCGCGTGGTGGGCTATTTCAGCCTGACCGTAGGCCAAATCGACACCTTTGATGCACCCGACCGCATCCGCAAAGGCATGGGTCAATATCCGCTGCCGGTGGTAATTTTGGCGCGGTTGGCCGTGTCGCAGTCCGACCAAGGGCGCGGCATTGGCTTTGGTCTGTTGCAAGACGCCATTCGGCGCACCGTGTTGATTGCCGAACAGGCCGGCATCCGCGCGATGCTGACTCATCCACTGGACGAGGAAGCGGCGCGTTTTTATGCCCGCTTTGGTTTTATCGCTTCGCCGTTGCGAGAGCAGCAATGGTTGTTGCTGCTGAAGGACGCGCGGCGGTTTTTGAGTGCTGTAGAGCATTGATTTCAAGCAAAATTGGCCTCTAGCCCTTTAAATACGTGCGCTAGCAGCTATTATTTTTGATTAGCTACTGACTTGCCCCACCCGCGCATTGCGCCTGAATTCCGCTGGCGACTGCCCTGTCCAGCCGCGAAAGGCGCGGATAAAGCTTTTGTCGTTGCTAAAACCGGCCTCGTGCGCCACTTGTTTGATGGCGCGGTCGGTGCGGTGCAGCAGGGCGATGGCGCGTTCGCGGCGCACTTCGTCTTTCAGTGCTTGCAGCGAGGCACCTTCTTCTTTCAGCTGGCGGTGCAATGTGCGCGGTGACAGGTGCAGGCGCTCGGCCAGGGCGTCGGCGCTGTGGGCAGCGCCGGGGGCGCTGGCCAGCGCTTGGCGCACGCGCTGCACCAGCAGGCGGTCGCGCCGGTATTGCAGCACGGTGAGCGGTAGAGCGCGCTCTAGCATTTGGCACAGCGCGGCTTCGTCGCGTTGCAGCGGCAGCGCCAGATAACGCGCATCAAAACGCAGCGTCGCCGGGCTGGTGCCAAAACGGGTACTGCCAGAAAACAGCACGCTGTACGCCCCGTGGTGCGCCGGCGCGGCAAACGGAAACTGCGCGCCTTGCAGCGGGATGCGCGAATCAATCCACCAGCACGCCAGCCCGTGGATGTTGCGCAGCACCGAGACCAAACAAAACTCGCGCAGCGGCCCCAAGTCGCGGTGCTCGGTGACGGTGATTTCGGCCATCTCGCCGCGCACCGCCAGCGCCAGCGTGATGTCTTGCGTCAGCAGGCCGTGGTGGCGGCACCAGCGGGCAATCGCCAACTGCAAATGCGGCGCGCTGATGGACGCGCGCGCCAACATGCCGTAGCTGCCCCACGGCAGGCGCCGGCTGAACCAGCCCAGCGCTTCGTCGTCCAGTGCCTGCATCGCCAGCCCCGAGAGGCGCTCGAATTGCCACGCGGTGACGCGGGCCTCGGGGTTTGCCACCGTGTCTGGCGCAATTTGTGCCTGTTGCAGCAGCGGCTGCGGGGCCACACCAGCGCTTTCGCAGGCCTGCACGATGGCCAACACAAACGCCATCGGCGTAGCGGCAGGAGCTTGGGGCGTGAGGGCGGGAAGGGGAGCGCTGAGGACGGTGCGTGAGGGCATGACTGGCCTTGGGCAAAAGAGGGGTGCGAGAGCGCAGAAGGTGGCGCCATTTGCAACCACAGTGGCTACCTTATCACCGCCGGGGCGCGTATTCTTCAGAGAAGAACCGTGCTGCTGCGCACGAGTGTCTACCCCCCTATTTTTCGTGCTTCAGGAAAGACCTCCATGCCCGTTTTGCCTACCCAATTGAATGCCCGCTCGGCTGATTTTTTAGCCAACGTCCAGGCCATGCGCACTGTGGTCGATGACCTGAAGGCGCAAATCGCCAAGATCTTTGAAGGCGGCGGCGAAGCGGCCCGCGCCAAGCACCTCGCACGCGGCAAGCTGCTGCCGCGCGACCGGGTGCAAATGTTGCTTGACCCCGGCACGCCGTTTTTGGAGCTGTCCCCGCTGGCCGCGCTGAACATGTACGACAACGCCGCGCCCGGCGCCGGCCTGATTGCCGGCATTGGCCGCGTCAGTGGCATTGATTGCATGATTGTCTGCAACGACGCCACGGTGAAGGGCGGCACCTACTACCCGCTCACCGTCAAAAAGCATTTGCGGGCGCAAGAAGTGGCGCAGCAAAACCACCTGCCGTGCATTTACTTGGTCGATTCGGGCGGCGCTAACTTGCCGAATCAAGACGAAGTCTTTCCCGACCGCGACCACTTTGGCCGCATCTTCTACAACCAAGCGCAGATGAGCTCCATGGGCATTGCGCAAATTGCCGTGGTCATGGGCAGTTGCACCGCCGGCGGCGCGTATGTGCCGGCGATGAGCGATGAATCCATCATCGTCAAGAACCAAGGCACCATCTTCTTGGGTGGCCCGCCGCTGGTCAAAGCCGCTACCGGCGAAGTGGTGACGGCGGAAGACTTGGGCGGTGGCGATGTGCACACGCGCTTGTCTGGCGTGGCCGACCATTTGGCGCAGAACGACATGCACGCGCTGCAATTGGCGCGCACCGCGATTCGCAATTTGAACAACAACAAGGCGCCAGCCCCCGCCGACAGTGCGCCAGTAGCTCCGCTTTTTGCAGCAGAAGAGCTGTATGGCGTGATTCCGGTCGATACGCGCAAGCCGTTTGACGTGCGCGAAATCATCGCCCGCATCGTTGATGGCAGCGAGTTTGACGAGTTCAAGTCGCGCTACGGCACCACGCTGGTGACTGGCTTTGCCCGCATCGAAGGCATGGCTGTCGGCATCATTGCCAACAACGGCATCTTGTTCAGCGAGTCGGCCTTGAAGGCGACGCACTTTATCGAGCTGTGCTGCCAGCGCAAGATTCCGCTGGTGTTCTTGCAGAACATCACCGGCTTTATGGTCGGGCGCAAGTACGAGAACGAAGGCATTGCGCGCAACGGCGCGAAGATGGTCACGGCGGTGGCGACGGCCAAGGTGCCCAAGTTCACCATCATCATTGGCGGCAGTTTTGGCGCGGGCAACTACGGTATGTGCGGCCGGGGCTTCTCGCCGCGCTTCTTGTGGATGTGGCCGAACGCGCGCATCTCGGTGATGGGCGGCGACCAAGCCGCTGGCGTGCTGGCCACCGTGAAGCGCGACGGTATCGAAGCCAAGGGCGGCCAGTGGAGCATGGAGGAAGAAGAAGCCTTCAAAGCGCCGATTCGCCGCCAGTACGAAGACCAAGGCCACCCCTACTACGCCAGCGCGCGCCTGTGGGATGACGGCGTCATCGACCCGGCTGACACGCGCCGCGTGCTGGCGCTGGGCTTGTCGGCGGCGCGCAACGCACCGATTGAAGACACCCAATTCGGCCTGTTCCGCATGTAAACCAAAGGTGATGAGCACTATGAGCACAGCCCTTTCTATTAACTACGACAGCTACGGCGGCTCAGTCGCCCGCATCACCCTGACCCAGCCGGAGGTGCGCAACGCCTTCAGTGACGTGGTGATTGCCGAAATCACCGCCGCCTTTTTGGAAGTCGGCGCGCGCCCCGAAGTGCGCGCCGTGGTGTTGGCCGCCGAAGGGCCCGCGTTTTGCGCCGGTGCCAATCTGAACTGGATGCGGCGCATGGCGGACTACACGCGCGACGAAAACATCAGCGACGCCGGCAAGCTGGCCGAGATGCTGCGCGTGATTTACGCGTGCCCCAAGCCGACCATTGCCCGTGTGCAGGGCGATGTGTATGCCGGTGGCATGGGCTTGGTGGCTGCCTGCGACATGGCGGTCAGTGTGGACACGGCTGGTTTTTGCCTGAGCGAAGTCAAGCTGGGGCTGATTCCGGCCACCATCAGCCCGTACGTCATCCGCGCCATGGGTGCCCGCGCCGCGCACCGCTACTTTTTGACGGCGGAGCGCTTTGATGCGCCCGAGGCACTGCGCATCGGCTTCGTCCATGCGCTGGTGGCAGCGGACGCGTTGGATGCCAAGGTCGATGAGCTGCTGAAAGCGCTGATCAGCGCCAGCCCGAACGCCGTGCGCGCCTGCAAAAAGCTGGTGCTGGATGTGGCGGAGCGCGAAATCAACGCCGGGCTGATTGCCGCCACCGTCGAAGGCATTGCCGACATCCGCGCCAGCGCCGAGGGCAAGGAGGGCGTGCAGTCCTTTTTGAACAAGCGCAAGCCGGCGTGGTTGCTGGGCTGATCTGGCCTAGCGCTAAACCTCGCCGTTAACCCCACCGTGGAGCCGACCCGTGGACACCCTTTGGCTGCAATTCGTTCAATGGCTGCACCGCGCCGGTCTGCACGTGGATGCCGGCGTAGCGCAGGGCGTGGCCGAGGGCGCAGCGCAGGTGACGCAAAAGCTAGATATGCCGGCCTTGCTGGCGCTGGCAGCAGCGCTGGGTTGGGCGAGTGGCTTTCGGTTATATGCGGTGGTGTTTTTGGTCGGCGGCATGGGCGCGCTGGACTGGCTGGCGCTGCCGCTGGGTTTACAGGTGTTGCAGCACCCGGCGGTGTTGTTGGTCAGCGGTTTCATGCTGTCGGTGGAGTTTTTTGCCGACAAAGTGCCGCTGCTCGACAGCGCGTGGGACACCGTGCACGCCTTTATCCGCATCCCCGGCGGTGCGCTGCTGGCGGCGGGCGTGTTTGGTGCCGACAACGCCACCATGGGCGTGGTGGCGGGGCTGCTGGGCGGCTCGCTGGCTGCTACTTCGCTGGCCACCAAGATGGCAACGCGCGCGGCGGTGAACACCTCGCCCGAGCCGTTTTCCAACGGGCTGGTGTCGCTGTTCGAGGATGGTTTGGTGGTCGCCGTGGTCTGGCTGGCAACGCAGCACCCGCTGTGGTTTGGCGTGGCGCTGCTGGTGATGTTGCTGCTGTCAGCGCTGCTGCTGGTGATGTTATTTAAATTCTTGCGCGCAGTGTTGCGGCGCACTTCTTCTCTTTTCTCTGGCTCTGCCAAGGTGGTTTAAATGTTTAACAAAATCCTGATTGCCAACCGCGGTGAAATTGCCTGCCGTGTGGCTGCTACTGCCCGCCGCATGGGCATCAAGACCGTGGCCGTGTATTCCGATGCGGACGCCCATGCCAAGCACGTCGCCGTCTGCGACGAGGCCGTGCATATCGGTGGCAGCGCACCCAAGGAGAGCTACCTGCGCTGGCAGGCCATCATCGAAGCCGCTAAAGCCACCGGCGCGCAGGCCATCCACCCCGGCTACGGTTTTTTGAGTGAGAACGACGCATTTGCCCAAGCCTGCGCGGACGCGGGTTTGGTGTTTATCGGCCCCCCCGCCTCAGCCATCTTGGCGATGGGCTTGAAGTCTGAATCCAAGCAATTGATGGAAAAAGCCGGTGTGCGCTTGGTGCCCGGCTACCACGGCGCGGACCAAGACCCGGCGCTGCTGCAACGCGAAGCCGACCGCATTGGCTACCCGGCGCTGATCAAAGCCAGCGCTGGCGGTGGCGGCAAGGGAATGCGTATCGTCGAAAAATCCGAAGACTTTGCCGCCGCCTTGGCCTCGTGCCAGCGCGAAGCCATCAACAGCTTTGGCGACGATGCGGTGCTGATTGAAAAGTACGTGCAGCGCCCGCGCCACATTGAAATCCAGGTGTTTGGCGACACACTGGGCAACTACGTTTATTTGTTTGAGCGCGATTGCTCAGTGCAGCGCCGCCACCAAAAGGTGCTGGAAGAAGCCCCCGCCCCCGGCATGACCCCCGAAATGCGCCAGCAAATGGGCGAGGCCGCTGTGGCCGCTGCCCGCGCCGTCAACTACGTTGGCGCCGGCACGGTCGAATTCATCGTTGAGCAGCGCGATGGCGGCGAGATGACCTTCTTCTTCATGGAGATGAACACCCGCCTGCAAGTCGAGCACCCGGTCACCGAAGCCATCACCGGCGAAGACTTGGTCGAATGGCAACTGCGCGTGGCCAGCGGCCAGCCACTGCCGCGCCGCCAAGACGAGCTGCGCATCATCGGCCACGCCATCGAAGCGCGCATTTGCGCCGAGAACCCGGACAACAACTTCCTGCCCGCCACTGGCACGCTGCACGTCTATGGCCTGCCCGAGTGCGTGACCTTTGAGCGCGGCGTGGTGCGCGTCGATTCCGGCGTGCGCCAAGGCGATGCCATCAGCCCGTTTTACGATTCGATGGTGGCCAAAGTCATCGTCCACGGCGATACACGCGAGCAGGCGCTGGCACGTTTGGATGCCACGCTGGCGCAGACGCACATTGTCGGTTTGCCGACCAACGTGCAGTTTTTGCGCCGCGTGGCTGCGACGCCCTCGTTTGCCAAGGCCGACTTGGACACGGGTTTGATTCCACGCGAAGCTGACCGTTTGTTTGACCAAGAGCCAGTCGGTCTGCCGCTGGCGGTAGCCTCGGCCGTGGCGCAAACGCTGCTGACCGAAGCCGCAGCCGCTGGCAACGATCCGTTCAGCCGCCGCGATGGCTGGCGCTCGCACGGTGTGGTGCAGCGCCGCTTTGCCTTTGACTTCCACGGCGTGCCGGCGCAAGCGCTGCTGACCTACCAACATGACGGCGCGCTGCATTTGTCGGTGGGTGAGGGCGAGGCGCAAGTGGCTGGCGTGCTGGCATTCCAGTCGCAAGGCGCCCAGTGCATCGACCTGCAATTTGCCGGCCAGCGCCAAGGGGTCAGCGTGTATTCCCAAGGCGAGGCGCAATACATCTTTGCCGCCCACGGCGCGACCGACATCATCGAAATCGACCTGTTGGCGCACTCCGGCGAAGCACCGGCCGAAGGCGGTCGCCTGACCGCGCCGATGCCGGGCAAGGTGGTGTCGTTTGCTGTCAAGGCCGGCGATACCGTCACCAAGGGGCAGCCGCTGGCGGTGATGGAAGCCATGAAGATGGAGCACACCATTGCCGCACCCGCCGATGGCGTGGTGGCCGAGTTGCTGTACGCCCCCGGCGACCAGGTGACCGAAGGCGCTGAGCTCCTGACGTTGACGCTGGCCACTGCCGCTGCCTGAGTGTGAATGGAGCTAAGAACATGGCATTGAACCTCCCTGCCCGCGTCCGCATCATCGACGTTGGCCCGCGTGACGGGCTGCAAAACGAAAAAACGCCGGTGCCAGCCGACGTCAAAATCGGCTTGGTGCAGCGCCTGCAAGACGCCGGTCTGCAAGAGATTGAAGTCACCAGCTACGTCTCGCCCAAATGGGTGCCGCAAATGGCCGACAACCATGCAGTGATGCAAGGCATGGCGAGGCGTGCTGGCGTGCGCTATTCAGTGCTGACGCCCAATTTGCAAGGCTTTCAAGCCGCGCTGCAAGACACACCGGACGAAATCGTCGTGTTTGGCGCGGCCAGTGAAGCCTTCAGCCAAAAGAATATCAATTGCAGCATTGCCGAGAGCATCGAGCGCTTTGCCCCCGTGGTCGAAGCCGCGCTGGCCGCCGGTATTGCGGTGCGCGCCGCCATGAGCTGCACCGTCGGTTGCCCGTATGAGGGTGAGATTGCGCCCGAGCGCGTGGCCTATTTGGCTGGTTTGCTGAAGCAAATTGGGGTGCAGCGCGTGGACGTGGCCGACACCATTGGTGTCGGCACGCCGCGCAAAATTCAGGCGGCGATGGAAGCCACTTTGCAGCACTACCCCATCGACGCCATCTCTGGCCACTTTCACGACACCTACGGCCAAGCGCTGTCCAACACCTTGGCGGCGCTGGAGCTGGGGGTGTGGAATTTCCAATCTTCCGTCGCTGGTTTGGGCGGCTGTCCTTACGCCAAAGGCGCCACCGGTAATGTGGCGACGGAAGACATGGTTTACATGCTGCACGGCATGGGCATAGAGACCGGCATTGATCTGGACAAGTTGATCGACGCCGGCGCCTACATCAGCGATTTTCTGGGACGTAAACCCCACTCGCGTGCGGCCATGGCGATTCTGAATAAGCGCGCTGGCTGAGTCGAGGCGAGAATAGGGCTATGGATACTATTAAACCTATAGCTGCTCGCGCAAGCCTGCTGTGCGCTGCGGGCTATTTTGACCAAAACTCGGACGAAGACATCCCCTCGCCGTGCATTTCGGTCTGCAAGATGAACCAAGACCGCAGCTACTGCGAGGGCTGCTTTCGTTCCATCCCCGAGATTCGGGCTTGGGCGGGTGCCGATGCGGCGCAGCGTTTGTCCATTTGGGCGCAACTGGCCGAGCGCGCGGGGATGGTATTTCCGCCTGCACCAGCCGCTCAAGAAGCTGTGCAGCCATGAAGCACATCACGTTCTATCTCGATTTTGTCTCGCCCTATGCCTGGCTGGCGTTTCAGCGCCTGCCCGAGGAGTTGGATGGACTGAGCTACAGCGTCGAATACCGCCCGGTATTGCTGGGCGCGCTGCTGCAGCAGCACGGCAACCCCGGGCCGGCGGGCATTGCGCCCAAGCGCGACTGGACCTATCGCCATGTCCTGTGGCTGGGCCACCAGCTCGGCGTGCCGCTGCAAATGCCGACGCAGCACCCGTTTAACCCGCTGGTGCTGCTGCGCCAAGCGCTGGCTTGCAGCAGTGATGGCCGCATCAACCGCTTTGTCGCTGAGACGCTGCTGCGCCACGTGTGGGTCGGCGGGCAGGGTGCGCTGGACGTGCCTCGGCTGGAGGCCTTGGAGCTGGAACTGGCAGCGCAGCGGCAGCCGGGCAGCGACAGCGATGCGGTCAAAGCACTGCTGCGCGCCAACACCGATGCAGCGGCGGCGCGCGGCGTGTTTGGCGTGCCGGCATTTGCCGTCGATGACCGGTTGTTTTGGGGCCTGGACAGCCTGCCGATGCTGCGCGCTTATCTGCAAGGTGATGCGTGGTTTGCTACCGAAGGAGCCACTGCTGCAAGCGTGGTGCAAGGACTGCCGGGTTGAATGGGGCGCTAGTCACCTTGCCCGGTTTTTAACCCGGGCAAGCCCTGTGAACGCGGCTTGATGCCGCTGCACCCCGTGAGTTCGCCATGCCCAGTGCCTTCAACTTTGCTGCTTCGCCCTTTGACTGCCTGAACCCGGACGAGCAGCGCCTGGTGCGCGACAGCGTCGATGTGGCCTACTTCCGTGAGGGCACCGTGGTGCTGGACGTGGGCACGGTGCCGACGCACCTGTTCGTGCTCATCAAAGGCTACGTCACGCAAACCGAAGGCGACGAGGTGCTGGCCACCTATGGCCCGGACGACACTTTTGATGGCCGGGGTTTGGTGGCCGGGCGCGTCAGCAGCCGTTTTGTGGCGGTGGAAGAAGTGGTGGCCTACCAGCTGGCGCGCGAAGCGGTCAATGAGCTGATTGCACGCAACGCCACCTTTGGTTCGTTGCTGTTTTCTGACCTGGGCAACAAACTCAGTGCGCTGGCGCAGCGCACGGATAAGCACGAGCGCCAGTCACTGACGCTGGCGCGGGTGGATGAAGCCTATCTGCGCCCGGCGCATGTGGTCGATGCCAGTATCGACATCGTCTCGGTGGTGCGGCTGTTCCAGGAGCAGCACACCACCAGCGTGCTGGTCACCGGGATGCCGGATGGCCAACTGGGCATTTTTACCAACACCACACTGCAGCGCGCCATTCTGGATGGCCGACCACTCGATCAATTGTCCGTCGGCGAATTGACCAGCAGCCCGGTGGTCACTGTGCGCGCCGCCGACCAATTGGGTGATGCCATGGCGCTGCTGCTGCGCGAGCGCGTGCACCGCCTGGTGGTGATGGACGGCGATAAGGTGCTGGGCATCCTGGAGGCGCTGGACCTGTTCAGCTTCCTGGCCAACCACTCGCACCTGATCACGGTGCAGATCGAGCAGGCGCGCAATGTCGAAGACCTGGCGCAGGCGGCGGTACAAATCACCCGACTGATTGCCGCGTTACACCGGGGTGGCACACGCATAGGCCTGATGGCGACACTGGTGCAGCAGCTCAATGCGCGCCTGTTCGAGCGCGCCTGGGCCATGGTGGCGCCGCCTGAATTGTTGGCCAACAGCTGTCTGTTCGTGATGGGCAGCGAAGGGCGCGGCGAGCAACTGCTCAAGACCGATCAGGACAATGGCCTGCTGCTGCGCGACGACTACACGCCGCCGCCCGATCTGCAGGCCCTTTGCCAGCGCTTTTCGGATGTGTTGAGCAGCTTTGGCTACCCCGAATGCCCCGGCCGCATCATGTTGAACAACCCGACCTGGCGCGGCACGGTGACAGTGTTTGGCCAACGGGTGCGCCAGTGGCTGCTGTTGCCCGATGCCGAGGGGTTGATGCACTTGGCGATTTTTCTCGATGCCCATGCTGTCGCCGGCGACAGGGCGCTGTTGGCTACGGTGCGCAATGGCCTGATGGCGCTGGCCACCGACAACGACGCCGTGGTGGCGCGCTTTGCCGCTGCCATTGAACAATTTGAAATGGCTGCCGGCTGGTGGAATCGGCTGTTGGGCATAGGCGAAGAGATGCGCCATGTCAGCTTGAAAAAAGCGGGCATCTTCCCCATCGTGCACGGTGTGCGCAGTCTGGCACTGGCGCGGCGCGTCAGCGCCACCAGTACCGCCGAGCGCATTACTGCGCTGGTGACCGAGGGGGTGCTGGATGCCGGACTGGGTCAGGAGCTGATTGAAAGCCTGCATTTCTTGATGGGTCTGCGCCTGACCGCCGGGCTGGCTGAAATCGATACCGGCCGCCCGGTCACCGGCAATGTCATTCCCGAACGCCTGAGCAGCCTGGAGCGCGACCTGCTCAAAGATGCGCTCTCGGTGGTCAAACGCTTCAAAATACTGCTGCGTCTACGCTTGCGGCTGGATCTGGTGTGATATGTCCGCCTTGACGCCCCCTTCCTCCGGCCCGCGCCATTGGTTGGCACAGGCCAAGCGCGCCTGGCAACAGCACCACCTGAGCGATCCGGCCTACGCCTTTTTGCTGGAGCCGCCGCCGCCCAATGAATGGGTGTCGCTGGACTGCGAAACCACGGGCCTGAACCGCCGCAGCGACGAAATCATCTCGGTCGGCGCCGTGCGCATCGTCGGCGACTGCATCATGACCAGCGAGCGGCTGGAGTTGCTGGTGCGCCCTGACAAAGGTGTGCCCGGGCAAAGCGTGCGCATCCACCGCCTGCGCGAGCAGGACGTCGCCAACGGCCTGCCGCTGGCGCAGGCGATGCACCAGTTGCTGCACTTCATTGGTAGCCGGCCTTTGGTGGGGTATTACCTGGAATTTGACGTGGCCATGCTCAACCGCGCGATTGCGCCGCTGATCGGCATGGGCCTGCCCCAGCCCAAGCTGGAGGTATCGTCCCTGTACTACGACTACAAGTTCAAGCAACTGCCGCCTTCACACCAGCAGGGCAATGCCGATCTTGATTTGCGCTTTGCCACCCTGATGGCCGATTTGCAATTGCCCGTGCGCGACGCACACGACGCCATGAACGATGCTGTGATGGCAGCCATGGCATTTATCAAACTGCGCCATCTGAGCGCTGTCTGAGGCCACCATGACCCCTTTTCAACCGCTGACTGCCGCCGAAGGTTATGCCGGCGATGTCACGCCACAGGTAGCTTGGCAATGGATGTGCAGCGGGGCGGCGGTGCTGGTGGATGTGCGTACCGATGCCGAGCGCGAATGGGTGGGCAGCGTGCCCGGTGCGGTGGCGGTGGCCTGGAAGCAATGGCCAGGCATGGTGATGAATGCCAGTTTTGATGCCCAACTGCGCACCGCCGTGCCGCCCGGCAGCAAGGTGCTGCTGCTGTGCCGCAGCGGCGTGCGCTCGGTGGCGGCAGCGCGCCGTGCCACCGAGCTGGGGTTGGAGGCCTACAACATCCTGGAGGGCTTCGAGGGCACGCTCAATGACCAAGGGCAGCGCGGACGGGTGAGTGGCTGGCGCTGGCACGGCCTGCCCTGGCGCCAGGGCTGAGACCCGGCGCAGCGTTCACGATCGCACAGATACAAAAATGGACCCGCAGGTCCGTTTTTGGGTTGGGCGTGTAACCGCTGGCTTTACTAGGCGGGAATGCGTAGCTTCTGGCCGGGGTAAATTTTGTCGGGGTTACTCAACATCGGCTTGTTGGCTTCAAAAATTTTCGGGTATTTGTTGGCGTCGCCGTAGTATTTTTTAGCAATCGCCGAGAGCGTATCGCCGCTGACCACGTCGTGGTATTGCGCTTCAGGCTCGGGGTTGGTGACGCTCATCAGGTTTTCGACGCTGGTCACGCTGGCCACATTGCCGCAGCACAGCGTGATTTTTTCTTTGGCTGACTGGGTGGGCGCCGTACCCTGGACGGTGACCTTGCCTTGTGCGCCGTCATAGGCCACTTGCAGAGCGCTGACACCGAGGTTTTGCGCGGTGATGTAGGTTTCGATGGCTTTGGCAGCCTTGGCATTGAGCTCGTCTGGCGAGGGTGCGGCAACCGTGGCAGCATGGGCCTCTTTACCGCCAAACAATTTTTCGCCGGCATCCTTGATGAAACTGAACAGACCCATGTGCATCTCCCTTGCGTGGTTGAAAAATAAAAGACCACTGTAGCGTCAAAACTGGCTGCGCATTGTCAGGCAACAGCGCAAAGCGCTTGCAAAACTCAGGATAATTCGCCGCATGACATTTTTGGCCATCGACGTCGGCAACACCCGCCTCAAGTGGGCGCTGTATGAGGCGCCTCAACCCGGGGCAGCATTGCTTGCGCAGGGGGCAGAGTTTCTGGACCACATCGATCGCCTGGCTGAAGGGGCCTGGGCGTCCTTGCCTGTGCCCACGCGCATGGTGGGTTGCGTGGTGGCAGGCGATGCCGTCAAGCGGCGCGTGGAAGAGCAGATGGAGTTGTGGGATGTATCCGCCAACTGGGTGGTGGCGTCGGCGCAAGAGGCTGGCTTGCGCAATGGGTATGACCATCCCTCTCGCTTGGGGTGCGACCGCTGGGTCGCTATGATCGGCGCGCGCCAGCACCTGCTGGCACGTGGCCCGGCGCGCCCGCTGATCGTGGTCATGGTCGGCACGGCGGTCACCGTGGAAGCGATTGATGTACAGGGCACGTTTTTGGGCGGGCTGATCCTGCCGGGCCACGGCATCATGCTGCGCGCCCTCGAATCGGGTACGGCTGGACTGCATGTGCCTACCGGCGAGGTGCGACTGTTCCCGACCAATACCAGCGATGCCCTGACCAGCGGCGGCACCTATGCCATTGCCGGTGCAGTCGAGCGCATGGTGCAGCATCTGGCGCAGCATTGCGGCGCCGAGCCGATGTGCATGATGACCGGCGGCGCGGGCTGGAAGATGGCGCCTAGCATGGGGCGCTCATTCGAGCTGATGGATAACCTGATTTTTGACGGCCTGATCGAGATCGCTGCACGGCGCTTTGCGTCCTGAGAGGCCTCGCGGACGGCTGGGGATGGCCCTCAGTCTTGCAGCTCGGTGCGGGCCATTTCCACATCCAGGCGCTCCATGGCATCGGCGGCCTCACTGGCTGCCGCCTGCTCATACAACGCCGTGGCTTCCTTCATTTTTCGCTCGCCTTCCAACATCACCAAGGCGTTGGCGTACTCAATGCGTGCAATAGCTGAGCCTGGGTTGAGCTGCAGTGCTTCCTGAAAGAGGTTCAGGCTCTTGTCTTTTTTGGCGCCGTAGGTCATGCCGCCAATCAGTGCACCCACCTTGTCAATCACTTCGGCATGAAAGGCACCCAGCGCAATGCGTGCATCGGCATGTTGGGGCGCCAGGGCAATGGTTTTTTCCAGTGATTCCTTGACCTTGGTGCCCAGCCCCTGGGCCAGTGCTTTGGCCACGCTGATGGCCTGGCTGTAACGGCCCAGCGCGTAGGCATGCCAATACCAGGCGTTGGGGTTGTCGGGCTCGGCGACCGCCAGGGCTTTGGCGCGTTCAGCCACCTGCAGGAACAGATCCAGGCGTGTCTTTTCTGTGGTTTCCAGATAGGTGGCGTAAATGGCGGTGGCCTTGGCGGCCACGATGGCGCCCGCGGTGCCAACCTTCAGGCCGGCCTCGGCAGCGGCCTGAAAGTTACCGTTGTGAAACAGTGCCCACGCTTGCAACACTGCAGGCACTGTCGGTAGCGGCTCGATATCACCTATGTGCAGGCGCGCCCAGTGGTTTTTCAGACTGGCTGCAGTGAAGTGGTAGTCGCTGGGGTACGCAAAAGGTGTCCATTTCGCCATGGGATGTCTCCTGGGAGGTTGTGGGGCGGGACGACTTATTCCAATTCCATATCCAACGTGTGTTCCTTTGATCTGGCTCGACATGATTGATCTGGAAATGAAATTAGGCGGTGTGCCCGTGATAGGTATGGATCAGGCCCACCAAATGCGTGCGCTGACTGCTTTGCAGGTAGGGCATGAGCAGGCTCAGTACTTGGTGCGCGCCGCGCAGCTGCGCTGCCTGGGCGCTGCCGGGCTCCAGGGCACGGCGCGGCGCGCGCACGTATTCAAAGCTGAGCCAATAAGTCAACAGCACTACCATGCTGGTTGTGGTGGGTTCGCGTTCGCGGGCATCCATCTGTAGAGCGCCGGTATGGGTCATGCCGTCGAGCAGGGTGTGTATGGCGCGCGTCTTGTGCTCCAGCACCGCCTGAAAACGTGTCTCCACGTGGCGGTTGTTCGATAGTAGGTCGTTGAGGTCGCGGTACAAAAAGCGGTGTTGCCATATCAGTTCAAACAGGGTGTGCATGAAAAACCATGCGTCTTCCACGTTGTGCACGCTGTCGCTGGCGCCGAGCAACTCATGCAGTGCCTGTTCGTAGCGGTCAAACAGTGCATTGATCAGCGCGTCCTTGGCCGGATAGTGGTAGTAGAGATTGCCCGGACTGATGCGCAATTCAGCTGAAATCAACGTGGTCGATACATTGGGTTCGCCAAATCGATTGAACAGCTCCAGTGCCACTTCAAGGATGCGTTCGGCAGTGCGGCGTGGCGCTTTTTTCACCATGTGGGCGGACTCCCTTGCGTCAAGTGATGGGCGGCTTTCTTGCTACTGTAACCGAGGCCTCCAGGGGTACAGAATGCTGCACTGCGGCATTTTTTCGGGGGTTGAAAGCACTAACGGCTGTCACGCGCTAATGCGTGGCAGCCGTTCTGAAAGTGCTGGTGCAGGCTCAGACTGCGCTGGTGCCGCTGGCCTCTGGAGTCAGCCCTGTGTTGGCCTGGCGCTCGGCTTTGGTGGCGCGTTTTTTCGGTGCGGCCTTCACAGCTGTCCGGACCGTGGCTGGTACGGCGGTCTTGCGTGCGCCCGCCTTGGTTGCTGGTGGAGGCGCGGCGCTGACCTGTGTCTTGGCTGCTGGCTTGGCGCGCGTGTAGTCGGTGGCAGGCACCAGGTTCAGGCTTTTTTCCAGCGCGTCCAAGCGGTCAGTCAAGGCCTGCAGGTCGTGCGCCGAGGGCACGCCCAACGTGGCCATGGCCTTGGCGACGCGGTCTTCAAAAATGCTTTCCAGTTTGTCCCATTTGCCCGCCGCCCGTGCGCCGATGTCGCTGGCCATACTGGTCATGCGACTGGTGGCCTCGGTCATTTTTTCTTCGGCTGCCGTCTGCGTTTTGCGTTGCACTGCCATGCCCTCCTTGACCAGGGACTCGAATACTTTGCTACCTTCTTCCTGCGCTCGGGAGAAGGCGCCCAGGCCAGCCAGCCAGATTTGCTGTGCCGAGTCCTTCACGGCGCCAGACAACAGGGTGCCGGTTTTATTTTTGTCGGGACTGAGTTTTTGCAGCTTCTTGACCATGGGAGCCTCCAATCAGGGATGGTGGATAAAAATGCCATGCTGAAAAATCCTTGGCATAGGGATGCACTTTACGCCGTAGGCCGCGCAGTGTGTAGGTGTGCGGTTCCAAAAAACAGAGCGCAGGCCCTATCACCAAACCTGTCTTGGCACGGGTTTTTGCGCAATCTGTCTGTGGCCGATATGGACAAGAATGAGTGCATTCCACGGGAGTTTTCATGCAGTATTTTGTGACAGGGGCGACGGGGTTCATTGGCAAGCGACTGGTCAAAAAACTCCTGCAGCGCAAAGGCACAGTGGTGCACTTTCTCATTCGTCCCGACAGTGCTGCCAAGCTCGCTGAGCTGCGCCGTTATTGGGGTGTGAGTGCCACGCGTGCGCTGCCGGTGTGGGGCGATCTGCTGCACAAAGAACTCGGCGTGGCCCCGGTCGCGCTGAAGAAACTCAAGGGCCAGATCGATCATTTTTATCACCTCGCTGCCGTGTACGACCTGGCGGCCGACGCGGCCACCCAGGTGGCTGTCAACGTCGATGGCACGCGCCATACGCTGGAGCTGGCCCATGCCATCGCCGCCGGACACTTTCACCACATGTCGTCGATTGCGGCGGCCGGCTTGTACGAGGGGGTGTTTCGGGAAGACATGTTCGAGGAGGCCGAGGGGCTGGAGCACCCGTACTTCCAGACCAAGCATGAGAGCGAAAGAATCGTCCGCCAGGACAGCAAACTCCCCTGGACGGTGTACCGCCCGGCCATGGTGGTGGGCGACAGCCAGAGCGGGGAGATGGACAAGATCGACGGCCCGTACTACTTTTTCAAGCTGATCCAGCGACTGCGCCAGCTGCTGCCGCCCTGGATGCCCAGCATTGGCCTGGAGGGTGGGCGCATCAACATCGTGCCGGTCGATTTTGTCGTCCAGGCGCTGCACACCCTCAGCCACCAAAGCGGCATTGCGCAAAAGTGCTACCACTTGGTAGACCCGGTCGGCTACCGCGTCGGTGATGTGCTGGACATCTTCAGCCGCGCCGCCCATGCACCGCGCATGGGGCTGTTTGTCAATGCAGCGCTGCTGGGTTTTATTCCCAAGAGCGTCAAAAAAGGCCTGCTGGCGCTGGCGCCGGTGCGCCGCGTGCGCAGCGCCGTCATGAAAGACCTGGGTCTGCCCGAAGACCTGTTCAGCTTCATCAACTACCCGACGCGCTTTGACTGCCGCCAGACTCTGGCCGCACTCGAAGGCTCGGGCGTGCAATGCCCGAATCTCAAGGACTACGCTTGGCGCCTGTGGGACTATTGGGAGCGCCACCTTGACCCGGCACTGCACCTTGATCGCAGCCTGCGCGGCACCGTGGCCGGCAAGGTGGTGCTGGTCACTGGCGGCAGCTCGGGCATTGGCCTAGCGACTGCGCACAAATTGGCCCAGGCCGGTGCCACCACGCTGATTTGCGGGCGTGACCAGGGCAAGCTCGATGCCGCCTGTGCCGAGGCGCAGGCGCAAGGCCATGCGCTGCACGCCTACGCCGTGGATCTGGCCGACGCGGCAGAGTGCGAGCGTTTTGTGCAACAGGTGCTGGCCGAGCACGGCGGGGTGGACTTTCTCATCAACAACGCCGGCCGCTCCATTCGCCGCGCCATCGAGGCCAGCTACGAGCGCCTGCACGACTACGAGCGCACCATGCAGCTGAACTACTTTGCCGCCTTGCGCGTCACCATGGGGCTGCTGCCCGGCATGGTGTCCCGGCGCGCAGGGCACGTTGTCAACATCAGCTCGATTGGGGTGCTGACCAACGCGCCGCGCTTTTCTGCCTATGTCGCCAGCAAGGCGGCGCTGGACGCCTGGACGCAATGCGCAGCCAGCGAATACGCCGACCAGGGTGTGACCTTCACCACCATCAACATGCCGCTGGTGCGCACGCCGATGATTGCGCCGACGCACCTCTATAAAAACGTGCCCACACTGAGCCCTGACGAAGCCGCCGATATGGTCGCGCAGGCTTGCATCTTCAAACCGGTGCGCATTGCCACACGGCTGGGCATCCTGGGCCAAATACTGCACGCGCTGCTGCCGCGTGTGGCGCAGATTGGCATGAACACCAGTTTTCGCATGTTTCCCGACTCCAGCGCCGCACAAGGCGGCCAGAGCGATAAACCGCAGCTGTCGGCAGAAGCGCTGGCTTTACAGCAGATGCTGCGCGGCATTCATTTCTGAATCTTGCTGCGGCTTCGCTGGGCGGCTTGCAGTAGAGCGTAAGGGCCTGCGCCCCAGGGGAATGGGATAATCGTCGGCTTTGCCTGCAGGCAGCTTTTACGGACTTTCCCATGATTCTTGTCACCGGCGGCGCTGGCTTCATTGGTGCCAATTTTGTTCTCGACTGGCTGCGCGCCCATTCCGAGAGCGTGCTCAACCTCGACAAACTCACCTACGCCGGCAACCTGCACAACCTGGCCAGCCTGCAAGGCGATGCGCGCCACGTTTTTGTGCAGGGCGACATAGGTGATAGCGCCTTGGTGGCGCGCCTGCTGGCCCAGCACCAGCCGCGCGCCGTCGTCAACTTTGCGGCTGAGTCGCACGTCGATCGCTCCATCCACGGCCCAGAAGACTTCATCCAGACCAATGTGGTCGGCAGTTTTAGGCTTTTAGAGGCTGTAAGGCACTACTGGCAAGCGCTACCAGCTATCAAAAAAGAAGCGTTTCGCTTCTTGCACGTCAGTACCGATGAGGTCTACGGCACGCTGTCCGCCGATGCGCCAGCGTTCACCGAAGACCATGTCTACGAACCGAATAGCCCGTACTCGGCCAGCAAAGCCGCCAGTGATCACTTGGTGCGCGCTTGGCACCACACCTACGGCCTGCCGGTGCTGACCACCAATTGCAGCAACAACTACGGCCCGCTGCATTTTCCTGAAAAGCTGATTCCGCTGATCATCGTTAACGCCCTGGCTGGCAAGCCACTGCCGATTTATGGCGACGGAATGCAGGTGCGCGACTGGCTGTATGTGGGCGACCACTGCAGCGCCATCCGCCGTGTGCTCGACGCCGGACGCTTGGGCGAGACCTACAACATTGGCGGCTGGAACGAAAAACCCAACATCGATATCGTCCACACCGTCTGCCGCCTACTGGATGAGTTGCGCCCGCGCGCTGACGGTCAAGGCTATGCCGCGCAAATCACCTACGTCAAAGACCGCCCCGGCCACGACCGCCGCTACGCCATCGACGCCCGCAAAATCGAACGCGAGCTGGGTTGGACGCCGGCAGAAACCTTCGACACTGGCATCCGCAAAACCGTGCAGTGGTACTTGGATAACGCCGAATGGGCGGCCAACGTGCAAAGCGGCGCCTACCGGGAATGGTTGCAGACGCAATATGCCGATACCGGTGCAGAGATCAAAGCATGAACATCCTGTTGTTTGGCAAAAACGGCCAAGTCGGCTGGGAGCTGCAACGCAGCTTGGCGGTGTTGGGCCAAGTCACCGCGCTGGACTTTGACAGCACCACCCACTGCGGTGACTTCAGCAACCCGGCGGGCATTGCCGACACCGTGCGCGCGCTGCGTCCGGACGTCATCGTCAATGCCGCAGCACACACCGGCGTGGACAAGGCCGAGAGCGAGCCGGACTTGGCCCGCCTGCTCAACGCCACCACGCCCGGCGCGCTGGCCCAAGAGGCGGCAAAAATGGGCGCTTGGCTCATCCACTACAGCACCGACTACGTCTTTGACGGCAGCGGCAGCCGCCCGTGGTCAGAGACGGATGCGCCGGCACCACTCAGCGTCTATGGCCACACTAAGTGGGAGGGGGAGCGCCTGATCCAAGAAAGCGGCGTCCAGCATTTGATTTTGCGCACCAGCTGGGTCTATGCCTCGCGCGGCGGCAACTTTGCCAAGACCATGCTGCGCCTAGCGCAAGAGCGCGAACGCCTGACGGTGATTGACGACCAATGGGGCGCGCCCACTGGTGCCGATCTGCTGGCCGACGTCACCGCCCATGCCATTCGCCACTTGCAAGCACGTCCGCAAGACGCTGGCCTGTACCACATGGCCGCTGGGGGGGAGACAAATTGGAATTTGTATGCAAAATACGTTCTAGCCCAAGCGCAGCAAGCGCAAGCAGCTATCAAAATAAAAGCAACTGAAGTGGCGGCTGTACCGACCAGCGATTTCCCCACGCCCGCCGTGCGCCCGCACAATTCGCGCCTCGATACACGCCAACTGCAAACCACCTTTGGCCTGACCCTGCCGCCATGGCAGCAAGGCGTGGCACGCATGGTGGCTGAAATTCTCTGACCTGTGACCTTGTGACCCACCGCTTTATGACCGCACCCGACAGCGCCCGCAAAGGCATCATCCTCGCCGGCGGCTCCGGCACCCGCCTGCACCCGGCCACGCTCGCCATCAGCAAGCAACTGCTGCCGGTGTACGACAAGCCGATGATTTATTACCCGCTCAGCGCTTTGATGCTGGCGGGTATTCGCGACATTCTCATCATCAGCACGCCGCAAGACACGCCGCGTTTTGAGCAACTGCTTGGCGACGGCAGCCAGTGGGGCATCCGCCTGCAATACGCAGTGCAGCCCAGCCCGGACGGACTGGCGCAGGCGTTTGTGATTGGCGAAGAATTTTTGGCTGGCAGCCCGAGCGCCTTAGTGCTGGGCGACAACATCTTTTACGGCCACGACATCCACGAACTGCTGGCCCAAGCCGACCAACGGCGCAGCGGTGCCACGGTGTTTGCCTACCACGTGCAAGACCCTGAGCGCTATGGTGTGGCCGAGTTTGATGCGACCGGCAAAGTGCTGTCACTCGAAGAAAAACCCAGCCAGCCTAAAAGCAACTACGCCGTCACCGGCCTGTATTTTTACGATGCCAGCGTGGTCGAGCTGGCCAAAAATCTCCAGCCCTCACCGCGTGGTGAGCTGGAAATCACCGACCTCAATCGCCTGTATTTGGAGCAAGGCCAGCTCAACGTCGAAATCATGGGCCGTGGCTACGCTTGGCTGGACACCGGCACGCACGACAGCCTGCTCGACGCCGGCCAGTTCATCGCCACGCTGGAGCGCCGCCAAGGCCTGAAAATTGCCTGCCCGGAAGAAATCGCCTGGCGTCAGCACTGGATCGACGCCGCGCAGCTAAAGCAACTGGCCCAGCCACTGGCCAAGAATGGTTACGGCCAATATCTGCTGCGCGTGCTGAACGAAAAAATCTACTGAAAATCGACGAAAGCGCTGCCATGCAAACCACCCGCCTTGCCATTCCTGACGTCGTGCTGATCGAGCCCAAAGTGTTTGGCGACGCACGCGGTTTCTTTTTTGAGAGCTTCAACCAACGCGCCTTCAACGCCGCCACTGGCACGGATTACGCGTTTGTGCAAGACAACCACAGCCGCAGTAGCAAAGGCGTGCTGCGCGGCTTGCACTACCAAATCCAGCAACCCCAAGGCAAGCTAGTGCGCGTGGTGCAGGGGGCGGTGTTTGATGTGGCGGTGGACATCCGCAAAAGTTCGCCGACGTTTTGCCAATGGGTCGGCGCGGAACTGAGCGCCGACAATCACCGCCAACTGTGGGTGCCGCCCGGTTTTGCGCATGGCTTTGTGGTGCTCAGTGAGACGGCAGAGTTTTTATACAAAACCACCGATTACTACGCGCCCGAATATGAGCGCTGTATTGCTTGGAACGACGCCACGCTGGCGATTGACTGGCATTTTCAGGGGGCGCCCAACTTGTCCGCCAAAGACGCGCAAGGCCGGCCTTTGGCGCAGGCCGAGGTGTTTGCCTGAAGTTTTACGGTGCGGTGGCAGGCGCCGTCAGCACCTGCTGCACCGATTGATATAGCGCGGCTGCACCAAACTGCGCGTTCTCTGGGTCAAGCGAGAACGTGTTGTGGCCACGCTGCACCAGCGCGCCTTGCCAGCGCGGCTCCAGAAAGAACGAGACAAATTGCGCGCCCCGCTGCGCGTGCTGGCCCAGCATGTGCTGCACCGCCGGGGCGTCCATGGCTTTGAGCGGATGGAATTCCGTCACGCCATAGCCCGCGTGGCCGCTGCCGCCATACCAGCGCGAAAACACCTCGCCATAAGCGGCATTGCCATACAGGCTGACGCCCAGCCGGATATTTTTCATCGGCTGCAGCGATGCCTGAATAGCGTATTTGTTGGCATCCCAACTGGGGTTGCTGAACGGGATGATCTGGTGCGTGTAGTGCGGCGTGTCGGCCAGACACGACTGGTTCACCACGCCATTAAAGAACTGTAGATAGTCCACCACCTGCTGCTGGCGAAAGCGGTGCCACAGCGGCACCAGTGGGTTGTAGTAATACGAAGACTGCTCGGCGGGCAGGTCGATGTGGGCCTGCTGCGCCGCATCTGCTGCCGCGCTGGCGGGCAGCGCTTGTTGTGGCAGGAGCGGCGGCGCGCTTTGATCTCGGCCCATCAGGGCAATATGACGCGTGCCCAGATGCGTCAAGCGGCCCGGTGTGGCTTCCAAAAAGGCATCGATGCGGTACTGGCCCACCGGCAGGTGCCGAAAATCCATGTCCAGTCGCCAGCCGGTGTTGGCATCACCCAACTCAGGCTTGGCGGCCAATACATCTTGGCGGCCTTGGTTGACTGGGGTTTTGCCGACGAATACGCCATTGCGGTAGATATGCACCCACGCCGGCGCTGCGCCTCGCGTTGGCTTGACATAGGCCCAGCCGCTGATGGGCAAGCTGCCGTGGGCGAAGGAGTCGATGTGTTCGGTAAAGCGCTGCAAAGGCTCGGTGCGAATATCACGTGACGGTGGCTGTACCGCGTCAAATGCTGCGTAATCAGCACCCAGCACGCGGTTGAGTTGCTCAATGCCCGCAAATTGCTGGCGCAAAAACTGCTGAAACCCCGCTACGGAGGCAGGACTGTAATCGGTCACGCGGTAGGGCGCATCAAAACCCATACCAGCCTCAAAATTGGGAAACAAATGGTGCAGCTCGCCCAGCAGCGTTACGCCTTTAATTTTGGCGATGTCTGGCGCTGGCAAGCGGCATATAGCCTCTAGTACGGCTTGCGCCGCCTGTACGCGGCGGGCAGTCAGCTCGGTCTGGGTGCTGGCCAGCGACCAATTGTTGATAGCTGAGTCGTAATAGCGACTTTGCGCCAGCGGGCCATCACGGGTCTGCGCCAGATTAGCGGGATTAAGTGCCAGCTCTTTTTCTAACGGGGCATCGGTGGCGAAGTGCGTGGAGAACAAATACAGAATCAAGGGACGAGAGTTATCGCGCACGGTGCGTACCAATCGCCCAACGGTGTCTTGATCAATGACCCAGCCCTCAGGACTGTGGCGAAATAGCTGTAGCAGCGGCACTGGCAGGGTGTAGCCCAAGGTGTAAGCGGCTGCCGCGCGGCCCTGTGGCTGTAGCGGTGACAGGGTGGCTTTGAGTAGCGCTGCGGCGGAGCCCTCGGGCCCGGAGCAGCTAGCGCGCAAATCGGACGGGCTGGGGGCGGCGGTAGCGCTGGGCTCCAGCACACAGCTGTCAATCACGCCGATCATCGGCGCCAGCAGCAGCGGGCCGGTGGTTCGCGCAGTGGCGGGAAACTGGCTGTGCCACAGCGCCAGCCCGCCCGCGCCAGCGGCCAGCACGGCGCAGGCCGCCAAAGTAGCCATCAGCGTGGCGGGACGGGGGGCGGTAGAAGAAGGCATAGCAAATAGGAGGGCGTGTGGGGGGAACACCGGGGACGAAAAACAGCGCAGCAGCCGCCAAAAATGTAAAGGAAAGCCCATTTTTGCATCAAATAGGGCTTGAGCCGGCGTATTATAAGCGTCTTAAGCTATTAAAATGATAGTAAAAAAGCGATGTATCAGTCAAAGGGCAGTAGTGACAATTGGCCCCCGGCTACACTGCTTTCCATTTTTCGCCGCCGCCCGCCTCCTCCCCCCCTCCATGACGACACACACATTTTCCGCCCTGATCGAGCCCACTGGCGAGCTGCTGGCCGACGTTGCCGCGCAGCGCCCGCGCTTGGGCGACTTGCTGGTGCAAGCCGGCAAGCTCAGCGCCCGCGACTTGGAGCGAGCCCTGTCGGCCCAACAGGAAATGGGCAGCATGATTGGCCGCGTGCTGGTGCGCTTGGGGCTGGTGTCGGATGCCGATGTGGCGCAGGCGCTGTCGCTGCAGCTGGGTATTCCACTGGTGACGGCACAGGGCTTTCCTGAGCTGATGCCCGAAGTCGAAGGGCTGTTGCCCGAGTTTTTACACGCTAACAACCTGTATCCGCTGCGCCTGGATGGCAACGAGTTGCACATGGCGATGGCGGTGCCGCAAGACGCCTTTGTCGTCAAAGCCTTGCGCTTGGCGACCGGCTGCACCATTCGGCCCCACTTGGCGCTAGAAAGCGATATTGAAAAAGCCTTGGCCGAGCCCGAAGAAGAAGCGCAGGACGAGTCCGACGATGGCTTTGGCGACGGCTCGGATGGCGGCGATTTTGTCGAGCACCTGAAAGACTTGGCCAGCGAGGCACCGGTGATCCGCTTGGTCAACACCATCATTGGCCGCGTGATCGACTTGCGCGCCTCGGATATCCACCTCGAACCCTTCGACGACGGCCTGCACGTACGCTACCGCGTTGATGGCGTGATCCATCCCGGCGAACTGGTGCCGCCGCGTTTGAGCGCTGCCGTTAATTCGCGCGTCAAGCTGCTGGCGCACCTCGATATTGCCGAGCGGCGGTTGCCACAAGACGGGCGCATCAAGACCCGCGTCAAAGGGCGCGAGCTGGATTTGCGCGTTTCGACCGTGCCGACAGTGCATGGCGAAAGCGTGGTGATGCGCGTACTGGATCGTGCCAGCGTGCGGCTGGAATTAGAAAAAATGGGGTTTGAGAAAGATACGCTAGCGCGCTTTAACAGCCTGCTGGCGCGTCCGCATGGGATCTTGTTGGTCACCGGGCCGACTGGCTCGGGCAAAACCACTACGCTGTATGCCGCGCTGGCCAAAATCGATGCTTCAGCGCAAAAAATCATTACCGTCGAAGACCCGGTGGAATACCAGCTCGAAGGCATCAACCAAATTCAGGTGCACGCGCAAATCAACCTGACCTTTGCCAATGCGCTGCGCTCCATCCTGCGCCAAGACCCGGACATCATCATGATTGGTGAGATGCGCGACGGCGAAACAGCACAAATCGCCGTGCAGTCGGCATTAACCGGGCACTTGGTGCTATCAACTTTGCATACCAACACCGCTGCCGGCGCGGTGATTCGGATGCAGGACATGGGCGTCGAGCCGTATTTGATTACCTCTGCCGTCAACGGCGTGTTGGCGCAGCGCTTGGTACGCACGCTGTGCGGGCATTGCAAAGAAGCCTACGAACTGGGGCCTGAAGTGCGCGAGAGCACCGGGCTGTCGCGTTTTTGTGCGCCGACCCAGCTGATCTACCGCGCGGTGGGCTGCGAGCACTGCCGCCAGTCGGGCTACCGGGGCCGCACCGGTATCCACGAATTGCTGGTGCTGGATGAGCCGATGCGCCGCGCCATCATTGACGGGCGCGATGCTGGCACGCTCAACGCCATCGCCACACAAAGCGGCATGTTGAGCTTGCACGACGATGGCCTGCGCAAAGTAGCGGCTGGCCACACTACGCTGGACGAGCTGGCGCGCGTCACGCAGGATCAGTCCGATGCCTGAGTTCATCTGGCGCGCTGCCGCTGCTTCCGGCAAGGTCGAAGAGGGGCGGATCACGGCGGTCAGCATCGGTGCGGCAATGAAACAGTTGCGCAGCCAAGGTTTGACGCCGCTCAGTTTGGAAGAGGCGGGGGCGGCTGGCGCTGCGGCGACAGGCGCTGGTGCCGCCCCGAGCCTCGGCGGCTTTGCCCAGCCCAAAGTGCGCCAAGCCAAGGGTCCGGTGACGGCGCCGGATGTGCTGGCCATCACCTCCGAGCTGGCTATCATGCTGCGCGCCGGTTTGGCGCTGGACAACGCCTTGCGCGTACTGATCGACATGAGCCATAAACCCAGCATCGCTACGCTGATGCAAGGTATTTTGGACGCCGTCAAAGGTGGCACGCCGCTCAGTCGCGCATTGGTTGTGCACCGTGAGTTATTTGGTGATTTCTATATCAACATGATTCGCTCAGGCGAGGCCAGCGGGCAGATGTCTGCCGTGCTGGATCGCTTGGTTGAGCACATGGAGCGCCAGCGGGCGCTGCGCGACAACGTCATTTCTGCCACCATTTACCCAGCCATTTTGTTGGCGGTGGCGGTGCTGTCCTTGATTGCCATGCTCGGTTTTGTTGTGCCGCAGTTTGAAAAACTGTTTACCGATATGGGCGATGCGCTGCCTTTGCCAACACGCTTGGTGATGGGACTAGGGCAGGCGTTTACGCGCTATGGCCTGTTCATCGGCGTGATTGCAGTGGGCGGCAGCATGTTGCTGATGCGCTGGTTCAAGTCGTCCGCAGGGCGGCGCTGGTGGCAGACCTTGGTACTGCGTCTGCCGCTGATGGGGCCGCTGGCACTCAAGTATCAGTTGACGCTGTTTTCGCGTTCGATGGGTACCTTGCTCGGCAATGGTGTGCCCATGCTGACCGCGCTGCACATTGCCACCGAAACCGTCGGCAATACCGTATTGCAGCAAGCGCTGGCACGCGTTGCGCCGATTGTCAAAGAGGGTGGCCGGGTAGTGCAGGCCTTGTCGGCCACCGGCATCTTTGAACCGTTGGCGATCAACCTGATTCGCGTCGGCGAAGAAACCGGCCGCATCGGCCCGATGATGCTGGAACTGGCGAATATATTGAACCGCGAGGTCGAAACCGGCATCAAACGCCTTTTGACGCTGGTCGAGCCAGTGCTCATCTTGGTGCTGGGCATGCTGATTGCCTCCATCATCGTCTCCATCCTGCTGGGAATTCTGTCTATCAATGACCTCGCCGTATAATTTTTGTTTGCCCAAGGAACCGTCTCCCATGGTGAGTATTCGTGCCCGCCGCGCCTGCGCCGCCTCCTCTGCCCGCTCCTCTGCGCGTGGCTTTACCTTGATCGAATTGCTGGTGGTGCTGGCCATCCTGACGCTGCTGGCCGGCTTGGTCGGCCCGCGCGTACTCAACCAGTTGGGCGGTGCCAAGTCGAAAACCGCCGGTGTGCAGATCGCTGATCTTGATAAATCGCTGGAACTCTTCAAGCTCGATGTGGGCCGTTACCCGACCACTGAAGAAGGCCTCAACGCACTGGTCGCCAAGCCCGGCTCGGTGAACGGCTGGACCGGCCCTTACCTCAAGGGCGGTGTGCCCACCGATCCATGGGGCCATCCCTACCGCTATGCCAATCCCGGCCCGAATGGCGGTATCGAAATCTTGTCTCTGGGTGCCGACGGCGCCCCTGGCGGCGACGGTGAAAACGCAGACGTCCGCAATACGCCCTGAACGCAGCTCCCTTTGGCACATGCACCATGCAGCGTGAGCGCGGCTTTACGCTCATCGAATTGTTGGTAGTATTTGCCATCATGGCGCTGCTGATGGGTTTGGTTCCGATGGCCTTTGACAAGATGCGCGACGCAGCGCAATACCGCGATGTGCTGCGCGGCATGATCTCTGAGATTCGTTTTGCCAGACAGCAGGCGTTGCTTGGACACACAGAGGTGCGTTTCTCAGTCAATTTGGGCAATCGGCTCTACCAGTCCGACGGGCATTCGGCCAAACTGATTCCGGCTCCCCTGGAAATACGTGCTACCGTAGCTGGCACAGAAATGCAGGGCCAAGGTGTGGCATCGATCCGATTTTTGTCCAGTGGCGGTGCGACCGGCGGCAGCGTGGATATCTTGCGCCCCTCCGGTGTGGGTACCCGTCTGCGCGTGGACTGGTTGTCCGGGCAAGTGAGTCAGGAAGCTCTGTCCCCATGATCCGCCCTCGGCGCTTGCGGCAGCGCGGTCTGTCATTGCTGGAGCTCTTGGTGGCTTTCGTCATCATGGCCATTGCTCTGGGGATGCTTTATAAAGCCAGCGGCAGTAGTGCGCGCAGCGTTGGGGAGGTCGCCAGTTACCAGCGCGCCATGTCGCTGGCTGAATCTTTGTTGGCTATGCGCGATGCGGTGCCGGCTGAAGGCTGGAATGAGACGGGCCAGTCGGCCCAGTTTTCCTGGAAAGTGAATTCTCAGCCCTACACCACACCTGCCAGCCAAGGCAACACGGCAGCGCCCTTGCTGCAGGCTGTGGATATGGTGGTGGAGTGGAGTGAGAGCGATCGCCGGCGCTACATTGAGCTGCACACATTGCGGCCCCAGCGCAATCTTCCCGCAGGAACCGGAGTGCGGCCATGAGTGTGCGCAGTCCGCAAAGATCTGTGCGCAGCTTGCCACGGGGTTTTACCTTGGTTGAACTTTTGGTCACCATGGCTTTGCTGTCCTTGCTGATGCTGGGCATGGCTTCGGCGCTGCGCACCATGGCACAAACTGAAGAGCGGGTCGATGCCCGTCTCGCCAAGGCAGATGAATTTCGTATTGCGACAGGTTTTTTACGCTCTATTGTGGGGCGCATTTCTGCCCGCAAGAACCCTGCACCCATCACACAAGGCGCCAGCCCCTATCTATTCATGGGCACGCCAACAGCCCTCTCCTGGGTCGGTATTATGCCGGCCCGCTACGGCGCGGGGGGGCGCAATTTCTTTCATTTGGCAGTGGAACCTGTGCAGGGAGCGCCAGCCCTAGTGATCCGGTTTTTGCCATGGACAGACAGCGCCGAATTTCCCGACTGGGGGCTGGCCGAAAGCCGCGTGCTTGTGCATGGGGTGACTTCTTTTGCGCTGGCCTATGAAGATGCGCGCCAGACACAACCGCTATGGGTCAATGCATGGAAGCGCACCGACAGTCTGCCCGAGCGCGTGCGCATCGAACTGCAAACAGACACCGGACCGTGGCCGCTGTGGGTGGCCGCCATGCGCAGCCTGCCTGCCAGCGAGCGTGGCTCCGGGCGTTTTTCTGCGGGGCCAGAGTGAAAAAGAGATATTTACACCCTCAGTGCTACCGACACAGTGATCAAGGTATTGCCTTGATCGCTGTGTTGTGGATTGTCGCCGCGCTGAGCATCATCGTGACCGGCGTAGTGCATTCTGTCCGCAGTGAAGTCCGTTTGATTAACCACACCAGACAAGCCGTCGAAGGCATGGCCTTGGGCGAGGCGGCGATTGCTCTGGCATTGCAGGACATCAGCGTACGCCCAGAGCGGCCCCTGCAGCTGATGAAAATCGATGTGGTGTATTTGGGTCATGCGATGCAGGTAGAAATCATGCCTTTGACGGGCCTGATTGACATCAATACCGCGCCAGGGCCCCTATTGACAAGCTTGTACACCGTTGCCGGTGCCAAGGACGCTGCTGCCGCTGCAGCGTTGGCAGAGGCCACGGTGCAGGTGCGCAGCGAGCGTGACACACGGGGCCGTGAAAAAGGCTTTGAAGCCACGCAAGATCTACTGCGTGTGCCGGGGTTTGACTTTGACCTCTATGCTAGACTTTCTCCGCTTATTACCGCCGAGGCGCAGGGGGCAGGGGGCCGAGTAAATCCCCAAGCTGCTTCGAAAGAAGTGCTTGCAGTTCTTGCCCAGGGCAATCTTGCCTTGGCCGCCGATTTGGCCGCGCAGCGCGCAAACGGGGCTGCTGCCATGGATACCACTGGCCTGAACGCTCCATTCATCGGAAGCTTTGCATCTTCACGCTACAAACTACACGCCCGCGTCGCGCTTGCCGATGGCATGCAAGTGGTCGTGTCGCGCAGTGTTGATGTTCGTCCCGACTCCCGCTCCGGCCTGCCTTGGCGGATTTTTAACGCCGAATATTGGACACAAGCCGTGCCGATGGCTGGCGTTTGACCATACAACATGTCCACAGCTGCATCTCCTTCACGCTTCTTCGGGTTAGACCTCGGTACGCTTTGGCCAGAAATACGCCGCTCTTGGCAGGGACTGCATCGGACTCCGGCGTTAGCTTGGCTGACGCCAGACTTTCCTGTGCGCGTCTTGCACGCCGATGGGCGTGAAACTACTTGGCTGGGTGGGCAACGGGCCAAGGGAGAAGGGAGTAGTACCGAGCGTTTTGAGGCCATCGAGCTGCCCGAAGACATACTTTTGCGCCGCACCTTGCACGTGCCCGCCATGTCGCAGACACAAATAGCCCAGGCAGTAGAGCTTGATCTGCGCAGTGTCAGTCCGTTTGCTGCTGCCGATATGGTGTGGGGCTACAGTGCGCAGTTGGTGGAAGCGGGTGGGCTGCAAATAGATGCTGTTCTGATCTCGCGCAAACAAGCTGTGCAATACATCAGCACCCAGCAGCATCGTCTGGCCACCGCGGCAGATCCAGAAGTGTGGTCCTTCACGCCCAATGGCACTCCCATTCTCCTGGCCGGTTGGGGTGAGGCGCGGCGAGCACAGTCTGGCGCCAGACGTCGCCACATGGCTTACGGAATGCTAGGTAGCGCGTTATGTGTTGCGGGCGCCATGGCTATTACGCCAACCATGCAATTGCGATTGCGTGCCATAGAGGCGGTTCATGCCTACGATGCTGTGCAGGTGCGCACTGCCCCCCTGTTAGGCCAACGCGAAGCTTTTGTACGCACCACTGGAGAAATGGAAAACCTTCGCAGTCTCTTGGCCGAGCGCGTCGATTTTCTGCCGCTGCTTGAAGCTATCACCCAGGTGCTGCCAGACGACACTTCATTGCAAAGTCTGCAGATCCAGGGTTTGAAAGTCACGATCAATGGTCTGACTTCGAACGCTGCCACGCTTATGCAACTGCTGGGGACCAAAAATGGCTTTAAAGACGTTCGTGCGCCTTCAGCGGCAACCCGTAATCCTGGTGCCACAGCTGAAAATTTCATTATTGAATTTCAATTGGACCCTGCCGTGTTTTCCATTACTGCGTCTGCACCCGTGGATACGACTATCCCGTCTGTGAAGCAGCTTGCACCCAATGCTGCTGCTTCGGTTGGTGCCGCAACATCTATAGCTACCATGCCAGCGCCTCCTGCAGCCAATGCAGCCAGCGCCGCGCCACCCCGAAAAAAGAGCCGTTTTTCTTCAGGACCCGAGAGTACACCCCCCCCTCCTGTGCTTAGCGCTCCGCTGGCCGGGCGCAAGGCAGTACCATGAAATCCATCGTTCGCCGTGAAAGTGCCATCGTAGTCATCATGTTGGCGCTGCTTGCCTTGCCTTTTATGGCTGCAGGCATTTATATCTACCAAAAGCATCAATGGGCGGAAAAGCGTCTCGATGAATTGGAGCCACGCTATGCCCGTCTATTGGGATTAGAAGACAGTCGTGAGACCCTGGTTCAAGCCAATGCCCAGGGACAGGCTTCTCTAGCCCAATATGTGTACCCGCAAGGGCAGGATATCAATCAGACAGGTAATGACGCGCAGCAGCGTATACGCAGCATTTTGGTGGCGGCAGGCCTGGATATTGCTAGCAGCCAAGTGCTGCCTGTCAAAGAAGACAAAGGCTTTGATCGCATCCCTTTGTCGGTGCGCGCGGAAGGTGAAATGGTCGCTTTACAAGCGGCACTGGCAGGACTGGTTGCAGAAGCGCCAGCGATCCTTATCGATACTGTTCTGGTGCAAGGCTACGGCGCACCCACCAAAGGCGGTGTTCAGCGTTTATCAGTACAACTGAGTCTGGTAGTGTTGCGGAGACACTCATGAAGCGCCATGTATTGACCGCTCTGGCGTTGATCAATGTGGCACTGATTGCGGTGTTGGCTGCTTTGTGGTTCAACTCGAACGGTAGCCTGCGCAACGTGCACTGGATAGCGCCGGCAGCGATTAAAAACGACTATTTGCAAATGCTGCCGGCATTACCTGAACGCAAGCCGGTCGATACCAATCGCTTTCTTGCTTTATTGGAACGTCCACTGTTTCAGCCCACACGTCGCCCCCCACCGCCTCCACCGCCCCCCAGTGCCGTGGTTGAAGCGCCTGTGGATACCTTGAGCACGGCTCAGCTCTCTGGTGTGGTCACTGGCGAGCATACCGCCAGCATCATCATTACTGTGGCTGGCAAAGCCCGACGTCTACGCTTGAACGAATCCCTGGATGGCTGGACGCTGCAAAGTATTCAAGGGCGCAGCGTGACCTTTGCCGGCGGTGGACAAACCCGGGTGCTGCAACTAACGCGCGCTGCTGTGGCTACTTTTTCTGGTGCAGCCCTGACTATGCCTGCACCGCCTGCACCGTCTGCAAAGGTTGCATCACCGGCGTCTGCACCACCTGCACAGGCTGCCGTACTTACAGCCCCGGACGCTGCGCTTGCTGCGCCAAAGCCACCTCGCCGACCGCGCTTTGGACCATAAGTACGTGTCTGGTTCCCCATTGCCTCTTTATTCGTCGCCATGAAAATTCATTCTTACGCGCTCACTGCATTTGCCTTGGCGATATGCCAAATTGCTACAGCCCAGAGCCTCGATCATGGGTCTGCGCCTCCCGTTGCTTCCTCAGTCGGCGTTGACGCGGCTGTGCTCAACAGCGCTGCTGTAATGGGGCCAACGCCTGATGCCAGTGTCAACGAGCCGCGCATCATTCGTGGTAACGACCAAGTTATTGCTCCCGCCAAATTCGCGCTTGGTCTCGATGGTGCACCAGTCACGTTGAATTTTGAAGAAGCCCCCATTGCTGAAGTGGTGCGTACCATTTTGGGAGATATTCTCAAGACCAGTTACGTTTTGCATCCGCCGCTGGCAGGCACTGTTACCTTGGTCACGCGGGCACCTGTGTCGCCCGATCAGGCCGTGTTTTTGCTCGAAAGCGCCCTCTATGCCAACGGCTTGGCATTGGTGCGCGATGCCCGAGGTAATTACCACGTCGGCCGCCCTGATGCTTTGAAAGGTATCGGTTCTGTCGTGCGCCAAGTAGGCAAAGCGCCTTTACAGCCGGGCTCAGGTGTGATCGTGGTGCCGTTGCAATACATTGGCGCGGCAGAGATGGCGTCCATCTTGCGCCCCTTGCTGCCCCCCGATGGTTTGGTGCGTGTAGATACCGTGCGCAACCTGCTTGTGCTGACCGGGACCCGCACCCAGGCCGAAGGTTGGCAGGATTTGATCGATACTTTTGACGTGGATCTGCTCAAAGGCATGTCGGTCGGTGTATTTCCGCTGAAGTACGCATCCGTCAAAGAAGTTGAAAATGCCTTGCAACTCATGAGCACAGGTGGTAATAGCGCCTCTGCGCCTGTAGCCGCAGGGGTTGCTCGCGCGCCGGTTGGCGGCACAGCAGCGCCAGTAGTATTGGGTGAGGGCAACCCGTTGTTTGGCGCTCTGCGCATCATGCCCATTGAGCGTATCAACAGCGTGCTGGTGGTTACGCCGCGCGCTTCCTATCTGGATGAGGCGCGTCGCTGGATCGAGCGCCTGGATCGCCCCAGCGATAACGCCGGTGAAGCGCAACTGTTCATCTATCAGGTGCAAAACGTCAATGCCCAGCACTTGGCCAGTGTGCTCAGCGGTATTTTTGGTGGCCCAACGACTGGCGTAACCAGCGCCAGCAGTGGTGTTGCGCCGGGTCTGAACAGCGCCACAGGTGCGTCCTTCGGGCAAAGCGGCACGGGCAGCCCATTTGGTAACACTAGCGGTTTTGGCAGTAACAACCCATTTGGCGCCAGCACTGGGGGGCTGGGAATGCGAGCTGGTGGACAAACGGCTGGCGCCAATACCAATCCGCAGGCGGGAGGCACACAAGCTCCGGTGGTGGCTAACTTGGGGGGCGTGCGTGTTATGGCAGACGCGCTCAACAACTCCGTGCTCATTTGGAGCACCAAAGCCGAATATTCCAAAATTGAATCTACCCTCAAACGGCTCGATTTGCCACTGACGCAAGTGTTGATCGAAGCCACCATTGTGGAAGTTACCCTGAATGACGACTTGAAGTATGGTCTGCAATGGGCCTTCAGTGACAGTCGTGCCAACACCGGTTATACCGGCCAAGGACAGATCAGCGGTGACAAAGTATCAGGCGGCATTCTGGGAAGCGCTATCACCCAAGGCTTTACCTACACCTTGAGCAACCCCTTGGGGAAGGTGCGCGCAGTCCTCAGTGCGTTGGCCACCAAGTCCTTGATCAATGTGATCTCCAGTCCCTCCCTGATGGTGCTGGACAACCACACCGCCACCATCAACGTGGGCAACCAGCAACCTATCCAGACCAGTATCACCAATTTTTCCAACAACCTGGATGCCAGCACCAGCACTATTCAATACAAGGATACCGGGGTGCACCTTGTAGTTACGCCCTCGGTCAATGCCGGTAACATTGTCACCATGCAAGTGGATCAAACCGTCACCGACGTCGGCCCGCCCCAAGAGACTGCAGGTGGGCAGCCCTCCTTTTTGCAACGTCAGATCAGCAGTAAAGTGGCTGTCCGATCGGGCGAGACCATCGTGTTGGGGGGGCTGATCAAGGATGGCAAAACCACCGGCAAGTCTGGTATCCCGTATTTGCAGGACATGCCGGTGGTGGGTAATCTATTTGGCACCAATACCAGCAATGGCGGACGCACCGAACTATTGGTCGTTATCACTCCCCGTGTGGTGCGCTCTGATATTGATATTCGCAGCGTGAGTGAAGAGTTGCGCGACCGAATGAAAGGCTTGCCACGCTTTGATGTCAAAGATGTAGCTCTTCCCATGGCACCTGCGCTGCTACAACCGCTTCCCCCTCAATAATCTAGTCAAGGAGATTTATAATCTATGCAAAATTCTCTGCAAAAGCTGACCAAAAAATACAGCCTGATTACTTCTATGGCACTTGCCATAAGCTTGCTGACAGGTTGTGCTAACACTTTTGCCCCAGTCGCGGCAGAAGATCTGGTCAGCCAGCGTGCGCAGCAACGTGTCGATTTGCTATTGGATCGTAAATATGATCAAGCCTATGAATATCTCGCCCCTTCTTACCGCGCACTGAACAGTGTCGAGAGCTATCGTGGCAGGTTTGGTGACGGTGCCAAATGGATAGACCCAAAAGTGGCTAATGTCGAATGCCCAACTGAAGATCGCTGCGTCGTCAAGGTGAAATTGAAGGTTTTGGTAGTGGCGCGCGGTTTTGGCAAACCTATTGATTCGAATATGAGCGAAACTTGGCTTAAGGAAGATGGACAGTGGTGGTATTACCAGTACTAACTGACAAGCCTAGTATGGAGTTGTCTGGAAGCAGGCTGAAAATTTAAGGTGGTGGGGCGCTGAAAAAACGCGGTGCCTCAGCCCAAAAATGCCAAGCGGCGGCATCTTGTCGCAGTGCGGCTTCTAAATGGCTAAAGACAGCTGCAGCCAAAGCATCTAAGTCTTGCCACACGCCCAACGGGGTAATGCGCAGATAACGCTGACCAGTGTGTATATCCAACCCTGTCACATACACCGCGACTGGTATTCCATGTGTAACTGCTAGGCGCAGCAAACCCTTAGGCATGCGTACAGGCATTCCCAGTAGACGCACTTCGACACTTGAATCAACTTGGTCTGAAGGAACATCTACTGCTGCTAGCACCTGCTCATTGCGGCGTAGTGCTTGAATCACCGGGCGCAGACTGCCTGATACCACTAGCGGTGCGCGCCCTAGTGCACGCCCCACGCTGCGGGTGCGGGCACGCACATACCAGTGCAGCACTCGGCGACCGGCGAAAGGATTGCCCTCCATAGCCGCCACCAACGCATGGCCTTGTAGTCCTACGCTGTGGGCATGGCGCAAGCCCCACATGCCAGCTCCCCAATGAAAAGTGCAAAAAATACCTGCTGAATCGATTTTGGGCCAGTGCCCCTGCACCTGAAGATGGCGCTGCATCCAGACGTCTGAGCGCGTTACGGCCAAGTAATGGTCGGCATGGTCTACCAGCGTCACCAATCGACGCGTTGCCAACCAGCGGACGGCATCTGCCGGAGTCACTTGGCCGTGTTCTTGCGCTTGCGCCAGCGCCTGCGAGCAGGCAGCACTATACAACCACTGCACTTGCGCCAAACGCTTGAAAATAGCAAAACACCAACGCCAGGGCATTACCGCTGCCAGCCCTGGTACCAGCACCAGCTCAATCAGATCACGTCCCTCGCGGCGTAGACGCGGGGGCAGCCATTGCCTCATGTAGATCAACTCCAAACGTGCGGCAGACGCACTAATCCCGGCGTGGAATGGATAAAAATGTGTTGAAAATATGCGCAATTTTTGCGCTCCTCATACACTACCAGCCCCTGTGAGTCGAATAAAAATACGCTTAGGCTGTACTCCCCCGTGTGTAATGGCAAATCGGTGAATGTCAGTGTGGCACACCAGATACCGCTGGCGTCTTGCACTGGTGTGACACCATCGGTATGAGTGCCTGCTGAAGTGATGCCAACACCATGCGCCTGCTCTAGCATGACGCCAAAGTGTGGCTGTTGGCCCTGTGGCAAGTGCGCGCGCAGCATCACACGCAAATGCGGTGATCCCAACCGGGGTGGTGAGTGGCCCACCGGGGGGAGCAGATCAGGTAGATCTACTGATTCGAATCGTGCCAGCGTAGGTGCAGTGGATAAATCAACTGCAGCATCCGTTAATATTGTGGACACTATGTGTGCCGTGGGCGCAATTGATATTGAGCCGCTAGGGGCCGATGCTTCTTGTGCACGCACATGGGCTTCGTAGCCAGCCAACACCTCGGGTGTGGGGCCATAAGCCTGCATCTTGCCGCCCTTGAGCCACAGTGACGTATCGCATAACTGTTGCACGTGGTAGAGACTGTGTGAACAAAACAAAATGGTGCAGCCATTGTTGCGAAATTGCTCAATACGCTCCACGCATTTTTTCTGAAAGTGCTGATCTCCCACTGCCAGCGCCTCATCAATGATGAGCAACTGCGGCTCCACAGCGGTGATCAAGGCAAATGCCAGTCGCACCGTCATGCCGGAAGAATAGGTTTTTACCGGCCTGTCCATGGCCGCGCCGAGCTCGCAAAATTCAATGATCTCCGGCTCGAGTCGGGTCATTTCAGAGGCTGAAATACCAATCAGACTACCGCCAAAATACAGGTTTTGCCGCCCCGTGAAGTCGGGGTGAAAACCTGCACCCAGCTCCAAAATAGCCGTCAAACGGCCTGCCCGCGTGATGGATCCAGTGCTGGGCTGCAACGTAGCGGCCAGCAGCTTAAGGAGCGAACTTTTGCCTGCACCGTTGTCGCCAATCACCCCTAGGCACTGGCCTCGGTACAGTGTGAAAGACACATCTTGCAAAGCCCAGTGGCTGTGGTGCAGGTGGCGACCGGTGAGCAACGCTTTGAGCCGCTGGCGTGGCGAATCGTACAAGCGGTATTCCTTGCCCAAGTGTTGTACCTGCAAGGTCACAGGCTGCGCCGCCATCAGGTCAGGAGAAGGTATATCTGGCACAGAATTAGTATGAAATGTGGCTCTAACGCTCTAGATGTATGCGGTAGCAGCTATTATTTTAATAGTGAATTGGAGCCAATTAAATGCAGGTTTAAAGCCAATCCACCAGCTGATCGCGGCTGCGCTGCAGCACCAGTTCTAGTAAACCAGCACCCAGTGCTAGCCAAACCACACAACCTAGCCATACTGACCAAGTTGGCCAGGCGCCTTGCAACAATACCGCCTGATAACCACTGACCCAAGCCGTCATCGGGTTGAGCCACAGCACCCAGCGCCAGTCGGCAGGAAATAGGTGGACGGGAAACAGCACCGGTGAGAGAAAAATGCCAATCGACAAGGAAAAGCCCACCACCTGAATGGTGTCGCGCAGCGCAGCGGCTAAAACTGCCAAGGCAGCGCCCCACACAGTACAGAGTAACCACTGCAGCAGCAGCAGCAGCGGCAAAGACAGCAACGCCAGAGAAAAATGGTGTTGCGGTATGTAGGCGAAAACTAATAGCAGCAATAGTGGCGCAAACACCACGCCGCTGGCCAGCACTGCGCGCACTGGAAATAGCATGGGTGGTAAGGCATTTTTTTGCAGTACACCGCCCGCCTCCACCAGACTGCCCATGCCACGCGTGACCGCATCGCAAAACGCCATCCACGGAAGCATTCCAACGATCAGATAAGCGCCCACAGCCCGCGTGGGTGCGCCATCGCCCAAGCGCATGGCAAACACCACATCAAACACCAAGTAGTAGGCCGCAATTGTTAGTAAGGGCTGCACATAGGCCCAGGCAATGCCCAAGGCGGTGCCGGCATAGCGGGCTGCAACCTCGCGTTGGGTCAGTACCCAGCATAAACTGCGAGCGTGCCACAAGGCCGCGGCTTCACTGACGAGTGTGCTCATTGACAGAGTGTTGTTGCCAATGCATTTGCAAAAATGAAAGGCATGGAAAATTTACTTGACAGCAGCGGTGGGAGCAGGGGTTGTAGAGGACGTGGCTTGCTTTTGTGCTGCCATGAAGGCCTCTAGTGCATCGTGATCCCCCGTGGCTTGGTCTTGCAGACGCTTGACTTCTTTCAGGCGTGCATCTTGCTGAATTTTGGCCACAATTTCAGCGTGCAATTGTGCTTGCACTTCTTCAAATGGCTGGAGAGTGGCGGACTTGCGGGCTTCCAGACGGATGATATGGAAGCCAAAACTGCTTTCCACGACAGGACTCAGATCGCCTGGATTTACCAGGGCATCAAGGGCTTTTTCGAAGGGTTGAACCATACGGCCCTTGGGAAAGAACCCCAAATCTCCGCCTTTGGCGGCACTGCCAGGATCGGCAGAATATTGACGTGCCAAGTCTTCAAAATTGGCTCCAGTTTTCAGTTCGGCTAGCAATTTTTCTGCCTGCGCGCGGGAGCTGGCGTCCGTGCCTTTGATCAGAATGTGGCGCGCCTGGGTTTGTGTGGGGGTGCTGAAGCGCTCTGGCTCTGCCTTGTAGATGCTTTGCACCAGTTTGTCCACGGCAGCGGCGTTGGGTGTGGCGGCGTTGGCAATACGCTCCACCTGGGCTTCTGCCAGTACGCTTTCGCGTGCGGTATCGAGCTTGAACTGTACTTCGCGGTTTTTTGTCAGGCCATCGTGCTCGGCTTGTGTGGCCAAGGCGCGGCGCAGATACAGGTTGCCGACCAGCTGGCGCAGCTTTGCGGGGTCAGAAAGGATGTCCTGGCGCACTTGCGTGGGCATGTTCTCGATGTTTTTCACCACGTCGTCGCTGGTGATGGCCACATGGGCCCCTTGCATCAACGGCGTGTCTGCCGCGTAGCTGTTGACAGATCCCAGGGTCAGCAGCACAGGCAGGGCGGCACACACCAGGGCGTTGCGGTGCAGCGAGGACAGAGAGCGGGAAACAAGAGGGGAACAAAGCGAAAGCATCATGCAGTCTCAGATCTCAGGGAAAGTAAATTAAAAATAGTGTGTGGTCACCCGGCGCAATGGCGCATCGTTGGGGTGCACGATGATCATCCAAAATAGGAAGATCCGTGGATATATTGGCCACCCAAAAGATGCAGCAAAGTAGAGACGTAAAAAAGGCGGGGAAGGTTCCCCGCCTTTTACTGCATTACAGCAACTAGTGCCGATTAACGGCTGTAGCGGTGCTTCCAGGTGCCACCCAGGTTGGTACCACGGGTCTTGGCAGCTGCGAAGCCGATCACAGGCAGACCGTTACCAACGCCAGGGGTGTTGATAGAGAACCAGCCGTCAGCAAACTTCGTTTCGATGTTTTGCTGAGCGATCTTGGCGCCCAGCACCGAGTACGCTGCGCTGTTGAAGCTCAACACGCTGGTTTCGCCGCAGAAGCTCACTGCCGAGGCAGGCGAGATCACGAACGTAGTGCGGGTGTTTTCTTCACGGTCAAAGGCGCGCATGGTGCCTGTGCTAATGCACAGCTGGCCCTTGGCTGCATCCAGGGTGACGTTGTCGCTGTTAAAGTGAGCGGAAACCAGAGGATTCAGCACGCGCTGAGCTGAACCGGTAGCGCCGTAGTTGTAGGCCGCAGCGTAACGGCGCGTAGGCATGGAGAACACCCAGTCGGTAGCGAAGTTCACCGACTTGTTGGTCAGGTATTCGTTGGTGACTGAGCGGACTGCCAAGGTGCTAGCAAGCTCACTCGCTTGTGCGGCTGGAGAAGCGCCCAATGCTCCGCTGACGTAAGGCGTCGACAGATCGGGGAAGTCGTAGCTGGCTGCAATCACAGCACCGCTTGACAACAATGGATCTGCTGTCAGGAGGTTTGCAGCCATTGTAGGAGTTGCAGTGGTCTGTGGGAACCACACCAGGTTGCCCGAACCACTGGTGTCAATCGTACCGCTAGGCGTTGCGCGCAATGCCACTGCTTCGCCGGAGAACGAAGCGCTGTCACCGACGTTCACGATCACCCAGTTGGCCATCAGGCCGCCGGTGGGCCACGAGTAACCGCGACGTACAGGCGAATTGACGTCGCCATCAATAGCAACCAGATCGTTCTCTTGCAGATCCATCAAGGCTTGCGTGCAAGGAGCCACGCCGTTGACGTGCTTGATGGCAGTGTACAGGGCGCTGTTGGCACCAGCAGTACCTGTTCCAGGAGGAACGTCAGCCATGTTCAGGATTTCAACATAGCCTTCGCGTGTTTGCAGTGGGTCAGCATTGCGCACGCGGTTGGTCTTGAACTTGCCGCCCAAGTCTTTGATGTCTTGTGCGCTAGGCAATGTGCAGCTGGTGTCGCTGGTCGCGAGACGCGAGAGATCGCCATCGGCAGAGACGTTTGCTGTCCACATGTCGCCAGGCGAGAGGAAAATCGAGATGTCAAACACGTCGTCAGAGTTGGCTGCGCCACGGAAGCGCAGTTTGACCGCCTTACCGTTGACGGTATCGGTGTTGACCAGGTTCAACAGGGTGTTATTGTTTTGTTGCGTGCTGAAGTAAGGCACCACCAGGATGTGACCGATGCCAGTCGTCGTTGACGTCAGCTGGGTTGCCAAAGGTGCAGCAGCGCTGATTGCTGGCAAGCCGTTGGCAGCAGCGCCAACGGTGTTGACAAAAACAGCTGCGTTAGCCGCGCCAGACAGGCCACCAACCATGGCAGCAATGCTCAGGGCGAGAAGATTTTTTCGCATTTATGAACTCCAGTAAAAAGTTGAAAGCGCAACTACCAAGATTGATTACGCTTTTGAATGTTAGCACAGCCCCTAGAGGCAACAAGGCCCGTTCTCTCCCAACAAAGACGCTGTTTCGAAAAAACAACATTCTATGTTGAAAGCCCTGACAAGGGCAGTCACACGGCGAAAGCCAGTGCTCCGGGGCGGGTCGGTAAAGTTTAATCGAATTGCTGTGGAGAGAGCTTAGTTTGCTGAAGGTGTGCGGACGTATGGGGTGCAATTTGTGGTTTTTGCACACTTCCTACGGCGTGGGGGTTGGTGGCTGCCGCTGCCGGCATTGTTTCAGTCTGCGTGCGAGCATTTCGATAAGAATTTCATCAAACATGGGAAATAGTTTTGACTTGCTGCGCTTGGCTGCTGCGCTAGCTGTGTTTTTTGCACATGGTGATTTTCTGTACCGTTTGCATTTGCCGGTGCCATTTCCGGGACACAGCCTGGGCTCTTTGGCGGTATCTGTATTTTTCTTTATCAGCGGCTATTTGGTGTGCCAAAGTTGGATCCGGAAACCGACTTGGCGGGTTTTTTGGGTCAAGCGTCTGACGCGGGTCTTTCCGGGCTTGGTGGTAGCGGTGGCATTTTCCGTCTTTGTGCTGGGCTGGGCGGTGACAACGTTGCCATCTGCAGCATATTGGCAAGCATCGAGTACTTGGCTTAATTTTGTCAATAACGCGGTAGGGCTGGCTACGGTGCAGACTTTGCCGGGAGTGTTTGAGTCCAATCCGTTCGCACGCGCGGTGAATGGTTCACTGTGGACGATTCGCTATGAATTGGCCATGTATGGCGTTTTGTCTGCGCTGTCGTGGGGAATGCGCGGGCGCCGCTGGGTGTATCCGGCGACGGCCTTGGTGCTGGCCTGCTTATGGCAACTGGCGCGCATGGGTGCCTGGGATGCAGCGCTGGAGGCAACTGGTGGGCCTATGGCGGAGTTGTTCCGTTGGAGCGATTTTTGTGGTTTTGGCGTGCCATTTTTTGCTGGCAGTACTTTTGCTGTTTATGCCGTTCGTCCGCGTCAGTGGATGGCGGTGGTGGCGCTGTTGGCGGTGGTGGGAGGGCTGTACGCCGAGTCTGCGTTGCTGCGCCAAATGGCGGTGTGGGTGCTGATGGTGTGCGGCACGTTTTATCTGGCGCACGTTCGCTATTCCAGTGTGGCCAGTGCAGCCAGTGCTGGCCATGGGCGCGTTGATTTGTCTTACGGCGTGTACATCTACGCTTTTCCCGTTCAGCAGGCTGTCACTGCACTGTGCTTGGCACGGGGCTGGTCTTTCGCGGTGTGTCTGCTGGTATCTCTGGTTCCGATTGTGTTGCTGGCCTGGCTGTCGTGGTTTGGCGTGGAGCAGCCCTGTATGCGTGCTGCCCAGCGCTGGCTGCACAGAATTAATTCAAAGTAGGGGGTCATAAAAAAGGAGCAACTATCGCACGATTGATAAGATCATCAGGGGTTAATTGCTTTCAAAGTATCTGCTGATAAGCGGTTGTAGCTCACTCTTTTATTTTTTCCTGGTGTCTATTCAGGCGCTGAGCCAGTTTTTGACCTGAGTTTGCCAGTGTTGAGGTATGCGCTGGGCCACGCCGCGCAGCAGCGGCAAAGAGCGCAGGCGTAGCACAGTAGTCAGCATTAAAGATTTGGCGCCGGTGGCGTAGGGCGCTACGGGTTGATGTGTGGTCAGAAATGCCAGCGCCAAAGGAGTGGCAGCCTCTGCGCAGGCGGGCGGCAGCTGGTGCAAATAGTCGGTACGGTAGCTCCAAGACGGATTTTCCGCATCGGCTGCGCTGGTGATGTAAATAGGCGTCGGAATGGGTATGGGTGCTTGCCCGGTGGTGAAGTGTGAATCGCGCAGATGGAGCAAGGTGTCCAGCCATTCTTTGGCTGATAAATCCCAGGGCTGTACCCAGCTCCAGGGGCGTCCGGCCAGCCGTTCGGTGAAGGCGCCCAAGTCGGGGGCGAGTACAGGCAGTCCGGCTTGCAGGCAGGCGCTCAGGGTGTAACTGTAGGTTTCAGGCCATTGCGCCGGAAACCATACCAAGTCTGGCTGCAGCCATTGCAGCAGGCGGGGCAGGTCAATTTCTTCATAGGCGCCGTGTACGGTGAGCTGGGCGCGGGGCTGCGTTTGCAGGTGGCGATAGCCATAGCCAAGTAGATGGAATTCAACCGGGGCGCCGCGCCGCGCCGCCTCTTGCGCCACCGCTTCCAGTAGGTCGGCGCCTTTGATGGCGCTCAGGGCGCCCAAGACGACGACTTTCAGTGCGCCACCGTGTGGTTGTGGTGCGGGTGTAGGAAGAGCGCCGTGCAGAGCCGGGTGCTCGGCCAAGTAAGCAGCGATGTCGGTGTGTGTCGCCATGCGCACGCGGGCGCCAGGGGCGAAAGCGGCGATGCGCTGGGCGGTGTCGTGGCTGGGGGTCAGTACTTGACGTGCGCCAGTCAGAAAGCGCTGGTTGTGTTGGCGCCAGTCGGCCACGGTGCCGCTGCCCGTGGGTGCGGCGTCGTATGGCTGGCAGCAGCCGCACTGGCCGGGGGCGGGTTCGTCGGCGTAACGGTTGTTGTTACCGGTCAGGGAGATGTGGGTGCAGTAGCTATAAAAGTCGTGCGCAGTGAAGTCGTAGGCCAGGCCCAGTTGCTGCGGCAGTTCGAGGATGAGGGGGCCGTGGCCTAGCAGGTGGTGGTAGTGCAGGTGGCGTACGCCGATGTGGCGCAGTGCTTGCAGCAGGTCTTCATATTGGTCGGCCAAGCGAAACACCACTTCAAAGCCTTCGTGCGTACCGGCCATGCGCAGGCTGACGCTGTGGCCGGGGGCTGGTGTCAGGGTCAGTACGGTGGCGTGTGCGGCCAAATGCTGTGCCAGTTCTTGCACGTGGCGCAGAGTGCCGCCGCCCCGGTCATGCAGTACGGCCAGCACCACCGGCAGGTGGGCCTCTGCGATACGCGCCAAGTCCAGTGCCAATCGGTAGGGTCGGGCTGGGTCTTGTTGCACAAAGGCCATGACGTCGCGCTCGTAGAGCGGGTGCAGGCGGCGCAGGGTTTCCATGGCGGCTTTTTCGCGCGGGCTTTTGCTGTCACCAAAGCTGACGCCGCCGGTGTGCAGCACAAAGGTGTCCAGTAGGTGCAGGTTGCGCCAGCCAGCTTGGAGGGCGCGTTGGCAAAAGTCGTTTTCTTCGCCGTAGCCTTTGCCGAAGTTGTCGGTATCAAACAGCCCCACCTGTGCCAGGCAGTCACGCCGGATGTACATGCAAAAGCCCACACCGGTGGGCACGTCCACAGCAGCGCCGGGGTTGGTGCGCGCGCACAAAGCGTCCAGCTGGGCGGTGTCGTAGCCAGCAGGCAGTTCGTTGTCTTTGCAAAACTGCGGGTAGCTGCAGATGGTGGCGTTGTTGGACAGCGGTGTGACCGAGGCGATGCGGCTGTTGCTATAGGCGGCGCGGTGGATGCGGTCGAGCCAGTCGTTGGCGACTTCAGTGTCGCTGTTGAGTAGCAACACATCATTGCTATTGGAGAGCGCCATGCCACGGTTGACAGTACCGACAAAACCCAGATTGTTGGTGTTTTCCAGCAAAGTGATGCGGCTGTCTTGTGCGGCGCGGGCGCGCAGCCATTCAGTGACTTCGGGTTCGGGGCTGGCGTCGTTGATAGCGATCAGGCGGTAGGACTTGGTGCAGGGGCTGGACAACACCGAGTTGATGCACAACTGGGTGTCAGCCAAGCCGCGGTAGATGGGTACGATGATGTCCACCGGATGCGGTGTGGGCGCCATGGATATAGGAGTAGGCACAGCACTAGTAGCTGTGTTGTGGCGTGTGCCCCTACCTAATAGGCGGTCGATAGCCATTTTGGTGTGTACCAGGGGGCGGGCGGCGCGGAACACGGTGGAGGCTTCGATGGTGCGCAGGTACTGTGCCAGTTGGTCAAAGTTGAGCTGAAGATGGATTGCGCTGCGTTGTAGCTCAGCACGTTGGACCGTGAGTGTGGCGGCCTTTTCTTCTAGAGCGATGTTGCGATGTTGTACGGCGCTCAGTAGCGTTTGGGCCTGCTGAAGCTGCTGTCGCAGCTGTCCTTGTGTCTGTTGCAGTTGTTCTTGCGCTTGCTGCAATTGCGTTTGTGCGCTGCTTTCGATCTGTTCGATGCGCTCTTGTAGCGGGCGCACGGTATTGGATAAGGCTAAGTAATCGGCGGACATAGGCCAACCTAGCTCTATCTCTAGGATGGCGCCGTGGGGGACGCTGCGCATCAGGGTATCGGGTGCGATCGGCAGCTCAAACCAGGGGTCGTCGCCTGTGAGCAGCAGTAAGGTTGCACTCGACGCAGATGCTAGCGGCGTCTGCCAGACAATTTGGTTGTGCGGTGTCTGCGCCAGCGAGGCGCGCGGGTAGATATCAGATGACCATTGCCATGTTGGTGCGCTGTCTGGCGTGCGCAGCGTGAGGCGGTAGAGGTGCAAAAAACCAGCCCGGTCAGCCGGGTCGAGGCGCAGACGGGTAAGGGGCGTGCTGTGCGGCGGCAGTGTAAAACACAGGGTCTGGCGTTCTTGGCCAATGACACCAGTAGTGGTGAGTTTGCTGTCCTCCGCGTATGTGCCTTCATAACCCAAATAGAGCTGCACAGTGAAGCGGGCCTGCGCTGGCGCACTCGGGGCGGTGGCAGGAGTCAGCGCCAAAACAGGTATGTCGGAGACAGGGCGGGCGACAGTGATGAATTGGTAAGTTAGCGCATCCGGAATGCCCAGCAGGTGCCGGGCAGCGGCAGGGGGCAGGCTGTCAAAGGCCACTTTAAACTCAGATTCAGGCAGTTCGCGACAGATGGTGTCGAGTGAGTCGATAGCCCAACGCTGTTCGCCTAGAAAGCGGGTGAGCGATCGGCGCGTAAAAAATCGCAGGTGGGTGCGGTCGAGCAGACCTTCTTCGCGGTAGCAAAACTCGCCTTGCAACAACTCTGCAATCAGGCCGCAATAGCCGGCGTTGGGTACCGATATCAGTAGTTGGCCATCGGGTTTGAGCAATTCACGGCAGGCGGCGAGGATGCGTTCAGGGCGGCTGAGGTGCTCCAGGACGTCAGCACAGACGATGGCGTCATAGCGCTGTCCGGCAAAGGTGGCAAGCAGGTCGCAGGTTTCGAGATTGTCGACCACGATGCGGCTGTAGTACGGGTGGGCGTGTGCGGCTTCGGCTTCGTTCAGGGTGACACCATCAACGCTACAGCCCTTGTTTTGGACCAGATGCTGTCCTAGGGCGCCACTGCCGCAACCCAGGTCGAGCACGCGCGCGCGCGCAGGAATCAGATGGGCCAGTACCGATAGCGACGTGCGCTCATCCTGTGTGATGCTGCGCAGATATACGTGCAAATCCTCAATTGAATACGTCATCCCTTGAATTATGACCGGCGCTTTGCCGTGGCTGTAAGCCTTGGAGCTTGTGTCAGCGGCGACAATAGCCCTCTTTATGACATTTCCTGATCCCTTTTCGGGCGCTGTGGTTGTTTCCGTGGTCAGCCATGGGCATGGCCCGACGGTGCAGCCCTTGCTGTATGCGTTGGTGGCTGGCGTGCAGGCGGGCACCAGCGTTGTGCAGCGTGTGGTGCTGACCTTGAATCTGCCGGAATCTGCGCCTGTGCCGCCGCCGGAGGGGTGGCCGTTTGTGTTGCAAATCATCCACAATGCCCGGCCGGCCGGTTTTGGTGCCAACCACAACCGGGCGCTGGCCCGCGCAGTTGAGCCTTTTGTATGTGTCCTGAATCCGGATGTGGTGCTGGCCGATGGCGATCCTTTTGCTGCGCTAGTGCAGGCGGCGGCAGCGCCGGGTATCGGATGCGCTTATCCGGTGCAGGTCGATGCCCAAGGCCAACTGCAGGACAGTGAGCGCGCATTGCCCACGCCCAAGGCGTTGTGGCGTCGCCGTGCCTTGGGACAGCGCGAGGTGCGGGTGGATTGGGTCAACGCTGCGTGCTTGGTCTTGCCCCAGCCAGTGTGGCAGGCGCTGGGCGGTTTTGATGAGTCTTACTTCATGTACTGCGAGGACGTGGATCTGTGCCTGCGCATGCGCTTGGCGGGGCTGACGCTGGTACGCGCGCCAGTGCAGATAGAGCATGGAGGGCAGCGCGCCAGCCATCGGTGTTGGGCACATTTGCGCTGGCATCTGTATAGTTTGCTGCGCCTGTGGCGCTCGCCAGTGTATCGCCAGGCGCGCCAATTGTTACGTGCTGAGGTGCAGCACACCGGTACCATCGGCGCCTCATGATGTGGTTGTCTGTGGTGGCGTTTGTGGTGGCGGCGTTGGCTGCCGGGGGCGTAGTGCGCTGGATGCGCGGGCACGCGGCCATGTATGCCGATGGGATGCCACAGCGCTTTCATGCCGGTGATATTCCCCGCTTGGGCGGTGCTGCCTTGCTGCTGGGGCTGGCCAGCAGCTGGTTGCTGGGTATGGTTCAGTCGTCGCTGGGTGATCCCGGCTCCTTGAATCTGGGTAATTGGGTCAGTAGCTGGCTGGTGGTGTTGCTCCCGGCCGCCTTGGGCGGCATTGTCGAAGACATGACCCAGCGTCTGCGGGTCTATTACCGCCTGGGGCTGACAGCTTTGTCCGGGGTATTGGCGGTGGCGCTGCTGGACATGACCGTGCCGCGTCTGGGCCTGCCGTGGCTGGACGCATTGCTGCTGGCGGCGCCTTGGCTAGGGTGGGGTATTGCGCTGTTGGCAGTCGCTGGCCTGCCCCATGCTTTCAACATCATTGACGGCTACAACGGCTTGGCCGGCATGGTGGCGCTGATTGTCTGCCTGGCATTGGCGCATGTAGCGCTGCAGGTCGGTGACCGATCTTTGGCCACGTTGCTGGTGTGCATGGCAGCCGCTACCGGGGGATTTCTGGTGTGGAATTATCCGCGCGGCATGTTGTTTGCGGGCGATGGCGGCGCGTATATCTGGGGCGTAGTGATTGCACTGGCGAGCATCTCGCTGGTGCAGCGCAATGTCGAGGTCTCGCCCTGGTTTCCGCTGCTGCTGCTGATCTATCCGGTGTGGGAGACGTTGTTTTCCATTTACCGCAAGCTGGCCCGCGGGGTGTCGCCCGGTATGGCTGATGCACTGCATTTACACCAACTCATTTACCGGCGCATTGTGCGCAGCGTGTTCCATGACGACGATGCGGCGCAGCGGATGCTGATGCGCAACAACCGCACGTCGCCCTATTTGTGGGCCTTCACCTTGCTGACTGTGGTGCCAGCGGTGCTGTTTTGGCGCAACACGGGCGTGCTGATGGCATTTTGCGTACTGTTTGGCATCAGCTACGTGGTGGCCTATCTGGCCATCATCCGTTTCAAGGTGCCAGGCTGGATCAGGCGCTGAGCTGGAGAACCAGAACGAGAACGAATGGGGCACAATTTGCGCCTCTTTGTTTTCATTGCACGGCCCTTTCATGACTGCTTCTTCCCCCGACCCTGATTTGTCCCACATCGGCCCACGCGACAAGGCTGAAATCCTGGCCCAGGCGCTGCCTTACATCCGCCAATTTCACGGCAAGACCATCGTCATCAAGTACGGCGGTAACGCCATGACCGATCCGGCTTTGCAGGCCGACTTTGCTGAAGATGTGGTGCTGCTCAAGCTGGTGGGCATGAATCCGGTGGTGGTGCACGGTGGTGGCCCGCAGATTGAGGCCGCGCTGGGGCGTCTGGGCAAGAAGGGCGCCTTCATCCAGGGGATGCGCGTGACCGATGCCGAGACCATGGAAGTGGTCGAGTGGGTGCTGGCGGGCGAAGTGCAGCAGGACATCGTTGGCCTGATCAATCAGGCCGGCGGCAAGGCGGTGGGGTTGACCGGGCGCGATGGCGGCCTGATCCGTGCGCAAAAACTCAAGTTACTGGACAACAAAGACCCCCGCATCGAGCACGATGTGGGCCAGGTCGGCGACATCGTGGCCATCGATCCCAGCGTGGTCAAGGCGCTGCAGGACGACGCTTTCATTCCGGTGGTCAGCCCGATCGGCTTTGGCGAAAACAACGAGAGCTACAACATCAACGCCGATGTCGTTGCCAGTAAGCTGGCCGAGGTGCTGCGCGCTGAAAAACTCATGCTGCTGACCAACACCCCCGGTGTGCTGGACAAAGCCGGTAATTTGCTCACCGACCTGACGGCGCAGCGCATTGAAGAGCTGTTTGCCGATGGCACCATTTCAGGCGGCATGTTGCCCAAAATCGCCGGCGCACTCGACGCGGCGAAGGCCGGCGTGAACGCTGTGCACATCATTGACGGCCGGGTGCCGCACGCCATGCTGCTGGAGATCCTGACCGATCAGGCCTACGGCACCATGATCCGCAGCCATTAAATACGGAGGAATCCCATGCGCCTGCTGCTGGTGGAAGACGATGTGATGGTGGCCAGTGGCATCAAGCTGGGCTTGAGTGAAGCGGGCTACGCAGTCGACTGGGTCGGCAGTGGTGAGCGGGCGCTAGAAGTGCTGCAACAGGAGTCGTTTGACATTGCCGTGGTTGATATTGGTCTGCCGGGGATGGACGGGCTGGAGTTGCTGCGTTGCCTGCGCCGCCCGGGCATGGACTGTGCGGCCATGCCGGTGCTGATGCTGACCGCGCGCGATGCCCTGCAAGACCGTGTGCAGGGGTTGGATCTGGGGGCAGACGATTACATGCTCAAGCCGTTTCAGCTGCCCGAGCTGCTGGCGCGCTTGCGTGCGTTGCTCCGCCGCTCGCAGGCGGCCACCACGGCCGTGCTGATGTTTGGTCCGCTGGAACTGGACACGGCCAACCACTGCGCCGGTATCCGCTGTGGTGAGGGAATTCAGGCCCGGCTGCAGCCGATCGAGCTGGGGCCGCGTGAGTGGACGGTGCTGGAATACCTGCTCATCCATGCTCCCAAGCCGGCCAGCAAGGACAAGCTGTTACAGGCGCTGACCGGCTGGGACAAGGAAATTACGCCCAATGCGGTCGAGGTCTATGTGTCGCGCCTGCGCGGCAAGCTCGAACCCCACGGCGTGGCGCTGCGCTCGATCCGCGGCTTTGGCTATCGGCTGGAGCTGCAGGTGTCCTGATTTCCCGGCGCCCCGTGGCCTCGGGTTGGCACATTTCCCTATTGCATCGAGGAGCCCCCTGCCATGACATCGAATCTGCGCAATCGGCTGTTGTTGCTGCTGGTGCTGCCGCTGTGTGCGCTGGCGCTGGCAGGTGCCTGGATGGACTGGCGTTCGGCAGCCGAGGCGGCCACCCAGCATGACCAGCGGCTGCAGCGCCTGCTGCCGGCGCTGGCCGACTCGGTGCTGGCACCCCCCCAGGAGGGCGAGGCGCCACTGCTGCTGCTGGCGCCCATCGTGGGCGAATTTTTGCGCCAGAACGCGGGCTACGCCGGCTACAGCGTGCGCGACGTTGATGGGCGCCTGCTGCTCGGCGACGCCTGGGTCGGTGGCGCCTTGCCAAGCACGCACGCGCCAGAATTTTTCAGCAAAGAAGAGGGCGGTATCACCTACCGCATTGCCGTGCAGCGCAGCCAGGCCAGCCCGGGCATGGGCGAACTGGTGGTTGCACTGGCCGACGGGTCTGATCCGCGCCAGCAGTGGGCGCAGCAATTGCTGTGGCGCGTGCTGCTGCCCAACCTAGTGCTGGTGGCGGGCGCGGCGCTGGCCATCCACTGGGCAGTGCGGCGCGCCTTCAAGCCGCTGCTGGAGCTGGCCGAAGCCGTCGAACGGCGCTCGCCGCGCGACTTGAGCGCCATTGACGAACTCACCTCGCCCCTGGAAGTACGTCCACTGGTGCACTCGCTCAATCGCCTGTTTGGGCTGGTGAACGCGCAGGCCGAAAGCCAACGCCGTTTTGTGGCCGACGCCGCGCACCAGTTGCGCACGCCTCTGGCGGGGCTGCAGGCGCAGGTGGAGGCTTGGGCGCTGATTGCGCGGGCCGCTAGCCAATCTCCGCTGCAAGGGCAAAAATATCAGCCGAATCAGGCTGTAGCGCCTGTAGATAAAGCGCATGCAGCTATTACTCTAGGAGTTGATGAGATTGAAAAACTGCGCGATGCGACACGCCGCACCTCGCAGTTGGCGCACCAGTTGCTGGCGCTCTCGCGCGCGGATGCGCGCAGTCTGCAGGCGCAGTCGCCCCAGCGGGTGGACTTGCAGGACTTGTGCGAAAACTTGCTGGAGCAGTTCCTGGACGCGGCCACTGGCAAAGGCCTTGATCTGGGTCTGGAGGTGGCGCCGGCCCAGGTCACCGGCCATGGCTGGTTGCTGCGCGAGTTGCTGTCCAATTTGATCGATAACGCCATCCAGTACACGCCGGCGGGTGGCAGCGTGACCATCCGCTGTGGCATCCAAGGCAATGCTGGCACTGCCGGCAGCCTGGGAGGTGCCTTTTTGCAGGTCGAGGACGACGGCCCGGGCGTGCCCGTGTCTGAGCAGGCGCGGGTGCTGCAGCGTTTTTACCGCTTGCCCGGTAGCACCGGTGAAGGCACCGGCCTGGGCTTGGCGATTGCCGATGAAATCGCCCGCGTGCACGGCGCGATCCTGGTGCTGGACAGCGCGACTGCCGCACAGGGACTAGAACAGGAACAAGGAGCCGGGCACGGACTGCGCGTGACAACGGTTTTTGTCCGCACATGACGGTCGCCTGGAGGCTGCAGCTGCTGTGCGAAAATCAATTGCACACATCTTTTACCTATGTCCGAACTTGCTCTCTTTCCCGAATCTGATGGCATTGACGCCTCTGCAGTCGAACCGCGGGTGGCGCGCAAGCGCCCTAAACCCGGTGAGCGGCGCGCACAAATCCTGCAGGCGCTGGCCACCATGCTGGAACAGCCCGGCGGCGAACGCATCACCACCGCCGCGTTGGCCGCACGCCTGTCGGTAAGCGAAGCCGCGCTGTACCGGCACTTTGCCAGCAAGGCGCAAATGTTTGAAGCGCTGATTGATTTCATTGAGGAATCGATCTTCACTTTGGTGACGCAGATCGTCGGTCCGGCGCTGCCCGAGTCCGACGCCGAACTGGCGCCCGGTATGGGCGTGCACCAGGCGCGGCGTGTGGTGGCCCTAGTGCTGCAGTTTGGTGAGCGCAACCCCGGCATGGTGCGCGTCATGGTGGGCGATGCGCTGGTACTGGAACACGAGCGTCTGCAGCAGCGCATGAACCAGTTTTTTGAGCGCATCGAGTCGGTGCTGCGCCAATGTTTGCGCCCCGCTGCGGGTGCCGCTGGATCGGCCACGCCCAGCGTCGATGCCAAGGTTGCGGCCAGCGTGTTGACCGCTTTTGCCATCGGGCGGCTGCAGCGTTTTGCCCGCTCGAGTTTTCACCGCCTGCCGACCGAGCACCTCGACGCCAGCTTGGCGTTGGTGTTGTAAACGCGCGCGGTCCACCCGCGCCGAGGGGGCCTCTGACCCCCGTGTTTACCCTGCTGGCAGCGTACACGCGCTGCGATTTCCTCTGATTTATCGCTATTAAATATATAGCTTAATCCGCTTGTAAAACAATGGTTACAGGCGTTTTTCTTCATTTTTAAAGCACTTGCGCTGGCACGCCGGTGGGTTGGCTGCGTGCGGTGATTTTCTTTTTTTGGGTTCCCAGTACAGACTATTTGCTGCAAAATAGAACGATCGTTCACTTTTTGCCTTTGCAATGTCTTCAGCCCCTGATTTTCCTGTTGCTGCACTGCTGCCTCCATTGGCCGCACCGCGCCCGCGCAGTGGGCGCTCCCTGCCAAAAGGCCAGCAAACCAAGGCCGCCATCATTGATGCGGCCTTGGGTCTGGCCACGCACATTGGTCTGGAAGGTCTGTCCATCGGCGTGTTGGCCGATGTCACCGGCATGAGCAAGTCGGGCGTGTTTGCCCACTTTGGCTCGCGTGAAGAGCTGCAGATTTCCGTCATCCACGAATACCACGCACGCTTTGAGCAAGAGGTGTTTTACCCGGCCCTAGCGGCCGAGCGCGGCTTGGCACGGCTGTGCGCGCTGTTTGCCAACTGGATGCAGCGCAGCTCGGTGGAGATCGACTCGGGCTGCATTTACATCAGTGGCGCTGTCGAGTTTGATGAGCGTACCGGCCCGGTGCGCGACGCGCTGGCGCAATCGGTCATGGTCTGGCACAGCGCCCTGCGCCGCTCCATCGTGCAGGCCAAAGAGCGTGGTGAATTGCGCGCCGATGTCGATCCCGATCAGATGCTGTTTGAGATCCATGGCCTGATTCTGGCGCTGCATTACGCCGCTCGCTTTCTGAAAAATCCTGGCTCGCTGGAGCACGCCACCACCGGCTTCAGCAACATCCTGGCGCGCTTCAGTGCGGACGCCGCAGTGCCCGTTGTCCCTGTTTCTGCCCCTGTCAACCCCGCTTCCCTTTCTACCTCCAAGGAGTAATCCATGCCTACTTACACGCCCCCCCTGCGCGACATGCACTTTGTGATGCATGAGGTTCTCAACGTCACTGAAGAACTCAAGGCCTTGCCCAAATATGCGGATTTGGATGTAGATACCGTCAATGCGGTGCTGGAAGAAGCCGGCAAATTTGCTACCGGGGTCGCATTTCCGCTGAACATCAGCGGCGACGAGGAAGGCTGCCAGCTGAACACCGAAACGCACGAAGTCACCACGCCCAAGGGCTTCAAGGAGGCTTATGCGCAGTACGTTGAAGGCGGCTGGGCAGCGTTGTCGTGCGAGACCGAATACGGCGGCCAGGGCCTGCCGTTTGTGCTGAACCAGTGTCTGTACGAAATGCTCAACAGCGCCAACCAGGCCTGGACGATGTACCCCGGCCTGTCGCACGGCGCCTATGAGGCCCTGCATGCGCACGGCACCGACGAGCAAAAACGTCTGTACCTGCCCAAGCTGACCAGCGGCGAGTGGACCGGCACCATGTGCCTGACCGAGTCGCACTGCGGCACCGACCTGGGTCTGCTGCGCACCAAGGCCGAGCCCGTGGCCGGCGCCCCGGAAGGGACCTACGCCTTGACCGGCAACAAGATTTTTATCAGCGCCGGCGAGCACAGCATGGCCGCCAATATCCTGCACCTGGTGCTGGGGCGTCTGCCCGATGCGCCGGCCGGCAGCAAAGGCATCAGCCTGTTTGTCGTGCCCAAGTTCAAGGTGAACGCCGACGGTTCATTGGGCGAGCGCAACCCGATTTTCTGCGGCGCGCTGGAGCACAAGATGGGTATCCACGGCAACGCCACGGCGCAGATCAACATCGACGGCGCCATTGGCACGCTGGTCGGCCAGCCACACAAGGGCTTGCAGGCGATGTTTGTGATGATGAACGCTGCCCGCCTGGGTGTGGGCAACCAGTCGCTGGGCCTGACCGAAGTGGCTTACCAAAATGCGCTGGCTTACGCCAAGGACCGCCTGCAAATGCGCAGCCTGACCGGCACCAAGGCCAAAGACAAGCCGGCCGATCCGATCATCGTCCACCCCGATGTGCGCCGCATGTTGCTGACTGCCAAGGCCTACGCCGAAGGCGGGCGTGCGCTGGCGACGTTCTGCGCCGTGCTGATTGACAAAGAACTGCACCACCCCGACGAGAAAGTGCGTAAGGACTCGGCCGACCTGGTGGCGCTGCTGACACCGATCGTCAAAGCCTTCCTGACCGACAACGGCTGGGAAGCCACCACCCTGTGCCAGCAGGTCTATGGCGGCCATGGCTACATCAAGGAATGGGGCATGGAGCAGTTTGTGCGCGATGCGCGCATCAACATGATTTATGAAGGCACCAACGGTATTCAGGCACTCGACTTGCTGGGCCGCAAGATCCTGGGCAACAACGGCGCCTCGCTGAAGAAATTTGGCAAGCTGGTCGGCGCATTGGTGCAGCAAGAAGGCGTGAACGAGAAGATGGCCGAGTTCATCAACCCGCTGGCGGGTTTGGCCGACCAGATGACCAAGTTCACCACCGAGCTGGGTTTCCGGGGCCTGCAAAACCCCGATGAAGTGGGTGCCGCCTCGGTGGACTACCTGCGCGTCGCTGGTCACCTGGTGTTTGGCTACTTCTTTGCCCGCATGGCCCAGGTCGCGCTGCGCGAAGTGGCCGCGGGCAACAGCGATCCGTTCTACCTGGGCAAGCTGCAAACCGCGCGCTTTTACTTTGCCAAGCTGTTCCCCGAGACCGCCTCGTTGATGCGCACCGCCCGCGCCGGCAGCCGCACGCTGATGGACACGGACGCTGCGCTGGTCTGAATAGTGGCGGTAATCTTCAAGCCTTTTTGCACTGAAAGCCTTATGAATAAAGCGCTATTAGCTATGATTTTTGCTGTGGCTGGTGCCCCCGCGTGGGCCCAGATGACGCCCGAGGGGCTGTGGCGCAGCATCGACGACAAGTCGGGCCAGCCCAAGGCAGAAATCCGTATTGCCGCCCAGCCTGCCGGCTTGGTTGGCACCATCGAACGCTCGCTGCAACCCAGCCATGAGCCGCTGTGCATCCAGTGCAGCGATGAGCGCAAGAACCAGCCCAAGCTGGGCATGGAAGTCATTCGTGGTGCGAAAAAAGCCCAGGACAAAGACGTCTGGGAAGGCGGCAAGATTCTCGATCCGGAAAACGGCCGTGAATACAGCCTGCGCCTGACGCCGATCGAAGAGGGCAAAAAGCTCGAAGTCCGTGGCTCCTTTGGTCCCTTTGGCCGTACGCAAACCTGGCTGCGCGTGCAGTAACTCTCTCCCCTCGCAGTGGCCGCCCACGGGGCGTGCTGCTGCCTTCGCAGGAAAAATCCATGTCCCAATCTCCCTCCAGATTCCAAGTGAAAAAAGTCGCCGTGCTTGGCGCCGGCGTGATGGGTGCGCAAATTGCCGCCCACCTCGTCAACTGCAAAATTCCGGTGGTGTTGTTTGATTTGCCAGCCAAAGAAGGCCCGAAAAACGGCATCGTCAGCCGCGCCATTGATGGCCTGAAAAAGCTCAAGCCGGCACCGCTCGGCGTGGCGCAAGACGCAGCCCTCATCGGCCAAGCCAACTACGAACAGCACCTAGAGCAGTTGCGTGACTGCGACCTGATCATCGAGGCCATTGCCGAGCGCATGGACTGGAAGACCGACCTGTACCACCAAATCGCGCCGTTCATCAGCGCGCACGCCATCGTCGCCAGCAACACCTCGGGCCTGTCGATCACCCAACTGTCTGAAGCCCTGCCCGACGCCATCAAGCCGCGTTTTTGCGGCATCCACTTCTTCAACCCACCGCGCTACATGCACTTGGTGGAGTTGATCAACACCCCGACCACCACGCCGGAAGTGCTGGACCAACTCGAAGCCTTTGCCACCAGCGGCCTGGGCAAGGGCGTGGTGCGCGCGCACGACACGCCCAACTTCGTCGCCAACCGCGTCGGCATTGCCGGCATGTTGTCCACTATGCAAGAGGCCGACAACTTTGGCCTGACCTACGACGTGGTCGATGACCTGACCGGCAAAAAGCTGGGCCGTGCCAGCAGCGGCACCTTCCGCACCGCCGACGTGGTCGGCTTGGACACCATGGCGCACGTCATCAAGACGCTGCAAGACAACCTCGACGCCACCACCGATCCGTTTTACGGCAGCTACGGCACCCCCGCCGTGGTGCAAAAGCTGTTGGAGCTGGGCCAGTTGGGACAAAAAACCAAGGCTGGTTTCTTCAAAAAAGTCGGCCGCGATGTGCTGCGCTTTGACTTGGAAGCGCAAGACTACGTGCCCGGCGGCCAAAAGGCCGATGAGGTCTATGGCCGGATGCTGAAAAAGCCCGCCGCCGAGCGCCTGCAATTGCTGCGCAATGCTGAAGGCGCGCAGGGCCAGTTTCTGTGGGCCATCTTGCGCAACAGCTTCCATTACGCCGCGCTGCACTTGGGCGCCATTGCCGACAACGCCCGCGACGTCGATCAGGCGATGCGCTGGGGCTTTGGTATGCAGCAAGGCCCGTTCGAGCTGTGGCAAGACGCCGGCTGGTTGAATGTCGCCAAGATGATCCAAGAAGACATCGATGCCGGCAAAGCCTTGTCCAACGCACCGCTGCCCGATTGGGTCTTCAATGGCCCGGTGGCCGAGGCCGGTGGCGTGCACACCGCCGCCGGTTCGTGGAGTGCCTCTGCTAATAAATTTGTAGCGCGTCGCACACTACCCGTGTACGAAAAGCAGTATTTTCCTGAAAAATTGCTGGGCGAGGCCTTGCCTGACTTCAAGACGGCGGGCACCACGCTGCACGAAGACGACGCCATCCGCCTGTGGACGCTGGACGGCCCTGCGTGCCCCGCCAGCAGCGCCGTGCTGATCGCCAGCATCAAGACCAAAATGCACGCCATCAGCCCCGATGTGGCCGACGGTTTGGTGATGGGCGTAGAGCTGGCGGAGAAGCGCTTTGCCGCCTTGGTGATTTGGTCGGGTGACGAGCCGTTCAGCGCCGGTGCTGACCTGCAAGCCATGCTGCCAGCGTTTATGGTGGCTGGCGTTAGCGCCATCGAAGGGGCCGAGCAAGAACTGCAAAACGCCATGCTGCGCATCCGCTATGCCGGCGTGCCGGTGGTGTCCGCCATCCGTGGGCTGGCGTTGGGCGGTGGCTGCGAGCTGGCGGTGCATTCGGCCCGCCGCGTGGCGCACATGGAAAGCTATGTTGGCTTGGTCGAAGTCGGCGTGGGCCTGGTGCCCGGTGCCGGCGGCTTGACCTACATCGCCCGCCGTGCGGCGGAAAACGCTGCCACCTCGACCGGCAAAGACCTGCTGCCGTTCCTGACCGAAGGCTTCACTGCCGCAGCCATGGCCAAGGTCGGCATGAGCGCGCTGGAATCGCGCCAGTTGGGCTTTCTGCTGGAATCCGACGTCATCGTGCCGCACAAGGACGAGCTGCTGTTTGTGGCAATCAACGAGGCCAAGGCCATGGCGATTGGCGGCTGGCGCGCGCCGCATAAGCGCCTGTTCCCGGTCGCCGGGCGCAGCGGCACCGCCACCATGAAAGGTTCGCTGGTCAATATGCGCGACGGCGGCTTCATCAGCGCGCACGACTTCCACATCGCCAGCTTGATCGCCGAAGTGGTGTGCGGCGGTGACGTGGACGCGGGCACGCTGGTCAGCGAGGAATACCTGATGACGCTGGAGCGCCAAGCCTTCTGTGCGCTCATCGTCCATCCCAAGACGCAGGAGCGCATTTTGGGGATGTTGTCCACGGGTAAACCGGTGCGCAACTGACGCACTGCTGGCCCGCCTCCCACCCGAATACAGGATTTCCCATGAAACAAATTCAAGACGCCTACATCGTTGCCGCCACGCGTACGCCCATCGGGCGCTCGCACCGCGGGTTTTTCCGCAATACCCGGCCGGACGACCTGCTGTCCACCATTCTGAAAGCCGCCATCGCCCAGGTGCCTAATCTCGACCCGGCAGCGATTGAAGACATCATTTGCGGCTGTGCCATCCCTGAAGCACAGCAAGGCCTGAACGTGGCGCGCATTGGCGCGGTGTTGGCCGGTTTGCCGACCAGCGTTGGCGGCATCACCGTCAACCGCTTTTGCGCTTCGGGCCTGTCGGCCATCCAAATGGCGGCTGACCGCATCCGCGTCGGTGAGGCCGAGGTGATGATTGCCGCCGGCGTCGAGAGCATGAGCATGGTGCCGATGATGGGCAACAGCCCCAGCCTCTCGCCCAGCATGTTCGAGCGCGACGGTGATGTCGGCATTGCCTATGGCATGGGCCTGACCGCCGAGAAAGTGGCTCAGCAATGGAAAGTCTCGCGCGAGGCGCAGGATGCTTTTGCCGTGCAATCGCACCAGCGCGCTCTGGCGGCGCAGCAGGCCGGCTACTTTGCCGACGAGACCACGCCGGTTGCAGTGACCGACCGCAGCGCCAACTTGGAAACTGGCGAAACCATCAGCAAGACTCGCACCGTCAGCGTGGACGAAGGCGCGCGCGCCGACACCACGCTGGAAGGCTTGGGCAAGCTGCGCACGGTGTTTGCTGCGCGCGGCTCGGTCACGGCCGGCAACAGCTCGCAGACCAGCGACGGCGCTGGCGCGCTGATTTTGGCCAGCGGCGCCGCCGTGCAGCGCTTTGGCCTGACGCCGCTGGCGCGCTTCGTCAGCTTTGCCAGCAAGGGCGTGCCGCCGCACATCATGGGCATCGGCCCGATCGAAGCCATTCCGGCGGCGCTGCGCAATGCCGGTCTGACGCAAAACGACATCGACTGGTTCGAGCTGAACGAAGCCTTTGCCGCGCAGTCGTTGGCGGTGATGGGCCAGCTGGGCCTGGACCCGGCCAAGGTCAACCCGATGGGCGGCGCGATTGCGCTGGGCCATCCCCTGGGCGCGACCGGCGCTATCCGCGCCGCCACCGTGATCCACGCGCTCAAACGCAATAAACTCAAGTACGGCATGGTGACGATGTGTGTTGGCATGGGTCAAGGCGCTGCCGGTATCTTTGAGGCGGTGTAATGCAGGCTGTCTCTTTTTTCAAGGAATCGCGCGCATGAGTGCCCCCCCCACACAAGACATCCTGGTGCACACCGAAGCTGGCGTCACCACCCTGACGCTGAACCGGGTAGACAAGAAAAACTCGCTCACCCGCGCCATGTACGCCGCCTTGGCCGATGCGCTGGAGCAGGCCCAGGCTGATGGCGCCGTACGCGCCGTGCTGCTGCAAGGCGACGTGGCGGTGTTCAGTGCCGGCAATGACATTGCCGACTTTTTGGAGCGCCCGCCGACCGACCCGTCCGCACCGGTGTACCGCTTTCTGCGCACCATCGCTGCCTTCCCCAAACCGTTGGTGGCGGCGGTGTGCGGCCCGGCCGTCGGCATTGGTACCACCATGCTGCTGCACTGCGACCTGGTCTATGCCGGTGACAACGCGGCGTTCTCACTGCCGTTCGTTAACTTGGGCCTGTGCCCCGAGGCCGCGTCCAGCCTGCTGGTGCCGCGCCTGCTGGGCTACCACCGCGCGGCGGAAGCACTGCTGCTGGGCGAGCCCTTCATGGCCGAAGCAGCGTTGGAAGTGGGCTTGGTCAACCGTATCGTGCCGCCGACCGAATGCAACGCCATCGCCCAGATGCAAGCCCGCAAACTGGCCGCCAAGCCGCTGGCCTCGCTGCTGGAAACTAAGCGCCTGATGAAACAAGGCCTGGTCGAACCGGTGCTGGAGCGCATCGCCGAAGAAGGCGCCATCTTTGCTCGGATGCTGACCGAACCCGCCGCCCGAGAAGCCTTTACCGCCTTCATGGAAAAGCGCAAGCCCGATTTCAGCGGCTGTTGAACGCAGGCGCTGGTTGCGCCCCGCTAATAAAAAAGGCCGTTTGATACGGCCTTTTTTATTTTTCAGATAAACCACAGCGGTAGATCACGGGGTTGGAATACAAAAACCATAGCGCTGACAGAGCCTGATGTTGGGTTGAGTACAACCCAACCTACGAATGTGGCGTGTCAAAGTTGATAGCTGATAGCGCACGTATTTAAAGGGCTAGAAGCCAAAAATAGCATAAATTTTCACCGCAGGCTGCGGTGATGGCTACTTAGCGTGAAAGCGCTCTAATACTGATGTAAGTCATTGATATATATGGAAATAAGATTCGTGGCCGGATTTGATCAGTTACGTTTAGAGATAAACTGCTAAAAATTTTTTAATCCGCCCCATATTTGCTTCCCTGTTGCCGATACCGCCATGACCCAAACCATTCGCATCGGCTTGATGCCCCCACTGACCGGGCTAGTAGAAATTTATGGCCCCGAGATCATTTGGGCGGCGCGCATCGCCTGCGATGAAATCAATGAACGCGGGGGCGTGCTGGGTCGGCCGCTGGAACTGATCATCGAGGATGACGGCAGTCTGCCCGGCACGGCGGTACCGGCGGCGCGGCGCCTGATCGATGAGCACGGCTGCGTCGCTCTCATCGGCAACCTGCTGTCCAATTCGCGTATCGCCGTCGCCGCGCAGGTGGCCGAACCCAAGCAGATTCCGCTGCTCAATTTCTCGTTCTCTGAGGGCAGCATCAGCAGCCGCTATTTCTTTCATTTTGCGGCGCTGCCCAACCAGCAGATTGATCAGATGATTCCGTTTATAGCGCAGCGCTATGGACTCAAAATGTTCTTTGCTGGCAACAACTACGAGTGGCCGCGCGGCTCAATTGATGCGGCCAAGCGCACCCTGCAGCAGCTCGATGGCAATTGCGTCGGCGAGGAATATCTGGATATCGGCGCTGCGGTGGCCAATATCGACCGCTTGTTGGAGCAGGTCGCCCGCTCCGGTGCCGATGTGTTCGTGCCCTATTTCGCCGGCAACGACCAGATCACGTTGCTGACCCGTTTTAGCGAGATGGGACTGAAGAAACGCATGGCCGTGGTCATGGGCCATTACGACGAGATGCTGGTGAGCCGTCTGCCACCGCACGTGCGCGAGGGGTTCTATTCCAGCAACACCTACTTCATGTCGCTGGACACCCTGGAGAACCACCAGTACCTGCAGCGCCTGGCCCGCCAACCTGGCGTCGATGGCATCTGGCCGCACGGCAACGGCGTGCTGACAAATTTTGGCGAGGGCACTTATCTCTGCGTCCATGCCTTTGCCAACGCCGCACAAGCCGCTGGCACGGTCGAGGCTGAGGCGCTGATCAATGCGCTGGAGCGGGTGCGCGTCGTCGGCCCGCAAGGGGCGGTCGAGATGGACGCCGCCACCCACCACGCCAGTGTCAACACCTACCTGTCGCGTTGCAATGCGGACGGCACTTTCACCATCATCGAGCGCTTTGGCCGCCATCCGCCGCAGATCCCCGAGCGCTACCGCAAACAGATGCAGGCAGCCCAATTGCACGAATCACCGCTGACGCCGGAGGTGACAGCGCGGCTGGCGGCCGAGGTCGGGGCCGCCCGACGCAAGCTCGGGACAGCGCAGCAGATTCTGACCGTGGCCGACATGGCGATCCTCGCCACCGACGCCAACGGCCTCATTGCCGAAGCCAATCGCAGCGCTTGCCAGATGTTTGGCTACGCCGAGGATGAATTGATCGGTATGTCGGTGCACCTGCTGCTGCCGCCCCATTTTCGCCAACGCCATGTCGAACTGTTGCGCGCTTTCGTCGAAGGTGAGGAGACCGAGCGCAGGATGTCCGGCCGCGCTGAGATCGCCGGCTATCGCAAGGACGGCAGTTTCTTTCCGCTGGAGGCCGCCATCGCCAAGTGCAGGAATGGCGAACAGGGGGGCGACTGGCTGCTGGTCGTCACCATGTGCGACATCACTGAGCGCAAAAAGGCCGAGGAAGACCTGACGCGGCGCGCCACCCACGACCCGCTCACCGGCCTGCCCAACCGCGCGCTGATCCGCGAACGCCTTAGCACCGCGCTGCAGCGTTCGCGGCGCAGCGGCACCAGCGTGGCGTTGCTGTTCATCGACCTCGACGGTTTCAAACTCATCAACGACACCCACGGCCACGACGCCGGCGACCAGGTGCTCAAGAGCGTCACCCAACGACTGATCCGGCAGGTGCGCCCCGGCGATACGGTGGCGCGGCTGGCCGGGGATGAATTTGTCGTGCTGTGCGAACAGGTCGAGCAGCCGGTCGCGATGTCGGTGCTGGCCGAGCGCATCAACGATGCGTTGCGTCAGCCGACCGACGACAGCGGCACGCCTCTGTTCGCCACCGCCAGCATCGGTGTGGCCATCGGTAATGGCAGCACCCACTCAGCCGACGACCTGCTGCGCTGCGCCGATACCGCCATGTACGCCGTGAAGGAGAAGGGGCGCGATGGCTGGCAGTTTTTCAGCGAGAGCCTTCAGGCAGAGGCACGGCAGCGATTGGCCATCACCAACGGCCTGCGCACCGCTATGGAACGCCAGGAATTGTCGCCGCGTTACCAGCCGATTGTGGCTGCCGAAAGCGGCCGTATCGTCGGCGCTGAATTGCTGCTGCGTTGGAAGCCGCTTACCGGAGAGGTGTCGCCTGCGATATTTATCCCGATCGCCGAAATGACCGGCTCCATCGTGCCCATCGGCACCTGGGTGTTTCGCCAAGCCTGCCTTGCCGAGGCCGACTGGCGCCGGCGCTGGGGCGATCAGGCGCCCTATGTTTCGGTCAATGTGTCGGCGCGCCAGCTCAACCACGCCACATTGCTCGATGATTTCACCGCCATCCTGATGGAAACCGGGGCCAATCCAGTCAACTTGCTGCTGGAAATCACCGAGACCTCGCTGATGGCGGACGTTGAAACCAATCTGCGCGTACTGCGTCGGTTGGCCGATCTCGGTCTGCGCGTGGCCGTGGACGACTTTGGCACCGGCTATTCTTCGCTGGCGCAACTGACGCGACTGCCGGTGGACGTATTGAAGATCGATCGCGCCTTTGTCGATGGCATCGACAAGAGCCAGGAGAGCCGAGCCGTCGTTCGTGCGGTGATTGGCCTGGGACGGGCGCTCGGTCTCAAGCTGGTGGCCGAGGGCGTAGAAAACGGCCCCCAGCAGCGCGAGCTGTGTGCCTTCGGTTGCGATTTCATCCAGGGCTACTACTTCCATCGGCCGCTGGAAGAGGACGTCTTTGTCGAAACCTTCGAGCGCGAAGCCCAATGCGGCAGCGCTGGCATGACTGCCCCCCTGCATTTCCTGATCTACGTCAGTCAAGCGGTAGCCGCCATGTCTCCCAAAGCGCTCGACAGTTTGCAGCAGCACGCCCGTAGCGCCAACCGTGCGGCGGGCCTCACGGGCTGCCTCATCTATCAGGACGGTTATTTCATGCAGATGCTGGAGGGCACGCAGGAGACCCTGTCGAATCTCCTCAACAAAATCAAAGGCGATCCACGGCACCGCAACTTGCGTATCGTCATCGAGGGTGCCGCACGACAGCGCATTTTCCCCAACTGGGGTTTGGAAGTGCGCGACCTGACGTCGCATCCACTTGCCCCCGGCACGCCCCAAGGGCCCGACTTCTCCTCATGGCAGCGGCGTACGATCCACCTGGATGAGCTTGGCGAGGATGCGCGCACCAGCTACGCTTTCATCACCGGCTACGCACTTCTTGGCATGGATGGCCGATAAAGCGCCATGCTGATGCATCGCCACTTGGCCACCCAGAGTGTCTTGGCTTGAGGGAGTGTGCCGCACAATCCAGACCATGACCAAAAAACCAGTTTCCGTTGTCGTTTTCGAGCCTGAATTTATCGAGGGGCTGCGCATCATTTTCGAAGAAAAGATCGTCTTCAATCAATTGCTCGGTTTGAAGATCGCCGCGCTGCGCCCCGAGTGCGTCGAGGCGCGCATCGACATGAAGCCCGATCTGGTCGGCCACTACGCCTACAACCGCCTCCATGGCGGCGTCATCAGCGCCGGGCTGGACGCCATGGGCGGTCTGGCGGTGATGGCGGCGATTGGTGCGCGCCACATGGACGAGTCGCCCGAGCAGCGTCTGCACCGCTTTGGCAAATTGGGCACCATCGATTTACGCGTGGATTATTTGCGCCCCGGCATTGGCAGCCACTTCACGCTGCGCGCCGAGGTGCTGCGCCTGGGCTCGCGCGTGGCCAGCACGCGGATGGAGTTTTTCGGGCCTGACGGCGTACTCATGTCGGCGGCGGCGGCGGCCTACATCGTGTCCTGAGACGGTGCACAGCACAGCCCCTGGCTGCCAGACGTGTGACTATGAAAATCCTGCAAGCGTATGCAAGCATTGAGGATTTTGGTTACTCATCTTGCGTAGTGCATTGATCTTTCGGCTGCCTGGGCTTTTACGATCGCTGCTTTTCAAGGAGATCTGATGGCCGTGCAAAACCCCTTTTTTGGCAAGCGTGAACCTGAGTCTTTGCAGCCCCGCGTTCCCACTATGCCCACCTCTGTGAGCAGCGTTGTACCGAGCGCAGCCGCCAGCACTCCCGTCGTTGCCAGTCCCAATGCGCCAGTGGAGAATGCGGGCAGCAAGCTCACCGTGGGCCCCAATATCAAGCTCAAGGGGGTGGAAATCACCGATTGCGACACGTTGGTGGTGGAAGGCACGGTCGAAGCCACCATGGATTCGCGTGTCATGCAGATCTCCGAACAGGGGGCATTTCGGGGCTCAGCCGAGATCGACATTGCCGAAATTCGTGGGGAATTCAATGGCACGCTCACGGTGCGTGAAAAACTGGTGATTTTTGGCACCGGCAAAGTGAGCGGCAAGATCCGCTACGGCAAGCTGGTGGTGGAAGAGGGCGGCCAGCTCTCGGGCGAGATTGAGGTCGGCGTAGGCTTGGCCAAGGGCGCCGCATCGACCCAGGGGCGCCCGTCTGCCAGCAGCGCCACGGCGAACACTACGAACGCAACCAACGCCATCACTGCGCATTCCGCCTGACGCCAGTCGCTCGAACGGTCAAATAGGCCCGTCCACTACTGCGTGGCGTGGGATGGCCTGCGGCCGGCCTTCGGCGTCGAGGGCAACATAGGTCAAGCGTGCTTCGGTGACTTTGAAATGGCGCCCTTGATCGGCAAAGCGCTCTGCATACACCTCGACTTCCACTGTGAGTGAGGTGTTGCCGATGCGCGTAATGTGCGCAAAAAACGACAGCAGATCGCCAACGCCGACGGGCTGCTTGAAGATGAATTCGTTCACTGCCACCGTCGCCATGCGGCCGCGAATGTAGCGTGCTGGCAGTACCGAACCGGCCAGATCCACCTGGGCCATGACCCAGCCGCCAAAAATATCGCCGTTGGCATTGCAGTCCGCCGGCATCGGGATCACCTTGAGTACCAGCTCATGGCTGCAGGGCAAGGCGGGCGCGGGGAGGTGGGGTACGTCGGGCATGGGCACAATCCAGAAGTAAAAACAAGTTCTGGAATTGTCCCTTATGCGCCACCACGGCGAGTCCTCTCCCTCCCCCACGCCTGAAAACCCTGCGCACAAGCGCTCTGACTGGAGCACGCTGGCGCGCCTGCTGCCCTATTTGTGGCAGTACAAATGGCGTGTCATCGTGGCCATCGTCTTCATGGTCGGCGCCAAGGTGGCCAATGTCGGCGTGCCGGTGCTGCTGAAGAACCTGATCGACACCATGGACATCAAGCTGGGCGATCCGGCCGTGGTGCTGGTGGTGCCGGCTGGATTGCTGCTGGCGTATGGCCTGCTGCGCCTGTCCACCTCGCTGTTCACCGAGCTGCGTGAATTGGTGTTCTCCAAAGCCACGCAGGGTGCGGCGCGCTCGATTGCGCTGCAGACGTTTGAGCACCTGCACGCCCTGAGTTTGCGCTTTCATCTGGAGCGCCAGACCGGCGGCATGACACGCGACATCGATCGCGGCGTGCGCGGCATCGAATCCTTGATCTCATTCACGCTGTTCAACATCGGCGCCACGCTGATCGAAGTGGCGCTGGTGCTGACGGTGTTGGCGGTCAAATTTGACGCCTGGTTTGCCTGGATCACGCTGGCCGCGCTGGCGATCTACATCACCTTCACGGTGCTGCTGACCGAGTGGCGCACGCAGTTTCGTCGTCTCGCCAACGAGTCGGATTCGCTGGCGCAGAGCAAGGCGGTCGATTCGCTGCTGAATTACGAAACCGTCAAATACTTCAACAACGAGGCCTTCGAAGCGCAGCGCTACGACGAGAGCCTGCAGCGCCTGCGCGAGGCGCGCCTGAAGAGCCAGAGCACGCTGTCGATGCTCAACACCGGCCAGCAGCTGATCATTGCCATTGGCTTGGTGGCGATGCTGTGGCGCGCGACGCAAGGCGTGGTCGATGGCCGCATGACGCTGGGTGACTTGGTGATGGTCAACGCCTTCATGATCCAGCTCTACATTCCGCTCAATTTTCTGGGCGTGATCTACCGCGAGATCAAGCAAAACTTGGTCGATCTGGACAAGATGTTCACCCTCATGGATCGCGAGCGAGAGGTGGCTGACGCGCCCGGCGCGCAGCCGCTCAGCGGGCTGGCGCATCCCGCCGTGCGTTTCGAGAATGTGGAGTTTGCTTACGAGCCGGCGCGGCCGATCCTCAAGGGCATCAGCTTTGAGATTCCGGCGGGCAAGACGGTGGCGGTGGTCGGGCCGTCCGGCTCGGGCAAGTCCACGCTGGCGCGGCTGCTGTTTCGCTTTTATGACATCCAGCAGGGCTGCATCAGCATTGCCGGGCAAGAGATCCGCAGCGTCACGCAGGCCAGCGTGCGCCGCGCGATTGGCATCGTGCCGCAGGACACGGTGCTGTTCAATGACACCGTGGCCTACAACATTGCCTATGGCCGCACCGGGGCCAGCCAGGCTGAGATTGAAGAGGCGGCACGTGCCGCGCGCATCCACGATTTCATTGCATCCACACCGCTGGGCTACGCCACCAAAGTGGGCGAGCGCGGTCTGAAACTCTCCGGCGGCGAAAAGCAGCGCGTGGCGATTGCCCGCACGCTGCTGAAGAACCCGCCGATCCTGATTTTTGACGAGGCCACCTCGGCGCTGGACAGTGCCAACGAGCGCGCCATCCAGGCCGAACTGCAAAACGCTGCGCAGAACAAGACCACGCTGCTGATCGCGCACCGCCTGTCCACGGTGGTCGAGGCACACCAGATTCTGGTGATGGACGCCGGCGAGATCGTCGAGCGCGGTACGCACCCCGAGCTGCTGGCGCGCGGCGGGCGCTACGCCAGTATGTGGGCGCTGCAGCAAAGCGGGGAAGCGGAGTGAAGCGGCGCTGTTAAAAAAAATAGCTGTAAGCGCTGGTGTTTATTGGGTTTCAGGATGTTTTATATCTGAAATTCAATGAATACGTGCGCTAGTAGCTATCAAATAAATTTTTCTGAAAATGGTGTAAGCCGGCAGGCAGGGGCGCTGTGTTATATAGAACGGCATTTTTAACATCCTGAAACCATCCCCCCAACCACCCGTTATGAGCAAATCAGAACCCCCTGTCGTTTACGGTACCGAAGACCTGCTGGTCAGCCTGTGCAACTCGGTGACCCGGGTGTTGACCGTGGCCACGGCCAGCCAGATCCATTATTCGGGCATGGTGCAGCGCATCAGCAAAACCTGCCTGAAGCCCGACATCGGCTGTTTTGTGCTGTTTGATGGCGGCTTTTCTGGCTTAGTCATCATCAATTTTTCTGCTGCTGCCGCCATGGAGCTGTACCAGAGTTACATGCTGAACATGGGCATGGCGCAAAGCGACTTGGCCAATTCCTACACCTCGGACGAAGTCGGCAACGTGATGGGGGAGCTGATGAACCAGGTGGTGGGTGACTTCACCGGCAAGGTACGGCGCGAACTGCAAACGCACATCACGCAAAACCAGCCCAAGATGCTGGTGCTGAACAAGGAAGTGATGTTGAACGTGGACGCCAACCTCGATCAGCCCGAGGCCCGGCGCGTGACTTTCTATACCGGCTCAAACCACATTTTTTATCTGGAGTTGGCGGTCGATCACACCGAGTTCATCAAGCTGTACGACTTTGAGCCGCAGGAAGTGCCTGACCCGGACGCCCTGATCGCCCAGGCGCACAGCGATGCCGCCGCTGTCGCTGCTGCGCCTGCGCCTGCGCCAGCTCCTGCGTTGTCAGGAGACAGCGACACCGACGATTTGCTGCGGTCGCTGGGGATGTGAGTGGGCGATGGCGGGTTGCGCTGCGCTAACCCGACCTGCGCGGTTGCCATGCAGCCGTTCAGCTTTTTCTTTATCCGCCGCCCAGCACCTTGTATAGCGTGATGCGGTTGGCTTGCTCGGCCAGGTACAGGGAGATCTGGGTTTGCTGCGCGGCATAGAGGCTGCGCTGGGCGTCCAGCACCGAGAGGTAGTTGTCCACGCCGGATTTAAAGCGCGCTTCCGACAGCATCAACGCTTTTTGTGTCGCTTCGACCAGTGAACTTTGCGCGTCCAGGCGTTCGGCCCAGTGGGCACGCTCGGCCAGCGCATCAGCCACTTCGCGGAAGGCGATTTGCACGGTTTTTTCGTATTGCGCCAGTGCCAGTTGCTGGTTGGCCTCGGCCACGCGCACGTTGGCCTGGTTGCGGCCACCGTCAAAAATCGGCAGGCGCACCTGCGGTAGAAAGCTCCAGGTGCCATTGCCGCCCTCAAACAAACCCGACAAGGCGCTGCTGGCGCTGCCCGCCGATGCCGTCAGGCTGATGCTGGGGAACAGCGCGGCGCGGGCGGCACCGATGTTAGCGGTGGCGCCGCGCAGGCTGTGTTCGGCGGCCACGATGTCGGGGCGTACCAGCAGCAGACTGGATGGCAGCGGCGTAGGCAGATCCAGCAAGGCGGCGGTGGGCGGCAGGGTGCCGTCCAGTGCCTGCGGCAGCAGCGCCGCAGGCAGCGGACCGCCGACCAGCAGTTGCAGCGCATTGCGGTCCCGCTCCACTTGGCTGGCAAAGCTGGCCACGTCGGCGCGTGCGCTGTCCACCGTGGTCTGGTTTTGTGCCAGCACCAGACCGGAGGTAGCGCCCAGCGCGTGTATGCGCTGCGTCAGCTCAAACGCCTTGCGCCGCGACGTCAGCGTGTCTTGCGCCAGTTGCAGGCGCGCCTGGTCGGCAGCCAGCGTCAGCCAGGCGTTGGCGACATCAGCCAGCAGGGTGATTTCGACGCTGCGCTGGTTCACGGCGGTTTGCCAGAACTGCTCCAGCGCTACTTCGTTCAGGTTGCGCACCCGGCCCCACAGGTCCAGTTCGTAGCTGGTAAAGCCGATTTGGGCGCTGAATTGGCTGGTGGTAGCGGCGCGGCCCGAGGTGGTCAGGTCGGCACTGGTGCGGTTGCGGCTGCCTTGGCCGCTGGCGGTGATGGTGGGCAGCAGGTCGGCGCGTTGCACGCCGTATTGCGCACGGGCTTTTTCGATGTTGGCCCAAGCGATTTTCAGGTCGCGGTTGTGGCTCAGGGCCAGCGCCAGCACCTGTTGCAGCGCCGGTGTCTGCACCCAGGTGAGGGACTGGGCTTGCTCCAGTGCTGGCGCTGTGGCCTGTACCGGGTCTGCCGGCGCGTCGGCGCCGACGGTGGCCGGAATTGGTGCGACCGGCGTGGTGTAGGTCGGTGCCAGGTTCACGCAGCCGGCCAGCGCCAGGCTGGCGGTCAGGGCGGTGAGATAAGGAAGGGCAGGGTGTTTCAAGCAGAGCCTTTCGGTGCCAGGGCTGCGGGGTCGTCAGGGAAGGCGGGAGCGGTGGTGGCTCCCGCGTTCTCGTTGTCGTGGCTGTCGCTGCGTGAGCGGCTGGCAAACCAGCTGCGTACCACCAGGAAGAAAATCGGCACAAAGAAAATGCCCAGCGTGGTCGAGAACACCACGCCGCCGAGCACGGCCGTGCCAATGGCGTGGCGTCCGCCGGCACCGGCACCGGTGCCCAGCGCCAGCGGCAGCACGCCAAAGCCAAAGGCCAGCGAGGTCATCAAAATCGGCCGCAGGCGCAGGCGCACCGCCTCTAAGGTGGCATCCATCACATTGCGCCCTTGCTCTTGCAATTGGGTGGCAAATTCGACGATCAGGATGGCGTTTTTCGACGCCAGCCCGACGGTGGTCAGCAGGCCGACCTGAAAGTAAACGTCGTTGGACAGGCCGCGCAAGCCGGTGAAGGCCAGTGCCCCGACCACGCCCAGCGGCACCGCCAGAATCACGGCCATCGGCACCGTCCAGCTCTCGTACAGGGCGGCCAGACACAGGAAGACGAACAGGATCGACACGGCATACAGCAGCGGCGCCTGCGCGCCCGACAGGCGCTCCTGGAACGAGGCGCCAGTCCATTCGTAGCCAATGCCGGGCGGCATCTGGCGCAGGATGGCTTCGATGGCGTCCATGGCCGCGCCCGAACTGACCCCGGGCGCGGCATCGCCGACAAACTCGTAGCTGGGGCTGCCGTTGTAGCGTTGCAACTGCGGCGAGCCATAGGTCCAGTGGGTGCTGGAGAACGCGCTGAACGGCACCATCTCGCCCTTGTCGTTACGCACCGTCCACTGGCCAATGTCTTGCGGCAACATGCGGTACGGTGCGTCGCCCTGCACATACACGCGCTTGACGCGGCCGTTGTTCAAAAAGTCGTTCACATAACTGCCGCCCATGGCGCTGGAAAGCACGCTGTTGATGTTGGCGGTGGACAGGCCCAGCGCCGATGCTTTGCGGTCGTCAATGGTCACGCCCAGTTCCGAGGTGTCGTCCAGGTTGGTGCTGCGCAGGCTGCGCAGCATCGGATGGCCTTTGGCCAATTCGAGTACGCGGTCGCGTGCAGCCACCAAGGCGTCGTGGCCCTGGCCGTTCAAGTCTTTCAGCTGGAAGTTGAAGCCGGCGTTCGAGCCCAGTCCGCGCACGGCGGGCGGCAGCATGACGAAGATGCGTGCATCGCGCAGCACCGCCAAGTCTTGCGTGGCCTTGCGGGCAATGGCGGCGGCGTCTTGTTCGGGGTGCGGGCGCTGGCTCCAGTCTTTCAGGCGCAGAAAGCCCCGCGCCGAGGCCTGGTCACCACTCAGGCCGGTGATGGCGTTGAAGCTGACGATGTCCGGCTGCTGGACAAAGTAGGCCTGCACTTCTTTCATCACCGCTTGCAGTCGGGCATTGGTGCCGCCGGGGGGCAGGCTGATCTGGATCTGCATGTAGCCCTGGTCTTCCACCGGCAGGAACGAGGTCGGCAGTTTGTTGAACATCAGCGCTGTGCCCACGCAAATCAGCAGGAACACCAGCAACATGCGTTTACTGCCGTGCAGCAGCCGGCCTACGGTGCTCTGGTAGCGTGTGGCGTTGCGCTCGAAATGGTGGTTGAACCAGATGAAGAAGCGGTCTGAAACCCCGAAAATGCCGCGCCGGGGCGTAGCGCTGTGGTGGCCGGCCCCTTTGGCAATCGGCTTGAGCAGGGTGGCGCACAGTGCCGGCGTCAGGGTCAGCGCAATAAATACCGACAAAGCCATGGCCGAGACGATGGTGATGGAGAACTGGCGGTAAATGACGCCGGTCGAGCCACCAAAAAAAGCCATCGGAATGAACACGGCCGACAAGGTCAGGGCAATACCAATCAGCGCTGGGGTGATTTCGGCCATCGATTTGCGCGTGGCTTCTTTGGGCGACAGGCCTTGCTCGGACATGACGCGTTCGACGTTTTCCACCACCACAATGGCGTCGTCCACCAGCAGGCCAATCGCCAGCACCAGGGCGAACATGGTCAGGGTGTTGATCGAATAGCCGGCTATCGACAACACGCCCATGGTGCCCAGCAGCACGACCGGTACGGCAATGGCCGGGATCAGCGTGGCGCGGAAGTTTTGTAGAAACAAAAACATCACCAGCACCACCAGCAAGATGGCTTCGGCCAGTGCGTACAGCACTTCCTTGATCGAGGCGCGGACAAACGGTGTCGAGTCGGAACTGATGAAGGGCTTGAGGTCGTTCGGGAAAAACGGTTGCATCTCGGCCAGCTTGGCATTCACGGCGTCCGACACGGCGGTGGCGTTGGCACCGTCGGCCAGCACGATGCCCATGCCGGCGCCGGGCTTGCCGTTCAGGCGCAAGGTGATGCCCAGGTTGTCGGCGCCCAACTCGACGCGCGCCACGTCTTTCAGCAGCACCGCTGCGCCGTCGGGCGCCACCTTGAGCAGGATGTTTTTAAATTCTCCTACTGTCTTGAGTTTGGTGCGCGCAGTGATGCTGGCGTTGATCTGCTGGCCGGCAGTGGCTGGCAGTGCGCCCAGTTGTCCGGCCGAGACCTGGGCGTTTTGTGCATTCAGGGCGGCCACGATGTCGGACGGCATCAGCGCAAATTTCTCCAGCAGGGCTGGGTTCATCCAGATCCGCATGGCGTAGCCGGTGCCAAACACCGTCACGTCGCCGACGCCGTCAATGCGGCCAATCACATCGACCAGGTTGCTGGACAGGTAGTCGCCAATGTCCACTTGGCTGACATTGGGGTCGGGCGAAGTGAAGCTATAGGTGGTCAAGTAGTCATTGCCGCCCTTGGTGACAAATACACCCCGGCTTTGCACGGCATCGGGCAGGCGGCTCATGGCCGCCTGCAGCTTGTTTTGCACCTGCACCTGGGCTACGTCGATGTTGGTGCCGGGGCGGAAGGTGAGCGTGGTGCGCGAGCTGCCCGAGGCGTCGCTGCTCGAACCCATGTAGAGCAGATTGTCGATGCCCTTGAGCTGCTGCTCGATCACCTGCGTGACCGAGTTCTCTACCGTTTCGGCCGAGGCGCCGGTGTAGATGGCGCTGATGCTGACGCGCGGCGGTGCGATGTCGGGATATTGCTCCAGCGGCAGTGTGAAGATCGATAGCCCGCCGGCCAGCATGATGACGATGGCCAGTACCCACGCAAAGATGGGCCGGTTGATGAAAAACTGTGCCATGGAGGGGCGCTGTTCTCAGCGCGTTGCGTTGGTGGGAAAGGGGAACGAGGGCGGCGAGACGGGCGCTGCGGCGATCGTGACGACTGGTGTAAGCGCAGGCGCCGGTGCAGGTGCGGGTGTGGTCGCGGGCGCTGCGGCCGGCGCGGTGCCGGGCAAGGACACCGGCTGTGGGTTCACCGTGTCGCCGACCTTGATGCGCTGAAAGCCATCGACGATGATGACATCGCCCGGTGCTACGCCGGCGCTGGCCAGCCAGTAGCTGCCAATGGCGCGGCCGACCTCGACTGGGCGCCGTTCGACCTTGTGGTTGACATTGGCCACCAGCACGCTGGCTTTGCCGGCAATGTCGCGCGTCACCGCCTGCTGGGGCAGCAGCAAGGCCTCACTGGAGACGCCGGTGGGCAGCAGCGTTTGGACAAACATGCCCGGCAAGAGCGTGCCCTCGGGGTTGGGCACCACAGCGCGCAGTGTCACGGCGCCGGTGCCGGGGTTGACCTGGACGCCAGAAAATTGCAGCCGTCCGGCGTGCGGGTAGCTGCTGCCGTCTTCCAGTTGCACGGTAATACGCACTGCGCCCTTGTCTTCGTTCACACGCTCAAAGTGTCCTTGCGCCAGCTCGCGCTTGAGCGCCAGCACATCGGTGCTCGATTGTGGAATGTCCACGTACATCGGATCCAGTTGCGCAATGGTAGTCAGCACGCCCGCCTGGTTGGCGGTGACCAAGGCGCCCGGCGTCACGGTGGACAGACTGGTCCGCCCGGCAATGGGTGCACTGATGCGGGTGTATTTCAGGTTGATGCGCGCGGCTGCCAGCGATGCTTGAGCGGCTGCCACGTCGGCGGCGGTTTGCTGCGCGCTGGCATGGCTTTCTTCGTAGGACTGGCGGCTGATGGCATCGATTTGCACCAGTTCGGCGGCGCGCTGTGCGTTCAATGTAGCGCTGCGCGCCTGCGCCTGTGCCTTGGTCAAAGCGGCTTTGGCCGACGCTTCGGCCACCTCGTAGGGGGCCGGGTCGATCTGGTAGAGCGCTTGCCCGGCTTTGACCAGGGCGCCTTCGGTGAACAGGCGTTTTTGCACGATGCCGCTGATTTGCGGCCGAATCTCGGCACTCAGAAAGGCGCTGGTGCGCCCGGGCAGGGTGCTGGTCAGGACTTGGCTTTGCGCTTGCAGCGTGATGACGCCCACCTTGACCGGTTCGCCGCCGCCGCTGCCCGCCCCTGGGGCCGCAGGCGTGGCCTTGTCGGAGCAGGCCACCAGCGCGCCCGTCAGTGCCATTACCAGTGCCAGCGGCCGCCAGCGCATGCGCTGTGGTGCGGCTGCGGGGGCTGTGGTCTGACAGCGGGAGGCTGAGTGTGCGGGCGTATTCGGCAGTCTGTCAGACGGATAAAAAAACATGGCGGAAACAGTCCAGGATGGGGCGCAAATTTTGGCAGGCAGATGTGTACGAATGATAAAGATGGCTCAAAGCTGGGGTGAACGGCCATAAAAAAGCCCCGCAGTGCGAGGCTTGCCAAAGTGCTGTGCGGGGAGTTTATTGCTTGCGTTCAGCGATGGATTTTTCTGCCAGATTCACCAGCTCGGCGCCAATCTGGCCCTTCCATTTTTCTACTACGGGGCGCGTGGCCTTGACAAAGGCGTCACGCTCGGCTGGCGTCAACTCGGTCACGGTCACGCCGTGGCTGGCGACTTCCTTGAGCAGCGGCTTGCCGGGCTCGACCATGCCCTTGCGCGCAAGGGCGATTTCTTCCTTGCCGGCGTCGATGGCGGCCTGCTTGACGATCTCGCGGTCGGCGGGTGTCCAGCTGTTCCAGATATCCTTGTTGACGACGAAGATCAGTGGGTCGTTGATGTAGCCCCACATGGTGACGTGCTTTTGCGCCACGCTGTAAAGCTTGGCTGCCATGTAGACCGACATCGGATTTTCCTGTCCGTCCACAGCGCTGCTGGCCATGGCCGGCTGTGCGTCAGCCCAGCTCATTTGGGTCGGGTTGGCGCCCAGGGCGGTGAAGGTATCGAGGAACAGCGGTGAGCCGACGACGCGAATTTTCATGCCTTTCAAGTCAGCTGGCGTCTTGATGGCGTGCTTGGAGTTGGAGATTTCACGGTAACCGTTTTCGCCCCAAGCCAGCGGCACCACACCGGCTTTTTCCAGCGTCTGGAACAGACTTTTGCCGACCGGGCCTTGCGTCAGTGCATCGGCAGCAGCGTAGTCGGGCATCAGGAACGGCAGCGAGAACAGATTGAGCTGCTTGACCTGGGGCGACCAGTTGATGGTCGAGCCCACCGCCATATCGATCACGCCCTGGCGCAGGGCAGAAAATTCGCGTGTCTGGTCACCCTGGATCAGCGAGACGCCGGGGTAGAGCTTGATGTTGATGCGGCCATTGGTGCGCTCGCGTACCTTGTTGGCCCACAGATCGCCGCCCTTGCCCCACGGAAAGGCCGTCCCCAGCACCAGCGACATGCGGTATTCGTTCTTGTAGGTCTGCGCCATGGTGGGTGCCGAAAAGGCCAGGGCCGCAGCGGCTGCCACAGCAGTCGTCAGAAAGGTACGCAGTTTCATTTTTTCAGTCTCCTTGGGTCAGCAAAAACAACGACAAAAGTCGCTACAACAATCGACATCAATAGCCCAGCCGCGTTGGCAGCCACAGCGCCAGCTGCGGCCAGATGATGACCAGCAGCAGTGCCACGCCCATGCCGGCCACCAGCCACAACACCCAGCGCGTGGTTTCTTCCATGCGCACGTTGGCGATGCGGCTGGACACCATCAGGTTCACCGCCATCGGCGGGGTGAACTGGCCAATCGCGACGTTGATCGTCAGTACCACGCCAAACCACACTGGGCTCCAGTGGTAGTGGTCCATGATGGGCATCAGCAGCGGCACGAAGATCAGGAAGATCGAGATACCGTCCAGAAACATGCCCAGCACCAGCAACATGGCAATCAGCAGTGCCAGCACGCCGTGCTCGCTCAGGCCCGACTCGACGATGGCGCGGGTGATCGGGTCGATCACGCCCAGCGTGGACAGCGAAAAAGCAAAAATACCGGCCAGCGATACCACCAGCAGAATGACCGCTGACAACTCGCCGGATTCGCGCAGAATGACAAATAGATCGCGTACGCCAATCGTGCGGTGGATCACCATGCCGACAAACAGACCGTAAAACACTGCCACCACGGCGGCCTCGGTGGGCGTGAACCAACCAGCGCGCATACCGCCTAGGATTAATACCGGAGCCGCCAGCCCCCAGGCTGCCTCGCGCAGGCTGCGCCAGAACGGCGGGCGCGGCAGATGGGCCTCCAATTTGCCCATGCCGTGGCGCCGTGCCAACCACACCGCCGGCACCATCAGCGCCAGGCCAGCCAGCACGCCGGGGATTAGACCTGCAGCAAACAGGGCCGGCACCGAGGCGCCCGGCACCAGTACCGAATAGACGATGAAGGCCACCGACGGTGGAATCAGAATGTCGGTGGCCGCTGCTGCGGCTACCACGCTGGCGGAAAACGCCGCTGGATAGCCGGCACGCGACATGGCGGCAATCATCACGCCGCCCACTGCGGCTGCCGTGGCCGGACCCGAGCCGGAAATGCCACCCAAAAACATCGCTACGCCAATGGCCACCAGCGGCAACATGCCCGGGCCGCGCCCGACGATGGCGACGGCCAGGTTGACTAGGCGCAGTGCCACGCCTGAGCGGTCGAAGATGGAGCCCACCAGGACAAACATGGGAATTGCCAGCAGAGGGTACTTGCCCAGGCCGGCGTAAAAATTCTGTGGAATGGCGAGCAGACCAAACCACTGGGTGTCCTGATTGGCCAGCGCAATGGCAGTGGCACCGGCCAGACCAAGCGCGGCGCCAATTGGCACGCCTGCCAGCATCAGGCCAATGAAGGCGACAAACAGCAGCGTCGGGATCATGGCTGGCGCTCCGTGTGCGTCGCGGCGGGCGTGCCTGGGCTGGGCGGTGGCAAAAATTCCATGTCCGGCTGGCGGCTGCGGTGCACGAAAAGGCCGATGGCGCGCGTGGCAATCAGGGCGGAAAACACCGGTAGCCAGATCGAATACCACCACTGCGGCACGCCAATGCCGGGCGAGGTTTCGCCATAGCGATAGTCGTCCCAGACCACGCGCACGCTCAGTGCGGCAATCAGCGCAAACAGCAGTGCCACCATCAGTGCCCCCAGCTGCGCCAGACGCCGGCGGCGGGCGGCACTGCCGCTGTCGCAGAAAAACTCAATGCGGATATGGCGGTCACGCGCCACGGCGGCTGAGCCGGCGACCAGCGCCAGCACGATCATCAGAAAGACGGAAATTTCTTCGGTCCAGGCGAAAGAGGAGTTGGTGAAATAGCGCACCAGCACGTTGACGAAAGTGATCAGGGCCAGCGCCCCCATCACCAGCACGGTGAGCCAGTCTTCGACGCGCAGCGAGCGCGGCTCGGGTGCCATAGGCAAGGCAGGATCAGAAGGCGCAGTCTCTGGCCCGAGGTCTGGGGAAGGGAGCATGGAAGCAGAAAATGGGAGATTAGGGCGGCGCAGAAGTCATGCTGCGAGCGCTGGGGTGCAGTGCGTTCTGTCGGCGTCGGCAGGCGGGCGTACTGTTGATTATGCGGCCTGCATTCTGCTGCAAAGAGCCCCATGGCATCGGGCTAACCCGAATCCAACCCCCGATAATGTGGGGATGGAAACCAAGTGGCTTGAAGATTTTGTCAGTTTGGCTGAGACGCGCAGTTTCAGCCGTTCGGCGCAGCTGCGCCATGTGACGCAACCGGCATTCTCGCGCCGCATTCAGGCATTGGAGGCTTGGGCTGGCACCGATTTGGTCGATCGCAGCTCGTACCCCACGTCGCTGACGCCGGCTGGTAAAACGCTCTACGACCAGTCGCTAGAAATGCTGCAAGCGCTGAACAACACCCGCGCCACGCTGCGCGCGCATAGCACGTCGAGCCAGGACATGATCGAATTTGCTGTGCCGCACACCCTGGCCTTCACGTTCTTTCCGGCTTGGGTGTCGAGCCTGCGCGAAAAATTTGGCCCCTTCAAAAGCCGGCTGATTGCCCTTAATGTGCACGATGCCGTCATGCGCCTGGTCGAGGGCAGTTGCGATCTGCTCATCACTTACCACCACGCATCGCAGCCGTTTCAGCTCGATGCCAACCGCTATGAAATGGTCAGCCTGGGGCAAGAGGTGCTGGCGCCTTACGTCAAGGCTGACGCTGACGGTTTGCCGCTCTACCAACTTCCCGGCCGCGCCAACCAGCCGCTGCCGTATTTGGGCTACGCGCCGGGCGCTTACCTGGGGCGGGTGACGGATCTGATCCTGAAAGAGTCCAGCACGCCCTTGCACCTGGACCGTGTTTATGAAACCGACATGGCCGAGGGCTTGAAAGCCATGGCTTTAGAAGGCCACGGCATTGCCTTTTTGCCGCACAGCGCCGTCAAAAAAGACCTGCGTACCCGCAAATTGGTGCGTGCTGCGCCGCCCGGTTTGCCGGGGCTGGAAATTACCATGGATGTGCGTGCGTGCCGCGAGAAACCGTCTGGTAAAGACAGTGACCGCGAGCAGAGTAAAAACCCGGCCCATGCGCTGTGGGATTTTCTGCAGTCAGAAAAAATTTGAGTGCGCTTTACGCTTTTACACCGTCACAAGTTCTCTTTGGCGGCAGACAGGTTGGTGACAGGTTTTATAGGGTAGTCCTGCTTGCGTATCCACGGCGTCTGGGATATTTTCCAGCCCTGACTTTCCTTTCGCAGAGTCTGCCTTTTCATTTCACCCACAAGGAGACACTAATGAAAAAACACTTGCTCGCTATCGCGATCACCGTATTGGCTGCAGGCAGTGCATTTGCCCAGGCCAATGACACACTGGCCAAAATCAAATCCAGCGGCAGCGTGACCATGGGGGTGCGCGAGTCCTCCGGTGCGCTGGCCTACACGCTGGGCGACGGCAAATATGTCGGCTTTCACACCGAAATGGCCGAACGCATTCTGGACGACATCCAGAAGCAGCTGGGCTTGGCCAAGCTCGATATCAAGCGCCAGCCCGTCACCTCGCAAAACCGCGTGCCCTTGGTCACCAACGGCACGGTGGACTTGGAGTGCGGCTCGACCACCAACAATGCTACGCGCGCCAAAGATGTGGCCTTTGCCGTCACCACCTACGTGGAAGAAGTGCGCATTGCCACCAAGGCCAAGTCCGGCATCCAGTCGATCAAGGACCTGAGCGGCAAGACTGTGGCCACCACTACGGGCACCACGTCGGTGCAAACGCTGCGCAAGAATGAGCGCGCCAATGGCGTCAACTTCAAGGAAGTGCTTGGCAAGGACCACGCCGACAGCTTCTTGCTGCTGGAGACGGGCCGCGCCGATGCCTTTGTGATGGACGGCTCGATCCTGGCGGGCAATATCTCCAAGGCGAAGAATCCAGCCGATTACAAGATCGTTGGCGAAGTGCTGTCGGTGGAACCCATCGCCTGCATGATGCGCAAGGACGATCCGGCCTTCAAGAAGGCCGTGGACGACTCCATCAAGCGCCAGATCGCTGACGGCTCGCTCGCCAAGCTGTACGACAAGTGGTTCATGCAGCCGATTCCGCCCACGGGCACCAAGGTGGGTCTGCCAATGTCTGAAGCGACCAAGGATGCCTGGGCGCACCCCAACGACAAGCCCATGGAAGACTACGCCAAGAAGTAATCCGCTGTTATGACAGCGCCCCTTCAAACGGCTGGGTTTGAGGGGGCTTTTTTTATGGCATCTAAGAAATGGGGGCTCTTATGAGCTGGGATTGGCAAGTGTTCTGCGAGGACACGTTGGATCGGGTGGCTGTTCCAGGCTGCTTTGGTAAAGGGAGCGAGGTCACGTACCTCGACTGGATGATGTCCGCTTGGGGCTGGACGATTTCGGTGTCGCTGCTGTCGCTGGCGCTGGCATTGGTGTTGGGGATATTGATAGGCACGCTGCGCACTCTGCCAGAGCGGCCCATCGTGGTCAGGTTGTGTAGCGCGTGGGTGGAGTTGTTTCGCAATCTCCCGCTGTTGGTACAGTTATTTCTCTGGTACCACGTCGTGCCGACGCTGTTTCCGGCGATGCGGGTGGTACCGGGTTTTGTGCTGGTGGTGTTTGCGCTGGGCTTCTTTACCTCGGCGCGTATTGCCGAGCAGGTGCGCTCGGGCATTGAAACATTGCCGCGCGGCCAACGCTACGCCGGTATGGCGATGGGCTTCAGCATGTTTCAAAACTACCGCTACATCCTGCTGCCCATGGCGCTGCGCATCATCATTCCACCGCTGACCAGCGAAGCCATGAACATCTTTAAAAATTCATCGGTGGCGTTTGCCGTGTCGGTGGCTGAGTTGACCATGTTTGCCATGCAGGCGCAGGAAGAAACTTCGCGTGGGATTGAGGTCTATCTGGCCGTCACCGCGCTGTATGTCATTTCAGCGTTTGCTATCAACCGCATCATGGCGTTCATTGAAAAACGCGCTCGGGTGCCGGGCCTGATGGTGGCCAGCAGCGCTGGCGGAGGGCATTAAACATGGCGCTCAATCTTGATTTCTCGTTTTACAACTGGGATCTGATCAGCAACTTTGTTCTGAAGGGCCTGTATTTCAGTCTCATGCTGACGGTGGTGGCCACGTTCGGTGGGGTGCTGCTGGGTACCTTGCTGGCGCTGATGCGCCTATCGGGCAAGCCCTGGCTGGCGGGGCCGGCTGTGGTGTATGTCAATGGCATGCGCAGTATTCCGCTGGTGATGGTGATCTTGTGGTTCTTCCTGCTGATGCCGGCCCTCATTGGCCGGCCGATTGGCGCTGAGGTTTCGGCTTACATCACCTTCGTTGCGTTTGAGGCGGCATATTTCAGCGAAATCATGCGCGCCGGCATCCAGTCGGTGTCGCGCGGGCAGGTGCTTGCGGGCCAGGCCATGGGCATGACTTACGGCCAGAACATGCAATTTGTCATCTTGCCGCAGGCCTTTCGCAACATGCTGCCGGTGCTGCTGACGCAGACCATCATCCTGTTCCAGGATACGTCGCTGGTGTATGCCATTGGCGCCTACGACATGCTCAAGGGCTTTGAAGTGGCGGGCAAGAATTTTGGCCGCCCGATTGAAGCCTACCTTGCCGCCGCCGTGGTTTACTTTGTCATGTGTTACGCGCTGTCGTGGTCCGTCAAGCGCCTGCACCAGAAAATTGCCATCATCCGCTGAGCGGAAAGGCAGAGGAATTTCCAATGATTGAACTCAAAAATATTTCCAAATGGTATGGCAGCTTTCAGGTGCTGACCGATTGCTCCACCACCATTCAAAAGGGTGAAGTGGTGGTGGTGTGCGGCCCGTCTGGCTCGGGCAAATCGACGCTGATCAAGACCATCAATGCGCTTGAACCGATCCAAAAAGGTGAAATCTGGGTCGATGGCGTGCCGGTACACGACCCTAAAACCAACCTACCCAAACTGCGCAGTCACGTCGGCATGGTGTTCCAGCATTTCGAGCTGTTTCCCCACCTGTCGGTGACCGAGAATCTGACTATCGCGCAAGTCAAGGTACTGGGCCGCAGCGCCGATGAGTCCCTCAAGCGCGGCCTCAAGATGCTCGACCGGGTGGGCCTGTCAGCGCACAAGGACAAATTTCCGGGGCAGCTGTCGGGTGGACAGCAGCAGCGCGTGGCGATTGCACGCGCCCTCAGCATGGACCCCATCGTCATGCTGTTCGATGAGCCGACCTCGGCGCTCGATCCTGAAATGGTCGGAGAAGTGCTCGATGTCATGGTCAGCCTGGCCAACGAGGGCATGACCATGATGTGCGTGACGCATGAGATGGGCTTTGCACGCAAGGTCAGTCACCGTGTCATCTTCATGGATGTGGGCGGCAAAATCCTGGAGGACTGCTCGCGTGAAGAATTCTTCAACCATCCCGAAGCGCGTCAGCCACGCACCAAGGACTTCCTGAACAAGATCTTGCAGCACTGACCCACCGCAGAGCCGTGCAGACATAAAAAACCCGGTGTCTGGCACCGGGTTGCCTGTGGCACTCAGACGAGCGCCATGCCTTCAAGCAGGTTAAGGCTTGTCGCCCGTTGGGAAAGGCCACTTGGCTTGGGGGCTGAGCGTGGTCTTGGGTGCGGCGGGCGTTGCGGATGGCTTGGCTGATTTTTTGGCAGGCACCGCTTTTTTCTCGGCGGGTGCCGCTTTCACTGCAACCGCTTTAGGGGCGGCTACGGTCTTTTTGGCCGGTGCTGTTTTTTTGGCGGGCGCTGCTGCAGCAGCGACGGGGGCTGGTGCAGCAGATACCGCTTTTTTCACTGGGGCGGCCTTTTTGGCCGCGACTGCTTTGGTTGCTGCTGGCTCGGCTGCCGGCGTGGCTTTCTTTTTCACGGCGGCAGCTTTTTCAGCGGGTGCTACTTCCTTGGCGGCGAAGGTTTTGGCCGCAGGTGCCGCTTTTTTGGCTGGAGCTGCCTTGGTCACCGGTGCTTTTTTAGCGGCGACGGCTTTCTTGGCGGGTGCTGCAGATGCTGCAGGTGCTGCAGCCACTACCGTGGCCTTGGTGGCGGGCGCAGCCTTTTTTGCAGGCGCGGCCTTTTTCGCCGGTGCCGCCGTTTTCACGCTGGCCGTCTTGGGCGCTGTGGTTGGGGCGGCGGGCGCCGTCTTTTTTGCAACAGGGGCCGTTTTAGTGGCCGATTTTTTCGCAGATGCCATCATGTTCTCCTTGGGTCAATGATCAAATAGCTCTTCATGGCGTCTATTGTCTATGGGTATGGAGCGTCCATGGTGATGAAATGCGAAATACGATCCACGCCCCTCACTATGCAAACGCCGCGCACACCACAGTATGGTGGCGTGCTACAGGGGCGGGAGTAAGAAATCTTGGCTATCTTGGCTCATAGGCCATGCGCAGCACTCAATCCCAGGACAGCGCGCCGCCGGTCTGGTACTCGATGACGCGGGTTTCAAAAAAGTTGCGTTCTTTTTTCAAATCGATCATTTCGCTCATCCAGGGGAACGGGTTTTCTTCATTCGGAAACAGCGTCTCCAGGCCGATTTGCGTGGCGCGCCGGTTGGCGATGTAGCGCAGGTAGCCTTTGAACATCGAGGCGTTCATGCCCAGCACGCCGCGCGGCATGGTGTCCTCAGCGTATTTGTATTCCAGCTCGACGGCAGTCATGAACAGCGCCTTGATTTCTTCTTTGAACTCCGCCGTCCACAGATGCGGATTTTCCAGTTTCAGCTGATTGATCAGGTCGATGCCGAAGTTGCAGTGCATCGACTCGTCGCGCAGGATGTATTGGTATTGCTCGGCCGCGCCGACCATTTTGTTTTGCCGCCCCAGCGCCAAAATTTGCGCGAAGCCGACGTAGAAAAACAGCCCTTCCATCAGGCAGGCAAAGACGATCAGCGACTTGAGCAGCGTCTGGTCGTTTTCGTGCGTGCCGGTGGCAAAGAGCGGGTCGCTGATGGCGTTGATGAACGGAATCAGAAACTCGTCTTTGTCGCGAATCGACTGGACTTCGTTGTAGGCGTTGAAGATTTCGCCCTCGTCCAAGCCGAGCGACTCGACGATGTACTGGTAGGCGTGGGTGTGGATGGCCTCTTCAAACGCCTGGCGCAGCAAGAACTGGCGGCACTCGGGCGCGGTGATGTGGCGGTAGGTGCCGAGCACGATGTTGTTGGCCGCCAGCGAGTCAGCGGTGACAAAAAAGCCGAGGTTGCGCTTGATGATGCGGCGCTCGTCTTCGGTCAGGCCGTTGGGGTCTTTCCACAGCGCGATGTCGCGCGTCATGTTCACTTCCTGCGGCATCCAGTGGTTGGCGCAGGTGGCCAGGTACTTTTCCCACGCCCATTTGTATTTGAACGGCACCAACTGGTTGACGTCGGTTTGGCCGTTGATGATGCGTTTGTCAGCGGCGTTGACGCGGCGTTGCAGGGGAGCGGCGGGCGGCGCGGGTTCTGCTATCGAATCAGGAGCTGCTAGCGCAGACTCTGCTTGGGCTAAAGGGCTAAATGACTCTACATCGGCTGGTGAGGCGGTGGTGACTTCTTCGTCCCAATTCAACATGGTTTTTTTCCAGTTTGGAGATCTGATCGGTGGATAGGCAGCAGCCAGCTGGGTTGGGTACAACCCAATCTACGGTGCAAATTTATGCTGTTTTTGGCATCTAGCCCTTTAAATACGTGCGCTAGCAGCTATTGTTTTTGATTGGTAGTATTGGTGGGTTGGGTTGTACTCAACCCAACATCTGTCTCAGTCAGCGCGAAAGCGCTCTATTGGCAGGACTCGCAGCCAGGGTCGTCGATGGCGCAGAACTTCACGTCGGTGGCTGGCGCAGCAGCTTGGCTCGACGACACTGCATTCAACTTGCTGCTTTGCACCGTCGATTTTTCAGCGTGCGTGGCGCTGGTGGTGCGCAGGTAATACGTCGTTTTCAGACCGCGCAGCCACGCCAGTTTGTAGGTCTCGTCCAGCTTTTTGCCCGAGGCGCCAGCCATGTAGATGTTGAGCGACTGGGCTTGGTCAATCCATTTTTGGCGGCGCGCTGCGGCTTCGACCAGCCACGTGGTTTCGACTTCAAACGCGGTGGCGTACAGCGTTTTGATGTCTTGCGGGATGCGGTCAATCGGGCGCAGCGAGCCGTCAAAGTGCTTCAAGTCCATCACCATCACGTCGTCCCACAGGCCGAGCGCTTTCAGGTCGCGCACCAAGTAGCCGTTGATGATGGTGAACTCGCCGGACAAATTCGATTTGACCGATAGGTTGCCAAAGCACGGCTCAATCGAGGCATCGACGCCAACGATGTTCGAGATGGTGGCAGTCGGCGCAATCGCGGTGCAGTTGGAGTTGCGCATCCCGTCTTGGGCAATTTTTTGGCGCAGCGCGTCCCAGTCCAAGGTGGATGAGCGATCGACTTCGACATAGCCACCCCGGGCTTTTTGCAGCATGTCCATGGTGTCGAACGGCAAAATGCCTTGGCTCCACAGCGAGCCAGGGTAGGTCTCGTACTGACCACGCTCGCGCGCCAGCTCGGTCGAGGCCCAGTAGGCGTAGTAGCAAATCGCTTCCATTGAGCGGTCGGCAAATTCCACCGCTTGCTCTGAGGCGTAGGGAATGCGCAGCTGGTACAAGCTGTCCTGAAAACCCATCAACCCCAAGCCAACCGGGCGGTGGCGCAGGTTCGAGTCTTTGGCTTTTTGCACCGCGTAGTAGTTGATGTCGATGACGTTGTCGAGCATCCGCAGCGCGGTGGTGATGGTTTTTTGCAGCTTGGCGTGGTCCAAGCTGCCGTTCTTCAAGTGCTGGGGCAGGTTGATGGAGCCGAGGTTGCAGACCGCTGTTTCGGTGTCGCTGGTGTTGAGCGTGATTTCGGTACACAGGTTGCTCGAATGCACTACGCCAACGTGTTGCTGCGGTGAGCGCACGTTGCACGCGTCCTTGAACGTGATCCACGGGTGGCCGGTCTCGAACAGCATGGTCAGCATCTTGCGCCACAGGTCGCTGGCGGGAATGGTGCGCGAGGGGCTGATTTCACCGCGCGCGGCTTGGGCTTCGTAGGCGACATAGGCAGTCTCAAACTCGGCGCCAAACAGGTCGTGCAGATCAGGCACGTCGTTGGGCGAGAACAGCGTCCACGAACCCTTTTCCATCACGCGGCGCATGAACAGGTCGGGAATCCAGTTGGCGGTGTTCATGTCGTGCGTGCGGCGGCGGTCGTCGCCGGTGTTTTTGCGCAGCTCCAGAAACTCCTCGATGTCGAGGTGCCACGTCTCCAAATAGGTGCAAACAGCGCCCTTGCGCTTGCCACCGTTGTGTGCCAAACCGGCCACGGTTTGGTACGACTCGTCCACGTCCACCTTCAAGTCCACCACCAGCGGCTTGGTCACCATAGGGCGCACGGCGCGGATGCGCGAGAACACCATGCCATCGCGCACCAACCAATTGCGCTTGCTGACGGACTGACAACCCAGCTGCTTGGCCAGCTCGCCTACGGCGGGGATGCGCAGGTCGATGCTGGTGCCGGTGTGGTCAAACACCGCGCTGGAGCCATCCGAGCGCAGGTTGGTGTGCTGGTGCTGGCGGGTGCGCTTTTGGCCCGAAACCGGTACCCCCAAGCGCAGCATTTGGTAGCGCACGCCGTGCGCCAGCGCCTCGGAGCTGGAGGTAAAGGTCAGTTCTTTGCCGCGCGAGACACAGCCGTCGGTTTCCAACAAGCCTTGCAGCATGGCCAGCATGTGTTGGCGCGGTAGGTGGCTCAGGCGCGGGGCAATGCGCTTTTGGTGCGCGTCGTCGTACAAGTCGTCATAGCCCAGCGCCAGCGTGGGCGCACCGGCGCAGCTGATGCGGCCGGTGGTGCCATCGCGCAGCACGCCTCGTCCAGAGGCCCAGTGGATTTGCACGTAGGTGGTGCCCCGGCCAGTTTCCCAGCTGTGGATGCCGCGCTCTTGCAGATAGCCGCGCACAAACTCCAGATGCACATCCGATTGCGGATTGCCGGAAACGCCCCATTGCATACCCTCTTTGGACAGATGGCCATCGCCCAGCAAGATACCGTACAGGCGCGCATCGTCCTCGGTGAAGCCCGCCACCGGCACCACTTCCGTCGGGATGGCAAAGCCGATGTAGTCGCCCGCTTGCAGTTGGCCCGATTCGACCCACTGCGCCCGCACTTTGCCTTTGTTCAGCCAAGCGTCGCTGCGGGCGTTGGCTTGCCCCAGCGGCACGCCTTGAATCGCCCAGAACGGGTGGGCGTCAGTCACTTCCAGCGGTTCGATACTGTGTTTGACGTCCAACGCCAGCATGGCTTCGTGCTGGTTGTAGACCATGCGCTCGGTCACGGTGCGGTATTGGCCGCTGTGGCCCAGCACCAAGTCGCCGGGATGGATGTCGCGGATCGGGCGTACGCCTTGCGCGGTGTAAACACCGGTGTCGGGCGCAAAGCATTGGTTGACGGCGACGGCGGTGTCGTTAACTACCTTCAAAAACGGCACCACGCCTTGCGACTCGCCATTGGTGCCTTTGATGTGGGCACCCAAAGCGCGCACGCGCGTCCAGTCGTTGCCCAAGCCGCCGGCAAACTTCGACAGCAGGGCGTTTTCTTTGATGGCGTCGTAAATGCCGCCCAAGTCGTCGGGCACGGTGGTCAGGTAGCAGCTGGACAACTGCGAGCGCAGCGTGCCGCTGTTGAACAGCGTGGGGGTGCTGGACATGAAGTCGAACGACGACAGCACTTCATAAAACTCAATCGCCCGGCCTTCGCGGTCAGATTCTTTCAGCGCCAAGCCCATAGCCACGCGCATGAAGAAGGCTTGCGGCAGTTCGATGCGGGTCTTTTGGATGTGCAAAAAGTAGCGGTCAAACAGCGTTTGCAGGCCAAGGTAGTCAAACTGCAAGTCGCGCGCCGGCTTGAGCGCCTTGGCCAGACGCGGCAGGTCATAGGTCAGCAGTTCGGGGTCGAGCAGTTCGGCGTCCACGCCTTTGGTGATGAATGGGGGGAAATAGTTGGTGTATTCCGTCACCAATTCGGCCTGTGTCACGTCTTTGCCCAGCACCTCTTTGGCGATGGTGTGCAGCAGCAGGCGCGCGGTGGCGTAGGTGTAGTCCGGGTCTTTTTCAATCAGTGTGCGCGCAGCCAAAATCGCGGCCTTGTAGACCTCATCGACCGGCACGCCGTCGTACAGGTTGCGCAGGGTTTCGCTCAGAATCGGCGCGGCGTGGACATCGGCGCCGAGGCCCGAGCAGGCGTCGGCAATCAGCGCTTGCAGTCGCGCCATGTCCAGCGGATAGCGCTTGGCGCCATCCACCACATGCAGCACCGGGTGCGCGGGCGCAGCGGCGGCCAGTTGGCGCGCGCGCTCTTGGGCGTGGCGCTCGCGGTACAGCACGTAGGCGCGGGCCACTTCGTGGTGGCCGCCGCGCATCAGGCCGAGTTCGACCTGGTCTTGCACGTCTTCAATATGGAAGGTGCCGCCGCCGGGGCGCGAGCGCATCAGCGCACGCACGACGTTGTGCGTCAGCGTTTCCACCGTTTCACGCACGCTGGCCGACGCTGCGCCTTGTGTGCCATGCACACCTAAAAAGGCTTTCATCAGCGCGATGGCGATTTTTTGCGGCTCAAACGGCATCACCGCGCCGTTGCGGCGTAGGATTTGGTAGTCCGGTAACGCACCAGGCGCACTGTCGTGCGCGGTGGTGGCGAGGGGCGTGGAAAGGGGGTTCAGGGCTGACGGCATGGCGTTTTCGTTCAAGGGGTGAGGAGGAGAGCGTGCGCCATGCGGGCCGCCCTCAAAAGAAAACGCACGGGTGAATTGGGGTTCACTCCGCACGCTAAATATAGCCGTATTTTGCACCCAAAACGCTACCTGTAGTGTGTATGGGTGTTTTGCCGTAGTTTTTTCGACGCCTAAATCAAAGGCAAATATGTGCTATTGCGCTCCAAAAGCATTCAAAAATCACAATTCATATAAAAATAGCCTCTAGCCTTTGAGATACGTGCGGTATTAGCTATTTATTTAATAGCGTTTATGGGGTGGCGCTGCACTCGGAAAGCATGCGGCGTCCCATTGCAACTGCTGCCGCAAAGCCTGCCAGTCAAACCCCGCGCCGGGGTCGGCCTTGCGGCCAGGGGCGATGTGCTCGTGGCCGGCGATGTGCGCTACCGGGTAGCGCGCGGCCAGGTCGTGGCACAAATGCACCAGAGTGGTGTATTGCGCCGGCTCAAACGGATCGCCTTCCAGACCTTCCAGCTCGATGCCAATCGAGTCGTCATTGCACTGGCTGCGGCCCCGGTAGCACGAGCGCCCGGCGTGCCAGGCGCGCTGTTCGCAATCGACAAACTGCCACAGTTCGCCGCTGCGGGTGATGAAAAAATGCGCTGATACCGCCAAGCCGCGGATGCTCTGAAAGTACGGATGCGCGTCCCAGTCCAGGGTGTTGGCGAACAGTGCCTGCACCTGGCCGCCGCCATATTCGCCGGGCGGCAGGCTGATCGAGTGCAGCACTAGCAAATCCAGTACCGCACCGGCTGGACGCGGGCCGAAGTTGGGCGAGGGCTGGCGCACGGCGCTGGTGTGCCAGCCGCCGTCCCATGGCGCTGCGGCAGATGAAGCTGTTGGATCAATGCTCGGTGTCGGCATGGGGTTCGGTGTCTTGGGGCGCGGCAATGTTCAGGCGGGCGATGCGGTAGCGTATCTGGCGCAGGCTGATGCCCAGCCGGGCGGCGGTGGCGGTGCGGTTGAAGCCGGCTGCGTGCAGAGCGCGCACCAGAATGTCGCGCTCTTGCTGGTCCAGCCAGGCCTGCAGGTCATGCGGCAGGTCGGCGTCGGCCAGAGCGCCGGAATCGCTGGGTGCGCCAGCGGGTGGCCGCTGCCCGGGCGCTGCAGGGGGTGAAGAGGATAGCGGGGCTGCGGCTGTGGTGCGGGTGGCTGGCGGTGTGTCGGCCGGCGCTGCGCATTCGAGTTGCAGCGTTTCGCCGTCGCTTAGGGCCACGGCGCGGTGCAGCAGGTTTTCCAGTTCGCGCACATTGCCTTTGAGCGGCTGCGTGGCAATCGCGGCCAGTGCTGCAGGTGTCAGTGCCGGCGCGACCAAGCCTGATTCGTGGGCAATGCGGTCGAGCAGGGCGGTGCACAGTGCGGGCAGGTCTTCGCGGCGCTCGCGCAGTGGCGGGATGACGATCTCGATGACGTTGAGGCGGTAGTACAGGTCTTGCCGAAAGCGCCCGCTCTGCACTTCTTCAGCCAAGTCGCGGTGCGTCGCGCTGATGATGCGCACATCAACATTTTCTTCTTGGGTTGAGCCAATCGGGCGCACGCTGCGCTCCTGGATTGCACGCAGCAGTTTGGTTTGCATGGCCAGCGGCAGGTCACCAATCTCATCCAGAAACAGGGTGCCGCCCTGCGCTGCCTGAAAATAGCCGGGCCGGTCTTGCGTGGCACCGGTGTAGGCGCCTTTGCGCGCACCAAAGAATTCGGCTTCGAGCAAATTTTCCGGGATGGCGCCGCAGTTGACAGCAATCAACGGGCCTTTGGCGCGCTGGCTGCTGGCATGCAGGGCTTGCGCCACCAGCTCTTTGCCGGTGCCCGACTCGCCGCGCACCAGTACCGGCGCCATGCTGTGGGCGATTTTCAGCACGCGCTGCTTGACATGGCGCATCACCTCGGACGTGCCGACCAGACGGGCCAGCGCGTCGTTGGCGTTGTCCGGGCAGTCGGGTTTGTCATGGCTGGGGCGGGCCTGGGGTGACCGCGCCGCATTGTGTGTCGCCCACATGCCGCCGCTGCCCTGCACGGCCGAGGCCACCACCAGACGAAACTGCTTCGGATCGACCGGTTTGGTCAGGTAGTCAAAAGCGCCCGAGCGCAGGGCTTCGACGGCGTTTTCTGCCGAGCCATAGGCGGTCATGACGATGCAACGCTCGCTGCGCTGCTGCGCGCGCAGCTCTTGCAGCAACTCCATGCCAAAGCCGTCGGGCAGGCGCATGTCGCTGATGACCACGTCAAAGCGCTGCGTCTGCAGTTGCGCACGCGCCTCCTGCAGCGTGCCGGCCGTGGCCACGCGGTAGCCCTCGCGCAGCAGAGTCAGTTCGTACAGCGTGCGCAGGTCGGGTTCGTCGTCCAGCACCAGGATGGAGGCAGCAGAGGCATTCATGGCAGGAAGTGTGGGTCAGATCACCAGGGTGTCAAACAGCGAGGCCGATTCTTGCAGGCTGCTGGGCTTGCGAAAGTGGATGGTGAAGGCATTGCCATCGATATCACCACGCGGTGTCTGCCGCGTCAGGCGCTGGTAGCTGATGGCGCCGCCGTGGCGCTCGCACAGTTCGCGGCAGATGTACAGGCCCAAACCGCTGGAGCGGCTCTCGGAGGAAAAAAACGGCTCAAACAGGTGGCGCTCGACCGATTGGTCCATCGGTGCCCCATCGCTCCACACCTGCACGCTGGCCTGGCCGGCCAGGTTGACGCGGGTCAGCAGTTGCAGCGACTGAGGGGCACCGCTGCGGTAGCGCAAGGCGTTGTCCAGCAGGTTGAACAGCACCCGGCGTAGGTGCTCGGGATCGAATTCGACATGCGTCTGGGCCGTGCTGAACGCCACCTCGGCCATGCGCTGTCTCGGGTCGTGCTCATGCCAGTCGCGCCAGATGTGTGCCACCGCCTCGTCCAGCACCACGGCGCTGGGCGTGCTGTGGCCGATCTGGTGCTGCACGCGCGCAATGTCCAGAATTTCTTCGGTAATACGCATCAGGCGATCGGCGTTTTTTTGCACCATGCCCGACAGGCGCTGGTGCATCGGGTCGTGCAGGTCGTCGCTCAGCAGTGCATTGGCCTGCACGATGGCGGCCAAGGGGTTGCGAATTTCGTGCGCCACGGCGGCCGACATGCGTCCCATGGCGGCGAGTTTTTCAGTGCGCAGGCGCGCTTGCATTTCGCGCAGATCGTGCAGAAACATCACGCACAGGCGTTCGCCGGACGGTTCGCCCAGGGCGTTGTGTGGTGCTGTCAGGCAGGTGCGTATATGCAGGCCGACCGGGCTTTGGCCGGGCGAGAGCAGGGTGGCGTCTGCGGCCTGTGGTGCGCTTTGATGAAAGGTGTGGCGTACCAGCTCCAGCAGCGGCTGCCAGACCTCGGTCTGCGCGAGGGTGAAAGGCAGTGCCACGCTGCCGGTGCTGCCCAACAGCTGCAGTCCTGCCGGGTTGGCCACGCGCACGGTGTGTTCGGCATCGACCACCAGTACGCCATCGCTCAGGTTCTGCATCACCAGTGCACTCACCTGGCTTTGCACCAGCGCCGCCCGCTGGCTGTGTTGCGCCAGTTGCTGCTCGCGCACCAGGCGGGTGGCCAAGTGGTGCACCAGAAAGGCCAGGATGAAGTAACCGGTCCCCGTCAGCGCCGATTGCAGGTAGTGCGATGTGGCGTCGCCCCCGCTTTGCGCGCCCAGCCACCACGCCCAGGCCAGCAGCAGCAGCGTCACCGCTGCCGTGGTGCCCAGTGCCAGCGTGAGCGACCCCAGCACGGCGGCCATCAAAATCGGCAGACCAAACAGCGGCGTGAAATTCAGACCGCCGGTGTGCAGCAGCTGCAGTGCGGACACGGCCAGCAAATCGACGCCGAGGGAGGGCAGCCACTGCGGCCCGGCCCAGGGCGCTGGTGCTGTGGCGTGGCCTAGCCAGCGCAGCAGCACCGTGGCCGCCAAGTAGGCCAGGGACACCGACAACTCCAGCGGTTGGGTGTTGTGGCTCAGTGCTTGACCCAGCCCCTGCAGTAGCAGCAAAGCCAGGGCGACCAGGATGCGCCCGGTCAGAAAGCCATGCCACAGGCGCAAAAAAGACGGGTCTTCAGCGCGCATCCGTACCGGGCACTGACGGGACGCCGGCGCGCGCCAGCGTCAACAGGTTGTTAAGCATCGCTGCGCTGGTGCTCGGCGCAGCAATAGTGGCGCTGGCCGCTGCCCACAGCCTCTGAGCGCGGCAGGTGCAGGCCGCAGCGCTGGCAGGCCACCATGTCCTGCGGTGCGGGCAGCGGTGGACGCGCGCGCGGGGGCGGGGCGCTGGGACGATTCTGGCTGCGCCAGACGGCATAGACCAAGGCCAGCACCAGGAACAACACCAGATATTTCACAGGCTGCGCTCCAGCAACACTTCCAGCACAAAGCGCGAGCCGGCATACGCCAGCAGCAGCAGCAGCGCGCCGACGTACAACATGCGCCGGGCGGTGCGCCCGCGCCAGCCAAAGCGCCAGCGCCCCAGCAGCAGGGCGGCGAAGGTGAGCCATGACAGCACGGAGAACACGGCTTTGTGGTCCCAGCGCCAGGCGCGTCCATACAGCGCCTCGCTGAACAGCAGACCCGCCACCAGCGTGGCCGTGAGCAGGGCAAAACCGGCGGTGACAAAACGGAAAGTCAAGCGCTCCAGCGTCAGCAGTGGCATACCGCTGTCGGGATCGACGGCTAGGCGCATACGGCGCTCGGCGCGCGCCATGATGGCGCCATGCACCACGGCCGCCGCAAACAGGCCGTAAGAGGCAATGCCCAGCGCCAGATGCAGGGGCAGCCAGGGTGAGGCCGCGCCATGCAGCGGTTGGCCGGGAAACACCAGCGCCAGCAGCACCGCCAAGGCGCCTAGGGCGGCCAGCGTGCGGCGTGCCTGCAATTGGGGAAATAACTGGCGCTCAACGCCATACACCGTCAGCACCAGCCACGCGGTGATCGACAGCGCTGGCGCAAAGCCAAAGTGCGGCGTGCTGCCGACCATGCTCCAGGCCAGCGTGGCGGCGTGCAAGACCCACGCCGTCCATAAAGCCACGCGGGCGCCGCTGGCCTGCAAACGCGCGGCCGCCAGCGCCGGCACCGCGTAGGCGGCGGCTGCGGCCAGTCCAAGCAGCAGACTGATCGGGGATGCACTGGGTAAAATCATGGGTCACAGTTTACCTTTCGCCCGCTGCCTGCAGCCGGGCCCCCCACCCGCCTGCCAGCGCCTGGCCGCGGGTCTACCCGGAATTACTGACATGGCCTCCGCCCTTACCGACAAACTCACGCGTCTCGTCAAGGAGATGCGTGGCCAGGCCCGCATCACCGAATCCAACGTCCAGGACATGCTGCGCGAAGTGCGCATGGCGCTGCTCGAAGCCGACGTGGCCCTGCCTGTGGTGCGTGACTTCATTGCCCGCGTCAAAGAAAAGGCGCTGGGCGAAGAAGTGCTCGGCTCGCTCAAGCCCGGCCAGATGCTGGTCAGCATCGTCAACCGCGAACTCGCCGCCACCATGGGCGAGGGCGTCAGCGACATCAACCTCAACGCCCAGCCGCCCGCCGTCATCCTGATGGCCGGCCTGCAAGGCGCGGGCAAGACCACCACCACCGCCAAACTCGCCAAGCACCTGATTGAAAAGCGCAAAAAGAAAGTGCTGACAGTCTCGGGCGACGTCTACCGCCCGGCCGCTATCGAGCAGCTGAAGATGGTGACCAAGCAGGCCGGTGCCGAATGGTTTCCCAGCACACCTGAGCAAAAGCCGCGCGACATTGCGTTGGCGGCGCTGGACTACGCCAAAAAGCATTACTTTGATGTGCTGCTGGTCGATACCGCTGGCCGCCTGGCCATCGACGATGTGCTGATGCAGGAAATCAAGGAACTGCACGCCATCCTCAAACCGGTGGAAACCCTGTTTGTCGTCGATGCTATGCAGGGCCAGGACGCTATTAACACCGCCAAGGCGTTCAAGGAAGCACTGCCGCTGACCGGTATCGTGCTCACAAAATTAGACGGCGACTCGCGCGGCGGCGCGGCGCTGTCGGTGCGCCAGATCACCGGCGCGCCGATCAAATTTGCCGGCACCAGCGAAAAAATCGACGGTCTGGAAGTGTTTGATGCCGAGCGCCACGCCGGGCGCATTCTGGGCATGGGCGACATCGTCGCGCTGGTCGAGCAAGTCGCAGCCGGCGTCGATATGGAAGCGGCGCAAAAGCTCGCCGCCAAGGTCAAAAGCGGCAGCGGCTTTGATCTGAACGACTTTCTCGGCCAGATACAGCAGATGAAGCAGATGGGCGGCTTGTCCAGCCTGATGGACAAACTGCCGGCGCAACTCAGCGCCAAGGCCGGCACCATGGACATGGACAAGGCTGAAAAAGACATCAAACGCAAGGAAGGCATCATCCAGAGCATGACTGCGCTGGAGCGGCGCAAGCCCGAAGTCATCAAGGCCACGCGCAAAAAACGCATTGCCAACGGCGCTGGCGTGCAGGTGCAAGAAGTCAACCGCCTGCTGAAAGAATTCGAGCAGATGCAGGACATGATGAAGAAGATGAAGGGCGGCGGTTTGATGAAGATGATGAAGAAGATGGGCGGCATGAAAGGCCTGGGCGGTATGCCCAAGATGCCTTTTTGAGTAGCCACTACGTGCTATTTAAATAGGAGCTTCAAGCGCTTGCTGTGCAATAGTTTCACAGATAAAACCATCTGAAATAGTCTGCTTTACAGCGCTGAATGCTATTTTTTCAATAGCTGAAAAGCGCTGCTGCTGCTGAAAAACTGCGGAATTTGTGTGCCGTGCACGCCCTTTTAGGTAGAAAATTGCAGCCCCCTGCACCGTTTTTGCTTCTGCATTCGCCGCGCTTTCCCCCTTTTTTTGTTGTTGACGTCATCAGGAGTTTCTTGTGGATAACACCCTCTCCGCCGCCGAACTGGCCCTGCGCGAAGCCGCCCGCGAATACCACCGCAGCCCCCAGCGGGGCAAGATTGCGGTCAACCCGACCAAGCCCTTGTCCAACCAGCGTGACCTCTCGTTGGCCTATTCCCCTGGCGTCGCCTATCCCTGCCTGGACATCCAGGCCGACCCATCGCTGGCGTTTGACTTCACGGCACGCGGCAACTTGGTTGGCGTCATTACCAACGGTACGGCGGTGCTGGGCTTGGGCAACATTGGCCCGCTGGCCAGCAAGCCGGTGATGGAAGGCAAAGGCTGTCTGTTCAAGAAATTCGCCGGGGTCGATGTGTTCGACATTGAGCTGGCCGAGAACGACCCGGACAAGCTGATCGACATGATTGCTGCGCTGGAGCCCACGCTGGGCGGCATCAACCTCGAAGACATCAAGGCGCCGGAGTGCTTCTACATCGAGCGCGAACTCAGCAAACGCATGAACATCCCGGTGTTCCATGACGACCAGCACGGCACCGCCATCATCTCCAGCGCTGCCCTGCTCAATGGCCTGGAACTGGTCGGCAAGGACATTGGCAGCGTCAAAATTGCCGTCTCCGGCGCCGGCGCAGCGGCGCTGGCTTGTCTGAACGTCATGGTCGGCCTGGGCGTGCGCATTGAGAACGTCTATGTGTGCGACTCCAAGGGCGTGATCTACGAAGGCCGCCCCGGCGGTTACGACGAGTCCAAGGCGCGTTTTGCGCAAAAGACCGAGGCGCGCACCATGGCCGATGCGGTGCATGGGGCGGACGTGTTTCTGGGCTGCTCGGCCCCGGGCGTGCTCACCGCCGACATGCTGAAAACCATGGCCGCCAAGCCGATCATCCTGGCGCTGGCCAACCCCGAGCCCGAGATTCGTCCCGAGCTGGCCAAGGCGGTGCGCCCGGACTGCATCATGGCCACTGGCCGCTCGGACTACCCGAACCAGGTTAACAACGTCCTGTGCTTCCCGTACATCTTCCGCGGCGCGCTGGACTGCGGTGCCACCAAGATCACCGAGGCCATGAAGCTGGCCTGCGTGCGCCAGATCGCCGACCTGGCCAAGGAAGAAATGAGCCCCGAAGTGGCTGCCGCCTACGTCGGCCAGGAGCTCAGCTTTGGCCCAGATTACCTGATCCCCACGCCGTTTGACACCCGCCTGATTTTGCGCATTGCCCCCGCCGTGGCCCAGGCCGCTGCCGAGTCCGGCGTGGCGACGCGCCCGATTGCCGACATCGAGGCCTACCGCGACAGCCTGAAGCGCTTTGTCTACCAGACCAGCATGTTCATGCGCCCGGTGTTTGCCGCTGCCAAGGCCAACCTCAAGCGCGTCGCCTACGCCGAAGGCGAAGACGAGCGTGTGCTGCGCGCCGCCCAAACCGCTATCGACGACGGCCTGGCCCGGCCGGTCCTGATTGGTCGTCCCGCCGTCATCCAGGCGCGCATCACCGCTGCGGGCCTGCGCCTGCAGCCGGGTGTGAACATCGAGGTGTGCGACCCCGATGACGACCCGCGTTTTCGCCAATATTGGGAAACCTACCACCGCCTGATGGGGCGCAACGGCGTCACGCCCGAAGCGGCCAAGGCGGCGGTGCGCCGCTCCAACACGCTGATTGCCGCCCTGATGGTGCATGTCGGCGATGCCGATGCCATGCTGTGCGGCCTGGTCGGCAAGTTTGATGGCCACATGGCCCATGTCCAGGCGGTGCTGGGTCTGAAAGAGGGCGCACCAGGCTTTGCCACCCTGAACGCGCTGATGCTGGAAAAGCACACCCTGTTCATTGCCGACACCTATATCAACGAAGACCCGGACGCCGAACTGCTGGCCAGCATTGCCTTGATGGCCGCCGAAGAAGTGCAGCGCTTTGGCGTGCCGCCCAAGGTGGCGTTTCTGTCGCACTCGATGTACGGCTCGTCCAGCCGCCCCTCCGCGCTCAAGATGCGCCGCGCCCGTGACCTGTTCGTCGAGGCTGCACCGCACATCGAATGCGATGGTGAAATGCACGGTGACGCCGCCCTGTCTGAGACTGTGCGCGGTCGCATCGTCGAGGAAGCCACGCTGCACGGTGAAGCCAACGTGCTGATCTGCCCCAACCTAGACGCGGCCAATATCTTGTTCAACGTGCTTAAAACCACCGGCGGACATGGCACCACCATTGGCCCGATCTTGCTGGGCTGTGCTGCGTCCGCCCATGTGCTGACGCCCTCGTCCACCGTGCGCCGCGTGCTCAACATGACGGCGCTGGCAGCGGCCGATGCGGCGGCGAACCAGAAAGGCTAAGCAGGGCGCGTTGTAGCAATTGCCTTTGAGGCCCTCGGCAGGCGGCTAGAATACGCGCTTGCCATTCGGAGGTTTGGGTGAGTGGTTTAAACCAGCAGTCTTGAAAACTGCCGACGGGAAACTGTCCGTGAGTTCGAATCTCACAGCCTCCGCCAGATGACCATAAAAGTTAGTCCCAATTAGTCCCGTAAGTGGTTGATTTCCATAGCTACAGAGGGAATGGGTCTAGCGTTAGTCCAAGTTAGTCCCATACAATCCCACCCAATCCACCTTTTTTAGGTGGGATCAATGGGGGGATTTGGTGGCACGTATCGCAAAAGAGCTGTCTGCGCTGGCAGTCTCTAACCTGACTGAGCCGGGCATGCACGCTGTAGGCGGTGCTGTTGGCCTGTACCTGTGCGTGTCTGTGTCTGGCGCTCGTTCCTGGTTGGTGCGCGTCAATGTTGACGGCAAGCGCCGTGAAATGGGCCTGGGAGGCTTCCCTCTAGTCACACTGGCTACAGCACGACAAAAGGCACGGGCGGGCCCGTACAGAGAGCCGCCATGGTGTTGACCCAGTAGCGCAGCGCAAACAGTCCCGCCGTGAGCGTGAAGCGCAGGCAGTGCTACAAAAAACATTCAAGCAATGCGCAATTGCCTACATCGAGGCCCATTCTGATTCCTGGCGCAATGCCAAGCATCGGGCACAGTGGCCCTCGACGTTCGAGACCTACGTCTATCCCACCTTTGGCAGCACCCTGGTGCATGAAGTCAGGCAGTCCCACGTCCTGGAGGTGCTGCGCCCAATCTGGAAAACCAAGACAGCCACCGCCACCCGCGTTCGAGGCCGCATAGAGCAGGTGCTGGCCTGGGCAAGCGCAGCAGGCTACCGACAAGGCGACAACCCAGCGCGCTGGCAAGGCCACCTAGACCAGCTACTCCCCGCGCCAGGCAAGATTGCCAAGGTGCGCCACCATCCCGCCGTGCCAGTAGCAAACATGCCGGCATTCCTGGCTGCACTGCGCGAGCGTGAAGGCATATCACCCCGCGCCCTGGAGTTCGTCATCCTGACAGCCGCACGCAGCGCAGAGGTGCGTGGTGCCACATGGGCCGAGATTGATCTGGAGGCGGCTGTCTGGACTGTGCCAGGCGAGCGCATGAAGGCGGGCAAGGAGCACCGCGTCCCGTTAAGCCAACCCGCCATTCAACTGCTGGAGAGCCTGCCGCGTATCGAGGGCACCGAACTGCTGTTTCCTGCGCCCCGTGGCGGTCAACTATCAGACATGAGCCTGACGGCTATCACCCGGCGCATGGCGTTTAAGGACGCTGAGGGTGATGTGTGCGTGCCTCACGGGTTCCGCAGTTCTTTTCGTGACTGGGCGTTTGAACATACCGACTTCGCCCGTGACCTAACCGAGCAAGCGCTGGCGCACGCGTTGGAGTCAAAGGTGGAGGCAGCCTATCGGCGCGGCGACGCACTGGAGAGGCGGCGCGCCTTGATGCAAGCGTGGGCGAACTACTGCGAGGGTGTGGCTAATGGCTAATGCGGCTAATGAGATTTGTATTCAATTTGAGTGCAATCTTGAATCAAGGGGCATCAAGGGGCATCAATGGGAATAACTGAACAATGTTCATAAAGCTGTGACAAGCCATATTGGTTGATTAATAGAGCACAACAATCAACCGTTATTAGGCTAGGCTAAGTGGTTGATGTAAATGGAATTAAACAAGATGTTGAAAATGTGATGCACATGCCAACTTTATTTTTCAGGAGGCAAATAGCTCGTTAAAAACTCTGCTAGCATTCGCCCTGCTTTTTGCAATTGGACGTTATTCGTCCGCCCAAAAAGCAAAACCCCCTAAGCGCGTCAACGCATAGGGGGCCTTGTTACCCAAGCCCAAAAAGGGTTTGAGATGTCTTGTGAGAGGGACGGCTCAGATTCTAATACGGCGTTCCGATAAAGCAATGCTGTACTTGTAAACAGTAAGCTTTGCCGTGCGCTAGGGCATGGGTGACTTTCATAAATCGTTTGAAAGACACAACATGACTGCAACCACTGAGCGCAACCGCTCTATCCAAGGCGACCGCTTCCTGCGCGAGCCGAGCATCCTCGAAATCCTCCCTATTGGCCGTTCTACCTGGTGGGCCGGCGTGAAGGCTGGCAAGTACCCGGCAGGGATCAAGCTGTCCCCGCGAGTGACCGTCTGGCGCGCAAGCGATATCGACTCCCTCATTGCCACCATCGGCAAGTAAGGGGACACCATGCAAGCATTCACAAATGGCGCAACGCCAGCCGCCGGTGTACCTGAAGCCGCGCCCGAGACCTTCCCCACCTTCCCCTTTGCTGACAGCTTCGAGGCACTGGCCGGCGACAGCGCTGTCTATCTGTGCCCGCAGTCAGTGGCCCGCCTGAGCAGTGCCGTGCAAGGCATTCACACCTTGACCGCCATGTTGGGCCAGCGCGAGCTTGATTCTGAAATTGGCTTGGAGGCGCCATGCAAATTCGGCCCTAGCGTGGCCATTGGGATTTTGTCCGCCATTGCCTGCTGTGCTGAGGTAGTTGATGCCGCTGCCAGTGGCCGCATTTTCCCGATGGCGCAGCGCGTCCAAGCTGGCAGTGCCGCCCACCGTCACATGGAGCAAGCCGCAATGCAGGCCGGGCGCATGGAAAAGGGCCAGTAATGAGCTTCGACCGCAACCAACTGCCTGACCCCGTCAGCTACTACGAATCCGAAGGCTTGATCTTCACCAGTCGCGGCAAGTGGCGCACCACCAAGTGCGTATTCCACGGCGGCAGCGATTCCATGCGCGTCAACACTGAAACCGGGGGTTTCATGTGCATGGCCTGCGACGAAAAAGGCGGCGACGTGCTGGCCTACCACCAAGCCGCGCATGGCTTGGAATTTATCGACGCGGCCAAAGCCTTGGGCGCGTGGGTTGACGATGGGCGCCCCGCCGTCCAACACAAGCCGACGGCAATGTCGCCGCGTGACGCTTTGCAGCTTTTGGAGCGCGAAGCAATGCTGGTGGCAGTCGCCGCCGGCAACGTGGCTTTTGGCGTGGTTCTTTCCGATGACGAACGCAAGCGCGTACTGCAAAGCGCTGGCCGCATCACTCGCGTGGTGGAGATGTTCAAGTGAAAACCAATAAACAAAAACAAGACCACATCAACGAACTGGCCGCACGCTTGGACGCTGAGGGCAGTTACCCCGCATTCCCTCCGCTTGCGTCTTTGGACGACGGCTTTGATGACGTTGCGCCTGTTGCTGCACCGCGCCTGATGCGCGATAGCGTCATCCTGAAATGCGGCGCTGACCTGACCCCGCAGCCCGTGCGCTGGCTGTGGACGCACTGGCTTGCACTGGGCAAATTTCACCTATTGGCGGGTGCCCCCGGCCAAGGCAAGACCACTATCGCGCTGGCCATCGCTGCAACCCTGACTATCGGCGGGCGCTGGCCAGATGGATCGCGTAGCGACACGGGCAACATCCTAATTTGGAGTGGAGAGGATGACCCAGCAGACACGCTGCTACCCCGCCTGCTGGCCGCTGGTGCCGACAAGGATCGCTGCTTCTTTATTGATGGCGCGCGCCGCGACGGTGAGGTGGTGCCGTTTGACCCATCCCGCGACTTGGGGCAGTTGCTGGCCGCGATTGAACAAATCGGCGGTATCAAGCTGCTGGTGATCGACCCGGTGGTGAGCGCTGTTACTGGCGACAGTCACAAAAACACCGAAGTGCGCCGCGCATTGCAGCCGCTGGTGGACTTGGCCGCCGCGTGCGACTGCGCCGTGCTGGGCATTACCCACTTTTCCAAGGGCGGACAAGGCACTGACCCAGCGCAGCGCGTTATCGGCAGCGTGGCCTTTGCCGCCGTGGCGCGCGTGGTGCTGGTGGCAGCCAAAGTGCAGGACGACGACAACCAAGACACCCGCATTTTGGCGCGAAGCAAGTCCAATATCGGCCCCGACGATGGCGGCTTCCAGTACCACTTGGAACAGTGCGAGCCACTGCCTGGAATTCAGGCTTCGCGCATTGCATGGGGCAAGGCGGTGGAGGGCACCGCGCGCGAGCTGCTGACCGAACCAGACGACACGCCGCAGGACAGTGCAGACAATTCAGCCAAAGATGAGACCGAAGAATTCTTACTGGAATTGCTGAAGGATGGCTCCGCCCCATCCAAGCACGTAGAGGCCGAAGCAAAAGGCGCTGGCATCGCATGGCGCACTGTGCGCCGCGCCTCCGATTGCCTTGGCATCAAGAAGCGAAAGCTTGATGGATCGTGGTACTGGTTTAAGCCGGAATCTCTGCCACTGCCGCCTGTTGAAAAATCCATGTTGTCCAACTTGTCCAACTTTCAGGCGTTGGACAACATGATGGACAAGTTGCCCGAAAAATCGAACTTGTCCAAGCAACTTGTCCATGTTGTCCAACCTTCAAATCTTGGACAAGTTGGACAAGTTGAGCAAGTTGACGCGCATGGACGGGCCTACGTGATTGAGGAGGAGCGCTTCTAAATGATCGCCTTCGACCTCTACAAAGACTTGCACCGCGCCGGTGTTGTCCTGAGCGTTGACGGCGACGGGCTTGTCGTAGGGCGCGCTGACCGCCTTACTGACGCCATGCGCGCCGACATTCGCCAGCACAAAGCCGCCCTGATTCAACTGCTGCTGGATTCGAGCCGCACCACCCACCGCCTGCTGGCCGCCGCTATGCGCCGCTGCGACCACTTCAACGACGGCGAAGTCGCACGCGAGCAAATGCGCCTGGACGTGCTGGCCACGCCGCTGCACCTGCGCCAAGACCTCCTCGACTACTTCAACGAAATCAACCAGAAAGACCGACCATGAAATCCATCGCCAAACGCACCTGCGCCAACTGTGCAGCCTTCAATGCCGCGCCCGCTGAGAACGAGCCGACATGCTTCAACCTGGTGAGCATCGTCATCCACCACCTTGACGAATACGACCGCCCCATGGTCATCCGGAAACAGCCTTATCCAAAGTTCCGCTGCGAACACCACCAGACCGAAGCCGAGGCCAGTTAATAGACGCCCGGTCAAGTTGACCACACCAGCCCGCCCCGAGCGGGTTTTTTTACGCCCGCCGCCCACTTCGCGCAAGAAACCACCGCCCATAGCACAAAGGACGGCAATAAATCAATGAAAAGGCGGGTTTCTGTGAAAGATTCTTTCAATAAATGGCCTGATAGTGGATAATTCTTTCAATAACTGTGTTTTCTAACAGTGTTTCAACCGCCCGTATCTGGGCAACACCAAGAAAGAATTGCCCACATGCAACTGCACGCCATCCGCGAAGCCCGCGCCGCCAAAGTCACCGAAGCCCGCGCCCTGCTGGCCAGCACGCCTAACCTGACGCCCGAAGCCACTGCCGCCTTTGACAAGCTGAAAGCTGAGATCGTGTCGCTGGAAAGCCAAGAGGCCCGCGCCGTGTTTGTCGAAGATGCCGAGCGACGTTCTTTAGGCGCCGTGGCTGACAAGGGCCGCGCCGAGCTGGAAGGCCATATCAGTCTGGTTGACGCCATCGCCGCCCACTCGGAAAACCGCAGCTTGACCGGCGCACTGGCTGAGTTCAACCAGGAACAAAAGCGCCAAGGTGTCCAAGCCAAGGGCGTGCTGATCCCCACGTCGTTGTTTGAAAGCCGCGCTGCGCAGACAACCACCACCGCCGCTGGCGTAGTGCCGCCCGACTTCCGCCCCGACCAGTTTGTCGGCTTGCTGCGCAACAGCATGGTGGTGCAGTCGCTGGGTGCCCGCGTGTTGCCCGGCTTACGCGGCGACGTGACCATTCCCCGACAAGCCACCACTAGCTCCGCCCAATGGCTTGCTGAGGGTGACGCCCTGACCGATAGCGGCCTGACGTTCAACAGCATCAACTTGCGCCCCAAGCACGTCGGCGCGATTACCGAACTGAGCCGCCAGCTCCTGCAACAGTCCAATCCAGCGATTGAACAACTGGTGCGCGACGACTTCATCAACGTCGTGTCGCTGGCAGTGGACAAGGCAATGATCCACGGCGACGGCGTGAAAGAGCCCAAGGGCTTGCTGACTGCTGCCACCGGCACCGGCACGCTGGCCACCCTGAGCTGGGCCACGGTGCTGGCAGTGCTGCAAGGTTTGGCCCTCAAAAACATCACGCCTAACGCATGGCTGACCCATCCCGAAGTGGCGACCGTGCTGCGCAAAACCCTGCGCGAAGCTGGCCTCCCCGGCTACCTGTTGGACGGTGGCCAATTGGCCGGCGTGCCGGTGGCAGTCACAAACCAACTGGCTAAAAAGGCCGGCACGCCTGCCAAAGGCCGCATGATTTTGGGCGACTTTTCCGAGATGTTCTTGGGCACGTGGGGCAGTTTGGACGTGGTAACCAATTTGTACGCGGAAGGCCCGTTCTCACGCGGCGCGGTGCAGGTGCGTATTCTCACGACGTTGGACATGGTGCCGCGCCGTGAAGATGCGTTTGTCGTGATCGACGATTTGGCCATCGCCTAAGCCATGAGCGCCCCGGACATTGAGCGCCGGGGTGCCGCTGCTGGCGTAACTGCCAGTGGCCGCACCTTGAGCGGATATGCAGCGACCTACGGCGTGCCCACGGCCATCGGTGGCTTTACTGAGCGCATCGCCCCCGGTGCCTTTGCCAAGACGCTTGCCAGTGGCCGGGACGTGCTGGCACTACTCGACCACCGCGCTGATGTGTTGCTGGGCCGCACCCGCAGCGGTTCTTTGAGGCTGTCCGAAGACAGCAAGGGCTTGAAGTTTGAGCTGCACCTCCCCGACACCGCTGCCGCACGCGACGTGATCGCACTGGCCGAGCGCGGCGACTTGGGCGGGATGAGCTTCGGATTCATTGCGACCGAAGAATCGTGGAACGGCGACACACGCGAGCTGCGCAGCGTAGAGCTGCATGAAATCAGCGTGGTGCAAGCGTGGCCCGCCTACCAATCGACCGAAGTCGCGCTGCGCAGTCGCAAGGCCATCGAGGACGCCCGCGACCTCAACAGCTTCATTTTCAGCCACCGCCCTAACGCGCTGCGCTGGCTGGATACCTGCATATGAGCATCATCACCCGTGCCTTGTCTGCCATCGGCCTAGAGCGCCGCAGTGCCCCCATCGGCGTCGGTGGCTGGCCTAGCCTTACCGCTGCTGGCCACGTCACGCCTGAGTCCGCCCAATCCATCGCCGCCGTGTATGCCGCTGTGGCTTTGATCGCTGAGTCCATCGGATCGCTGCCCTTGCGCCTGTACCAGCGCGGCGACAACGGCGACCGCACCATCGCCGCTGGGCACCCGCTGGCATCGGTACTGCACCGCACGCCCAACGATCAACAGTGCGCCACCGAGTTCTGGGAGTGGATGGTTTCATCCATGCTGCTGACTGGCAACGCCTACGCCCGCGTCACCCGCGACAACGCCGGCCAAGTTGCCTCGCTGTGGCCACTGGTGACCGACCGGGTGCAGGTGCTGCGCCGGGGTGAGGCCATCGGGGGCTACGACTACACCGACCGGGATGGCCGGCGTGAGCGCCTGCTGCCCGCCGAGGTGTTCCACTTGCGCCACCGTGCTGGCACCGACCCACTGATCGGCGTCAGTCCCATCCAAGCCGCGCGCGCTGTGATTGAGCTGGCCCAAGCTGAGGCACAGCATGGCCAAAGCACGTGGGACAACGGCACCCGCGCAAGCGGCATCTTGAACTTCGCCGGCAAGCTGCGCCCTGAGCAACGCACTGCCATCGCGGCAAGCTGGCAGACCCAGCACGCAGGTGGATCGAACGCCGGCAAGGTCCCTATTCTCGAAGAGGGCACCCAGTACACGCCCATATCAATGTCGCTGGCAGACAGCGACTACATCGCCTCACGCATACACACGGTGCAGGAAGTGGCGCGCATTTTCAAGGTGCCGCCCATCATGATCGGGGACCTCTCCAATGCCAACTACAGCGTCAGTGAGAGCATGAATCGCTGGTTCGCCGTTCACACGCTGGGCCGCCACCTGAGCGCGATTGAAGGCGCGATTAACCGCCAACTGCTGACACCCGCCGCCGCCCGCACGCTGTACAGCGAGTTTTCGCTTGAAGGACTGCTTCGCGGCGACACCACCACCCGCGCCGCGTTCTATTCGAGCGGCATTGCGTCTGGCTGGATGCTGCCGTCTGAGGCCCGCGCCTTTGAAAACCTCGACGCTATCCCCGGCCTGGACGACATGGTGAGCACCACCACCGCCGTGCCTGCCGCCCAACCGTACCCGAGCAAACAATGACAGCCGCACTACTCAAGTCCGCGACCAAGCGCACCGGGCGGGATGCTGACCCACGGCGCACGCTCAAGCTCAACGGCTACGCATGGCAAAAGCTGCGCGCCAGTGTGCTGGCCGGTGAACCGCTGTGTCGCCACTGCACCGCCCGTGGGTTGACTGTCATTGCCACCGACGTGGATCACATGAACGGTGCGGACGACAACCGCCCCGAGTCGCTGCAACCGCTGTGCCATGAATGCCACTCGCGCAAAACGGCAAAGGAGCAAGGCAAGACGGTGCGCTACGGCTGCGACGCAGACGGTATGCCGCTAGACCCCTGCCACGGCTGGTATGACGCGATACGGGCTGATCTGGTGGCTGCACGGGCCATTGACGCGCCAGAAATCGACAGCGACCCTGCGCACCAGACCGACCCTTCCCACAACGCAACCGCTAACTGGAAAAACGCCCTGTGAAAATCACCCCCCGCCGTGCCCGCTCCGACAGTGCTGCCGCTGCCATCGCTGCCAGCCAAGCGGCCGCGCTGGGGCCACTGCCGCCACCTGCGCACGTCAACTTGCGCCCGGGTGATCTCCCGTTTTGGGATGCCATCGTGACGGCCCGTCCCCGCGATACCTGGACGGGCTCCGACCTGGTGACGGCTGGAAACTTGGCGCGGTGTCAGGCAGACATTGAAGCGCTGCAAGCCACGCTAGACGCTGAGGGTTATCTGCTGGGTGACAAGGCCCACCCGCTTGCCGCCATCGTGGAAAACCTGACGCGCCGTGCCGTGACGCTTGCCCGCCTGCTGATGGTTCACACGCTGGCCACCGTAGGCCAGTCCGAAAACATCGCCAAGGGTTCGGCATTGGAGCGCCAGGCACGCCAAGACGACGGCGACGACCTGATCCCAACATTGCGGGCGGTGAAGTGACCCGCGCCGCCCGCGTCATCCGCTTCATTGAAACGCACTGCCTGACCCCAGATGGCGCCCACGTCGGCAAGCCCATGGAGCTGGCAGAGTTTCAAAAGCAGTTCATCCGTGACGTGTACGACAACCCAGCCGGCACGCGCCGCGCCATCCTGAGCGTGAGCCGCAAGAACGGCAAGAGCGGATTGATCGCCGGCCTGCTGCTGGCCCACCTGGTCGGCCCCGAGGCCAAGCAAAACAGCCAGATCGTGTCTGGTGCCATGAGCCGCGACCAAGCCGCACTCGTTTTCAACTTGGCCAGCAAGATGGTGCAGTTGTCCCCGAAGCTGTCCAGCGTGGTGCGGATCGTGCCATCCGGCAAGCGCCTGCTGGGCCTGCCCCTCAATACCGAATACCGCGCCCTTGCTGCTGACGGCAAGACGGCACACGGCCTGTCCCCGGTGCTGGCCATCCTTGACGAAATCGGCCAGGTGCGAGGCCCGCAAAGCGACTTCATCGATGCCATTACGACAAGTCAAGGTGCCCATGATGCTCCTTTATTGATAGCTATAAGCACCCAATCTGCCAGCGACGCCGACCTATTGAGCGTGTGGATCGACGACGCAAAGACCAGCCAAGACCCGCGCATTGTGTGCCACCTGTACGCCGCGCCCGAGGGCTGCGACTTGATGGACGAATCAGCGTGGAAAGCGGCCAATCCCGCTTTGGGTCTGTTCCGCAGCCTGGACGACCTACGCGAGCAGATGACGCAAGCGCAGCGGATGCCGAGCATGGAAAACAGCGCGCGCAACCTGCTGCTGAACAACCGCGTCAGCACCGATAGCCCGTATGTCTCGCCGGGGGTGTGGAAGGCTTGCAGTGCAAGGGTTCAGCCGCTGGACGATGCGCCCGTCTGGTGCGGTCTTGATCTGTCTATGCGGACTGACCTGACCGCGCTTGTCGTGATTGGCCAGATCGATGGCGTTTGGCACGTGCAACCCCACTTTTGGACGCCTGAACAAGGCTTGCTAGACCGCGCCCGCCGTGACCGTGCGCCCTACGACGTGTGGCACCGGCAAGGCCACCTACGCACCACGCCGGGGGCCACGGTGGATTACGCCTACGTGGCCCACGACATTGCCGAGATTCTGAGCGGGCTAGACGTGCACGCGGTGGCGTTCGACCGCTGGAAGATGGCCGAGCTGAAACGCGAGTTCGACCGCATTGATGTTGACCTGCCGCTGATCCCTTGGGGCCAAGGCTGGAAAGACATGGGCGGCGCCCTGGATGCGCTGGAGGCCGAATTGCTGAATGGCCGGCTTGCCCACGGTGGACACCCCGTGTTGACCATGTGCGCGGCTAACGCCACTGTGACCAAAGACCCGACCGGCGCGCGCAAGCTGGACAAGAGCCGCAGCACGGGCCGCATTGACGGGATGCAGGCCCTTGCCATGGCTATGGGTGCTGCCGCCCGCGCTGAGGCTGCCGTGGGCACCTCTTTTGATTCATTTACTTTTGTTTGAACATTCAAATGCTGACACTGCAAGAAACCAAACTTCACCTTCGGGTTGACGACGACGCCGAAGATGCGCTGCTGCTGGGCCTGATCGCTGCGGCGACCCTTGCCGTAGGCGACCACATCAACAGCCCTGTGCCGTTGGACAACACCGCGCCCGCGCCGATTAAGTCTGCCGCGCTGCTGCTGGTGGGTGACCTGTACCTGTGGCGCGAGAGCCAAACAGACCGGCCCCTGACCGATAACCGTGCGTTTGAGCGGCTGTTGGCACCGTACCGGGTGTACCAGTGAAGTCGGGCCAGCTAGACCGACGGGTGACGATTGAGCGCATGGAGGAAGGCGTGGACAAGTACGGCGACCCCATCCCCGGTGCCTGGGTGCCTGTCTGCACTGTCTGGTGCGCTTTTGAGCCGCTGGTGGGGCGCGAATTCATGGCCGCATTGCAAGCGCAAAGCGAAGTGTCGGCACGGGTGCGACTGCGCTACCGCCCCGGCATTACGTCGGCTGACCGGGTGCGACACGATGGCAAGGTATACGGCATCGACAGCGTGATCCACGTCAAAAGCGCCCGCCAAGAGCTGCAATTGCTGGTGCGCGGCTGATTAGCCAGACTAGCTAAAGCACTTTATTTTGCAGCCACTTTTTTTAGGTGGGAATGATGGTGGGATAAATCTAGTAAATGGCTTGAAACCCGCATGAATGCTAGATAGTAGGCGGTCACAGCCTCCGCCAGAATATAAAAAAGCGCCCTTTGAGGCGCTTTTTTATTTGACCAAAGACGCCAGTAAGGCGTTTAGTTGCTGCACGACGTGCCACAGAGGCAGCTTGCCTGCGGATGGAGAACTTGCCGGTGAGGTTGAGGGCAGGGTCTCGCGCAAAGCACATTGCGAGAGGCTTATCAAAAGTAAAAGGCAACGTGTTGACACAGGTTGCCTTTGACAGGAGAGCGAGGTCGTCGGGTGCTTGACTGACTGGTATTACCCCTTGCGGGGGATTTTGGTCATGCTCGCAAGCCGGGCTCGTGTCTCAGAAGCGGTGGCGAATCGACAGTGCCAAGCTGTTCACATCCTGGCCCGGTTTTGCAGCTACGCCGCCCAAGAAGCCGTTGCCACCCAGCATGTCTTGCGACGTGTTCTTGTTGTTCAGATGTGTCAAAACTGCATTCAGGTCGGTTCGTTTGGACAGGGCATACGTGTAAGCCGCGCCATACGAAACGCGGTCTGCATTGAACGGACGTTTGTCGTTCATGCTGTTGTAAGCCACGGACACAGTGTGCACGCCGCTGGTGATGCGGTAGCCGACCTGGAACAGGCGGGCGTCTTGCCGGAAGCCCTGGATGAAGGCGTTCTGCACCAGACCGGCGACAGGTGCCGTCGCCGGGTTTGCCGACAGGGCGGCGCTGATGCTGGACAGGCCGCTGGGGTTGTCATCCTTGATAGTGGTGAATTGGCCAGTCAGCGTGCCCGGACCGACGTCCACCGTCGCGCCTAGGATGACGTTCGTCAGCGACTTTTCACCCAGTTCGTTGTTGCGCGTGTTGTAGCCGCCACCGAAGGAATAGCCGTTGCCCTGGTACATGGCCATGACGCCCAGCAGGCGTCCAGCGTTTGCCCGACCGGCGATTTCACCGGCTGCGTACATGGCGGTGGCCGTCAGGCCGTTCAACTTCAAGCCGTACTGGAGCGAGTTGCTCACGCGGATGTCGAACGAGGCCGGAATGGCGACCAGTTGCCCCAGCGCAAGGCTCGATTCGGTCTTCATCACGTCGAAGCTGGCGGAGGCCAGATAGCCCGGCGTGTACTGCCGGCCCGCCGTGAAGGCACCAAACGGCGTGACCATGCCGACGAAGGCCTGCCGGTCGAACATGCCGTTGCCCAGGTTCACGCCGACGGACGAGCCGATCTGGGCGGCGACGGCGGAAACGGCGGGCTGCAGTGCGGCCGGCAGACCGAGGGACGTCGCGGTGCTGAGCCGGTCAGGCAGCCGACCACCGGAAAGGGGGCGGTTGCTGAGCGAGCCGGTATCGGCTTCGAGGCGCGATTCCAGTGTGAAGATGGCACGGTATCCGCCGCCCAGGTCTTCATTGCCTTTGAAGCCGAGGCGTGAGCCTTCCATGTTTCCGCTGGTGATGCTGGTCACGGAACCGCCGGGCGCGCCGGTAACGTGGTTGATACCGACGTCGATGAGTCCGTATATCGTGACACTGCTGGTGCCAATCGTGCTTTGCGCCATGGCCAACGATGAAACGCAGCCGAACATGGCTGCTGACAAGATGCGCATTTTCTTCATAAGGTCGCTCCTACTGCTGCATGCAATGGATGGAAGCCCACAGACGTTGAGGGCTTTTCAGCGGCCAAGATTAGGTGCAATGTTTCAAGCGGTAAAGAGTGGAAATCCCTTCTTTGACGCTTTGGAGACAGGGGAATACCCTCGGAGAGGTGCGGTGGCCAACAGTGTCTCTAGGCTCGGTTTTTCCTCTCTAGACAGGGGCGGGCGCTGTGCCGTGACGCGTGCGGCTAGTATGACTTTCTCTGCGTGTTGGTTGGTGTAAACCGTTGTGCCTTTGCAACTCCTCAGGCGCTTTGACTTGAAGGAAGAGGTTCCGGTTTCCGTGGACGTCTCAAATCGGGTCGGAATTAATAGGGGTCAGAATTAATAGGGGTCAGATTCTCATGGCACAAGGATAAGCCCCCGCTTGATGCGAATGGCGCTGGCGCGCGACATGACGGGGCATGCTCAACAACGGTAGGTTTTTCGGACGCCGCTTCTTGGCACGCGGCTCGATTCGGCCAGTTCGCGTCGGCAATTTGAGCTTGGCAATACTCTTGAGCAAGACTTCAGTCAAAGCGGCAATACTGCCGCTTGCACAGCCCACGAATCGAAGGCTGAAACTTGCCAGCAAACGCCTGGCCCCTGCAAAACTTAACGCACGCGCGAGCACCTGCGCCGGCGCTGCACTGGCGCTGATGGCCCAGCGCACCAGGTTGTAAGCCAGCATGGATACTGCGATTTCCTTCTCAATCATCTCTCTGCACTTGCAGCGCAGCACATCCAGCTCCAGCGTCGCTTTGATGGCGCGAAAATCCACCTCGATATTCCAGCGCATGGCGTACAGCCGATCCAGCGCCAGCGCGCTGGCGTAGGCCGGCTGCAACAGCGTTGTCACCAGCACCCGGCCATCGACCTCGATTTCTCGCATTCGCAGCCTTGGCGGGCAGCCTGCATACTCCTGCGCACTCATCCATTGGGGTTTTGGGGGCGCGCCCATTCAACAATATGGTCTTTCTTGCCCAAGGACTCGCCTTGCGAAAAATCGCTGGTTCGCCTGCCATGCTGCGCCATGAGCACATCTGCGCCGCGACAGCTGATGGCATGAATGAGCCACCATGTGGCCAACCAGGCGTCGGCCAGAACAATATCGCCCGGCAGTATCTTGTCGCTCAAGGCGCGCAGCACCGTCTGCTCGCCCGAGCCCTTGCCCTGCAAAGGTGTCAGTTGATAGCCCAGTACCGCACCGCTGGCCAGCCCGATCAGGGCACCAATACGAACCATGGGAAAGCCCAGGCCAGGCGCTTGTGTTTTGCTTTGAGGAAACGCCGCTTGGTTGCTCGGCGTGTCAGGCATTCCAATCGCTCGCTGAGCAAACTGCCAAGGGTTGCTGCAATGGCTGTTGGCAGGCGCATTCGGGCCTCGCAGTAGGCTGCAGTGTTCAGGGAGCTGGGGGATACCCCCAGGCTCACGCGCTCGGATAGATTGCGCACCACGGCATCCTGGCACGTTCGTGCGCCAGCCAGAATTTGCCAGATGAACAGGCTCAAAGTCTTCAAGGGCGGATACAGGCGATGGCGTGCCGTGGGCTTGCTGTGGTGCTCAACCACACAGCAGATGTCTTGGATGCTCAGCGCCTGCTGAAAATTCTTGACTTTGTTATCCTTCATCCGGGCTGATGTCCTTGTGATTTGCTGTCCGTTTTGCAACTTCAGCCTATCACTGTCGGGGCTTCAGTCCACCTTCGAATCCTTGCTTGGGCGCTTATCCTTGTGCCATGAGGGTCAGATTCCAATTAAATTGGATCAAATTAGCCTCTAACGCTTGCTGGGCGTGCGGTTCCAGCTATGAACTCTGATCCCATGGCCTGCCACAGTTGGTAGCCATAAAAAGGGCCCCATTTGACTGAATCTCACAAAAAATCTTGCCGGCCTTCCTTGTAAATAGAGCGTTTTCGCGCTGACTGAGGAATGCATCGTATCAAAATTGATAGCTACTAACGCACATATTTAAAGGCTTAGAGGCCAAAAATAGCATAAATTTGCACTGTGGGTTGGGTGGTACTCAACCCAACTGGCTTGTGCTTGAGCGCTTGGCCCCATGCGGTGGTCTGTGGTGGTCAGCCACTGCGGTGATGGCCGCTCAGTGTGAAAGCGCTCTAGGGCCAGCAGCAGTGGCTCAGTCCTTTTGCGCCCGGTAGTTCAAGGCATTGATGTCATCATGAACGATGTGGTTCATGGCCCAGTCGCTCATCAGTGCCACCAGTGCGGTCTTGTTGAAATTTTCGCGACCGATATCGCTACTGAACGCATTGAGCCGGTCAAGCAAGCGGTTGTGTCCGTTAATGTGCGCAGACAAGCCGGGAAAGCCGGTGCTGCGTATCAAATCTTCTTCCTGCTGAAAATGCGCATGTGTGTGTTTGTACAACTGCATCAGCAGGGGCTTGATCTCTTGCGCCGTATTGGCTGCCATCATGCGATTGATCAACTCAAACAGATGGCGATGCTGGGCATCCATTTCGGCGTACCCCGTGGCGTAGCGGTCGTTCCACTTCAGTGTCATGTGCGACTCCAATTTTGGTATGTGGGGGGGGTACTTTGTAAGACAGTCAGACAATCAGGCCGTTGGTGCTCAGCGCACCATCACGCCCGATAGCTGCAGCATGATTTCGCGGGCAATGGCGCTCAGGGGAACAGTTTTTTCGACACCGCCGCGTTTGACGGCTTCTTTGGGCATGCCGTAGACCACGCAACTGGCTTCATCTTGTGCCAGGGTGCGGGCACCTGCTTGGCGCATTTCAAACAATCCTGCGGCGCCATCGTCGCCCATACCCGTCATGATGACCCCCAACGCATTGGCTCCTGCACACTTAGCCACCGAGCGAAACAGCACGTCCACTGACGGGCGATGGCGGTTGACCAGGGGGCCATCGATCACTTCGACGTGGTACTGCGCGCCGTTGCGCTTGAGCAGCATGTGCTTGCCACCCGGCGCAATCAGCGCGCGGCCATTGATCACGCGGTCGTTGTTCTGGGCCTCTTTGACCTCGATCTGGCATAGGCCGTTAAGCCGCTGCGCGAACGCTGCCGTGAACTTCTCGGGCATGTGCTGCACGATGACAATGCCTGGCGTCACCCGTGGCAGCGCGGTTAATACCTCTTCCAGTGCTTGCGTGCCGCCGGTGGAAGTGCCCAGGGCCACGACCCGCTCGGTGGTCTGGATCAGGGTCGATGGTTTGTCTAAGGCTGGCAGGATCACATCGGCGGTGTGCCGTGCAGAGGCGCCGCGCAGCACCGCCACGTTGGCGCGTGCAGCCGCCTTGACCGCCGACACCAGATCGTCCGATGCATCCTCCAGAAACTGCTTGAGCCCCAGTTTGGGCTTGGTAATGATGGCGACTGCCCCCGCAGCCAGGGCGGCCATGGAGATTTCGGCGCCTTGTTCTGCCAGGGTCGAGCAAATCACCACCGGCGTAGGCCGTTCAGCCATGATTTTTTTCAGGAACGTGATGCCGTCCATACGCGGCATCTCGATATCCAGTACCAGCACATCGGGCCACTGCACCCGCATGCGATTCATGGCAAAAATCGGATCGGCCACAGCGGCTACCACCTCAATGCCAGGGTCGCGCGCCAGCAGTGCCGTCACCACCTGTCGCACTACAGCGGAGTCGTCCACGACCATGACTTTGATGCGGCTCACGCAATGGCTCCTTGTGCATCGGCCTCGGCGGCCAGCTCCATGGCCGATGGCCTGACTTGCCTAGACCAGACATCGCCCTTGCTGATGTCAAAAATGATTTGCCGGTGCCCCATGCCGAACAGGCTCTCGGTCATGATGGAGATACCGTGCTGCTGCAGTAGTTCTCGAGCCGCCTCGCCGTTGCGCTGACCCACATGGGCACCCTCGGCTCGCACCCGCCCAGGAAACATGTTGCCACCACCAAACAGCTTGGCCTGGCAGTGCCGAGGGTCCACCCCCAGCGCTTGCAGGTCTTGGCGCATCAGTGCCAGGGCCTCGTCGCCGTAGTGGCCGTCCAAACCGCTGTCGGCGGTGCTGGCACTGCCGCGTGCGGGCAAGAGAAAGTGCGACATGCCTCCTACACGCGCACCGGGGTGCCACAGCGTGATGGACACACAAGACCCCAGAATGGTGCGCACCTGAAAAGTTGCATCGCCGACGAAGTACTCGCCGGGCAGCAAAAAAATGTCCATCAAAGGCATCTCGCGCATGCTCAGTCCGGCTTTCTGTAAATGGACGGTGCCACGGCTTGAACGGCCTGCGTGATGTCACTCAAGCTTTCGGAATGGCCGACGCAAAAGTAGCCTCCCGGTTTGAGGGTGGCCAGCACACGCGCCACCACCTCGCGCTTGGTGGCCAAGTTGAAGTAAATCATCACGTTGCGCAAAAACACCATGTCGAATTGGCCCAGTTCGGGCAGGGGTGCATTCAAATTGGCGTACACAAAGCTGACGTGGCTGCGCAGACTGCGGTCGATCAACAGATGGCCGTCGTACTCTTGGATACCTTTGCGGCAAAAGCGCTGCAGATATGCCACGGGAATGTGGCGCCCACGCTCAAGGGTATAGAGCCCACGGCACGCGCCCTCCAGCATGCGGGTGCTGATGTCGGTGCCGATGATTTCCCACGGCAAGCCCGGCATGACATCGGCCAACACCATGGCCATGGTGTAGGCCTCTTCGCCGCTAGAGCTGGCGGCACTCCACACCCGATACGGCTGGGAGCGTACCCGGGCGGCCAATGCCTGAGCACGCAAAAATTCAAAGTGTTTGTTCTCGCGAAAAAAATAAGTCTCGTTGGTGGTCAGCAAGTCCACTGCCATCTGCACCTCTTCAGGGTGGTGACCCGATGTCAGCAGCTGAAAGTACGCACCAAAGCTGTCAAGGTCGTACCGCGCTAACCGCTTGCTGAGCCGCCCCATGACCAGGGCTTTTTTGGCATCGGCCATGGAGATGCCGGCTGCATCGAAGATGAACCGCTGGAAGTGGGCGAACTCCGTGTCGGTGATGGACCTTATCGACATGGATAGCAACCGGGCGCGCGCATGTCAGGTGGGCGCTGGGGACACGTCAGCCGATGCCGCCAAACGGCCCATCTGGCTGATTTCTTCGGTGGACATGACGTTGTCCACATTGAGCAGGATGACGAATTTGCCATTCACCTTGGCAATGCCTTCGATGAAGTCGGGGCGGATTTTTGCCCCGAAGGTCGGGGCGGGTTCAATTTCTGCCGCTGGAATTTCCAGCACCGCTTGGACTGAATCGACCACCACGCCCATGTGCTGGTGATCGCCCTCATTGTCAGCAGCCATCTCGATGATGACGATGCAGGTGCTTTTGGTCACCGGCGTGGGCGGTTTGCCAAACCGGGCCGACAAGTCCATCACGGGTACCACCGCCCCGCGCAGGTTGATGACACCCCGGATGCATGCCGGCATCATGGGTACGTCGGTCAGGTTGGCGTACCAAATGATTTCCTTGATGGCCAGGATGCTGAGGGAGAACATCTCCCCTCCCAGCATGAAGGTCAGGTACTGCTTGTTGTCGTTTACTGCCTTGATCCCTGTTGCCTTGAGATCGGACAGGGATTTTTTGTCGGTCTTTACCAGAGCAGGCATGGCGATGCCTTTCAGAACTTGGTGAACTTGGCTTCGTCCAGCTCCAGCGCAGAGGCATGCGCTATGGCTGGCGTGGGTACTTTGGCAAAGCCACGACGCGAGGGCGTGTCGATCCGCTGCAGCGCAGACTTAGGTTTGCGCGCCATTGCGGCCACCGATCCTGGCGAACGCCGATCATCGTCCAGCTTGAAAAACGCCATGGTCTGTTGCAACTGCTCGGCTTGCCCGCTCATTTCTTCAGCGGTGGCCGCCAGTTCCTCGGAGCTGGAGGCGTTTTGTTGCGTGGTCTGGTTTAGCTGGTTGACGGCGGAGTTGATCTGGCCGACGCCAGAGGATTGCTCAGTGGACGCAGCGGTGATCTCCTGCACCAAGTCAGACGTTTTGCGGATGTTGGGCACGATTTCGGCTAACAGTTTGCCGGCCTTCTCGGCCAGTTCCACGCTGCTGCTGGCCACTTGGCCAATTTCCTGGGCGGCCACCTGACTGCGTTCAGCCAGCTTGCGTACCTCGGCAGCCACTACGGCAAAGCCCTTGCCGTGCTCGCCCGCACGGGCCGCCTCAATGGCGGCATTGAGCGCCAACAAGTTGGTTTGGGCGGCAATGTCATCGATGATGCCGATTTTTTGGGCAATCTGCTTCATAGCCGCGACCGTGGCCTGCACCGCTTCGCCGCCATCGGCCGCATCGCGGGCAGCTTTGCTGGCCATGCCATCGGTGATCTTGGCGTTTTCGGTGTTTTGCGCGATCGAAGAGGTCATTTGCTCGATGGAGGCGCTGGTCTCCTCCACCCCCGCCGCCTGCTCGCTGGCCGCCTGTGACAGCGACTGCGCTGTGGCACTCACCTCTTCAGAGGCACCGGCCAAGGCCTGTGCACCGCTGTTCACGTCCGTCACTACTTCGGTCAGCTTGGTCAACATGTTGTTGACGGCCGACTTCAGATCATCCCATGTGCCCGCGTACGCGTGTTTCATGCTCAGAGTCAGGTCGCCACTTTCCAAGGCCCCCAGCACTTCGCGCAGCTCGGAGACTGGGGTGTTGACGGCGATCATCACCTCATTCAAACCCTCGACCACCTTGCGGAAATCACCCATGTGGTGGGCGGTGTCGGCGCGCAGCTCCAGATCGCCGTCCACTGCCGCCTTGGACAGTCGGTTGGCATCGACCACCAGACCATTCACCGCCTTGACCACACCGATCAATGCCTTGGCCATCTCGTCGTTTTCCGAGCGGATCTTCACTACTGCGGTCAAGTCGCCTTGAGAAATGCCCTTGGCGGCCGCTGTTTGCTGGCTGATGGCTTCGACGCAGACGTTCAGGTTGTTTTTGATGGTGTTGAAGTCACCGTTGTAGCTATCGGTGATCACCGGTGGAATATCGCCCACGGAAATCCTGGCGACGTAATCAGCCGCTACGTTTAGCGGCCTGATCACCGCGTCCAGCGTTTCGTTGACACCCGCCACTACCTTGCGGAAGTCTCCCTGGTGTTTGGTGGCATCGGCACGCGTCGCCAGCTTGCCTTCGACGGCGGCCTTGGACAGCAGGGCCGCATCGGCCACTAGTGCATCGACAGCATCGATGCAGGTGTTCAGGTTGTTCTTGATGATGTTGTAGTCACCCAGGTAGACGTCCGTAATTTTCGGCGGAATGTCTCCTTTGGAAATGCGGTCCACGTAAGTGGCCGTCACGTTCAATGGGTTGACGATGTTAGTGATGGTGTCATTCACCCCTCTGACCAATTGATTCCAGCCGCCAGCAAATAAATCGGCATTGGCCCGCTTGCTCAATTCACCGGTTGCAGCGGCCTTGATGATGAGGTCAGTTTGCTGCAACAACTCGGTCATCATCTTGACGACGTTGTTCAGGTTGTTTTTGATGACATTGAAATCGCCGTTGTAGTTGTCGGTAATGACCGGAGGAATGGTTCCTTTGGAAATGTCATCCACGTACTTGGCCGTCACGTTCAAGGGGCCGATGACAGCGTCCAGCGTGTCGTTCACGCCCACTACGATTTTCTGGAAATCACCCTGGTGTTTGGAAGTGTCGGCACGGGTCGCCAGCTTGCCTTCGACGGCCGCTTTGGACAGCAGGGCTGCATCGGCCACCATGGTTTGTACGGCGGCCTGCATGGCTTTCACTGAGTTGGCCAATTGGCCCACTTCGTCTTTGTTGTTGATGTCGAGTTTGAAGCTGAAATCGCCTACCGCCATCTTATCGGCAGCGGTCATCAGCGCATGCGTAGGCCGGGTAATGCTGCGGGTAATGAGCCAGCCCATCACTGCGCTTAACAGCGATGCGGCGATGGCCAGGAGCATCAACATATTCTGTGAAGCATTAGCCAGTGCTTCGGCATTAGCACCGGCCTGCTTGACCAGTGTGTCCTGGTAGTCACTCAGCTTCACGATGGCACCGATGTAATCGGCTTGCGTTTGGCGCAATTCGTTCGTCAGCAGCAAGGCTCCTTCGTCTTTCTTGTCGGAGCGCAGGTATTCAATGAATCGCTCCTGCTGTGGCACATACAGCTCGCGTGTATCGGTCACTTTCTTCAGTAATGCCTTGCCGGTATCGCTGGTAATGGTTTTTTCGAGAGTCTCGATGCGATCAGAAATGATCTTGCGCTGCTCGGAAATGGCGTCCAGTTCTTTTTGCGCCTCTGCGGCAGGGAAGATGTACGCGTTGCGCAGACGCCAAGCGATCACGTTGATCGCTCCTACCATATCGCTGGTCGCCATGGTTTTCGGGAATTTGTCTTGCACCAAGCCGGCAACCTCGTTGTCGAGTGCATTGATCCGCGTCACTCCCAGTGTGGCTACCACGATCAGCAACACCAGCGTCAAGGCAAAGCCAATGGCCAAGCGGACTCCGATTTTCAAGTTTCCAAACATGTTTTTTCCTTTCAATTCCACCAAACCCACTACAACCCAATAGTTCTACCGTGCCACGGCTTGCGAAAGCTCCTCACGAGGCCGGCAACGCCACATCCCTTGACCGCCGGCACGCTGCAGTCACACTAGCCTCGGCACTCGCCATGGCCTGCTGCACCAGTGAGGGCACATCCAGAATCAAGGCCACATCCCCGCTGCCCAAAATGGTCGAACCGCTCACGCACCTGACCTGGGAAAACATCTTGCCCAGCGGTTTGATGACTGTTTGGAACTCGCCCAGCAGCGTATCTACCACCAGGCCCGCCCGCTGCTCGCCATGCTTGAGCACCACGATGTTTTCGCCTCGGGTGGGCTCGCCACGCATACCAAACAGCTGGCGCAAGCGAATGAACGGCAGTACCTCGCCGCGCAGGTTGGTGTAGTCGTGGTCGGGCTCGGCTGAGAAGGCCACACATTCCTCGATCATGTCCAGGGGAATGGCATACACCGCCTTGTCCACCCCTATCAGAAAACCATCGATGATCGCCAGCGTCAGGGGCAGTCGCACTGTCACAGTCGTACCGCGTCCCTCTTCACTGGTCATGCTGACCGTGCCGCGCAGCGCGGCGATGTTGCGTTTGACTACGTCCATGCCGACGCCACGGCCCGACAGATTCGAGACCTTGTCGGCCGTGGAAAACCCCGGCTCCAGAACCAGGCTGTACACCTCGGCGTCGGACAGGCTGTGACCGGGTTCGACCAAGCCGCGCTCGATAGCCTTGGCCAGAATGCGGTCGCGCTTGAGGCCGCCGCCATCGTCTTCCACGGTGATGACGATGGAGCCTGAGTCGTGAAAGGCATTAAGGCGGACCATGCCCTGCTCAGCTTTTCCCTGGGCTCGACGCACCTCGGCTGGCTCGATGCCGTGGTCCATCGAGTTGCGGATCAGGTGCATCAGGGGGTCGCCGATTTTCTCGACCACGGTTTTGTCCAGCTCCGTATCTTCGCCCTCGATGACCAGCGCAATGTCCTTGCCCAAGTCGCGCGAGACATCGTGCACCACGCGCTGAAAGCGGTTGAAGGTGGCGCCAATTTTGACCATGCGCATCTGCAAGGCGCTGTCGCGCACCTCTTCCACCAGGGTCGAGAGTTTGGAGGTGCTTTCTTCCAGTTCGACCACCTTGGCGCGGTGGGCAATCATGTTGACATTGGCCCCGGCAATGATGAGTTCACCCACCAGATTGATCAACTGATCCAGCTTATCGGCATCCACGCGGATGGAGCGGCTTTCGGCCACCATTGTTTCTTTGGCGTGCTTTTGCTTTTGCAGCGCCGCCTCCACCACCTCCGGCTGTACCGATCCTTGGGTGACCAAAATGGCACCAATGAGGGCGGCGGGGGTTTCCACTTGCTGATTCAGCGCACTGTCCAGCTCTTGCCGCGTCAGGGAGCCACAGCGTACCAGCATTTCGCCCAGCCGCACGGAATCGCCTTGCTGCTCCAGTAGGGTCACGTAGGCCGATACCAGACTGTGCGGCGGCAATATGAACAGGTGGCTGTCTTCGCGCACAAACTCAAATACCTGCTCGATGGCCGCTTTATCGACGTTGCCCTTGTCTGCGTGGCCTTTGAAGGCGATTTCAAATCCCAGGTAGCAGGTCTCGGGGTCCATGGTGGCTACATCAGGCAGTGCGTCAGCCACAGTGGTTATGGCGGTGATCTGTCCCAGCGTGGCCAGGTAGCGGATGAACGACATCGGGTCCATGCCATTGCGCAGCACGTCTGGCCCAAAGCGTACCGAGATGTGCCAATGGTCTGTATCCACCTGGATGCCGTTGATGCGGCGCACAGAACCGGTCTCTGGCACCCCTGAGGGGTCTGTGGGCGGTGGGGCAGCCGCGCCGCTATCCAGGTAGTTTTGCAGCCCACGCACCAGCGGCTCGCCGGATTCGGTCAGCTGCGGTGTACCCGACTGTTCACCGCTGGCCACTCCGTCCACCAGGGCACGCATGTGATCACCACAGGCCAGCAGCAGCGCCACCAGTGGCCCATTTAATGCCAGTTTTCCGCTGCGCACGCGGTCCAGCACGCTTTCCACCACATGGGTGAAAGCCACGATGTGGTCCAGGCTGAACAAGCCCGACGACCCTTTGATGGTGTGCGCTGCGCGAAACACCGCGTTGATGATTTCGCTTTTTTCCTGGGCGTTCTCCACGGCCAGCAAGCCAGCTTCCATGTCTTCGAGTAGTTCGCGGCACTCGACGATGAACAGCTGAAGGGCTTCGTCAAGATCCATCGGAATTCCTTGGGGTGGCGGTGTCCGGGCCACTCTCTGTACCGATGGGCGCACGGGAGCGCATGACCAGCGGGTCACCAAAGTAACCGGCCACATCCAGCAACTCGAACACGTCGATGACCACTTGGCTGTGCGCCACCAGGCTGAGCGGCCGGTTTTGGGCCAGCGCGGTTTTTTTGGCCAGCATCAGTAGTTGCAGACCTGAACTGTCCAACTCGGTGACGCCTGACAGATCAATCTCTGTCGCCGGAGGCTCGGCAAACAACACCGCTTTCAGCTCCATGGCTCGGTAAATGTTGAACTCACCCTCGATACGCAGCGTCTGCCCGGTGGTCATGGCAGGCACAAGCGTTGAACGGCACCCACAAGTTGCTCAGGCAGGAACGGCTTGACCACCCAGGCCTTGGCCCCAGCGGCCTGGCCCTCGCGCTTCTTGGATTCCTCCGATTCGGTGGTCAGCATGATGACCGGCGTAAACCGGTAGGCGGGCAATTGCTTGACGGCTTTGAGAAACGTGATGCCATCCATGTTGGGCATGTTCACATCGCTGATGATGAGATGCACCTTCTGTCCCGTGAGCTTGGTCAAGGCATCGCGCCCGTCACATCCCTCGATGACGGTATAACCCGCCCCCTTGAGCGCAATGCCCACCACGCGGCGAACCGAGGCTGAATCATCCACGATCATGACCGTTTTGCTCATGTCAAACCTTTAAAAAAAACTGATGTCTGATGCTGCCTGCTGTGCCAGCTTGCCACCTTGGTGGACGACGTGCTGGTCGGCCATGACATAGGTTTTTTGCAACTCACCCAGCACACGCTGAGGGTCTGCGGCCTGCAGTACCCCGGTAGCCGCGTAGGTCTGCTGCGATTCGCCGAGCACAGTGGGCATCAGCTCCATGTTTTTGATCACCTGGGTCAGAATTTGGCTGACCCGGTCCTGAAACTGAAACGCCACCAGCGCCTGGTTGATCTGGTCTTGAATGCCCATGCTTTCCTGCCTGAGCACTTCACTGGAGTTTTGAAAGGTGTCGATGACGGACTTGAAATCCGCCAGTACCTTGGCAATGGTGGCCTGGGAAGTGGTCAGCGAATGCTCTTCTTGTGTGACCGACCCCTTGACCAGTTCGCAGGTTTCCAAAATAGCTGCGCTGATGACGGTGACCTTCTCGGCAATGCGCCGCCCCGTTTCGCCTGACTGGTTGGACAACATGCGAAATTCCTTGGCCACCACGGCAAAACCACGGCCCATTTCACCGGCACGGGCAGCCTCGATGGCGGCATTGAGTGCCAGCAGGTTGGTTTGCTGTGCAATCCGGTCCACATCGGTGGCCATGTCTTGCAGTTCCACAATGAAGCGATCCATCCCCTGCACTTTGATCACCATGGCATCCATGCGCAGGGTGGCATCGTTTTGCACCGCTACCAAGGCCCCCAGCTGGGCCTCGTTGCGCCCAAACACCGCCGCCAAACTGTTGTCACCGCTGGCCAGGTCATCGGTTTCAAGGGAGGTGGCCTGGATGGTGGCATCGATTTTGTCAACGATGCCGGCAAATTGCTCGGACAGGGCATTGATGGCGGTCTCCATTTGCTCGCGCGAGGTGTCGATATGCCTTTTCCAGATGGGCACTACTTCGCTGGTGAATTGGGCTTGGTCGGCAACATAAGACTGAATTTGCTCAAGCAACTGGGCCTGGCCACGAGCCACCCACAGGCCCACGGCGGCGCCGACGGCCACCAGCACAACGGCTAGGCCGATGGCCAACCCACCCCCATCCGCCGTCAGCAGGACAGCCACCGCACCCAACAGCCCCACGGCCATGCAGGCCAGAAACGGCGGCTTAAAACGTTGAATCGTGTTCATGAAAATCGAATGTAAACAAGGGGCCTGCCGGTGGCTTGCATAGGTTGCGGTTTCTTTTTTGACAACCTATGGTTGTGTCTTTTTGAATTAAACCATCACAAGTAGTAACAGGCCAAACTGAGGGGTTTGCCAGATAAGGTTTGCTGCCCACTGCGCACCCGGTGATAGAGCGGGACGTGATTGCGTCCCTTCCATCGTTCATGGAATCTCGCAGCGCAGCCCCCGCCAGACCTCAGGCGGCCAAGGTCAGTACCTCGCCGCGCAGCGTGTAGGCCTTGGCTTCGGTAATCGTCACGTCCACCATTTGTCCCACCAGGCGCTGCTGGCCGACGAAGTTGACGACACGATTGCACTCGGTGCGACCCATCAGCTCGCTGGCATCGCGCTTGGAAGCTCCTTCCACCAACAGGCGCTGTACCGTGCCCAGGCGACTTTCGCTGATGGACTTGATGTTGGCGTTGATCGCCGCTTGCAAGGTGTGCAGGCGGCGCAGTTTGACGTCGTGTGGTGTGTCGTCGTGCAGGTTGGCGGCCGGTGTGCCGGGGCGTGGGCTGAAGATGAAGCTGAAGCTGTTGTCGAAGTGGATGTCGTCGATCAGCTTCATCATCTTGGCAAAGTCTTCTTCGGTTTCGCCTGGAAAGCCGACGATGAAGTCACTGCTCATCGCCATGTCCGGACGGATGGCGCGCAGCTTGCGGATGGTGCTCTTGTATTCCATAGCGGTATAGCCTCGCTTCATCGCCATCAGGATGCGGTCGCTGCCGTGTTGTACCGGCAGGTGCAGGTGGCTGACTAATTTTGGCAGCTCGGCATAGGCGGCAATCAGGCGCGGCGTGAATTCGTTCGGGTGGCTGGTGGTGTAGCGCACGCGCTCGATGCCGGGAATCTCGGACACATATTCCAGCAGCAGCGCAAAGTCGGCAATCTCTGCGCTGTCGCCCATCTTTCCTTGGTAGGCATTGACGTTCTGGCCCAGCAGCGTGACTTCTTTCACGCCCTGGTCGGCCAGGCCGGCGACTTCGACCAGTACGTCGTCAAACGGACGTGAGACTTCTTCGCCGCGCGTGTACGGCACCACACAGTAGCTGCAATATTTACTGCAGCCTTCCATGATCGATACAAAAGCGCTGGAGCCCTCGACGCGCGCGGGTGGCAGGTGGTCGAACTTTTCAATCTCAGGAAAGCTGATATCGACCTGCGCGCGGTTTTGCAGCGTGCGCTGGTTGAGCAGCTCAGGTAGGCGGTGCAGGGTTTGTGGGCCAAACACCACGTCCACATAGGGCGCGCGCTGGATGATGGCGGCGCCTTCTTGGCTGGCAACGCAGCCGCCGACGCCAATTTTCACGCCCTTGGCCTTGAGGTGTTTGATGCGGCCCAGGTCGCTAAAGACTTTCTCTTGCGCCTTCTCGCGCACCGAGCAGGTGTTGAACAAAATCAGGTCGGCTTCTTCGACGTCTTGTGTGGTTTCGTAGCCTTCGGCGGCGTGCAGCACGTCCAGCATTTTGTCCGAGTCGTACTCGTTCATCTGGCAGCCGAAGGTCTTGATAAATACTTTTTTGGTCATGGTGTGGAGCGCTTTTGCGCGGCTTCGCGGGGCTCAGGATCCAGGCGGTGAGCAGATAGCGCGAAGCCGTGCCATGCAGCGAATCATGGTGTGTATCCAGTGGCTGTAGGAAAGGCGGGGAGGGTGCCGATTTTACCGGGGCACCCCTGGCCCAATAAAAAACCCGCACAGCTTGCACTGTGCGGGTTTGGTATTTGGTGGTGATAGGTGGATTTGAACCACCGACATCAGCATTATGAATGCTGCGCTCTAACCAACTGAGCTATATCACCGAAGCCGCAAATTATAGGGTATTTTTACTGGTGTGTGAATAAAGCTTTGCGCTTGTTGACGAAAGCGTCCATGCCTTCTTTTTGGTCTTGCGTGGCAAACAGCGCGTGGAACAGGCGGCGCTCAAACATGACACCATCGGCCAGCGTGCCTTCAAAGGCGCGGTTGACGGATTCCTTGGCGGCCATGACGGCGATTTGCGAGAAGTCGCTGATGATCAGCGCAGCGCCCAGGGCTTCTTCTTGCAGCTTGTCCACGGCGACCACACGGCTGACCAGGCCAGCGCTTTCAGCTTCGGCGGCGTTCATCATGCGGCCGGTGAGGGCCATGTCCATGGCCTTGGCCTTGCCGACAGCGCGGGGCAGGCGCTGCGTGCCGCCGGCGCCGGGGATGACGCCGAGCTTGATCTCGGGCTGGCCAAACTTGGCGTTGTCGGCGGCAATGATGAAGTCGCACATCATCGCCAGTTCGCAGCCGCCGCCCAGGGCGAAGCCGCTGACAGCAGCAATCACGGGCTTGCGGATGCTGCGAATCTGTTCCCAGTTGCGGGTGATGTAGTCGCCCTTGTAGACGTCGGCAAAGCTGTAAGTGGCCATGGCGCCGATGTCGGCGCCGGCGGCAAAGGCTTTTTCGCTGCCGGTGATGATGATGCAGCCGATCTTTTCGTCGGCATCAAAGGCTTGGAGTGCCTGCCCCAGCTCGTTCATGAGCTGGTCGTTCAGAGCGTTGAGTTGCTTGGGGCGGTTGAGCGTGACGATGCCGACTTTTTCGGCTTCAGTGCGAACTTCAATGCATTCGTAGACCAAGGTGTTCTCCGGTTGTAGTTGTGAATCGATCACTATAACCAAGCACCAAACCGCTTGTTCAGGGTGCGGCCAGCCAGCGCTGAACGGCGGCTGCGTCGGTGATGCAGAGGGACACAGTGTCGCTGACCGGAGCGGCGGCACTGGTGCGACTTTTGCGTGGGCGGCTGGTGGCTGATGTGGCCGGGTTGGGGAGCTGCAGCGGCAGGCGCAGCAAACGCCCATCGCGCGCGACCAGTGCAGTGACTGGGGTGGTGTTGCCAGCTAGCAGCGCCAGTTGTTCCAACTTCTGAAGCCGCCAGCCCTGTCCTTCGACCTCGATACCCAGCCATTCGTCCCCAGCGGCCATGCCGGCGCGCTCGGCCAGACCGCCGCGCAGTACGGCCTTGATCTGTACCGCGTGGTTTTCTGTCACGCGCAGGCCCAGGCGCTGCGCCGGCTGCGGCGCTTCGGCTTGCAGCGTGACGCCGTGCGCGGCCAGCAGTTCAGCCAGTGGCAGCTCGGCGGTGCTGTGCACCCAGGCGTCGATCTCCGCGTCGAAGGAGCGGCCTGACACCTCTTGCAGCACGGCGCGCACATCGCTCTCGGCCATCGGGCCACCCTGGCAGCGCTGCCACAGCGCGCGCATCACGTCGTCCAGCGTGTGGTTGTTATTGCTTTCGCGGCGCAGCGTCAGGTCGAGGCACAGGGCGACCAGCGCGCCCTTGGTGTAGTAGCTGATGGTGGCGTTGGCCGTGTTCTCGTCCACGCGGTAGAACTTGACCCAGGCGTCAAAACTGGCCTGGGCCACGGTCTGTACGTGGCGCCCCGGGGCCTGCAACACCTGGTGCGCGGCTTTGGTCAGCAGCTTGAGATAGGCGGCATCGTCGATCAGGCCGGCGCGGCGCAGCAACAGGTCGTCGTAATAGCTGGTGAAACCCTCAAAGAACCACAGCAGCTCGGTGTAATTTTCTTGCGTGTAGTCGTAGTGCCGAAACTCGCTCGGGCGCAGGCGCTTGACGTTCCAGGCGTGGAAATACTCGTGGCTGATCAGGCCTAGCAGCGTGGGGTAGCCGTCGTTGGTATGTGGTGCGTTGCTGCGCGGCAGGTCGCTGCGGGCGCAAATCAGCGCGGTGGAATTGTGGTGCTCCAGCCCGCCGTAGCCGTCGTGCACGGCGTTCAGCAGGAACAGGTAATTTTTGAATGGCGGCCTGCCCTTGCCGTGCCAGAAGGCGATGGCCGTTTGGCAAATCTTGCGCGCATCGGCCAGCAGGCGCTTGCCATCGAACGACGGCGCCGCGCCGCTCACGACAAAGCGGTGCGCCACGCCACCAGCGTGGAAGCTGGCGCTCCAGAAGCTGCCCATTTCGACCGGGCAATCGACCAGTTCGTCGTAGTCCGCCGCTTGGTATAGACCAAAGCCGCTCGCATCAATATTTAAAGAAAAAAGGCCTGTAGCGCAATGCCAGTCTGCGGTATTAGCTATGTTTTCAGGAGCAACGATGTCGAGGGTGCAAGGCTGGTCGATCTGCCCTTCAACCGCCAGACACAGGCTGGTGCCATTAAAAAAGCCGCGCGTCGCATCCAGGCTGGCGGTGCGCACCGAGGGGTCGTTGGCGTAGACCTCGTATTGCACCTCCAGCGGCTGCGTGCTGTCGCAGGCGACATGCCAGCGCTGCTTGTCGTGTTGCAGCACCGGCACGGACATGCCGCCTTGCTGGGCGCGCAACGACTGCAAATTTTTGCTGAACTCGCGCACCAGGTAGCTGCCCGGAATCCATACCGGTAAAGACAGTGCCTGTAGCGGCTGCGGTGCCGCCACCGTCAGCGTGACGCGAAACAGGTGCGCGTGCAGGTCGGCGATTTCGACGCGGTAGTGGACGGCGCTGGCGGGGTGGTGGCGAGCGGGCATGGCGATCAGCGGGCGCTGGAGGTGCTGGCAGCACTGGCCGAGTCGGTCAGGCGTTTTTCCAAGTCGGCAGAAGCGATGGCACCAGGCACGCGGCTGCCGTCACTGAAGATCAGTGTGGGTGTGCCGGTGATCTTGTGCTTCTTGCCAAAGGCCAGGTTGCGCTGCAGTGCGGCGGTGTCGCAGCTGGCGTCGGCGGGGGTCTTGTCGCGCAGCATCCAGTCGTCCCAGGTATTGCTGCGATCTTTGGCGCACCAGATGTTGCGCGATTTTTCGGCCGAGTCCGGGCTCAGGATGGGGTAAAGGAAGGTGTGGACGGTGACGTTGTCGATCTTTTGCAGATCGCGTTCAAAGCGCTTGCAGTAGCCGCAGTTGGGGTCGGCAAACACCACCAGCTGGCGCTTGCCATTGCCGCGCACCGTGATGAAGGCGTCTTTCAGGGGCAGGGTGCTGAAGTCCACCGCGCTGAGTTTGGCAATGCGATCTTCGGTCAGATTGCGCCGCGCCTTGGTATCGATCAACTCGCCCTGGATCAAGAAATTGCCCTTGGCGTCGGTATAGAACACATCGGTGCCGACACGCACCTCATACAGCCCGGACATCGGTGTGCTGCGTACTTCATCGATTTTTTCTAGCTGCGGAATACGCTCAGCCAGGGTTTTGCGGATGGTGCTCTCCTGGGCGGAGACGGGGGCGGAAAACGCCAGCGCCACGGCGGCAGCGGCAAGCAGGGAGGGAAGCAGTTTCATGGATATTCAATGGGGTGGAAGGTGCGGGGTGCGGTTCAGTGCGACCCCATGGCGCGGCGGACAAGCCAGTCTTTCAGTGGGCCGCTGTGTTCAAAGCTGGTCATGCCCCAATTGCGCAGCATCTGCAATGGACCTTCGGGGCGAGAAAACAATTGCTGCAACCCATCGGTTGTCAGCCCCATGGGCAAGATGGCCGCCTTGCGCTGGCGCTCATAGCGGCGCAGCAGACGCAGGTCGCCGACGCTGCGCCAACTGCTGCGCTCACGCAAAATTTGCGCCAGCGCCTGCACGTCGCCCAGCCCCAGGTTCAGCCCCTGTCCGGCCAGCGGATGCACGTTGTGCGCCGCATCACCGGCCAGCACCCAACTGCCGCTGCCTTGCTCGGGCGCCAAGGCACCGCACCATTGGCGCGCTTGCGCCAGTTGCAGCGGCCAAGTGGCGCGCTCACTGCTCAGGCGCACGCTGCCCAAGACTCCATGGCTGGCCGCTTTCAGGCGTTGTGCAAAAGTATCGGCGTCCAAGGCCAGCAAACCGGCCACTTGCTCCGGAGGGACTGACCAGACCACGGCGACAGAGTTCCCCTCGGCCCCGCCCAACGGTAAAAAAGCCAGGATGCTGCCCTGCGAAAACCACTGACGTGCCACCTGGCCATGCGCTTGCTCGCATACTAGGCGCGTGGCAATGGCGTGCTGCGGGTAGGGCGTGACGTCAAAGTCCACACCCCATTCGGCGCGCGTGCGGCTGGCGCGGCCTTCGCAAATGGCGGTCAGTGTGGCCGGTACTGGCGCGCTGACCACTTCCACCTGTGGTTGGTAACGCACCGCCTCGGCCAAGCGCGCTTCCAGCGCTGGCACATCGACAATCCAGGTCAGCGCCGGCACACCCTGCGCGGCGGCGTCAAAACGCACGCTGGCGCCTTGGTCGCCCCACACCTGCATTTGCGTGATGGCGGTGGCATGGGCGGCGTCGGGCCAGCTTCGCAGCGATTCGAGCACCTGGCGCGAGGCGGTGTTGAGCGCATAGGCGCGCACATCGGCAAGGGCAGAGGGGAGGGGCGGCGGTGCAACCAGCGCCACGCGCAGGCGCTCGCGGGCGAGCAACAGGGCCAGGGTGCGGCCGACAACGCCGGCCCCGCGGATACAGACATCAAAGGATTGCGGCATGGCGGCATTGTAGGAGGGCACTTTGCCGGCTTGAGCGCCAGCAAAGGAGGGGGCTGGCGCAGCGGCCTAAAATGCCGGGTTTGTCTCCCGAAACCTAGAAAGCCCTGCCATGAGCCTCCAATGCGGCATCGTGGGCCTGCCCAACGTCGGCAAGTCCACCCTTTTCAACGCGCTGACCAAGGCCGGCATCGCCGCCGAAAACTACCCCTTCTGCACCATTGAGCCGAACACTGGCGTGGTCGAAGTGCCCGATCCGCGTCTGCACCAACTGGCTGAAATCATCACTCCCGAGCGCATCGTGCCGGCCATCGTCGAGTTCGTCGATATTGCCGGCCTGGTGGCCGGTGCCAGCACCGGAGAAGGCCTGGGTAACAAGTTCCTGGCCCACATCCGCGAAACTGACGCCACCGTCAACGTGGTGCGCTGCTTTGAAGACGACAACGTGATCCACGTCGCCGGCAAGGTCGATCCGATCTCCGACATCGAAGTCATCCAGACCGAGCTGTGCCTGGCCGATCTGGCGACAGTCGAAAAAGCGCTGCACCGCCACACCAAAACCGCCCGTTCGGGTGACAAGGACGCCATCAAACTGGTGGCCTTGCTGGAGCAATGCCAGGCCGCGCTGAACGAGAACATCCCGGTGCGCGCGCTGGAATTCAGCAAAGAAGACCAGCCTTTGGTGAAGCAGTTTTCGCTGATCACCGCCAAGCCGGCGATGTTTGTCGCCAACGTCGCTGAAGATGGGTTTGAGAACAACCCCTTCCTCGACCGCCTGCGCGAATACGCTGACAAGCAGGGCGCGCCGGTGGTCGCCATCTGCGCCAAGATCGAAGCCGAGCTGAGCGAGATGGACGATGAGGACAAAAAAATGTTCTTGGCGGAAATCGGCCAGACCGAGCCGGGCCTGGACCGCCTGATCCGCGCCGCCTACAAGCTGCTGGGCCTGCAAACCTACTTCACCGCCGGCGTCAAAGAAGTGCGCGCCTGGACCATCCACATCGGCGACACCGGCCCGCAGGCCGCTGGCGTGATCCACGGCGACTTTGAGCGCGGCTTCATCCGCGCCCAGACCATTGCCTTTGACGACTTCATCCAGTTCAAGGGCGAGCAGGGCGCCAAAGACGCCGGCAAGATGCGTGCTGAAGGCAAAGAATACGTGGTCAAGGACGGCGACGTGCTGAACTTCTTGTTCAACGTCTAAAAGCTCTCAAGCTTTAAATAATTAAAAGCGCCACTCGGCGCTTTTTTCACATCAACTGCGCCAGCGCCTCGCCCAGCTGGGGGTAGCGAAACACGAAGCCCGCCTCTTGCGCGCGGCGCGGTTGCAGGCGCTGGCCGCCCAGCAGCAGGACGGACATATCGCCCAGCGCCAGCTTCAGCGCCCAGGCCGGTGCGGGCAGGAGGGCTGGGCGGTGCAGGGCGTCGGCCAAGGCCTGGGTGAACTCGGCGTTGCGCACCAGCCCCGGCCCGCAGGCGTTGAAGACGCCGTTGCACTCGGGGTGTTGCAGCAAAAAATCAATCAGCGCGACTTGGTCTTGCAGGTGTATCCAGGGCATCCATTGCCGACCGCTGCCCAGGCGCCCGCCCAGCCCCAGGCTGAACGGCAGGCGCAGCTTGGCCAACATACCACCCGTCGGCGATAGCACCGGCGCGGTGCGCAGCAGCACCACGCGTACACCCCACTGCCGTGCGCGCTCGGCTTCTTGTTCCCAGGCGATGCACAGCTGGCTGCCAAAGTCGGCCGGCCCGGTGGCACTGGTTTCGTCCAGCAGTTTTTCACCTTGGTTACCATACCAGCCCACGGCTGAGCCAGAAATCAACACTGGCGCCGGCGTGGCTTGCCGCCCCAGCCAGTCCACCAGCGTGCGCGTCAGGTCGATGCGGCTGTGCCACAGCAACTGGCGCCGGCCCCCGCTCCAGCGGCTGTCGGCAATCGGCGCGCCGGCCAGATTGATGACGGCGTCCAGGGCCAGGTCAGCGGGCAAGTCTTCTAACGCGGCCACACCACGCGCGCCGCTGCACAGCGCCGGCACCTCTTGTGCGCGGCGGCTCCAGACCCACAGTTCGTGGCCTTGTTGGCGCCAGTGCGCGGACAATGCCCGGCCAATCAGGCCGGTGCCGCCGGTGATGAGGATACGCATGGTTTTTCTCCTTGTATCAAGCGCAAACAGGGGTTTACCACGGCAAACGCTGGCCGTCGTAAGCACAGAAGCTGCCCGAGTCTTCTGCGCCCAAGCTGTCCAGCACGCCCAGCAAATCGGCGGCTGCCGCCACTGCGGGCCGGCCGATCTCGGCGCCGCGAAACGGCGCCGACAAGGGCGAGTCCACCGTACCGGGGTGCAGTGCGGCCAACACCGTTTTGGGATGCGTGCGCGCCAGTTCGATGGCGGCGGTTTTGATGAGCATGTTCAGCGCCGCCTTGGAGGCGCGGTAGCTGTACCAGCCGCCCAGGCGGTTGTCGCCAATGCTGCCGACTTTGGCGGACAGCACCGCGCACAGGCTGCGTTCTTGCGGCGCCAGCAGCGGCGCAAAGTGCGCCAGCACCAGCGCCGGGCCAAAGGTGTTGGTGGTGAAACTGGCCATCAGGTGCGCGTAGTTCAGCTGGCTCAAGCGCTTTTCTGGCCCAGCGCTGGGGCTGTGCAACATCCCGGTCGCCACCACCAGCAAATGCAGCGGCGCAAAGTCGGCTTGGCTGCGCACGTATTCGGCGGCGGCGGCAATGCTGGCTTCCTCGGCAAAGTCGATGGGCGGCGTGCTACTGCGGCCCAGCGCCAGTACTTGGCTGCAGCGCGGGTCGGCTTGCAGTTGCTGGAGCATGGCGGCGCCGATGGCGCCAGAGGCACCGATGACGAGGGCGCGATAGCCCGGTGGGAGTGATTGCATCGGGGGTCTCCTGTCAAAAATCGGGCTTGCGGGTCGCTATGTAGGCCGTTGTTGGCACTGCCTGGGTCGGTGGGTGTTGGCGCCGGCAGCGTTCAGAGCAGTAGCGCACTTGCTCCCAATCTCTGGCCCATTTTTTGCGCCAAGTAAAAGGGCGGTCGCAGTGTTGGCACAGTTTTTCCGGGAGGTGGTTTTTCTTGTGCATGGGTCACCGGGCGGCGTTGTCGTAGCGCCATTGCGCCACCCAGGGTGCCAGTTGTGACAAGCCCTGTACGGCGGTGATGCCGGGCAGCGGTTTTTGGTACAGCGCGCTGCACGCGCCGCCCACCCACAGGGCCCGCTCTGGGGGCAGCTGGCGGCGCAGTTCGTGCAGTTGGGTCAGCACCACCGGGCCGCTTTGCAGATTGGTAAAACTCAGCGCCACGACATCGGCGCGGTGTGCTTGCGCCGCTTGCACGATGTCGCCGAGCGGCGTTTGCGTGCCCAGCGAGATGCAGGTGCAGCCCTCCAGCGCCAGCAGCGCTTCGAGCATCAGCAACCCCAGGCCGTGCGGCTCGCGCTGCACGGTGGTCAGCAGCACGCGCGGCCCCAGCACTCCCTGTGATGCCGGCGGCATGGCCAGCGTGGCAATCGCCGAGCGCAGCACGCCGGTGATGACCTCGGTGTACAGGTGCTCTTCAAAGATCTCAAAGCGCCCCTGCGCCCAGGCATCGCCGACGGCGGTGGTCAGCGGCGCCACCACTTCGGTGACGAAATGCGCCAAGCCCCTGCGCCACTGCGCTTGCAGCAGCGCGTGGCGCAGTGCCTGCGGGTCGTGTGCCGCAATGGCGTCCAGCAGCGCCGGCACCTGCGGCGCATCCCCCGCCTGCGGCGGTGTTGGTTGGGTTGCACTTTCTGGGGTGGCGGGATCCAGCAGCGCTTGCAGGGCGTCGTTGTCCAGCCCGACCACCTTGCCGGGGCGCATGCCGGCGTCCAGCAGGCGCCGAATCAGCTTGAGTTGCAGCACTTGTGCCATGGGGTACATGCGGTCGCCCGCCGCATCGCGCAGCGGCGCGGGAAAGCCATAGCGCTTCTCCCACACGCGCAGCGTGTCTTTGGCCACGCCGGTTTCGCGCTCGACGGCGGCAATCGACAAGGCCGCACTTTCCGGTGGCATAGCAGGGGCGGGCATAGGGGGGAGGTGCGCAGGGTTATCCATCAGCATGTGGGACAAAAAATTGGCATTGCGTAAATTGTCTAAGACAAATATGATTTTGTCTAATCAATTTCAACCGCTTCTAGGTCAAAGCTCATGAAAATTGCAGTCATCGGTTCAGGGATTTCGGGGTTGGCCGCGGCGCACCGCCTGCGTGGACAGGCGCGGGTCACGGTGTTTGAAGCGGGCAGCTATTTTGGCGGCCATACCCATACGGTCGATGTCAGCCTGCCCGATGCCAGCGGCCAAGTGGTGACGCACGGCGTCGATACCGGCTTTTTGGTGTTCAACGAGCGCACCTACCCCGGTCTGATCGCCTTGTTGGCAGAGTTGGGCGTGCCGACAGTGCGCTCCGATATGTCGTTTTCTGTGCAGGCGTCCGGCGCGGGCATTTGGGGTGCGCAGGCGCTGGAGTGGAGCGGCTCCAGTGTGCGCACGGTGTTCGCGCAAAAACGCAACCTGCTGCGCCCGCGCTTTTGGGGCATGTTGCAAGAGCTGCTGCGCTTTAACCGGCTGTGCACGGCGCTGGCCGAGGCGGGCGAAGACGCCGCGCTGCATCAGCCACTGGGCGACTTTTTAGACCAGCACCGCTTTGGTGCGGCATTTCGGGATTGGTATTTTCTGCCGATGCTGGGCTGCATCTGGAGCTGCCCGACCGACCAGATGCTGCGCTTTCCGGTCGCCACCATGATCCGCTTTTGCCACAACCACGGGCTGATGCAAGTGAGCGACCGGCCGCAGTGGTTCACCGTGGCCGGTGGTGCGCGCCAGTATGTCCACCACCTGCTGCAAGGCGTGGACGATGCGCGCCTGTCCACGCCAGTGCAGCGCATCGTGCGCGACGCTGCCGGGGTGCATATTTACAGCGCCGGGCAGGTCGAGCGCTTTGACGCAGTGGTGCTGGCCGTGCACAGCGACCAGGCGCTGCGCCTGCTGGCCCAGCCGACGGCGCAGGAAGGCCGGGTGCTGGACGCCATCCGCTACCAGCCCAACCGCGCCGTGCTGCACACCGATGCCCGTGTGCTGCCGCGCCGGCGCAGCGCCTGGGCCGCCTGGAACTACGAACGCGCCGCCAGCACGCAGAGCGGCGCGGCGCGGGTGTGTTTGCACTACTGGATCAACCGCCTGCAGCCGCTGCCTTTTGCCCAGCCGGTGATTGTTTCCCTCAACCCGGCGCGCGCCCTCGATCCGGCGCAGGTGCTGGCCGAGTTTGACTACGAGCACCCGCTGTTCGACCGGGGCGCCATCGCCGCCCAGGCACAGGTGGCGCAGCTGCAGGGCGTGCAGGACACCTGGTTTTGCGGTGCCTGGACCGGTTACGGCTTCCATGAAGACGGCCTGCAATCGGGCTACCGCGCGGCTGACCTGTTGCTGGCGCAGATGCGCCGTCAGAAGGTGGCATGAACACGCCCGCCGACACCACCACCGATACCGGCACTGCAGGAGTTGCTGCCGTGCCACACATCGGTTTTGGCCATGTCTGGCACACCCGGCTGCGCCCGCAGCGGCACCGCTTTATCTACCCGACTTTTTTCTTGCTGCTGCCGATGCGCAGCCTGCGCCAGCGGCCCGAGGCTGCGGGTGTGCTGGCGTGCAACCACTGGGGCGCGCTGGCCTTTTACGACACCGACCACGGCGATGGCCGCAGCGCCGAACAAGGCGGGGCGCTGGCGTGGCTGGAAGAATTGCTGGCGCGCGAAAACATCACCGACGCCGACGGCGAAATCTGGCTGCACTGTTACCCGCGCGTGCTCGGTTACAGCTTCAAACCGGTGAGTTTTTGGTACTGCCACCGCAAGGACGGCAGCCTGCGCAGCATCGTCGCCGAGGTGAACAACACCTTTGGCGAGCGCCACACCTACGTGCTTGACCAGCCGCAGTACGGCCAAGAGATCGCGGTGGACAAGGTGTTCCATGTCTCGCCGTTTTGCCCGGTGGAAGGCAGCTACCGCTTTGAATTTCAGCGCAGCGGCGCGCAGGGGCTGCAAACCACGCGCCTGCGTATCGACTACCACGACCACCAAGGTCCGCTGCTGCTGACCGGCATGGGCGGGCGCTTGCAACCGCTGACGGCCGCCAGCCGCCACAACGCCCTGTGGCGCTATCCGCTGCTGACGCTGGCCGTCATCGCCCGCATCCACTGGCACGCGCTGCGGCTGTGGCTCAAGCGCGCGCCGTTTCACTCCAAGCCACCGCCGCCAGCGCAGCCGGTTTCCCGTTCTGCACCGCCTTCCTCGCCACCTCTTTGAACTCAACCATGAACACCACCACCGTTCCTTCATTGGCGCTGGAGCGCCACAGCGATTTGCCCTCCGACCTGCTGGCTGATATTCCCCGCGCTGCCCGCGCTGGCGTGCGCTTGTTGCAGCGCTTGCAGCACGGCACGCTGCTGCTAGAGTTGCCGGGTGGCCGCACGCTGCGCCTGGGCAGCGGCAGCACGCCGACCGCCAACCTGCGCCTGCACAACTGGAGCGTGTTTGCTGCCGTGCTGCGCTCCGGCGACATTGGTTTGGCCGAGGGCTATATCGCCCAAGACTGGAGCACGCCGCATTTGGCCGAGCTGCTCAAACTCTTGATGGCCAACCGGGAGACGCTGGAATCGCTGGTCTACGGCGCCTGGTGGGGCCGCTTGGCCTACCAGCTACGCCATCTGCTCAACCGCAACACCCGGGCCGGCAGCCGCCGCAACATCCACGCGCACTACGACTTGGGCAACGCCTTTTATCGCCTGTGGCTGGACCCGAGCATGAACTACTCGTCCGCCTGGTTTGAGGGCAACCTGCAGGGCGACCTGACGCAAGCGCAACACGCCAAAGTGCGCCGCGCCTTGCACAGTGCCGGTGTGCAGCCCGGCAGCCGCGTGCTGGAGATTGGCTGTGGCTGGGGCGCGCTGGCGGAGATGGGCGCCGGCGAATTCCAGGCCCACGTCACCGGTGTGACCCTGTCGAGCGAACAACTGGCCTACGCCCAAAGCCGCGCGGATCAAGCTGGGCTGGCCGCGCAGGTCGTTTTGCGCCTGCAGGACTACCGCGACATCAACGCTGGCCCTGACGGCCTTTATGACGCGATTTGCTCCATCGAGATGGTCGAGGCCGTCGGCCAGTCGTATTGGCCCAGCTACTTTGGCGCGCTGCAGCGCCTGCTCAAACCCGGCGGGCGCGCCTGCGTGCAAAGCATCGTCATCGACGACGCGCTGTTTGAGCGCTACGTGCGCGGCACCGATTTCATCCAGCAATATATTTTTCCGGGCGGCTGCTTGCCCAGCCCGTCGCGCTTCCAAGCGGCTGCCGAGCAGGCCGGTTTGCGCGTCGAGCAAGCCTTCTCTTTTGGCCCGGACTACGCCGAAACCCTGCGCCGCTGGCACCACAGCTTTGCCCAGCAGCGCGCCCAAGTGCAAGCGCAGGGCTTTGACCCAGCGTTCCAGCGCACCTGGGAGTTTTACCTCGCCTACTGCGAAGCCTCGTTTGATACCGCCAACATCGACGTGGTGCAGTACACGCTGGTGAAAGATTGAATATAAAAAATGATAGCTATAAGCGCATGTATTTAAAGGGTTAGAGCCTGTTTATGCTTAAAAATCCGGTCAATAGCTGGGTTCTGGATGCCCCGCACGTTGCCATGGCGCCTTTGCCGTGGCGCGCCGGCCTGCGCTATGGGCTGCTGGGGCTGCCGCTGGCGTTTGCGGCGTTACCGCTGTATGTGGTGCTGCCGCATTACTACGCCGACCAGCTCGGGCTGTCGCTGGCGACGGTGGGGGCGCTGCTGATGGCGGTGCGCTTGCTGGATGCCGTGGTCGAGCCGCTGCTGGGGCGCCTGAGCGACTGGCTGTATGACCGCGCCACGCGCGCCGTGCTGTGGCTGGCCGGTGCATCGGCGCTGGTGCAGGTACTGGGTATGGCAGGTTTGTTTTTTCCGGCGGTGCGAGCACCCCAGGCGCTGGCGCTGTGGCTGGTAGTGGGGCTGGTATTGACCAGTGTGGCGCACAGCCAGCTGGTGATTGCGCACCAAGCCTGGGGCGTGCGCTTGGGTGGCGACACGCTGCAGCGCAGCCACATCGTCGCTTGGCGCGAGGGGCTGGGCTTGGTCGGGGTGATTGCCGCCAGTGCACTGTCAGTGGCTTGGGGGCCAGCGGTCATGTTGCTGGCTTTGGTGCTGGCTTTTTTGCTGGGCTGGTGGGCACTGTGGCAGGCGCCGCGCCCGCCACACCTGCCCGCCATGGCGCCGACACGGCAGGTGCCGGCCTACCGCTTGTGGGCACCGCTGCAGGTGCCAGCGTTTCGCCGTTTGCTGGCGGTATTTTTGTGCAATGGCATTGCCAGCGCCATCCCTGCTGCACTGCTGCTGTTTTTTGCCCAAGACCGGCTGCAGGCCACCCCGGCGCAGATGGCGCTGCTGCTGGTGCTGTATTTCGTCTGCGGCGCGTTGTCCCTGCCCGGTTGGTTGCGCGGCGTGCGCCGCTTTGGCCTGGAGCGCTCTTGGCTGGCCGGCATGCTGCTGGCGGTGCTGTGCTTTGGCTGGACGGCGGGCTTGGGCAGTGGGCAGGTGTGGGCCTTTGCCGTCATTTGCGCGCTGACGGGCGTGGCATTGGGCGCCGATCTGGTGGTGCCCGGCGCGCTGCTGGCGCGCCTGGTCGAGCGCCAAGGCGCCCAAGGCCAGCACGACGGCGCCTATTTGGGCTGGTGGAATCTGGCTACCAAACTGAATCTGGCGCTGGCCGCTGGCGCGGCGCTGCCGCTGCTGCAATGGGGCGGCTACGTCTCCGGCAGCCAAGACGCGCAGGCCTTGGAACACTTGTCCTGGGCCTATGCGTTGCTGCCCTGTGCACTGAAACTGCTGGCCGCGGCGCTGTTGTATGGCTTGTTCATCCACCGGGCCGAGCGCCCCGCCTCCTTGAAAGGAATGCCGCTGTGAATACCACCCTTCTCCCACGTCGCCACCTGCTGCTCAGCGCCGTCGCTGGCGCTGCCGCTCTCGCTGGCTTGTCCGGCTGTGCCAGCCCCCAGCCCACCGACTACGCCCAGGAGCGCCCGCTGCTGGAGCTGGACCAGTACTTCAATGGCCGCGTGCGCGCGCACGGCATCTTCCAAAAGCGCGGCGGTGCCGTGGCGCGGCGCTTTACCGTCGTCATGGACTGCCACTGGCAGGGCAATGAAGGTGTGCTGGACGAAGCCTTTACCTACTCGGACGGCAGCACCGATCGGCGCATTTGGCGCCTGACCAAACACGCCGATGGCCGCTACACCGGCCGCGCCGACGATGTGGTCGGTGAGGCCCAGGGCCAGACCGCCGGCAACGCCTTTCGCTGGAACTACACCCTGCGCCTGCCGGTGGACGGCAGCACCTACGAGGTGCAGTTGGACGACTGGATGTTTCTCATCGACGCTCAGGTGCTGCTCAACCGCGCCACCATGAGCAAGTGGGGTGTGCAACTGGGCGAGCTGACCCTGTCGTTCACCAAGGAATGACGCCGTGGCCCTGAACCCCCGCATCACCGACTGGCACGGCCAACGCGTCTGGTTGATTGGCGCCTCCAGCGGCATTGGCCGCGCCGTGGCCGAGGCGCTGCACGCACGCGGGGCGCAGGTGTGTGTGTCTGCGCGCCAACCGGCGCCGCTGGAAGAATTTGCCCGCCAACACCCTGGCAGCCAGGCGCTGGTGCTGGACGCCACCGATGCCGCCGCTGTCGCCACTGCCGCGCAGCAGTTGCTGGCGGACGGCCCGCTGGACTTGGTCTGCTACTGCGCCGGCCACTACCAAGCGATGCGCGCCACCGACATCGACCTGCCCGAGCTGCTGCGCCACCAGCAGGTCAACGTGGCTGGCGCGCTGCATGTGTTGGCCGCTGTGGTGCCAGCCTTGTTAGGCGCGGCCAAGGCGGGCCGTGCGCCGCACCTGAGCCTCGTCGCCAGCGTGGCCGGCTGGCGTGGACTACCGCAAAGTTTGGCCTATGGCCCGACCAAAGCCGCCCTGATCAATTTAGCTGAGGTGCTGTTTTTGGACCTGCGCCCGCACGGCGTCGGCGTCAGCGTGGTCTGCCCCGGCTTTGTCGATACGCCGCTGACGGCACAGAACGCATTTCCCATGCCTGCCCTGATCACCCCTGCCCAGGCGGCCCAAGCCATGCTGCGCGGCTGGGCGCGAGGCGACTTTGAGATGCATTTCCCCCGACGTTTCACGGTGATACTCAAGCTGCTGCGCGTGTTGCCCTACCGCTGGTATTTCGCCTTGGTGCACCGCTTGACAGGTTTGTGACGCATGACTTCCACCACCCTCACCGCCACGATGGCGATGACTTCTTCTCGTTCTGCCACTGTGTCAGCGGCTTCAGCCGCCCAGGCGGCGTTGACCACCGCTGCCGCGGTACACCGCCTGGCGCAGCTGTACGAGAGCCTCTCGCCTGAGATGCTGCCCCAGTTGGCACAGTGCTATGCCAGCGGCGCGCGCTTCAAAGACCCGTTCAACGACCTCCAAGGCGTGCCCGCCATCGTGCGCGTGTTTGAGCACATGTTTGCCACGCTGGAGCGGCCGCGCTTTGTCGTCACCCAGCGCATCGTGCAGGGCGATCAGGCGTTTTTGGTGTGGGAGTTTTACTTTCGCCTGCGCCACAAACGCTGGTGCAACGAGCAGTTCATCCGCGGCGCCACCCATTTGCAATTGGATGCGCACGGCTTGGTCGCGCTGCACCGCGATTACTGGGATGCCGCCGAAGAGCTGTATGAAAAACTCCCCGCCCTGGGGGGTCTGATGCGCTGGTTGCGCCGCCAAATGGCGACCACATAAGCACTGAATAAGCGCTAAATATTGGTCAAATATGCCTCTATCCCTTTAGATACGTGCGCTAGTAGCTATCAAAATAATACAAAACCATGTCTGATCCGATCACCTCGTACCCCCTGTGGTTGCAGTCTTTGCTGCGTGGGCCGACCGCGCTGGCTGCTGATGCGCGCTGCATTGAAACCCATATCTCGTGGGTGGTGCTGGCGGGCGAGCGGGTGTTCAAGTTCAAAAAACCGCTGTCGCTCGGGTTTTTAGACTTTGGCACGCTGGCGCTGCGCCGCCACGCCTGCGAGGAAGAATTGCGCATCAACCGCCGCACCGCGCCGCAGTTGTACGAGGCGGTGGTGGCGCTGGTGGGGCCGGCGCAGGCGCCGCGCCTGGTGCCATTGGTCAATGTGCAACCCCAAGACGAGGTACTGGAGTACGGCGTGCAGATGCAGCGTTTTGCCGACGGCCAACTGTTGGCCGAGCAACTGGCCGCTGGTGCTTTGCAGTCGTCGGAGTTGAGCCCCTTGGCCGAGCGCGTGGCGCAGTTGCACGCCAGCGCGGCAGTGGCACCCCCGGACAGCGACTGGGGCAGTGCCGCGCTGGTGCGCCAGCAGGCGCAGACCAACCTCGACACCTTGGCTGCTTTGCCGCTGCCCGAGACCGACCGCCGCACGTTGCAGGCGCTGCAAGCCTGGACGCAGCGCGAAGGCGAGCGCCTGCAGCCGCTGCTGGCCGCACGCAAGGCGGCAGGGCAGGTGCGTGAATGCCATGGCGATTTGCACTTGGGCAACTTGGTGCAGTTGGCCGATGGGCCGCAGTTGTTTGACGCGATTGAATTCAGCGAGGCGCTGCGCTTTATTGATCCGATGGCCGATGTCGCCTTCTTGTGCATGGACTTGCAGGCGCGCGGCCGGCCCGATTTGGGCTGGCATTTTTTGAATGGTTGGCTGGAGCACAGCGGCGACTACGCTGGCCTGGAGTTGCTGCCGTGGTATCTGGTCTACCGCGCGCTGGTGCGGGCCATGGTGGCGGGCTTGCGCTGCGGGCAGGCCGGGCAGGGCGAGCAAAACGATGCCAGCCTGCAGGCATTGCAGCGCTATCTGGCGCTGGCCGGGCAGCTGTGCCAGCCGCGCCCGCGTGCGCTGTGGCTGGCGCAGGGGGTCTCGGGTGCCGGCAAGAGCCACCACAGCGCACCGCTGGTCGCTGCGCGCGGCATGGTGCGTCTGCGCGCTGACGTAGAGCGTAAGCGCCTGTTCGGTCTGGCGCCGACGGCGGCCAGCGCGGCGCGGGTGTCCCAGAGCATTTACGACGCCGACACCACCGTGCGCACCTACGCACAACTGCTGGCACTGGCGCGCACGGTGCTGGAGGCCGGCTTTGCCGTGCTGGTCGATGCCACCTTTTTGGCGTACAGCCAGCGCGCCCCGTTCAGGGCGCTGGCCGCAGAAAAAGAGGTGCCGTTCGCCATCCTGGCCTTTGATGCGCCAGTACCCGTGTTGCAAGAGCGCGTGCAGCGGCGTTTGCAGCGCGGCGGTAATGCGTCTGAGGCAACGTTGGAGGTGCTGGCCGCGCAGCTGGCACGGCGCGAGCCGCTCAGTACGCAAGAGCAGGCGTTGGCGCTGTGCATCGATACCACGCAGCCGGTGAACTGGGCCGTGCTGATGCCGCCCGCAGAGGTCGTCAGTGCGCCAGCAAGCCCGGCCACAACTGCAGCATCACCGTCGTCATGATCAGGTAACGAAAGAATTTGCCTACTGCCATGTAGGCCAGACAGGGCCAGAACGGCAGCTTAAGCCAGCCGGCCACGGCGCACAGTGGATCACCCACCACCGGCAGCCAGCTCAGCAGGCAGGCTTTGGCGCCAAAGCGGCGCACCCAGGCCAGTGCGTGCACATTGGTGTGCTCGCCGCGTGCGCGGTCCACCACCTTGTGCGCGCCCAAACCCATCCACCAGCTGACCCCACCGCCCAGCGTGTTGCCGGCCGTGGCCACCAGAATGGCCGGCCAGAACATGGCCGGGTTGAGCTTGATGAGGCCGAACACCGCAGGCTCGGAGCCCAGCGGCAGCAGGGTGGCCGAGATGAACGAGACGACAAATACCGTGCCCAGGCCAAATTGCGGCAGTGCGAGCACATCGAGCAGGTGTAACAGCCAAGATTCCATACGTCGGGCGAGTGTAGTGCTGCGTGGCGGCTTCTGGATTGGTAGCACGGTGGGTGCTTAAATTTTGTGCAGGTACAATTTCGCCTCTTTTTTAAGCTCCCCTTCTGGTTTTTCTGATCCATGCACATCGGCCCCTATTCCTTGGCAAACCGCTTGTTTGTCGCCCCCATGGCGGGGGTGACGGACCGGCCGTTTCGCCAACTCTGCAAGACGCTCGGAGCGGGCTATGCGGTGAGCGAGATGGTCACATCGCGCAAAGACCTGTGGGACACCCTGAAAACCTCGCGCCGCGCCAACCACGAGGGTGAACCAGGACCGATTGCCGTGCAGATTGCCGGCACCGACGCGCCGATGATGGCCGAGGCGGCGCTCTACAACATCGACCGCGGCGCGCAGATCATCGACATCAACATGGGCTGCCCGGCCAAGAAAGTCTGCAATAAATGGGCCGGCTCGGCGCTGATGCAGAACGAGGCGCTGGCAGTGCAGATTGCTGCTGCGGTGGTGGCAGCCTGCTCCACGCGCAACGTGCCGGTGACATTAAAAATGCGCACCGGCTGGTGCCAGCAGCACCGCAACGCGGTGGCACTGGCACGGCAGTTTGAAGCCGCGGGCATCCAAATGTTGACGGTGCACGGCCGCACGCGCGAGCAGGGCTACCAAGGCGCGGCGGAATACGACACCATCGCCGCCGTCAAAGCCGCCGTGCGCGTGCCGGTGGTGGCCAACGGCGACATCGACAGCCCAGAAAAAGCCCGCACCGTGCTGGCCGCCACCGGGGCCGACGCGCTGATGGTCGGCCGCGCAGCCCAAGGCCGGCCGTGGATCTTCCGCGAAATCAACCATTTTTTGACCACCGGCGAACACCTGGCGCCGCCCTTGGTGGCCGAGGTGGCCAGCCTGCTGCTGGCGCATTTGCATGACCACTACCGCCTGTATGGTGACGACACCGGCGTGCGCAGCGCGCGCAAACACATCGCTTGGTATGTGCGCGCCTTGCCCGGGGGCGAAGCGCTGCGCCAACACATCAACCGCATCGACGACTGCGCCGTGCAGTGGCAGGCCGTGGCCGACTACTTTGCCGACTTGGGCGCGCACAGGGAGCGCCTGCCGATCAGCGTGCCCGCACCACAAGCCTTTGAAACACCACAAGAACGACAAGAGAAATTGACTGCATGAGTAGCCCTAAACATATTCAAGAGTGCGTACGCGACAACCTGGAAAGCTATTTCCGCGACCTGGGCGGCGAGGCGCCGGACGGCATGTACGACATGCTGGTGCATCTGGTGGAAAAGCCGCTGTTAGAAGTAGTGATGCTGCAAGCCGACAATAACCAGTCGCGCGCCGCCCAATGGCTGGGTTTGAACCGTAATACCTTGCGCAAAAAGCTGTTGGAGCACAAACTACTGTAACTTTCGCTCACTCTTTTTTTATAGCTAGTAGCGCTTGTCCTGTAAGCCTTTGAGCCCAATTTGATTCCTAACCTTGATGTCACCCCCTATGAATGCACTTCTCTCCGTCTCTGACAAAACCGGCATCGTCGAATTGGCGCAAGGCCTGCACGCGATGGGCATCCGCCTGCTGTCCACCGGCGGCACCGCCAAGCTGCTACAAGAAGCCGGTCTGCCAGTCACCGAGGTGTCTGAAGTCACGCAATCGCCTGAAATGCTCGATGGCCGCGTCAAAACCCTGCACCCCAAAGTGCACGGCGGTCTGTTGGCCCGCCGCGATCTGCCGGTGCACATGGCGGCACTGAAAGAGCACGGCATCGACACCATCGACCTGTTGGTAGTCAATCTGTACCCGTTTGAAGAGACGGTGGCCAAAGTCGGTTGCACGCTGGCCGACGCGATTGAAAACATCGACATCGGTGGCCCCGCCATGGTGCGCAGCGCCGCCAAAAACTGGAAAGATGTCGGCGTGCTGACCCACGTAGACCAATACCCCGCCGTGCTGGCCGAGCTGCAAGAGCACGGCAAGCTGTCCGATACCCTGCGCTTTGCGTTGGCCACCGCCGCGTTTAACCGCATTGCCCAATACGACGGTGCCATCAGCAACTACCTGTCCAGCGTGCAGCTGGACGCTGACAAACTGAGCGAAGACTACGTCCCCGCCATGGCCGTGTTCCCGGCCCAGGCCAATATGTTCACCGTCAAAGCGCAAGACCTGCGCTACGGTGAAAACAGCCACCAGCAAGCCGCGTGGTACTGCGACCTGAACCCCGCCGTCGGCTCGCTGGCCACCAGCGTGCAACTGCAAGGCAAAGAGCTGAGCTACAACAACATCGCCGACGCCGATGCGGCGTGGGAATGCGTCAAGAGCTTTGAAGACACCGCCTGCGTCATCGTCAAGCACGCCAACCCCTGCGGCGTGGCCGTCGGTGCCAGCGCCTTGCAGGCCTACAGCAAAGCGCTGCAGACCGACCCGACCAGCGCCTTTGGCGGCATCATTGCCTTCAACCGCCCAGTGGACAAAGCCACGGCCGAAGCGGTCTCCAGCCAGTTTGTCGAAGTGGTGATGGCCACCGCGTTCAGCGCCGAAGCACTGGACATCTTCAAAGCCAAGGTCAACGTGCGCCTGCTGCAAATCGCTTTGCCCGAGGAATACGCCCACGTGCGCAACGAGATTGAAACCCGCCGCGTCGGCTCGGGCCTGCTGATGCAGACCGCTGACAACCACATCCTGCAACTGGCCGACCTGAAAATCGTCACCACGCTGCAACCGACACCAGAACAACTGCAAGACCTGATGTTTGCCTGGAAAGTGGCGCAGTACGTCAAAAGCAACGCCATCGTCTTCTGCAAAGACGGCATGACCATGGGCGTCGGCGCCGGCCAGATGAGCCGCCTCGACTCGGCGCGCATCGCCAGCATCAAGGCGCAGCACGCCAACCTGTCGCTAAATGGAACAGCCGTCGCCAGCGACGCCTTCTTCCCCTTCCGCGACGGCCTCGATGTGGTGGTGGACGCGGGCGCCACCTGCGTCATCCAGCCGGGTGGCTCGATGCGCGACCAAGAAGTCATCGACGCTGCCAATGAGCGCGGCGTGGCGATGGTGTTTACCGGTGTGCGGCACTTCCGCCATTAAAAACCTGAAAGCCCGTTGGGTTGGGTACAACCCAACCTACGGGTGATTAGTGGTGTTTTTAGCCTCTAGCCCTTTAGATGCCTGCGCTAGCAGCTATGATTTTTGATTTGTTGGTAGTTTGTAGGTTGGGTTGTACCCAACCCAACATCTGGCTAAATTGACATCAGCTATATTACGCCGCTGCTCGCGCGTCCCCGTAGTTCAATGGATAGAACAGGTTCCTCCTAAGAATCAGATCCAGGTTCGATTCCTGGTGGGGACACCACATAGCGGTATCGCCAGGCTGGAAGCGTCCGTCAAATGCTGATTTCCCACAAAATCACGCTCGACCTCAACAACGTGCAAGCCCCCTACATGGCGCGCGCCGCAGGTACGGCGCGCTTTGCCTACAACTGGGCCCTGGCCGAATGGAAGCGCCAGTACGAGGCTTGGAAGTTGGATGCGACGCTACCTAAGCCTTCGCAAATGTCTCTGCGCCGCCAGCTCAATGCCACCAAGCGGGAGCAATTTCCGTGGATGCTGGAGGTGACAAAGAACGCACTCCAAATGGCAATCATCCAGTTGGGCAATGCTTTTAAAAATTTCTTTGCTGGGCGCACCAAATACCCAAAATTCCGCAAGAAATGCGCGCACGACCGCTTTTCACTGACCAACGACCAATTCAGCGTGGAAGATTCACGCATACGCATCCCCAATTTAGGCTGGGTGCGTATGCGTGAGGTGTTGCGCTTTGCAGGCAAAGTCATGTCGGCCACCATTTCGCGCGTGGCTGATAAATGGTTAGTCAGCATCACCGTTGAAACTCCAGACGCTTCACATCTACCCAAAGTTGAAAACCAAGGCGCGGTTGGTGTGGATTTAGGTGTTTCGGCGCTGGCAACCCTCTCGACCGGAGAGAGCATCCTCGGCCCCAAGCCCCACACGGCACTTTTGGGTCGCTTGCAGCGGTTATCACGCTAGTTGAGCCGCAAGGTCAAAGGCAGTGCTAATCGTCAAAAAGCCAAGGTAAAGCTGGCGCGGTTGCACGCCCAAATCAGCAATATCCGCAAAGATGCGCTGCACAAATTGACCACTGACCTGACGCGCCGATTCCACACCATCGGCATTGAAGATTTGAACGTCAAAGGCATGGTCAAAAACCGCCACTTAGCGCGCTCAGTCAGCGATATGGGGTTTTTTGAGTTCCGGCGGCAGTTGGAATACAAAGCGGTGCAGCGCGGCGGACAGGTTGTTGTGGCTGACCGCTGGTATCCGAGCAGCAAAACCTGCTCAAGCTGCGGGCATAAGCGGGAGACTTTGTCATTGTCGATAAGGAAATGGACTTGCCCCAGCTGCAGCGCGCACCACGACCGCGATATCAACGCGGCTGTCAATTTGAAGAATATGGCCGTGAGTTCCACGGTGTCAGTCTGTGGAGAGGATGGCTCTGGCTTGGGTTGCAAGGCCCGAGTGAAACCAGCCTCTGTGAAGCAGAAAGTCAGCTTCGCAACTGTTTAGGCAGATGTGAGTAGGTATGACGGAACAGGCCCGTTCTATCCGTTTTTCTATGGCGTTGGGCCGAATTCTCAATCCTTCTCCACCGTATAGATGATGTCCACCGCGCTTTGCGTGCCGGTCTGGCCGCGCAGGGTCAGGCGTTTGGACAGGTCGTAGAAGATATAGATGGCTCCCATGGCGCCCGACAGGCTTTGCTCGTAGGTGACGTACAGCTTGCTTGACAGTCGTTTGCCGAGTGTGATGGCGGCGCCGCTGGCGTCATTGGCCGAACCGGGGCCTTTGAAGCCAATTTCATCTACGCCCAGGCGCTGTGCCATGCTGCCGGTGCCGCCGCCCTGGCCGCCCAGCAGCGCCAGCGCGGCCTGCTGCAGCAGCACGGCTTCGGCGCCGCCAGCGGCGGTGCTGCGGCCCACCACCACCCAGGACAGCTTTTCTGCGTCTGGCAGATCGGGGTCGGAATACAGGCGCACGCGCGGTGCCTGTGCCGAGCCAGTCACCTGCACGCCGGCGCGCACGCTGATGTTCGGGCGTATCGCCAGGATGTCGAGCGACGGGTTGTTGTACGGGCCGTTGAAGCGCGCAATGCCGGTTTCCACGTCCAGCGACTGGCCCCAGGCACGGTAGCGCCCCTGCACGGTGCGCACTTCGCCGGTGATGCGTGGCGGGGCGCCGGGAGAGTTGCCGCCCCGCACCTCCAGCGCGCCTTCCAAGCGCGTGGTGATGCCCGCGCCTTGCAGCGCAAAGTCACGGCCCAGGTTCAGGGTGACGGCAATATCGGGCGCTTTGGCGGTCTGGACGCGGGCGGCGCTTTTGCTGGCTTGCTGCGCTTTCGCCGCGTTGGCGCGGTCGATAGCCGCCGAGCGCACCACCACGTCGTCGCCCAGCTTGGGCGCTGAGGCTTCGGGCAGGAGGATGGTGGCCCGGTCTACGGTGAGGTCGCCGCGCACGGTGATCTGGCCGTCTTTCAAGCCGGCGCGCAGCGTGCCGGACACGCTGGCTTGGCGGTCGGCGCGCACCAGCACCTGCAGCGCGCGCAGTTGCGCCGTGAAGTCGAGGGCAATGCCGGAGCCGCTGGGCGGCGGGGCTTCGCTGCCGGTGCTGGTGCCGGTGCCTTTGTTCCAGCGCAGCGTGCCACTGCCCTGCAGGCTGCCGCCGTCCCGCGGTGATGGCGTCAGGTTGCCGCTGTAGCCGGCGATGCGTGCTTGGCTGCCCTGGCCGCCTTGCAGGCTCAGTTCGGTGATGTCGAGCTGGTTGCCGCGCAGTACGGCGCGCAGGCGGCCGTCTTTCAGGTCTACGCCATCGAGCAGCGACTGCACTGTGATGCGGTCGGCGCCCAGCGTGCCCTGCCACTGCGGGGCGTTCAGGCTGCCGCTCAAAGTGGCGTCGGCGTCCAGCGTGCCGTGGATGCGCCAGCCAGGCGGCGCCAGTGCCGACCACACGCCGACATCGGGCAGGCGCGCGCGTGCTCGGGCGTTGAGGGGGGTGTCTGGCGACCAGCTCCAGCCGCCGTCCTGGCGCGTCAGCGTGCTGCTGGCGTTGGCCTCGATCTGCCCGGCACGTTCGCTGTCCCATTGCAGGCGCGCGCTCACTTGGCTGCCGTCGGCGTTCAGCTGCAGGCGCGCTTGGCGCACGCCGACGGGGGTGCCGCTGGCGGGTGCTGCTGCGCTGCTGGTGGCAGTCGTGGCAGTGACCTTGGGCTGGCTGCCGCTGCTGCGCACCGTGGTGACGGGAGCGGCCTCGCCGTTCAGGAGGCGCAAATCACCGCTGGCGCGCTCCAGCACGGCGCTGGCGCGCAAGGTGTCGCCGGCGTCCACGTCCCAGCGACCGTTGAACACCAGGTTGCCCGCCAGACCCATGGCGGCTAGAGGCGACTCTGCGTCCGCTGCGCTCAGGGCATCGACCCAGGCCAGCGGCAGACCGGTCAGTTCCCCTTGGGTTTGCAGCTGCACTGCTCCTTGGGCCGATTGCACCAAGCGTAGCGGTTGCCAGGTCAGGGCTACGTTTCCGGGCGCCGGGCCACTCAAACGCGCTTGGCCGGCGCCGGTTTCGACCACCGTGCTGCCAGCGTTGCCCTTGGCGCCGCTCGTCTGGCGCAGGGTGACGACCAGCGGCTTTTGCAGGCGCAGCGCCCAGGCGCCGGGCCGCGCGGCGTCCTGCAGCTGCAACTGCAGCGCTGCCACGTTGGCGCGCCACTGTGCAGCGGTGTTGCCAGATGTGGCCAGACCGCCGCTGATGTGGGTGTTCAAGGTGATGCGCTGCTGGCCCTGTTGGACTTGTCCGTCGAGGGCCAGCGTGGCCTGGGCCAGCGAGCCGGACAGCGCGGCGTTCAGGCGACTGAGCTGCAGGTGCGTGGCGGCGGTGCTGCCTTTGGCTGGGGGCAGGGCGATGTCCAGGCTAGGCGCCGTCAGCGTAGCCTGCAGCGTGAACGGGGTGTCGCCGCGCACGGTAGCGGCGGCAGCGACAGGCGCGGTGCCGCTGGCGCTCTGCAATTGCTGCTGCAGGCTGCGCAGGCCACCGCGCCAGCGTGCATCCAGGCGTGCCTGGCCCTGCAGGACGGGGCCCTGCAATGCGGTGGACAGACCGGGCAGCGATTGCAGCCAAGCCTGGACGCGCTCGGCGGAGGCCACGTTGAGTTGCAGTTCGCCTGCGCCGTTGGCCTGTTCCAGCTGGCCGGTGGTGCGCGCGGTGGCGCCTGGTACGGTGAGTGTGAGGTTGCCGCTGACGGCCAGGGCGTTGCCCAGCGTGATAGCGATTTTCTGGCCGCGCAGCTGTGCCTGCAGCGCGTCCACCTCCAGCTGCTGCAGCGTCAGCAGCGGGGCGTTCCAATGACCGCTGGCGCGTACGCTTTGGATGCGCAGCGCGGGGGCCTTGCCCGCTTTGCCGGATGGGGTGCGGACCGGTGCCGCGCGGCCACTGGCGCGCAGGTCGGCGTTGAAGCGTACGGCGCCGTCTTGCCTCTGTGCGCGCAACTGGCCGTTGACCGGCGCGGCATCTAGCCGGGTGTGCAGCGCGGCCGGGTTCAATGCCTGTACTGCTGCGCTGCCTTCGATGGCACTGCTGGCCACGGTGTAGGTGCCTTGTGCCGTGATGCGGCCGTTGCCGACGCGTACCTCGGCTTGCGGAATGCGCCACTGTGCGCCGTCGTAATCGGCCTGGGCATCGAGGCCGCTGACTGGCAGACGTCCTTGGTCCCAGGGGCCGGGCAGGTCGTTGCGCAGCTGCGCCGCCACTTGCCAGCCACTGCCCTGTGGGCCCGCTTGCACGCTGCCTTCCAGCGCAGTGGTAGGGGCTTGCGGCCACAGGGCGGCCAGGTTCAGGGCGCGCAGGGCGGCGCTGGCCTGCAGCAGCGGCTGCGGCGCCCAGGGGGCGATCTCGGCACGCACGTCGGCTTGCATGGTGTTGGCGGGCACAGGCGGGGGAGCGCCGTGGGCGGCGGCTGCTTTGGTCGGAGGTTTTGTTGCTGCCTTGTCTTGGATGTCTTTTTCTGCTGCCGTCTTATCCGCGGCGTCTGTTGTGGGTGGTCGCAGCTGTGCCAGCACCTGCAGGCGCGCGGCTTCGGTAGCCAAAGTGCCGTTCACGGTGGCGTGGGCTGACAGCAGCAGTGGCTGGTCATTGCCCGGTGTGACAGTGCGTACCTGTCCTTCCAGTGTGGCCTGCAGCGCCATCGGGGCTTGTGCCTGCAGCGTGGCGTTGGCGCTGTAGTGGCCCTGGGCCAGGTCCACGCCGTCCACCGCCAAGGTGTGCTGCACCCGGTCGTATTGATAGTGGCCTTTGAGCGCACGTGCCTCGACTACCGGAGGGCCGACCCATTCGATCAGGTCGATCTGGAACGGCAGGTCGATGCGCACCGGCAGCACCAGGGACTGCAGCGGTGCGGGCTTGGGGGCGTTGGGATCGGGCGTCGCGGCGACGCGGACGTGCGCGGCGTGGACTTCGCCCAGCTTGACGCTGCGCTGCAACAGCGGCGCCAGGCTCCAGGCGATGCGCGTGTCTTGCACTTCGACCGCCAGTGTCGGACTGCTCCAGCGCAACCAGCCAATGTGGCCGCCACCACGCAGCGAGCCGCTGACATCGCGTGTTTTCAGCTCTTGGTCAGCCGGCAACCAGCGCGCCACCTGGGCCAGCGTGGTGGCCAACGAGGTGCTGCGGCCCGACCAGACCCAGGTGCCAGCAGCCAGCAGCAGCACGGCCAGCACCAGCAGCGCCAGCAGGCCGGCGGCCAGGCGCCAGAAACGCGCGCGCCGGCGCACGGGTGCGCCCGGGTGCCGGGCAGAGGCGGCGGCGTAAGGGTTGGGCGTGGGCGGACCTCCGGCGGCGGCTGCAAAGGTGTCAGCCCCGGCGTCGGGAGGGGTCGGTTTACGTGTGGCCATACCTAGAAATTGAAACCCAGGCGCAAATGCAGCCGCAGACTCTTGGCCTTGAGGCCGTAGGCCAGATCGGCCTGCAACGGCCCGACCGGGCTGCGCCAGCGCACGCCGGCGCCCACGCCCACCTGTGGGGTCAGGTCACCCACTCGGTCGGCCACGGCGCCGGCGTCGACAAACACGGTGCTTTCCCAGTCGGTGACGTTGCCGCGCACGGCCATCGGGCGCTGCCATTCGACGCTGGCCACGGCCAGATAGCGGCCGCCATAGAGCAGGTCGTTGTCCATGCGCGCGCCAATCTGGCGGTAGCCATAACCGCGCACCGTGGTGTCGCCGCCGGTCAGAAACAGCTGCGTTACCGGAATCTGCGCTCCTTCGCGCGCTAGTACGGCGCCGCCTTCGGCGCGCAGCGCCAGCCGGCTGTCGCGCGGCGTGCCGCCTTCAAGTTGCACCTTGCCCAGCGGCACGAAATGCAGCCAGCGCGCCATGGCGCGGACAAACGGGTCGCGCTGGGGCGTGAGTGTGGCGCCGGCGCCCAGCTCCCAGGCCAGGCCGGAACCGCGCGTGGGATTGGTGGGACTGTTGAAATAGCGCCCAGTCCAGCTGTAGTTGGCGGTCAGCGCGCTGCTCGATGGTGGCGCGCTGGGGCCTTGGTTGTTGGCATAGTCGTATTGCAGGAAGGCCGAGCGATCGATGCGGGTGCCGCTTTGGCTGCGGCCGGCGCGCAGGCGTGCGCTGTTGACTTCATAGCTGCCGGTGGTTTCGCGTTGCGCCTGGGCGCCGGTGAACCAGCGCCAGCCGCCCTCGTCTGGCAAAGCCGTCCACTCGGTACTCAGCAGGCTGGCCTTGCGGTCCAACTGCAGCTTGCTGACGGCGCGCCAGCCCAGCAGCGGCAGGCGGTTGTAGATATGGTCCACGCTCAGGCGCGGGCCGCTGTCAGTGGACACGCCGACGCCAAACACCCATTTCTGCAGCTTGGCCTCGCGCACCTGCGCCGTGACGGGTGCGGATTCGGGGTCGGTGCCTTCGGTGTCCAGCGTCAGAAACACCGCGTCGTAATAGCCGCTGCTGGCCAGGCGCTGCTGGGCGTCCAGCATCCGCGCTTCGCTGTAGAGGGTGCCGGTGGGCAGGCGTGCTAGGCGGCGCGCACCGTCGCTGTCGTAACGCTCACTGCCCTGTATTTGCAGCGGACCAAAACGGTAGGCGGGGCCCGAGTTGTAGTCCACCGCCAGCGTGGCTTGGTGCAGGTCGGCATCGACCTCAGCGCGGCTGCTGGTAATGCGCGCCGTGGGGTAGCGGCGCTGGCGCAGCGTGCGCAGGCCTTGTCCTTTGGCACTGTCCCAGTCCGCCTGGGTGAAGACTTGGCCCGGCTTCAGCGACCATTGTTTTTCTACCTGTCCCCGCTGCGCTGCACCCTCGACGGCTTCGCTGCCGGGGCTGGCGACCTCGATCTGGACCGCGCGGATGTGTGTCTGTGGGCCGGGCTCGACATGCAGCACGATGGTGCGTGGGGCCTCGGCCTCGGGTGTTTCGGTCATTTCCAGCATCAAGGTCGGGCTGAAGTAACCCAGCGTGGCCAGCAGTTCGCGCGCGTTGGCGTCAGCGGCGCCCAGCAGGCGCGACAGTTCGCGTGCCTGCAGTCCCGGAAAACGCCGAAAGCGCTGCAATTCCAGGTTTTTGGTCAGGTATTCAGCGATGTCCTGCGGCGCCTGCACGTCCAGCGTGAAGGCGGCTGGCGCGTCATCGGGCACGCCGGCCACATCGGGTGTCTTGTCGTCCGGGCCGCCCAGCGCAGGCGGCAGCAGGCTGCACCCTTGCAGGCCAAGCAGGGCCACAAAAAGCAACGCCGGCCACAGGGTCGGCGCAGAGGAAAAAGCGCGCAGGGTCATCGATTCATTTTGACAGCATCCGCATGGCGTCTTCGAGGCCCTTGAGCGTCAAAGGGTACATGCGCCCGGACATCAGCTGCTCAATGATGGCGATGCTTTGGCGGTACTGCCACACGCCCTGTTGCTCGGGGTTGATCCACGCAAAGTTCGGAAATTTGTGCGTCAGGCGTTGCAACCACTCAGCGCCGGCTTCTTGGTTGTTGTATTCGACACTGCCGCCGGGCTGCAAAATTTCATAGGGGCTCATGGTGGCGTCGCCGACAAAGATCAGTTTGTAGTCTTTGTTGTACTTGTGCAGGATGTCCCAGGTCGGAAATTTCTCGGCAAAACGGCGGTGGTTGTTCTTCCAGACAAAGTCGTAAACGCAGTTGTGGAAGTAATAAAACTCTAGGTGCTTGAACTCGGTCTTGACCGCGCTGAACAGCTCTTCAATGCGCTGAATATGCTCGTCCATGGTGCCGCCGACGTCCATCAGCAGCAGCACCTTCACATTGTTGTGGCGCTCCGGAATCATTTTGATGTCCAGCCAGCCGGCATTGGCCGCCGTGCTGCGGATGGTGTCCGGCAAATCCAGCTCCAGCTCGTGGCCCTGGCGCGCAAATTTGCGCAGTCGGCGCAGCGCCACCTTGATGTTGCGCGTGCCCAGCTCTTGCGAATCGTCGTAGTCGCGGTAAGCGCGTTGCTCCCAGACCTTGACGGCGCTCTTGTTTTTGCCAGCGCCGCCAATGCGAATGCCCTGCGGGTTGTAGCCGCCGTGGCCAAACGGGCTGGTGCCGCCGGTGCCAATCCACTTGCTGCCGCCCTCGTGGCGCTCTTTTTGTTCTTCGAGGCGCTTTCTCAAAGTCTCCATCAACTCGTCCCAGCCCATGGCTTCAATGGCGGCCTTTTGCTCGGGCGTAAGTTCTTTCTCTAGAATTTTGCGCAGCCAGTCGGCCGGCACTTCCTGGGTGAAATCCGCCACCAGTTCCACGCCCTTGAAGTAGGCAGCAAAGGCGCGGTCAAACTTGTCGTAGTGCTTCTCGTCCTTCACCAGCACAGTGCGGCCCAGGTGATAGAAATCGTCCAAGCTCCAAGCGCCGTCGGAATTCGGGCCAACCACGCCGGCCTCCAGCGCTTCGAGCAGCGTCAGGTATTCGCGCACCGATACCGGCAGTTTGGCGGCGCGCAGGGTGTAAAAGAAGTCAATCAGCATGTTTTAGGCCTCTAGCGCTTATGCAGTCTGCGCATGACGCTCCATTAATGAGAGCAATTGAGCGCGCGACTCGGGCCATTCGCCGGCGCGCAGGCTGTACATCACGGTGTCGCGGATGGTGCCGTCGCGGCGCAGCGCGTGGCCGCGCAGCACGCCGTCCTTCTTCGCGCCCAGACGCTCGATGGCGCGTTGGCTGGCAAAGTTGAAGTGGTCGGTGCGCCAGCCCACCACATGGCAGCCCAGCGTATCAAAGGCGTGGCCGAGCAGCAGCAGTTTGGCGGTGGTGTTGACATGGCTGCGCTGCACGCTTTGGCCGTACCAGGTGTAGCCAATCTCGACGCGGCGCACCGCCGGCGCGATGTCGTGAAAGCCGGTCGTGCCGAGCACACGCTCACAGGCTTCGTCGATCACGGCAAAGGCAAAACGGCTGCCTTGCGCACGCATCTCCAGCGCGTTTTCGATGTACAGACGGGTCTCTTGTGGCTCGGGCACTGAAGTCACGCGCAGCCGCCATAACTGGCCATCGGCCGCTGCCGCCGCCAAGCCGTCTTCATGCGCCAGCGCCAGCGGTTCCAGCCGCACGCCGTTGAGGCGCAATACCACCGGTTCGACAAATGCCATGGTCACTTCCTGGTTAGCGATTGCGCTGATTCATCATCACCAGCTTTTCAAACAAGCTCACGTCCTGCTCGTTTTTCAGCAAGGCACCCACCAGCGGCGGCACGGCCACCTTGTTGTCGGCGCTTTGCAAGGCTTCGAGCGGAATGTCTTCCGCCACCAGCAGCTTCAGCCAGTCCAGCAGCTCGCTGGTCGAGGGTTTCTTTTTCAGGCCGGGCAGGCTGCGCACGTCGTAAAACGTCTTCATCGCCAAGGCCAGCAAATCGGCCTTGAGCGTGGGGAAGTGCACATCGACGATGCGGCGCATGGTGTCGGGCTCGGGAAACTTGATGAAGTGGAAAAAGCAGCGGCGCAAAAAAGCGTCGGGCAGTTCCTTTTCGTTGTTTGAGGTGATGAACACTAGCGGCCGGTGCTTGGCCTTGATCAGTTCCCGCGTCTCGTAGCAATAAAACTCCATGCGGTCGATTTCGCGCAACAAATCGTTCGGAAACTCGATGTCGGCCTTGTCGATTTCGTCGATCAACAGCGCCACCGGACGATCGGCCGTAAAGGCCTGCCACAGCACGCCCTGCACGATGTAGTTGCGAATGTCCTGTACCCGTGCATTGCCATCTACCCCACCGAGTTGGCTGTCACGCAGGCGGCTCACGGCATCGTATTCATACAGCCCTTGCTGCGCCTTGGTGGTCGATTTGATGTGCCACTGCAGCAGCGGCATGTCCAGCGCCAGCGCCACTTCTTCGGCCAGCATGGTCTTGCCGGTGCCGGGCTCGCCCTTGACAAGCAGCGGGCGTTGCAATGTGATGGCAGCGTTCACCGCCAGCATCAAGTCCTGGGTGGCGACGTAATTCTGAGAACCTTGAAATTTCATGGAATTAAATGCTCGAATTTTGATAAATTAACTTGACATGCGCTGGCCTTGCTTTGCAAGTGGGGCCAACTTCTTTAGCCTAAACCTCGACGAGAGATTGTGCGCGGAAAATGAACCATACCCTGACCACGTTATTTGCCCTGGCGTTCGCTTGCACGACCGCCGCCAGCCACGCCGAGGAAGTGACCGGCGACGCGCAAGCCGGGGGGCAAAAAAATGCCATGTGCATTGGCTGCCACGGCATCGTCGGCTACCAGTCCACCTTTCCACAGGTGTACAAGGTGCCCAAAATATCGGGCCAGGGGGCGGGCTATATTGCCGCGGTGCTGCACGAGTACAAGAAGGGCGAGCGCAAGCACCCCACCATGCGCGGCGTCGCCGATTCACTGTCTGACCAGGACATTGCCGACGTTGCTGCCTACTACGCGCAAAGCGGCAGCACCGGCACCACCCTGGCGCCCGCGCCCAGCGCGCCCGCGCCCGCGCCCAGCGCTCCCGTGGCCGCACTGCTGCAAAAGGGTGCCTGCGTGTCGTGCCACGGCGCCAATTTTGCCCAGCCGATTGCCCCGACCTACCCGCAGATTGCTGGCCAGCACGCCGACTACCTGTTTGTCGCACTCAAGGCCTACAAGAGCCAGAAAAATGCCTATGTCGGGCGCTCCAACCCCCTGATGGGCGCGGTGGCCCAGCAATTCAGCAATACCGAGCTGAAGGCGCTGGCGGACTACATTGGCGCGCTGCCGGGCGACCTGAAAGTGGTGCCGCAGTCGCGGTTTCGTTGAATAAGGATGTTTTAGGGCTTAAGCCCAATCCCGCCGTGCGCTATAAGCTATTGAAAAAATAGCAAAATTACGGCTTCAATCCCGCGTAGCGCGGCGTTGGACGGCGGCGACGTAAGCCTCACCGTCGGGCGGGCGGCCCGAGCGCTGGCTTTCCCACAGCATCTCGCCTAGGCATTCCATGGTGGCGTGGTGGGCGTCGTGCAGGCCATCCAGCCGTTGGGCCAGCAACTCAACCGCTTGGCGGATGCCGCGCGGCTGGTCGATGCTGCATTGCTCGCTGATCGACAGGTGCATCGACAGATGCAAAAACGGGTTGGTGTGCTCGGGCGTTGCGTCGTAGTTGCGCGCCAGGGCGGCGTTGACGTCGGCCAGATCGGCGTGGTGTTCGGGGTGCTCGGCAATCCACAGGCTGGCCAGCGTTTCAATGGCCTCCATGGGAGCACCGGCCTGGGTTTTGGCGTGGACAGCGCAAAAAAAGCGCCGCACATCGGCTTGGGACGGATGGAACATGCGGGCAAGCGTAGCACGCAGCTGCGCTGGTACGGGCTACGGCGTGCCTTCCTCGCGCTGCTTGCGCTCCTGGCGCTCTTTGGCCATTTGTTCGGCCAGTTGCTGGCGCCCTTCGCGGGCCACGGCAATCATTTTGGCGTGGTTGTGGTGGTGCGGGTACATGCGCTCGGCCAGGGCCAGGTTGTGCGCGCGAAAGCGCTGCGCCATCTGCGCGGCTTCGTGCTCCGGCATCCCCAGCAGCTCCAGTACGGTGCGGGCACTGGTCAGGCTGGATTCAAATAGTTCGCGCTCAATGTGTTGCACGCCCAGGTCGCGCAGGGCATACCAGTGCGTCACGTCGCGCGCGCGGGCGACGATGTGCAGGTGCGGAAAGTGCCGGCGTGCCAGGGTGACGATCTTGAGGGAACGCTCTGGCGTGTCTACCGCCACCACCAGCACGCGTGCATGGGCCGCGCCCGCCAGCCGCATCAGCGCCAGGCGCGTGGCATCGCCATAAAACACGCGGTAGCCAAAGGTGCGCGCCACTTCCAGCATGTCCACGCTGTGGTCGAGGATGGTGCTGGGGATGCCTTGTGCCAGCATCATGCGGGCGACGATCTGGCCGTAGCGGCCAAAGCCGGCAATGATCACCGGCGCCTGTTGTGGCTCGGGAATGTCGCTCTGCGGCTCGGGGGCTGCGGCTTTGATCTGGGCGTGGCGTCGCAGCAGGGCGTGCTCCAGCGCCAGCAGCAGCAGCGGACTGAGCAGCATCGACAGCGCGACCGCACCGATCAGCAGCGACGCCACTTCGGGCGAGAACACCTTGGCGCCGGTGGCGCCCTGGAACACCACAAAGGCAAATTCGCCCCCCTGGGCCAGCAGCAGCGTGAAGGCCGGGCGTTCTTGGTGGGGGATGTGGGTGCTGCGGGCCAGGACGTAAATCAGTCCGCTTTTGAGGGCCAGAAAACCGACCAGCAGCGCGGCCACTGTCCCGGGTGAGCGCAGCAGGACACCAAAGTCGATGGTCATGCCCACGGCCATGAAGAACAGGCCCAGCAGCAGGCCCTTGAACGGCTCGATGTCGGTTTCCAGTTCGCGCCGATATTCACTGTCGGCCAGCAGGACACCGGCCAAAAATGCGCCCAGCGCCATCGACAGCCCCACCAGCACCATCAGCCAGGCGATGCCCACTACCAGCAGCAGCGAAGTGGCGGTGAAGATTTCAGGGGTCTTGCTCTTGGCGATCCAGCGCAGCAGCGGGCGCAGTAGCAGGCGCCCGCCGAGCACGATGGCACCGACGACGCCGACTATTTTTGCCGCTTCCCAGGCCAGTGCGGCGGGGTGGTGGTCGGCCTGCAAGCCTGCAGCAGCCCCCAGCAGGGGCAGCAGCGCCAGGATGGGAATGGCGGCCACGTCTTGGAATAACAGGATCGAGAAGGCCGTCTGGCCACTTTTGGACTGCATCAGGTGGCGCTCCTGCAGGGTTTGCAGGGCAATCGCCGTGGACGAAAGCGCCATCCCCAAGGCGCCCACCAGCCCAACGCGCCAGGGCAGATCCACCGCCCAGGCGGCGGCAAACAGCACACCGGTGCAGCCCAGCATTTGCGTCAGGCCCAGGCCAAAGACGTTGCGACGCATGTCCCACAGGCGGCGGGGTTGCAGCTCGAGTCCAACGACAAACAGCATCAGCACCACGCCAAACTCGGCAAAGTGCAGGATGTCCTGGCCATTGCTGACCAGCCCCAGGCCCCACGGCCCCATGGCGATACCAGCGGCCAGATAGCCAATGATGGCGCCCAGGCCGAGCGCACGGGCGACGGGCACAGCGAGCACGGCGGCGCCCAGGTAGAGAAACCCGTAGGTCAGCCAGAGGGGGGCGTTGTTCATGCAAGTGCGCCAAAGTGCGCCAGCCTGGGAGTGGCCAAAACGGCTGCTGGCCAAAGGGTGGGGAGCGTAATTTTGGCACTGGCCCGGTCGCCGTGCAGATATGCGTTGGGTGTCTGTCTGCAAGAGTCAGGGGTGATTGGTTGCATCAGGATTTTTGTTTCAGTCGTTCTGCACGCCCCTTGCTAAGATGCATTCCCCACTTTTTGAGCGAAGATTTTCGAATGGATTTGCATACTTGGTTGGCTTTTCTGGCGGCGGCGTGCGTGATTGCGGTGTCGCCGGGTTCGGGCGCAGTGCTGTCGATGAGCCATGGACTGTCGTATGGCGTGCGCAAGACCAGTGCCACTATTTTTGGGCTGCAACTGGGGTTGCTATTGATTTTGCTGGTGGCTGGTGCGGGGGTGGGCTCGCTGCTGCTGGCGTCCGAGGTCGCGTTCAATACGGTCAAGGTGCTGGGCGCGTGCTATCTGATATATGTCGGCTTTTCCCAGTGGCGAGCCGGTTCGGCAGCGCCTGTGGTGGTCAGTGATTCCAGCGATGACGCCGCCATCGGTGCGGCTGCTGGCAGCTGGCAAAAGCGCTGCGCCACGGGGTTTTTCACCAACGCTACCAATCCCAAGGGCATCATTTTCATGGTCGCCGTATTACCGCAGTTTCTGTCCGAAGCGCGTCCGCTGGCGCTGCAGTTGGTGATTCTGGCGGCCACCATGGTGGCGGTAGATATGGTGGTGATGCACAGCTATGCGGCCAGCGCCAGTGCCTTGCGCCGCTTGCTGCGCAGCGCGCGCGCCATGCGGGCACAAAACCGGGTGTTTGGCGGTCTGTTGATGGCGGTAGGGGCGGGGTTGTTTTTTGTCCAGCGTGGCGCGCGTGCCAGTTGATTTGAATAAAATGCTATTAAATATGTAGCTATAAGCGCTTTCCTGATAAGCGTTGGAGGGATTTTTATGATTATTCTGCTGTGGCCGGCGATGCGGGCACCGGTGGAATCGAAAGGAATCTGCCATGTCATTCGTGCACAGTGTTTCTGCGTCCATTCCGGCGCGAACTTGGCTGGGTAGCCCCACCGCCACCCCAGCCCAGCGCGTCGAGCTGGTAACCGCGCTGCAGGTGCGGCCAGCGTCGATCGCCTCCAAATATTTTTATGATGCGCGTGGCTCGGCGCTGTTTGAAGAGATCACCCGCCTGCCGGAGTACTACCCCACGCGCACTGAGCAGCACATCCTGGCCAGCCATGCCGATGTCCTGGCGCAGCAGATTGCGCCGGGCGCCACCGTAATCGAGTGGGGAGCTGGCAATTGCGACAAGGCACGCCAGTTGTGTGCTTGGTTGGCGCCGCAGTTTTTTGTGGCGCTCGATATTTCAGCCGACTGCCTGCGCACGGGCGTGCGCCAGTTGCAGGTGGCCTGCCCGGCGGTCCAGGTGCGCGCTGTGGTGGCGGATCTGACGCTCGACTTGGTGTTGCCGGCCGATGTCCCACGGGAGCGGCGGGTGGTGTTTTATCCGGGTTCTTCGATTGGCAACTATGACCCCCCTCAGGCGCTGCAGTTGTTACAGCGGATGCGGGCACTGGTGGGCAGCGATGGCGCGCTGCTGCTAGGAGTCGATCTGCTCAAGCCCAAGCGGGTGCTGGAAGCGGCCTATGACGACGCCGCCGGTGTGACGGCAGCGTTCAACCGCAACATCCTGCGCCATGTCAATCGCCTGATCGGCAGCGACTTTGACGAAGACGACTGGGCGCACAAGGCGTTTTTCAATGTCGATGAAAAGCGTATTGAAATGCATCTGCAGGCACGCACTGAAGTGCATGTGCGCTGGCCGGGCGGGGGGCGCGTCTTTGGGGCAGGTGAGTCCATTCACACAGAAAATAGTTACAAATATGACCTGCATGGCTTCACTGCTCTGCTGGAGGGGGCCGGTTTTGCCCAAGTGCAGGCCTGGACCGATGCGCAGAACTGGTTTGCCGTGGTGCTGGCACGGCCATGAGGGCGCTACCGAGTCCGCACGAGTACCGCGCGGTGCGCGAGCGTACGCTGGCGCTGGCAGCGCCGCTGTCGGCCGAAGACTGCTGCGTGCAGTCCATGCCCGACGCCAGTCCGACCAAATGGCATCTGGGACATACGGCATGGTTTTTTGAAACCTTTGTGCTGGCGGCTTGTGAGCCCGACTTTCGGCCGTTTGATGCGGACTTTCGTGCGCTTTTCAACTCCTATTACCACGCTGTCGGAGCGCGCCATCCGCGCCCGCAGCGTGGTTTGCTGACACGCCCGGCGTTGGCGCGTGTGCTGGACTACCGGGCCGACGTGGATCAGCGCATGGCCCGCGTGCTGGCCAGTGGCCAAGCGGCGGCCGTAGCCGAGGTGGTGGTCTTGGGGCTGCAGCACGAGCAGCAGCACCAGGAACTGTTGCTCACCGACATCAAGCACCTGCTGTGGTGCAACCCGCTGGCGCCGGCCTATGCCGGTGCGGACAGTGTGCCGCCTCTGAGGCCAACGCCGGCGCCGCTGGCCTGGCAGTCCTGGAGCGCTGGCGTGGTGGAGATTGGCCACGTCGGTCAGGGGTTTTGCTACGACAACGAACTGCCGCGCCACCGTGTGTATCTGGAACCCTATGCCCTGGCTACGCGGCTGGTGACGAATGGCGAATACGCTGCTTTCATCGATGCCGGGGGCTATGCCGACCCGGCGCTGTGGCTGTCTGAGGGCTGGGACTGGCGCAATGCCCAAGGCCGTGAGCACCCGTTGTATTGGCAGTGCGGCGAGGACGGGGCCTGGCAGGAATTTACGCTGGGCGGGCGCTGCACCCTGGATGCGCACGCCCCGCTGGTGCATGTATCGCTGTACGAGGCCGACGCTTATGCGCGTTGGAGCGGTGCGCGCCTACCCACCGAGGCCGAGTGGGAACATGCGGCAGCGCAGGCGCCAAAGCTGGTGCAACTGTCGCAATTGGAAGGTGATGTGTGGCAGTGGACGTCGTCCAGCTATAGCCCTTACCCAGGTTTTCAGGCCGGGCCGGGCGCCATTGGCGAATACAACGGCAAATTCATGGTCAACCAATATGTGCTGCGCGGCGGCTCAAGCGCCACGCCCGCTGGCCATGGACGGGCCAGTTACCGCAATTTTTTCCCGGCGTCAGCCTGCTGGCAGTTCTCTGGCATTCGGCTGGCGCGCAGTGGCTGAGAGCGTGGATACATTTTCAGAGCATGGGAACCCGTTCTGCGCCCGCGTGTATCAGCGTGGGGCGGTAGGAGTGGATGCTTCATTCCTGTTTCCCTCAGGTTCCAGGTAACCCGCTGCGCGTGCATTCGTCCGATCCGTCTCCACCGCCTGGCGCGTCAAGTTGCTGTGTCTCATGGTCATGGGTGCGGGCTGGTCGTATCCGTCGCCTTCGAAGCGCATGGTGCCAGCCTTGCGTGCCGCCATCACATCGGCTTCCACGGCTGACCGCGTTAGCGTGCTTTGCGTGTGTGGCTGGAAGTTGGGGTAAGTTTCTCCAAAGCCATTGTCGGGCGTGGCATGGGCCGCTACTGTGCCCAGACAGAGGGCGCTGGCGAGGAGTACAGAGGAAGTTTTCATGGCGATGCTCCAGACGTTTCATTCCACAGTCTTGCGATCAAACCGGAGGGTCGTAGCGCGTTCAATCGCTCCGTCGGTGAAGTCTCCTGGGAAGAGTCCCATTCATCGATGGCGCCACTTTATCAAGCGCTTACCCTGATGAATACAGCGTATCTGGCAACAAACACTTCATGGAAGTGAGGCATTCGACAAATTGAATAACGCAATTCGGCTGAGGCGGCGCACAGCGCACTGCGCATTGACAGTCCAGTGTGCAGGACGGTTTCGCGGCTTTGTTAGGGCCGTAAAAAAGCCTTAAGCGGGTGTGATAGCGGGAGCTAGTGCTGGGGCAGCGCCGAAATTGTTTTGGCGCCAGCCTTCAAACACGGTCACCGCCACCGCATTGGACAGGTTCAGGCTGCGCTGGCTGGCCACCATCGGCAGGCGCAGACGCTGTGCGGGCGGGAAGGTGTCGCGCAGCACGGGCGGCAGGCCCCGGGTTTCGGCACCAAAAACAAACCAGTCGCCCGGCAGGAAGGTGGCGTCATGCAGCAGGCCGCTGGCATGAGTAGTGAGGGCAAACATACGTGCTGGGTCAGGCTGCATGGTGCGCAAAAAAGCTGTCCAGCCGGGGTGGCGCAACACGCGTGCGTATTCGTGGTAATCCAGGCCAGCCCGGCGCATGAGCCGGTCTTCCATGGAAAACCCCAGCGGCTCTATCAGGTGCAGGGTGCACCCGGTGTTAGCGGCCAGGCGGATTACATTGCCGGTGTTGGGGGGGATTTCAGGCTCGACCAGAACGATATTGAACATGGCGCTTATTGTCAGAGCGGGCAGTGCCGTCCTAAGCGACTCAAAGTAAGAAAAAGTATCCAAGGTTTGATCATTGCGGCATCAGTGGGCCGTACGGGCCACCACCATGGCGGTGATGTGTTGCGCTCCGGCCTGGCGCAGCGCCAGCGCCGCCGTGTGTAGCGTAGCGCCCGTGGTCATCACATCATCGACCAGTACGATTTTTTTGCCTTGCAGGTGTGCCAACTGTAAAGGCTCCACGGCAAAGGCGTCGTCCAGATTGTGCAAGCGCTGCGTGCGCGTCAGCCGGCTTTGGGCTCGGGTGTGCTGCAGGCGCAACAGCAGGGCTGCGCTGCTTTTGTCCGGCGCCAATTGGCGTGCCAGCAGCAGTGCCTGGTTGAAGCCCCGCTCCTGCAGGCGTTGGCGTGACAAGGGGATCGGCAGTACCCAATCGGCCGCAGCCAGTGCCTGGGTTGCCTGCGGTGTGCGGTGCAGCAGTGCGGCCAGAGCGCTGGCCCAGCCGGGGTCGCCCTGAAATTTGAACTGCGCTATGGCGTGTGCCCACGGATAGCCGTAATCGACGGCAGCCATGCAGCAGTCCAGTGGCGGTGGCTGGCGCAGGCAGGCGCCACATTGCTGCACAGAGCCGGGCAGAGGCAAGGCGCAGGTCCTGCAGCGTGGCTGTGGCGGAGCAAACCGTGCACTGCAGGCGTTGCAGATGCGCTGCGCGGGCCACGCATGGCACACCGCGCACTGGCTGGGAATATGCCCGGCCCAGCTGCGCCAACCGGCCGATACCCTTGAAGCGAACGTGTTCAACATGTTGGTGTCCAATATAAGAGGCTTGCGTGTCCTTTTGTTGCCTTCTTTTTTGACCTGTTTTATCCATGTCCTCCGAGCGCCCTCCCACGATTGATCCTGTTGCTGCCGCCCGATGGCACGCGGGTGCCCCTGCAGTTGCGCCCTGGCTGCACGACGAGGTGGCGCAGCGCATGGAAGCGCGTTTGCAGTGGATTCGCGCAGCCCCCACCGCGTGGTGCCACTGGGATGCGGTGCGCGGTGGCCTGCAAGCCCACGCCCTGGTGCGCCAGCGCTATCCCGACGCCCAGTGTTTGGTCACCGAAACCGCGCCGCAGCGCCAGACGCACGCGGCCCAGGCGTTGGCCAGCCCGTGGTGGCGTGCTGCACGCTGGACAGGAGGAGCAACCCGTTTTGATAGCCCGGCTGAGGGCGCGGTGCAAATGCTGTGGGCCAATATGGCCCTGCACATGGCGGCCGACCCGCAGGCCTTGTTTGCACAGTGGCATCGCGCTCTGGGGGTGGATGGCTACCTGATGTTCTCGTGCCTGGGTCCGGACTCTTTGCGTGAGTTGCACGCGGTCTATGCCGATCTGGGGTGGCCGCCCCCCGGCCATGCTTTCACGGATATGCACGACTGGGGCGATATGCTGGTGCAGGCCGGCTTTGCCGAGCCGGTAATGGACATGGAGCGCATCACCCTGACCTTTACCGATGCCCCGCGCCTGCTGCAAGAGCTGCGCGGACTGGGTGTCAATTTGCACCCGCAGCGCTTTGCTGGATTGCGCGGGCGCGGCTGGCATGAGCGCTTGTTGCAAGCCTTGACCGAGCGTCTGGCTGACCCGGCGCAAGCGGGGCGCCTGTCGCTGACTTTTGAAATTGTCTATGGCCACGCCTTCAAGCCCGCGCCCCGGGTGCCGGTGGGTGAGCACAGCGCCGTGTCGTTGCAGGACATGCGCGCCATGTTGCTCGGGGCGGGGCGTAAAAAATCGCCGTCCTGATCGGTTCTGAAAAACCCTGTGCCCCGTTCTCTTTGATCAGCCCCATGGCTCTGATGGGGCTGGCATAGACACGTTCGTATCTCTCCAAATGCCTTGCCTTTTCGCTGATCAGTTATGAATTTTTACATTTGAACTGCTGGTTTATAGGGGGGTGTGCGGTCGCGGGCCTGACGTATTGTTTTGTCTGAGCAAACATGGCACAGGTGGTGAGGCCTTTGAGAGCGCGAATGCGCTCTTGCAGGTTCCCTGTGCTGCCACGGCAGGAGTGGCAGGCTACGACTTACGGGAGGCTTGGATGTCAATGGGTACTACGAAACGCATTGCTAATCGACTGGCTGGAGTGCTGTGCTGGGTTAGCGCCTGGGCCGGTACCGCTGCCTATGCGGTCAACGATCTCCCCGGTGGCCCGGCGGTAAATCAGTTGAACCTGGCACCGCCCGTCACCCGAATTGCCGAGGAACAGCATTTTTTGCATTGGATGATGCTGATCGTCTGCACGGTGATTTTTATCGGCGTGTTTGGCGTGATGTTTTATTCCATTTGGCACCATCGCAAATCGCGCGGCGCCAAGGCCGCTAATTTCCATGAATCGGTCACCGTCGAGTTGATCTGGACGGTGATCCCATTTGTCATCGTGATCCTCATGGCACTGCCTGCCACCAAGGTGCTGGTGGCGCAAAAGGACACCACCAACGCCGACCTGACCATCAAGACCACGGGCTACCAGTGGAAATGGGGCTACGACTATCTGCAGGGGGAAGGTGAAGGTCTGTCCTTCATTTCCACCCTCGACAGCAGCCATCGCCAGATGTCCAATAGCGGCGACGTGTCCCAGGCGCCCGATGATTACCTGCTGAAAGTCGATTACCCGCTGGTAGTGCCGGTAGGCAAGAAAGTGCGCATCATCACCACCGCCAACGACGTGATCCATTCATTCATGGTGCCGGCCTTTGGCATCAAGCAGGATGCCATTCCGGGCTTTGTGCGCGACACCTGGTTCCGTGCTGACAAGGTGGGCGACTACTACGGTCAATGCGCCGAGCTGTGCGGCAAAGAGCATGCCTACATGCCGATCCATGTGAAGGTGCTGTCGGCGCCGGAGTACACCCAGTGGGTGCAGGTCCAAACCCAGAAGGCCGCGGCCTTGCTGGATGACCCAGCCAAGGTTTGGGTGCTACCCGCCTTGCTGGCCCGCGGTGAAAAGGTCTATGCCGGCAACTGCGCCGCCTGCCACCAAGCCAATGGCAAGGGCGCCGGGCCGATCAAGCCACTCGATGGTTCGGCCATCGTCAAGGATGCCGACCACACCCGGCAATTGCAGGTGGTGTTGCATGGCGCTGTCAACGGTGCCATGCCATCCTGGAAACAGCTCAGCGATACCGATCTGGCGGCTGTGGTCAGCTATACCAAAAATGCTTGGTCGAACCAGACGGGGCAGTTGGTGCAGCCGGCCGAAGTGCTGGCGCAGCGCACCAAGTAAACAGCATCGAAAAGCAGGGGAAATCCACCATGAGCGCAGTTCTCGACAACCCTGGGTATGTCGGCCATCCGGCAGGCCATGCGGATGGTCACCACCATACGCCCACCGGCTGGCGCCGCTGGCTGTTTGCTACCAACCATAAGGACATTGGCACGCTGTACCTGTTGTTTGCCTTCACCATGCTGATGGTCGGTGGCGTGCTGGCGCTGCTGATCCGCGCTGAACTGTTCAAGCCCGGTTTGCAACTGGTCAATCCCGAGATGTTCAACCAGCTCACCACCATGCATGGCCTGATCATGGTGTTTGGCGCCATCATGCCGGCGTTTGTCGGCTTTGCGAACTGGATGGTGCCGCTGCAGATCGGCGCCTCGGATATGGCATTTGCGCGCATGAACAACTTCAGTTTCTGGTTGATGGTGCCAGCGGCGATTTTGATGATGGGGTCTTTCTTCATGCCTGGCGGTGCACCCGCGGCGGGCTGGACGCTGTATGCCCCGCTGACGCTGCAGATGGGGCCTTCGATGGATTCGACCATTTTTGCGATCCACCTGCTGGGGGCTTCGTCGATCATGGGGGCGATCAACATCATCGTCACTATTTTGAATATGCGTGCGCCGGGCATGACGCTGATGAAGATGCCCATGTTCTGCTGGACTTGGCTGATCACGGCCTATCTGCTGATTGCGGTGATGCCAGTGCTGGCGGGCGCCATCACCATGACGCTGACCGATCGCCATTTCGGCACCAGCTTTTTCAACCCGGGCGGCGGCGGCGACCCGGTGATGTACCAGCACATTTTCTGGTTTTTCGGCCACCCCGAGGTGTACATCATGATCTTGCCGGCGTTCGGCATCATCAGCCAGGTGGTGCCGGCTTTCTCGCGTAAGAAGCTGTTTGGCTATGCCTCGATGGTGTATGCCACTTCCTCGATTGCGATTTTGTCGTTCATCGTGTGGGCGCACCACATGTTCACCACCGGTATGCCGGTGACGGGTCAGCTGTTTTTCATGTATGCCACCATGCTGATTTCGGTGCCCACGGCGGTAAAGATTTTCAACTGGGTGGCCACCATGTGGCGTGGCTCGTTGACCTTTGAAACGCCGATGCTATTTGCCATCGGCTTCATTTTTGTCTTCACCATCGGCGGCTTCACTGGACTGATCTTGGCCCTGGCGCCGATCGACGTGCAGTTGCAGGACACCTATTACGTCGTTGCCCATTTCCATTACGTCCTGGTGGCCGGCTCCTTGTTTGCCATGTTCTCGGGGGTGTATTTTTGGCTGCCCAAGTGGACGGGGCGCATGTATGTCGAGCGGCGCGGCCAGATCCACTTCTGGTGGTCGCTGATTTCGTTCAACGTCATCTTCTTTCCGATGCACTTCCTGGGCCTGGCCGGTATGCCGCGCCGCTATGCCGACTACCCGATGCAGTTTGCTGATTTCAATGCGTTGGCCAGCGTCGGGGCATTTTTCTTTGGCTTTGCGCAGGTGTATTTTTTCCTGGCGGTGGTGCTGCCTTGTATGCGCGGCAAAGGGGCACCAGCGCCGCAAAACCCGTGGGAGGGCGCTGAAGGACTGGAATGGCAAGTGCCTTCGCCGGCGCCATTCCACACGTTTGTCGAGCCGCCTCGGCTCGATGAAACCGCGACCCGAGTGATCGGTTGAGGTGCCCCATGACCCCACAGCAGAAAAAAGACAATCTACGCACCGCCCTGGTGCTGGCGAGCGTGGCCGCCGTGTTCTTCGCCGGGATCGTGGTGAAGATGCTGCTGTTGGCGCACTGAGGGCCAGGCCATGCGCAGGCACCGCGAAAATGCCCGGATGGTGCTCAAACTGATCGTCATCACGCTGGGCATGTTTGCCTTTGGCTATGCCTTGATTCCGATTTATAAGCGTATCTGCGAGATGACGGGCATCAATATCCTGGCGCTGTCGGAGCGCCAAGTGCCCGGCAATGGCTCGGCGGGACGGGATGTGCGCCTGCCAGCCAATACCCAGATCGATCGCAGCCGCACCATCACCGTCGAGTTTGACGCCAACGCACGCGGCCCCTGGAAATTCAAGCCGGCGATCCGCTCGCTGAAAGTGCATCCCGGTGAATTGGCTACGGTGATGTACGAGTTTCAGAACGTCCAGAACCGCCGCATGGCTGCCCAGGCGGTGCCCAGCTACGCCCCGGCCCGAGCGGCCGCGCATTTCAACAAGCTGGAATGTTTTTGCTTTAACCAGTACACGCTGGAGCCGGGGGAAAAAAAAGAGTGGCCAGTGGCCTTCGTCATTGATCCGCGCCTGTCCAAAGATGTTGCCACCATCACCCTGTCCTATACGTTTTTTGAAGTCGGTGGAAAAACACCCCCAGCGCCCCCCTCGACGGCGGCATGGGCGCCGCAGCAGGTGCCGACAGGCGCTGGATCATGAAAGAGCAGCGTCCCCAGAGTCCGCCAGAGACGCGCCGCACGGGTTCGTGGCTGCGCACCCTGCGGGCCGTGGCTTGGTCGATGATCGGGGTGCGTAAAGACAGCCAATACCAGCAGGATCTGCAAAAAATCAATCCACTGCACCTGATTGCCATCGGACTGCTAGCGATTTTTACGCTCGTGCTGTCGTTGATCGCGTTGGTGCATTGGATTGTGTGAAAGGTGGGATGCTGTAAAGCCTCCCATGGGATCAAAGACCGGGTGTCCTGCATCTCCCATTCAGGACACCCCATACCGAGGAGCTGAAATGCGTACATCTGGCCAGGGCGCAACCCCGTACTACTTTGTCCCTTCTGAATCACGCCACCCCATCATGGCGGCTGCAGGACTATTTTTTGTCATGCTGGGCGCCAGCCAATGGATCAATAGCTACGAGTGGGGCAAATATTGCTTCTTCTTTGGCCTGCTGTGGTGGCTGTTGGTGCTCTTTCAGTGGTTCAAAGAGGCGATCCAGGAAAGTGAAGGTGGGTTTTATGGCCACAAGATTGACCTCTCTTACCGCTGGAGCATGAGTTGGTTCATCTTCTCGGAAGTGATGTTTTTTGGCGCCTTCTTTACGGCGCTGTGGTGGGCGCGTGCCCATTCAGTGCCAGCCCTGGGCAGTCTGGATAATTCGCTGCTGTGGCCTGGTTTCAAGGCGATCTGGCCCAGTCTGGCGGCTGGTGCTACGGCTTCGCCCGCAGGCATCGTTGAGCCGTTCCAGACCGTCGGGCCATTTTGGCTGCCGACCATCAACACGGCGCTGCTGCTCACCTCAGGCGTCACTTTGACGATGGCGCACTATGCACTGCGCGCAAGCCATCGCCGTAAAGCCGTTGCCTTCATGTGGGTGACGGTATTGCTGGGTATCTCATTTTTGACCGTACAAGGCTACGAGTACTACCACCTCTATACCGAGTTGAACCTGAAGATGACCTCGGGCATTTATGGCTCCACTTTCTTCATGCTGACCGGCTTCCATGGCTTTCACGTCTTCGTCGGCATGTTGATGTTGTTGTTCATCACGCTGCGTCTGCAAAAGGGCCATTTCACGGCGGACAAACACTTTGGTTTTGAAGGTGCCACCTGGTACTGGCACTTTGTGGATGTGGTCTGGCTCGGTTTGTATGTTGTGGTTTACTGGATGTAGGGCGCCCTTGCCGTCGGTTTGCCGTGTTCACCAGCCCTCTAGCGTGGCCCCATGGGCAGGCCGGTGGGCTGGATGTAGCCCAGCTTCCAGGCGGCCAGGAGGCAGACAAACAGCAGTATCGACAGACCCACCCGCCAAGCCAGCGCTTGCGCCATGCGTGCGCCCCGGTCTTGCTCGGTGCGGTTTTTGCGCACCATGAAAAACAACGCCACTCCCAGGCTGGCCAAAATGGCTACAAAAGCAAGCAGCACGAATATTTTCATGGCGCTGATTATCCCGTGACACCCGGCAAAACACTGCATCTGGATGTGCGTTTCTGGTTGCTCACCGTGGCTGCGGTGGCCACGATGGCGGCGACGGCTGCGCTGGGGCGCTGGCAGCTTGATCGTGCCGCGCAAAAGGAAGCGCTGCACGCGGCCATTGAAGCGCGCTCACGCCTGCCCGTGCTGGACGGCGCCAGCTTTGGTGTGCCATCTGGGGCGGCTGCAGATATTCCCGCCTTGTTGCATCGGCGGGTGTTGCTGCGCGGGCAATGGTTGCCCCAGTACACCGTTTTTCTGGACAATCGCCAGATGCAGGGCCATGTGGGGTTTTTTGTCGTCACGCCGCTGCAACTGTCCCAGGGCGCTGGGGTGGTCCTGGTGCAACGCGGCTGGGCGCCGCGCAATTTTCAGGACCGCACCGCTCTGCCCGCCATCGACACGCCCACCGGGCCGGTGCAAATAGCCGGTCGGTTGGCCTTGCCGCCTTCCCGGCTGTATGCGCTGGGGGGAGATACCCCTATGCAGCAGGCTTCGCCTATCCGACAGAATCTGGATATGACCGCTTTTCGTATTGAAACCGGTTTGCTGCCCGCCGATGTCGCCGTGCTGCAGACCGATGCAGGCAGCGAAGGCCTACAGCGCGATTGGCCAGCGATCCAGACCGGCGTTGAAAAGCACTATGGCTACGCCTTCCAGTGGTTTGGGCTTTGTACCTTGGTAGCACTTCTCTATGTCTGGTTCCAACTTGTCCCACGCTTCCTGCCCACACGTCCCCGCACCGCTGCCTGAGGCGGAGGCTTCTTTGGCGCCCCGTACCAGCCGTTTTGCCCGCTGGAAAATGCTCGGCGTGCTGCTGGTGTGCGCAGCCCCGGTGCTGGCGTCCTACTTCACCTATTACGTCGTGCGTCCAGAAGGGCGGCGTAATTTTGGCGAACTCATCGAGTCGCAGCGCAGTTTGCCGACTTTGACGGCGACGGCGCTGGATGGGCACCAAAGCACGCTCGATACGCTCAAAGGCCAATGGCTGCTGGTCAGCGTGGCGCCGGGACATTGTGCTGCCAGCTGTCAAAACAATCTGTACTGGCAGCGCCAGATGCGTGAAAGCCTGGGCCGCGAAAAAGACCGGGTGGACTGGGTCTGGTTAATCACCGATGACGCGCCCCTGCCCGACGCCCTCCTGCCCGGCCTGCAGCAGAGTACCGTGCTGCGCGTGGACGCTGCAGCCCTGGCGCAGTGGCTGGCGCCGGCGCCGGGGCACGCTTTGGAGGAGCATTTGTATGTCGTCGATCCGATGGGCCACTGGATGATGCGTTTTCCGGCCGGCATGGATGCCGCTGCAGCCGCCAAAGCCAAGCGTGATCTGGATCGCCTGCTGCGCGCCTCGGCCAGCTGGGACACGGCGGGGCGGGAGCCGCCGCTGTAATGGCCATGCCGCAGCCCCTCTACGATCTGACGCCGCTGCTGCAGATGCTGCTGCTGGGGGCGCTGGTGGCATTAGGGCCGTTGCTGTGGGTATGGCGGCGCCACGTTGGCAGCGCACGCCAGCGCCGCTGGCAGGCACTCACCGTGCTCACGCTGTTTCTGACCTTTGATCTGGTGCTGTTTGGCGCCTTCACGCGCCTGACCGATTCCGGGCTGGGCTGCCCCGACTGGCCCGGCTGCTACGGCAACGCCAGTCCGCTGGGTGCTCACGCCCCGATTGCCGCTGCCCAAACTGCCATGCCTACTGGCCCGGTCACCCACCGCAAAGCCTGGGTGGAAATGGTGCACCGTTACCTAGCGACGGGGGTGGGGGCGTTGATCACGGTGCTGGCCGTGATGGCGTGGCGCGAACGGGGACGCGTGCGCAAAGATGCGGCTGGGGCGTTGCCGCTGCATCCTGGTTGGGCCACCTTCACCCTGGCGTGGGTGTGTCTGCAAGGCGCGTTTGGTGCCTTGACCGTGACCATGAAACTATTCCCGGCCATCGTCACCCTGCATTTAGTCGGTGGGCTGGTGCTGCTGGTTTTGTTGGCGGTGCAAGCCGTGCGCCACTCCCAGGCGGTGCAGGATCAGCAGCCGGTGGTGCTGGGGCGCGGACTGCGCTGGCTGCTCTTTCTGGCTGCGCTGGCGGTGGGTGTGCAAGTGCTGTTGGGCGGCTGGGTCAGTACCAATTACGCCGTACTGGCGTGCAATACCTTTCCGTTATGCCAAGGCAGCTGGTGGCCCGCCATGGATTTTGCCCAGGGCTTTGAAGTGTGGCGCGCACTGGGAATGCGCGCAGACGGCAGTCTGCTGGATTTTTCGGCCCTCACTGCCATCCACTATGTGCACCGGTTGTTTGCGTATGTGGTCCTGCTGTGGCTGGGGCTATTGGCATGGCGTATGCACCGTGCGGCGCTGGCTCTGCCATCCTTGGTCGGGGCACGCACCTTGGGTGCACAAGCCCGCTGGCTGGCGACTCTGGCACTGCTGCAACTGGTCAGCGGCCTGAGCAACGTAGTGCTGGACTGGCCGCTGCTGGCGGCGGTGCTGCACACGGGGGGAGCGGCGGCGCTGGTGCTGGTGCTCACCTGGGCGTTGGGTGCGAGCCGCAGTGCGGCGCTGGTTCAGCGTTCGCTGTCTGCAACTACTGCGCCTGTCGGCGCTGGGAGAATTTCTGTATGACTGCTGCCACTTTTTTCTCTTCTGCGCCCTCCCGTCTGTCGCAATACTACGTGCTGACCAAGCCGCGGGTGCTGCAGCTGATCGTGTTTTGCGCCTTTATCGGCATGGTGCTGGCCGTGCCTGGGCTGCCCAGTGGCGCCGAGGTGCTCAAAATGGCCGTCGCTTGCGTCGGCATCTGGTGGGTGGCGGGCGCCGCTGCCGTGTTTAATTGCCTGGTCGAGAAAACCATCGATGCCAAGATGCGGCGCACCTCTTGGCGCCCCACGGCCCAGGGTCAGTTATCGGACCGGCAAGCGCTAGCGTTTTCGGTGGCGTTGTGTGTGGCGGGTTCGGTGGTGTTGTATGTGTGGATCAACCCGTTCACCATGTGGCTGACACTGGCGACCTTTGTCGGTTATGCCGTGGTCTATACCTTGGTGCTCAAGCCGCTGACACCGCAAAATATCGTGATTGGCGGGGCGGCCGGTGCCATGCCGCCCGTACTGGGCTGGGCCGCGCTGCGCGGTGATGTCGGCCCCGAGGCGCTGATCCTGTGCCTGATCATTTTTTTGTGGACGCCGCCGCACTTCTGGGCTTTGGCGCTGTACCGTGTCGAGGACTACCGCAAGGCCGGTTTGCCCATGCTGCCGGTGACGCATGGCAACCAGTTCACCCGGCTGCAAGTGTTCTTGTATACCCTGATCCTGTTTGCCGGCTGCCTGATGCCCTTTGTCTACGGCATGAGTTCGTGGATCTATCTGGCCGCCGCCATGGTGTTGGGAGTAGGGTTTTGTGGCTACGGCTTTGCGTTGTGGCGCCATTATTCCGATGCGCTGGCCCGCAAGACCTTCCGCTTTTCCCTGATCCACCTGAGTACGCTGTTTGCCGCACTGCTGGTGGATCATTATGTTTTCTGATTTTTTACCGAGGCTCCATGCTGAAACGAAACGCTCTTAAATTAATAGCTATTAGCGCAATGTCCATAAGCGCTGCAGCTGTTTTAAGTGCTTGCTCCCAAAACAAGACTGAATTTCGGGGGGTGGATATCACCGGCGCCGATTACGCGCGCGACTTTTCTCTGACCGACCATAACGGCCAGGTGCGCAGCATCCAGGACTTCCCGGGCAAGGTGGTGGTGGTGTTTTTTGGTTTTACCCAATGTCCCGATGTCTGCCCGACCTCGATGCAGGAACTGGCCCAAGTCAAGCAGGCGCTGGGTGCAGACGGCGAACGTCTTCAAGGCATTTTTATCACCGTAGACCCTGAGCGCGACACACTGGACATGCTCAAGGCCTACATGGGCAATTTTGATTCGAGTTTTTTGGCGCTGCGCCCTACACCCGAGCAGCTGCCGGCATTGGCCAAAAACTACAAAATTTATTACAAAAAGGTCGATGGCACCACAGCCACCAGTTACACCATGGACCATTCGGCGGGCAGCTATATCTACGACCCGCAAGGGCGTTTGCGCGTCTACAACCGCTACGGTAGCGGTGCTGAGGCGCTGACCCAGGACGTGCGCGCGCTACTGCACGAGGGGCGCTGAGCCTTTGCGCACCGCCCAGTCCACGCGCTCGGCGGGTCAGGCGTATTCGATCAGCGTTTTTTTCATTTTTTTCATGGCTGCCGACTCGATTTGCCGAATGCGCTCAGCGCTGACGCCGTACACAGCGGCCAGTTCGTGCAGCGTCATGCCGCCCGAGCCATCGTCGTTGACGTTGAGCCAGCGCTCTTGCACGATGCGCCGGCTGCGCTCGTCCAAGTCCGACAAAGCCGTGGCAATGCCATCGGAGGACAACACATCGCGCTGGCGTGATTCGAGCATGGCAGTGGGCTCATGCGTCGCATCGGCCAGATAAGCGATGGGCCCAAAGGCCTGCTCGCCGTCATCGGATGGTGCGGGGTCCAGCAGCACATCGCCACCGGACATGCGCGTTTCCATCTCCATCACCTCTTCGCGCTTGACGTTGAGCTGGTCCGCCATCAGGTCGATTTCCTGCTCGGACAGGGTGTTGCGGTGCGTGTCGTTGTTGGCGGCACTGGCCTGGAAGCGTTGCTTCATCGAGCGCAGGTTGAAAAACAGCTTGCGCTGTGCCTTGGTGGTGGCCACCTTGACCATGCGCCAGTTCTTCAGGATGTATTCGTGGATCTCGGCCTTGATCCAATGCATGGCATAGCTGACCAAGCGCACGCCCTGGTCGGGGTCAAAGCGCTTGACGGCTTTCATCAGTCCGACATTGCCCTCCTGGATCAGGTCACCGTGCGGCAAACCATACCCCAGGTATTGGCGTGAGATCGACACCACCAAGCGCAGGTGCGACATCACCAGCCGGCCCGCAGCATCCAAGTCGTTGTTGGCGCGCAGATCGCGCGCAGCGCTTTGCTCTTCTTCCAGCGTCAGCAGCGGCAGTCGATTCACGGCCGAAATGTAAGCGTCCAAATTACCCAGCGGCGGCACCAACATCCAAGGATTGGGTGCGGCCAGAGCGGTTGTCGCGGATCCAGTTTGAATGGTCATTCAGGACTCCTTTTCTCTAAGCATTCATCATATTAGCACTCTGTTGGAGAGACTGCTAAGGCGGTAGTTCCCGTGGACGTGTCAGGAAAAATCCCGCCTGCATGGCATTAATTTTTATGCCATTTTGACCTGTATCGCTTATGGGATAAGCGCCATCAGCTATTAAAAAGTGAGTTATTTGATTTTTTTGCTGTAGGCGAACTGGCCGGAATTTGTCCTGTCTGTGCCTGTGCCTTGGCTTCGGCAGCGGCAAAGCCAAAGCGCATCAACGTGCGCTGGCGCGCCTGGGCGTGATCGACCACGGGCGCCGGGTAGTCCACACCAATGCGCACACCGGCCTGGGCCAGCACCGCCGCGCTGGCGCTGGTCGGCGCGTGGAGGTATTTGTCCGGCAGGCCGGCCAATTCAGGCACATAACGGCGGATGAAGCGCCCTTGCGGGTCAAATTTCTGCGACTGCGTGGTCGGGTTGAAGATGCGAAACCACGGCTGGGCATCGCAGCCGGTGGATGCGGCCCACTGCCAGCCGCCGTTGTTGGCGGCCAAGTCGTAGTCGTTCAGGTGCTGGGCAAAATGGCGCTCGCCCCGGCGCCAGTCGATACCCAAGTCTTTGGTCAAAAACGACGCCACCACCATGCGCAGGCGGTTGTGCATGTAGCCGGTCTGGTGCAGCTGGCGCAGGGCGGCATCGACCAGCGGGTAGCCGGTGTGCGCCTGGCACCAGGCGGCCCACAGTTCGGGTGCGTCGTCCCAGGCGATATGGTCGTAGGCCGGTTTGAACGCCTGGGTGACGACATGCGGGTGGTGCCACAGAATCATCTGGTAGAAGTCGCGCCACACCAGCTCCGACAGCCAAGTGGCTGCGCCTTCGCCGCCATGGCCTGCATTTTTATGTTGCTCTGCCAAAGCCGCCAATTCGCGCACCGACACGGTGCCAAAGCGCAGGTGGACCGACAGATAAGACACGCCCTTGCGCGCCGGGAAGTCGCGCGCTTCACGGTAGCCGTCGATGCGCTGGGCAAAGTCAGCCAGCAATTGGCGCCCGCCTTGCATCCCGGTAGGCATCGGCAGGTCGGCCAGATTGCTCGGCGTAAAACCCAACGCTGCCAGCGGGATCAAGGCTTCGCGAGCGGGCTTGAGCGCCAAACGCGCGGCGTACTTGGCAATCGGGTAGGGCTGCAACTGAAACGCATCCAGCCGCTTGAGCCAGGCGCTGCGGTAGGGCGTGAACACGCTGAACGCCGTGCCAGCCTGGGTCAGTACCTCGTTTTGCTCCAGCACCACCTGGTCCTTGAAGTCAATCCAGCCAATGCCGTGCGCCGCCAGTTGCTCGGCCACGGCGCGGTCGCGGGCGATGGCGTCCGGCTCGTAGTCGCGGTTGGCGCAGACCTGGCTCACGCCCAGCGATAGAGCTAGCTGCACGATATGGTCGATGGCGCGGCCATGGCGCACCAGCATCCCGCTGCCCGTACCGTCAGCAGCACGCGACAGATGGTTCAGTGCACTATCCAGTTCTTGCAGGCTGGCGTGGATAAAGTCCACGCGCCGGTCACAGCGGCTGGGCAAAGCATCGAGGATATCGGTGTCAAAAACAAAGGCGCAGTGCACCTGATCGGCAGTGCGCAGTGCGTGGTGCAGGGCGGCGTGGTCGTGGCAGCGCAGATCGCGGCGGAACCAGACAAGGGCAGAGGTCATAGACAGGTCACCAATTTTCGACAGCTCAATCCGCCGGACTGAACAGATCCACCCGGTCAGTAATGATGCCGTCCGTACCCAAGTCCCACAGGCGCTGCGCGGCCCAGGCATCGTTGACGGTGTAGCTCAGGCAGCGCAGGCCTGCGCTTTTGGCTTGTGCCACGGTGGAGGCGTCCCATAGCGCGTGGTTGCAGACCACCGCCACGCAGCCGAGCATCCGCGCCGTGTCCAGCCAGTCGGTGCTCAACGACTCCAGCAACAGGCCGCGCGGCAGGGCCGGAGCCCCGGTGCGCGCGCCCGCCAGTGCTTCAGTCTGGAACGAGGTCAACAGCGGCGGCACTGCGCTGCCTTGCCACAACTGCGCAGCGCGGCGGGCCACCCCCTCGCCGGTTTCGCGCTCGGTACCCGGCGTGGGCTTGAGCTCCAGGTTCAGAACGCAATGGTTGGCCAGACACCAGGCGGCCACGTTGTCGAGTGTGGGCAACGGTTCGCCCGCGTATTCACGCGAATGCCAGCTGCCAGCGTCCAGCTGCGCCAGCGTCGCCCAGTGGTGCTCGCCAGCGACCCGGCTGGCGTCAGCCGACAGCTGTGCTGCCGCATGGGTGGTGCGTGTCAGCGTGCTGTCATGCAGCAGAAAGGGCACGCCATCGGCGCTCAATTTCACGTCACACTCGAACATGCGATAGCCGTGCGCCGCGCCCCGGCGGAAGGCGGCCAGCGTGTTCTCGGGCGCCAGTTGGCCAGCGCCGCGGTGTGCAATCCAGCGTGGGTAGGGCCAGGGATCGGTGGTTTTCATGGACTGGACTTTCGGCAGGAGGTCGGAGATGTCGCAGATAAAGGGGCGTCAGCGGTACGCGCTGCTCTGGGTGTCGAAGCGCTGCAGTCCAGCTTACTTTGACGGGGCAGGTTATTGCACCATGGTCTGCAAGGTTTTGTGCGTTGCACCATGCTTGCGGTGACACTGGTTACACACACATTGTGTAAGCCCGCATTTTTTAATACTGGATTTTTATGCCCACTACTTCCCTGGACAAAAGCAAGATCAAATTTTTGTTGCTGGAGGGCGTACACCCTTCCGCGCTGGAGGTGCTGCGCCGGGCCGGCTACACGCAGATCGAGTCGGTGGCGGGCGCCTTGCCGGAAGACGAGCTGAAGCAAAAAATGGCCGATGTGCACTTTGTCGGTATCCGCTCGCGTACCCAGCTCACCGCCGAGGTGTTTGCCTGCGCGCCCAAGCTGGTGGCCGTGGGCTGCTTTTGCATTGGCACCAACCAGGTCGATTTGAACGCCGCCCGCGAGCGCGGCATCGCCGTGTTCAACGCGCCGTACTCCAACACCCGCTCGGTGGCCGAGCTGGTGCTGGCCGAGGCGATCTTGCTGCTGCGCGGCATCCCCGAAAAAAATGCCGTAGCGCACCGCGGCGGCTGGCTCAAGTCGGCCGACAACGCCTACGAGATTCGCGGCAAAACGCTGGGCATCGTCGGCTATGGCTCCATCGGCACCCAGTTGTCGGTGCTGGCCGAAGGTCTGGGCATGCAGGTGGCGTTTTACGACGTGGTCAGCAAGCTGCCGCTGGGCAATGCGCGCCAAGTGGCCTCGCTGCACGAGCTGCTGGGCCAAAGCGACATCGTCAGCCTGCATGTGCCTGAATTGCCCTCGACGCAGTGGATGATTGGCGCCGCTGAAATCGCTGCCATGAAACCCGGGGGCATTTTGATCAACGCCGCACGCGGCACGGTGGTCGAGATTGAGCCGCTGGCCCAGGCGCTGCGCGAGAAAAAACTGCTCGGCGCCGCCGTCGATGTGTTCCCGGTCGAGCCGCGCAGCAACAAGGACGAGTTCATCTCGCCGCTGCGCGGTCTGGACAACGTCATCCTGACGCCGCACATCGGCGGCTCAACCATTGAAGCGCAGGCCAACATCGGCTCCGAAGTGGCAGAAAAGCTGGTCAAGTACAGCGACAACGGCACCTCGATTTCGTCGGTCAACTTTCCGGAAGTGGCGCTGCCGGCCCACCCTGGCAAGCACCGCTTGCTGCACATCCACCGCAACGTGCCCGGTGTGCTGTCAGAAATCAACCGTATTCTGGCGGACAACCACGTCAACATCGCTGGGCAGTACCTGCAGACCAACGAGGCGGTGGGCTATGTGGTGATCGACATGGACGCTGCCTCGTCCGATCTGGCGCTGGAAAAGCTGGCGCAGGTCAACGGCACCATCCGCAGCCGCGTCTTGTTCTGAGTCTGAACCGCAGGGGCGCCGCCGGGGCATCTGACAGAGGGACGGTCTGGGCGGTAACGCTGTCATAAAATCGCGGCCCCACGGCTCCTGGGCGCGCGGCGCCCACACCAGGTCTCACCCCATGAATGTTCCGATTGCATTGGCCGCCCTGCAGGCGCAGGCTGCCGAGCCCGCCCGTTTGCGCGAAATCCCCTACAACTACACCTCGTTCTCGGACCGCGAGATCGTCATCCGCTTACTGGGCATGCCCTCGTGGGACGTGCTCAATCGCTTGCGCAGCGAGCGCCGCACCGGCCGTTCGGCGCGGATGCTATACGAGGTGCTGGGCGATATTTGGGTGGTGCAGCGCAATCCGTACCTGCAAGATGACTTGCTGGACAACCCGAACCGGCGCAAACAACTGGTCGAGGCGCTGCTGCACCGTCTGGCCGAGGTGGAAAAACGCCGCACCCCCGCCGTGGACGCCGAGCGCGACCGCCGGGTGGGCGAGCTGGTGCAGGCCGCGCACCGCGCCGTGGCCGAGTTCGATGCCACCTTCGTCCTGGCCACCAGCCTGCGCCGCGACATTGCGCGCACCCTGGGGCGCTGTACCGCCAAAGACAACATCAAGTTTGACGGCCTGTCGCGCGTCAGCCACGTCACTGACGCCACCGACTGGCGCGTTGAATACCCGTTTGTCGTGTTGACCCCGGACACCGAGGCTGAAATGGCCGCGTTGGTCAAAGGCTGCATTGAGCTGGGCCTGACCATCATTCCACGTGGCGGCGGCACCGGCTACACCGGCGGCGCCATTCCATTGACTTGGAAGAGCGCCGTCATCAACACCGAAAAGCTCGAAGCCATGACCGAGGTGGAAATGTGCAGCCTGCCGGGCGTGGAGGGCGAAGTCGCCACCGTCTGGACCGAAGCCGGCGTGGTGACGCAGCGCGTCGCCGACGCCGCCGAGCGCGCCGGTTACGTGTTTGCCGTCGATCCAACCAGCGCCGAGGCTTCGTGCGTTGGCGGCAACGTCGCCATGAACGCCGGTGGCAAAAAAGCCGTGCTGTGGGGCACGGCGCTGGACAACCTGGCCAGCTGGCGCATGGTGACGCCCGAGGCGCAGTGGCTGGAAGTGACGCGGCTGAACCACAACCTCGGCAAGATCCACGATGTCGAAATGGCCAGCTTTGAGCTGCAGTATTTCGAGGCCGATGGCAAAACCTTTGTACGCACCGAGCGGCTGGATATTCCCGGCAGCACGTTCCGTAAAGAAGGCCTGGGCAAGGACGTCACCGACAAGTTTTTGGCCGGCCTGCCGGGTATCCAGAAAGAAGGCTGCGACGGATTGATCACCAGCTGCCGCTGGGTGGTGCACCGGATGCCAGCGCACACCCGCACCATTTGTTTGGAGTTCTTTGGCAACGCCAAGGACGCCGTGCCGAGCATTGTCGATATCAAAGACTTCATGTTTGCCGAGCAAAAGCGCTCGGGCGTGGTGCTGGCCGGGCTGGAGCATTTGGACGACCGTTACCTGAAAGCTGTCGGGTACGCCACCAAAAGCAAAAAGCACGGCGGGCTGCCGAAGATGGTGCTGTTTGGCGACATTGCCGGTGACGATGCCGACGCCGTGGCCCGTGTCACCAGCGAAGTGGTGCGCCTGGCCAATGGCCGCAGCGGCGAAGGCTTTATCGCCACCAGCCCCGAAGCGCGCAAAAAATTCTGGCTCGACCGCAAGCGCACCGCGGCCATCAGCCGCCACACCAACGCCTTCAAGATCAACGAAGACGTGGTGATTCCGCTGCCGCGCATGGCCGAATACACCGACGGCATTGAGCGCATCAACATCGAACTGAGCCTGCGCAACAAGATCGCGCTGTGCGACGCGCTGGCCGAGTTTTTGCAGAGCGACCAGCTGCCGCTGGGCAAACAAATCGACGCCGCCAACCCAGTGCCGTCGGCCGAAGTGCTGGGCGACCGCGTGGCGCGCGCCATCGACTTGGTGGCCGAGGTGCGCACGCTATGGGCTGGCTGGCTGCAAGACGTGGAGATGTTGTTCCCGCAACTGCAAGACCACAGCCTGCGCGCCAGTTGGAAAACCCAGCTGCGCACGCCGTTGCAGGCGATTTTTTCCGGCGCTGCCTTTGCGCCGATCCTAGAAGAAGCCACCGCCATCCACCAGCGCGTGCTCAAGGGCCGGGTTTGGGTGGCGCTGCACATGCACGCCGGCGACGGCAACGTGCACACCAACCTGCCGGTCAACAGCGACGACTACGCCATGTTGCAAACCGCGCACGGCGCCGTCGCCCGCATCATGGTGCTGGCGCGCAGCCTGGGCGGCGTGATTTCGGGCGAGCACGGTATTGGCATCACCAAGCTGGAGTTTTTGACCGACGAAGAACTGCGCCCGTTTGCTGAATACAAGCAGCGCGTCGATCCGGAAGGGCGCTTCAACAAAGGCAAGCTGCTACGCAATCAAGAGCTGCCAGCGCAGGTGGGTAAAGGGCTAGAGGCCGATTTGACCCAAAAATCGCTGATGTATGCCGATTTGACCAATGCCTACACGCCCAGCTTTGGCCTGATGGGACACGAGTCGCTGATCATGCAGCAAAGCGACATCGGCGCCATTGCCGCCTCGGTCAAGGATTGCCTGCGCTGCGGCAAGTGCAAGCCGGTCTGCGCCACCCATGTACCGCGCGCCAACCTGCTGTATTCGCCGCGCAACAAGATCTTGGCGACCTCGCTGCTGGTCGAAGCCTTTCTGTACGAAGAGCAGACGCGCCGTGGCATCAGCATCCGCCACTGGCAGGAGTTTGAGGACGTAGCCGACCACTGCACCGTCTGCCACAAGTGCGAAAAGCCGTGCCCGGTCGATATCGACTTTGGCGACGTCACCATGAACATGCGCAACCTGTTGCGCAAAATGGGCAAAAAAAGCTGGCGACCCGGCAACGCGCTGGCGATGGCGATGCTCAACACCACCAGCCCCGAAAAAATCAAACTGCTGCGCGCCGGCATGGTCGGCGTCGGCTTCAAGGCCCAGCGCTTGGCGGTGGATGTGCTGCGCAAAATCAGCCGCAAGCAGACCACGCGGCCACCGGCCACCGTCGGCACGGCGCCGATCAAAGAGCAGGTGATCCACTTCGTCAACAAAAAGCTGCCCGGTGGCCTGCCCACGCGCACCGCACGCGCGCTGCTGGACATCGAGGACAAAGACTACGTGCCGATCATCCGCAACCCGCAATCGACGACGGCGGACACCGAGGCGGTGTTTTACTTCCCCGGCTGTGGCTCGGAGCGATTGTTCAGCCAGGTCGGCCTGGCCACGCAAGCCATGCTGTGGCACGCCGGCGTGCAAACCGTGCTGCCGCCGGGCTATTTGTGCTGCGGCTACCCACAGCGCGGCTCGGGCCAGTTCGACAAAGCCGACAAGATGATCACCGACAACCGGGTGCTGTTCCACCGCGTCGCCACCACGCTGAACTACCTCGACATCAAGACGGTGGTGGTCAGCTGCGGCACCTGTTACGACCAGCTGGCCGGCTACGAATTTGACAAAATTTTCCCCGGCAGCCGCATCATCGACATCCACGAGTTTTTGCTAGAAAAAGGCATCACCCTGCCGGCCGGTCAAGGCGGCTACCTGTACCACGAGCCGTGCCACAACCCGATGAAGCAGGGCGACGCGATGCAAACCGTCAAGGCGCTGGTCGGCAACAACGTTATCAAAAGCGAGCGCTGCTGCGGCGAGTCCGGCACGCTGGGCGTGACGCGCCCGGACATTTCGACCCAGGTGCGTTTCCGCAAGGAACAGGAAATCAAAAAAGGCGAAGCCCAACTGCGCGCCAACGGCACCGTGCCGGCGCAGGGCAACGTCAAAATTTTGACCAGCTGCCCAAGCTGCCTGCAAGGCCTGAAGCGCTACGAGGACGACACGCAAATCGGCCTGCTGGAAGCCGACTACATCGTCATCGAAATGGCCAAACAGATCCTGGGCGAGAACTGGCTGCCCGAGTTTGTGCAACGCGCCAACAACGGCGGTATTGAGCGGGTGTTGGTGTGATGGCAGCCGCGCACGACTGCCCGTTGTGCCAGCAAGACGGCGGCCAGCTGGTCTGGCGCGGCGACAAGTTGCGGGTGATTCGCGCGGAGGAGGCGGGCTTTCCGGCCTTCTACCGCGTGGTGTGGCATGACCATGTGGCGGAGTTTTCTGACCTGGACGCTGCTGACCGTGCGCACTGCATGGAGGTGGTGGTGCAAGTCGAACAGGCTTTGCGCCAGCACCTGCAGCCGATCAAGATCAACCTGGCCACGCTGGGCAACATGGTGGCGCACCTGCACTGGCACGTGATGGCGCGCTTTGACTGGGACAGCCACTTCCCGGCGCCGGTGTGGGCGGCAGCGCAGCGCGCGCGGGCGATGGAGCGAGAGGCAGCAGTGCGCGAGCGTCTGCCTGCGGTGGAAGCGCAGTTGCGCCAAAACTTGGGGCGCTAGGCGCCGCCCACTGAAAACCGCCCTTGGCACAGCGCGTCCCTGCCCTGAGGGACTGCGCCTCGTGCGTGTGCCGTGCCGTTCCGTTACAGCAACTCAATGCCAAAGCGCCGGACTGCCAGCGCAAACAGCCCAAAGCAAACGACGGTGATGACAACGCAGGCCAGCAGGGTCGGCCAGAATCCGAGGCGCACGAGAAAAAACGGAAAAGCCAAGAACATCGGCAAGGTGGGGACGACGTACCAGAAGGTGTACCAAGCATGGTTGGCGATTTTCTCGGGCGGCTGTTTTTCTACGTAAAGCCAGATCAGGGTGAGCACCGTCACCAAAGGAAGCGCTGCCATCAAGCCGCCCAGTTTGTCACTGCGCTTGGCCGCCTCAGAGACAAGTACAACCACTGCGGCAGTGAGAAAATATTTTGTGATTAACCAACTCACGATTTCACCTCGCTTTGATACAAGTTTGTTCCCCCAGTCATGCAATGGGTTGATCCAATTGCAGAAACGTGTGTAGAGGTAGAGATCACACGTATCTGTAGAGTATCGGAGAGTTGTCTGCAACGCCGTGCGGGCAACCTGTTCAGGTCGCCCGCTTTGGCCGCTGCGATGTAAGACGGTTATTTCGTCTGCAAGCTGCGCAGAAACTCGATCACGTCGGCGCGCATGGCAGCATCCGGGACAAAAAACGGATGTGCGCTGTTCGCGCCTCGCGCCGGATCGAGGAGCTTGTTGGCCGCATCTTTGAAGTCGGTGCCTTTTACTTCATCGTCATGCAAGAGCGCTGTCCTGCGGGACAGATCAAGTAGCAAAGGCAATGCCACGCCACGAACGTCGCCGCGTCGGCTCGCGTCCAGGACAATCATGCGGTCGTCAAAGAAAGGGCTGGGTCCGCCCGAGTCTTGAATCGGGTCCAGCGGCGCTGCTCTTTCCAAAATCACCTGAGGTGCATAACCGGGATACATCGTTTTCATCGGTACCACGTTCGTTGGTACGAACTTGTTCGGATCGACTTGGTGGCATCCGGTGCATCCAGCGCCGCGAGCGCTGGCCAAGGTGCGGAAGATGTCCTGGCCCCTGGCCCCTGGCCGCCGCTGCATGATCAATGTCAGCGGGTGCCTTGGGCGCCTGCAAGCTGTCCAGATAGGCATTGAGGTTGAGCAATTTAGTTTCGTCCACGCGGGATCCAGTCGTTGCTTGCGGCGATCCAGGCGGTAAGGCGATCGGGTCTGTGCGTGCGGTGACGAACGGCACGACATCGCTCGTGGCCTGATTCGGCCCAATGACCCCGGTGGCGCGCAATACGTGCTCGTAGTCGGCGGCAATCTCGTCGCCCACCGGCCCCGCAACCTTTCTGAGGAACTCTTTGCCTCTTGGCGACAGGATGCTGGTGGGATCTAGGCTGACCAAATGCGCGGCAAGCCCCGTCCAAGTCAGTCGGCTGCGCAGCAGCCTAGAGGCAGAGACGCCTGATTTGGGCGGGCAAGGATAGCGCTGCCCGCGCAAGCGGACATAGGTATTCAGTGGGGCGTTTGCTGCTGCTCGATATACCTGCGGATCACATCAAGGGGAGCACCACCACAGGACGAGGCAAAGTAGGAAGGCGACCACAGCATGTTCTTCCAATACCTGTTGGCAATGTCCGGGCGCTCTTTTCGCAGCAGGCGGCTAGACACGCCCTTGAGGCTGTTCACCAGGTTCGATACCGCCACCTTGGGCGG
>NZ_JHYS01000004.1 GCF_000688255.1 Simplicispira psychrophila DSM 11588 | reverse complement strand
ATGGTCTGAAAAACTCATAACTGAGCGTGCTACAGGCACTGGATTTTTCACTGGATGCAATATTGCACTGAGCAGGCATGAATTCATGCTTTTTCGCTCCCCGCTGGGAGCGTTTCTGCCGCATTCGCAGCCCTCGCCCTGTTTTTGGGCGCACTCACCCCTGCGTCGCCATCAACGTATGGCGAAGCATCCACAGGTTTGACAGCGCAAACAGCGTCTTGAGTTGCAGCGTGTTCTTCTTCAATCCCCGGTAGCGCACCTTCTCGTAGCCAACTTGGCGCTTGAGCACTCTGAACGGATGCTCAACCTTGGCACGGATGCCGGCCAAGACCTTCTCCAGCAAGTCAGTCAGGGCATCGATGGGATTGTTTTCCTTGTCCAGCGCTTTGCGCTTACCCGGGCGCAGCGCCACATGCCAAGTGACTCCCTCTTTAGCATCAGCTCGCTTGTGCGAGCCCTGGTAGCCAGCATCACCGTAGACATCGGTTTCTGCGCCATGCAGCAAGCTGTTGCCTTCAGTGACGTCGGCCACATTGCCCGAGGTGCCGCGCACGGTGTGTACCAGCCCTGAGTCAGCATCTACGCCGATGTGTGCCTTCATCCCAAAATACCACTGCTTGCCTTTCTGGCTCGAATGCATCTCAGGGTCGCGCTCCTTGGCTTTGTTCTTGGTGGAGCGGGGTGCGGCGATCAGTGTGGCATCGACTGCCGTGCCGGCCCTGAGCAGCAGGCCGCGCTGCTCGAGCAGGTCATTGACGGTGGCCAGGAGCTGATCGGCCAATTTATGGCGCTCCAGCCGGTGGCGGAAACGCAGGATGGTGCTCTCATCGGGCAGCCGGCCATGGGCGTCAAGCTGGGCAAATTCGCGCAACAAAGGCGTATCGAAGAAGGCCTCTTCCATGGCCGACTCTGACAAGCTGAACCATTGCTGCATGAAATGCAACTCGCAGCATGGTCTCCAGCGCAAAGGGTGGGCGGCCGTTCTTGCCTTCGGGGTAGTACGGGGCGATGAGCTCGACCAGCGCAGTCCAGGGGACCACGCGTTCCATCTGGGCCAGAAACTCCTGCTTGCGGGTTCTTCTGGTGCTCAGGTTCAGATCAAGGCTCGATTACTTCATGGGCAAAGAGGATGCCATGGCAGGCTGACGCCTGCCAGACAACGGAGGAGGTTTTGCAGAGTTTCCTTAAATGTGCTTCGCAGGGCAGATAGCCATTCTGGTGTTTGCCGGCATTGCTGGGCGCTTGGGGCTAGCACCGTAAACGCATTGCGACAACAGCGCGCAGCTGCTGGCCACTGTGCTCTCCCGGCCCGTGGCTCAGGCCGGCGGCAACAACTCCAGCACCCGCTCGGGCGGGCGGCACAGCAAGGCGCCCTGCGGGGTGACCACGATAGGGCGGTTCAGCAGCACCGGGTGCAGCAACACGGCGTCCAGCAGCTGATCCTCGGTGCCGGCCGGATTGCCCAAATCCAACTCTTGGTACAACGCCTCTTTGCTGCGCAACAACTCGCGCAGTGGTACGCCGGTGGCGGTCACCAGGGCTTGCAGATGGTCGCGGTCCAGGGGGGTGGTGAGGTATTCAACGATGCGCGGCGCCAAGTGGCGCTCTTGCAGCAACGCCAGTACGGCGCGCGAATTGCTGCAACGCGGGTTGTGATAAATCGTGATGCCGTCGTCCATGGTGGGCTCCTTCAAAAGTCAAAACACAAAAAACAGCGTCTCAGGCGGTCAGCGAGCGCGTCTTGCCCACTGCTTCGACGACAGCGCTTTCATCGACCGCAACGACTGCGGCGGCGCGCACCGGCGGCGGCGCCGAGCGCAGCGTGCGGCTCAGCAGCAACACCGGCACCAGTCCGACCAACACCAACGCCAGCGACGGCAGCGCCGCCTCGCCCAAGCGCTCATCGCGCGCCAGTTGGTAGGCCACCACCGCCAGCGTATCGCTGTTGAACGGCCGCAGCACCATGGTGGCCGGCAGCTCTTTCATCACATCCACAAATACCAGTAATGCCGCCGCTGCCGTCGAGCGCTTGAGCAGCGGCCAATGCACTTGCGTCATTAGACGCAAACTGCTGGCGCCCAACATGCGCGCCGAGTCGTCCAGACTGACGGGAATGCGCACATAACCGCTTTGCACCGATTGCAGCGCCACCGCACAAAAGCGCACCAGATAAGCCCAGACAATGCCGACCGCCGTGGTCGTCACCAGCGCGCCCACACCCCACTGCGGCGCCACGCTTTGCAGCCAGCCGACCGGCAGCAGCAGGCCAACGACGATCACTGCACCGGGCACGGCATAACCGACGCTGGCCAGCTGCACCACGCTGCGCGTCAGCCACGTCGGGCGGCGGCGCACGGCAAACGCCAGCGACAACGCCACCGCCACCGCCAGCGCAGCGGTAATGCCGCCCAAGCGCACGCTGTTCCAGCCCCATTCCAGAAACCGATCCCACGGCAGCACCGACCAGTCCGATGCCAGCGGGCGCAGCATGAACAGCACCGGCGCAACAAAGCCCATCAGCACCGGCAGCGTGCACACGCCCCAGGCCAACCACCGCGCACCACCGCGCAAAGCCACCGGCTGCGCCTCGGTGGCGCCGGCGTGGCCGCTGCCTTTGGCGGTGAAGCGCAAACGGCGCTCGGCACGGTGCTCCAGCCACAAGAGGAGCAGCACTAACGCCAGCAACATCGTCGCCAGCTGCGCCGCCGCAAAGCGGTTGTCCATCGACAGCCAGGCTTTCAGGATGCCGGTGGTGAAGGTCTGAATGCCAAAGTAGCTGGTCACGCCAAAGTCGGCCAGGGTTTCCATCAGCGCCAACGCCACCCCCGCCGCCACCGCCGGACGGGCCAGCGGCAGGGCAATGGTGCTGATACGGCGCCGCAGTGGCGCGCCCAGCAGGCGGGCGGCTTCCATCAAATGCGCAGCGCGGTCGCCCAACGCGGCGCGGGCCAGCAGGTACACATACGGGTAAAGCGCAAAGGTGAACACCCCAATCGCGCCCCACAGGCTGCGCACCTCGGGCAGCAAGCGCCCTTCCAGGCCAAAAGTGTCGCGCAGGCCGACCTGCAGCGGGCCGCTGTATTGCAAAAAATCGGTGTACGCATACGCCGTGACATAGGCCGGCATCGCCAGCGGCAACAGAAGTAGCCATTCCAGCTGGCGCCGCCCCGGAAACTCAAAGAGCGTAACGGCCGCCGCCGTCGCCGTGCCGACCACCGCTGCGCCGACCGCCACCCATAGGCCCAGCCACAGCGTCGTCCAGAGGTAGCCGGGCAGCACCGTAGAGGCCATCTCGCGCAGGATGGCGCCGCTGGAGACATCCGCCTGGCCCCACGGCAACCACGATGCCAACAAAGCCAGCACCGGCAAGGCCAGCAGGCCGGCCAGTGCGATCAGCGGAAGGGAGCGCAGGGCAGCAAAAAAGCGTGGCAAGGGAAAAACTCGGTGGTAAAAAATTGGCTGCAGACACAAGGCCCATGCAGGTAAATGCGAATTTTACGCATTCACACCCTCCTACAATCAGCACCCTATGTATTTAGCCGTCTCTGAATTGGAAGTGCACTACGCCGGTCAGGCGCAAGCTGCGGTACACAACGCCAACTTTGGCCTGCGCGCCGGGCAAATCGGTGTGCTGATTGGGCCGTCGGGATGCGGCAAAACCACCCTGTTGCGCGCCGTCGCCGGCTTGGAGCCGGTCAGCGCCGGCAGCATCCACTTGAATAAGCAACTGGTTGGCGGGCCACAGCACAGCCTGGCACCGGAAGAGCGGCGTATCGGCATGGTGTTCCAGGACTACGCCCTGTTTCCGCACCTGAGCGTCGGCCGCAACGTGGCGTTTGGCATCCACCAACTGCCGCGCGCTGAACAAGCCACGCGCGTGGCCGAAGTGCTGCACCTGGTCGGGCTGGAAGGTAGCGAAGCGCGCTTTCCACACGAATTGTCCGGTGGCCAGCAGCAGCGCGTGGCACTGGCACGCGCCCTGGCGCCGCGCCCGCAACTGATGCTGCTGGACGAGCCGTTCTCGAATCTCGATGTCGATTTGCGCGAGCGCCTGGCACACGAGGTGCGCGGCATTTTGAAGGCCGCCGGCGCCACCGCCCTGTTTGTCACGCACGACCAGCTGGAAGCCTTTGCCATTGGCGACGTGATCGGCGTGATGCACCAGGGCACGCTGCACCAGTGGGACGATGCGTACACGCTGTACCACCGCCCAGACACGCGTTTTGTCGCCGACTTCATCGGCCACGGCGTCTTCGCCCCGGCGACGCTGGAGCAGCTGCCGGCAGGGGTGGTGGTACACACCCCGCTGGGCGATTTGTCCAACATGACCGAATGCCCCCTGCCCTCGCTCTACCCTGGTGGCGAATGTGACATCCTGCTGCGCGCCGACGACATCGTGCACGACGATGCATCCAAGGTGCAGGCGCAAATTGTGCGCAAGGCGTTTCGCGGCTCGGAATTTCTCTACACCCTGCGCCTGGCCAGCGGCCAGACCTTGCTGGCCCATGTCCCCAGCCACCACGATCACGCCGTCGGCGAATGGATTGGTATCCGCGCTGAGCTGGACCATGTGGTGACCTTTGCGCGTGAGGCGTAAAAAGCGCAAAACCAGCGCTACCGGGGATTGCCCGGCTTGATTACCCGCCGTTACACCGGACAATCAGCCTCTCCTTGCCCCCATTGAGGTCTCCATGGTTGCAACTATTCTTGTTGGCATGCTGTGCGCGCACTTGCTGTGCTTTTCGGTGATGTTTTTGCTTATCGGCAAACGCCTGCAGGGCAACAAAATGGGGATGGATTTATTTGCCTTAGGCAACCTCCTCTTGGGTTTGGCCTATGCGCTGCAACTGATAGAAGGAGGCCCCGCTTGGAGCGTGATGAGTGTGTTCAATCACATCCTCACCTTGGCCGCGCCCATTGCCTATTGGTTGGGTGCCATGCGTTTTTTTGGGTATTCCTTCCCTTGGTGGCGTCCACTGGTCGCATTTTCCGTGGCGTACGCTGCGGCGCAAGTACTGGTGCAATGGAGCCTGGGCCCGGTCGCCCGTTACGCCATGCTGTCAGGCATGGCGGCACTGCTTTTCTTCGCCATGACTCTCACCGTGGTCTATGGCGTGCGCACCTTTGCCAAAGATTTATATGGAGAAATGGTATTTTTTGCTCTCCTCATCAGCGGCATCTGCGTGCTCAACGCACTCAAGCTCTGGAAGCTGCTGGATGGCGGTTTGGAGGCATTGCAGATGGATCGGAATTTTCAGATGGTGTTCTACATCTATATGTCCTCGCTGGCCACGGTGTTGCCGCCATCCATGGTGTGGCTGGTGCTGCGCCGCCTGACGGATGAGCTGCGCGACGTGGCTGCGCGCGATCCGATGACGCAGTTACGCAACCGCCGTGGGCTGACAGAAAGGCTGCAGCGGCATTTCAATTCCCGCAAAGCCATGCCTGCGCACTTGTTGATTTTGGACATCGACCACTTCAAGCACGTCAACGATACCTATGGCCACCCCACCGGAGATGCGCTGCTGTGTCAGGTGGCAAAGGTACTACGTACCACGGTGCGCAGTGGCGACCTGGCAAGCCGTATTGGCGGAGAAGAGTTTGTCGCCATCTGCCTGGATATCGACGCTCAGGAAGCCCTGCACTTGGCGGAGCGCTTGCGCGCAGCCATCGAAAATCAGGTGCTCTGCGTCACCGGCATCGACCATCCTTTGCGCTGCACGATCACGATTGGGATGTCGCACCCATTCACGGGTACGCATGCTTTCGAAGAAGCCATGCGGCAAGCCGACGAAGCCCTTTACCGTGGCAAAACCGCTGGGCGCAACCGGGTCGAATGGGCGCTAACACCGGCGTAAAAAATAAGCCGTCATCTAAAAAGTGAGCTACTAGCGCGTGCTCTTATTGGAGTTCAATATAAAAAACATCTGAAAACCAATAAATACGAGCGCTATTAGCTATGATTTTTTATATCGACTGAGCATAGCAACGGCCCCATCTGCAGGCGAGAGGTGCTTACCGCCGCCCTCTGGATTGGGGCATGGCCATTACTACAGCGCCCATGCGCGCTCCCTGCGCCAGTCCATCGATTCGAGCTTGGCACTGGAGCGTCCGCACATACCTCAACAGCTCATTCGATGCGGCATGACTTTCTGTCAGCTATCTCTGGTGATCGGGGCGTTCAAAGCGCCTTGTTGGCGTTCACAAAAGAGACGCCTATATGCAGAGGGTGAAGTGTGTAGCTGACTTGCAAAGTGCTGACGCAGGGACAGCGCGGCGCCAAAGCCCACCTCGGTCGCAACGCGCTCCATCGACAAATCCGTGGTTTCCAGCAACTGCTGCGCCCGCACAATCCGCTCGGCAGCCAGCCACTTGACGAAGGTAGTGCCCGTGGCCTCACGAAAACGTCGGGTGAAGGTTCGCCGACTCATGCGCGCTATGTCGGCCAGTGCATCCAGCGACAGCGGCTCTGACAAATGCTCGCGTGCCCACTCCAGCACGCCCGGTAAACGGTTCTCGCTGGGCAGTGCAGGCACCGGCTGCTCGATGTATTGCGCCTGTCCGCCTTGGCGGTGCGGCGGAGTCACCAGCAGCCTCGCCACGCGGTTGGCAACGTCCGCGCCATGACGCTGACGCACAAGGTTCAGGCAGCAGTCAATCGCAGCGACCGTCCCGGCAGACGTCATGATGTTGTCGTCGTCCACATACAGCACGTCCGGGAGGAAGTGAGCCAGCGGAAAGCGCTCGGCAAAGAGGTCACGACAGGCCCAATGGGTCGTCGCGCGGCGCCCGTCCAACAAGCCTGCATCCCCCAGCACGAAGGCGCCCAGGCACAGGCCGACAACCTGGGAACCGCGAGTGTGGGCGTTGCGCAGTGCATCGGTCAGAACAGCGGGGGCAACGTCTTCGGGATGGTTCCACGCAGGAACAATGACAAGGTCGGCATCGTCCATAGCGTCAAGGCCGCCTGGCACCTCAATCTCCATGCCTTGGTCGCAGCGCACACGGCCGGGCGTCGGCGCGCAGTACCGCACTTCGTACGGCGGCAGTCCGCTGGGTGCTGGCGCCACGCCGAACACGATGCCCGGCACCGAAAGGTGAAAAAGGCTGACACCCTCGAAAGCAAGCACTGCGACACGGACGGGCTGCATGGAGTCTCCAGAAACAAGTTTCAATAAAGAAAGAATGGCCCAATTATATCTATGGATGTCATTTGGGCCAATGGTGCAAAACCCTGTCCATCCGCAAAATTGACCCCAACGCAAAACGGAAATCTCCATTGCGCGCCATCAGCAAATGATTGAAAAGGAAACCCCCATGAAAGTCTTTAACCCTTTGCGCAGTGCCGTAGCCCTGGGTGGCATCGCACTGCTTGTCGCCTGCGGCACAGCCTACTCCGGCACCAGCTCTTTTGCAGCTACAACGCCTGTAGCCGACGCTGTCACAGTCCAGCTGATACGAAATGCCACCGTCAAGATCGATTTCTCAGGCACTACGTTTCTGGTCGATCCCATGCTCTCACCCAAGGGCGCCTTCCCGGGCTTTCCAGGCACCTACCGCAGCGAGTTGCGCAACCCATTGGCAGACCTGCCTTTCTCGGTCGATGACGTGTTGAATAGCGTCGAAGCCGTCGTGGTGACCCACACCCACACAGATCACTGGGACGAAGCTGCGCAACAGCAGATTCCTAAGAACATGCCGGTGTTTGTGCAAAACGACGTGGATGCCAAAACAATTCGGGGTCAAGGCTTCAAGGATGTGCGTGTCCTCAAGGGCACAACCACGTTCAACGGCGTGAAACTGAGCAAGACCGGTGGCCAGCACGGCAGTGATTTGTGGTTTGCAGACCCTGCACGTGCTGAAGCAATGGGCCCCGTCATGGGCGTCGTGTTTTCTGCGCCCAAAGCCAAAACGGTCTATGTCGCCGGCGACACCGTATGGCGCCAGGAAGTGGATCAAGCATTGAAGCAGCACAAGCCAGACGTGGTGATCCTGAACACGGGAAGCGCGCTCATGAGTGGTTTTGAGGAGCATCCCATCATCATGGGCAAGCAGGACACCCTACAGGCCACCAAGGCAGCGCCCAAGGCGGCCATCGTGGCTGTACATATGGATGTCGTGAACCACATGTCGCTCAGCCGCAAGGAATTGCGCGCCTTTGTGCAAGAAAACAAAATTCAGGATCGGGTGATGATTCCTGAAGATGGTGAGTCCATGAAGTTCTAATGAAACAAGGCTGCCTAAAAGTTGAGGCAGCCTCCCTAACCCCATCCCATTACACACAACTCCCCGATGCGCTCCCATAGGCACTTTTTCATTCAGGCAGGCCTTTCATGCGCTGGGCGCAAGACGAATTCAAGACCTTGAAGCTGGGCGATCCGCGCCTGAACGCACGTTCGGTGCTGTTGGCCGAGCGGCTACCCACTTTGCCCGCACGCAGCTATGAGTTGTGTGTAATGGGATGAGTCATTCCACCCAAGGCCAATCTCAAAGAAAAAAGAGCGTTTGATACGCTCAAGTACCGGGCGCGCCATTTGGTGGAGAACCTGTTTCAGCATATGAAAGTCTACCGAAGTGTGGCAACGCGCTATGAGAAACTTGATTCCCGCTTTCTCAGCATCGCCTGCTTGGTGGGCGCCATGAAATGGCTCCATTGACTTTAATAACACGCCCCAGGATTCATCAGCACTTGTCTTTTTCGACGAATGTTGAGGCTCGCCAGTTATTTAGATCCGACGTGTTCGACTACCAAAATACGTGCCTCACCCTGCGGATAAGCTAAGTGCTCGCAACCAACGTCAGCAAAAAAAACGTCACCGGTCTGTAAATCGAATACTTCCTTTTGGTCTGCCCGCCTGACATGCATTTGTACCTGCCCATCAAGTATTGCAAATACCTCTTGTCCATCGTTGACATGCCAGCTGTAGGGCTGATCCGTCCAATGCATGCGAACGGAGATGCCGTTCATTTGTGCAATATCGAGTGAATCCCAAGCTCGCTCGGCACTGAAATCTTTGGCGCGAAAAACTGTCATTTTTTATTCCATTGAAGTGCAATCTAAAAATCAGTAAGGAGTCCCGTCCTTATGGGTGAACTGCCAACGCCCGTCTAGCAAAATCGCCTGCAGATCGTCATCGGGGTAATACACCTCGTCTCCACTCGAACGGTCGCCAACTTCGAGATAGACGCACTCTTCATTGGAGAGGTTCAGCAATTGATGTCCGTTGCCCGTTCTCGCTGGGAAACCTGCGCACATGCCGGGTGCCAGTAGGGTGTCGCCCTCATCGGTGCGCAGTGTTGGAGTGCCTTGAAGCACATAGACAAACTCGTCTTGACGTGAATGGCCATGGCGGAGTGCGGAGATCGCACCTGGGAGCAGCATGGTCAGATTTACACCGAAGTTATCGATACCAAACAAAGATCCCAGCGGCCGCTTTTCCCTGCCATGCATTCGTTTGGCGAATTCTTGCGGGTAATTCGAGGGTACAGTCCGAATTGAAGCCGACAACGCTTCGATTGCAACCGGCAATAAGTGATTGGATTTCATGACGACTCCTCTTCAATACAGTCCATGCTCGCGATGAGACTTTGAGTTAATAATATGCCGCGATCGTATTCCGCATGGAAGAAAATGAAATACTACGAAAAAACAAGATTAGGATAAATGCGCCAAGCATGAATAGACTCTATCGGGTAGCACAAAGTAGCGCTGCGTTTGTCGTCGCACCCACGTGGCTGATCGGCTGTGCAAAATTTGTCATTGGCCGACCTCTCGCTGTCAGAATTTCGGCATACCTTCCGCTACCATGGTTGCTTCCCAAGCAATGATTTCGTAACTCGCGACTCCGGACTTACGAAAGGGGTCGTCGGCAATCCATTGCGTCACCTCGTCCAACGAGGTGGCCCGGGCGAGAATGACGCCACCAGTCCGGGGCTCTTTCCTTCCCGAAAGTAAAAAGTGGCCCGCCGCGTAATGGTGGGTCAGAAATGCGCGATGCTCGGCGATGTGAAGTTCAACTTCGGCCAAAGGGCGCACGTAGTCAAGCAGGATGAGAAATAACATCGATAACCTCGAATTTATGAATTAGGGGCGCAGGAGGACGGAACCGACGGTTGCGCCGGACTCCAATCTACGATGTGCTTGTTCTGCTTGGCTTAAGGGCATGATCGCGTCGATGGTTGGACGCAGGCCATTTTGTAACTGCCTGATGGTGGCTAGCGCGCCTTCTCGATAACGTGCCCTATCTGTCATGAAACGCATGACCCCTGGTCGTGAGAGAGCTACTGAACGCGCTGGGCCGAGCAATGCAATATCAAGCGGACCGGGGTCGCCTGCCACCTGCCCGACACTGGCGATCATGCCGTAGGGTCGCACGCAACCTAAGCTGTCAATCAGCGTCTTGCCACCAATGCCATCAATGGCGTAATCGACGCCTTGCCCATCGGTCAGAGCTTTCGCAGCCGCAACGAAGTCTTCTGCTCGATAGCGTATGGCGTGGTCGAGGCCGTGTTCGATCGCCAATTCCGCCTTTGCTTGCGTGCTGACCGTGCCTATAACGCGGGCGCCCATCGATTTTGCCCACTGGACGAGGACCAATCCAAGGCCACCCGCAGCAGCGTGCACGAGTACGGTATCGCCGGCTTTCAGGGGATAAACGTAGGTCAGCAACATGTGGGCGGTAATGCCCCGCAAAAGTAGGCTGGCAACTGCATCGTCGGCGACGTCGTCAGGCAGTGGGATGGCCTTGCAGGCTGGCAGGTTGCGGGCGCTGGCATAGCTACCGGTAGGTAGCCCGGCGTAGGCGATACGTTGGCCGACATGCAAACTATCGACATTCGGCCCAAGGGCTTCAATGACCCCGGCCGCCTCGACACCAAGAACTGCCGGCAACGCTGGCAGCGCGTAGAGGCCGGTCCGATGGTAGATGTCGACATAGTTCACACCGATAGCGGTATGGCGTACGCGGATTTCGCCGGCTGCTGGCGGTGGAAGCGAAACCTCAACTGCGGTCAGTGCCGATGCATCACCATATTGGCGGATGACAATCTGGGAAGCGGCTGAGGAGTCAAGGACGGATTCAAGCTTTGGCATTTTGTTTTCCTGGTCTTTGAACGGGCCAGCGAATCTTATATTTATCAAATTTGACTATCAATTCTCAAATTGCTAGCATCTACTGTGCAAAAAAACACAGATAGCATTAACGGTGAGCTCCGCCGCCTGCAATGGGACGACATTCGCTACTTTCTTGAATTGGCGCGCATCGGCAGCCTTTCAGGGACGGCAAGGTTACTCAAGGTCGAACACTCGACAGTAGCTAGACGGGTCGAGGCCCTAGAACTGTCACTTGGCATCAAGCTCTTTGATCGCTTGCCTAAAGCCTGGTCATTGACGCAGGAGGGAGAGACGCTGGTCACCCAAGCTAGCCGGCTTGATGATGAAGCTCAGGGGTTTGCGCGGGCAGCTTTGGGAGTTTCTTCATTGCACGGCACCGTCCGGGTATCAGCACCGCCTGTTCTTGCCAGCCATTTGCTTGTGCCGCGTCTGGCTGCAATGCGAGAACGATGGCGGAATATCAATTTGGAAATCGTCGGTGATATCCGTGATGCACATCTCGCCAGAGGCGAAGCTGATCTAGCTATCCGCTTATCACGGCCATCGGCGCCAGGGCTGACCGCACGTTCTATTGGCGAATTGAGCTACGGGCTCTATGCCGCTCATGGATATACAACGCAGCCTGAGGCAGATTGGGAGTTTCTCGGCTATGACGAGAGCCTGCGTCAGGTAGCGCAGCAGCAATGGCTCAATCGCATCGCTAACGGACGACGTTTCATCTTCCGGAGTAATGACCTTGCGGCCTTGCTCAATGCGGCGCGCTCGGGACTAGGTGTAGCGGTGCTCCCGCATTTTCTCGCGGTAAACGACAGCGGTTTGTGTTCTGTGCCTGCACCAGTTGATTCGACATTGCGACAGCTCTGGCTGGTCGTGCACCCCGATGTCCGGCGCTCGCCGCGGGTGCGCTTGGTTGCTGACCTTTTGGTAGAACTTATTGCCGAGGTACAAGGACTTTTGTCGGGGAATGCTCCTGACTGATTAACAAGAGGAAATTTCCTATCTACAGTGCGATTGGTTTCACGGGGGTAAGCATCTCAAATGATCGAATCTGGTAGTAAAACGAACTCATCAGACAAGATTAATTTTTCACTTCATGAACAGTGGCGGCGAACCATATAGCTAATTTGTGCCATCCTATTTTTCAATAGAACACGTAAAACGATGTCGACGCACACGTCTTCGCTCGCAGGAGCCTGTTGCCTCAGCACTTTGCCACGTTGAAGGGCAGCTATCGCAGCATTCCTGACATTGGTGGGCAAGCAGCGAGTGGCCGCAACGGGGCATAACGGGGCATAACGGGCCATTCGCACGCTATCTACAAAAAGGTCACCACAACCGCGATGGGCTTCACATTGCGCGACTCAGAGTTTCTCTACATCCTGCGTTTGGCCAATGGCCAGACCTTGCTGACCCACGCCGTCGCTGAAGGGATCGGCATCCGCGCCGAACTAGACCACGTCATGACCTTTGCGCGCGAAGCGCGAGGTGTCGGTGGCCATCTAAAAAGTGAGCGTATACCGCACGTATTTATAGGGTTCCCGATAGAAAGCCACCTGAAATCGAATGGATACTTGCGGTTGCAGCTATTGTTTTTGAATGCTTGATGCCCCCGGAGATGTCAACAGCGCAGTGGCGTATTCAGCGCCGCTGGCCGTGATGGCAGGGTGGCTTTTCGGCTGTTGGCTGTCCATCTCCTCAACCCCCGTCTGGCTGCGCCGAGGAGCGCAGCTTCAGGCGGATCAGGGCCGCGCGCTGTTTGAGCGCAGCGAGTTTGCGCGGCCCCCGCCCTCAGCAAAGAGCGCGCTAGTGCGCAACAGCACCAGCGCCAAACTCAGGCGGACCGTTCAAAGGCCATCTGCCCACCCACCAACGTACACCGCACCCGCCCCGGCAGCTCGTAGCCGGTGAACGGCGTGTGCTTGCCCTGGCTGCGCAGCGTGTCATCCCGCACCGTCCAGGCGCCGTTCGGATCGAAGATGCAGACATCACCCACACCGCCCTCGACCAACTGGCCGACGCTGGCCTGCAGCGTTCCCAGCGCACTGCCCAGCACCTGCGCCGGCGCACTGGTCACGACAGCCAGCGCACGCACCAACGGCGCGCCGCTGTCTTGCGACCACTTCAGCGCGAGGCTGAGCAACAACTCCAACCCGGTGGCACCCGGCTCGGCCTCGGCGAACGGCAGCGTCTTGGCGTCTGCATCGACCGGCGTGTGGTCAGACACCAGCGCGTCCACCGTGCCGTCTAGCAGCGCCGCGCGCAGGGCGTCGCGGTCGCGTTGCTGGCGCAGCGGTGGCGTCAGGCGGGCGCGGCTGTCGAAGAAGCCGATGTCGTTTTCCGTCAGGTGCAGCGTGTTGATGCTGATGTCGCAGGTCACGTTCAAGCCTTGCGCCTTGGCGCCGCGCACCAGCTCGATACCCGCGGCGCTGCTGATGCGGCACAGATGGACGCGGGCGCCGGTGCTACGCAGCAGCTCAAAAATCGTGTGCAAGGCAATGGTTTCTGCCGCCACCGGAATGCCCGATAGCCCCAGCCGTGTGGCCAGCGCACCGCTGGCGGCCACGCCTTTGCCCAAGTACAGCTCTTGCGGGCGCAGCCAGACGGTATAGCCAAAGGTGGCGGCGTATTGCAGCGCGCGTTGCAGCACCTGGGTGCTGACCAGCGGCACTTCGGCTTGGCCAAAACCGACGCAGCCGGACTCGGTCAGCTCCAGCATTTCGGTCAGCACTTCGCCGGCCAGACCACGCGTCAGTGCGCCGAGCGGGAACAGGCGCGCCTGGTGCAGCTTTTGCGCGCGAAATTTCAGCATTTCGACCAAGCCGGGCTCGTCCAGTACCGGGTCGGTGTCGGGCGGGCAGACCAGGCTGGTGACACCACCGGCGACGGCGGCAGCCATTTCTGACTCCAACATGCCTTCGTGCTCATAACCGGGCTCGCGCAGGCGCGCCGCCAAATCGACCAAACCCGGCAGCACGATGCAGCCGGTTGCGTCAATGACGCGGTGCGGCGCAAAGTCGGGCGCGACCCGATCCATGCCCATGATGCGACCCGCCGCCAGCGCAATGTCGCAGATCTGGTCAAAGCCGCTGGCGGGATCAATGACGCGGCCGTTCTGGATGAGTATCTTCATGGTTTTATGCCAAATGAGCCTCTAGCGCTTATGCAACAAGCGCCAATAGCTACTAAATAAATAGCAATCATGCCTCGTTGCCGGCGATGATCGACATCACCGCCATGCGCACGGCAATGCCGAAAGTGACCTGCGGCAGGATCACGCTTTGCGGACCATCGACCACGGCCGAGTCGATCTCGACGCCGCGGTTGATCGGGCCGGGGTGCATGACGATGGCATCGGGTTGGGCCAGTTGCAGCTTCTCGGGCGTCAGGCCAAAGCTCTTGAAATACTCCTGGCTGGACGGCAGCAAGGCCCCGTTCATGCGCTCGTTTTGCAGGCGCAACATGATGATCACGTCGGCGTCCTTGATGCCCTCTTCCAACGTATGGCAGACGCGCACGCCCATCGGCGCCATATCTGCCGGCACCAGGGTGCGCGGCCCGACCACGCGCACTTCGGCGCAGCCCAAGGTGGTGAGGCCGTGGATGTCCGAGCGCGCCACGCGCGAGTGCAGCACATCACCGACGATGGCCACGGTCAGGTTACTGAAGTCTTTTTTGTAGTGTCGGATGGTGTACAGGTCCAGCAGCCCCTGCGTCGGGTGGGCGTGGCGCCCGTCGCCGGCGTTGATGACGTGGACGTGCGGCGCCACATGCTGGGCGATCAGATACGGGGCGCCCGATTCGCTGTGGCGCACCACAAACAGATCGGCCGCCATGGCCGACAGGTTGGCGATGGTGTCGAGCAGCGACTCGCCCTTGCTGGCCGAGCTACGCGCAATGTCGAGGTTCAGCACATCGGCCGACAGGCGCTTGGCGGCAATCTCGAACGTCGTGCGCGTGCGGGTGCTGTTTTCAAAAAACAGGTTGAAGACGCTTTTGCCGCGCAGCAGCGGCACTTTCTTGACCTCGCGGTCGTTCACCGAGACAAAGTTGGCGGCCGTGTCGAGGATGTGCGTGACGATGTCGCGCGGCAGACCCTCGATGGACAGCAGGTGAAGCAGCTCGCCATGGGTATTGAGTTGGGGGTTGCGCTGGTGCAGCACGGATCAAACCTCGCAAATCTGGAAATGGAAGGCGCCAGCGTCGGTGCGCGCCAGTGCCAGCGATTGGGTGCCAGGCAGCGCCACGCGTGCGGCGGCAAAGTCGGCCTGCACCGGCAGTTCGCGCCCACCGCGATCGACCAGCACCGCCAGACGCACGCGCGCTGGACGGCCATAGTCGTACAGCTCGTTGAGCACGGCGCGCACAGTGCGGCCGGTGTAGAGCACGTCGTCCAGCAGCAAGATATCGGCACCGTTGACGTCAAATGGCAGCGTGGTCTGGGCGCTGGCGCTCAGGCCGCGCTGGGCAAAGTCGTCACGGTGCATGGCCGAAGACAGCACACCGGCGGCGCCGTCGAGTCCCAGGTCGTGCTGCAGACGCTCAGCCAGCCAGGCACCGCCCGAGGCAATGCCAGCCAAGCGCGTGTCCAGCGTGCGCAGGCTGCGTACGCCGCGCAGCAGTTCGCCGTACAAGGCCTCGGCGTCGAGCACCAGGCTACCAGCACGGGCGGCGCTGGCGGAAAGGGGAGCGGTCATGAAAGATTCCTCAAAAACTGTTCCAAGATGATGCAGGCCGAGGCCGCGTCGGCGTCGCGCGCGCCGCCGGCCAGGGCTTCGGTGGTGCTATAGCGCTCATCCACCTCGAACACCGGCAGACCAAAGCGCCCGCGCAGTTGGCGCGCAAACTTCAGCGCGCGCGCGGTGTTCTCGTGGCTGGCGCCGTCGGGGTGGTAGGGCACGCCGATGACCAGCGCCTCGGGCTGCCATTCAGCCAAACGCGCAGCCACTTGGGCAAAACGCGCGTCGCCCTCAGCGCGGATGGTGGCCTGCGGTGTGGCGCTGCGCAGCAGACGGTTGCCAACGGCGACACCGGTGCGCTTGAGGCCCAAGTCCAGGGCCAGAAAACTCTGCAAGTGGTCTGGTACGGGGACGGGGACGGACTGCGGCGCCGTCATGCGTGTCCCGCCTGTGGTGCCAGGCGCCAAGCCTGCAATCCCAGCAGGCCCAAGGCGCCGTCGTAGCGCTCGGCCACCGGGGTATCAAAAATCAGCCCCATATCGGCCTCCACCGTGAGCCAGCTGTTTTCTGCCAGTTCGGATTCGAGCTGGCCCTCGCCCCACGACGCGTAACCCAGCGTGACCAGCACGCGGTGCGGGCCGGCGCCTGAGGACAGGGCTTCCAGCACGTCCTTGGAGGTGGTCATGTCCAACCCGCCGGGAATGCGCAGGGTCGAGGCATAGCCTGATTCTTCGCTGGCCTCGTCGGCACCGCGCATCGGGTCGTGCAAGACAAAACCGCGTTCGGTCTGCACCGGCCCACCCAAAAAAACCGGCGTCTCGCGCAGATCTGCGCGGCCAAAATTGAGCTCGATGCGCTCAAAAAGACTCGGGAGGGTGATGTCGGTGGGTTTGTTGATGATCAGCCCGAGCGCGCCGCGCGGGCTGTGTTCACACACATAAATCACACTGCGCGCAAAGGCAGCGTCTTCCAGGCCCGGCATCGCAATGAGGAAATGGTGCGTCAGGTTGGGGGTGGATATAGCGGCAGACATTCACCAATTTTAACGGCCAACCTGTGCCCTCTCTGCCCGGTGGCTCAGGCGCCAGATGCAACATTTTTTCTGTTGCTTTTAGGCTGACTTTGTGCCGCCAAAAAGCCCCAGGGCCGCACAAAGCGGCCCTGGGGAGGAGGACGGCAGGCTGGGTCAGCAGCCCGGCTTATGCCTCGACGTGCGCGGCTTCCAGTTCAGCGTAATGCCGGATCAGACTGAGCAGCTCCTCGTCCGCGTAGGGCTTGCCCAGGTAGTGGTTGGCGCCCAGTTCCATGGCATGCTGGCGGTGCTTCTCAGCGATGCGCGAGGTAATCATGATGATCGGCAAACCGGTCAGATGCTTGTCGGCGCGGATGTTGCGCGCCAGATCAAAACCGTCCATGCGCGGCATTTCAATGTCGGACAGCACCACGGTGGGCCGCTCTTCTTGCAAGCGCTCCAGCGCCAGCAGACCATCGGCCGCCAAGGCGACGCGGTAGCCTTCGCGCTGCAGCAGGCGCTGGGTGACGCGGCGCACGGTGATGGAGTCGTCCACCACCAGCACCAGCGGCACTTGCCCGGGCAGCCGCAGCGCTGGCCCGGTGTTCGGCTGCGCTGGTGCTGCCGCCGCTTGCACCTGGGCCTGCGCTGAGGCGGCTGCCGCTACGGCCGCCGCGTCCATCGCCGCCTTGCCGGCCTGGCGCACTTTGTCGCCATACACCGTGGACAGTGCCACCGGGTTGTAGATCAGCACCACCGCACCAGACGCCAGCACCGACATGCCCGCCAGTCCCGGCAGGCGCGACAGCTGCGGGCCGAGATTTTTGACCACCACTTCCTGGTTGCCCAGCACTTCATCGATGTGCATGGCAATGCGCTGCGAAGCGCTGCGAAACACCACCACCGGACGCGTCTTGCCGACACCTTCTTTACTCATCTGCGAGGCTTGCAGCAGGCCACCCGCCCAATAAAAAGGCACCTGCTCGCCCCCCGCCTCAAACTGACCGGTGCGGTAGGCCTGCGCCAGATCGGCCTGGGGCACGCGGCGCACCACTTCGATCAGGTTGGCCGGCACGCCGATGGACAAGTCGCCCGCGCGCAGCATCACCACCTGCGTCACTGCCGTGGTCAGCGGCAGCACCATGCGAAAGTTCATGCCCTGGCCTTCTTTGGACTGGGTCTCGATGCGCCCACCCAGAGCATTGATTTCAGAGCGCACCACGTCCATGCCGACCCCGCGACCGGACAACCCTGTCACTTGCGTCGCCGTCGTAAAACCGGGCATGAAAATCAGCTCGGCCGCCTCGGCATCGCTGATATCGACATCGGCTCCAATCAGGCCTTGGGCCAGCGCCTTGGCACGGATGCGGGCGACATTCAGACCGGCGCCATCGTCCTGGAATTGAACGGACACGTCGTTGCCTTCGTGGCGCAAGCCGATGGTGATGGTGCCCGTCGCTGGTTTGCCTGCCGCCTGGCGCTCAGCCGGCGACTCAATGCCGTGGGCGACGCAATTGCGCAATAAGTGCTCGAAGGCCGGCGTCATGCGGTCGAGCACGCCCCGGTCCATTTCAATCGAGCCGCCGGTGATATCGAGCTTGACCTGCTTGCCCAGTTCTTTCGAGCTTTGGCGTACCACGGCATACAGCCGCTCGGAGATGCCTTCAAACTCCACCATGCGCGTATGCAGCAAATCACGCTGCAACTCGCGCGCTTGGCGGCCCTGGGCAATCAAATCATCTTCGGTGCCATCCATGGCGCGCTGCAGATTGCGCTGCACCGTGGCCACGTCGTTGACCGACTCGGCCATCATCCGGGTCAACTCTTGCACGCGCGTGAAGCGGTCAAACTCCAGCGGGTCAAAACCTGCGGCGGAGTCTTTGGACAGCGCCAGGCGCGACTGCATCTGCGACTCGGACTGCATTTCAATGTCCCGCAGCTGCTGGCGCAAGCGGTCGAGGTTACTCGTCAACTCCCCCATGGAGCCCTTGATCTGACCCAGACGCGCCACCATGCGTGAGCGCGTGATCATCACCTCGCCGGCTTGGTTGATCAAGCGATCGAGCAACTGGGCGCGCACGCGCACCGACTGGCTGGCGGCAGCGCGCAATGGCGCAGCGACCACAGGCGTCGCCTGCGCCCGCGCGGCCAGCGGCGGCGCCACAGCCGGCGCCACAAGCGCCGTATCCGTATCCGTATCCGTCACCGGACTCACAGCGGCAGACGTTAAGTCCAAGGGCTGCACCACCACCGGCTCGGTCAAGGCTTGCGCGCTGAGAGCGCGCAAGGCGTCAAAGTTGCTCTGCAAATTGTCAAAACTGCCCAGCAATGGCTCCAGCTGCGCCGAGTTCACCGTATCGACATCGAACTGCTCAATGCTGGATTCCAGGCGGTGCGACATTTCGCCCAGGCGCATCGCACCGGCCAAGCGTGCACTGCCTTTGAGGGTGTGCAGGGCACGCAATACCTCGTTGCGTGCGCCCATATTTTCGGGTCGCGCCACCCATTGGCGTATAGCGCCACCCAGACGGGGCAACAGCTCAATGGCCTCTTCTTCGAAGAACTGAAACAGGTCCGGGTCAATCACATCGAAGACGTCAATGTCGTCATCGATGTTTTCAACGGCTGCGGCGGCTGGCGCTGCAGCGGCAGTTTCGGGCACCGCTGGTGGCTCAGCAGACGGCGGCGACAGCAACGACAACGCCGGCGCGACCGGGAGCGCAGGCGCAGGCACCAAGGGTGCCTCCGCCTGCAGAAACGCGGCTTCCTCGGCATCGAGGATGGCGGCAAATTCTGCGGCAAACGGATCGTCATCGTCCTCCAGCGGCGGCGACAACGTGGTCGAAATTTCGGTTTGAAGAATCTGGCGCAAATTCTCCAGCACCAACGGGTTCGACTCTTTCAGGAACCCGGCCGCAAACTGGTGCAGCAAGCGGCGCATGTCTTCAGCTGCAGCCAAGAAAACCGCCGCCTGCTCGGGCAGGCCTTCCGCCTGCAACTGCACATGGTTGAGCGCGTGCTCCAGCAAGCGGGCCGTTTCCGACAGCGCCATAAAGCCCACGGTGGCAGAACTGCCCGCCATGGAGTGCGCCAAGGCCACCGCCGTATCCGGCAGCGGACGGTGCAACTCCATCGACCACTCTTGCAAACTGGTCACCAAACGACGCGACCACTCATCGGCTTCGTTCAAGTAGACGTTGTACAAAGGAATGCCAATGCGCAGCGAGCCAATCACCTTCACGGCTTCGTTCGCCTCGGCTTCCTCTTGCAGCGCCTTGGCGACCTGCGCGGCTTCCTCGATTCTGGCGGCTTCGGCAGCAGCTTGGGCTTCGGCCGCTGCAGCGATCCGGGCGGCTTCTGCTTCGGCTTCGGCTTCGGCAGCGGCGGCGGCGGCGGCGATTTCAGCAGCACGCAGGGCTTCAGCCTCTTTGGCCTCTTTGGCCTCTTTAGCCTCTTTGGCTATCCTGGCGGCTTCCGCTTCGGCGACTCGGACGGCTTCAGCTTCGGCGGCAGCTGCGGCTTCAGCGGCACGAAGGACCTCGGCTTGCGCAGTAGCAACAGCTTCAGCAGCACGCAGGGCTTCAGCCTCTTCAGCCGCTTTGGCTATCTTGGCGGCTTCGGCTTCGGCTTCGGCTTCGGCTTCGGCTTCGGCTTCGGCTTCGGCTTCGGCTTCGGCCGCTTCAACGATCCGGGCGGCTGCGGCTTCGGCAAGCGCTGCGGCTTCAGCAGCAGCGGCAGCGGCAGCGGCAATTTCAGCCACACGAAGGGCCTCAGCTTCTTGAGCCGCTTCAGCCGTCCTGGTGGCTTCGGCTTCGGCTTCGGCTGCTTCAGCGATCCGGACAACTTCGGCTTCGGCTTCGGCTTGCGCGACGGCGGCCGCTTCCGCCGCTTCTGCTACTTCAGTGATTGACGGCCCCTGCTGCAACGCCAGAGCCTCCAGGGTCTCCAGTGCATTCGCCTCTTCTGGCGCGGTCTGCGGCAGATCAAATGCCAAAAAGTCCAACAAGCCATCTGTATCTGCCGCCTCTACCGCCTCTGCTGGCAATGCAGCGTCCATTGCGGGCAACTCTGGCTGCTGCGCCAGATCCAGGGATATTTCCGGCAAGGCATCCATGACGGGCTCTGCCGCACTGTCCACGCCCTGCCCTGGTTCCTGCCCGGCTGCCTGCACTTCCAGAGCAGCAGAAAATTCAGAGAAATCAACTTCATCGGCTATGGCCGGAGCTGCCAAAGCTGCCTCATCCAACTCGACGTCCGCCACCATGGCGGGAAAATCCAGATCCAGATCAAATGCATCCAACGCCGGCAAAGGCTCCTCTGCTGGGGTAGGAGAGATGTTGGCGGGCACCGGCGCATCGGGCGCTGTACCGCTGAACACATCGACATCCACTTCGCTCACCGAGGGCTGCAATGCCTCGGGCGCAGGGACAGCAGGCCACTCCGGCTCGGACACTGGATCAGGCGCCAATTCGGGCGCTGCAAGCTGTGGCTCTGCTGCCGACGCAGGCGCTGGTGCTTGCGCTCCCGGCAGTTCCAGCGGCAACTCAGTGCCATGCAGACGCATGGCATCGGCCGCACGGCTGAAGGGCGCCGCTTGCCAAGCGCTCGCATCGCCGTTGGCAATCGCATCGGCCCATTGGCCAAAGCATTCCAGAGCACGTTGTGCCAACTGCAACAACGGTGGGCGTACCGGCTTTTGCTCTGCCAGCCAGGCGTTCAGCAGTTGCTCCATCGACCAGCCAGCCTCGCCAAACGCGTTCAGCCCGACCATGCGAGAACTGCCCTTGAGCGTATGAAAGGCCCGACGCAAAGTCGTCTGCTCGCTCAGTTCGCCCGGTGCGTCCTTCAGGGCTGCGACAGCCGCCAATCCATTGGTGACGACTTCGCGCACTTCTTCCAGAAAAATACCGAGCAATTCGGCATCGACTTCAAGCTCCCGCACTGTGATCGATGCTGGTGCCACCACAGGCGCTGGCGGCGTCGGCACCACAGGCGCCAGCACCGATTCGGGCACCTCGAAGTCCAGCACCATAGGTTCGGGGACATCGGTCTGCGCAACAGCATCTGACGCTGCCAGATCGAAATCGACAGACAGGAGGGGAGCCGGGACGGTATCGGCCGTACGGGCTTTGGCGTCGGTGTGCAGCGCAGCGTGGGCCAGCGCAGGCGCCAGCAGCGACTCATCGATCACGGTATCGCCGTAATCAACTTCATTGTCATCCTCGTCTTCGACATCCACAGGTGCTTTGGCACGTCCCATCAATACGCGCAGTTCACCCAATGCTTCGTCATAGACAAACAACTTGCGCGCCAACGCACGCTGGTAGCTCAGCATGTCAATCAAAAAGCCCAGGGCACCCAAGCTGTTGGCAATTTTTTCAAAGGTGCGTTGGCGCGCGGCCTCGTCGGTCTCCTCGCCAATCAGAAGGCGCTCGACCGTGTCACGCATACGCACCACGGCCAGCGAGGCTTGGTCCAGACCCAGCACCGACAGCACGCCACGCATCTGCGCCAGGTGCCCCGGCACTGGCGTCAACAGCGTCGTCTCTTGCGGACTGCGGAAGAACTGGTCCATGGCCCGCTCGGCCTCGCCCAGCGTCGCGCGCAGCTCACTGACCACACTGCCCATGGTCTGGTGATCGCTGACGCGGCGATACAGGTCTTCCATCCACAATTCCAGCGGATCGGGCTCGGCGCCCGAGCACACGCTGTCCAGGCGCTCGGCCAGGCGCTGGGCGCGGCTGGCCATTTGCTCATCCGACGTATCGAGTTCTTCCAGCACCGCCTGCAAATACAGCACCGAAGTGGCGACTTCCATGGCCAATGACGCAGAAGGCGGCTCCGCCGAGCGCACTGTCATGTCCACCGCTTTGGTCAGCGCCAACGCCAGACTTTCGCTGCTGCGGTGCAGCTTGCGCAGCGAATCACACACCAGACTGAACTGGTCTGCCGCCGGCTTGAGTTTGTTGCGGTCACCGCCCGCCAGGGCCGACCAGGTTTCAGTGGCGGCGGCAATGCGCTTGCGTGCCTGCGCCAGCACCGCCGGATCGAAACGCCCAAAACGCCGCGCCTCGTAATCAACCGGGCTGAAACGCTCCAGCGTGAACGTCTTGCGCACCGCCTCCAGTGCCGGCGCCTGACCAGGCTCTGGCTGGCGGGCCTGCGAACAGAAGAACAGCAGGTCTTGCACCAACCGGTCGGCAATCTCGGGATCACCCTTGGTCAGCGTCGCGTACTGCATCAGCACGCGCGAAGCGACGCGCTTGACGTAGACATCGGTCGTGAACAGGCCTTGGCTGAAGGCTTCAAAAAAAGCGGCACCGAGCTTCCAGAAAGACCGCGCCTGCCGCTCAGTCTGGCCAGCGGCAAAGCCCAGACAGGTGTCGCGCATATCCCGCGCAGCAGCCAGATCGCCGGCTTTGACGATCCGCAGCACCGCTTGGTCGAGGCGCGAGCGCGCCGCTGGCCCGTATTCCAGGGGCAGCGCCGTCACCGCCAGATCGGGCTCGCGGAAACGCCGCTCCACCGGCCACAGATCGGCTGGATGGACGCGGGTGGCGCCGCTCAAGCTCTGCACATCGCGGTATTGCGGAAACAGCGTGACGGGCGAGACCGACTTGCCGGCCAGCACGTTTTCAAGGTATTCACTCAGCGCAAAACTGGCGCGCTCCAGCGCGCCAGCGGCGTCCTCGGTACACAATTCAGGCCGCTGGATGAATTTTTGCACCGCCGCTTCCATGGAGCGCAACAGCAGCGCCGGCGAGGCCATGCCGACCATTTCAAGCGCACCACTGGCCTGGTGCAGTTGCTGGCGGGCCATGCGCAAGGGCGCAGCATCCAGCGCAGCCAGATCCGATTCGCCTGCCACTTGGGCGTCATGGACAAAGCGGCGCAAGGCCTTCACGGCCGCATCCAGGGATTTACGCAGTTCGTCCAGAACCCAGGCGAGCGGGCCTAGGTCTTGATCGTCCTGGGCGTGTTCAGCGGTTGGTGCATTGACAGCATCAGTAGATGACATGGATTCGTTCCCGGCTGCACAGAGCCCGTTCGTTATTCAGGGCGTCAGGCAATCTTGAACCGAGCCACCGACTGGCGCAGTTCTTCCGCCATGTGGGAGAGTTCACGCACCTGCTGCGCCGTGCTGCGGGTGCCTTCGCCGGTCTGCTCGGTCACCGCAAAAATATGCTGGATGTTCTCAGCCACTTCGTTGGCCATGGTGGCCTCGTGCGACGTGGAAGTGGAAATTTGCTCAATCAGATCGGCCAGGCGGCGTGACACCAAGTCAATTTCAGACAGGGCGGTACCGGCGCTGTCCGACAGGCGCGCGCCTTCAACCACCCCTTGCGTGGAGCGCTCCATGGCGGCCACAGCGTCCTGGGTGTCGGTCTGAATGGCCTTCACCAGCGCAGAAATCTGGCGCGTGGCATCAGCGGAGCGCTCCGCCAGTCGCTGCACTTCTTCCGCCACCACCGAAAAGCCGCGTCCGGCCTCACCAGCCGAAGCGGCCTGGATGGCGGCGTTCAGCGCCAACACGTTGGTCTGCTCGGTAATGTCAGAAATCAGTTCAGTGATTTCGCCAATCTCTTGTGACGATTCGCCCAGCCGCTTGATGCGCTTGGAGGTATCCTGGATCTGATCGCGGATGGAATTCATACCACCAATCGCGTTTTGTACCGCCTGCAAACCAGTATCTGCCGCCTGCAGCGACTGGCGAGCCACGGCAGCGGACTCTTGCGCCTGGGACGACACCACATTGATACGCGAGGCCATGTCCAGCACCGAGCGGCCAGTTTCGCGAATCTCGCGCAGTTGCTCAGTCGAGGCCGCCAGCAATTCAGTCGAAGTGCTATCGACCTGGGCGGTGGTGTGTGCCACCCGGGTCACCGTGTTTTGCACGCTGCCGACCAGTTGTCGCAACTCTTCCACCGTGTAGTTGACCGAGTCGGCAATGGCGCCGGTGATGTCTTCGGTCACGGTGGCTTCCTGGGTCAGATCGCCCTCGGCCACCGACTGCAATTCGTTCATCAGACGCAAAATGGCCGCTTGGTTGGCATCGTTGACGCGCTTGGCCTCATGCTCTTGGCGCTGGGCATCCCGGTGTTGCAACTCAGCCACTTTCTGGCGCCCCCGGCTGTCGAGCAACTGCACCCGCGAGATACCGACACCGCACAACAACACGAACAAGCCGGCCAACAGCAGAGCCGCAAACTGGCCCGCACCCATGCCGGTCTGGGCGGAGAGCTTGCTTTGCAAGCCCTCCATCTGGCGGCGCAGTGGCTCGCTATCGGCGAGGATGGAGGTTTGCGCTTCGCGCGCCGACACCAGCCCCTGCAGGTTGCCCAGAATGGCGCCGGCCTGTGTGCGTGTTTCTTCGTACAACTTGATCAAAGCACCCAATTGCTCGCGCGTCTGCAGGTCTTTGGTGGCGGTCAAATGCTGCTCGGCGCTGCCATCGAGCAGGCCTTGGGCGATTTCCTTGAACGCGTTCAAGTCTTTGCCCAGCAAAAATACCGCCTCGGGGCTCACGCCTTCGGTGGTCTGGAATTCGTTGGCTGATTTACCGATGCGCTGGGTCAGCATGACCAACTGGCCGGCGGCAGAAATCTCGGCGACCGAGGCGTTTTGCTGCAGCTTCAAGGAAGACACCGTTTCAGCGATCTCCAGCAGTTCTGCCGATTGGCGGTTGATGGTGCGCAGGGCATCACCCACCCGGGTCAGAATTTTTTGCTGTCCCATCACCATGCTGGCGTTGCGCTCGGCGCGCTCCATCAGCGGCGTGATGGCCGTCAGATCGCTCTGAAACGCTTCACCCAAAGCCTGTACACCCAGCTCCGCATCCCCCGCGTTCAGCGCGCGCACGTTACGCGCCAGCACGCCCGAGCTTTCGACCACGTCAGGGAACGCCTGCGGACTGCCCACCAGCGCCTGTGACACCGATTTGGCCAAACGCTGCGACTGCATCAGGGACTGACCGGTAGCCGCCAGTTGCTGCGCAGCCCGATCGGCCTGCTGCAGCACCCAGCCAGCAATCAAGGCCAGCACCACAACGCCAATCGCCAGCAGCACCAGCAGGCGTTTTTGCAGACTGCCGGCCGTACCGCGTCCCAGCAGCGGCAAAGAAACGGTATCGGCGTCCGGCTCGGCGTCCGGCAAAAGGGAATCGGCGCCATAGGCACTCGGTTCGCCCTGCACACTGTTCAAGGCATCGCCCGGATAGGGGCTGCGCAATTGCGACGCATCCAGGGCTTCATCGGCGAGGGCATCGTGGCCCATGGCTGCGGGGAAATTGACCCCGGCCGCCGATGCTTGCGGGGCACGGCCGAAAAATTTTCCGAATTGTTTCACGACAGACATGGTGCAGCCTTACAGGGAACTCAAGCACGGATGCTCAAAAATGCGGGATGTTGGGACAGGGCCTGCAAATCCAGCTCCTGCCAGCGGGTGCCGCTGGAATCAAGATAGGTCGTACCAAAAAAAACCGGTGCGTCCTCTGCGGGGGGCTCGGAAGACACAAAGGCATCGGTGCCGCGCAAGCCTGCCAAGCGATCAATAAGCAGCGCAGCATTCACCTCCAGAGCCGCATTCAGAGACAGCAAGCTGGTCTCTGCCATGGCTTGCTCGGTGCGTTGCTGCGCTTGCCCGAGCAAGCCGGCCAGATCAATCACACCGACCAGACCGCCACGCAGATTGGCCACGCCCAGAAACCATTTTTGGGTATACGGCACGGGCTGCACAACAGAGCGCGGAAAAATCTCGCCGGCGTGGGCCAGTGGCAATAAATAGAACTTCCCAGCCGACTCGATCGCCAGCCAGGAAGAGACGGACAAGCCCTCCGTTCTCGCAGCCTGCAGGCGGCTGGCAAGACGTATCTGGAGCTCTCGAAGTGCTTCGCGGTTGGCCATGGAGCGTGCAGAGCTTCAGCTCAAGGCATCAATCTTGGCTTGCAATTCAACTGCATTGACCGGCTTGGTGATGTAACCACGCGCGCCTTGGCGCATCCCCCAGACACGGTCCGTTTCCTGATTTTTACTGGTACACATGATGATCGGCACATCGGCGTACAAAGGATCACGGGTAATGGCGCGGGTGAGTTGAAAACCATTTTGACCCGGCATGACCACGTCCATCAAGATCAGATCAGGCTTTTCTTCTGCCAACCGGCGAAAGGCTTCTTCCGCATTTTCTGCAGTACGCACCTGCATCCCCTTTTTCTGCAGCAAGTCGGTCAAATACATCAACTCTGTTTTCGAGTCGTCAACCACCAGAACTTTTTGGATAGACATTATAATGTTCCTTGCTTATTATTAACAAATTGCTGCACAGCCTGCAGCAATTGATCTTTTGTAAATGGCTTGGTCAGATATTCCTGACAACCTACCATACGGCCACGGGCTTTATCAAAAACACCGTCCTTGGAAGACAGCATAACTACCGGCGTATTGGCAAATCGCTCATTTCTTTTGATAATGGCGCATGTCTGATAACCATCGAGTTTTGGCATCAAAATATCGCAAAAAATCAGCTGCGGCTCATAATCATTGACTTTTGCCAAGGCATCGAAACCATCATCGGCCAACATCACCTCATGCCCGCCCTGCTTGAGAAAAATCTCTGCACTGCGGCGAATGGTATTACTGTCATCGACCACGAGAACTTTAAAAGAAACGCCGGTTGTCATTGATTTTCAGTGCTCCGGGGGTGGGGTGGGATAAAATAAAATCGCAGATGCTTGGCTGCGATTTAAATCTCGATCATTTCGAATTCTTCTTTGCCAGCACCACATTCAGGACAGGTCCAGCTTGCGGGAACCTGCTCCCATGCAGTGTGGGGTGCGATGCCGTGCGCGGGAGAACCCGCAGCCTCGTCATAAATCCAACCACAAATCAAACATATCCAGGTTTTAGACGGTGTCACAGCTTAATGGGCCTTCACGTAGAATGCAACGATTGTATCCAGTCATCACAGCTGCCTGCCGTTTCCATGCCACCATTACCACGGGGACGGATTCATGACACAAACGCTTACCAATACGCCCAACAACCCTTTGGATGCAGCCGACGAAACTGCCAATCCGGCCTGCGTGATGGTATTTAACGCCTGCGACCCCAGCGGCGCTGGCGGACTGACGGCCGACATCGCCACCATTGCCTCCGTCGGTGGGCATCCAGTGGCGGTCGTCACCGGCGCTTACATCCGCGATACCACGCAAATTTTCGACCACTACAGCTTTGATGACGAAGCCGTCGCCGAACAGGCCCGCGCCGTGCTGGAAGATGTCCCGATACAAGCCATTAAGGTGGGTTTTGTCGGCAGCCCCGAGAACATCAGCGCCATTGCCGCGCTCACCACCGACTACACCGACCTGCCGGTCATCAGCTACATGCCCAACCTGTCGTGGTGGCAAGACAGCCTGATCGACCCGTATCTGGATGCCTTCGGCGCGCTGTTATTGCCGCAAACCACTCTGTTGGTCGGCAACCATAGCACCCTGTGGCGCTGGCTGCTGCCCGACTGGAGCCACGACCACAGCCCCAGCGCACGCGACTTGGCCGCTGCAGCCGCTGAACTGGGCACGCCCTTCACCCTCGTCACCGGCATCCCCCTGCCCGGACAGTTCGTCGACAACGTGCTGGCCTCGCCCTTGAGCGTTGTCAACAACAGCCCCTTTGAACTGTTTGATGCCACTTTCACCGGCGCCGGCGACACCTTGTCGGCCGCCCTGGCCGCGCTGCTGGCTTGTGGCAGCGACTTGGGCGAAGCCTGCAATGAGGCATTAAGCTATCTAGACCGCTGCCTGGATGGCGGCTTTCGCCCCGGCATGGGCCATGTGGTACCTGACCGCATGTTCTGGGCCGAACCCGGCGATGAAGACGCAAGCGAAGCACCCGCCAGCGCACCCCTTGACCCGCCGTCTGCCGACGGCTTTGCACAGCCTCCCCATGACCTCCCACACTGACCACAATCTCGCTCTTTTCAACCGCGCCCAAGCCGTCATCCCTGGCGGCGTCAACTCGCCCGTGCGCGCCTTCAAGGCCGTCGGCGGCACGCCGCGCTTTATTACGCGCGCCCAAGGCGCCTACATGTGGGACGCCAACGGCCAGCGCTACATCGATTACATCGGCTCCTGGGGCCCGATGATCCTGGGCCACGGCCACCCCGCCGTGCTCGAAGCAGTGCAAAAAGCCGCGCTCGAAGGCTTCTCCTTTGGCGCCCCGACCGAGCGCGAAGTCGAACTGGCCGAAGCCATCATCGCCCTGGTGCCGTCGATCGAGATGGTGCGCCTGGTCAGCTCGGGCACCGAGGCGGGCATGAGCGCCATTCGCCTAGCGCGCGGCGCCACCGGACGCAACAAGATCATCAAATTTGAAGGCTGCTACCACGGCCACGCCGACGCGCTGCTGGTCAAGGCCGGCTCGGGCTTGGCCACCTTTGGCAACGCCACCAGCGCCGGCGTGCCGGCCGAAGTGGTGCAGCACACCGTGGTGCTCGAATACAACAACGTCGCGCAACTGGAAGAAGCCTTTGCCCTGCACGGCGCTGATTTGGCTTGCGTGATGATCGAGCCGATTGCCGGCAACATGAACTTCGTCCGCGCCAGCGTGCCCTTCGTCAAGCGCTGCCGCGAGCTGTGCACGCAGTACGGCGCGTTGTTCATCTTCGACGAAGTCATGAACGGCTTTCGCGTGGCCCTCGGCGGCGCGCAAAGCGTATATGCGCGCAGCCTTCCCGGTTTTGAGCCCGACCTCACTGTCATGGGCAAGGTCATTGGCGGCGGTATGCCATTGGCAGCGTTTGGCGGCAAGCGCGCCGTGATGGAGCACCTCGCGCCCATCGGTTCGGTGTACCAGGCAGGCACGCTGTCGGGCAACCCGGTCGCCACCGCCTGTGGCCTCGCCACGCTGCGCGAAATCAGCCAGCCCGGTTTCTTCGACGCCTTGTCAGCCTCCACCCGCAGCCTGGTCGATGGCCTGAGCGCCGCCGCTGCGGCTGCGGGCGTGCCCTTCAGCACCGACTGCGAAGGCGGCATGTTCGGCTTCTTCCTGCTGCCCGAGCTGCCACAAAACTACGCCACCGTGATGCAAACCAATGGCGCGCGCTTCAACACCCTGTTCCATGGCTTGCTCGATCGCGGCGTCTACATTGCCCCCGCCTTGTATGAAGCCGGCTTTGTCAGCGCCGCTCACACGCCGCAAGACATTAGCGAGACCATCGCCATCGCGCACGACGCCTTCAAGTTACTCTGAAAACAGTAGCTACTAGCGCTTATCCCATCAGCGCTAGAGGCCAAAAACACTTAAAAACTGCCCTCCCGGCCTGTTCCTGCGCGCCCATGCTTGCTGCCCTGAAGTTCTGCTTTGCCTCTCTGATTCTGGTGCTCAACACCCTGCTGTTTTGCGGGCTGATGGTGCCATTTGCTTTGCTCAAACTGCTACTGCCGTTCAAGCCGGTGCGCCGTGTACTGGACCGCGTGCTGATCGGCATCTCGGCCACCTGGATTGACATCAACAGCTTCTGGCTGCGCAGCGTCAATCCAGGCGCCTGGCAGATCACCGGCCTGGAGGGCCTGCGCCCTGACGGCTGGTACTTGGTGACCTGCAACCACCAAAGCTGGGTGGACATCGTCGTCATCCAGCGCGTGCTGAACCGGCGCATCCCGATGCTCAAGTTCTTCCTGAAAAAAGAACTGATCTACGTGCCCTTTCTGGGGCTGGCATGGTGGGCGCTGGACTTTCCGTTCATGCGCCGGGGCAGCGGCGGCGGCAGTGCCCGCAAAGACCTGCGCGACGCGCGCCAGGCCTGCGAAAAGTTTCGCCTGCTGCCGACCTCAGTGATGAGCTTTGCCGAAGGCACGCGCTTCACTGCGGCCAAACACGCCGAGCAGCAGCCACCGTACCACCACCTATTGCTGCCCAAGGCCGGTGGCATGGGCATGGCGTTGGGCACCATGGGCGAGCTGTTCACCAGCCTGGTCGATGTGACCATCATTTATCCGGGCAAAGTGCCCACCTTCATCGACGCTCTGTGCGGGCGGCTGGGCAACGTGGTGGTGCAGGTGCAACAGCACCCGATCCCGCCCGAACTGCTGCAAACCAACGCCCGCCAGCGCAGCCAACTGCAAACTTGGCTGAACGGCATCTGGCAAGACAAAGACCAGACCATCACACAGGTACTGGCCGAACACACTACAAAGGGCTTTTAATTTTTTGATAGCTTAAAGCGCATACCCCATAAGGGCTTGAGGCGCTTTTTATATCAAATTGATGCTGCCGATTTGGGCAGCCCTGCCGCTACGTCACGAAACGCCGCCAATGCCGCCTCCAGGTGCTCAATGATTTCTTGCTGCAACACATCCGGCGGCGGCAAGTCTTGCAGGTTGTCTAGGCTGTCGTCCTTGAGCCAAAAAATATCCAGACTGGCCTTATCCCGCGCCACCAGCGCTTCATAAGGGTAGAACTTGAAGCGCTCCGTCTCGACCCGTTCGTGGCGATTTTGCGGGTGGTAGCAGGCAATGAAATCACGTAAATCGTCCAGCTTCAAAGGCCGCGTCTTCAGTGTGAAACGCTGATTGGTACGCAAGTCGTAAAACCAAATGCCCTTCGTCTGCACCCGACCATCCTTGGGCCGGGCATCAAAAAACACCACGTTGGCCTTAACCCCTTGGGCATAAAAAATACCCGTTGGCAGGCGCAGCACGGTGTGGACGTCGCAGGTCTCCAGCAGCTTTTTGCGAATCTTCTCGCCCGCGCCGCCTTCAAACAGCACGTTGTCGGGCAACACCACCGCCGCTTTGCCGGTCACCTTCAACATGCTGACGATGTGCTGCAAAAAATTGAGCTGTTTATTGCTGGTGGTTTCCCAAAAATCTTGGCGCTCATAGGTCAGCGCGTCGCGGTCTTCTTCGCCCTCGGCGTTGGTGATGGTCATGCTGCTTTTCTTGCCAAACGGTGGATTCGCCAGCACGTAATCGACGCGTATCCGAGGCTCGGCAATCAGCGCATCGGTACGCTCCACCGCTGGCTCACCGACCAGTTCGCCAATATTGTGCAGAAACAAGTTCATCAGGCACAGGCGGCGCGTGCCCGGCACGATCTCGTTGCCATAAAAAGTTTCGTCGCGCAAAAATGCCGCCTGCCGTGCGTTTAGCCGGGGCGGTGCGTAATCCAGCCCATCAGCGTGCTGGCGCAGCCAGTCGCCAGTGCCGTTCAGCCACTCATTGGCCACCAGAAAAAATCCACCGGTGCCGCAGGCCGGGTCGGCAATCGTCTTGAGCGGCTCGGGCTGCATACAGGCCACCATGGCTTGGATCAGCGCGCGCGGCGTGAAGTATTGGCCGGCGCCACTCTTAGTGTCTTCGGCGTTCTTTTGCAGCAGCCCTTCGTACAAATCGCCCTTGGTGTCGGCGTCCATGCCAACCCAGTTTTCTGCATCGATCAACTGCACCAAGCGGCTGAGTTTGGCCGGGTCTTGAATCTTGTTTTGCGCCTTGAAAAAAATCGCACCCAGCATCCCCGGCTCTTGGCCCAGCCGATGCAGCGTGGCCAGGTACTGCGTCTCCAGCGGCTCGCCGGTCTGGCGGCGCAACGTGGCCCAATCGTAGTTGGTGGGGATATGCGTCTCGCGCTTGTACGGTTCTTGTGCGTATTCGTGCGCCATTTTCAGGAACAGCAGATAGGTCAGCTGCTCGAGATAGTCGCCATAGCCGACACCGTCGTCGCGCAGCGTGTGGCAAAAATTCCAGACTTTCTGGATGAGGGAGGAAGCGTTCATAAAAAAATCATTCAAGCGTCCAGCAATTGCGCGCTCAGGCGCCGGATCCCGGCAACAAAGTGGTGAAAACTGGGGGAGCGGGTGTTTTCTAGCGCCAAGTGCTGGCCAATCCGCGCCGACCCGTCGCGCTTCTCGTAGCGGTTCTTCGTCAATGCACTGAGTTCACGGCTTGGGCTACCAAGGCGATCCGGATCGCGAAATTTGCGCTGTGACTGGTAGCGATCCAGTCCTGAGATACCCAGCCCCTGCCCCACCGCAGCCAAGTCCGCCAAGTAAAACGTCTCCAACTCGGTGCAGGCGATTCGCACCAGACAATGCGCCTCTCGCTGCGTACCAGCGCAGCGCTCTTGCAGGGAGCGCTTGAGCGCAATGCAGTCGGTGTGGCTGTCCTGATCGCGCAGAACAATGAAGCGCGCCTGTGGGTTGAGGTAGCCCCGGATCCGCATATTCATGCGCTTTTCCATGTCTTGCTTGCCCTGAAACGGAATGACACGATGGCCTACTCCCTCGGGCAAAACACGCGGCAAAAAGGTGTCCAGCAGGCAGCGCTCTGCCTCACCTTCGACCAAAAAGACAAGCTCTTTCATCGCGGATCCGCACCATCAAAAAACCCTTCTTTCCAGAGATAACCTAGCTGATCCCCATCAGCCATGTACGCAGCCACCTGTGGGTTGTCCTTGGCACGGTGAACCTCGGTGTAGCCGTCCCGCTTGACCAGCCAGCAGGCCTCTTCCAACTCAATGGCGTTCAAAAAATCAGGCGAGTGGGTGGAGACAAAGACCTGACCGCCTCGGTGTGCATAAGAGCGAAACTCCTCGGCCAAGGCCCCCATCAGCGTGGGGTAGAGCTGGTTCTCAGGCTCTTCTACGCACAACAGCGGGTGAGGGCTGGGGTCGTGCAGCAGCACCAGATAGGCAAACATCTTGATCGTGCCGTCCGAGACGTAGCGATCCAGAAACGGTGTTTTGAACGAACCGTCTTGGAAACGCAAGGTCAGGTAGCCATCGTCCAGCAGCAGTGGCTCGACACCCGACACCCCCGGTACACGCCGGGCCATGGTGTCCAAAATGCGCTGAAACACTGCCGGGTATTGCTCGTATAGCCTGCGCGCCACCAACGGCAGGTTGTCACCCGATTCACTCAGATGCTCCGAATCGCCAGACGCATCCTTGCGACCACGCGCCGCGCTGATGTGAAAGTCCGACACGTACCAGTGCTCAATCAGCTGGCGAAACGCATTGGCAGCCTTGAAGCGCTCGAACTGACCCAGCCCTTTGATCGCCAAAGCGTCGGGCGAGACTTTCTGGGTTTCACGTTCTAACTGGTCATCGGGCAGGGTGAAATCACCTTCGTTGACGATGGCATAGCCCTCTCCTTGGGCGAAGTTGAGGAAATGGAACGGTTTTCCATGGCGGCCACGCTTGTAGCGCAGCACCTCGCGCAACACCACCGGCTGGCCGTTGACTTCGCCGATTTCGACTGAGTAAGTCACCAGCCGCTCTTTACCGGTGATTTCCATGCGGTACTGGAGCTCGACCATGATCGCGTCCTTCTCAGGATCGCACCCCCGGCTCAACACCTCCCGAAAGCGCCCCCGCTTGTCCAGCGCCGAGCGCACGTTGCCTTTCAGACAGTCATGCAAAAAACCGAACACATCGAACAGCGTGGTTTTTCCGGTGCCATTGGCTCCCACGACCACCAAAAAGCCCGGCAGATCGGTCAGGTTGACTTCGCGGAACGCTTTGAAATTGCGCAGGCGGATGGTTTCAATCTTCATGTTGTGGCCTCGGGAGTTTTTGAACGCAATGAACGTCGTGATGTTCGGTGATGCGGCGGGTGGGCGTGCAGCGCGTCCAACTCTAGCCTGATCAATTCGTCCGGCCTTTTTGACAGCGCCGTGCGCTCAAACAGCATCGAACCCACCCGCTCGCGCAGAGTGCGCACACTCCAGCGCTCGATGCGGCACATTTCGGCGTAGAAGTCGCGGACCAGCGGGTCTTGCAGATAAATAAGCTCTCGAAAATGGCTCCACGCTAATTGTCGCGACAGTGTGGAGACAATTTCTTCTCCATAGCCAGCGCGTTCGCCGCCCAGCACCTCCACACGGATGCGTTGGCCCACGCGCCAATACAACAGCGTCAGGCCGGCATTCACCGCCACCACAGCCGAGTGGCGCGCCTCATCAATCAGTTGGCGCAGTTCCGACAGCAAGGGCGTGGCCTCTGGCGCTGGTGGGATGGCATTCAGGCCCGCTTCTGGTTTCTTGTCTTGGCTCATGCAACCCCCTTGACCGCACGCGCCTTGCGCACCTTGGGCACGGACGCTTGCGCGGCGCGCTCGGTGCGAATGCGCTCCAGCAGCCTGCTCGCCGGTTCGTCGCTGGGGTCTTGCGGGACGAGCTGGCCGGAGAACGCGGCGCGCAGGATGTTTTGGCGTTGGGCGGTGGATTGTTTGAGGCTGATTTCAATCGCGCGCTCTTGCATTGAAGTACTTTCCAAAGCGCTATCAACGGCCTCAGCAATCACATTGACTTCATCCAGTGGAGGCAAAGGAAACGGAATACGCTCAACAATGGATTTATTTAATGCAGGCTGATTGTTTCCACTACTGCCTTTTCGGGTTTGCTCATACTGCGACCATAGCCAGTAATAAACATACTCTGACGCAATCCCAGTTTCAGCAACCCAGATTGCAGCGCAGTTTTGATTATTTGCAGCCTCCACATCAAGTATGGCAACTTGACCGCGTGTTTTTCCCTCGCCAATCATTCCAAGAAGCACACTACCGATGGGATTAATATGTGTACTACTATTATTCAGTCCTGCCTCTGCAATCATTTCTCTGGTTCCAGTGATGCGTGAAAACCGCACTTCACCAGAACTTACCCAAGGTATGTCACCGCCCCAGTAACTGGGTTCTTTTCGGCTTGGAGTCGCTCCTACAGCGACATGAAAACACTGGCCTATCGAACTCCACACCCACCCGTGCGGCAATTCCGGCAAACCTGCCACGTCAGGAGCTACCGCTGCGGGGTATTTACTTTCCCAGTCTTTGGGCGGGGCTTTGCCTTGGCTTGCAAACTTGGCGAGTTGCTTGGCTTCCCAGCGGGCGCGGCGCTCGGTGAGGATGCGCTCCAGCAGTTGCGCGCCGGTTTCTTGCGGCGGGTTGTGCTGGCGCCACTCTGCCGTCAGTGCACCTTCGACTGCCGCTTTCAGCAGCGATTGGCGGTATTGCGTGAGCTTCTTTTGCGCCGCTTTCAATTCCGCCACGCCAGCATCGAGGTCGGAGAGCAGCTCTTCGAGTTTGGCGACGATGCGGGTTTGTTCGGTTTGCGGAGGAAGAAATAAGGGCAGTCCATGCAATGCTTCAAGTCGAATGCCACTTACGGTAGTTCCAGAACCCAGGTTTTGAATATAGCGCGCATGAGCTTCGATCCAATACAAGAGAAACTCGACATCAATACCTTTGGCAGGAAAAATCGCTTTTAAATCCTGATTAATAGCACACTTTACCTTAGGTCGTATTGCGCGACCTAACGCGATCCTCGTCGCAACAATTAATGTATTTGCAGGAACTAAATTAGTTGCACTGTTTAGTATTGCAGCCTCTGTAATGTGTTCTTGCGCATCAGATGGCCTCAAAGATTTCATATCTTTAACAGTAAACCAAGGAATGGTTCCATTAAAGTAAGCAGGCATATTTCGTGGTGGCGTTCCTCCTCCAACGACTGCAACTAATAGATCTCCGAGAGTTGTAAGCCTCCATCCATCAGGTAATTTATTCACGCCACCAACTCCTCATTCATTTCCGCCATCAATCCATCCAACTCCTTGCCCAGCACCGCCCAAACCCGTTGCAAACCGCCGTGATGGGCCAACTCGGCGTAGTCAAAGTCGGCGCGGCCGATGCTGCCGCTGGCGGCGATGTGGTTTTTCATTTGGCGTAACCATTCGGTTTGTTCGGGCGTGAAGGCGCTGGCGCGCTGGCTGTTGTGGCGCCAAATCCAGTCGGAAAAGCGCTTGTCCACTTGGTCAGAAAACGGCGCCAGCTCGGCATTCAGCCCCAAGGCGTAGCGCACCAAAGCCACGATGTCGGTCAACTGGCGCTGGGTGCTGATCGGTTTGACCTGGCTGCCCTGCACGCGGGCGTAAGCGCTCCACAGGCGCTCGGTGGTCAGCATCAGCGGCGGCTTGGCCAACTGCTGGTGCAGCGCTTCAATCAAATCAATGGTGAGCGCGCGGCGCTGGTAGGGCTGGTCGTAAAAAAAGCCCAGCGCGGCAATCTCGTCTTTGTGCTGCGCAATGTAGGCGGCAAAAGCGTCAATCGCCTGCTGCGCTTGCTGCACCGCCTGTTCGCTGTAGCCAGCAAAGGTGACGGTGTCGAGGTTGATGTGGTCGATGATCTGCTCGCGCTCGCGGCGGGCGTTTTCTAACTCGTCGCGCAGTTCGGGCGCATCAAACGGCGCGCAGGCCGCCGCCACGCGCACGCTGCGGGCGGCTTGCAGTTCGTCTGGCGTGAGAGTGTCTTCGCTGCGCGTAATGCCCTGCGCCTGCGCCGTGGCCAGCGCGGTTTGCGCAATGCCATCGGCATCGATAGCGCCCATCAGCCCCTGCGCCAGTTCGACCACGCTGCTGCCACCGGCGGTGGTTTCGATGCGCGCCTTGGCCTTGTCGTCCAACTGCTTGTTCAGCCGCACCAAGCGGTTGGCCAGACTGAGCAGGGTGTCGTCGTCGCGGTGGCCCAGCGCCACGCCTTGCAGCAGGTCTTTCAGCGCCACGCTGGGTTTTTTCTCCAGCGGACGGCTTTCGGTTTTCAGCGATTTTTCTACGCCGACCGCGTCAATCAGCACAAAACGGTCTTTGGCACCGGGGGCGCTGGCGCTGACCCGCTGGAGCCCATCCGCATCCAAGCTGCGCACGCCCCGGCCTTTCATTTGCTCGTAATAGCCCCGGCTGCGCACGTCGCGCATAAACAGCAGCACTTCGAGCGGTTTGATGTCGGTGCCGGTGGCAATCATGTCCACGGTGACGGCGATGCGCGGGTGGTAGTCGTTGCGAAAACTCGCCAACGTGCTGTCCGGGTCGTCCTCGGCTTTGTAGGTGACCTTTTTGCAGAAGGCGTTGCCCTCGCCATACACCTCGCGCACCATCTGGATGATGTCGTCGGCATGGCTGTCGGTCTTGGCAAAGATGAGAGTTTTCGGCACCTCTTTGCGCTCGGGAAAGATGTGTGTGGCGACAGCGGTTTTCATCGCCTGAATCACTTGGCGAATCTGGCTGGGGTTGACCACCGAGCGGTCCAGCTCTTTGCCGCTGTAGGCGGTGTCGTCTTCGGTCTCGGCCCAGCGCTTTTTGCGCGTGGCGCGGTCGCGGTGGTCAACCCATTCTTTGGCTTGCAGCGCTGCGCCTTGCTGCGTGATGTCGGTCTCGATCAAAAACACGTTGTAGCCAACGTTGACGCCATCGACCACCGATTGCTCGTAACTGTATTGGGCCACGATGTTTTCGTTAAAAAACCCCAGTGTGCGCCGGTCGGGCGTGGCCGTCAGGCCAATCAAGAAGGCATCAAAGTAATCCAGCACCTGCTTCCACAGGTTGTAAATGCTGCGGTGGCACTCGTCGATGACGATGAAATCAAAGGTCTCGATAGGAATGGCGGCGTTGTAGCGCACCAGCTTGGTCTGGCTGGCGCTTTGCTGCACTTCGTTCAAGGACAGGTCTTCGGCCGCAGGGTCGATGCTCTCGCCGCTCAGGATGGAATACATGCGCTGGATGGTGCTGATGCACACCTGCGCGTGCGGGTCGATGGCGCTGCTGGCGAGGCGCTGCACGTTGTACAGCTCGGTGAACTTGCGCGCGTCATCGGGCGGCGAGTACTGCATGAATTCTTGGTGCGCCTGTTTGCCCAAGTTGCGCGTGTCCACCAAAAACAAAATGCGCTTGGCACCGCCAAATTTCAGCAGGCGGTAGATGCTGGTGATGGCGGTAAAGGTCTTGCCCGAGCCGGTCGCCATGTGCACCAAAGCGCGCGGCTGGTTCAGCGCCAGCGAGTTTTCCAGCCCGGTGACGGCGCTGACCTGGCAGTCGCGCAGGCGCTCGGCGTGCAGCGCGGGCATGTTGTTCTTGAGGCGGGCGCGCAGCGTAGCGGATGGCTTGGCGGGCTGGGCCAGCCATTCGGCCAGCGTGTCAGGGCGCAAAAAATGGAACAGCTCACGCGAGCGCGGCGCCGGGTCGCGGCCATCGGTAAAGCGGATAACTTGGCCGGTGGCCTCAAACAAAAACGGCAGCGGCGTGCGGTCTTTGCGCCATTTGAGGGTGGCGCTGGCGTAGCGCTCGGTCTGGCGCTCGGTGGCGATCAGATGGGTGGCCGCATCGTCGCGCTTGGCCTCGATCACGCCCACGGCAGCGCGGCCCACAAACAGCACGTAATCGGCTGGCCCGCTGTCGGTGGGGTATTCGCGCACCGCCACGCCCAAGCCCGCGCCCAAGTTGAGCGCCCGCAGGTCTTGCAACACCCAGCCAGCTTGGGTCAGTTGCTCGTCGATGGCTTGGCGGGCCTTGGCCTCGGGTGTCATGCGCGGTCTCCTTGGGGGGTGAAGTCTGCTGCGGATTATCCGGGGCGTACCGGCAAGCCCATTACGTACTATCAAATAAAGAGCTGCTAGCGCACGTATCTAAAGGGCTATAGGCTGATTTGATATGAAGTATTGAAGTATTGAAGTAGGGCGTAACCCGACAGCTTGCACGAGAGAAACGTCGGCTTACGCTGCGCTAACCCGACCTACAAAACGGCCGCCAACCACCCACGCAGGCTGTTGATAAACGCCCAGCCTTGCACGCGCGGCAGGTCTTGCAGCCGCACCACCGCCTCGTGCACCCGGCCTTCGCACAGCGCCACCGCGCGGCCCACACCGGGCAGCAGGCCGCACGACAGCGGCGGTGTGACCCAGCGGCCATCCAGCAGCATGGCGAGATTGCCGAAAGTGCTTTCGGTGATTTCGCCTTCCTCGTTCCACAGCACGGTGTCGAATACGCCGGGTGCGGTGGGTGCGAACGGGGCGTAGTGCGCGCGGCGGCTGGTTTTGTGGCGGACGAATTCGCTGTGTGCTTCGACCAACGGGCGTGTCGCCAGTTGCAGTCGTACCGGAGTGGCCGTGGGCTGCAAGGCAAAGGCTTCGGCGCGCGGCTGACCTGCTGCATCCAGCAACAAGCGCACACGCCACGGGCCGTGCGGGTGAGCCTCGGCCAATGCTTGCAGGCAGTGCTGCACGGTGGCGGTATCCAACGGGTAGTTGAAGTGCGTAGCAGCGCGCTGCAAGCGCTCTAAATGATCGACACGGTGGCGCCATTGCCCGTCGTGCAGCGCCAGCGTTTCCAACAGGTCAAACGGCGCACTGGCGCGCACGGCAAAGGCGCGTTTGTGTTGCCACTCGCGCCATTCGGCGTCGGCCTCGGCGCCTGAAGTAACGCCGCTGCCAATACCGCAGCGTACTTGCGCGCCGTGCAGCACCAGCGTACGGATCGGCACGTTGAAGGTTGCGCGGATGGCGCCGGGTCCGGCCTGTGGGTCTGGACGCACCACGCCCAAGGCGCCACAGTAGATACCGCGTGGGCCGGGTTCGAGCTGGGCGATAGCCTGCATGGCGCGCACTTTGGGCGCGCCGGTGATGGAGCCGCAGGGGAACAGCGCGGCGAAGACGTCGGCCAGTGTGGTGCCGGGACGGGTACGGGCTTGTACGTCCGAGGTCATTTGCCAAACCGCTGGCAGCGCTTGGGTGTGGAACAGCACCGGCACTCGCACGCTGAAGGGCTCAGCGATGCGCGACAGGTCGTTGCGCAGCAAATCGACAATCATCACGTTCTCGGCACGCTCTTTCGGGCTGGCGCGCAGGGCGGCGGCTTGGGCGGCATCCTGCTCGGGCGTGGCGCCGCGCGGGGCGGTGCCTTTCATCGGACGGGTGAGGATGCTGCCGCTTTTACCGCTTTCTGGATTGCTATGCCAATCAAAAAATAGCTCGGGCGAAACCGACAGCACTTGGCGATCACCCATGTCCAACAGCGCTGCATAGCCCCTCGGCTGGGCGCGTTGCAGCGCTGCAAACAACGCACTGGCAGTGTGCGGGCCACCGTCTTGGACACTGGCCTCGGTCTGCGCGGTGTAGTTGACTTGGTAGTACTCCCCAGCGGCGATGGAGTGGTGGATGTTTGCCACGGCGGCATCGAAGGCGGTGCGCTCAGGCAGCGTGTGCCAGTGCAGCGTAGGAGCGTGCATCGTATCGGCTGCGCACGCCGCCCACGGCTGCGGCGCGTCGTAAACAGCAAACCAGGCCAGTGGACCATCAGCAGGATGCGTGCGCAATGCAGGGTCAAAGGCGCTGGCGGCTTCGTAGCTCAGGGCGCCAACGCACCAGGCGCCTTGCTCGGCGGCGGCTTGGACGGCCGCCAACACGGCGCGGACTTGGTTCGGTTGCGTAGCGATCAGCAGCTGGCGCGGTGCGGTGAAAGTGTGGCGCAGGCGCGGCGCGGTGCGGTGGTGCGGGTCGGCAAAGTCGATGGTGGTACGCATGGGCACGGCTGCCGCAAGGTGGCGCCTTACGACGGCAGCCCAGAAACGAAATTGCGCTTGGGTTTGTATTGCGCGCGCAGAGTGGCCAGCCAGACGGTTTTTTGTACCGAGTCCATGCGGGCGGTGATGGTGCGTACCAGTTCCAGCGCTTCGGTGTAGGGCGAGGCAGCCACAGCCATAACGGTGGGGAAGACGCGCAGCAGCAACTCGACAGCGGCAGCGTCTTGCGCAGGGGGCAGTTGCTGGGCCAGCGCTTGCAGCGTGTGCATGTCGCACTGGGTGCCGGGCGCCAAGGCCAGCGCCAGGGCGGCATCGATAGTGCCCTCGGCCAGATGCCAGTTGATTTGTACGCTAACCCGCCGGCCAATCAGGGCGTCGCGCTGGCGGAACGGGCTTTTGCGCTGGCGTTCCATTTCTTCGACTTCGCGCTGCTCGATCCAGTCAAACAGTTCGGCCCGGTAGGCGGCGCGGTCGTGGCCGGCGCGCTCTGCGGTGTCGAGCACGGCACTGTAGGTGCTGGCAGCGGGCTGGGCCTGCAGGCGCCGGCGCAGCAGCGGCAAAGCGGCGGCGTGGTCGCCCTGCTGCTGGTAGCACTGCAACAGTTGGCTTTCGCACGGCTTGTCATTCGGGTAGCGCGCGGTGCCGGCCTGGGCCCAGTGCAGGGCCTGGTCGTGCCAGCCCTGGGCCTGGCACCACTGCACCAGCTCGACAAATTCGGCCGGCTGCTGCAGGCTGTCGGTCATAGCAGCGGTGACGGCCTGGGCATCGCCTTGGCTGCGCAGGCTGACCAGGTAGCGGTAGCGCAACAGGCTGCGCTCATTGTCGGTGGCGCTGGGGACGGAGGTGCTGTGCACCTGTTTCCAGCCCTGCCAGTCGGCCTGGGCGCGGGCGTGGTAGCAGGCCCGCACCGCCGTTCCAGCCGCCGCCAGCACCACGCCTTCGTCCCACATCTCCCAGGGGTCGGCCAGGGCCAATGCCCACCAGCATTCCAGCCAGTCGCCTGGGGGCGGCGCAGCGCGCAGTGCCTGCAGCAGCAGCGCCAGCAGCGCCTCGCTGATGTCGGCCAGCTCGCCCTCGCTGTCGTCGGCGCGCACCGCCACGTCATACAGCGCGTGCAGCGCGTGCGCGCACAAGTCCAGCAACACCGCCGGATCGCGCTGCAGCCAGGGCGATAGCTGCGCCAGCACTTGAGCGGCGCGCTGGGCGTAGCGATTGACAGGTACACGTTCCAGCCATTGGCGTTCGTCTTTGAGCAGCTCGGTGATAGCCGCGCGCATCGCCAGCGGGTCCTCGCTGGCAGCCCACAGTTGCAAATCGGCCATCAGCTCGGGTTCGTTCTGCGCCCAGGCCCACAGTCTGTCGGCCAATTTGGAAGCAGTTTGGGCTTGCACAAAGCGGTGCAGTGCGGCGTGCGAATGGGCGCGGGCGGGGGCTTGTCGAGCGGTCATGGAGCAGCTTCTAGTTTTAAATGAAAACAGAGTCTAGGGCTTATGCATAAAGCGCTTATAGCTATTAAATTTATAGCATTTCAATCAGGCAGCGCCCAGATGCGGCAGCAGGCCGGCGACAGGTTGGCCGCTTTTGAGGGCCGCTGTGAAGGCCAGCATACGGTCAATCGGCTGGCGTGCGCGCGGGATCAGGGCGGCATCGACATGGACAGCATTGTTGCCGTGTTCCAGCACCTGCAGCACGCCGGCCAAGCCGTTCATCGCCATCCACGGGCAATTGGCGCAGCTTTTGCAGGTAGCGCTGTCGCCGGCGGTGGGGGCTTCGAGGAAGACTTTGCCCGGGTTCAGCGTGCGCAGTTTGTGCATCATGCCGGCATCGGTGGCAACGATGAATTCGCGCGCATCCATCGTCTGCGCCGCCTTGAGGATGGCCGAGGTGGAGCCCACGGCATCGGCCAGCGCGATCACATCTTCGGGCGACTCAGGGTGCACCAGCACTTTGGCGCCGGGGTGTTCCTGCATCAGCGCTTGCAGCTCAAACGCCTTGAATTCGTCGTGGACGATACAGGCGCCGTTCCACATCACCATGTCGGCGCCGGTTTCGCGCTGGATGTAGCCACCCAAATGGCGGTCGGGTGCCCAGAGAATTTTTTGCCCAGCGGCCTTCAATGCGCTGACGATGTCGAGCGCGCAGCTGGACGTCACCAGCCAGTCGGCACGCGCCTTCACCGCCGCGCTGGTGTTGGCATACACCACCACGGTGCGGTCGGGGTGCTGGTCGCAAAAAGCAGAAAACTCGTCCACCGGGCAGCCCAGATCCAGCGAGCAGGTCGCATCCAGATCCGGCATCAGAATGGTTTTTTCGGGCGACAGGATTTTGGCCGTCTCGCCCATGAAGCGCACCCCCGAGACGATCAGCGTCTGCGCGGCGTGGTCGCGGCCAAAGCGCGCCATCTCCAGCGAGTCGCTGACGATGCCGCCGGTTTCTTCAGCCAAATCCTGCAAGTCCGGGTGCACGTAGTAGTGCGACACCATAACGGCATTTTTTTCTTTCAGCAGGCGGCGGATTTTGTCCTTGGTGGCGACGCGATCAGCCTGCGTCAGTTCCGGCGGCACACGCGCCCAGGCGTATTTGGTGCTGCACACGGCGCTGCCCTGCGGCTGCTCATACTCCACTTCCTTGATGGCGATGGTGGTGTTCATCCGGCAAAGTCCTCCAGGCGCATGGAAAAGTCGGTGGCCTTGACATCCTTGGTCAGGCCACCAATAGAGATGCGGTCCACGCCAGTTTCTGCAAGGGCGCGCAGACCGTCCAGCGTCACGCCGCCCGAGATTTCGAGAATGGCCCGGCCGGCGTTCAGGCGCACCGCTTCGTGCAGCGTGGCCAGCGGCATGTTGTCCAGCAGCACCATCTTGGCGCCGGCGTCCAGCGCCTCTTGCAGTTGCGCCAGGGTTTCAACCTCGATCTCGATGAACTGCGCTTTCGCAGCCACCGCCTGCGTGGCGCGCAGCACTGCCGCCACGCCACCGGCCGCTGCAATGTGGTTTTCTTTGATCAGCACCGCGTCAAACAGGCCGATGCGGTGGTTGGTGCCACCGCCCATGCGCACGGCATATTTTTGCGCCAGACGCAGACCGGGCAGGGTTTTGCGCGTATCGACGATCTGCGCGCTTGTGCCGGCCACCGCCTCCACATAGGTCGCCGTCTTGGTTGCCACGGCACTGAGCAGCTGCAAAAAATTCAGCGCGGTGCGCTCGGCGGAGAGCAGCGCACGCGCGTTGCCGTCGATCTCCAGCACCACCTGATCGGTGCTGCAGCGCTGGCCTTCGGCCACATGCCAGGTCAGGCGCACGTTGGGGTCGAGCGCGCGCAAGGCGGCTTCGGCCCAGGGCGCGCCGCACAGCACGGCACTCTCGCGCGCCAACACGCGGGCACGCACGCTGCGCGCAGGATCAATCAAGCCGGCGGTAAGGTCGCCGCCCCCCAGGTCTTCTTGCAGCGCACGCGCCACGTCCAGCAGCACCTGAGAGAGCAGGGAGTTGTCGGTTTTTTCTGCGAAATAGGTCATGGGCGACAAGCATACCGGCTTCGCTGCACCCCAGAAATCAAAGGGATGGCGCGCGAGCCAACATAAGCTATGACTTGCATTATTTTAAAATCACACCGCTTTTCCCCGATAGGGTGGGGAGCTATTCATTAACGCTAGGTAATGTCTATGAGACTTCACAGTATTACGGAAAGATGGCATTCAAACCTACACCCTGCCGTGAAGTAATCCAGAGAACATCAGGGCGGGCTTGTACTTTCATGAGCCCGCAACTCAGGAGAATTCAATGCAAACCAAAAAATTTAACGCTTGCATAGAGGCATGCAATGCGTGCGCAGTAGCCTGTAACTACTGTGCGGCTTCCTGTCTACAAGAGACGGACGTGAAAATGATGGCGCATTGCATAGCCACTGACATGGATTGCGCTCAAATCTGTGCGCTGGCTGCGGCAGCGATGTCACGCGGCAGTGAACACAGCCAAGCCATCTGCGCTTTGTGCGCCGATATATGCCAATCTTGTGGCGACGAATGCGCAAAACACAATATGGATCATTGTCAGCAATGCGCTCAAGCCTGCTTCAGATGCGCTGAGGAGTGCCGCAAGATGGCAGCAGCATGAATATCTTAGTGTCTTAGCCTGTGGGTGCGCCGATACTGCTGGCCCGGAACATCTCATGCGCTCAAATAGGGCCGGCAGCTGACACCCCTTTATGCTTTTTGGCTCCCTGTCGGGAGCTTTTTCGCTTGCGCAGTTAAGGCGTTGTTTTTTTCTCGCCTTTTTTCTGTGAACCTGTGGGAGAGCCAGATTTTTGGTCGGCTGCGCCCTTGTCGGAGCGTTTGGCGTCCTTGGCGCCCGTATCTTTGACGGGATGGTTTTTGCCGCCGTTGCTGTCTTTGGTGTTTTGTGGCATTTAAAGCTCCTATGAAGTATGAACGTCCACCATAGCCAACGCTAGGCGGGCCGCACTGACGAAACAACCCATGCCGTTGTAAGACGCCAGCGCATTGTTCAACACGCTATCTCTGACTTAGACTGCGCATTCCTGGACTTTGAGCCAAAGGGCACCATGATCACCCCCCCCCACACAGCCACCCACGCCACGCCTTACGGTACCCTGCCGCCCGCCTCCCCCCTGCCCCAGCGCCGCCCGGTCAGCCTGCCGCGCCTGCAACAAATGCGCGAGGCCGGCGACAAAATCACCATGCTGACGGCGTATGACGCCACGTTTGCCGCCGTCGCCGATGCCGCCGGCGTCGAATGCCTGCTGATTGGCGACTCGCTTGGCATGGTCTGCCAAGGCCTGCCCAGCACCGTCGGCGTGTCGCTCAACACCATGATTTACCACACCGAAAGCGTGGCGCGCGGCCTCAACCGCGTGCAGGGCACCGCGTGGCTGGTGGCCGATTTGCCATTTGGCAGCTACCACGAGTCGAAAGAGCAAGCGCTGCGCAGCGCCGCTGCCTTGATGCAGGCCGGCGCGCACATGGTCAAGCTCGAAGGCGGCGGCTGGACGACGGAAACTGTGCGCTTTTTGGTCGAGCGCGGCATTCCGGTCTGCGCCCATTTGGGGCTGACACCGCAAACCGTGCACGCGCTGGGCGGCTACCGCGTCCAAGGCAAAACCGACCAAGCCGCGCAAACCTTGCGCCGCCAAGCGCGCGATCTGCAGGACGCCGGCGCCGCGATGTTGGTGCTGGAAATGGTGCCGGCGCAGCTGGCGACCGAGTTGACCAACGACCTGACGCACTGCCAGACGATTGGTATTGGCGCCGGCAACGGCACCGCCGGCCAAGTGCTGGTGCTGCACGACATGCTGGGCATGAACCTGGGCAAGATGGCCAAATTTGTCCACAACTTCATGGACGACGCCGCCAGCGTGCGCGGCGCCATGGAGGCCTATGTGCGTGCGGTCAAGGGCGGCAGCTTCCCGGACAACGCGCTGCACGCTTGGTAAAACGGACTTTTATAGCTTTTTAGGCCGCTAGCCCTTTAGATACGTGCGCTAGCAGCTATTATTTTTGATTTATTGCTTTCCTGGTTTTCGTATGCATATCGCTCGCACCCTTCCCGAACTGCGCGCCGCTTTGGCGACTGCTGCCCACCCGGCGTTTGTCCCGTCGATGGGCAACCTGCACGCCGGCCATTTGGCGCTGGTGCGCCAGGCCAAGCCGTTGGGCGACGCCACGGTGGTCAGCATTTTTGTCAACCGCCTGCAGTTTCTGCCGCACGAGGACTTTGACAGCTACCCGCGCACCTGGGAGGCCGACTGCGTGCAACTTGAAGCCGCCGGCTGCGACGTGGTGTTTGCGCCTCGCGAAAGCGACCTGTATCCCGAGCCGCAAACCTTCAAGCTGCAGCCCGACCCGCTGCTGGCCGACATCCTGGAAGGTCAGTTTCGCCCCGGCTTTTTTACCGGCGTGTGCACGGTGGTGATGAAGCTGTTTTGCGCCGTGTTTGCCGGCAAAAGCGCCGGCACGGCCGTGTTTGGCCAGAAGGACTACCAGCAACTGATGGTGCTGCGGCGCATGGCGCAGCAGTTTGCGCTGCCGATCGACATCGTCGCTGGGCCGACGCAGCGCGCCGACGACGGGCTGGCGCTGAGTTCGCGCAATGGATATTTGAGCGAAGCCGAACGCGCCGAGGCGGTGCAACTGTCGCTGGCGCTGCGGCAACTGGGCGAAGCCGCGCTGGCGCACGAACTGCCCAAGCACTTGCCCGCGCTGGAGCAATCCGCCCTGAAAGCCCTGACGGCGCGCGGCTGGCAGCCGGACTACCTGACCGTGCGCCGCCGCAGCGACCTGCAAACCCCCAACGCCGGCGACGCGCTGGTGGTGCTGGGCGCGGCACGGCTGGGCAACACGCGCTTGATAGACAACCTTGAAATTTGAGCGCCGGCCACCGGCACGGCGCGTAGCCAAAGCCCCGCCCGCCACCCCGCGCCTGCTGCTGCTGAACAAGCCGTTTGATGTGCTGACGCAGTTCAACGACGAGGCCGGTCGCGCCACGCTGAAAGATTTTGTCGAGGTGCCCGGCGTCTATCCGGCGGGACGTTTGGATCGCGACAGCGAAGGCTTGCTGCTGTTGACCAACGACGGCCAGCTGCAAGCGCGCATTGCCGAGCCACGCCACAAGCTGGCCAAAACCTATTGGGTACAGGTTGAAGGCACACCGACCGAAGCGCAGTTGCAGCAGTTGCAGCGCGGCGTGTTGCTCAACGATGGCCCAACGCTGCCCGCCGAAGCCCGTTTGCTAGAGCCGCCGCCGGAATTGTGGCCGCGCCATCCACCGGTGCGCTTTCGGCAAAACATTCCGACACACTGGCTAGAACTGGTGATCACCGAAGGCCGCAACCGCCAAGTGCGCCGCATGACGGCTGCCGTCGGCCTACCGACGCTGCGCTTGGTGCGCGCCCGCATCGGGCCGTGGAGCTTGGGGGAATTGGCACCGGGGCAGTGGCGGGAAGTGGATGTACCCGCCAACCCGATTAACGCCGCTGCGCCGCCTGCAACCAAGCGCTGACCGCATCGTCATCGGTCAGCGTGCGCACTTGCTGAAACGCCAACTCCGCTTCAGGGAAGCGCCGGCGCATCAAATTGAGCCACTGTTTCAAGCGCCCAGCGCGCTGGCGCGGCTCCAAATCGCGGCAGACCAAGCGCCAGAAATCGGCCAGATGCGGCAATACATCAGGCCACTCCACCGCCACAGATTGCGCTCCATCCGCAGCGCGAATCGCCCACGCCAAACCCGGATCAGCCACCATGCCACGCCCCAACATCAGCGCGTCGCAGCCGGAGACTTCGCGGCAGCGCTGCGCGTCTTGCACCGTCCAAATCTCGCCATTCGCCACTACCGGCACCGACACGGCGGCGCGAATCGCCGGAATCTGCTCCCAATACGCCGGCGGGCGGTAGCCGTCCAGCTTGGTGCGGGCGTGGACGACGATTTCGCAGGCACCGCCAGCCTGCATCGCCAGCGCGCATTCCAGCGCCAGCGAGGTGTCGTTAAACCCCAGGCGCATCTTGGCCGACACCGGTAAATGCGCTGGCACCGCGCGGCGCACGGCGGCCACCAGCGTGGCGATGCGCTCCGGCTCCTTCAGCAGCGCCGCACCGCCGCCGTGGCGATTGACCACCTTGGCCGGACAACCAAAGTTCAGATCGATGCCCTCGGGCCCCAGCGCCGCCAGATGCGCCGCGTTGTCGGCCATGGTCACCGGGTCGGAGCCCAGCAGCTGCGCCCGCACCGGCGTGCCGGCCAGCGTGCGGCCACCGTGGTGCAGCTCGGGCAGGTAGCGGTAAAACACCCGGTCCGGCAGCAACGTGTCGGTGATGCGGATGAATTCAGACACGCAGCGATCCACGCCGCCGACGCGGGTCAGCACGTCGCGCAACACAAAATCAAGGAGGCCCTCCATCGGGGCGAGCAGCAGGGTCATTTTGGTCAAATCGACCGCAAACCCTTATAAGACGTGCGGCACTAGCTATCAAAAAAATAGCCAGACAACTTGCGCTGTCTGGCCGTTAGGCGTTGTAGGCTAGCTGCTAGCGCTTAAACAGCCGCCAGACGCCACAGCGAGGTGACTTCGGCGGCCCGCGCTGTCGCCAGGGCATCGCCGCCTTCGGTGGCTTTGGCGTGCTCGGGGCGCACGTCGTGACGTTCAATGACGCGCAGGCCGCCTTCAGCGATCCACGCCAGCAATTGCTCGCGCGTGCGCAGACCCAGGTGCTCGGCCAAGTCCGACAACACCAGCCAGCCTTCGCCCTTGGGCGCCAGATGCGCTGCCAAGCCCGACAAAAAGCCGCGCAACATTTGGCTGCCTTCGTCGTAGATCGCGTGTTCAATCGGCGAACTGGGGCGCGCTGGCACCCACGGTGGGTTACACACCACCAGCGGCGCCTGACCGGCGGGGAACAAGTCCACGTCCTGCAGCTCGACTTGCCCGGCCACGCCCAGGCGCTTGAGGTTGTCTTTGGCGCAGGCCAACGCGCGCGGTGCGTTTTCTGTCGCGACGATGCGGCGCACGCCCCGGCGCGCCAGCACGGCCGCCAGCACGCCGGTGCCGGTACCGATGTCAAATGCCAACTCTTTCGACGGCAGCGGCGCTTTGGCGACCAAGTCGATGTATTCGCCGCGCACCGGCGAGAACACGCCGTAATGCGGGTGAATGCGGTTGTTCGGCTCGTCGCCCAGCGCAGCAATCTCCACGCCCTTCTTGCGCCATTCGTGCGCGCCGACCACGCCGAGCAGCTCGCGCAGCGACACCACCTGCGCCTCGCCGGTAGCGGGCCCCCAGGCTTCGGTGAGGGCTTCTTTCCAATCCGGCGCACGGCGCAGCTTGATGCTGTAGTCGCCCTCCACCCGAATCACTAGCGTACCGAGCGAGCGGGCGCGCTGCGACTGCGCTTGGCGGTGCAGATGGAACACCTCTTCGGGCGTAGAGGCGGCAATTTTGGCGGCAGCGCGGGCAGCCGATTTAGGCGGCTTGTCTTCAATGCGGCGCTGCAAGGCTTGCAGCATCAGGCGGGCGTTCTGAAAATCGCTGCGCCACAGCATGGCGGTGCCAGCACAGGCAAAGCGATAGGCCGAGTCGGCCGACAAAGTGTCTTTGGCCAGTTCGACGCGGCGCGGCGCTGCAGCACCGCTTTCGGAACGCCAGCGCGCTGAGCGCACCTCGCCCTGTTCGTTCCATTCAATCATGGGGATAGCTTCTTTCAGTTTAAGGAACGTTTCAGACGCACTTCTTCGATCTTGGCGCTGCCAACCACGGCCGTTTTGGCGGTGGTCATTTCGCGCTTGAAGCCAGCGAGTTCGTGAAAGCGGATAGCGCGCTCGTTGCGCAGCGGCACCCAAGCGGTGACGTTGGTGCAGCCTTCTTCGGCCAGACCATCACGCGCCGCGTCCCACAGCGCCAAGCCCACGCCCTTGTCCCAGTGGGTGGGCGCGGCGTAGATGGCCCAGATTTCTCCGGTGGTGGGGCGTGATTTTTCATCGCGCGAGCGGTCGTAGCCGACAAAGCCGACGATCTTTTCGTCCTCGACGGCGACCTGCACTTGCGGCTCGCAGTACTCGATGGCTTCGCGCCAGTAGGCCTGGCGTTTGTCCACGGACATGGATTTCAGTTGGTCTTCCGGCACGATGCCTTGGTAGGCGCTCTGGGCAGAAAGGGTATGGATCTGGGCAATGGCTTTGGCATCGCGAAGCGTAGCGGGACGAACCTGGATATCAGACATGGAAAATCGAGCGGAAACGGAAAAAAACAAAATGGAGCGGCATTGTCGCCGCAAATGGATTTTTCCTCCTAGCGGACAGGGCCATGCAGGGACTCTATCGGGCATTCCACCCCCACGCGGCACCAGAAAGTCTGGTCGATAAAGTCACAAATCCGCAGGCCCAGGGCCACCCCGCTGGCGGTGGCGCTACATCCAGCGCCGCAGCAGCCCCATGACGCGATCAAAGCGCGCGCCATAGGGCGGATACAACAGCCAGCCGATGGCCCAGCGCGACGGCGCCATGACGGCTTTCTGGTGACAAAAGCGCAAGAAGCCAGATTCAGCGTGGTAAGCGCCCCAGCCACTGTCGCCCACGCCACCAAACGGCAGGTTGTCGTGGGCGATGTGCATGAGTGTGTCATTCACCGTCACGCCGCCGCTGACGGTGCGCGCCAGCACCTCTTGCTGCACAGCGGCGTTGTGGCCAAACCAGTACAGCGCCAGCGGACGCGGCCCGGCATTGATATGGGCGATGGCATCGTCGAGGTGCTCATAGGTCAGCACTGGCAGGATGGGGCCAAAAATTTCCTCCTGCATCAGCGCCATGTCCAGGGTGGCGCCCAGCACCAGCGTGGGCGCCATCTGGCGGCTGGTGGCACCATCCAGTGTGGCCGCACCCAGCGTCGCCGCAGCGCCCGGCGCCGGGTCCATGCTGAGCACCTGGGCACCCTGCGTTTGTGCTTGCTGCAGCATCCGACGCAAGCGGGCCAGGTGGCGCTGACTGATCAGCGAGGCGTAATCAGGATTACCGGTAATGTACGGAAACAGCTGCGCTACCGCCGTCCGGTAGGCCTGCACAAAGGCGGTCTCGCTGCCGCGTGGTAGCAACACATAGTCCGGCGCAATGCAGGTCTGGCCACCATTGAACAATTTGCCATGGGCGATCTTCAGTGCCGCCGCCTGCAGGTCGGCATCGGCATCGACAATGCACGGCGATTTGCCGCCCAGCTCCAGCGTCGTCGGCGTCAGGTTGGCCGCCGCCGCCTGCGCCACCTTGCGCCCCACCGCCGTCGAGCCGGTGAACACCAAATGGTCGAACGGCAACGCGGCAAAAGCACTGGCCACCACCGCATCGCCCTGCACCACACACACCTCGTCAGCCGCAAAAAACTGCCCCAGCAACAAGGCCAGTTGCGCTGAAGTGTGGGGCGTCAGCTCGCTGGGCTTGATCATCACGCGGTTGCCCGCGGCCAGCGCGGTGATGGCCGGCGCCAGCGCCAGCTGAATCGGGTAATTCCAGGGCGCAATCACACCGACCACGCCCAGCGGCTGGCGCTGCACCCAGGCCTGCGCCGGCTGCAAATGCAGGGGAGTGCGCACCTTCTGCGGCTTGCTCCACCGCGCCAAGTGGCGCAACGTGTGCGCCAACAGATGGCGCAACACAAAAAAATCGGCCACTTCGGTCAGGCGCGGCGAGCGCACGCCAAAGTCATCCTCCACGGCGGCGGACAGCGTGGCCGCGTGTTCATCCAGCAGCTTGCGCATCCGCAACAGCCGCTCGCGGCGCAGCAGCACCGGCACATCCACCTGCTGACGGCTGGCCGCGTGCTGGGCATCAAACAGGGCGCGCAGCTCAGCAGACGTCATGCACGGGGACGGCACAGCGGCGCATCAATAGGTCTGGCGGGGGGCGTGCGGCTGCACGTCCACGATCTCGCCGGCACCCGGCAGCACGTGCATCCGGCGAGCTGGCTTGCTGTCATCGTCGGCAGTGGACGCATGGCCAGCCTTTTTGCGCGCCTGGGTGCGGTAGACGGCGCTCCAACTGTCGCGCGGGTCAAAGCGCATGGCCCACGGCACGTTGGGGCGCCCGCTCAAGCGCGCCCACAGTGCACGCAGCGCCCACACCAGCCCCAACAGCAACGCAGCAGCCAGCAGACTCAGGAACAGCACCACACCCGCCGTGAATAACACCGCTCGAACCAACCAGCGGGTCAGGCCCGCAGCAAAATCATTCAAAACCATTCCTTTGCTGGGCTTTTACAAGCCAAAACAGCCTCCAGCCCTTATTCCACAAGCGCTGTCAGCTCTTATTTTCATCACGCCACGTCACACCGCCGGGACGTTGTTGAAGTGGAACACGCCCGGCTCCAGCACCGGGTTGACCTCTACCGCAATCGTGCTCTTGGGCGGAAAGCGCCCTTCCAGCAATAGCTTGGACAGCGGATTCTCAATGCGCTGTTGGATAGCCCGCTTCAGTGGTCGGGCGCCATACACCGGGTCAAAACCGACCTTGGCCAGTTCGGCCAGCGCGGCGGGCGACACCTGCAAATGCAAATCCATCTTGGCCAGACGTCCCTGCAGCAACTGCAGCTGGATATGGGCGATGGACTCGATATGCTTTGCGTCGAGCGAATGGAAGACCACGGTTTCGTCGATGCGGTTCAAGAATTCGGGACGGAAATGGTTTTTTAGTTCCCCCCACACCGCCTCCTTGATGTCCTCCGCCTCTTGTCCGACCATCGCCTGGATCAGGTGCGAGCCAATGTTGCTGGTCATGACGATCACCGTGTTCTTGAAGTCCACGGTACGGCCCTGGCCATCGGTCAGGCGGCCATCGTCGAGCACTTGCAGCAGCACGTTGAACACGTCCGGGTGCGCTTTTTCGACCTCGTCCAGCAGCAGCACGCTGTAGGGCTTGCGGCGTACGGCTTCGGTCAGATAACCGCCTTCTTCGTAGCCGACATAGCCGGGCGGCGCACCTATCAGCCGCGCCACCGAGTGCTTTTCCATGAACTCGCTCATGTCGATGCGGATCAGGTGGTCTTCACTGTCAAACAAGAAGCCGGCCAACGCCTTGCACAGCTCGGTCTTGCCGACACCCGTGGGGCCAAGGAACAGGAAACTGCCGGTGGGGCGATTCGGGTCCGACAGGCCCGAGCGCGAGCGCCGGATGGCGTTGGCGACGGCCGCAATCGCCTCATCCTGGCCGACCACGCGCTGGTGCAGCTTATCTTCCATCACCAGCAGTTTGTCTTTTTCACCCTGCATCATCTTGGCCACCGGAATGCCGGTAGCGCGGCTCACCACCTCGGCGATTTCTTCGGCGCCGACCTGCGTGCGCAGCAGGCGCGGTGCGTGGTCGGAGGTTTTGTTGGCTTCGCTGTCCTGCGCTTGGCTCAGGCGCTTTTTCAGCTCGGGCAGCTTGCCGTATTGCAGCTCGGCGACGCGGTTGAAGTCGCCCTTGCGCGTCAGCTCCTCGATTTGCGTGTTGATGTGGTCAATCTCTTCCATCACGTCCTTGGAGCCCAGCGCCTGCGCTTTCTCGGCCTGCCAGATTTCGTCCATGTCGGAGATTTCTTTTTTCAGCTTGACGATTTCTTCCTCGATCAGCTCCAGGCGTTTTTGCGAGGCATCGTCTTTCTCACGGCGCACCGCCTCGCGCTCGATCTGCAGCTGGATCAAACGGCGATCGAGCTTGTCCATCACCTCGGGCTTGGAGTCGATTTCGATCTTGATCTTGGCCGCCGCCTCGTCGATGAGGTCGATCGCCTTGTCCGGCAAAAAGCGATCGGTGATGTAGCGCTGGCTCAGCTCGGCTGCCGCCACGATGGCCGGGTCAGTGATTTGCACGCCGTGGTGCTTTTCGTATTTTTCCTGCAAACCGCGCAGGATGGCAATGGTGGCCTCCACCGTCGGCTCGCCGACGATGATTTTTTGAAAACGCCGCTCCAGCGCCGCGTCCTTTTCAATGTATTTGCGGTACTCGTCCAGCGTGGTGGCACCGACGCAGTGCAGCTCGCCCCGCGCCAACGCGGGTTTCAGCATATTGCCGGCGTCCATCGCACCTTCACCCTTACCAGCACCGACCATGGTGTGCAACTCGTCAATGAAGACGATGGTCTGGCCCTCGTCCTTGGCCAGCTCACTCAGCACGGTTTTCAGGCGCTCCTCAAATTCGCCGCGAAACTTAGCGCCCGCCAGCAGCGACGCCATGTCCAACGACAGCACGCGCTTACCTTTGAGCGAATCAGGCACCTCGCCGGCCACAATGCGCTGCGCCAGTCCTTCGACAATCGCCGTCTTGCCCACGCCCGGCTCGCCAATCAGCACCGGGTTATTTTTGGTGCGCCGTTGCAGCACTTGGATGGCGCGGCGGATTTCGTCGTCGCGGCCAATCACCGGGTCGAGCTTGCCGGCGCGAGCGCGCTCGGTCAAATCCATGCAGTATTTCTTCAAAGCCTCGCGCTGACCTTCAGCCTCGGGGCTGTCCATGCGCTGCCCGCCGCGCACGGCGTCAATGGCGGTCTCCAGGCTCTTGCGGCTCAGGCCGTTCTCCTGCACCAGGCGACCAGCCTCACCCTTGCTGTCGATCAGCGCCAGCAAAAACAACTCGCTGGCGACATATTCATCGCCGCGCTTGATGGCTTCCTTTTCGGTCGCCTGCAGTACGCGCCCGAGTTCGGGTCCGCCCTGCACCTGGTCCTGGCCGGTGACGGTCGGCAGGCGCTTGACGGCGGCTTCTGCGGCGGTCAGCAGGCCGGGCACGTTGGCGCCAGCACGCTCCAGCAGTGCGCGCGGGCCATCATCCTGGCGCAGCATGGCGACCAGCAAGTGCACGGGCTCAATGTAGGCGTGGTCATTGCCCAGCGCCAGCGATTGGGCGTCGCTCAAGGCTTCTTGAAATTTGGTGGTGAATTTGTCGAGACGCATGTGACTGGATCCTCTGAATTGCACTGCACTTGGGGCAATGCGTCCCCGATTTCAAGCGTTGCTGGCGTGTATTCCCCAGCGCGCCAGCGCAGCGTCGTCGCTGATGCGCGCGTCCACCCAGTGGGCACCCGCCGCGGTTTGCTCTTTCTTCCAGAACGGCGCTTGAGTTTTCAAATAATCCATCAAAAATTCACAGGCCTGAAAACTCTCGCCCCGGTGCGGGCTGGTCACCGCCACCAGCACGATCTGGTCCGGCGGCGCTAGCAGGCCGACGCGGTGGATGACGCGCGCACCCAGAATGTCAAAGCGCCGGAAAGCCTCAGCCGCCATGGCCTCGATGGACTTTTCGGTCATGCCGGGGTAGTGCTCCAGCTCCATCGACGCCACGGCTCCCGCGCTGTCCCTGCCATTGCGATCACGCACCGTACCGACAAAGCAGCACACCGCGCCCACGCCAAGGTCGTTGGCACGCAAGGCGGCCAACTCGGCAGAAACATCGAAATCAGCGATCTGGATGGAAATGTGCAGCGGTAGCATGGCGCGCCTCCTTACGGCGAACGGTGCAAACGCGGCGCGGCCAGCAACTCGCGTTGTTCTTCAACGATTTTGTCCAACTGGCGCTGTACCGCTGACTGGGGCAGCGCACTCAGCAAGCCTTGCAAGCGGACGATGTCGTCCACCGTGGGCGCGACCTTGACCTGCGCCACGGCTCCATCCACATTACCACCTTTGATCAGGCCAAATACCTTGGCGGCCCATACATTTTTATCGCGTGCCATGAAGGCCTTTCTTGTTTTTTGTTGGCCAGCGCGGGCGTGCCGCTAGCATCGGCTGCACTTTACCCCGTTCAAATTCCACTTTATGGCCGCCCTAGCAATCACCACCCCGCACTACAAACTGTTTCCCTCACCGCGCAACCTGCACCCGACGGTGTTTGCGCTGCAATCGTTCGTGCCGCACCCCTACGCCATCATCCACCTGCCCGACTTCAACCTGGCCGGCAAAGCCACGCTGTTTGCCGCCTGCCGGCTGTCGGATATGAAGATGGGTCAACTGGTGACTTTTGAACTGGACGCGGACCAGGCGCGGTTTGAGCGCCTGTTCACGCCCGATTGAGGCTCATTTGTATGGAAGACAACAACCAGATTTTTGTCCCACCGTCCTTCATGGCGGTTTACAGCGACACACGTGGACGCCTGCACGCCAGCCCCAGCGAGGTGCGCGAGCGCTACGGCCTGTGCGAAGACCTCGCCCATCATTTGGTCGAGCAAGCGCAAACGCTGTACCACAACCAAGCCCCATCGGAATTTGAAATCCTGCGCCGCATCCATGCCGGCCTGAGCGTGCCCGAGTCGGGCATGGCACCGGGCGAAGCGACGTGGATCGTCAGCCGATTGGCAGAGTTGCTGGCGTGGCAATGTCCAGATTTGCCGCCTGAGTCCGAATAAAAACAATAGCTGCTAGCGCACGTGTTTAAAGGGCTGGAGGCAAAAAAAGCATAAATTTGCATTCTAGGTTGGGTTGTACTCAACCTACGAATGCAGCGTGCCTGCTTATCCGCCCGTAACCGGTGGGAAAAACGCCACTTCCGCCCCATCGGTCAGGGCGGCGGCGTCCTCACTCAGCAGCTGATTGAGCGCCATGCGCACCGCTTTGCCACGCGCCAGGCTGCTGGCGTACGCATCGCCCCGGGCGATCAATTCATCGCGCAACGCGCCCAGCGTGGCGGCGGCGGTTTCCACCGACTCGCTGCCCTGGCCGATGGCCTCGCGGATGGAGGCAAAGTAACGCACGGTGATTTTGTTCATGACAGCAATTCCGCAAACGACATAAAGCGCACTGTATCGCCCGGTGCAATGGTCTGGCCGGCGGGGTGATCGACCACGCCGTCGCCCCAGGCGGTCGAGGTCAGCACACCCGAGCTTTGGTTGCGGAACAAATCCAAACCACCGGTCGCGTTGCGCCGCACGCGCAAAAATTCGCGGCGCGCGTCGGCTTTAGCGCAGGCAAAGTCGGCGCGCATAGCCGTGGTGGCGGGCGTGACGTTGTCCACGCCCTGCAAGCGCAGCACGAAGGGCCGCACCAACAGCAAAAACGTCATCAGGCTGGCCACCGGGTTGCCCGGCAAGCCCATGAAGTGCGCCGACCCAATCCGACCATAAGCAAACGGCTTGCCCGGCTTCATGCCGATTTGCCACAAGTCCAGCCGCCCCAGCGCTTCGACGGCGGGCTTGACGTGATCTTCTTCGCCGACTGACACGCCAGCGCTGGTCAATATCAAGTCGTGGCCGCTGCTGGCGCTGCGCAGCGCTTCAATGGTCGCATCGCGTCGGTCGGGGACGATGCCTAAATCCGTCACTTCGCAGCCCAAGCGCAGCAGCAGCGCGCGCAAAAAAAAGCGGTTGCTGTTGTAAATGTGGCCGGGTGGCATGTCTTGCGGCGCGACTTCGCCGGGCATCACCAGCTCGTCGCCAGTCGAAAACAGCGCCACGCGCGGGCGGTGGGCTACCGCCAGTTGTGCCAAACCAATGCTGGCTGCCAAGCCCAATTCAGCGGGCGTTAAGCGCGTACCGGCGCGCAGCACTTCAGCACCCAACGCAATATCTTCACCCGCGCGACGAATCCACTGGTGCAATTGCGGCAGAGCGTTGATACGCACGCTGCCATCGTCCAGCGCGGTGCAGTCTTCCTGCATCAGCACCGTGTCAGCACCGGGAGGAATCGACGCACCAGTAAAAATCCGCGCCACCGTCCCCGGCTGCAACGCCGTGCCGACGCTGCCAGCGGGGATGCGCTGCAACACCGGCAGCACCGCCCCGACCTGCACCACGTCGGCGCAGCACAGGGCGTAGCCGTCCATGGCGCTGCTGTCTTGCGGCGGCACCTGCAAGGGCGAGACGGCGCCCTGCGCCAGCACGCGGCCATCGGCATCGAAGGTAGCTACGCTGTCGCTGCCGGCCAGTGGCGTGGCTTGGGCCAGCAGCTCAGCGAGCGCCTGATCGAGTGGCTTCAAAGGTTTGCGAGGGGCCATCGGGACGCTCATGTCAAGGTCTCTCCATGCAATTCCCCATCGTAGGCAAAGCGCCCGCCCTGGGACAGCAGCCAGTCGGCGATGGCAGCCGGGGCATTCAAGTCCAGCACCGGCAGTTGGGTCGGCGCGGGCAGTTGGGTCGGAGCATCGGTGGCGATGGCGACGACGAAGTGGTCACTCGGATAGCCGGCGGGACGCACGGCGTAGCTGGCTGCGGGGCCGCGCCAGATTTCAATTTTGGGCAGATCGCACTCTTTGAAGCCTTCCACCAACACCCAGTCCACTCCCTGGTACAGCTCGGCCAACAATTGGTGCACGCTCAGTTGCACCGGCTGCTCAAACTCGCGCATCAGGGCCAGGCGCCGATCAGAGGCCGCTACCACCTCGAAAGCACCGGCAGCGCGGTGGCGCCAAGTGTCTTTGCCGGGGTGATCGATATCGAATTTATGGTGCGCGTGCTTGACCACCGAGACGCGCTGGCCGCGCTGGCTCAGCGCGGGAATGAGTTGTTCGACCAGCGTGGTTTTGCCACTGCCTGAAAATCCAGCAAAGCCGACGACGTTCATTCATACCTCCTGGAATGGCTCTGATGTTGAGGGCTGTCAGCATTTGCCAGAAATGCGCTGCAGCCGCGGCGCAAGGGGCATGAAAAGAGGACGGACATGGGCCCGAATTTTATCGGCAGCCCAGGCACAACGCACCCAAGCTGGACGCACCATAAAAAATGCCAGTCAGCAGGCGCTGACTGGCATATGAAAAAACAGCGGTTGCGACGCTGCTGTCTGCACGGCGCACGCCGTGCACAGGTGAGAACCTGTATCAGCCCTTGCGCTGGCGCCGGCGGATGACGGTAAATCCTAGCAGGCCTGCACCCAGAAGTGCCAGCGACCCCGGCTCCGGTACATCACGGCGGTTGGTCAGACCGACCACGATGTTATCCACTTCAAACGCCACGCTGGTGGTGTGAAACTCAAAAGCAGTAAAGGCCTCATCCGGGGCGAAGGCGAAATTCACATACACATTCGATCCAGGGGCTACCTGGTTACCAGAAATGCCGCTGGAAGCTGCCAGTACTTCGGTGCCGGTAATGGTGCGCAGCAGAGTAGCACCGTCGTAAATGCGGATATCGTTGTACGTATCAATGGAGCCGTAATACAAGCCGAGATAGGACACCTTGACACCTGACGACAGAACGCTGCTGTAGTCCACTTTGACTGTCGCCGGCAACCCGCCTCCAGGCTGAGGGCCAAAGCCAAAACAGGTGGTGTCATTGGCAGGTGCCGCAGCGCTGGAGGTACTGCCACTCTGCACGCCAAAACCGCCGCCTGTCGTGGTGATGTTCAGTGCCCCAGAGGCGTTGACCGAGCAACCAGCTTGAATGGAAACGCCATCGGGCGGCAACGCTGCTAACAAACTTGCGCTAGCAGCGTCAAAGGTTTCCACGAAATAGCCCGATCCTGGCAGCGTAATATTGCTGGCGGGAATGAAAGAGCTTGTCAGCCCCGAACCATCGCCTGCTATCTGGCCGCCATAGGAAATCGCCATACCTTGGGCAGGAAGGCTGAGCAGAGCTGCACTGGAGAGGGCAAGACCCAACAGAAGTTTTTTGGAATCAGTCATTTTTTGCTCCTTGGGTGATAAAACGAAGTTGACAACCAATTAGCAGAAAACGTGCCAAGAAAAATTTTTATAAATAACCTCTTGTTTTCAAAAGATATTTTGATTTCCGTGGGCAACCTGCAGCGTTGACAAAGCAGAAGTTGTAAAAAACTCCGACAAAATTTAGGTGCAGCAGACCGTAGGAGCGCCGATTGTTTGCGCCGCTTGACAGCCCCCAAGCGCGCACAGGATCCCTGGCATACGCACCTGCTGCGCTACGCGTCGGCGACCCAGCGCGCAACCCTCAATCGCAATGGCGGGCGATGTAGTCTTTGACCAACTGCACGTCGCACGCCATCACCTGCACGCGTTTGGGCAACGCTTCGATGCCGGCAAATTGGGCCGGGCGCTCAGGCTCGTGGCCGAGTGCTTCGACGATGGTTTCAGCGAACTTGATCGGCAGTGCGGTTTCCAGCACCAGCATCGGCTGACCGGCTTGCAGGTGTTCGCGGGCCACTTTCACGCCGTCGGCGGTGTGGGTGTCCACGGTGACGCCAAAGCGCTCAAAGGTGTCGCGGATGGTGGCCAAACGGTCGGCGTGGGTGCTTTTGCCGCTGACGAAGCCGTATTTTTTAGCGGCTTCGGCAAAGGCAGGGTCAGCGCTCAAATCGAATTGACCGTCACGCGCCAACGCCTCACCAAACAGCGCCTGTACGCGCGCGCCGTCACGGCCCAGCAGGTCAAACACAAAGCGCTCAAAGTTGCTGGCCTTGCTGATGTCCATCGACGGGCTGGAGGTTTCGTGCGTATCGGCACTGCCGCGCACGCGGTACACGCCGGTGCGAAAGAACTCATCGAGCACGTCGTTTTCGTTGGTGGCGACCACCAATTGGTCAATCGGCAAGCCCATGCTGCGCGCCACGTGGCCAGCGCAGACGTTGCCAAAGTTGCCCGATGGCACGGTGAAGCTGACTTTTTGGTCGTTGCGCTCCGTCGCCTGCACGTAGCCGGCAAAGTAATAAACCACCTGCGCCAAGAGGCGCGCCCAATTGATGGAGTTGACGGTGCCAATCTTGTATTTCGCCTTGAACGCGTGGTCGTTGCTAACCGCTTTGACGATGTCTTGACAGTCGTCAAACACGCCTTCAATGGCGATGTTGTGGATGTTCTCGTCTTGCAGACTGAACATTTGCGCCTGCTGAAACGCGCTCATGCGGCCATGCGGGCTGGTCATGAAGACGCGCACGCCCTGCTTGCCGCGCATGGCGTATTCGGCCGCGCTGCCGGTATCGCCGCTGGTGGCACCAAAGATGTTCAGCTCTTCGCCGCGGCGCGCCAGTTCGTACTCGAACAAGTTGCCCAGCAGCTGCATCGCCATGTCTTTGAACGCCAGCGTGGGGCCGTTGGACAGCGCTTCCAGCCACAAACCGTTTTCAAGGTGGCGCAGCGGCACGATTTCGCCAGTGCCAAACACTTCGGCGGTATAGGTTTTTTGGCACAGCGCGCGCAGGTCGTCAGCGGGAATGTCGTCAATGTAGAGCGAGAGGATTTCAAACGCCAGCTCGGCGTAACCCTGCTGGTGGTAGACGTTGCGCAGCCGGGTCAGCATGGCATCGTCCACCTGCGGGTAGGACACCGGCAGGTACAGGCCGCCGTCGGGCGCCAGGCCCGCCAGCAAGATGTCGCAGAAGTGTTTGCGCTCGGCGTGGCCGCGTGTGGAGAGGTACAGCATGGCGTTTTAGTCCCTTGTTCCCGATTAGTTCAGCTCTTCTTTGCGGATGCGCGTGATGGGTGCCAGCACTGTCGGCAGGGCTTGCATTTGCGCGATGGCGTCGTTCATCGTGCCTTCGCGCGTGTCGTGCGTCAGGATGATCAGGTCGGTTTGCGTCGAGCCTTCGCCGCCGATTTCGTCGGCTTCACGCTGTAGCAGCGCGTCGATGCTGATGCCCGCGTCGGCCAGAATGCCGGCCACTTTGGACAGCACGCCGGCCTGGTCCGCCACGCGCAGGCGCAGGTAGTAGCTGGTGACAACTTCGCTCATTGGCAGCACTGGCAGCGTGCCCATAGCGTCGTTTAGCGTGTGCGGCTGGAAGGCCAAATGCGGCACGCGGTGGTGCGGGTCGGCGGTGTGCAGGCGGGTGATATCGACCAAATCGGCAATCACCGCGCTGGCGGTCGGCTCACTGCCAGCACCTTTGCCGTAATACAGCGTGGTTCCGACCGCATCGCCATTGACCACGACAGCGTTCATCGCGCCTTCGACGTTGGCAATCAGGCGCTTGGCCGGAATCAGGCAGGGGTGAACGCGCAGCTCAACACCCGCGTCGGTGCGCTTGCTGATGCCCAGCAGTTTGATGCGGTAGCCCAGTTGCTCGGCGTATTTGATGTCAGCGGCTGCCAGCTTGGTGATGCCTTCGACGTAGGCTTTGTCGAACTGCACCGGAATGCCAAAGGCAATCGCCGACATCAGCGTGGCTTTGTGCGCGGCGTCCACGCCTTCGATGTCGAAGGTCGGGTCGGCTTCGGCGTAGCCCAAGCGTTGAGCGTCTTGCAGGGCGACATCAAAGTCGATGCCCTTGTCGCGCATCTCGCTCAAGATGAAGTTGGTGGTGCCGTTGATGATGCCGGCCAGCCACTGGATACGGTTGGCAGTCAAACCTTCGCGCAGCGCCTTGATGATGGGGATGCCACCGGCAACCGCCGCTTCAAACGCCACCATCACGCCTTTGGCGGACGCAGCAGCAAAAATCTCGGTGCCGTGCACCGCCAGCAGCGCTTTGTTGGCCGTCACGACGTGCTTGCCGGCGGCGATGGCTTCCAGCACCAGTTGTTTGGCGATGCCGTAGCCGCCAATCAGCTCGACGACGATGTCGATATCCGGGTTGGCAATGATGGCGCGCGCGTCGCTGACCACCTGTACGCCGGGGCCGACCAAGCTTTGCGCGCGGGCGGTGTCCAAGTCGGCCACCATGGTGATTTCAATCCCACGGCCTGCGCGGCGGCAAATTTCTTCCTGGTTGCGTTGCAGTACGTTAAACACGCCGCTGCCTACGGTGCCAATGCCGAACAAGCCTACTTGGATCGATTTCATACAGAATTACCAGTCAAAAGAGGCTGTAGCCCACTGTTTACGTGCGCTAGCAGCTATTAAAAAATGAGTGAATTAACGTGCCGCTTTAACCGAGCGCTTTCAAGCCTTGGCGTGGCGGCGGCGGTATTTTTCGAGAAAGCCGGCGACGCGCTGAATCGCTTCGCGCAAATCGGCTTCGTGCGGCAAAAAGACGATGCGAAAGTGATCCGGCGCTGGCCAGTTAAAACCGGTGCCTTGCACCAGCATCACCTTGGTTTCTTGCAGCATTTCTAAAAAGAACTGCTGGTCGTCCTCAATCGGGTAAATCTCGGGGTCGAGGCGCGGAAACATATACAGCGCCGCTTGCGGCTTGACGCAGGTGACACCCGGAATTTGCGTAATCAACTGGTGCGCCAAATCGCGCTGCACGCGCAGCCGACCACCTTCGCCGACCAGCTCGTCAATGCTCTGGTGCCCGCCGAGAGCGGTTTGAATCGCCCACTGGCCCGGCACGTTGGAGCACAGGCGCATATTCGAGAGCATGTTCAGCCCCTCGATGTAGTCTTTAGCCGGCTTTTTGTCGCCCGACACCACCATCCAGCCGGCGCGATAGCCGCACGAGCGGTAGGCCTTGGACAGCGAGTTAAAGGTCAAGGTCAACACGTCGGTGGACAAACTGGCCAGCGGCGTGTGGCGCGCGCCGTCATACAACACTTTGTCGTAGACCTCGTCGGCAAAAATCACCAAACCGTGCTCGCGCGCAATGGCGACGATGGACTTGAGCAGCGCGTCGGAATACAGCGCGCCGGTCGGGTTGTTGGGGTTGATAACCACGATGCCCTTGGTGCGCGGCGTGATTTTGGCGCGGATGTCGTCCAAATTGGGCATCCAGCCATTGGCTTCGTCACAGGTGTAGTGCACCGGCGTGCCGCCCGACAAACTGGCCGCCGCCGTCCACAGCGGGTAGTCGGGCGAAGGCAGCAGCAACTCATCACCGGTGTCCAGCAGCGCATTGGTGGCAATGACAATCAACTCGCTGGCGCCGTTGCCCAGATAAATGTCGTCCAGCGTGACGCCCTTGATGCCCTGCTTTTGCGTCTCGTGCATCACCGCTTTGCGCGCGGCAAAAATGCCTTTGCTGTCGGAGTAACCGGCCGAATTGGGCAGATTGCGGATCATGTCCTGCTGCACTTCTTCGGGCGCGTCAAACCCAAACACCGCCAAATTGCCGATGTTGAGTTTGATGATTTTGTGCCCGTCTTCCTCCATCTGCTTGGCCGCATCCATGATGGGACCACGGATGTCATAACAGACGTTGGCGAGCTTGGCGGATTTGAGAATGGGTTTCATGCGCAGTCAGGGCCGGGGCCAGGGTCAAAGCGTTGCCGTCACACGGGAGTAGCGCGGCGAAACCTATAATTTGACCACAGTTGCGCCCTCCAGACCGGAGTTGCGCGCACCACATTCCCCGCGAGCCGCCATGAAAATCCACGCCGACCTTCCCGAAGCACAAAGCATTACTGGCTACGGCCCAGGCTGGATCAGCCTGGGCACCGAAAAAATCACCGAGAGCGTGATTTTGAGTTCACGCGGCGTACGCATCGCTTGGCCCTGCGCGCGCTTTGAAGCTTTGACGCCCGAGCACTTCGCCCAGCTGGCGCCACTAGAGGCGGAATTGGTGATTTTTGGAAGTGGCACCCGCACCCGTTTTGCCCCACCGGCATGGCTTCAACCGCTGATGGCGCAGCGCATTGGGGTTGAGTCGATGGACACCCATGCGGCGTGCCGCACCTACAATATTTTGGCCGCAGAAGGGCGCCATGTGATCGCCGCGCTGGTCTTGGAAGCGCCGCCACTTTGACTTGAGGGGGGGTTTCGGGGTAAAATTTCGGGTTGCAGCCGCGGGATTGAAGAATAAGAACAACCAATTCCCCCCGGAATTTCAACGACTTCACCCAGAGGATCCAAATTTATATGGCGATCGTTGTCAACAAACTCCTCCCCGAATTCGAAGCCGTAGCTACTGGTGGGCTCAGAGTATCCAATACTTCCCACATGGGCCAAGTAATGGTTTTGTACTTTTACCCAAAAGATCATACCCCTGGGTGCACCACAGAGGCAATGCAATTTCGCGATAACTACAAAGACTTCGTGAAAGCCGGCGCCGCCGTGTTTGGTGTGTCACGCGACAACATGAAATCGCACGACGATTTCAAACAGAACCTCGAATTGCCGTTTGAGCTGGTCGCCGATACCGAAGAGAAAATGTGCCACATGTTTGGCGTCGTGAAAAACAAAATTATGTACGGCAAAAAGGTTAAAGGCATTGAGCGCAGCACCTTTCTCATCAACGAAGAAGGCATTCTGACCCACGAATGGCGCGGCCTCAAGGTGCCCGGCCACGTTGAAGAAGTGCTCAAGGCCGTCAAGTCGCTCAACGCCCTGAAAAAGGCGGCCTGAACCCGGCCCTCGCCCCCCGCTCTACGCCGGCGCAGCGTGTCACCGGTGACATGCATAATGGTTCCATGCTGCTGAACCGCGCACCGCTCTCTTTTTGCAACCAAGCCGCCTGGGTGACCAGGCGGCTTTTTGCTATCTGCAACCAGATCATCAGCCTGAGGCCCTTGCACCATGCCCCTGCCCCCAGCCCCCACCCGACGCGCGTCCCTGCTCGCGCCTGAAGCCTATAACGTCGCGGCCGTCCAGACACGTAAGGCGCCCGCTGAAACTGCGTCGCCTTTATCGCCTTTGGCAGTAAAAGCCTCCATCCCCACGCCAGAGGCCACAGCCCGCTCCGTAGCACGCGAAAACGGGCCAGTGACGAGCGCCGCAGCACCTGCTGCACGCACGCCGGCCGCCAAATCACGCCGCAGCAGCGCCGCGCCGATACCAGCATCCGTGGCAGCGCCCGTCGCAGCACCCGCGATGGCGCGCGATACCCGCCCTGCAGCCACTCCCGTCAGCGCCAAAATAACGGCCCCAACAGCCCCGGCGCGGGCGCCCGTAAAGGCTGCGCCTGTCGCTGCAGCTGCCGCTCCAGCGCGCAGCCGCAAAGCACGCGGTACTGGCCTGGCCAAACTGTTTGTACTCGACACCAACGTGTTGCTGCATGACCCGACCAGCCTGTTCCGCTTTGAAGAACACGACATCTACCTGCCGATGATCGTGCTGGAAGAACTGGACGCGCACAAAAAAGGCATGACCGAAGTGGCGCGCAATGCTCGTCAGATCAGCCGCTCGCTCGACGCACTGGCGGGTGCCAGCGGCGCCGACATCGCCCTGGGCCTGAAACTCGACTCCACCGGCCAGCGCAGCGCCGGCGGCTGCCTGTTCTTTCAGACCACCGCGCTCGACTACCACCTGCCCAGCAGCCTGCCACAAGGCAAGGCCGACAACCAGATTTTGGGTGTGGTCGAAGCCCTGCGCCAACAACACGCACCACGCGAGGTGGTGCTGGTGTCCAAAGACATCAACATGCGTGTCAAAGCACGCGCGCTGGGCCTGCCGGCCGAGGACTACCAAAGCGACAAGGTGCTGGCCGACGACGACCTGCTGTATGCGGGCATGTTGGTGTTGCCGGCTGATTTCTGGAGCAGCCACGGCAAATCGATGGAAAGCTGGCAAAGCGGCGCGCACACCTACTACCGCATCAGTGGCCCCATCGTGCCGCAACTGATGATCAACCAGTTCGTTTACTTCGAGTCTCCCGGCGAGCCCAGCCTGTACGCGCGCGTCAGCGAAATTCGCGATAAAACGGCGGTGCTCAAAACGCTCAAGGACTATGGCCACGCCAAGAACGCTGTCTGGGGCGTGACCACACGCAACCGCGAGCAAAATTTTGCCATCAACCTGCTGATGGACCCGGATATCGACTTCGTCACCCTCGCGGGCACGGCGGGCACCGGCAAAACGCTGATGGCGCTGGCCGCTGGCCTAACGCAGGTGCTGGACGAGCGCCGTTACACCGAAATCATCATGACCCGCGCCACCGTCAGCGTCGGCGAGGACATCGGTTTTCTGCCGGGCACCGAAGAAGAAAAAATGGGCCCGTGGATGGGCGCATTGGACGACAACCTCGAGTTTTTGGCCAAGGGCGACGGCGGCAACGCCGGCGAATGGGGACGCGCCGCCACCAACGAACTGATCCGCAGCCGCATCAAGATTAAGAGCATGAATTTCATGCGCGGACGCACTTTCATGAACAAGTACGTCATCATCGACGAGGCGCAAAACCTGACACCCAAACAGATGAAAACGCTGATCACTCGCGCTGGCCCCGGCACCAAGATCATCTGCATGGGCAATCTGGCACAGATCGACACGCCTTACCTGACCGAAGGCTCCTCCGGCCTGACCTTTGCGGTAGACCGCTTCAAGGGCTGGGCACACAGCGGTCACATCACCCTGGCACGCGGCGAGCGCTCGCGTTTGGCGGACTTTGCCAGCGAAGTGCTGTAACCCTCTAACGCCACCCACCAAGAAAAAGAGCTGCCACATGGGCAGCTCTTTTTTTACGCCCCTATCGAACGATTTTTACTATGCTATTGATAGCTATTAGCGCATATATCTAAAGGACTAGCGGCTGTTTTGACTAAAAATTATCGCTAGAGCCTAAAGCCAAGCTCTCAAAGCGCGTTTGCGACTTCTGGAAGAACAGTTTCACTGTACCGGTTGGGCCGTTGCGCTGCTTGCCGATGATGATCTCGGCGACGTTGGGCTCTTTGCTGTCCTTGTTGTAGTAGTCATCGCGGTAGATGAACATGATGATGTCTGCATCCTGCTCAATCGCACCAGACTCCCTCAAATCCGACATCATCGGGCGCTTGTCGGTGCGGGTTTCAACGCTGCGGTTGAGCTGCGACAGCGCAATCACCGGGCATTGCAGCTCTTTCGCCAGCATCTTCAAACCGCGCGAGATTTCGCCCAGTTCGGTGGCGCGGTTCTCGCCCTGCGAACTGGCTGATCCGCTCATCAATTGCAAATAATCGACCACGATCAGCCCCAACTTGCCGCACTGGCGCGCAAGCCGGCGCGCGTTGGCGCGCAGCTCGGTAGGCGTCAGACCGGGGGTTTCATCAATGTGCAGCGAGACATTGCGCAGCTTTTCAATCGCCTCCGTCAAACGTGGCCACTCGTCATCCGACAACTTGCCGGTGCGCAAATGGCCTTGGTCAATGCGCGCAATCGAGCCGACCACGCGCACCGCCAACTGCGCGGCACCCATTTCCATCGAGAAGATGGCCACTGGCAAACCTTCGTGCAGCGCGACGTGCTCGGCAATATTCACGGCGAAGGCCGTTTTACCCATCGACGGGCGCGCCGCCAGCACCACCATGTCACCAGCTTGCAGGCCGGAGGTCATGCGGTCTAAATCGATAAATCCCGTCGGCACGCCGGTGATGTCGTTGGGGTTGTCGGCCATTTCTTGCACGCGGTCGAGCAGGTCCACCACCAAAGTTTCCATGGCTTGGAAACCTTGTTTCATGCGCGAGCCTTCTTCACCAATGTGGAAGATTTTTTGCTCGGCTTCGTCCAGAATTTTGTCTACTGGCCGGCCTTGGGTGTTGAAGGCGTTGGTGGCGATTTCATCGCTGGCGGTGACCAGTTTGCGCAGAATGCCGCGCTCACGGACGATCTCGGCGTAGCGGCGGATATTGCTGGCGCTGGGCACGTATTGCGCTAGCGCATTCAGGTACGCCAGCCCACCTATTTCTTCGGCCTTCCCCTGGCTTTGCAGTTTTTCGTACACCGTGATGACATCGGCCGGCTTGCTGGCGTTGATGTGGCTGGCGATGGCGGTGTAAATCAGGCGGTGTTCGTGGCGGTAAAAATCGCCTTCGGCGAGCAGATCGCCGACGCGGTCCCATGCGTTGTTGTCCAGCAGCAGGCCGCCAAGCACGCTCGATTCGGCCTCAATAGAGTGCGGCGGCACACGCAGGGGAGCAATGTCACGGTCGTAGGGGGCAAAGCCGCTGTCGCTGGGCAGAAAATCGTCAGACATGGGGTTCCTCGAAAGGCCAATTTTTGATCCTAGCAGCCCGGCTAAGAACGTCGGCGGCAGTCGCCGCACCAAAAAGAAAAAAGCCGCCCGAGGGCGGCTTTTGTGCGAGAGCCTGAAAAGGCAATCAGACGGTTTCGCCGTACACCGAAACAGTCACTTCAACCGCCACGTCCGTGTGCAACGCCACGCTGATGGTGGTGTCGCCGATAGTCTTGATAGGGCCATTGGGCATACGCACTTGGCCCTTCAACACCTTGAAGCCTTGCTTGTTCAGCTCTTCGGCGATGTCGCCGTTGGTGACCGAACCAAACAAACGGCCGTCCACACCCGCCTTTTGCGTCAGCTTGAAGACCTTGCCGGCCAGCTTTTCGCCGTCGGCTTCGGAAGCTGCCAGCTTGGCAGCTGCGGCTTTTTCGAGCTCAGCGCGCTTGGCTTCGAATTCGGCCTTGGCCGCTTCGGTGGCGCGGCGTGCGCGGCCAGCAGGAATCAGGAAGTTGCGGGCGTAACCGTCTTTCACGCGGACGAGATCGCCCAGGTTACCGAGGTTCACAACCTTGTCGAGCAGAATGATTTGCATGGGTTGTGCTCCTTAGATCTTGTGCTGGTCACTGTACGGCACCAGGGCCAAAAAGCGTGCGCGCTTGATGGCGGTGTTCAGCTGGCGCTGGAAGATGGCGCGCGTGCCGGTCAGGCGCGCGGGGATGATCTTGCCATTTTCAGCGATGAAATCGCGCAGCGTGTCCACATCCTTGTAGTCGATTTCTTCGACGCCAGTGACGGTGAAGCGGCAGAAGCGCTTGCGCTTGAACAGCAGCGATTGGGTATTGCGCTTAGGGCGCTTGTCTTTGTTGAATTTCTTGAACGTGGCCATTGCGGACCTCTCGAAAATTAATTTGTTTGAATATCCTGAACGTGCAGCACTGCATGTTTGCCGTTACGCGGGGTGGCTAAAAAGCCGGTGAAGCACCAGGCGCTGCCGATGGGCTGTTGGGCCAATCGCTCAGCCATGGCACCAAAAGCTACTGCTTTGATCGCCGCCTTGACTTCGCGTGGCTGACCGGCCTCTTCCTGTTGTGAGTGGTGCTCCAGGCGCAACTCAATGGCAGGCAATCCGGCAGGTGTGAATCGCAAGGCCTGGGCCTCGGCGATACAAGCGGTCAAAGCAACGCGGTTCTCCACTCCCTTGGCAAACCGGGGTGCTTAGCGCTCGGTGCGTTCCGTGCGCTCAGCGCGTTCGCCGCGCTCTTGGCGCTCGCCACGGTCTTGGCGCTCACCGCGCTCACCGGAGGCTGCGTATTCGGCTTGGCTGACCTTACGGGCTTCTTCGCGCTCGACGGTCTTCATCATGGAAGAAGGGCCGGTGTCGGCAGTCTTCTTCAACACGGTGAGGTGGCGCAGCACGGCGTCGTTGAACTTGAAGGCGTGCTCCAGTTCAGCCATCACGGCCTGGTCGGCTTCGATGTTGACGCACAGGTAGTGGGCCTTGGCCAACTTGTTGATCAGGTACGCCAGTTGACGGCGGCCCCAGTCTTCCACGCGGTGCACCTTGCCACCGCCAGCGGTGATCATGCCCTTGTAGCGCTCAAGCATGGCGGGAACCTGCTCGCTTTGATCCGGATGGATCAACAAAATGATTTCGTAATGACGCATGCATACTCCTTTTGGGTGAAAACCGCCCACTGCGTCTGTAGTGATGCGGCAAGGCAAAGCCGGCAATTATAGTATGCCGTGGCTACGGTGCGCTGCAGTACCCCAAAGAATATGCGGCCAGCAGCCGTCATTGCCTCCCCCGGATCGGTGCTGCCTTGAAATACCGACCCACCACCCCATGTGTGCATCGCATACGGTTTCTTTCCATAACAAACTACCCGCCATGTCCGACAAACACCAGCCATCCACCTCCCCATCTGCTCCTTTTTCCCCTGAAGAGACGGAAGCCGCCATGGCCGCCAATACCTCCGACGAAATGGATCGCCTGAATGCCGAGCTGGCCGAGCTCAAGGCCAAAAGCGCTGATCTGGCCGACCAGTTTCTGCGCGCCAAGGCCGACACTGAAAACGCCCGCCGCCGCGCTGAAGAAGAAGTCAGCAAAGCCCGCAAATTCAGCATTGAAGGTTTTGCCGAAAGCCTGCTAGCCGTGGCCGACAGCCTGGACGCCGCCTTGGCGATGCCAGAAGCCACCGCGCAACAATTGCGCGAAGGCACGGACGCCACACTGCGCCAATTGCTGGCCGCGTTTGAGCGCAACAAGCTGCTGGCGATTAACCCCAGCGCCGGCACCAAGTTCGACCCGCACTTTCACCAAGCGATCAGCGTGGTGCCAGCGGCGCAAGAGGCCAACAGCGTGGTGATGGTGCTGCAAAAAGGTTATCTGATTGCCGACCGCGTGCTGCGCCCGGCTCTGGTGACCGTCGCTGGCCCCCAATAAAACAAAACGCCAAAACCTGGTGCACCGGACTTGAAGCAGGCCCGGTAATCACCAGATAGCACACATCGAATTCACTCAAACATTGCGGAGAAAAAAATGGGAAAAATCATTGGTATCGACTTGGGCACGACCAACAGCTGCGTCTCCATCATGGAAGGCAACACCACGCGCGTGATCGAGAACAGCGAAGGTGCGCGCACCACGCCGTCCATCATTGCCTACCAAGAAGACGGCGAAATTCTGGTCGGTGCCTCAGCCAAGCGCCAAGCCGTCACCAACCCCCGCAACACCATCTACGCTTCCAAGCGCCTGATTGGTCGCAAATTTGACGAAAAAGAAGTGCAAAAGGACATCGACCTGATGCCCTACTCCATCGTCAAAGCCGACAACGGTGATGCGTGGATTGAAGTGCGCGGCCAAAAATTGGCCCCACCACAGATCAGCGCCGAAGTGCTGCGCAAGATGAAGAAGACCGCCGAGGACTACCTGGGCGAGCCAGTGACCGAAGCCGTGATTACCGTGCCGGCCTACTTCAACGATGCCCAACGCCAGGCCACCAAAGACGCTGGCCGTATTGCCGGCCTCGATGTCAAGCGCATCATCAACGAGCCTACCGCTGCGGCACTGGCCTTTGGCCTGGACAAGACCGAAAAGGGCGACCGCAAGATTGCCGTGTACGACTTGGGCGGCGGCACCTTTGACGTCTCCATCATTGAAATTGCCGACGTCGATGGCGAAAAGCAGTTTGAAGTGCTGTCCACCAACGGCGACACCTTCTTGGGCGGCGAAGACTTCGACCAGCGCATCATTGACTTCATCATTGCCGAGTTCAAAAAAGACCAAGGCGTCGACCTGTCCAAAGACGTGCTGGCCCTGCAGCGCCTGAAAGAAGCCGCCGAAAAAGCCAAGATCGAGCTGTCCAACTCGGCAGCGACCGACATCAACCTGCCCTACATCACGGCCGACGCCTCCGGCCCTAAGCACTTGCTGATCAAGCTGACGCGCTCCAAGCTGGAAAGCTTGGTCGAGGAACTGATCGAGCGCACCATGGGCCCCTGCCGCATCGCCATCAAGGATGCTGGCATCAGCGTGTCTGACGTCAACGACGTGATCCTGGTCGGCGGCATGAGCCGTATGCCCAAGGTGCAAGAGAAGGTCAAAGAGTTCTTCGGCCGCGAGCCGCGCAAGGACGTCAACCCCGACGAAGCCGTCGCTGTGGGCGCAGCCATTCAGGGCCAAGTGCTGTCGGGGGACCGCAAGGACGTGCTGCTGCTGGACGTGACGCCACTGTCGTTGGGTATCGAAACCCTGGGCGGCGTGATGACCAAGATGATCACCAAGAACACGACCATCCCGACCAAGTTTGCCCAAACTTTCTCGACCGCCGACGACAACCAGCCGGCCGTGACCATCAAGGTGTTCCAAGGCGAGCGCGAGATTGCCGCCGGCAACAAGCTGCTGGGCGAGTTCAACCTCGAAGGCATCCCGCCGTCCGCACGCGGCACGCCGCAAATTGAAGTCTCGTTCGACATCGACGCCAACGGCATCCTGCACGTCGGCGCCAAGGACAAGGCCACCGGCAAGGAAAACAAGATCACCATCAAGGCCAACTCGGGCATCTCGGAAGAAGAGATCCAGCAGATGGTCAAGGACGCTGAGCTGAACGCCGCCGATGACAAGAAGAAGCTCGAACTGGTGCAAGCGCGCAACCAGGGCGAAGCCGCCCTGCACAGCGTGACCAAGGGCCTGACCGAGTACGGCGACAAGCTCGACGCGGGCGAGAAGACAAGCATCGAAGCGGCCGTCAAGGCGCTGGAAGAAGCCCTCAAGAGCGAAGACAAAGCCGCCATCGAAGAAAAAACCACCGCACTGATGACTGCCGGTCAAAAGCTCGGCGAGAAGATGTATGCCAATGAGCAGGCCGCCCAGGCTGCTCAAGCGGGTACTGCCGCCGGCGCTGCTGCTGGAAATGGTGCCAGCCAAGCGGGCGGTGCCAACGCCCCCGAGCACGACGACAACGTCGTGGACGCTGAAGTCAAGGAAGTCAAGAAAGACTAAGACTGGCGCCCCGCGCTGACCTCAGCCGCCGCGCCGAGCCCCTCCCAGGGAGCTCGGCGCGGCGTTCCTCTTTCACCCGATAGCCATCCCACCCATGTCCAAAAGAGACTATTACGAAGTCCTCGGCGTTGCCAAAAATGCCTCCGAGGAAGAAATCAAGAAGGCTTATCGCAAGCTGGCGATGAAGCACCACCCGGACCGCAACCAGCACGACACCAGCAAAGACGCTGAGGACAAGTTCAAGGAGTGCAAGGAAGCCTACGAGATGCTGTCGGATGCCCCCAAGCGTGCGGCCTACGACCAGCACGGGCACGCCGGCGTCGATCCGAACATGCGCGGCGGTCCTGGCACCGAAGGTTTTGGCGGCTTTGCTGAAGCTTTTGGCGATATTTTTGGCGACATGTTCAACCAGGGCGGGCGCGGGCGCGGCCAAGGTGGCCGCCAGGTGTACCGCGGCAGCGACCTGAGCTACGCTATGGAAGTGACGCTGGAAGAAGCGGCGCGCGGCAAGGATGCACAGATCCGCATTCCGTCGTGGGAGGCCTGCGACACCTGCCACGGCAGCGGCGCCAAGGTCGGCACCAGCGCCAAGACCTGCACCACTTGCGCCGGTGCGGGCACGGTACAGATGCGCCAGGGCTTTTTCAGCGTGCAGCAAACCTGCCCGCATTGCCGTGGCACCGGCAAGATCATTCCGGAACCGTGCCCCAGTTGCAGCGGCCAGGGCAAGGTCAAAAAGCAAAAAACGCTGGAAGTAAAGATTCCGTCCGGCATTGACGATGGCATGCGCATCCGCAGCACCGGCAATGGCGAGCCCGGCACCAACGGTGGCCCACCGGGCGACCTGTACATTGAAATTCGCCTGAAAAAGCACGACATCTTTGAGCGCGACGGCGACGATCTGCACTGCCAGGTGCCGGTCAGCTTCATCACCGCCGCGCTGGGGGGCGAGATTGAAGTGCCGACACTGGCCGGCAAAGCCGCCATCGACATCCCCGAAGGCACGCAGGCTGGCAAGCAGTTTCGCCTGCGCGGCAAGGGCATCAAAGGCGTGCGCGCCAGCTACCCCGGCGACCTGTACTGCCACATCGCGGTCGAGACGCCGGTCAAACTGACCGAGCACCAACGCAAATTGCTGCGCGAACTGGAAGAGTCGCTGAAAAAAGGCGGCGGTCGCCATTCACCCAGCGGCGAAAGCTGGACTGACAAACTGAAGAGCTTCTTCAGCTAAAGCAGCCCCCTCTCCCGCAAAAAAACCGTCTGCCGCTGCCGCGCCCAGGCGGTTTTTTTATGGTCAATGCAGGCGATCCCTTGCGCTGCAGCGGCACGGGTGGCTGTGGCATCTATTAAAAAGTGAGCTGCAAGCGCTGATAAACAGGTACTTTCAAGCATTAAATATATTGAAAGCAACTGCAATAAAGCGCTGATAGCTATTATTTTGAGAGTCAGCCCATTCCCTAGGCAGCCGCAGTTGCGCCAACACGATACAGGCCATCGCATTTCACGATGTCTGCACGCATAAATAGCGGGGAAAATACAGACAGTTTCTCGAACAGAGAAGCCCCCACACCCCCATGAAAAACTCCGAGCGCAGTTTTGCGCGCCGCATTGACCTAACCTCGCTGCAACTGTTTGTCGCCGTGTGCGAGCTGGGCAGCATCGGCCGCGCGGCCGAACGCGAGTTCATTGCCGCTTCGGCCATCAGCAAACGCCTGTCCGACCTGGAAACCGCCGTGGAAACGGCCCTGCTCTACCGCCACAGCCGGGGCGTCACGCTCACGCCGGCAGGCGAGAGCCTGCTGCACCATGCGCGCACCGTGCTGTTCGGGCTGGAGCGGATGCAGGGCGAGCTGAGCGAATACGCCGGCGGCGTGCGCGGCCATGTGCGGATGCACGCCAACATCTCGGCCATCGTGCAGTTTTTACCGGAAGATTTGGGTGCCTTTGCCCGTACCCACCGCCAAATCAAAATCGACCTGCAAGAGCACCTCAGCCCCGCCGTACTGCACGCGGTGCAAGAAGGCGCCGCCGACCTGGGCATTTGCAGCTTGAGCAACCCGGTGGGCACCGCCCTGCAAAGCCGCCCCTACCGCCACGACCGTTTGGTGCTGGTCATGCCGCAAGGCCATGCCCTGTCTGCGCAAGCCGCTATTAATTTTGCCGAGGTGCTGGACTGGGACATCGTCGGCCTGCACGCCCACAGCAGCATCAGCCTAGCGATGCGCGCCGCTGCAGCGGCTGCCGGTCGCCCACTGCGCCAGCGCATCCAGGTCACCGGTCTGGACGCCATGTGCCGCATGATCGACAACGGCCTGGGCGTGGGACTGTTGCCCGACCGCGCCTTTGCGCTGATGCGCGGCGTCGGCAATCTGCACGCCATCGCCCTGAACGACGCCTGGGCGCAGCGCGAACTGCGCTTGGTCGCACGCGACTTTGATGCCCTGCCGGTCACCGCACGGCTGCTGGTCGAGCATCTGCTGACGCCCTTGGCGGAGACGCCCAGCCCGACCAGCACCACCTAAAATCAATCTCCCCCACCTGAAGGAAAGCACGCCATGGGACGCACCCTGTACGACAAGATTTGGGACGAACACGTCGTCCACACCGAAGAAGACGGCACCGCCATCCTCTACATCGACCGCCATCTGGTGCACGAAGTGACCAGCCCGCAAGCCTTTGAGGGCCTGCGCCAGGCCGGCCGCAAGGTCTGGCGTGCCAGCTCCATCGTGGCGACCGCCGACCACAACACGCCGACCACCGGCTGGGAGCAGGGCTACGACGGCATCACCGACCCGGTCAGCAAAGAGCAAATCACCACGCTGAACGACAACATGGCGCAAATTACGCCGGCGGCGTTCTTCCCGTTCATGCACCAGCGCCAAGGCATCGTCCACGTGATTGGCCCCGAGAGCGGCGCGACGCTGCCCGGCATGACGGTGGTTTGCGGCGACAGCCACACCAGCACCCACGGCGCGTTTGGTGCGCTGGCGCACGGCATTGGCACCAGCGAGGTCGAGCACGTCATGGCGACGCAAACCCTGCTGGCCAAAAAAGCCAAAAATATGCTGGTGCAGGTCGATGGCCACGTTGCCCCCGGCATCACCGGCAAAGACATCGTGCTGGCCATCATCGGCAAAATTGGTACGGCGGGCGGCACCGGCTACACCATTGAATTTGGCGGCAGCGCCATCCGCGCCCTGAGCATGGAAGGCCGCATGACCGTCTGCAACATGGCGATTGAAGCCGGCGCGCGCGCTGGTTTGGTGGCGGTGGACGAGAAAACCATTGCCTACGTCAAAGGCCGCCCGCTGTCGCCCACCGGCGTGGAATGGGATCAGGCGGTGGCGTACTGGAGCACGCTGCACTCCGACGCGGATGCCACGTTTGACACCGTGGTCAAACTGGACGCCGCCGCCATCGTGCCGCAAGTGACTTGGGGCACTTCGCCCGAAATGGTGCTGGGCATCGACGCCCGCGTGCCCGATCCAGACAAAGAAAAAGACGCGAATCAGCGCAGCGCCATCGAGCGCGCACTGGTGTACATGGGCTTGGAGCCGAACAAGGCGATTAACGACATCACCATCGACAAAGTGTTCATCGGCTCGTGTACCAACAGCCGCATCGAAGACATGCGCGAAGCCGCTGCCGTGGTCAAAAAGCTGGGCCGTAAAGTAGCTAGCAACGTCAAGCTGGCGCTGGTGGTGCCGGGCTCGGGCTTGGTGAAAGAGCAAGCCGAGCGTGAAGGCCTGGACGTGATCTTCCGCGCCGCGGGCTTTGAGTGGCGCGAGCCCGGTTGCAGCATGTGCCTGGCGATGAACGCCGACCGCTTGGAGCCGGGCGAGCGCTGCGCCAGCACCTCCAACCGCAACTTTGAAGGCCGCCAGGGCGCGGGTGGACGCACGCATCTGGTCAGCCCGGCCATGGCCGCTGCTGCCGCCGTGCACGGCCACTTTGTCGATATTCGCCAATTTGCCTGACCGCATCCAAGGACTTGTTTTATGCAGAAATTCAATCTCCACCAGGGCCTCGTCGCCCCCATGGACCGCGAGAACGTCGATACCGACGCCATCATTCCCAAGCAGTTTTTGAAGTCCATCAAAAAGACTGGCTTTGGCGTCAACCTGTTTGACGAGTGGCGCTACCTGGACCACGGCGAACCCGGCCAAGACCCGGCCAGCCGCCAGCCCAACCCCGACTTTGTACTGAACCAGCCGCGCTACGCCGGCGCATCCATCCTGCTGGCGCGCAAAAACTTCGGCTGCGGCTCCAGCCGCGAGCACGCGCCGTGGGCACTGGATCAATACGGCTTTCGCGCCGTGATTGCGCCCAGCTTTGCCGACATTTTCTTCAACAACTGCTTTAAAAACGGCCTGCTGCCGATCGTGCTGCCCGAAGCCACGGTGGCGCAGTTGTTTGACGACGTGCTGGCCTTCCCCGGCTACCAGCTGACCATCGACTTGGAGCGCCAAGTGGTCGTGCGTCCGCAGGGCGAAGAAATCCCGTTTGAGGTGCAAGCCTTTCGCAAATACTGCCTGCAAGGCGGCTTTGACGACATCGGCCTGACGCTGCGCCAAAAAGACAAAATCGCCGCGTTTGAAGCCCAGCGCTTGGCCACCAAACCGTGGCTGGCGCACAGCATGGCCTGCTGAATCCAATAGTTAGTCAATTTATAGTCAAATAAGCTTCTAGCCCTTTAAACACGTGCGCTAGTAGCTATTAAAAAGAGAGTTTTAAGCATGAAAATCGCAGTTCTGCCGGGTGACGGCATTGGTACCGAAATCGTCGCTGAAGCCATCAAAGTGCTCGGCGCTTTGGACCTGCCGTTCGAGATGGAAACCGCGCTGGTCGGCGGCGTCGCCTACGCCGCGCACGGCCACCCGCTGCCCGAATCGACGCTCAAGCTGGCGCAAGACGCCGACGCCATCCTGTTTGGCGCCGTGGGCGACTGGCAATACGACAAGCTGGAACGCTCGTTGCGCCCCGAGCAAGCTATTTTGGGCCTGCGCAAACACCTGGGCCTGTTCGCCAATTTCCGTCCGGCCATTTGCTACAAAGAGCTGGTCGATGCCTCCAGCCTCAAGCCCGAAATCATTGCAGGCTTGGACATCCTGATCATCCGCGAGCTCACGGGCGACATCTACTTCGGTCAACCGCGTGGCCGCCGTATCGCGACCGACGGCCATTTCCCCGGCGCAGAAGAAGCTTTCGACACCATGCGCTACAGCCGCCCCGAGATTGAGCGCATCGCCCACGTCGCCTTCCAAGCGGCGCAAAAACGCAGCAAGCGTGTGACCAGTGTCGATAAGGCCAATGTGCTGGAGACTTTCCAGTTCTGGCAAGACGTGATGATCGATGTGGGCAAACAGTACCCCGACGTGGCGCTGGACCACATGTACATCGACAACGCCGCGATGCAGTTGGTGAAAGCACCGAAGAAATTCGACGTCATCGTCACTGGCAATATGTTTGGCGACATCCTGAGCGACGAAGCCTCGATGCTGACCGGCTCGATCGGCATGTTGCCGTCGGCCAGTCTGAACAGCAAAAACCAGGGCCTGTACGAACCCAGCCACGGCAGCGCGCCAGACATTGCCGGCCAGAACATCGCCAATCCCCTGGCCACCATCCTGAGTGCCGCCATGATGCTGCGCTTCTCGCTGAACCAGGAAACCGCCGCCCAGCGCATCGAAACTGCCGTGCAAGCGGTGCTGGCGCAGGGTCTGCGCACACCGGACATCTACAGCACCGGCACGACCAAGGTCAGCACCGTGGAGATGGGCGACGCGGTGGTGAAGGCATTGGGATAAACACGGGATAAAGCAGTGATCCAGTAAAAAAGGGCGGCTTTGAAGCCGCCCTTTTTTTGCCTGGATACGCGGCGTTGCGAGGTGGGACAAGCCAGAAAAACAGGCGTCTACGGCACACCGGCTGGCGCGCCATTCAGCCTCCGGGAGGCGCACGGTGCTTTCCGGCCCCCAGATCCGCCAAGACCTCCAGTTGAAGCTCCTGTATCTTGACCAAGCGCTCCCACTGGTGGGAGAGAAGGTGGTCCATCTTTTCATGCAGGTGGCGAATTTCCAGTTCTGCTTTCAGATTGATCTGGTAATCGTGCTCGGAGCGGATACGGTCTTTCGCCTCCTGGCGGTTCTGGCTCATCATGATGATGGGTGCCTGAACAGCGGCAAGGCAGGAAAGAATCAGATTGAGAAAAATGAAGGGATAGGGGTCAAGGGGACGCCAGAGCAAAACCAGCGAATTCAGGGCCACCCAGACCAGCAGAAAGACGCCGAACAAGATCAAGAAAACCCAACTGCCGCCAAATGCAGCAATTTTGTCGGCCACCCTTTCTCCAAAAGACCATTGCTGCTCAAACTCGGCGTCAATGTTGGAAGAAAGAATTTCGTGCTCTTGCAAGCTGCGCACCACCTCCTGCTCCAGCGACGTGAGTTCACCTCTTTCAGACTCCAGCAAGTCATGCACATACCGACCACGCACCCGCGCCAAGTCGGGCCGACAAATGTAGGATGCCGACGACCAAGTGGGCAAGACCTTCAAAATCTCATCCGACATTTCCTTGCGCACGGCCTCGCCAGAGATCACATTGCGCTCCGGAAAGTCCTTTCCGCACAGGGCGCACATTCGAGTCAAGCCATTTTTAGCAGACATGCAATGCCTTTCTTGAGATGCCAGCTGGGTGTGCGGTGAAACCGGCATACATGCCTATTCTTATTCTGGATGGCGTAAATATGCAAAGGCGCCGGTCATTCTGTGCAGCATCCCGCCAAGCCGTACCCACGCAAAATCACATCGAAACAAAGCCGACGACAGCACAGGTGCTGGGAACACGCAGGCCATCCGCCGTAGTGCGGCCATACAGCCCCTTCCGCTATAATCACAGGCTATGTTTGTTGTCCGCCCGTTCCCGCTGAACACCGCCCGAGCCGTCCAGGCCGCTGCGGTTGCGCGCGCAAGCACCCCCACAACCACGACCACCATTAAGGGCTGATCCAGCCTGGTTCGTCGTGCGCCCCTCCTGGCCAGACGAGCCAGGCAAGCAGACCCGGTCGGGCACTGTTTATTCAACTGAAAGAGGCGTTAAAAATGAGCAAGTTAGTAGGTTTGGTCGGCTGGCGCGGCATGGTCGGCTCGGTGTTGATGGATCGCATGGTCGAAGAAAAAGACTTCGACCTGATCGAACCCTTGTTTTTCTCCACCTCCAACGCCGGTGGCACAGCGCCGACCATGGCGAAGAATGAAACCACGTTGCAGGACGCGTTCGACATCAACGCTTTGAAGCGCTGCGACATCATCATCACCGCCCAGGGCGGTGACTACACGTCAGAAGTTTTCCCCCAGCTGCGCGCAGCTGGTTGGAATGGCCACTGGATCGACGCGGCATCGACGCTGCGCATGAACGACGACGCGGTCATCGTGCTCGACCCGGTGAACATGCCGGTCATCCAAAGCGCACTGGCCAAGGGCGGCAAAAACTGGGTCGGCGGCAACTGCACCGTCAGCTGTATGTTGATTGGCGTCGGCGCGCTCTACAAGGCTGGTCTGGTCGAGTGGATGAGCACGCAAACCTACCAAGCCGCCAGCGGCGGCGGCGCGCAACATATGCGCGAGCTGCTGACGCAGTACGGCACGCTAAACGCTGAAGTGCGCTCCCTGCTGGACAATCCGAAAAGCGCCATTTTGGAAATCGACCGCAAGGTCATCGCCAAGCAACGCAGCCTGAGCACCGCCGAAACGGCCAATTTTGGCGTGCCCTTGGGCGGCTCGCTGATCCCGTGGATCGACAAGGACCTGGGCAACGGCCAGTCCAAGGAAGAGTGGAAGGGCATGGCCGAGACCAACAAGATCTTGGGCCAAGGCGAAGGCTTTGGCACCAGTGCCATTCCGGTCGACGGCTTCTGCGTGCGCGTCGGTGCTATGCGCTGTCACAGCCAAGCGCTGACCTTCAAGCTAAAAAAAGACGTGCCAGTGGCCGATATCGAAGCCATGATTGCCGCCGACAATCAGTGGGTCAAAGTGGTACCTAACACGCGCGAAGCCACTATCCAAGCCCTGACCCCAGTCGCCGTCACCGGCACCATGACCATTCCCGTCGGTCGCATCCGCAAGCTGGCGATGGGGCCAGAATATGTCGGCGCTTTCACGGTGGGCGACCAACTGCTGTGGGGCGCAGCCGAGCCGCTGCGCCGCATGTTGCGTATTTTGCTGAGTGCCTGAACTCTGCAATCACTGCACTTGAGGTAGCGCTGCGCGCGCAGTCCTGCAAGGGACTGCGCGCGTTGCACATGGCGCGGGTGCTTTCTGGCAACACCTGGTTACTGCTCGTTGTCCTTGGACAACACCTGTCACCCCCCAATCAGGCCGTGGCGCAAGCCTCCAAAGCTTAGGCAGTGCGTGAGCTTGTCACTCCAAAACATTACTGCTATGGTGCTTTTTACATACTTTCTCAAGCCGGGGCGGAGCAGGCACAGACAATGAAAAAAAATAACAGGCTGCTCAATCGAGCCTTAACCCCTCACCCATTGATGGCATCCATGCACTGTTGGAAATATTCTGCGCTGGCCATGGCTGCGGCAGTGTCGGTCGGTTTGTATGCGCCTGACGCAGCCGCACTGGCCTTGGGACCCATCACGGTGCAATCGGCTCTGGGCGAGCCTTTGCGTGCCGAGATCGACCTGCCACAAATCACTGCTGCCGAGGCAGATTCGCTGCAGGCCAGCACCGCCTCTGCCGAGGCCTTTCGTGCCCAGGGGATGGAGTACTCATCCATCGCCAACCAGGTACAGATGAAGCTGCACCGCCGCCCCGATGGCCGCAGCGTCTTGCGCCTGAGCGGCAGCACCCCGGTCAATGATCCGTTTGTTGACTTGGTAGTGGATGCGCGGTGGAGCTCGGGCCACATCACACGCAGCTATACCATGCTGTTTGACCCGCCTTCTCTGCGTCGCACGCCGGCCACCGTGACGGCAGCGGCACAAATATCCGCCCCGGCGCCGAGCGCAGCCCCCGCCCCGCGCCCTGCCCCGGCACCGGCACCGGCACCCAGTGCACCTTCCGCCACCCGCCCGCCCGCCAGCGTGCCCCCTGAGCCACGCGCCAGTGCACCCAGCCGGGCACCACGCCCGACACCCGCCCCTGCGCCGCGCCTGCCAACCAGCACGTCCGAGGGTGCCGCTGTCACCGTCAAGCCGGGCGACACGGCAGGGCGCATCGCCACCGCACACCGCCCTGGCAGCGTCTCACTCGACCAGATGCTCGTCGCCCTGATGCGCAGCAACCCGGATGCCTTCATTCAGGGCAACGTCAACCGCATCAAGGCTGGCGCAGTCTTGCAAATGCCCAGTTCGAGCGACGCCCTCGCCACGCCCACCGGAGAAGCACGCCAGATCATCGCGCTGCAAAGCCGCGACTTTAACGAGTTCCGCCGCAAACTGGCCCGCGTCGCTCCCGCCACGCAGCAAGCTGCAGCCGAGCGCTCAGCCAAGGGCTCGGTACAGACACAAACCGACGACAAGCGCGCCGCGGCTACGGCGCCCGACAAACTGACCCTGTCCAAGGGCGCCCTGCAAGGCAAGAAATCCACCGAAGAATTGCTGGCCCAGCGCAAACAGGCCAACGAGGCCTCAGCCCGGACGCAAGAACTGGCCAAAAACATCGAGGAACTGAACAAGCTGAGTACTGCTTCGGCTCCTGCCGGTGCCACACCAGCCCCTGGCGCCAAAGCGGCAGACACTGGCAGCTCCGCGGCGCCCGGCATCACCCTGCCGGTCCCGTCCCCGGTGACCGTCACACCGCCAGTGGCGGCGACCACTGCAGCACCTGCTGCGGCCACACCTGCCGCACCTGCCACAGTCGTGGCCCCAGCGGACAAGCCAGCACCCGCCAGTACCGAGCCCGCAGCCGTTGCCGAGGTAGCCACACCAGAGGCCGCCGAAGCTGACGCCCCAGCCACGCCTGCAGCAGCGCCCCCTGCCGTCGTGGCGATCGCACCGCCCCCCGCCACTCCCGCTCCAGAACCGGCGCCCGCACCGAGTTTTCTGTCCGAGCTGATGGAAGACCCCATGGTGCCGTTTGCCGGCGCAGGTCTGCTGGCCTTGCTGCTGGGTTACGGTGGTTACCGCGTGCTGCAACGGCGCCGCGATAAAGCGCCCCTGGACAGTTCGTTCATGGACAGCCGCGTACAACCTGACTCATTCTTTGGCGGCAGTGGTGGCCAACGCGTGGACACCGCTGGCAATGACACCACCACGGGCGGTTCGTCACTGGCTTTCACCTCCAGCCAGCTGGACGCTGGCGGCGACGTTGATCCAGTGGCAGAAGCCGACGTCTACCTGGCTTATGGCCGCGACCTGCAAGCTGAAGAAATTCTGAAAGAAGCCGTACGCCACAACCCCGAGCGCATCTCGGTGTACGTCAAACTGGCCGAGATTTACGCCAAACGCCAAGACCGTAAAGCCCTGGAGGCCACAGCCCAAGACGTCCACAAACGCACCCAGGGCAGCGGCCCTGAGTGGACACGCGTCTCTGACCTGGGACGCGAGATCGATCCCGCCAACGCCCTCTACCAAATCGGCGGTCTTGCAGCGACCGCCAGCGTCGCCAGCGATGCAGCATCGATACCCGACTTCGGATTGGCCCGTGCTCTGGCAGAGCAAGACCATAGCGATGACTACGACGATCTGAGTCTGGATCTCGACCTGGAGTCACTGAACGACGCCCTGAGCAACGCGCCAGCGTCCGAGCCGATCAGCTTTGCAGAGGCCGCAAAGGCCGCCGGCGCAACCACCGACCCCGTGTTCGGCCGCGCAATCGCACAGGCGGATGATGCTGATGAAACTGCAGACCCTGCCTACGATCTGGATTTACCTGCACTGGACTTTGGCAGTGCGCCGCAGGAGCCATCCTGGGACGCCCCGGCGCCTCCACCTCCTGCGCCCCCCGTACCGAAGGCCGCGCCTAAGCCCGAGGACGAGCCCAGCATGACGGACCTCGATTTTTCGATCGATATGCCCGATCTCGACTTGCCTGACATTAGCCCGAAAGCGGCAGCCGCAGTGCCGCCGCCAGAAGACCCCTTCACCCTGCCGGATTCCGGCATGATGGAATTCAGCCTTGACGATCTGTCGCTGGATCTGGACACGCCGCAATCCGCTGCAACGGCCAACCCAGTCGCAGACAACACCGTGCCACCGCCATTGTCTGACGACCCACTGGCCACCAAACTGGCGCTGGCACAAGAGTTCAACACGATTGGCGACAGCGACGGTGCGCGCACCCTGATCGAAGAAGTGATCGCCGAATCTTCGGGCGAACTCAAGGCGCGGGCCGAACGCCTGCTGTCCGAGCTCGATTGATCCAGCCTGGGGCCACAGGTCACGACGGCGCCTGTCAGGCGCCGTCGCACCTTCCCCCACTCCCTTTTGCACAGCCTCATCAGCGCCACGCCATGACACACAGAATTGCACTGGGCGTCAGCTACAACGGCAGCCCCTACCACGGCTGGCAAAGCCAGTCCTGTGGCAACACCGTACAAGACAAGCTGGAAGCAGCCCTGGCCAAATTTGCCACCCAGCCCATCAACATCCTGTGCGCCGGTCGCACCGATTCCGGCGTCCACGGCCTGATGCAGGTGGTGCACTTCGATACACCGGTGCAGCGCACGCCCGCCTCCTGGGTGCGTGGCACCAACGCCTTTTTGCCCAGTCCGATTGCCGTCCAATGGGCGCAGCCGGTGCCGCCAGCTTTTCATGCGCGGGCCAGTGCCACGGCGCGGCGTTATGCCTATGTGGTGCTCCAGTCCCCGGTGCGCCCCAGTGTGGATGCCGGGCGCGTCGGCTGGGTGTTCCATCCGCTCGACGGCGAAGCGATGCGGGCAGCGGCGGCGCTGCTGCTGGGCGAGCACGACTTCAGCTCATTCCGGGCGGCAGCCTGCCAGGCCTTGTCGCCCATCAAAACCATGCACCGCATTGACATCACACGCCGTGGCCCCGATAACGCTGATCACCCCGAGCCGGGCCAGGGCTGGAGCCCGTGCTACTGGCGCTTTGAGTTTGAAGCCAATGCCTTTTTGCACCACATGATCCGCAACATCATGGGCTGCCTGCTGGCGATCGGCCAAGGCACGCAGAGTGTGGACTGGCTGCGCGAGGTGCTGGCAGCACGCTCGCGCAAAGTGGCAGCACCGACGTTTTCGCCCGACGGGCTGTATTTTCAAGGCCCGGTGTACGACGCCCAATGGGGTTTGCCGACGCGCACCGCTGCGTATGATTGGCTGCCATGAACAGCCCCACCGCCCCATCCACCGCACCACTGACTCCCCTGCACCGCACCCGCATCAAAATCTGCGGCCTGACGCGCGAGCAGGATGTGGATGCCGCCGTGGCGGCGGGCGTCGATGCCATCGGCTTAGTGCTGTACGCGCCCAGCCCGCGTGCCGTCAGCGTCAAGCGCGCTGCCGAACTGGCCGCACGCCTACCGCCGTTTGTCACGCCGGTGCTGTTGTTCGTCAACGCGCCAACTCCTGAAATCATAGCTGCAACCGCATGTATATCGGGAGCTACAGTGCAATTTCATGGTGATGAAACACCCGAACAGTGCTGGCAGGCCAGCGGCCAGGGCGCGCGCCCCTTTGTGTGCGCCGCACGCATTCCCCTCGGAGCGGCAGGCGCGCAGTTTGACCTCTTAGAATATGCCCATGTTTACTCTCGCGCCCAAGCCATCCTGCTCGACGCCCATGTCGAAGGCTATGGCGGCGGCGGCAAGGCATTCCATTGGTCACTCCTACCTCCAAGCGTCGCCTATCACCTCGTTTTAAGTGGTGGACTCACGCCTGCAAACGTGACCGATGGCATTTTGCAGGTACGCCCGCGTTGCAAAACGCTGGCGGTTGATGTCAGCTCCGGCGTCGAACTGGACGGCCCCGATGGCCAGCCCCGCAAGGGCCTCAAAGACGCCGACAAGATCTATCGCTTCGTAGCCGCCGTGCGTGCGGCCGATGCCCAACTTGCGAATACCCACCATGGCTTCTTACCAACACCCTGACTCCTCGGGCCACTTTGGCCGCTACGGCGGCAGTTTTGCCAGCGAGACCCTGACCTTCGCTCTCAAAGAGCTGCGCGAGGCCTATGCCCGCTACCAGCACGATCCAGCGTTTATCGCTGAATTCAATTACGAGATGGCGCACTTTGTCGGCCGGCCCTCGCCGGTCTACCACGCGGCGCGCACCAGCCAGGAAATGGGCGGGGCGCAGATTTACCTGAAGCGCGAAGACCTGAACCACACCGGCGCGCACAAGATCAACAACGTCATCGGCCAAGCCATGCTCGCCAAACGCATGGGCAAGCCGCGCATCATTGCCGAGACCGGCGCCGGCCAGCACGGCGTGGCAACCGCCACCATCTGCGCGCGCTACGGCCTCGAATGCATCGTCTACATGGGCGCAGAAGACGTCAAACGCCAAAGCCCCAACGTCTATCGCATGAAGCTACTGGGCGCCACCGTGGTGCCGGTCGAATCGGGCAGCAAGACGCTGAAAGATGCGCTCAACGAAGCCATGCGCGACTGGGTAGCGAATGTGGACAACACCTTCTACATCATCGGCACCGTGGCTGGACCGCACCCCTACCCGATGATGGTGCGCGACTTCCAAAGCGTCATCGGCACCGAATGCCTGACGCAAATGCCGCTGGTGCTGGCCGAGCAAAACCTGCCCGCCCAGCAGCCCGATGTGGTGATGGCTTGTGTCGGCGGCGGCAGCAATGCGATGGGCATTTTCCATCCCTATATTCCGTTTGACAACGTGCGCCTGATCGGCGTCGAAGCCGCCGGCGAAGGTCTGGACACGCACAAGCACTCGGCCTCGCTGCAACGCGGCAGCGCCGGCGTGCTGCACGGCAACCGCACCTTCATCCTGCAAGACGACAACGGCCAGATCATGGAAACGCACAGCATCAGCGCTGGCCTGGACTACCCCGGCGTCGGCCCCGAACATGCTTGGTTGCAAGAAATTGGCCGCGCTGAATACGTCGGCATCACCGACAAAGAAGCGCTGGCGGCCTTTCACTACCTGTGCCGCACCGAAGGCATCATTCCGGCACTCGAATCGAGCCACGCCTTTGCCTACGCCATGAAGCTGGCCAAAGAAATGCGCCCTGACCAATCCATCCTGGTCAACCTCTCAGGCCGGGGCGACAAAGACATCGGTACCGTGGCCGACCTCTCGGGCGAAGATTTTTACGACCGCCCCTCTATGCGCGGGCTGGCGGTCAAAGGCGCAGAAAGCAAACCATGAGCCGCATCCAGACCACTTTTGAGCAACTCCAGGCCCAGGGCCGCACAGCCCTGATTCCCTACGTCACGGCGGGCTTCCCGTTTGCCGACATCACCCCGGCCCTGATGCACGGCATGGTGGAAGCCGGTGCCGATGTGATTGAACTGGGCGTACCGTTTTCTGACCCGATGGCCGACGGCCCGGTGATCCAGAAGGCCGGAGAAAAAGCCCTGGCCCTGGGCGTAGGCATGGTGCAGGTGCTGGCGCACGTCACAGAATTTCGCAAGCGCAACCACACCACCCCGGTGGTACTGATGGGCTACGCCAACCCGGTGGAGCGCTACGACCAGCTGCACGGCACGGATGCCTTCGTCAACCACGCCGCTGCTGCGGGCGTCGATGGCGTACTCATCGTCGATTACCCACCCGAAGAATGCGTCGATTTTGCCGCCAAGCTGCGCGCCAAAAACATGGACTTGATCTTCCTGCTGGCCCCCACCAGCACCGAAGAGCGCATGGCCGAAGTAGCGCGCGTGGCCAGCGGCTATGTCTATTACGTCTCGCTCAAAGGTGTGACCGGCTCGGCCGCGCTGGACACCAGCGCCGTCGAAGAGATGCTGCCGCGCATCCGCAAACATGTGCACATCCCCGTCGGTGTCGGCTTTGGCATCCGCGACGCCGCCACCGCCCAGGCGGTGGGCCGCGTGGCCGACGCCGTGGTGATTGGCAGCCGCATCATCCAACTGCTGGAAGACCAGCCGCACGAAAAAATCGTGCCCCTGGCCATCAGCTTTCTGCGCGGTGTGCGCAAGGCGCTCGACGCCTGATCTGCATGATCCGCTTGAGCCCCGCGCACTGTTAAAGCATTAAAAAGGAAACCCCATGTCCTGGCTTGAAAAACTCCTGCCCGCCAAAATCCAGCCCACTGACCCCACGGTGCGCCGCCAGATGCCCGAAGGCCTGTGGATCAAATGCCCCAGCTGTGAAAGCGTGCTCTACAAAACCGACCTGGAGCACAACCAGAGCGTCTGCCCCAAATGCGGCCACCACCACCGCATTGGCGCCCGCGCCCGCCTCGATGCCTTCCTAGACCCCGAAGGGCGCTACGAGATCGGCCAGGAAGTCATCCCCGTCGATGCGCTCAAGTTCAAGGACAGCCGCAAGTACCCCGAACGCCTGAAAGAAGCACTGGAAAGCACCGGCGAAACCGACGCCCTGATCGTTTTTGGCGGCGCCGTCAAAAGCATCAACGTCGTGGTGGCCTGCTTTGAATTTGACTTCATGGGCGGCAGCATGGGCAGCGTGGTCGGCGAGCGCTTTGTGCGCGGCGTCGAAAACGCCATCGAACAAAAAGTGCCTTTCATCTGCTTTACCGCCACCGGCGGCGCGCGGATGCAGGAGGGCCTGTTATCGCTGATGCAAATGGCCAAAACCAACGCCGCCCTGACACGCTTGGCCAAAAAAGGCCTGCCCTACATCAGCGTGCTGACCGACCCGACCATGGGTGGCGTCAGCGCCGGCTTTGCCTTCCTCGGCGACATCGTCATTGCCGAACCCAAGGCACTGATCGGCTTTGCCGGCCCGCGCGTGATCGAATCCACCGTGCGCGTCACCCTGCCCGAAGGCTTCCAGCGCGCCGAATTTTTGCTCACCAAAGGCGCGGTCGATTTCATCTGCGACCGCCGCGAACTGCGCAGCACCATCGCCAACAGCCTGGCCATGCTGCAACGCTTGCCGGCGGATGCGGTGGCGTAACAGTTACCCACCCCGCGCCCAGTCAAAACCGCCTTTCGAGGCGGTTTTTTTGCTCATTTTTTAAGAGCTGCTACCGCTTGACTGGAAAGGGCTAGAGGCTATTTTGGCTTAAAAATCAGCTACAAATCAGCCTGCATTTTGTATTCGTTCAACTACAATCAAAAGATGTACACGATCAAACGTATGCCCGAATTTGATGCTTGGCTGGATAGCATTAAAGACAGCATCTACCCGCAAACGCTTAGGCCTGCGTTTGCGTAAAGCACAGATGGGAAACTTGGGCGACTGCAAGCCTGTAGGTAGCGGTGTTTGGGAAATGCGCGAATTTTTTGGCCCTGGCTGGCGGATGTACTACGTGGAGCACAACGGTTTGTTGATCGTGATGCTCGGCGGCGGCGACAAGTCCAGCCAGCCTGATGACATCGCCAAAGCGATTGATTTATCGAAATGCCTTTGAACCGGAGACCCGATATGACCCACAAGATTGACATTGTTAAGCTGCCGGACTTCGACATCACCGAAATGCTGCAAACCGAGCAAGACATTGCTGAGTACCTGAGTCTGGTGATTGAAGACGGCGACCCGGCTTTGCTGGCAGCCACGCTAGGCGACATTGCCCGCGCCCGTGGCATGACGCAAATTGCGCAAGATGCCGGCATTGGCCGCGAGGCGCTTTATAAAGCACTGCGCCCCAACGCCAGCCCGCGTTTTGACACTATTTCCCGCGTCTGCAAGGCGCTGGGGGTCAAGTTGGTGGCTGTGCCTGCGGGTACATAACGCCGTATTGACTAGGCCGCGCCGCTGCGACCCACCAAAACCGCCCTCGAGGCGGTTTTTTATGCTCATTTTTTAAGAGCTGCTACCGCTTGACTGGAAAGGGCTAGAGGCTGTTTTAGCTTAAAAAATGCCGCTGCACTGCGCTGCGACACCACCTGTCGCACCTGCCTTCTACAGTCGGGCCAACACCCCATTAATCCTCCCTTGCAAGCGGTACGCAAGCCCAGCACCGCACACTCTTTGACACACTGAGCATCATTTTGTAAACCTCAACCCATGCCCACCGCTACCACCACCCCGCACCGCGCCAGCGCCAAAGGAGAAAAACTGGCCCAGCGCCTGTCCCACATCTTGGCGCTGCTGCACCAAGGCGACAGCCTGGACAAACACCAGTTGGCGCAGGCGTTCAACGTGGACGTACGCACCATCGAGCGCGATTTGGGCGAACGCCTGCATGGCATCGCCGAGCGCGGCCCCAACGGGCACTGGCAACTGGCGCACGCCGCCCGCAGCACCATTCCCACACGGCATTTGCACGACTACGCCCGCCTCGCCGGCACCGAGCGCTTGTTTCCCGATGCCAGCCTGCGCTACCTGCTAGAGCAGCTAGAAACCCCGGAACCCAAGCGCGCCATGCAAGTGCAAGCCACGCCGCAAGAGGATTTGCGCGCCCAAGGCCCGCACACCACGCACATCTTTGCCCTGCTGCAAGACGCCATCGAGCAGCGCCATGAATGCCAGTTCGCCTACAAAGCCAAGCCGCGCCACGCCCAACCCTACCGCCTGATCCACAAAAACGGCGTGTGGTATTTGGCCGCGATCGAGGGCGGTCTGCTGAAAAACTTCAGCGTCGCCTTGATCACTGAACTGACCGTGAACGAGACCAGCCGCTTTACTCCTGACCCGGCGCATCAGGACTACATCAACGCCAAGGACGACGTGTGGTTCACCCAAGGCACCACCGAAGTGCTACTGCGCGTAGCACCCGAGGTGGCTCACTATTTCGCCCGCCGCGCCCTGCTACCGCAGCAACAGCAGCGCGCCGACGCCGACGGCTCGCTGCTGGTGACCACGCACATCAACCACCCGAATCAGTTACTGCCTGTGGTGCGCTACTGGCTGCCCAACGTGCGCATCGTCAAGCCGGTGCAGTGGCATGAGGAGTTGGTGGCGGGGTTGCGGCAGGCGCTGGCATTGTGAGAGGTGTGATGCAACTGATTTTTTTACTGATCGTGCTGTTTGTGGTGGGCTGTTTGCTGTACGGCATCTACGCCGGCGTTTCTGCCATCGGGCGAATCGGTGCGCGCATAGGCGACCAAGAGCAGGAGCAGGAGCAGGAGCAGGAGCAGGAGCAGGAGCAGGAGCAGGAGCAGGAGCAGGAGTCGATGCCCTATTCATTGACCAATGGCGCAGAGATGCCCCCAAAAATCAGCCGAGATTACGTTACTGAACTCCAAGCCCTGTTTGCCCTGCATCAGAGCGGTGCGCTGACGGCGGAAGAGTTTGCGCAACTCAAGCAACGCCTTTTGGCAGAGATGAAGTAACGCCACAACAGTTAAGGATCAGTCATGCCAATACGTCCCAGTCCTGTTCGATACACCTGTGGCCGCTGCGCCCATCGCTGGTTTTTTGCGCCGATCAGCGATGTTTTGCACCAAAAACCGGGTGTCTGCCCGAAATGCAAACACGATCAGCCGTCGCAATCAGAGCCTGTCTCCTCCACCTACGCAAGCCTTCGCAATTGGTTTACAAAAATCTGAAATCCACTATTTATGAAAAAAACCTTCGATCTTAAAAATCGCTCAGAGCAGCTTGCGCTGAGTGCGTACTCAACGCCCAGCAAACCTATCATCGCAGTTTGCGGGCTCATGAATGCGGGAAAGAGCTATTTGCTCAATATGCTTACCCAGCATATTGAGCAAGAATATTTCAAAACTGCTGACCAGCGTGAAACTACTGCAAACAAAAAGCTGGAAACCCAGCACTACATCTACTTGGATACTCCGGGTCTCGATGCCAATACCCAAGACGATGCTCTTGCGCATCAAGGTATTGACGAGGCCGACATCGTGCTCTTCGTACATCAACCCCAAGGCGAACTGGATGCAAGCGAGCTGGCTTTTCTGCGCCAATTGAAAGGCCGATTCGGAAAGTCGGCCAAGCACAGTATCGCCATCGTCATCAGCAAGATCGACAAAGAGTCCGCAGCCAAAATAGATGCTATCGACAAGGAAATACAGAAACAGTGCCAAGAAAAGTTAGGTACTGTTTTCACCACCTTCCAGATATCGAACACCCGCTACAAAACCGGTATTAGTCAGCAAAAAAACGGGCTTGTTCAGGCTAGCCATATTGACACACTGCTACAGCACCTGAAAAAAATAACTCCAAAAATACACCAGTCACGCCAGAACAAACTAGCCGCGAGCATCGAAATACTGCGAGCTGAAATAGACACCTTGATACAAGAGCTGGGTAATGAAAAAACCCTCATACGAGAAAACATCAACGAGCAGTTTTCCCATTTCAATACGCAAATGGAGCAGCTACAGGCTTTCCTGAGCGAGAGCACATCCAACTTCAAAAAAATTTAAGGAACATTTATGCCCTTCCCTTTCCTGATTGGTGGCCTTGTCGCAGCCGCAGCCGCAGCAGTTGCCTACGCTATCAGCGATGACGACAAAAACGACAACGACAACGATAGCGATGAGGCAGAGCGCCGCCTAAAGGAGGCGGCAGAAAGAGAACGCAAGAAACGCGATCGCGCGCAAAAGCAGGAAGCCGCATACGAAGATTTTTGCAAGCAGGGCCGTGCCTTTGGCAAAGGCTTGGCACAGGCATTGCCTTCTGATTTGGTCGAAGCCATTTCGCGGAATGCTTTTAAGCTTGATTTCGACTTGAAAAAAGGCGCTAAGCCTATTGATATGGAAGAAGCATCCCGAAGAGATTCCTATCTTTTTGCCACCATCGATAGCCTAGAGAAAATTCTCACCAAGAGGGCATCGCGTCAGAAGATTATTGAAAATCTGGCCATCTTCTCTGAACTGTACAAGCCAGAATTTCAGTGCGGAGCAGCATTACAAGAAAAGGAAGCACGGGTTGCACGCATCAATGACGATATTGACACGCTGAAAAAAATCAAAGCCCAACTCATGAAGCTGGAAAAAGAAACAGCGTCCGCGCAAGCATAAGAAGACCGTCACACCATGACAGAAAAATCCATCTCCAGAGAAGCCTTACTGGCATCGTTTGGCACCCTAGCAACGCAATTCACCAGTTCACTGCAAGAAACCCAGGTGCTGGAGAAAACATTTGACGCCTCGCGTGCCAAACTGGTGGAGGCCATCTCCAGCCATTTGCAGAATGCACAAAAAAGCCTGCCTAAATCCAATCCATTACAAGCATCACTGAGCCACTTCGTGGTCACCATGGCGCAGACCAGCCGCGAGTGGGATGCCAAGGTGGCCGGGCGTCAAAAGGGTGTCAAATTTCGCCAGGGATTTGAAGATTCGCTGCTGGTTTTTGTCAGTGGCAAAGTCAAGTCTGGCAAAAGCTCTCTGGGTAACTACGTTGCCTGGGGTCATACCGATCCCACAGACGACATCAAACGCGAGACTCTACCTGAGCGCCACCCCACATATAAATCCCACGACAGGAAGAATGTAGAAGGGGGAGACAGCGATCAAGAGGCTGCAAAAAAGCGCGAATTCCGGGTAGGTGCTACCGAGGCAACCAGTTCCATCCAAAGTTTCAGCCTATCGGGTCTAACTTGGGTGGATTCGCCAGGCTTGCACTCTATGAAAGAAGAAAATGGCAATTTGGCCCGTGAATACTTGGATCATGCCGATTTGATCCTCTACACCATGAAGTCAGATGCGCCGGGACGCGCCAGCGATCTGGCTGAAATCCGAGACCTCATCTACAAAGAAAAAAGAACGCTGCTGTTGCTCACGGGCAGCGATGACATTGAGGAAGATATCAACGACAGCGGTGACTTGATTCAATGCATTGTCATGAAAGACGCTGAACGGCGTGCCAAGCAGCAAGACTATGTACGTGGGGAATTAAAGGAACTGCTAGGTTCCGACAAGCTGGAAATCGTATCCATCTCGTCGCGCTACGCCCAAGAGCGCGCTCATGACCCGGTTGCCTTTCTGGACAGTGGTATCGGCTCCTTTTGCGCAACACTGCAAGACATTTGCCAATCGGAAGGCGTCAAGATCAAGCAGCGTGTGCCCATGAAAAATCTGCACCATTTTCTGGGGGACTGCGAAAACGATTTGGTGCCCTACGAAAAGCTGATGACTGACTTCAGGCCGGCATTGCGGAAACTGAATGAAAGGTTGAAGAATCAAATCTCCCAGCACAGCCGTGAAGGTCAACACGATCTGAAACGCTTCATCGATACCTTTTTTGTCGGCTTGGAGAGCAACCGAGGGGATGCGGATCACATCACCAGTCAATTAAAAAATTTCAACAACAAGTTGGGAGAAAAGTTCCAGGAAATCGCTAATGAGCGAGTGCAAGCCATCGTGGATGATTTGACCAAGGAATTTCAATCCAGCGTCAAAAGCACCTACCAGCACAGCCTGTTAGCCCAGATTCCAGATTTCAAAATCGACACTATCACCGAACAGGTGGAAGCTGGCACACGCTCGGGTACAAAAAAACGCAATTCACTCTTGGGGACGATAGGTGGTGGATTAATTGGCTTTGTGGTCGGGGGGCCTGCGGGTGCGGCTATCGGTGCCGGGTTGGGCGGCGGGCTGGGAGGTGCCACGGGCGATAGCGCCAGTATTCGATACCGCGATGTTCAAATTATCGTAGGCGATAACTTGCAAGATATCCGGCGCAAGCTGCTGGACACCTACTGCGAAGCGCTCAATGCGCTGTTGGAAAAAACTCTACTGACTTATGGCAGGAGTTTGATGGCAGCATCCAAATCCTTTTGAAACAACTGTCCGCTGAAATTGAACAGTTCGATTCAGATTTGCAAAAAATCCTTAACAAGGCCCAACTCTCACATTGAATGCCAAGATCATGAAAATCAATTCCACCCAGCTGCTCAATGCCTACGAACAGGCGCGAAATTTCGCCGCGACTGCGCCAGAATCTGCTGCACCATTCATGCCTATTGAGCAGATTTTTGAAGAAAAAAAGCGTAAGCCAGATGCCTGCATCATGGTTTATGGCGTCTATAACGCAGGCAAAAGCACCTTGATCAATGTGCTGCTGGGCCGGGAAGAGGCAGCAATGGACGACATTCCCTTGACCGACCAAGTAACGGCTTACGCTTGGGATAAATACAGCATTCTCGATACCCCTGGCGTGGATGCGCCCATTGCCCATGAAGACGTGACCAAAGCCCAGATGCTCAAGGCAGACGCAGTCATCTTTGTGGTCGATCCACTGGGCACAGTGGAAGAAGCCAAGACGCTGGAAGTGCTGGTGGATTTGCTGGCGGAACACAAGCAGGTGTTCATGGTATTCAACGACAAAAAGGGCTTAAGTGATGAGGATTACATCAAGCTCAAAAATCAGACCCGCGAACAACTCCAGCGGATTGCCACACTGCGCGGCCTTGACAATATCCTTAAGGAAATTCCCATTGTCAAAATCAACGCCAAACGCGCCCTGCTCGGGCAATTGAAGGGCAAACCTGAATTGGTGGAATTAAGCGGCTACCCCGCCTTCAAAAATCAGCTGATAGATTTCTTAGATGGTATTTCGCCGGACGATGTGTATAACCGTATCAAGTACCAACTTGTAGAGTTTTTGAATGCACAGGTGCAAGCGCAAGGTAGCCAGCAAGGCAGTACCGATATCTCCAAAAAATTTGACAAATTTCTGCGCCAGATGGTTCGGGAGAAATCAGGGCTGTCGTCTGAAATCGTGCATGAAATCGATAGAGAACGACAAGCGATTTACGAAAAAACCAAGCGCGCCCTGCGCACCAGCCCAGAGGATTGCCAGCAGAAAATCGAGGGCATCATGCAGCAGGCGAGCGAACAGATGCAAAGGCACCTGAGCAACCGACTACAGGAGGTTGTTTCCATCGCACAACAAGATATTGAGGAGTTGCAAGCCGCCATGCCCCAAGTGGGGCAATACACCCGTGAAGGCGAGATTCCAGCAATAGAGAGCGCACCAGACTTGGAGCAGCTTATGCCCCGAACGCAAAAATCCTCCGGCATTTCTGCCGAAATGGCAGCGCAGGCTTCTAAACAAATGGCATCGATGGTCAGGCCAGAGCATATCGTCAGCACACTGAAAACAGTCAAAGAACTGCTGCCATCACTGATGAAGGGCATTGGCCCCAAGACCATGGAAAAATGGGCTGGCACTGTGATAAGTAAATATATTCCTTATGTTGGAACAGTCGTCACGGTAGGGACGGCTCTGTGGGATATGTTCTCCGATGACCCCGAAGAAAAAGCGATGCGCCAGCAGTTGGAAGCACAACGCCTTGCGCGTGAACGGGCAGAGCAGCAAATGGATGATTTTTCGCAAGAACTGGCTGATGGCTTCAAACAATTCATGCGCGCCAACATCCTGCAAGAAATTGATGTTTTTTTTGCCCAGTTGAATGCTCAAGTAGACAAGCTGCGAGAAGGTTTTAGCGATACCGAAAGACTCGCCAGCGAGCGCTTACAAAAATGGGTGACTATCCAGCAGCAGGCATTGAGTGCGTGACAACAGCATCCAGAGCCGGATGACTCCATTCCCCTGCACCCAATGCGGTCTATGTTGCCAGCATGTTCACATTGCCGATGAAACACAGTTTCTGGATCGTGGCGATGGAACGTGCAGGCATTACGATATGGCACGTAAATCCTGCACCATTTATGAAGAACGGCCAGATATTTGCCGCGTGGATCGGATGTATGCGCTGCGCTATGCGCACAAGTACGCATGGGACGAATTTGTCGCCTTGAACCTTCAGGTGTGTGCCAGCCTGGAAAAGCCATCAAATAAATAGCTGCTTACGCTTAATGCGTAAGCCCTAGAGCCATATTTGGCATTAACTTTTTATGCACCTTGCAGAGCCACTGTTTGCTGCTAAAGCTGACAAGCCACATCCCTGCCTCCCGGTAACCTATGCAGTCCAACGCACCACCTGGACTGCCCATACCCGCACAACTCTCCTCCCGTGATACCGCCCACAGCCTAGCAACGCTTTCCCAGCGCCACCAAGCCCTTATCACCCGGCAGCGCAACGCCTTCACCCTGCGTATGCACCGCGCCCTGAGCTGGATGCAGCGCGCCGAGGCGGCTGGGGGTGATGACGACGTAGCGTTTGTCTGCCTGTGGATTGCATTCAATGCGGCCTACGCGCAGGACGCGGCGGGCAGTATAGACAACATCTCCGAGCGCCAGACGTTCCGCGATTTCGTGGGGCAGGTGTGCCAGCTCGATGCAGACAAAGCTCTGGCGGCGGATGCGGTGGCGTAACAGAGTCGTCCAGCCAAAACAAAAACCGCCTTTTTGAGGCGGTTTTTGTTTTGGCGGAGCAATTCAATTACTATCAAATAAATAGCTTCTAGCGCACGTATCTAAAGGGCTAGAGACTTATTTTGCTTAAAATTACCCCCGCCCCGCAAAATATGTCATAACATACAAGCATATTTTAGAAAGGGGCTTGCCATGGCGATCCACACCTTTTCCAGTCGAGACTTCACCCGCGATGTGTCAGCCGCTAAACGGGCGACAGCGCAAGGCCCGGTGTTCATCACCGACCGGGGACGGCCAGCGTTTGCGCTGCTCAAAATTGAGGACTACTACCGCATCACCCACCAAAGCGAGCCGTCGTTTTTGAGCGTGATGGACGGCATTGATGGCGGCAGCGGCAACGGCATAGACATCGACTTCGAGCCGCAGCCCGCCCACATCCAACTGCGCCCGGTCGAGTGGGGGGACGAGTGATGTTTGTGCTCGATACCAACGTCATTTCTGAACTGCGCCACGGCAAGCCCCAGCAGTCCGAGGCAGTGCGCCAATGGGCGGCGCAGCAGGTGACCAGCCAGCTGTTTTTATCGGCCATCACCATTCTGGAATTGGAGCAAGGCATCTTGCTGCTAGAGCGGCGCGTACCGCCCCAAGGCAGTGCGCTGCGCAGCTGGCTGGCGGGAGTGCGCGCCGCTTTTGCTGGCCGGGTGCTGCCTTTTACCGGCGACACCGCCGCCCTCTGCGCCGCGCTGCATGTGCCCGACCCGCGCTCAGAGCGCGACGCCATGATTGCCGCCACCGCTTTGGAGCACGGCTTTACCGTGGTCACGCGCAATACGCAGGATTTTGTCGATACCGGCGTGGCGTTGCTCAATCCATGGAAAAGTATTTAGCACTAATTTGATAGCTACTAGCGCATGTATCTAAAGGGCTAGCGGCTGATTTGGCTTGAAATCAGCTCTCTAGGCAGCCTTTCCACCCATCCACAGCGACACCAGCTGTCGCACCGCCTTCTTACAGTGGTGACTCCCCCGCCTATGGCTGAAATCAAGCTGCTAGCGTCACCCCAAGGAAGCTCTATGGATTTGTCAACGTTTTTAGAGGCACACCAAGCCCAATGGCCGCTGGGCAAGATGCAAACGCTGCACCAGACCCACCAAATCGCACTTGGCAGCACCTTGGTGCACCCGCTGCAAGAGAGTGATTTTCTGCGCACGGCCAACTTCATTCAGCTGACGATTTGCCGGCCGAAGTGCTATGCACTGCTGCTCAGGGATATTCGAGAATTCACCAAGAAAATACTCGCTATCACGCCGGCAAATGAGCATTTCAATTTGGACGTGGAGGAGTCCGAAATGCAGGAAAAGGCCATCACCCTACGCATCTTGGCGGTGCAATTGCATGTTTGACGAACTTCAAAATTAAGCCATGGCCATGCGACCTCCCCCCATGCACTACACCTGCCGCGCCTGCGGCTGGAGCAAGACCGTAGCCCCGCTCAGCGATGCGCTGGGGCCGGGCGATTTTTACAGCGCCTGTCCCAAGTGCCGCCATACGCCGCTGGAGGCGCAGCGCGCAGCGGCAAGCGCAGCGCTGGGTGATTGGGGGCAATCGGTCGAAAGACTGTGGAAGTCGCTGCGATAGGTTTTGACCATGGAAACGTCAAGCATGATGGTGCCTCCCCGACACCCTCTCTGGACTGACCATGACTGCACTTCCCCCTGCTTCTAGCAACGCCCTGCACCTTGCCGCACTGGTCCAGCGCCACAAAGCGCTGATAGCCGTGCAGCGCAATGCCTTCACGCTGCGCATGCACCGCGCCCTGAGCTGGCTACAGCGCGCTGAAGCCGAGAAGGGTGACGACGATCTGGGCTTTATGTGTCTGTGGATTGCCTTCAACGCCGCCTATGCACAAGACACGGGCAGCCATACCGACAACGCTTCGGAGCGGCAGACATTTCGCAGCTTCGTCGGTGAAGTCTGCCGGCTGGATGCAAACAAAGCGCTGCCGGCGCTGGTCTGGCAGGTGTTCCCTGGCCCGATCCGCGTTTTATTGGACAACCAGTACGTGTTTCAGCCCTTTTGGGATGCGCTCAACAACCCACGCGCCGACGGCAGCACGCCGACGCATTGGCGCGAGGTGTTTGACGACGCGCGCCAGCGTGTGCACCGCGCCCTGGCACAGCAGGACACGGAAAAGGTGCTGTACGAGGTGTTTGTCCGCCTGTACACGCTGCGCAACCAGCTAATGCACGGCGGCGCTACCTGGAACAGTTCGGTCAACCGCATCCAATTGCGCGATGGTCGGGAACTGCTGACGCGGGTGCTGCCGGTGATGCTGGGTGTGATGATGCAGAATCCGGCCCACTTTGAAGGCAAGCCGTTTTATCCGGTGGTAGCAAACTGACCGGGCGAACCGGCAGTCTTTACTATTAGAAATCGTGCTATCAGCGCTTGCGCAATAAACACTGCCAGCACATTTGACTGGTATTTTCCAACTCAAGGCAGCAGGCTGGCCTGCACATGTCCCAGCACGATCAGCGCCACCTGCAGCAGCACCAGCAGCACCAGTGGCGACAAGTCCAGGCCGCCCAACTGCGGCAACACCCGCCGCAGCGGGCGTAGCAGGGGCTCGCACAGGCGCGCAATCACCACAGAAATGGGCGAATGCGCCTGCACCCACGACATCACCGCATACACGATCAACAGACCGATCATCAGTGTCAGCGCCACCTGCACCAGTCCACACACGGCCAACCAAGGCAGCCACTGCCAGCCGGCACCCGCGCCCAGTACCAGCCACAGCAGCACGTATTGCGCCAGTTCGACCAGCGCTGCCAGCACCAGGCTGGCCCAGTCCCAACGGCCCCAGGTAGGCAAAATGCGGCGCAATGGCAGTACGCCCCAGTCCGTGAACGCAAAAATCAGCCCGCCGATGGGGTTGTTGAACGGGATGCGTTGCCACTGCATATAAATACGCAGCAGGCAGGCACTGCACAGCAAGCCGGCGGCGACATTGAGTAAAAGAGAAACAATCTGGTAGAGCATGGTGGGGTGGGTCCTTGTGAACGTGGACACGTTCCGAGTGCATCGCGCCATGGGATGATAGCCATCCATGACGCAGCCTCTCACCCTGAAGTCCTTGCCGCTGTTTCCGCTCGATACCGTGCTCTTTCCGGGTGGCACGTTGGCGCTGCGGGTGTTTGAAGTGCGCTACCTCGACATGGTGCGCAAATGCCACCAGGCCGGCGCGCCGTTTGGCGTCGTCAGCCTGCGCAGCGGGACCGAAGTGCGCCGCGCTGGCGCGCCCCAGGAACAGTTTCACTGCATCGGCACGCTGGCCCACATCGACCAGCTGCAAACGCCGCAACCGGGCCTGCTGACCATCAGCTGCCGCGCCAGCCAGCGTTTTCGGATTCTGGCGCGCACCCTGCTGGCGCATGGCCTGTGGGTGGCCGACATTGAGCAGCTGCCGGACGATCTGCACATCCCCATTCCCGACGACCTGGCGCCTTGCGCCACCGCTCTGGCCCAAGTGCTCGCCACCTTGCGCCAACGCGATCCCCAGGGCAGCACAGCCACCACACCCACGCCGGCACAACTGCGCGACAGCGGCTGGATTGCCAACCGCTGGTGTGAGCTGCTGCCGATAGCACTGCCCCTGCGCCAGCAACTGATGGAGCTAGACAGCCCCCTGGTGCGGCTGGAACTGGTCAGCGACGTGCTGGAGCGCAACGGCATTGCACCAATCTAAGAACCTGTTTGCGATCTAACCCATAAAATCGACGGTTTGGCTGCTCTCAGCCCTCTTTTTTACGTCCCGCACCGACGGCACCCATGTCTGACCAAAACCTTGCTCCCGCTCCCGCCCTCCCTGAGGAACACCAACTCATTGCCGAGCGCCGCGACAAGCTGAACGCTTTGCGCGCCGCCCACGCCCAAGGCACTGCGGGGGTACCGTTCCCCAACGACTTCAAACCCCAGCACCAAGCCGCTGGCGTGCACACCCTGCACGGCGACACCAGCGCCGAAGCGCTGGAAGCCCAGCCCGTCCACCTGAGCGTGGCCGGTCGCATGAGGCTCAAGCGCGTCATGGGCAAGGCCAGTTTTGCCACCGTGCAGGACGGCTCCTTGGGTGCCACCGGCGGGCGCATCCAGCTCTACATCACGCGCGATGCGATTGGCGAAGAGTTGTACGCCGCTTTCAAACACTGGGACTTGGGCGACATCATTGGCGCCGAGGGCACAGCCTTCAAAACTAAGACCGGCGAGCTGTCGGTCAAAGTGACCTCGCTGCGCCTGCTGACCAAGAGCCTGCGCCCGATGCCCGACAAGTTCCACGGCATTGCCGACCAGGAAGTCAAATACCGCCAGCGCTACATCGACCTGATGACCGACGAGACGGCGCGCCAACGCTTTGTGGCGCGCAGCAAGGCCGTCAGCAGCCTGCGCCACTTCATGGTGCAGCACGACTTTTTAGAGGTCGAAACACCGATGCTGCACCCGATTCCGGGCGGCGCCAACGCCAAGCCGTTCACCACGCACCACAACGCGCTGGACCAGGAAATGTTCTTGCGCATTGCGCCCGAGCTGTATTTGAAGCGCCTGCTGGTCGGCGGCTTTGAGCGCGTGTTTGAGATCAACCGCAACTTCCGCAACGAAGGCATCTCGGTACGCCACAACCCCGAGTTCACCATGATGGAGTTCTACGCGGCCTATTGGAATTACCGCGACCTGATGGACTTCACCGAAAAGCTGGTGCGCGACGCGGCTATGCAGTCCAACGGCACGCTGCAACTGAGCTACCAAGGCCGCGCGGTCGATTTGAGCCAGCCATTTGCCCGCATGACGATTTGCGAAGCCATTGCCGCGCACACCGAGGCCGGCCCGCACGTCAACGACGCCGAGTGGCTGACCAACGCCCTGAAAAAGCTCGGTATGACCGAAGCCAAAAACAAGCTGTCCGAGCGCACGCTGGCCAGCCTGCAAGTGCTGTACTTTGAAGAAACCGTGGAAGAAAAGCTGTGGCAGCCCACTTTCATCATGGAGCATCCAACCGAAATCAGCCCGCTGGCACGCGCCAACGACGAGCGCCCCGAAGTCACCGAACGCTTTGAGCTGTACGTCACCGGGCGCGAGTTTGGCAACGGCTTTAGCGAGCTGAACGATGCCGAAGACCAGGCCGCACGCTTTCATGCCCAAGTCAGCGCCAAAGACAGCGGCGACGACGAGGCCATGTACTTTGACCACGACTTTGTCTGCGCACTCGAATACGGTATGCCGCCCGCCGGCGGCTGCGGCATCGGCATTGACCGCCTGATGATGCTGCTGACCGACAGCGCCAGCATCCGCGACGTGATTTTGTTCCCGGCACTGCGCCGCGAAGTCTGAGCCCAGCGGCCACTGCCATGCCCACCCTCACCCCCTCCGTGGCTTCGGCCGCCCTGGCATCCGATCCACCGGTCACCGGCCCCTTCAAAGTGCTGGTGGTGGAAGACCAGGACTCCGTGCGCGCGGTACTGGTGGGCCAGCTGCACCACGCCGGCGTCGGCCATGTGCTGGAAGCAGCCAACGGCCATACTGCGCTGGAGCTGTTTCGCCAGCACCGGCCCGATCTGGTACTGCTGGATATCAAGCTGCCCGGCAACGATGGCTACTGGGTGGCACAGCAAATGCGCATTGCCGAGCCGGGCGACTGGACACCGATCATCTTCCTGTCGGGCCTGGACAGCGACCTGGACGTCTGGCGCGGCATTGAGGCCGGCGGCGACGACTACCTGGTCAAACCTGTCAAGCCGATCGTGCTGGTGGCCAAGCTGCGCGCCATGCGCCGCTTGCTGGACATGCGCCGGCGCCTGGTGACGATGACGCAAGAACTGCACATGGCCAATCAGCGGCTGAACGCCATGGTCGAAGTGGACGCCCTCACCGGCCTGGTGAACCGGCGCGGCTTTGACCGCATGCTGCACCGTGAGATTCTGGCCGGGCGGCGCGATGGTGCGCCGCTGACGCTGATGCTGTGCGACCTGGACCATTTCAAGCGCTACAACGACTCACTGGGCCATGTGCAGGGAGACCACTGTCTGCGCGAGATTGGCCGGTTGCTGCGCGAAGTGTGCGTGCGCCCGCGCGATGTGGCAACGCGCTACGGCGGTGAAGAATTTGCCCTGATCCTGCCCAACACCCCCCGTTCAGGCGCCATGACGTTTGCCCGCGCACTGTGCAAAATTCTGGATGTGCGCGCCATCGCGCACCCGGACTCGCCTTTGAGCAACTTTCTGACCCTCTCGGGCGGCATCACCACCTGCATACCCGACAGCCATACCAGTGCCGAGAGCCTGATCATGCGCGCCGACCAGGCTTTGTATGCGGCCAAGGCCCAGGGACGCAACCGCTTCTTCAGCTTCGAGATGCAGATGGACACTTTCGAGCAGCGGACGGGCTGATGCGCAACGCGTTCTCTTTTACGGGCGCTGCGGCGCCCGGTGCTTTTTTCGGGCCGGCCATGCAACGCTCCCTGAAGTTGTACGTGCCCGAATGGGCGCAGGACTGGCTTGACATCCTGGTTCCGGGCCTGCAAATGTTGCTGATCTTGGTGGCGGCCATGCTGCTGCAGCACTTTGTGCGTCGCCTGATCAAGCGCGCTGGCCACCACTACCAGCTCCCGCGCGAACTGCTGGTGCCACTCAATGGCCTGCTGCGCTGGACTATTCTGATCAGCGCCCTGCTGCTGATGCTGGAGCGCCTGGGGGTGTCGGCCACGGTGCTGTGGACCGCCTTCACCGGCTTTGCCACCGTCGGCGCTGTGGCCTTTTTTGCCGCCTGGAGCGTGCTGTCAAACCTGTTTTGTGCACTGCTGATTTTTACCGTCGGCCCGTTTCGCATCGGCGACACCATCGAGCTGCTCGACACCGCAGAAAAACCCGGCGCCCGGGGCCGCGTGCTCGACATCAACTTGCTCTACACCACGCTGGAGGACAGCACCGCCGAGGCCTGCGGCGCACTGCTGCAAATCCCGAATTCGCTGATTTTTCAGCGCGTGGTGCGACGCTGGAAGGCTGGACAGAAAGTGCCGGTGCGGACGCCTACCGGGACGGCAGAACCCAAGCCGGCAACTGAACCTGAGCCGGTTCACGGCGCCAACGTACTATACAAATAATAGCTCGAAGTGCTTACAAACAGGCTGTTTGAAGCACTTTTGATCATTAGCCTCGGTCGGCCTGCTTTTTGACAGCTGCTTTGACGGGCCGTGTGGTCGGTTCTTTGACCGACTCTGTGGCCGCTGCTTTTTTACGCCGGATGCAGTAGTAGTAGGCATTGCTACCGTGGGGATTCAAATTGGGCCGTACCCGGTTGTCCAACTGCGGCTCGGAGGAGTAATACATGCCCGAGTTGAGGTGGTAGAGCGCGTTTTTTTTCAGCTCGACACCACCGTGGTAAATGCCCGAGGTCTCGCCCACTTCCAATTCTTCTAGCCCGGGCAAACCAGCACCTTGCGATTGGCAATAACGCCGTGCCACGTCCAGCGACACCAACTGATTGATATGGCTGGGCGCAGCGTTCAACCATTCGCGGTCGGGCATGGGGTTTTTATGCGGTGCCAGGCGGTTGCCATAAAAATAATTGAACCACTCCAGCGCCAGTGCGGCGCCCACTTGCGTCACCGGACCGGTGACGGTGAAGCTTTGCGACTCGCCGCTGGAGAGCTTCACCAGCGTGCCGGTGAGCTGCACAAAACTGCCACCCAACTGGGTGTAAGTCAGGTAAGCCACGACGTTGATCTGGCTGGCCTTGGCCTTCAGCGCGTCCAGCGCCTTGGCGTCCAGCGCGGCGGGGCGCTGCAGTTCGGCCGGGGTGATGCTGGCAAATTCAAAGCGCAGTTTGGGCGTGCGGGTATTGATGTTTCGGGCCAGGCGGTCCAGTTCAGCAATCACCTGCACATTGAGGCTGCGCCCCAATTCATTGACCGAGCGGCGATCGTGGTGCGTTTGCAAGGCATCCACCGCTTGCAGCGCCGCCAGAATGGCGGCCGGATCCCCCTGCGCTTCATGCAGATTGGAAAATATCTTGCGGTCGCCAGCATATTCATCAAAATCTGACGCCCGGATCACCGGAATATTCGGCCAGACCAGAAACTGCCGGTCAACCGGGTCCCTGAAGTCGGCCGCGTGCGCCCAGCCCGGCAACAACACCGAGGCCAATACGGCCAGCATGGCCCCCCAGAAGCGTGAAACCCATCCCGACGAATACGACATACAAGCTTGCTTTCTCGACTTTTTTGCACATGGCACAGCACCCGCTGGCCCACGGCTGGCGCTGCAGACAGGACTACCCGCGTTAATTTTGCCGTACCGGCCACGGCGCCAAAGGCCGATATGCACGGCAGTTAGCGGCTAGTTAGGCAGCATCTCCAGCGCCTGCAGGTAGGCGGGCTGGAACATCAGATCGTCCCAAGCCAGCGGCAGGGTTTGCGGCAGCAGCGCCACCCGCCGCGCTTCGCTGTCGGCGCTGGGCTGCCAGCGGCCCTGTTGTTGCTGTGCGGACAAACCGTCGAGCAGCTCGTCCACCGCCATGCCCTCGCCCAGACTTTGGTTGCACAGTAGCACCAGATCACAGCCGGCCTGCAGCGCCACCACCGCCGCATCGGTGTAGCTGACCAGTGCACCATCAATGCGGCGCGCGCCTTCCATGCTCAGGTCGTCGCTGAAGATGGCGCCGTCAAAACCCAGCTGGCCGCGCAGGATGTCTTGCAGCCATTTGCTGGAGAAACCCGCTGGACGCTTATCGACCTTGGGGTAAATCACGTGCGCTGGCATGACGCTGGTCAGCGTGCTGCGCAGCCACGGGTACGGCGCGGCGTCCTCGGCCAGCAGCGCAGTCAGGCTACGCGTATCGACCGGCACTTCGGTGTGCGAGTCGGCCTGGACGAAGCCGTGCCCCGGAAAATGCTTGCCGCAATTGGCCATGCCGGCCTGCAACAGACCGTGCATCAGGCTCTTGGCCAGCAGCGTGACCACGCGCGCGTCGCAGTGGAAAGCCCGGTCGCCAATCACGCCGCTCTCACCCCAATCCAGATCCAGCACCGGCGTGAAGGAAAAATCGACGCCGCACGAGCGCAGCTCGCTGGCCAACACATAGCCCGCCGCCGTAGCGGCGTTGGTGGCGCGCAGTGCGCCGCTGCCGACCACCGCTTTGGCACCTTTGCCATCGTTCATCCACATTTTTCCCAGCGCCGCCATCGGCGGCAGGTGGGTGAAACCGTCCGAGCGAAAGCGCTGCACGCGCCCGCCTTCGTGGTCTACGCAAATCAGCAGGTCGTCACGCACCGCCTTGATGGCGCTGGTCAGCTCCAGCAGTTGGGCGCGGTTGTGCCAATTGCGCGCAAACAGAATCACGCCGCCGGTCAGCGGGTGCGCCAGGCGGCGGCGGTCGGTGGCGCTCAGGGTGGTGCCGGCAATGTCAAGAATCAGGGGGGCGTGTTCGGTCATGGTGGAGAGGATTATTTATTATGATTTTGATAGCTGCTAGCGCATTTATCTAAAGGGCTAGCGGCTGATTTGACTATAAATTTATCGTTCTTTGACTTCTACGACACAAAAGCTGGCCGCGTAGTCAGATTCATCGGTCAGGCTCAGATGCACGCTGAGCGCGCGCGCCTCAAACCAGTCTTTCAGCGCGCCGTGCAAAGCTATGGTCGGCTGGCCGCTGGGCAGGTTGGCGACTTCACAGCTACGCCAGGTCATCGGCATCACCATGCCTAAGCCAATCGCCTTGCTGAAGGCTTCCTTGGCAGAAAAGCGCGTGGCCAGATAACGCACGCCGCGTTCGGGCCAGCGCGCACTGCGCTGGCGCCAGGTGGCCAGTTCCGCGTCCGCCAGCACGCGCGCAGCAAAGCGCTCGCCATGGCGCTCCAGACTGGCGCGGATGCGGCGCACGTCGCAAATATCGGTGCCAATGCCGTAAATCATGGATTTGAGTCAAATGTGCCTCTAGCGCTTATGTGGCAAGCGCTGATAGCTATGAATTTAGATATTTTCCGTCGCAAAACCGGCGTCGATACAGGCTTGGTAGGCCTGCACCGTCGCGCCATAGCCCAGCTCCAGTGCGTCGGCGATCAGCGCGTGGCCAATCGACACTTCCAACACACCGGGCACGCCGCGCACAAAGGCGGCGAGGTTGTCGCGGCTCAAATCGTGGCCGGCGTTGACGCCCAAACCGACGTCCAGCGCGGCCTGCGCGGCGGCGCGGTAACGCTCTATCTGTTGCGCCTGCTGCGGCGTGCCCCAGGCGGCGGCGTAGGGCTCGGTATACAGCTCGACGCGGTCAGCGCCGAGGGCTTTGGCCTGCGCCATCTGCTCAGGGAGGGGATCCATGAACAGGCTGACGCGCACGCCCAGCGCCTTGCACTCGGCGATCAGCGGCGCCAAGCGGGCACCGTCCTGCGGAAAATACCAGCCGTGGTCGCTGGTGAACTGGTCTTCGCTGTCAGGCACAAAGGTGGCCTGCTGCGGGCGCACGGCGCGGATGAAGTCCATCAGGTTCTGTGACGGATTACCTTCGATGTTGTATTCGCGGCCCGGCCAGTTTTTCAGCAACGCGGCCAAGTCGGTCACATCGTGGGCGCGGATGTGGCGCTCGTCGGGACGCGGGTGCACCGTAATGCCTTGGGCACCGGCCTGCAGGCACAACTCGGCAGCGCGCAGCACGCTGGGAATGCCCAGGTGGCGCGTGTTGCGCACCAGCGCCACTTTGTTGACATTGACCGACAGGGCGGTACGGTGGCGGGCGGAGGTGGGATCGATCGAAGGGGTAGCAGTGGTCATAGGTTTTGCAATTCCATCATCAGCTGGCGCGTGCGCAGCAAGGGGCTGCCGCAATGGTATTGCAGCAGCGCGCGCAGTTGCGGTTTCAGCGCAAACGCCACCGGCGCGCAGGCCTGCAGCAACGCGGCCAAGCGCACACCACGGCCACCGACACTGTCCAGCGCCCGCTGCAGCGTCTGCCACTGCGCGCCGCTGAGGCTGGCGCGCTCTTTCGGCGCGGCGGCGCGCAGCCCGCCTTCGGCTACCAGGGCGTAGCGTGCGTCGGGGTGCAGGGCATCTAGGGTCAGGGTTTGCGCATCGAGCGCCGGCAGCAGGCCGATGCCTTGCAGCAGCAGCAATTCAAACGTCCGCAGCACCGGCTCCAAGGCATCGCCGTGCGCGCTGGCCAGCACGCGCACCACGCCAGCGTAGGCATCGAACAGCGCCGGGTGCGGGTCATCGCGCGCCAGCAGGCGCAGCAACAATTCATTGAGGTAAATACCCGACAGCAGCGCATCGCCCGTGGGCATGATGTGGCCGCCGACCCATTCAGCGCCCTTCAGAGTGTGGATGTCGCTGGCGCCGGTGGCAGCGGCGCCAGCGCTTTGCGTCCAGGTCAGGCTGAGCGGCTGCAATGGCAGCAACACCGGACGAAAATTGGAGCTGGGTTTTTTGGCGCCTTTGGCGACCAGTGCCACACGCCCCTGCTGGCGTGTGAACACTTCCAGAATCAGGCTGCTCTCGCTCCAGTCGTAGCGGTGCAGCACAAAGGCGGGTTCATGGGTAAAGCGGCGCGCGGTGGCCACGGCAAGGAATTACTCGTAGCCAAACGAGCGCACGCGCGCCTCGTCGTCGGCCCAGCCGGAGCGCACCTTGACCCACAGCTCGATGAATACTTTGCAGTCCATCAGCTTTTCCAGCTCCTGGCGCGTCTCCATGCCGATGCGTTTCAGGCGTTCGCCCTTGTCGCCAATCACCATGGCCTTGTGGCTGTCGCGCTCGACGACGATGGTGGCGGCAATGCGCACCAGGCGCTTGAATTTCTTGCTCTTTTCTTCGCCGTACTGGTCGATGACCACGGTCGAGGTGTAGGGCAACTCATCGCCGGTGAAGCGGAATAGCTTTTCACGCACCGTCTCGGAGGCGAGAAATTTCTCGCTGCGGTCGGTCAGTTCATCTGCGTCGTACCACCAGGGCGCCTCGGGCAGGTACTTGGCGCAAATGCCGTACAGGCGCTGGATGTCGTTCTTGTTCTTGGCCGACATGGGCACGAATTCGGCAAACGGGTGGCGCTCCTGCATGCTTTTCAGCCAGGGTGCAATCTCGGCGCGGCGGTGGATATTGTCAAACTTGTTGGCAATCAGCAGCGTCGGAATACCGGGCTTGAACAGGCTCAGCACCTTGGCATCGGCCAGCGTGAAGCTGCCGGCTTCGACGACAAACAAGATCAGATCGACGTCGCTAATGACGCCCATGACAGTCTTGTTGAGCGACTTGTTCAGTGCGGTGGCGTGGCGCGTCTGAAAGCCGGGCGTATCCACAAACACAAACTGTGTCTGGTCGATGGTACGGATGCCGGTGATGCGGTGGCGCGTGGTCTGCGCCTTGCGCGAGGTGATGCTGATCTTCTGCCCCACCAGGGCGTTGAGCAGCGTGGACTTGCCGACGTTGGGCTTGCCCACGATGGCGATCACACCGCAGCGCTGCGGGCCGCCGGCGCCTGGCTCAACCGGGGTTGTGCCTTCGGTTTCACCCTCGGCTTCGGCTTCGGCTTCGGCTTCGGCTTCGAGATCCAGCGGCTGGGCTGACTCAGCGGACTGCGCAGGCGCGTTGACCTCAAGGCCTTTAGGGGCCTCAGTGCTGATAGGGTCTGCGTTGGCAGCTACTTTTTTGGTAGCGTCATTCATAATTTTTTTACTTTCAGGGTGGCCAGCATGGCGGCGGCGGCAGCTTGCTCGCCGGCGCGGCGTGAGCCACCAATGCCGCGCTCGGTGAGCGCCAGTTCGGGGATGTGGCATTCCACATCAAAGGTTTGCAGATGGGCCGCGCCTGCAGTGGCGACGACGCGGTAGGCCGGTAGCTTCATTTTGCGGCCTTGCAGCCACTCCTGCAACGCGGTCTTGGCATCCTTGGCGGCGGCCTGCATTTGCGGATTGATTTCGACGGCAGCAAACAAGCGGTGCACCAGCGCCTCGGCCGGGCCGTAGCCGGCGTCTAGGTAGACGGCGCCAATCAGCGCTTCGACCGCATCGGCCAGGATAGATGGGCGCTTGTGCCCGCCCGAACGCGCTTCGCCCTCGCCCAGGCGCAGCACCGGTGCCACCTGCAGATCCAGCGCCAATTGGTGCAGCGTCTCCTGCTTGACCATGTTGGCACGCACGCGCGATAGATCGCCCTCGGGCTGCGCACTCAGGCGCTTGTACAGCAGGCTGGCCACCGCCAGGCTGAGCACCGAGTCGCCGAGAAACTCCAGACGCTCATTGTGGTCCGCGCTGAAGCTGCGGTGCGTGACGGCTCGCTGCAGCAGCGTGGGGTCAGAAAAATGGTGCTGCAGACGCGACTGCAGCGCAACAAGATCGGGGTGCACTTATTGGGTCTGTCCGTGAAAGCGGTACACCAGATAGGCTGGGCCGACGAGCGGAACTTCACGTGCGTACTTGTACGACACCACGATCTTGTCGCCGTTCTTGGTCACTTCCAGATCCTGCCCCTTGACCGAAGAAATGTTGTCAATGGCACCGGCACGGTCAAAAATGGCGCGCACTTCGGGCACGGTCGTGCCTTCATGGGCGGCCTTGTTGGCGGCCTTGTGGATCGCCTGGTATTCCATAAATATCGGCAGCGATTGCCCGCCAATAGCAAATATCGATACCACCAACACGCCCATAACGATCAGGCCGATGAAGGACATGCCGCGCTGGCGCGACTGGGCAACTGTGCGATGCATATTCATCTTCTCCCTACGTGATTTTGCAGAGTGGCAACGGCTCAATGGAAAGACCCAATGCGCTTGAGATTGCCAAAATTCATCCAGACAAAAAAGGCTTTGCCGACAATGTTGGCTTCGGGCACGAACCCCCAATAACGCGAATCGAGCGAATTATCGCGGTTGTCACCCATCAGAAAATAGTGTCCCTTGGGTACCTTGCAGACCACACCTTCAACACTGTAGAGACAATTTTCGCGGTACGAAAAATCACTGGCGCCCTGCACAAAGGCGGGCACATCGGGGTTGATGAGCAAGCGGTGCGGCTGCTCACCCAACTTTTCTTCAAACTGCTTGGCGTAGCGCAGTGTGCTTTCATCAAAAAAATCGGGTACGGCCTGGGTGGCCACAGGGGTACCGTTGATCGTCAGGCGTTTGTTCAGGTAAGCCACTTCGTCGCCCGGCAAACCCACCACGCGCTTGATGTAGTCCAGGTTGGGCTGGGGTGGGTAGCGAAACACCATGACGTCGCCCCGTGCGGGTGGTGTGCCGTCGGTGATTTTGGTCTGCAACACCGGCAGGCGCACGCCATAGGTGAATTTGTTCACCAAAATCAGGTCACCGATCCACAGCGTCGGAATCATCGAGCCAGACGGAATCTTGAACGGCTCAAACAAGAACGAGCGCAAGAAAAACACGATGGCAATGACCGGGAACAGCCCTGCCGTCCAGTCCAGCCACCACGGCTGCATCAGGATGCGGCCCTGCGCCTCTTGCACGTCCAGATCGACCTGGGCAATGCCCATGCGATCGAGTTCGGCGCGGCGCTGCGCGGCAGCGTCTGCAATGGCTTGTGCGGCATGGCGGCGCCGGGGCAGAAAATAAAAGCGTTCGGCCAGCCAATAGCAACCCGTGACCACCGTCGCCAGAAACAGCAACAAGGCAAAATTGCCTTCAATCGCGCCAAAGTACCAGGCGCCGATATAGCCGGCAAAAGCGGCTAATACCATCGCGGTGAAAATTTGCACGATCTGCATCAGTCTTCCACCTGCAAAATGGCCAAGAATGCCTCTTGTGGCACTTCGACCGAGCCAATCTGCTTCATGCGTTTCTTACCGGCCTTTTGCTTTTCCAGCAGCTTGCGCTTGCGGCTGACGTCACCGCCATAGCATTTGGCCAGCACGTTCTTGCGCAGCGCCTTGATGCTTTCACGCGCGATCACGTTGCCGCCAATCGCCGCCTGGATGGCCACGTCGAACATCTGGCGGCTGATGATCTCGCGCATCTTGGCGACCACCGCGCGGCCGCGGTACTGCGACTGGCTGCGGTGCACGATGATGGACAGCGCATCGACCTTTTCGCCATTCAGCAAAATATCGACCTTGACCACGTCGGACGCCCGATATTCCTTGAACTCGTAGTCCATCGAGGCATAACCGCGTGACACCGATTTGAGCTTGTCAAAAAAGTCGAGCACGATCTCGCCCAGCGGCATTTCGTAGGTCAGCATGACTTGGCGGCCGTGGTAGGCCATGTTCATCTGCACACCACGCTTCTGGTTGGCCAGCGTCATCACCGGGCCGACATAGTCTTGCGGCATGTACAGGTGCACGGTGACGATGGGCTCGCGGATTTCATCCATGCGCCCTTGGTCGGGCAGCTTGGAGGGGTTCTCGACCATCATCACTTCGCCATCGGCCTTGACCACCTGGTAGACCACGCTGGGCGCGGTGGTTATCAGGTCCTGGTCAAACTCACGCTCCAGGCGCTCTTGCACGATCTCCATGTGCAGCAGACCCAAAAAGCCGCAGCGAAAGCCAAAGCCTAGCGCCTGACTCACTTCAGGCTCATATTGCAGCGACGCATCGTTGAGCTTGAGCTTTTCCAGCGCATCGCGCAGTTGGTCGTATTCGCTGGCTTCGGTCGGGTACAGGCCGGCAAACACCTGCGGTTGGATTTCTTTGAAACCGGGCAACGCCTGGGTAGCGGGGCCGGCGTTATTGGGCAGCTTCTTTTCCAATGTGACGGTGTCGCCTACCTTGGCGGCTTGCAGCTCCTTGATGCCGGCAATGATGTAGCCCACCTGGCCGGCGTCCAGCGACTGACGCGGCTCATTGGCGGGGGTGAACACGCCCACGTTGTCGGCGTTATAGACCGCACCCGAGGCCATCATCTTGAAGCGCTCGCCCTTGAGCAAACGGCCATCGACCACGCGCACCAGCATGACCACGCCAACATACGGGTCAAACCAACTGTCGATGATCATGGCGCGCAGCGGGCCGGTTGGGTTGCCCTTGGGCGGCGGCACCTTGGCGACCACGGCTTCGAGGATTTCATCGATGCCCATACCGGTCTTGGCCGAGCACGGAATGGCGTCGGTGGCATCGATGCCGATGACGTCTTCAATTTCCAAACGGGCGTTGTCCGGGTCGGCGTTGGGCAGATCCATCTTGTTGAGGACCGGCAGCACTTCCACGCCCAGCTCCAGCGCCGTATAGCAATTGGCCACCGTTTGCGCCTCGACGCCCTGCGAGGCATCGACCACCAGCAGCGCGCCTTCGCAGGCCGACAGCGAACGGCTGACTTCGTAAGAGAAGTCCACGTGACCCGGGGTGTCGATCAGGTTCAGGTTGTAAATCTGACCATCTTTGGCTTTGTATTGCAGCGCGGCAGTTTGTGCCTTGATGGTGATGCCGCGCTCTTTCTCGATGTCCATCGAGTCCAGAACCTGGGCTTGCATGTCGCGCTCGGCAAGGCCGCCGCAGCGCTGGATCAGGCGGTCAGCCAGCGTGGACTTACCATGGTCAATGTGCGCAATGATGGAAAAATTTCTGATGTGATTCATCAACGGAAAACGTCAAGTAGGGAAGAGCAAGGAGGGGCGCAAGAAAAAAGGGCGCATCGTGTGGTGACGCGCCCTGAACCAACAATCCATTGGCAATGGCGCTGGTTGGAACTTCATTGTAGGCAAAAAGAGGCTTCGATCGTATCCGCTCGCGCCCTCTTCAAGGTCATTGGGCAGAGACAGCACCTCATCCCCGGGGAAAATCAGGTTGTTTTGAGGGGTGCTTCAGGCTGTGCAGGCATCAATGGGCAGACCGGATCAGGGCGTACTGGGCCCACTCACCGCGCCGAAACAGCACATTCAGCGGTTTGTTTTTGTCCGCTTTGGCAACGGCTGCCTCCAACTCTTTCAGGTTGGCGACTTCGGTGTTGGCAATGGCCAGAATGACGTCGCCCTCGCGCAGTCCGGCACGTGCTGCGGCCTCAGTGGTCGCCTCAACGCGCACGCCGCCCTTGATTTTCAGTTCCTTCTTTTGCGCCTCCGTCAGCTCGGCCACCGACAGACCCAGGTGCTGAAGCGCTGCCGATGATTTTTTTGGCTGAACCTCTTTAGTGGCGATTTTGCGCACTGGCGTATCGGACTCGATTTCAGCAATGGTAATGGGCACATCGCGTGCGCTGCCCCGGCGAAACACCGTGATGGTGCTCTTGCTGCCCGGCCTGGTGCTACCGACCATGCGCGGCAAATCCGACACCTTGTCGATAGTTTTGCCGTCAAATTTGGTGATCACGTCGCCCGCTTCGATCCCTGACTTCTCTGCCGGAGAGCCCGTTTCTACCCCGGCCACCAAGGCGCCTTGCGTTTTACCCAGCCCCAGCGACTCGGCAATGTCCTTGGCCACCGGGCCAATCTGCACACCAATGCGCCCGCGCGTGACGCGGCCCGCAACGCGCAACTGCTCGCTCACCTGTATGGCTTCATCAATCGGAATCGCAAAGGAAATTCCCATGAAGCCACCCGAACGCGAGTAAATCTGGCTGTTGATGCCCACCACCTCACCGCGCATATTGATCAAAGGCCCACCCGAGTTGCCGGGATTGATGGCGACATCGGTCTGGATGAAGGGCAGGTATTCACCGGTATCACGCTGCTTGGCACTGACGATGCCGGCGGTAACGGTGTTCTCCAGACCAAAGGGCGAACCGATCGCCATCACCCACTCACCCACCTTGAGGCGGCTGACCTCGCCCACCTTGACAGCAGGCAAACCAGTCGCCTGAATTTTGACCACAGCTACATCGGTGCGCTTGTCCACGCCAATGATTTTGGCCTTGAATTCGCGCGAATCCGTCAAGGTGACCAGCACCTCCTCAGCGCCCTCGACCACATGCGCATTGGTCATGACAAAACCATCGGCACTGAGAATGAAGCCCGATCCGACACCGCGCGGCTGCTCTTCCTGGGCATGCGGGCGTTGCGGACGCTGCTGGCGCGGCGTATTGGGAATGGGAAGGCCAAAGCGCTTGAAAAATTCGCGCATTTCTTCATCCATCCCACTGCCGCTGCCGCTGCCGCTGCCGCTGCCGCCTTCAACACTGGATGAAGACACCTTCTCCAGCGTACGGATGTTGACCACCGACGGCCCGACCTGCTCCACCAAGTCAGTGAAATCGGGCAAGCCCCGCACCGAGGCCGGTTGCGCGTGCACTACAGACGGCGCCATCGTCGCCACACTGGCGGCTACTACCAACACGCCGGCCAAGGCACAGGAGTGCAAATTTTTCCAATCCATCTTTTTCATGAATGATCTTTCGAAAGGGGAATCAATGGGATGAAAAAGCCGCTAGAAACCAAACCCACCAGCGCAGTCGGCTCAGCCAGCGCCGCCCAGAGAAGCGCTGTGGCGCAATGGCTTCTCCAGCTGCCAACGGGCGGAGACACGGCTGCGCGGCGCTGCGTGCTCAGCGGGCCGGCGCCTCAAAGGTGGCATTGCGCAAAAATCCTGCGGGCATCTGCAGCGCCGAGGTATTGCCAAACTGCTGGTGTGCCGCCAGCAACTCGTCCAAGCGTGGATCGCGCAGCATGACAGGGCCTGCTGGCGTGCTATCAGCCTGCGCCAGTACCGACGCAGGGGGTGGCGAGGGAGTGAGCGCCGTCATCGAGGCAGCAGGCGACACTGCGGGCGCGCTGGCCAAGGCAGCCAGCGTTGCACCGCTGGGCGAGCTTTGCAGACTGCTCCAGGAACTCCAGCCCACCACGGCCACCGCTGCAACCGAGGCCAAACCAGCCACCATCTTCCAGTGAAACAGGGATGCATTGGCAGCCTGCCGAGGCAGCGCCTGCGGCAATACCACGGCCTGCAGGCTTTCCTGGGCGGGGCGCCCTGGCACCGGCTCCTCGGCCAAGCGCTGCTGCAGGCGCTGCAAAAACTCACTGCTGTCGGCGTGGTGTGCCAATTCGGGCGAACGCAGCACATCCCCCACCAGATGGTAGAGGTGCCATGAAGAACGCCCTTCCTCTTCATGGGCAAACTGCAGCGCCTGGTTCCAGGCCTCGCTGCTCAATTGCCCGTCGGCCAAGGCCGATAGCTGTTCACGCTGAGTCACATTTTTATCCATGATGTCACCTGTCGAATTACCAACGCTTACCCACCTGGTTCTCCAGAAGGGGACGCACCCGCGCCGAAATGGCCTCACGTGCCCGAAAAATACGCGACCGCACGGTGCCAATCGGACACTCCATGGCGGTCGCAATTTCCTCATAGCTCAAGCCCTCAATTTCACGCAACGTCACCGCTTGGCGCAAATCTTCGGGCAAAGCTTCCATGGCAGTATTCACGGCCTGGGCAATTTCTTGCGCCGCCAGCACGGTTTCGGGGGTTTCTTCGCTGATTAGTTCACGTTCAAAGCGGGAAGTTTCATCATCTGCATCGCCACCGCGCAGCGCACCTTCGTAAACCACCGGATTGCGCTTCATGTCCATCAGCGCTTTTTTGGCGGTATTGACGGCAATGCGGTAGAGCCAGGTATAGAACTGGGCCTCGCCCCGGAACTGGTGCAGGGCGCGGTAAGCGCGGATAAAAGTTTCCTGCGCGATGTCCTGCACCAGATCGGTGTCGCGCACCATGCGGCCAATGAGGCGCTCAATGCGCCGCTGGTATTTGATCACCAGCAATTCGTAGGCCCGCTGGTCACCCGCCACTGTGCGCTCCACCAGTTGGAAATCAGTGTCAGGGGTGGGTAGGGGTGTGGGGGGGTCGGCTGGAGGAAGAACGGTCATGCATCAAAAAATTTCACGCCTGCGGGTCGTCGGGCGGCGCGAAGCGGCGGGTGTCGGGGCCGCCAGACCCAACGGCCGAATATACCGCACGGCGCAAGTCGTCCCAGCGCGTCGGCTGGCTGCGCCATTCCAGCCAGAGCCACAGCGCACGCCCGGTGTCAGGCTGCAAACGCAGCCACAGGCGCCGCTGCAGATCAAAGTGCACTTGTGCACAGGTACAGGGCGCGCACAGTGCTACGCCTTGGGGTGATTCCAGCATCCAATCCAAGCCATTCCAGACCAGCGTGCCGCACGGCGCAGTGCGCCAAAACCACCCGGCCAGCACGCTGCAGACGATCCAGAGGGCGCTGGCGGCACTGATCCAACGCCAATGTGTACCGGCGCCCACTGCCGCCCAGCCGAGCAGCGCCAGACCACCGGCGAACGCGTACAGCGCCAGAGCAGACGCCAGCCAGCGACTGCGGGCTACCGGATACCGCACCGGCGGTGCGCAGTGTGCACGGCCAGAGCGATTCATACCAAGGGTTTGGGCTAGCGAACAGCGCCGCAGCGCCGTTCAGACGCGTTTGAAAACCAGTGAGCCGTTGGTGCCACCAAAGCCAAAATTGTTTTTGATGGCGATGTCCATCTTCCTGTCGCGCGCGGTATTGGCACAAAAGTCCAAATCGCACTCCGGGTCTTGGTTAAACAGGTTGATGGTCGGCGGCACCTTTTGGTGGTACAGCGCAAGCACGGTAAAGATGCTCTCAATGCCACCGGCGCCACCGAGCAGGTGCCCGGTCATGGATTTGGTGGAACTGATCACCGTTTTGTAGGCGTGATCGCCCAGTGCCGCCTTGATGGCATTGGTTTCGTTCAGATCCCCCAGCGGCGTAGACGTGCCGTGGGCGTTGAGGTAATCAACCTGATCGGCGTTGATGCCGGCATTGCGCAGCGCGTGGATCATGGCGCGGCGTGGGCCATCCATGCTTGGCGCAGTCATGTGACCGGCATCAGCGCTCATACCAAAACCGCACAATTCAGCGTAGATTTTGGCGCCCCGGGCTTTGGCGTGCTCGTACTCTTCCAGCACCATCACCCCAGCACCTTCACCGAGCACAAAGCCATCACGATCTTTGTCCCAAGGACGGGAAGCGGTTTGGGGGTCGTCGTTGCGCGTTGACAGGGCACGCATGGCAGCAAAGCCGCCCACGCCCAGTGGCGACACCGTGGCCTCGGTGCCGCCGGCAACGATCACATCGGCATCGCCATATTCGATCATCCGCCCGGCCTCACCAATGCAGTGCAGGCCGGTGGTGCAGGCGGTGACCACGGCCAGATTGGGGCCTTTGAAGCCAAAGCGCATCGACACATGGCCGGCCACCATATTGATGATGGACGCCGGAACAAAAAATGGCGTAATGCGCCGCGCGCCCCGGCTGACGTACTCGGCATGGGTGTTTTCAATCAGCGGCAGACCGCCAATGCCCGAGCCGATGACGCAGCCAATGCGCGTGGCAAATTCTTCGTCCAAGGCTTCGCCGGTGGGCAGGCCCGCGTCGGCGACCGCTTGCGCCGCAGCAGCCACGCCAAAATGAATGAAAGAGTCCATGGTGCGCGCCTCTTTGGCGCTCATGTAGGACCCCAGCTCAAATCCTTTGACCTCACCGGCAATCTTGCAGGAGAAATCCGACGTGTCGAACTTCGTGATGAGACCAATGCCGGACTGACCGGCGAGGATGTTGGCCCAGGCCTGCTCCACCGTGTTACCCACGGGAGTGACGCAGCCCAGACCAGTCACGACAACGCGACGACGACTCATGCAATAAAACCTTGTACTGAACCCGAAAAATGGCGCGGTGCGCTACTCAAGCCTTGGGGTGGGTGGTGGCGTAGTCGATGGCGTTTTGCACCGTGGTGATTTTCTCTGCGTCTTCGTCCGGAATTTCAATGCCGAACTCGTCTTCCAGAGCCATCACCAATTCCACGGTATCGAGGGAGTCGGCGCCGAGGTCGGCAACAAAAGCCTTTTCATTGGTCACTTGGGACTCTTCCACGCCAAGTTGCTCGGCAATGATTTTTTTAACGCGTGCTTCGATATCGCTCATGATTTTTATCTCTGGGGTTGTGAATTGATCCGCGATTCTAGCTGCTTCAAAGAGGCTCTCTCCGGCAGCCCGCCGTTCGGATAAACCGGCGCGAATTTTCTTCAATTACATGTACATGCCGCCATTGACATGCAATTCCTGCCCGGTCACGTAACCTGCCTCACGTGAGGCCAGGTAGGCAACGGCATGGGCAATGTCAGCGGGCTGGCCCAGATGCCCCAAGGGAATCTGGCTTTGCAGGGCTTTTTGCTGCGCTTCGGGCAGGCTGGCGGTCATGTCGGTATCGATAAAACCGGGCGCCACACAATTGACGGTGATACCCCGGCTGCCCAGCTCGCGCGCCAGGGCGCGTGCCATGCCAGCCACTCCGGCCTTGGCCGCAGCGTAATTAACCTGACCGGGATTGCCCGAGGCGCCGACCACGCTGGTGATGCTGATGATGCGGCCGAAGCGCTGCTTCATCATCGGCTTGATGGCGGCGCGACTGACACGAAACACCGCCTTGAGGTTGGTGTCGATCACCGCATCCCAGTCGTCGTCCTTCATGCGCATGGCCAGCTGGTCGCGCGTGATGCCGGCGTTATTTACCAGCACCTGTAAGCCGCCCTGTTCCTTGACGATGCGGTCGATCAGCGCGATGACGGCAGCGCCGTCGTTCACGTCCAGGCTGGCACCTTGGCAACCGGCATGGGCCGAGAGGGCCTGCGTGATGCGCGCGGCGCCGTCTTCGGTGGTCGCGGTGCCAATCACCTGGTAGCCGCGTGTGGCCAGTTCCAGCGCAATGGCGGCACCAATGCCGCGCGTGGCGCCGGTGACCAGCGCCACAGGGGCGACGGGGGCTTTTGCAGTGGATTCGCTCATGCCAGCAGTTCCTTGACTTCGTTGAGGGTAGCGGGGTCGTACAGCGCGGCGCCAACCAGATCGGCATCGATGCGACGCACCAAACCCGCCAGCACCTTGCCGGGACCGCATTCAATCAGATGGGTGATGCCGCGCGCCTTCAGCGCCTGCACGCATTCGACCCAGCGCACCGGACCAAAGGCTTGGCGGACCAGCGCGTCGCGGATGGCCTCAGCGTCTTGCTGCACGGCGACATCGATGTTGTTCAGTACCGGAATTTGCGGCGTGGACAGCGGGGTGGCGGCCAGCGCCACGCGCAGCTTTTCAGCGGCGGGCTGCATCAGGCTGGAGTGGAACGGTGCCGACACCGGCAGCGGCAGTGCGCGCTTGGCACCCGCCGCTTTCAACATTTCACAGGCTTTTTCGACCGCCGCCTTGCTACCGGCGATCACCGTTTGCGCCGGGTCGTTGAAATTCACGGCTTCGACGATTTCAACGCCATTTCCGGCTATAGCGGCCGTCACCTCTGCGCAACCAGCTATTACTTTTGTAGCATCCAAACCCAGAATAGCGGCCATAGCACCGGTGCCCACCGGCACGGCTTCCTGCATGGCGGCGGCGCGCAGACGCACCAGCGGCGCTGCCTGGCCCAGCGTCAACACGCCCGATGCCACCAGTGCCGAATATTCGCCCAGCGAGTGTCCGGCGACCGCCGCCGGTAGCGCACCGCCCTCGGCACGCCAGACGCGCCAGGCGGCGACACCGGCGACTAGCATCACCGGCTGGGTGTTGGTGGTCAGGGCCAGCCGCTCCTTGGGGCCGTCCTGGATCAGGCGAGCGATGTCTTCGCCCAGCGCATCAGAGGCTTCTTGCAGCGTCTGCGCCACCACCGGGTGATCGCCCCAGCCGTTCAACATGCCCACGGCCTGCGAACCCTGGCCGGGAAAGACAAAAGCAAAAGATTTCATGCGAATTATTAAAAATATGAATGAAATAGGGCTCTAGCCCTTTAAACACCTGCGCTATAAGCTACAGCTTCAAGAGCACCGCACCCCAGGTGAAGCCACCGCCCACGCCTTCGAGCAGCAGCGTTTCACCGGGTTTGACCTGGCCCGAGCGCACCGCGTAATCCAGCGCCAACGGAATCGATGCCGCCGAGGTGTTGCCGTGCTGATCGACCGTCACCACCACCTTGTCCATCGACAATTTGAGCTTGCGCGCGGTGCTTTGCATGATGCGGATGTTGGCTTGATGCGGAATCAGCCAATCGATGTCGGCCTCGGTCAGGCCGGCCTTGGCCAGCGTGGCCAGCGCCGCACTCTCCAGCAGGCCGACAGCCAGCTTGAATACCGCCTGGCCGTCCATGGTCAGCAAGGGCTTGCCGGTGATCTGACCGCCCGAGACATGGCCGGGGACGCACAAAATATCGACGTACTTGCCATCGGCGTGCAGGTCGCTGGCCAAAATACCGGGCGTGTCTGACGCTTCCAGCACCACCGCACCGGCGCCGTCACCAAACAGCACACAGGTACCGCGGTCGGTGAAGTCCAGCAAGCGGCTGAAAATTTCTGAGCCCACCACCAGCGCCCGCGTGGCAGCGCCGGCGCGGATCATGGCATCGGCCACCGTCAGGGCGTAAATAAAGCCGCTGCACACCGCCTGCACATCAAACGCCGGGCAGCCATTAGCGCCCAGCTTGTGTTGCAAAATCGCCGCCGTCGAGGGGAACACCATGTCCGGCGTCGAGGTGGCGATGATGATCAGGTCGATGTCTTTGGGCCCGCATCCGGCGGCCTGCAAGGCATGGCGCGCCGCATCCAGCGCCATGTCACTGCAAGCGACGTCAGACGCAGCAAAGTGGCGCGCAGAAATACCGGTGCGCGCGACGATCCATTCATCCGAGGACTCGACACCGCGCGCGGCCAAGTCGGCCACCAAGTCGGCATTGGTCACCCGGTGCACGGGCAAATGACTGCCAGTACCAGTAATACGTGAGTAGCGTTTCATCAGAGTGGCGCTGGCGTCGCGTCGCTGTCTACAGGTGCATTGGGGGGCAGCAAGAAAGGCGCTGCACTGGCAATGCGGTCGCGGACACGGTCCAGCAGGTTGTTGCGGGCTGCATCATACGCGCGGCCTATGGCCTGACCGAAGGCCACTTCATCGGCTGAACCGTGGCTTTTAAACACCAGACCGCGCAGCCCGAGCAGCGCCGCGCCGTTGTAGCGCCGATGATCCACCCGTTTTTTGAAGGCCGATAGTACCGGATAGGCGACGATGGCCGATATTTTGGTGAACACAGTACGCGAAAACTCTTGCTTTAAAAAACCACCGACCATGCCCGCCAAGCCTTCGCTGGCCTTGAGCGCCACATTGCCGACAAAGCCGTCGCAGACCACGATGTCTGCCGTACCTTTGAAGATGTCATTGCCTTCGACATTACCGACAAAATTAATCTGGCCTGACTGACCAGCTTGGCGCAGCAGCTCGCCGGCTTTCTTGATGACGTCGTTGCCCTTGATGGCTTCTTCACCAATATTGAGCAAACCGACGGTGGGATTTTCTTTGCCCTTGAGCACCGAATCGAGCGCCGAACCGAGGACGGCAAATTCCAGCAGATGCTGCGCCGTACTGTTCACATTGGCACCTAAATCAAGCACCGTGGTCGAGCCACCCTTGGCGTTGGGTAACTGGCCGGCAATGGCGGGCCGATCGATGCCATCCAGGGTTTTGAGCACATAGCGGGCAATCGCCATCAGGGCACCGGTATTGCCAGCGGACACGGCCGCAGCGGCTTTACCGTCCTTGACCTGCTGAATGGCAACACGCATGGACGAGTCTTTTTTACGCCGCAAGGCGATCTCGACCGGGTCATCCATGGTCACGACCTGGCTGGCGGGCACCAGCGTGGCGCGCTCGTGCGCAAACCCCTGCAATACCTCGGGCAAACCCACCAGCAGCAGCCGTGCATCGGCATGGTCATCCAAAAACCGGCGGCACGCCGCCAGCGTGATGCGGGGGCCATGGTCGCCCCCCATGCAATCAACAGCCAGAGTAATCATGGAAGAGGTGCTGGGCCGCCTGTACGGCCAAGGTTAGAACGCAATGCATAAAAAAAGGCCCGCGCTACGAATGATGTAGCTACGGGCCTCGGCGGTCGAAGCTTCTGACCAGGGTCAGGCTTCAGCCTTGCTCTTCAACACCTGGCGGCCACGGTAGAAACCGTTGGGGCTGATGTGGTGGCGCAGGTGGATTTCGCCGGTGGTGGGCTCAACAGCGATACCGGGTACCGTGATGGCATTGTGCGAACGGTGCATACCGCGCTTGGAAGGAGATTTTTTATTTTGCTGAACGGCCATGATTGGCTCCTGGTCTGAAAGAGGGTTGGTAAAAACGCGATCAGCCCATTTAAGAGACACAAGGAGATTCGCGTGAAGCCCGCAATTATATCTCAAGCAGATTTAACTACCGGACTTGTCCCCCTTAAACCCTGTCAGTGCCGCAAATGGGTTGGGTTTTTCCGCCTCGGCCGCATCAAAGTCTTCGCTGCTCGACACCATCGGCACCACCACCGGGCATTCCTCATGGCGGGCCACCACCGGCAGGGCCATCAGCAGTTCGTCTTCAATCAGCGCATGCAAATCAAACTCGCGGCTGATGGCTAGCAGGTCTTCTTCTGCATCGTCGTCCAGTGCTTCAGCGGTGGCTTCATCGGCCACAAAGCGAAACCAGCGATCGACCTCCAGCGGCACATCGACTGGCGTCAGGCAGCGCTGGCACAACAGCGGCTGCGTGGCCTGCACCGTCAGATGCATCCACGCCTCTGGGGCTGGGCCTTCTGCGGCGCGCAGCTCGCCCTGCACCTGCCAATCCACATGCAAATCGGGATGAATGCCATGCGCTTCTTGCACGAGGCGCTCATATTTCAACAGCGAGTCATGGCCTTTCAAGTGCGCGCCTGCCTGCACAAAAGCCTTGACATCGAGCCGGTCGGGTGAGTAATCCTTGGTCATGCGCGCAGTGTAAGAGAATCACGCTATGCATGAATCCGCCACCCTACAGCGCCCCCTGGTTTTGGGCTCGACCTCGCCTTACCGGCGCCAATTGCTGCAACGTCTGCACCTTGATTTCACTGTTTTCGCCCCCGACGTGGACGAAACTCCGCTGCCCCGCGAAGCTCCACGCGCGCTGGCGCTGCGCTTGGCTCTGGCCAAGGCCCACGCCGTCGCCGCCCAGCACCCCGGTGCCATCGTCATCGGCTCGGATCAAGTGGCCGATCTGGCCGGACAACCATTGGGCAAGCCCGGCACGCACCAGCGCGCCACCGCGCAACTGCGCCAGATGAGCGGCCACAGCGTGGTGTTTCAAACTGCCGTCGCCGTGGTCTGCCCGGACAGCGGCTTTGAACAGGTCGATCTGGCGCCGGTCACGGTGCGCTTTCGCGCGCTGACGGATGCAGAGATCGAGCGCTACCTGCGCGCTGAGCAGCCCTACGACTGTGCCGGCAGCGCCAAGAGCGAGGGACTGGGCATCAGCCTGCTGGACGCCATCGACAGCGACGACCCGACGGCACTGATCGGCCTGCCGCTGATCCGCACCTGCCGGATGCTGCGCGCTGCGGGATTGGTGCTGCCATGAACGCACCGACAGATAAAAAACACGGCACGCTGTACCTGGTGCCGGCGCCACTGGACTTTGGCTGCGACACGCAAATGCCGCTGCAAGGCAGCCTGCCCGAAGCCACGCTCACCACCGCCGCGCGCCTGACGCACTGGGTCTGCGAAAACGCCAAAAGCGCCCGTGCCTATCTGAAGCGTGTCGATGCCCTGCACCCGCTGGCCCTGCCGCTGCAAGAGCAGACCCTCACCGAGCTGCCGCGCGAAGTGCACAAAAAAGGTGACCACGGCGGCAAAGGCTCGGCCGTGTTTGACGCGCGCCCGCTGCTGGCCGCAGCGCTGGCCGGGCACGACATGGGGCTGGTCAGCGAAGCCGGCATGCCTGCCGTGGCCGACCCCGGCAGCTCGGTGGTGCGCGCTGCGCACGCGTTGGGCATCACGGTGGTGCCGCTGATCGGGCCGGTGTCGCTGCTGCTGGCGCTGGCCGCCAGTGGCCTGAACGGACAAAACTTTGCCTTTGTCGGCTATTTGCCGCAGGACAGCGACGAACGGGCCCAGCGCATCCGCGCACTCGAAGCGCTAGCGCTCAAGACCGGCCAGACGCAACTGTTCATCGAAACGCCCTACCGCAACGCCGCCCTGCTCCAGGGGCTCTTGCACACGCTGCACCCGAATACGCGCCTGTCGGTCAGCAGCGGCCTGACGCTGGCCAGCAGCGCCACGCGCAGCCAAAGCGTGCAGCAGTGGCGCGACAAACCCGGCGGGCCGGACAAAAACACGCCGGCGGTGTTTGCGATTGGCGCTTGATACGCAGGTCAGTGGCCGCCGTGCGCCAGACTGCTGACCAGCGTCACCACGGCCATGCCGGTCAACAGCATGGCGATCTGCACGGCGGTTTCGCGCGCTGACAGGCGCTTTTGCAATTGCGGAATCAAATCCGCCAGCGCCACATAGACAAAACTGCTGGAGGCCACCACCAGAAAGTACGGCAGCCAGTCGTGCAACTGCTCCAGCAGAAAGTAACCTGCCAAACCACCCAGCGCCGTCACCGCCCCGGCCAGCGACACCTTGATCAGCGCCATGTTGCGGTTGGTGCTGCTATTTAGCATCACGACCAGGTCGCCCATGTGGTGTGGCACCTCGTGCGCCAGCACCGACGCGGCAGCAATCAGTCCCAGGCGCATATCAGCGACAAAGGCCGAGGCAATCAGCACGCCATCGCCAAAGCAGTGCACGCTGTCGCCGGTCAACACCGTCCAGCCGCCCAGACGGGCACCGCCCGCAACCTCAGAAGGGTGATGAACGTGGCCGTGGCCGTGGTCATGTCCGTGGCCGGCCTGCGCATCGCCGTGCTCGTGGCCGTGGTGCCACAACTCGGCCTTTTCCAGCATGAAGAAAAACACCACGCCAACCAGCAAGGTGGCAAACAGGTCTTGTGCGCCGGCCTGGCTCTCGAACGCCTCGGGCAACAGGTGCATGAAGGCCGTGGCCAGCAAGGCGCCCGCGGCCAGGCTCAAAAGATGTTGCGGCCCGACGCTGCCCGACCCCCCCCCTAAGCCGCTGCGCAACAGCCACGCGGCCAGCCACACACTGCCAATGCCGGACGCCAACGTGGCCAAAATAATTGCTATTAATGTCATAGCTCTATGCGCTTATCCTGTATGGCCTATAGGCCGATTTGACTTAAAATAAAAATCTGCATCCGGGCTGCCGCCACATCGCTACCGGCACCAAAAAAGCCGCCCCACCGGAGCGGGGCGGCTGTTATGGCGCGGCATCCGCCTGCGCGCGTAAGGAGCGTTCTATGGCACCGCCTCAAGCCACGCCGTGTGCCTTGAACCAGGCCAACGCCCGCTTCCAGCCGTCCTCGGCCGGGCCCTGGCGGTAGCTGGGGCGGTAGTCGGCATGGAAAGCATGGGATGCATCGGGATAAATCACAAACTCAGACGCCTTGGCGGCGGCCGGACCCTGCGCCAAGGCAACTTTCATCTTATCAACCGTGTCAAGGGGAATGCCGCCGTCCTGCCCGCCATACAGCCCCAGCACCGGCGCATTGAGACGCGGCGCCAAGTCGATCGGCTGCTGCGGCGTGAGCGCACTGGCGCTGCCCACCAGCCGCCCGTACCACGCCACGCCGGCTTTGACCGGGCCGTGCGCCGCATACAGCCAGGTGATACGCCCGCCCCAACAAAAACCGGTGATGCCGATACGCGCTGCGTCGCCGCCGTGCGCCGCAGCCCACTGCACGGCGCCGTCCAGATCGGTCAGGACCTGGGCGTCGGGCACCTTCGCCACCACCTCGGCCATCAGTTTGGCGATGTCGGTGTATTGCGCTGGGTCGCCCTGGCGCGCATACAACTCGGGCGCTATTGCCAGATAACCGGCGTGCGCCAAGCGGCGGCAGACGTCGGTGATATAGGCGTGGACACCAAAAATTTCCTGGATCACCAGCACCACCGGCAAACCGGTCTTGCCCGCTGGCGCCGCACGGTAGGCAGGCACTTGGAAGCCGGTGACTTCGTAGTGCACGGTGCCTGCATCCAGGCTATCGGCCGACGTGGTAATGGCTGTTTGTGCCATCAGCGGCGCGGCAGCGGCGGCGTAGCCCAGGCCCAGCGCGGCCTGCAAAGCGGTGCGCCGGGTCGCGCCGGCTTCGGTGCTACGGCCCGGCAGCAGGGACTGGACATCAGAGCGGAGATCTTCAAACGGCATGGTGATTTCTCCTGAAGTGGCGCGTGGGCGCTGAAAATGGACGCCCAAGTCTAGGGGCTGGCGCACATTCGCGCTGGGCACCGGCTCGGCCCTGCCCATGCGCCCTGGGACGAGCCGGCTGGCGTTGACAGCAACCACAGCGCACAGGACGAAAACACCAGTCAAATCGGCCTTGAGCGCTTTCTATACAAGCGCTTACAGCTATAAAAAAAGGATCAGAACACGCCCAGTGCCAGCCCCGCCGCCAAGGCTTCGCCCACCGTGCGGCAGCGCTCCAGCGCTTCTGCGCTGATCTGTTTGGCTGCCAGGATGGCCTCGGGCGTTTGCGCGTGGGTGCAGACGATGAGCGGCTCGGCCACAGCTTTCAGCCGCCAGCCGGTGGCAATGCGCGCGATCTGCCGCGCGGCATTGCTGCCGTCGCTGCCGGCGCAAATCAGGCTGGCGTAGGGCCGGCCATTGAGCTGGTCGAGCGCAGCGTAATAGGTGCGATCAAAAAAATCTTTCAACGGCCCGCTGATCGCCGCCAGATTTTCAGGCGTGGCAAACAGATAGCCATCGGCGGCCAGCACGTCCTGCGGCCCGGCAGCAAAGGCGTGCAGCAGGCGCACTGCTACGCCGTCTTCAGTGGCCGCACCAGCACGCGCCGCCTCGGCCATCTGCCGCGTACCGCCAGTCAACGAGTGATAGACGATCAGCAGTGTCTTCGGTGCGTCCATGGCCGCTTTTCCACTACAGCGCCATCGACGGCCGACCCGCCATCGCGGCGCGCCAGCGCCACAGCTCGGTGTGCGACTCCAGCGGCTTGCGCTTGACGATGCGCGCAAAGTCCAGCGCCACCACGGCGGTGATGTCGGCCATGCTGAAGCGTTCGGTAGCCACAAACTCGCGTCCGACCAAACGCTGGTTGAGCATGTCAAAAAATTGTTCGACCCGCACTAGGCCGCGCTCGGCCAGCGCCGGAATCTGCGCGTAGTTCACCGTCCCCGGCAGCGCGCGCTGCGCCATGGCCGGTGCGCTGTTGCGCAGCGCCTCGGCAACAGCCAGCAAGCCCTCAAATTCCATACGCCAGTTCCAACTGGTCACCTCGGCCTTTTCTTCGGGTGTGACGCCCAGCAGCGGCGGCGCGGGAAAGCGTGCTTCCAGGTACGCAGCAATGCCGGCGTTGTCGGTCAGCAGCAAGCCGTCGTCGGTGCGCAAGGCCGGCACGGTGCATTGCGGGTTGATCTGGCGGTACGCCTCGCTCAGCTGCTCGCCGCTGCGCAAGTCCACCGGCACGGTGTCGTGCGCCACGCCTTTCTCGGCCAGAAAAATGCGTGCGCGGCGCGGGCTGGGCGCCGTAGCGCAGTCGTACAAAGTGAGCATGGTGAAACCCTTTACAGCAGTGAATGGACGGGCCGTCAGGACGATGCCGCCAGCTTGTCCTGCGTTTGTGTATCGAAGTCGCTGGCGTCGTGGCGCTCATGCAGCTGGCTGGCTGGATCGCCCCAGGTACGGTTGACCTTGCGGCCGCGCTGCACGGCTGGGCGCTGCGCAATCTGGTCGGCCCAGCGCAGCACATGGGTGTATTCATGCACCTGCAAAAACTCGCCGGCGTCATATAGCTGCCCCTTGGCCAGCGCGCCATACCAAGGCCAAATGGCCATGTCGGCCACCGTGTATTCGCTACCGGCAATGTATTCACGCACCGCCAACTGCTGGTCCAGCACATCCAGCTGGCGCTTGACCTCCATGGCGTAGCGATCGATGGGGTATTGGAATTTCTCTGGTGCATAGGCATAAAAATGCCCAAAACCACCGCCCAGAAACGGCGCACTGCCCATCTGCCAAAACAGCCACGACAGGCACTCGGCGCGCGCCGCACCACTGGTCGGCACAAAGGCACCAAATTTTTCTGCCAGATACAACAAGATGGCGCCGGACTCAAACACCCGCACCGGCTGGGTCGCATCGCTGCAGTCCAGCAGCGCCGGGATTTTGGAGTTCGGATTGACGGCAACAAAACCGCTGCCAAACTGCGCGCCCTCGTTGATCGGAATCAACCAGGCGTCGTACTCGGCACCGCTGTGGCCTAGCGCCAGCAGCTCTTCCAACAGCACTGGCACCTTGACACCGTTGGGCGTGGCCAGCGAATACAACTGCAACGGATGGCGGCCATGGGGCAGCTCTTTCTCGTGCGTAGCGCCAGAAACCGGCCGGTTGATATGGGCAAACTTGCCGCCATTGCCGAGATTCCATTGCCAGATGGCGGGTGGGGTGTAGGAGGATGGATCGGACATGCAGGGGACTCCCAGGGAAAAGCAGAGATGTGCGGTCACAGCGCGGCCGCTGGCCAAAAGAGTGTAGCCAAGCACCTGGGCCTGCGCTTGGCGGGGTGGCTACACCCCCTGTCCGGCTGCCTGTTTGACAGCACCCGCATGGAAGGAGCGGGGAGCGGTCTTTGTCCTACCCGGCAAACACCACCGACGCCACGGGCACCACGGCCTGGAAGCTGGGCCGGGCGAATAAATAGCCCTGCATCAGATGGATGCCAGCCTCACGCAGGGCGTCGTGCTCGGGCACGGTTTCCACGCCTTCGGCAATTACCTGAATGTTCATTTCCTCGCACATGCGCGCCAAGTGGCGCACGATGGTGCGGCGGGCGCGGTCAGCGTCCAGGTTGCGGATCAGGCCCATGTCCAACTTGATCAGGTCGGGCTGAAAATCCGCCAGCAGCGACAGTCCGGCGTAACCGGCGCCAAAGTCATCGATGGCGGTCTTGAAGCCGCAGCGCTGGTACTCACGCAAAATTTCGGCGAACCAGGGACCGTCTTCGACCCGCTCGCCTTCAGTCACTTCAAAAATGATGCGCTCCAGCGGAAAGCCGTGGACGCGCGCGGCCTCCAGCGTGGTGCGGATGCACAGTTCGGGCTTGTAGATGGCGTTGGGCAAGAAATTGATCGACAAATGCTCGGTCATACCCAGGGCGCTGGCGCCCTTGATGGCCTTGACCCGGCAGGCCTGATCGAACCGGTAGCGGTTGTGCTCATTGACCTGGGCCAGCACGCTGGCCGCGCTCTCGCCCTGCGGTCCGCGCACCAGGGCTTCGTGCGCGTAGATGGTGCGGCGCGCTACATCCACGATGGGCTGGTAGGCGTATTCAAAGCCAAAGTCCAGTCGCGCGCCCTGGCCGCAGTTTGCGCAATCGTTCGAGGTGCCTTGCAGCGGGGTGAAATCAATGGGAAAGGAGGGGTTGGAGCGGGCCATGGTGAGGGAGGTCATAGCGAATGGTAACTTTTTGTCTATTCTGGGGTGCAAGCGCTTCCTATTTTGACGGCAGCGCCTCAACGCGTCACCGAGCGACAGGGCAGGCTCATCGTTTTACCCCTGCGGCCCAGCCCGCTCAGGAACCCAGGGCGCCCGGCGCTCACCCCTCTGCTGGCGCCACATGGCGTAGTACAGGCCGCGCTGCGCCAGCAACTCGGCATGGTTGCCTGACTCGACGATGCGGCCCTTTTCCAGCACAAAAATAGTCTGGGCATGCAAGATAGTCGAGAGCCGGTGCGCAATCAGGATGGTGATGCGCCTGCTCTCGGTGGACAGGCGCCGTACGGTGTCGGTGATCTGCTCTTCGGTCAGCGAATCCAGCGCCGAGGTGGCCTCGTCAAAGATCAGCAACGGCGGCTGGCGCAGCAGCGCGCGGGCAATCGACAGGCGCTGCTTTTCACCGCCGGACAGGCGCACACCCATTTCGCCAATGGACGTGTCCAGCCCCTCCGGGGCCTTGCCCAGCAAGTGGGCGCAGGCCGCCTGCTGCATGGCTGCAATGATTTCAGCATCGCTGGCGTCGGCTTTGACCACCCGCAGGTTCTCGCGCAGGCTGCCGGCAAACAGGTGCGTCTCTTGCGTGACAAAACCGATTTGGCGGCGCACCTCGTTGTAGCGCAGCTGGGTGGTAGCCACGCCGTTGTAGAAAATTTCGCCGCTGACCGGCGTGTACAGGCCCACCAGTAACTTCACCAGCGTGGACTTGCCCGAGCCGGACGGCCCGACAAACGCCACCGTATCGCCCAGCGCCGCGCTGAAGCTGACGCCATCGAGCGCATTGTCCGGAGCACCCTGGTGCTGGAAGACGACATTGCTGAAGCGCACTTCGCGCACCGGCCCGACCTGCACCGAGTCCTTGGGTCGGCGCTCGACGGGTTTTTTCATCAGCGCTTCAAAGTTCAGCAGCGACGCCTCGGCCTCGCGCCAGGCGAGGATGATGTTACCCAGCTCCTGCAGCGGCGCAAAAATAGCGACCGAAATGAACTGCATGGCGATCAGCTCGCCGGTGCTCAGCACGTCCTTGAAAATCAGCCACAGCAGCGCGAACAAGACGGCCAGCTTGAGCAAACTCAGCGTGGTGCCTTGCAGGAACGACAGCAGCCGGATGCGTTTGACCTTTTGCATCTCCAGCGCAAAGATTTTGTGTGTTTGCGCCTGCAGCCGGCGAATCTCCGGAAAAGTCAGCCCCAGGCTTTTGATCAGCTCAATGTTGCGCAGTGACTCGGTGATGAAGCCCGAGTTGCGATTGGTCTCGCGCACGATGGAGCGCTGCTGCGTCTTGATCTCGCGGCTGAGCAAGCCGGTCAGGCCGCCCAGCACCAACACGCCAATCAAAAACACCGGCACCAGCGCCCAGTGCCGCGTCACCGCATACCAGATCAGAAAACTCACGCCGACAAAGGCGGCAAACACGGTGTTGATGAAAGCGTTGATAAACCGCTCGCTGTCTTGCCGCACCTTTTGCAGCAGCGAGAGCGTTTCGCCGCTGCGCATTTCGGCGAACTCCTGAAACTTCAGGCGCAGCACCTGCCGCAGCCCATCGTTAAAGATCTGCGTCCCGAGCTTTTGCACCACCAGCCGCGTGACGTATTCCTGCAGCGCCTTGGCCAGGCGCGACAGCACCGCCACCCCCACCGCCAGACCCAGCAGGCGCAGCACGCCCGAGACCAGTTCTTCGTCGCTTTTGCCGCCCCGGTGCACGGCATAGCCGTCAATGATCTTGCCAAAGATGATCGGGTCGACCAGCGCCAGCACCTGGCTGATGGCCGCCAGCAGCAGGGCCAGCAAAGCCAGCTTGCCGTGCGGGCGCAGATAGATCCAGAGGATGTGCATGGGGTGGTCTCCTGCGGGGTGGATTACAGCGCAAGGCGGGGCGCGCGCTTTGCGCCTTGGGCGATGTCCTATGCATTGTGGCGACGTCTGCGAGGCGCGGTTAGGCGCTATGTAGTCAAAAATTCCTCTAGCGCTTATGCAGTCTGCGCTGACAGCTATCAAATAAGAAATGGAGTGCCGCCCGGCCGGCGTACGCTGTGCGGCAAGCTCCTTGACAAAACGCCTTTGTTGCGGACAAAGGTGTGTCCAGTCATGTGTGGGAACTCAGAGGGCAAAGCAGTGGTGGCTGGCGCAGTGCGGCCATTAGGCAAAAAAATCCAATGACAACCTTTTGGCTGCACCTGTCGCCGCTGTTCAAATCATTGCGCAGACTGTAGGAAGTGTGATTGGCATCGGCCCTCGGCTGTCGTTCACCGAATCGATATCGACACCCCGAAGCAGTTGTTCTCCGAAGTCCTTTCTGAGCAGGTAGCGCTTCGCGCTCATGGATTCAGATCGCCCGCTCCGAGGGCGAGCAGAATCGTATCGAAGCTCTTGTCGCATTGACCGGCGAGATCCTTGAAGTGGGCCCTTAGGGTTCCATGCGTCGCACGCGCCTGCCGCTCTTCCTTGTCCTTCTCCTCGATGGAGCTATGCGCCTTCAGGATGCTACGCAGAGCATGAAGCCTACTAAGCGGCATGAGATTTGCCTTGGCGTCATCGACTGTCTTTCCTGAGGCAACAAGGATTTCTGCGATCAAGCGCAGAGAGGCCCAATTTGCCTCTGCTTTCCTTCCCCTGGCCTCGAGCAACTTTCGCAGAGGTTTGAGCAGAAATCCCTCAACAAGTAACTGATCGAAGGCCATGATTTCGTTGGCCCATTCAAGGGTCGAATCCGTGGCTGGGTAGCGAGCCGCATCCATATGCGCCTCGCCTCTTGGCTGCCACCAGTCAGGTGGCGAGGCGTTGAGTTTCTCGATTTTGTACTTCAAGAGATGAAGCGGGTCATATTCAGAACTGAACTCGCCGAGGATGTCGTTTTCATATGCCCGCGTGGAGATTGTTCCCTTCGGCCACTCGTTGAACGATTGCCAGTAACGTTGCTCTTCGATTGGGAGGTGGGCTAGGTCACCAATATAGGCATGCATCTGTCCAGCTTCGTTGATGTCGTAGCTTTTGAGGTACCACGCGTTGCGGCAACTGATGGATCGGTCATTGAGGCTGTACTTCTCGGGATCAGCCTTAAAGCGGTGCATAACATCAGGTCGGAAGAATGCCGGCGAAATTTCCCAGGGAAGATTCGATTCCTGGAAATAGTTCGAGAGGAACTCCGGCGCGCACATCGTTTCAACTTCAACGCTGTTCTTTCGGTCGAATATCTTGAACGCCGCATATTCCTTTCTCCTTGTCGGGTTCGATTCCTCTTTCCACTCGTCGATAAGTTGCTGCAGCGGAATGGTAGAGCGGACGATCATCCGGCCGTAGACGTAGCTGGCATTCCCGATGCTGCCACCTTGATAGAAGAGGTCTGGGGCCTTGCGATCAATGCGCGGATGGTCGCCCCAGCCATCGAACTCTCCGAATTTCAAACGAGTGAAGTCGAAAAAATAGACCAGAGACATGTCCGCGAGAGTCATGTAGGTGGAGAGATCCTTTGCGAGGATCGTGACGACGATGAGACTCTCCCGTCCCGGGCCGAGTTTGTTGCGGATCACACGAATAACGTCTTCAATGTCGCCGCACTCATCCAAGCGGCAGTACGCATTGCGTTCCGGCACGAAATGCAGGCTGAGCGCATGCACAATCTTCTGGCTCAGTTCGATTGAGATTTCACCCCTTTGCACTCCATCGAATGAGCGGCGGAAGACCAGCTTTTCACCCCCCGACAGTGATTTCCCAAAGCTCAGCGGTGCTTCGAGGTAGACACGATGGCCTTCTCCGCCGCCGTAGCTCTTTTGGATGACCCAGCTGTCATCTATCTGCACGACGGAATGCATGAGGTCTTCGTAGTCCGCAGGGGTGACTTGCTTTCGCGGCGCAAGCACGGCATGAACATACGTCGCTGGTCCGCTTGCATAAATCACAATTTCCTCGCTCTGCGCGCTCTCCTTCAGGAAAGCTACAGAGTCTTCTGCCGCGATCAACCACTCAGCCCCGCCGGTGACGGGCTCTTGGGAGATTGCTTTCAGGGCAGCAATGTTGAATCTTCGTGCCATCAAACGCCTCCTTCTTCTTCTGTGCTTGTCGCCTACCGTGAAGCCGTTGCTGGTATCCGACTGCTTGTCGCCGACACCTGCCTGAAACTCACCATTCACCCCCACCACCGCACCGCCGCCGCAGCCCCCGCCCCCAACACCACCACCAGCAAAAACGGCAGCCGCGCCCACAGGGCCAGCGCCGCAACCACCAAGGCAGCCAGCCGCGCGTCAATCACCAGGCTGGTGCCGGCAGCAAAGGTGTTCATCACCGTCAGCGCGGCCAGCAGCGCCACGGTGATGGCCCCTGCCACGCGGGCCATACGCGGGTGTTGTAGCCAGCGGGCGGGGACGGCGTAGCCGGCCCATTTGGTCAGATACGCGGCCAGGCTGGCCAGCACAATCGCGCTCCAAAGCGTCATCGCGTGCTCTCTAGCGTGGGGGCATCCGCAGCCGGGTCACGCCCCCACCAGCCCCACCAGCCCCACGCGGCACCGACCACCGCCGCCAGCAAAATCGGCAAACCGGGCGGCACTTGCGGCACGGCCATAGCGACAACGACACCACACAGCACCGCCAGCGCCACCGATTCACGCTGGCGCAGACGCGGCCACAGCAAACCGAGAAACGCCGCCACCGCCGCGCCATCCAAGCCCCAACGGCGTGGATCGCCGAGCGCGTCGCCCAGCCATGCGCCCAGCAGAGTGAACAAATTCCACAGCACAAACACGCCAACGCCCGCCGTCCAGAAGCCGCGCCGCTGTTCATCGGGCGAGCTTTGGCCGACGGCGGTGGCGGCGGATTCGTCGATGGTGACGTGCGCCGCCAGCCATTGGCGCCAGCCGGTGGGCAACAACAGGCGGTTCATCTGCATCCCATAGACGGCGTTGCGCACGCCCAACAAGGTCGCTGCACCCACCGCCGCCGAGGCCGCGCCCCCGCCAGCGATGACGCCGATGAAGGCGAACTGCGAGCCACCGGTGAACATCAGCAAACTCAGCACCGCCGTCTGCGCCACGCTCAGACCCGCAGCCACGGCCAGCGCGCCAAACGACAGGCCGTACAAGCCGGTAGCGACGGAAATGGACAGGCCCATGCGCACGGCAGGCGTCCACCAAGGTGGTGAAGAAGACAGCACAGAAATTATTTTGATAGCACGTAGCGCACGTATTCAGACGACTTCACCCATAAAAAACGCTGAATCGACGTGAATACGTGCGCTAGCAGCTATTAATTCAATAGCTCAATGCGCCTCATCCCAGTTCTTGCCAACGCCTACTTCCGCTAAAAGCGGCACCTTGAGCTCGGCCACGCCGGCCATCAGGCGCGGGATTTCTGCCTTGAGCCAGTCCACGTCGCCTTCGGGCAGCTCGAACACCAGTTCATCGTGCACCTGCAGCACCATCAGCACCTCGGGTTTTTCTGTGTCCAACGTGGCCTGCACCTGCACCATGGCCAGTTTGATGAGGTCGGCAGCGGTGCCTTGCATCGGCGCGTTGATGGCGGCGCGTTCGGCGCCGGCGCGGCGCGGGCCGTTGGGCGAGTTGATTTCAGGCAGGTACAGGCGCCGGCCCAGCACGGTTTCGACGTAGCCCTGCGCTTTGGCCAGCGCGCGCGTCTCGTCCATGTACTGCTTGACGCCGGGGTAGCGCTGAAAGTAGCGGTCGATGTAGGCGGCAGCGGCCTTGGTTTCGATACCCAGGCTTTTGGCCAGGCCAAAGCTGCTCATGCCGTAAATCAGGCCAAAGTTAATCACCTTGGCATAACGGCGCTGCTCGCTGCTCACCTGCTCCACAGCCACGCCAAACACTTCGGCGGCGGTAGCACGGTGCACGTCCAGACCTTCGCGGAAGGCGTGCAACAGCGCCTCATCGCCGCTCAGGTGCGCCATGATGCGCAGCTCGATCTGGCTGTAGTCGGCGCTGGCAATGACGCGGCCCGGCGGCGCGACGAAGGCCGCGCGGATGCGCCGACCTTCGAGCGTGCGGATCGGGATGTTTTGCAGATTGGGTTCGTTGCTCGACAGCCGCCCGGTGACTGCGACGGCTTGGGCGTAGTGGGTGTGCACCCGACCAGTGCGCGGATTCGCCAGCTGCGCCAGCTTGTCGGTGTAGGTGCCTTTGAGCTTGGACAGGCTACGGTGCTCCAGCAGTTTCTTGGGCAGTGGGTAGTCCAGCGCCAGCTTTTCCAGCACTTCTTCGTCGGTGCTGCGCGCGCCGGTGGCAGTTTTCTTGACCACTGGCATAGCAAGTTTGTCAAAGAAAATTTCGCCCAACTGCTTGGGGCTGGCCAGATTGAAGGGCTGGCCGGCGATCTCGTAGGCGTCAGTTTCGAGCTGCAGGATGCGCTGACCCAGTTCGTGGCTCTGCGTGGCCAATGTGGGCGCGTCGATCAGCACGCCGTTGCGTTCGATGCGAAACAGCGCCTCGCTGCTGGCCATTTCCAGCGCATAAATGCCGCGCAGCTTGTCATCGGCTTGCAGCTGCGGCCACAGCACGCGGTGCACGTCCAGGGTCTGGTCGGCGTCCTCGCAGGCATAGGCGGCGGCCTTGTCCACCGCCACCTGGGCAAACGGGATCTGGTGCGCGCCCTTGCCGCACAGGTCTTCGTAGCTCAGGCCGCTGCGCCCGGTGTGGCGCAGCGCCAGGCTAGCCAGGCCGTGCGGCTTGTGCACTTCGAGCACGTAGCTTTGCAACATGGTGTCGTGCGCGTAGCCGCGCACCTGGATGCCGTGGTTGGCCAGCACATGGCGGTCGTACTTGATGTGCTGGCCGAGCTTGGGCTTGCTCGCGTCTTCCAGCCAGGGTTTCAGGCGTGCCAGCACGTCGGCCAGCGGCAGCTGCTCGGGCGCATCCGGGCCGGCGTGGGCCAGCGGGAGGTAGGCGGCTTCGCCCGGCTGCACGCTCAGCGAAAAGCCGACGATCTCGGCGCTCAGGGCATCGAGCGAGGTGGTTTCGGTGTCAATGGCGACCAGTGCGGCCGCTTGGGCACGGGCCAGCCAGCGCTCGAACGCTTCCCAGGTCAGGATGGTTTCATAGGCCACGGCACGCTGCTGCGCGGCTTCGGCGATGGCGGTGACTGGATCGGCGGTTGCGGGGTCGAGGGCATCGACAGGTTCGGCAAACAGGTCGGCGGTGCCGCCGTCGTCCTTTTTCTTGCCGACGGGTGGCGCGGCCGGGGCGGCACTGGCGCTGACCGCGCCGAGCGCGCGTGCCAGGCCTTTGAAGCCGTATTGATCATAAAAATCGCGCAAAGCGTCGGTCTGATCTGCGCTGATAGCTATGGTTTCCATAGCTGGCAAGCCGGGCACATGCTCCGTCAAATCGCAGTCGGTCTTGATGGTGACCAGCTGGCGCGCCGTTGGCAGCCACGCCAGCGCACCGCGCAGGTTCTCGCCGACCACGCCTTTGATGTCCGCCGCGTGCGCCACCAGCGCGTCGAGCGAGCCGTATTCCGTCAGCCACTTGGCGGCGGTCTTAGGGCCGACCTTGGGCACGCCGGGCACGTTGTCCACGGTGTCGCCGACCAGCGCCTGAAAATCCACCATCAACGCTGGCGGCACGCCAAACTCCGCCGTCACGCCGGCGACGTCGCGCTTTTTGCCGTTCATGGTGTCGATGACGGTGATGTGCGCGTCCACCAGTTGACTCAAATCTTTGTCACCGCTGGAAATCACCACGTTGACGCCCTGGCGCGCAGCAGTAACGGCCAGCGTGCCAATCACGTCATCGGCTTCCACACCGGGAATCGCCAGCACCGTCCAGCCGAGCATCCGCACCACGTCGTGGATGGGCGCAATCTGCGCGCGCAGGTCGTCGGACATCGGCGCGCGCTGGGCTTTGTAGTCGGGGTAAATGTCGTCACGAAAAGTGCGACCGGGGGCGTCAAAAACGCACACCGCGTAGTCAGCACGCACCTCTTTGCGCAGCGCGCCCATCATGTTGATCATGCCGCGAATGGCGCCGGTGGCCACACTCGTCGGGTCGCCGGGCACGGCACGCAGGTCGGGCATGGCGTGAAAGGCGCGGTAAAGGTAGCTGGAACCATCGACCAGCACCAGAGTTTTTTGTTCGGTCATGGCGCAATTGTGCATGGGGGCCTGGGGTGCCAAAATACCGGCAAAATGGCCCCTTTGAATGCTCAAAATTTACCCAGTAACTCTTATGAAAAAATGGCTTGCGTTATTGATCAGTGCTGCCTCCACGCTGGCTATTGCTGGCGTCGAGTTCAAAAATGTGCCTGAGCCGATGCACAAGCCGCTGAGCAACCATGGGCTCAAGTCGGCACAACTGGACAACGGCGTACTGCGCGTGCAGATCAACAAGCCGGTAGTCAACGAGTTGGTGTATTCCAACTTCATCGTCCACGGCATTTGCGCCGAGCAATGGCGCAACCCCGCGCGCTTTGCCACGCTGGGGCTAACGCGTGTGGAGGCGCTGGACGCCAGTGGCACGCAAGGGTTTGCATTTGACGCGCGCGGTGGCATTTGCGAGCAGATGGGAGTGATGGGCCAAAACGTCAGAACCCTCATCAACCAGCGCAGCGTGGTGTGCAACGCTGGCGTCTGCCCGCCGCAGCCCTGATCCACTGCTACAGCCACCCGCCCTACAATCGCGCCATGCGCGCTGTTCCACTCCTTTTGCTGCTGGCTTTGGCCACCGGCTCCGCCCTGGCCCAAAATGCCAGTCAAAATCCTTCCCAGCCCACGCCAGAAGAGCGCGAAAAGCTATCAAATTCGGAGCAAAAATCCGACCGCCTGAACCAGCGCGTCGAGCGCATCCGCGTGGAAGACGAGGGCAGCCGCATTGACGAGCTGCGTGTGGGCGGGCAAACACAAAACATTACCGTGCAGCCCAAGGTCGGCAACCTGCCTGAGTATGAGGTGCAGCCCTCCGACGGCGTGCGCAACCGCCCACGCAACGGCGCTGAAACCGAAACCGGCTCGCGTGTCTGGAACCTGAAAAAGTTCTGATACCACCCGGGGCCCGCAGCCCTTGCCACCGCGCCGCACCCGCAGGGATGCGGCGCCATTTTTTTGACTCCCTATTTTTCGTGTTCTGAGCAATGGCTGTTTTTACCAAGGTCTCTTTGAAAGAGGCGCGCGAATTGCTGCGCCGTTTGCAGCTGGGCGAGCTGCAGCAATTGCGCGGCATCGAAGGCGGCATTGAAAACACCAACTATTTTGTCACCAGCGATTCGGGCGAGTTCGTCCTGACGCTGTTCGAGCGCCTCACGGCCGAGCAGCTGCCGTTTTATCTGCACCTGATGCGCCACCTGGCGCACGCCGGTATTCCGGTGCCCGATCCACAGGCCGACCCACACGGTGAAATTTTGCACCGCGTCTGCGGCAAGCCTGCTGCCGTAGTCAACAAACTGCACGGGCGCAGCCAGTTGGCCCCGCAGGCCGTCCACTGCGCCGCCGTGGGCGAGATGCTGGCGCGAATGCACTTGGCGGGGCACGGCTTTGAACGCCAACAACCCAATCTGCGTGGCCTGCCGTGGTGGAACGAGACCGCGCCGGTGGTGCTGGCCCACTTGGACGAGGCGCAAGCGGCGCTGTTGCAGTCTGAATTGGCCTATCAAAACCACATTGCCGCCTCATCCGCTTACACCGCTCTGCCGCGCGGGCCGGTGCACGCTGATCTGTTTCGCGACAACGTGATGTTTGATGGCGAGCAGCTCACGGGGTTTTTCGACTTTTACTTTGCCGGGGTCGATACCTTTTTGTTCGACTTGGCGGTGTGCCTGAACGACTGGTGCATCGACTGGGACAGCGGCGCGCACGACGCCGCACGTTTCGATGCCATGCTGGGCGCCTACCAAGGTGTGCGCACACTCACCGCCGCCGAGCGCAGCCTGCTGCCTGCCATGGCGCGCGCCGGGGCGCTGCGTTTCTGGATTTCACGCCTGTGGGACTACCACCTGCCGCGCGAAGCGCAGGTACTGACGCCGCACGATCCAGGCCATTTTGAGCGCGTGCTGCGCCAACGCATTGCACACCCGGTGCAGGTGTCGTAAGCCACGCGCTACCATCACAGCCATCCATGAAACTCAATATCGTTCCTGCCCGCACCGGCGTCCTCTGGGTCAAAGGGGGGATTGCCGTGTTCTGGCGCCAGCCCATGGCCATGGCGGCGTTGTTCTTCATGACCATGGCGGCCATGTCGCTGGTCTCCCTGGTGCCGTTCATTGGCCCGGCGCTGGCACTGGTGTTGTTGCCATCGGCCACGCTGGCCATGATGGTGGCCTCGGGCGAAGCCATCCAGGGACGTTTTCCAACGCCAGCCGTGCTGCTGACGGCGTTTCGCACCGGGCGCCAGCATCTGCAGCACATGCTGGTGCTGGGCGCCCTGTATGCCGTCGGCTTTATGGCCGTGATGGGCATTTCAGCGCTGTTTGACGGCGGTCAATTTGCCGAGGTCTATCTGGGTGGCGCGCCGATGACACGCGAAGTGGCCGAAAACGGCTCGTTCCAACTGGCCATGTGGGTCGCGATGGTGTTGTACCTGCCGCTGTCACTGCTGTTCTGGCACGCGCCAGGTCTGGTCCACTGGCACGGCGTACCACCGGTCAAGAGCCTGTTCTTCAGCTTTGTCGCCTGCGTGCGCAACTTTGGCGCCTTCGCGGTGTACGGCTTGGCGTGGTTTGGCGTGTTTGCGCTCGGTGGCGTAATCATCAGCTTGGTGTCGGCCCTGTTGGCCGTGCTGGGCGTGTTCAGTGCCGAGTCCGCCCCCAGTGCCATTGGCGGCCTGATGATGGGCCTGGCCATGGTGATGGCGGCGATGTTCTTCAGCTCCATCGTCTTCACCTTCCGCGACTGCTTCCAGCCCCCCGAGGTGGCGCCAGCGCCGACCGAAGGAGTCATCGTGGACACGTTGGTATAAAAGCCGGCGGCTAGGCCGACTTGTGCACCTGGATGGCGTCTGGTGCCGGCGCCTTCAGTCCATCTGCTGCGGGCCCCTTCTTGGTTGGGCCACAACCGCCGCAACTGCTGCACGACCCGCACGAAGGCGACTTGCCCAGCGCCGGGCGCACGGCGCCCAGGCGTTTGCGCAGGGCAGCAGGCATCCAGTACCACAGCGCATACACACCGGCCAGCACCACCACGGCGCCTACTGCAACGTCTTGCCACATCGTTAATTTCCTCCCCAGGCCAGCGCCAGCCGGTAAGTGATAAAACTGGCGCCATAGGCCAGTGCAAACAGATACGCCGCCATCAGCGCCGCCAAGCGCCAAGAATTGGTTTCGCGCCGCACGGTAGCCAGCGTTGAAAAGCACTGCGGCGCAAAAACAAACCACACCAGCAGTGACAAAGCCGTCGCTAGCGACCACTGCTGCGCAATCAGCGGACCCAAGCTGCTGGCCACGTCGTCACCGGTGGCCGAGAGCGCATACACCGTGCCCAGCGCGCTCACCACCACCTCGCGTGCCGCCATACCAGGCACCAGCGCCACCGCAATCTGCCAGGTAAAGCCAATCGGCGCAAAAATGATTTCCAGCAGCGCGCCGAGCTGGCCGGCATAGCTGTATTGGATCGCCGGGCCAGTGCTGCCGACGGGGGCACCAGGATAAGTGGATAAAAACCACAGCAATACTGTCAGCGCCAGAATGATGCCGCCGACGCGCTTCAAGAAGATGGCGGCGCGCTCATACAAGCCACTGGCCAGGCTGCGCAGACTGGGCAGCCGATACGGCGGCAATTCCATGATCAGCGGCGTCGGCTGCACCTTGCCGCGCCAGATTTTCATGACTGCTGCCACGGCCATGGCGCTGACGATACCGCCCATGTACAGCGCAAACATCACCAGCCCCTGCAGACTGAAAACGCCCCACACGGTTTGCGCGGGAATGAAGGCCGCTATCAGCAAGGCATACACCGGCAGGCGTGCCGAGCAGGTCATCAGCGGCGCAATCATGATGGTCACCAGCCGCTCGCGCCAATGGGTGATGGTGCGCGTCGCCATGATGCCGGGAATGGCACAGGCAAAGCTCGACAACAGCGGAATGAACGAGCGCCCCGACAGCCCCACGGTGCCCATGACGCGGTCCAGCAAAAACGCCGCGCGTGGCAGATAGCCCGAGTCTTCCAGCGCCAGAATGAACAAGAACAGAATCAGAATTTGCGGTAAAAACACCAGCACACCACCCGCGCCGGCCAAGATGCCGTCCACCAGCAGGCTGCGCAAAACACCTTCGGGCAGGTGCGCGTTGGCAGCTTCTGCCAGCGCGGCAAAGGCTGACTTGATGGCTTCCATCGGCATTTCGGCCCAACTGAACACCGCTTGGAACATGAAAAACATGGTGGCGGCCAGCAGCACCATGCCCCACAGCGGGTGCAACACCACGCGGTCGATGCGGTCGTCCAACCGCGTCAACCCTTCGGGCTCGCGCACGGCCAATTGCAAAATGCGCCGTGCTTCTTGCTGCGTGTGCAGCACCTGCGCGATACCCTGGGGCTGCCAGGCCTGGACAGTGGCGGTGCCAGGCTTGCGCCAGCCATCCAAGAACTCCAGCAGTTCGTGCGCGCCGCCTTTCTGGATACCCACGGTTTCGACTACCGCCATGCCCAGCTCGCGCTCCAGCACCGCGCGGTCGATGGCAATGCCGGCGCGGCGGGCGGCGTCGCTCATGTTCAGTACCAGCACCATCGGCAGAGCCATGGTCTTGGTTTCCAGCACCATGCGCAGGCCCATGCGCAGATTGGTGGCATCGACCACGCACACCAGCAGCTCGGGCGAGGCCTCGCCGGCGCGCTGGCCGGTAATGACGTCGCGCGTCACTGCTTCGTCCGCACTCAGGGCGTTGAGGCTGTAGGCGCCGGGCAAGTCCAGCACGCGCACGCGCTGGCCCGAAGCCGTCATCAGCAGCCCTTCCTTGCGCTCAACGGTCACCCCGGCATAGTTGGCCACCTTTTGGCGGCTGCCCGTCAGCAGGTTGAACAGCGCGGTTTTGCCGCTGTTGGGGTGGCCCAGCAGGGCCAGGCTGACGGAAGTGCCAGCAGATGGGGCGGCGGCGCTCATGCAGCCAGCTCCTGGGGCGGTAGCAGCAGCTGCGCTGACGGCTGCGGCTGTTCCGCCTGCCCCTGGCCCTGCTCTTGTGCCCGTACCAGCACCGGCGGCGTGGTGCTGACGCGCACCAAGCCAGCCTCGCGCCGGCGCAACGCAAACGTGGTGCGGCCCACACGCACTGCCAACGGGTCGCCGCCCGGAAACGAGCGCGCCACCACGCGCAGGCGCTCACCCGGCAAAAAGCCGATCTCCAGCAGGCGCAGCAGCACATCGTGGTCTTGCGGCGCCCCATCCAACTGCAGCGCGCACACCCAGACATCGGTGTGCAAAGGCACGTCGGCCAAGCCACAGTCGGCGGCCACCGCCGCCGGGGCATTCTTCATTTGTTGGGTCACCACATCACCACCGGCACTAATAAGAATAGTTCTCATTTTAGAGCGTGATCGAAAAACCATGCCAGGGATCAAGTCAGCAAAGCAGGTTTTTTTTGTGCTGACGCAAACTGTGCGGTTTTGTGCAGCCCGTTATGGACCATAGCTGTGGTTGTAAACAAACACTGCTTTCACCGCCCTCAGCGTACGCGCCAGCGTGTAGGCTCGACGCTCCAGGAGCTCACCATTGTTGCCGTGTCACAGTCCAGTCCTCCCAACGATCCCCCCGCGTTCCATTCCCCTGCTGCGCCGCGCACCCTGTGGTGGATGCTGCTGGCGCTGCTGTCGGCGTTTGCGCTGAGCCAAGCCTACCGCACTGTCACCGCCATCATGGCCACCGGGCTGCAAGGCGACTTTGGCCTGTCGGCCTCGTCGCTGGGCGCCTTTGCCGGACTGTTTGGGCTGGCCTTTGGCGTCACGCAGTTTTTCATGGGTATCGGCATGGATTTGTACGGACTGCGCCGCACCGTGCTGAGCGCCTTTCCGCTCACCATGGCCGGTGCGGCGCTGTCGGCCTGGGCGCCGCAATACCACTGGCTACTGCTGGGCCAGCTGCTGATCGGCATGGGCTGCGCACCAGCGTTTCTGGCCTGCACGGTGTTCATTGCACGCCACTTCCCTGCGGCCCGCTTTGCCTTTGTCTCAGGCATTGCCATGGGTGGCGGCGGGCTGGGGCTGTTGTTTACCGGCACGCCGCTGGCCTGGTTGGTACAGCGCTTGGGCTGGCGCGCTGGTTTTGTGGTGCTGGCGGTGCTGTCGGCGCTGGCCTGGCTGTTGATCTGGCGCCGCGTTCACGAGCCGGCCCTGCCTGGCCCGACGCCAACGCGCGAGAGCTGGGGCATGGCAGTGCGCCGTTTTGGCGCGCTGTTTGCGCTGCCACACACGCTGGGCATTTTGCTGCTCGGGATGGTGTCATACGCCGCATTTCTGGCGCTGCGCGGTCTGTGGATCGGACCACTGCTGATCCAGCGCTACGGCTTTTCGCTGGTCGAAAGCGGCAACGCCGCCGTGGCCATGTCGATGATTTCGCTGTTCAGCCCGGCGCTGTTTGGTCGCTTGGACCCCGGCCCGGGGCGCCGACGCATTTGGCTGGTCAACCTGTCGCTGCTGGCGTCACTGCTGTATCTGGCGCTGGGGCTGACGCACCACGCCGCACTGAACCTGGGACTGGTGCTGTGCATCGCCACGCTGTCGGGCTACTCGGTGTTGCAGTATTCCGATGTGCGCTCGGCCTATGCACCCGACCTGACCGGGCGCGCCTTGTCGGTGTTCACCATGGCCATGTTTTTGGGCGTTGGCATGATGCAAACCGCCACCGGCTGGGTGGCGTCATGGGCACTGCAACACGGCATCGAGCCCTACCAGGCGGTGATGACCAGCATCGCCATGGCCCTGGCATCAGGCTCGACGGCATTTCGTTGGCTACCGGCGCCACCGCTGCTGCAGACCGGGCCAAGGCAGCCAGGCTAAATAAGGCGCAAAAAGCCATCAAATCCTTATCCAGTAAGCGCTGATAGCTCCATTTTAAATAGCATAAAGCGCCCCACCTTCACACCGATCCGTCCCCCTGGTACAGCCACGGAATATCCAACACGCGCGCACCCAAGAGACGCAGCGAAGCATCGCGCCCCCAGCGCAGCGGGCCGGTGGCGTGGAAGATGCGCCCGTTGCGCTGCGAGCGCGCCTGCACGCGCGCGTTGCGCTCCCAGCGGTTGAGGGCATAGCGGCGCAGACGCAGCGCCACATCCAGGTCGTGCATCGACAACGCGCGCTGCAGTTGCGCCGCGTCTTCGATCGCCATGCCGGCGCCCTGTGCCAAATAGGGACGCATCGGGTGGGCCGCGTCGCCCAGCAGCGCCACCAGACCGCGTGCCATCTGCGCGGCACTACTCACCGGCGGACGATCCGACAACGGCCACAGGCGCCAGCCGCTACCGGAGGTGGGCACGCTGCGCACGATGTCTTGCAAGCGGCTGCAGGCGCCCGCCAGTGCACGTTCCAGATCAGCGGCGTTGGCGGCATGGTCCCAGTTGTCCAGGTCGTCCGGCGGCGGGCCTTCGATGATGACCACCAGATTTTGCATTTCGCCCCCGCGCACCGGGTATTGCACCGCGTGCAGGTGCGACCCCAGCCAAGCGGTGACCTGGGTGGTGCGCAGGCCGGCGGGCAAGGCGCCTTGTGGTACCAACGCGCGATAGGCTAGGTGGCCACTGGTGCGCGGTGGCCCGTCGCCGAGCAATTGCGCCCGCGTGTAGCTGCGCAGGCCGTCAGCACCGATCAGTGCATCGCCCTCCACCTCCTTGCCCTGGCCGGTGTGCACCAGCACGGCGTCTGCGGCCTCGGTGTAGCCACTGATGGTTTGGCCGCGATTGAGCTGCACCCCGTCCTCCTGCAGCACCGCTGCCAGCAGCAGGGTATGCAGGTCAGCGCGGTGCACGCAGGCATAAACGGCGCCGTAACGCTGCACCATGTCCGTGCCCAGCGGCAGTGTGGCCAACACCTGGCCAGACGTGGCACAGCGCACCTGCAGCCGCTCGGGAAACGCCGCCACCGCCTGCAGCGGCTTTTGCAAGCCCCAAGCCTGCAGGCAGCGCACCACGTTAGGACTCAGTTGCACGCCCGCGCCGACTTCGCTGAAGATGTCGGCACGCTCATACAAGCGCACATCGCACCCGGCGCGCGCTGCGCCCAGCGCCGCCGCCAACCCACCAATGCCGCCACCGGCGATCAATACCTGCTTTTTCATAGGCACGAATTGTGCCTGCGATCACGTAAAAAAAGGCAACGCAACCGCCTGCGTTGCCTGTGCACTAGCCTGCGCCTGCGGGTTTATGCCGCCAGCAACTGGCGCAGTACGTACGGCAGGATGCCGCCGGCGCGGTAGTAGTCCACCTCAATCGGCGTGTCAATGCGCAAGGTCACCGTCACCTGGCGCTGCGTGCCATCGGTGCGGCGAATAACCAACGTGGCATCGCTCTGCGGCGTCAGCGCGGCATCGGGCAGCACGTCAATGGTTTCTTCGCCCGTCAAGCTGAGCGATTCCCACGAATCCTGGCCCTGGAACTGCAGCGGCAACACGCCCATGCCGACCAAATTAGAACGGTGGATGCGCTCAAAACTGCGCGCAATCACCGCCTTGATGCCCAGCAGCTGCGTGCCCTTGGCGGCCCAGTCGCGACTCGACCCGGTGCCGTATTCCTCGCCGGCAAACACCACCGTCGGCGTGCCCTGCTCCAGGTAATGCATGGCAGCGTCAAAGATATAGAGCTTCTCGCCCTGCAGCGGCCCAGGGTTCTGGAACAGCGTCACGCCCCCCTCTTCGCGCGAACCGCTGTCCAGCGGCGGCAGCATCAAATTCTTGATGCGCACGTTGGCAAAGGTGCCGCGCATCATCACCTCGTGGTGCCCGCGGCGCGCGCCGTAGCTGTTGAAGTCGGCCTTGTGGATGCCATGCTGCAGCAGCCACTGGCCGGCGGGCGAACTCTCCTTGATAGCCCCTGCGGGCGAGATATGGTCGGTGGTGATGGAGTCGCCAAACAGTGCCATGATGCGCGCGCCCGGCACAGAAAATGCACCATTTTGGCCTGTAGCGCCCGCTGCACCAGCGCTTTCAGCTCCTGCATCCATAGCAAAATGATCGAAATACGGCGGCTCGGCAATGTAGGTGCTGGTCGGCCAGGTGTAGGTGTCGCCCTCGACCCCCCGGATGCGGGCCCAGCGCTCGCCGGGCTCGGTCTTGACCTTGGCGTAGTTCTCGCGGAACGCTTTGCCGTTCATGGCAAAGTGCATCAGCGCGTGGATTTCCTCGCTGCTCGGCCAGATATCGGCCAGAAACACCTCCTTGCCGTCACTGCCCTGCCCCAGCGGCTGGCTGGTCAGGTCTTTCAGCACCGTGCCGGCAAGGGCGTAGGCCACCACCAGCGGCGGACTGGCGAGGAAATTGGCCTTGATGTTGGGGTGGATGCGCGCCTCAAAATTGCGGTTGCCCGAGAGCACCGCCGCGCAGACCAGATCGTTGCTGCTGATCGCCTGATTGAGTTCCGCAGTCAGGTCGCCGGCATTGCCGATGCAGGTGGTGCAGCCGTAGCCGGCCAGCGCAAAACCGAGCTTTTCTAGGTACGGCATCAGGCCGGTCTCAGTCAGGTACTCGGTGACAATGCGCGAGCCCGGCGCCAGCGAGGTCTTGATGTGCGGCGCCACGCACAGGCCGGCCAGCACGGCTTTTTTCGCCAGCAGCCCGGCGGCCAGCAGTACGCTGGGGTTGGAAGTGTTGGTGCAACTGGTGATGGCGGCAATCAGCACATCGCCATTGCCCACGGTGGGATCGACCTTCTCGCCCGGCACCTGGGGAGCCAGCACGATATCGCCATGGGCCACGGCCGGCTCGGGCTTGTTCGATTCCATCTCCTGCAGAAAACGCGGCGCGTTCTCGGGCATGGGCTTGCTAGGCGGCGTGGTGACGTTCATCTGAAGCGCCGTCTCATCGCGGCAGATGAACGGGTAGCGCGTGTGCAACAGTTGCGCCGGCTGGTTGAAGCCGTTTTCGGCATTGGGCTTGCTGAACAGGCTGGAGAACTGTTCACACACCTTGCCCAATTCAATGCGGTCCTGCGGCCGCTTGGGGCCGGCCAGACTGGCCGTGACCGTATCCAGGTTCAGCGCAATCACCTGGGAGTAGTCGATGTCGCCCGCCAGCGGCACGCCAAACAAGCCCTGCGCCTTGAAGTAGGCCTCGAAGGCCTCGATCTCGGCCTCGGTGCGGCCAGTGCCACGGAAATATTCAATGGTCTTTTCATCGACCGGAAAGAAGCCCATGGTGGCGCCGTACTCGGGCGCCATGTTGCCGATGGTGGCACGGTCGGGCAGCGCCAGGGTGCGTGTGCCGGCACCAAAAAACTCAACAAACTTGCCTACCACCTTGTGCCGGCGCAGCAGTTCGGTCACCGTCAGCACCAAGTCGGTAGCGGTCACACCTTCGCGCAACTGGCCGCTCAATTCGACGCCGACCACATCGGGGGTCAGCAAATACACCGGCTGACCCAGCATCGCGGCTTCAGCCTCGATACCGCCCACACCCCAACCGACCACGCCAATGCCGTTGATCATGGTGGTGTGGCTGTCGGTGCCGACCAGGGTGTCGGGGTAATACACGCCGTCGGCAGTTTGGTGCACACCGCGCGCCAGATATTCCAAATTGACCTGATGGACGATGCCAAAACCCGGCGGCACCACACCAAAAGTGTCAAACGCCTGCATGCCCCATTTCATGAACTCGTAGCGCTCACGGTTGCGCTGGAATTCAAGCTGCATGTTGATGTCAAGCGAGTTTTTCTGGCCGTAGGAATCGACCATGATCGAGTGGTCCACTACCAGATCCACCGGCACCAGGGGCTCGATTTTTTGTGCATCCTGGCCTAGTCGCAGCGCCGTGCTGCGCATCGCCGCCAGATCCACCAGCAACGGCACGCCGGTGAAGTCTTGCAATACGACGCGCGCCACGACAAACGGGATTTCGTCCTTGCGCTCGGCCTGGGGCTGCCACTGGGCCAGTTGCGCGACATGATCGGTGGTTACCTTGCGACCATCGCAGTTGCGCAATACCGATTCAAGCACGATGCGAATCGATACCGGCAAGCGTTTCACCTGCGGGAATTGTTCGGCCAACGCGGGCAACGAATAAAACTGGCCCTGCGTCCCTGACGCGGTCGTAAAACTTTGGCGCGTGGACGCAAAGGCGTGGTGGAGGGGCGGGGATAACAGCATGGCCATGGCGGACTCCTGTGAGGGGAAACAAGGGCACCATTCTGGCACCCGACGCGCTGCAGGCCAGAGGACAGGGACACTGCCAGATACCCAATGGCAGCCCAGCAGAGTTATTGAGCCCAAAAATCACGGCAGTGCAGCCTATTTGAAAGCCTTGCCCGAGTGAGTACAAAAAACACCACTGGACCCACCAGAGAACACCACAGCACCCGTTATCCCGACAACAGCCAGGGTGTGCCAAGAACACGTACAGCTGCCATATTGCGGCGACCTAGAAACGCAAGGCTGTAGTATTTTGGATAATCACAGCCGATCTATTGCGATGACTTGTCGGAGCCCCCTGAAATACCCACTGAAACACTATGGTATCTGACAAAAAGAAAAAGGCACGGGCCCTGCTTGGCGAGGCCTTTCAGGTTATTGTCAGCTCGGCCGCAGCGCCATAAAAAAAGTCCGCAACAGCGGACTTTTTTGCATGATCTTCAGAGAAAAATCAAGCGGTAGTCGGGATGGCAAATAAAGCACGATCTTGGTTTTGAATCCATTTAGGCGCCTTGCCACGACCCGTCCAGGTTTGACCACTGACGGGGTCAATGTATTTGGCTGCCACTTTGGTGCCACTGGCCGCACTGCGCGCACGGCTGGCCGGAAATACCTCTTGGGGGGTCAATGCATACTCATCAATCAACGCACGCACCTGGGCAATGGCATTGGCCATTTCATTGCGACGCGCATCGCTGATTTGCTTCTCCAGAGCTTCGCGTTGTTTCAGCAGTTCTTTATAGTTTGACATGGTGTCTCAGATGAATGGTTCAAGAATGCTTCATTATAAGGACATCATTAACCCTGAAGGCGAATTGCCGATTTTAATAACCTTTTGTTTCATATGCCATCGGCAACCTTGTTCATTCTGACTGCGCCGTCAAAGCCGGATCCTTCTGCGCCAGCACTTTGTCAATGCGCTTGCCATCCAGGTCAAGCACCTCAAATATCCAGCCGACACAGGCAATGCGCTCTGCCACCGCAGGCAAACGGCCCGATTCGGCCATGAGTAATCCGGCCAAGGTGTTATAGAGGCCACGCTCTTCTTCAGGTAAATCACGAATGTCCAGGCGCGCCTTTAATTCAGAAACCGGCATCAAGCCATCCAGCAACCAAGACCCGTCTTCGCGTTGCACGGCCCAGGCATCGGTGTCGGCACCAGACTGCAATTCACCGGTAATGGCTTCGAGCAAATCGCGCGGCGTCATGATGCCTTGCACCACACCATATTCATCGACTACAAAAACGATACGACCCGAACGCGCGCGAAATTGCTCCAGCAACTCCATACCGCTAAGAGTTTCAGGCAAGAAAGAGGCCGGCAATACATGCCGCTCTATTGTTCCCTCAGTCTGCGGACCTAATTCCAGCAAATGCGACACGCTGATAATGCCGACCACTTCATCGAGCGAGCCACGGCACACCGGATACCACGAATGCGACCCTGTCTCGCCACTGGTACTGGCCAGTTGCAGACACTGCACCACGCTGTAGCCGGCATCGAGCCACTGCACATCGCTGCGCGGCACCATGATGGAGGTGAGCGGTCGATCGTCCAATCGAAACACGTTTTGCACCATTTGGTGCTCATGGTGCTCAATCACCCCCGCATCCCGCCCCTCGGCTAGGCTGGCCACAATTTCTTCTTCCGTCACCGCACGTGCGGCTGAATTGTCAACGCGCAACAACTTGAGCACCGCCTGGGTTGAAAAAGCCAGCAGTGCAACAAACGGTTTGGCGCCCCGGGCCACCCAGGCCATGGGACGCGCCACCCACCGGGCCGTGGACTCGGGGTAGAGCTGGCCAATGCGCTTGGGCACCAGTTCGCCAAACACAATGGTGACGAAAGTAATCAAGGTGATCACAATCGCCGTGGCCGAAACGCTGGCAACCCCTTCGGGGATCTTGAACGTCATCAGCCAAGTCGCCAGGGCCTCACTGAAGGCAGCCTCGCCCAAAATACCATTGAGCATGCCAATCGAGGTAATGCCGACTTGGACGGACGAGAGAAACTGGGTGGGATTTTCCAGCAGCAGCAAAGCCGCCTCAGCGCCCTTGTCACCGCCCTCGCTCATGGCCGCCAAGCGCGATTTACGACTTGATGCCAAGGCCAGCTCCGACATCGCGAACACCCCATTCAGCAGGGTCAAGAGCGCGATCAACAGAAAATCCATAGATTAAAAAGAAAGAAAGAACAGCATGGCACTTTACTGTATTGGCGACCTACAAGGCTGCGACAACGCACTAGAGCGTTTACTCGACCTGATTGGCTTCTGCGCCAGCCGCGACACCGTGTATTTGCTGGGCGATTTGGTCAACCGTGGCCCCGACTCCGCCGCCGTACTGCGCCGCTGCGTAGCCGGCGATGGCGCCCTGCGCTGCCTGCTGGGCAACCATGATTTGCACCTGCTGGCCACCGCTTACGGCGTGCGCTCGCCGTCACGGCGCGACACGCTGGCCGACGTACTGGAAGCGCCCGACCGCGAAGCCCTGCTCGACTGGTTGTGCCAGCAACCGCTGGTGCGCCAGCACACGTTGGGGCAAGACTCCTTATTGATGGTGCACGCCGGCGTACTGCCCAGCTGGAGCCTGCAGGACACCCTGGCGCTGGCCGAGGAAGTGCATACCGTGCTGCGCGGCCCCGGCCTGCTGCCATTTTTGCAGCAGATGTATGGCAACACGCCTGACCACTGGAGCGACACGCTCACCGGTGCTGATCGTCTGCGCGTCATCGTCAATGCGCTGACGCGGCTGCGCTTTTGTTCGCCCGAAGGCGTGATGGATTTTTCCAGTGCCGACAGCGCCGATGCCGCGCCGAGTGGTATGTTGCCCTGGTTCGATGTGCCGGGGCGGCGCACCGAAGGCACGCTGGTGGCCTTTGGGCATTGGTCCACGCTGGGCTGGCTGGAACGGCCTGATCTGCTGGGACTGGACACCGGTTGCGTCTGGGGTGGTTGCCTCAGCGCGGTGCGCTTTGGCGCCACGCTGGCCGAGCGCGAGCTACTGCAAGTGCACTGCGAGCAAGCGCAAAAACCGGGTTGACACCGCTCAAAAAATTTTCAATTCGTTCAGAATTTTCTCCAGCGCTTCAGCCCGCGCGCCTTCCAGCAAGCAGCCTTCCCAAAACCACTCGTCAAACACCGCCAGCACCGCGCTGCGCGGGTCTTCACCTGCAGCCAAGCGCTCGCCAATATCGCGGGCTTGGCTCCAATACTCGCCTTCCATGTTTTCCATGTCTTCATTGACATTGCAGCATGTCCCCATCGGGTCCATGTGCCAGAGCAAAAACATCAGTTGTTCCGCATCCATGGGCAGGCTCCTGTGTTAACACACCAAAACCGGTGGTGTTGATCTGGCGGCCGTCATCCAAATGCAGCGTTCTTTCGGGCCAGCGCAACGCCGCCAGTTTGAAGTGCTGGCCGACTTGGCGGCCCGCCTTGCGCTCTTCCCAGCGGCCACCGACAAAAAAATTCACACACATCACATTGCCACGCTGGCCATGCCAACGGTGCGGATGGATGGCGGCAAATAAATCGGGGTCGCCCTTGCCTAGCACTGCGCGGTCCACCGGATGCAATCGGCGCCAGTAATGCCCCACCACCACTGGCCTCGGATGGTCATAGGTGTCCCACCAACTCACACGCTCGGCAAAACGCCATTTGCCGCTGGAAAAAAACGGCACCGTGCCTGGGCGCTCCACGCCTGAGGTCAGCACCTTGATGGGATTGGACATTTGCTGGTGGACATCAAGTCCATCCCCTTGAACGGTCGTACCCGCAGCTTCACCGAAGAAGAGCTGCACTGCCACAGCTTTGATCTGTCCATTTTCCCGCTGTATTTAGCGCGCAGGGTCGCGCCCCGGGTGCGCATCATCATCTCGGAACGCCCGCTGCAAGACCCGGCGCTGCTGGGTTTTTACGCCAGCGCCGACGGCGCGCAGCAGAAAAAAGTAGCTTTTTTGCGCGCCGATGAAAGCAGTGAGGCGGGCGTGGTGACCGACAGCGATGATTTTTACTACGCCGTCCACGCCACGTTTGCCGCACACACGGACGACGCCAGCACCTACCTCGGCTTCACCCGCCACGGCAGTCCACCGTATGCGCCGTTGTTTGCGCTGACGATGCTGTACCCAAAATTTGGCCGGGGAATTTTCAAAGCAGGCGAGCTGCTGCCGACACCTTGGGTGGCGCTGACCTGTGGCTATACGATGCGTACCGGCTGAGCCAGATATACCAAAAAAAATGCGGCTTAAGCTATTTTTTAAATAGCTTAAGCCGCATATCCAACAAGGCTTTGAGGCCTATTTAACCCTTAATTTAGACCTGTGATGCAGATGCTTCGGCTTCCGCTTCGGGCGCCGATACGACTGCCGGGGCAGACACCGCTGGCAAAGGTGCTGGTGGCTGAAACAGCGCGGCCGTCTTGCGCTTGTGCTTGATGTTGGGCGAGACACCGCCCCGCCCAGCCGGAGCGCGGGCCGCAGCCTCCCAGTCGGCTGCAACGGCGGCGGCGGTGGGTGCTTCGTAGGGCCGCTCAAAAAACGGATCGCGTGAAACGGGTGTTGGACGGAAGCCTCCACGCGAGACACGGGGAGCACGCTCGGCATAGGGCGCGCGCTCCGGGCGCTGGGGGCGCTCAAAGCGTTCGGTACGCTCCGGGCGCTCGGTGCGCTCAGGTCGCTCTGAACGAGCGCTGTCGTGGCTACGGCCTTGCGGGCGCTCGTCGTCGTATTCGAGCGCTTCGATGTCAATCTTTTTCTTCAGAAGCTTTTCAATGTCGGCCACCAGACGCGCATCGCTGCCAGAGACCAGCGTCACTGCCAGGCCCGAAGCCCCCGCCCGGCCGGTGCGGCCAATGCGGTGCACGTAGTCTTCGGCGTTGAACGGCACGTCGAAGTTGAACACCGCTGGCACATCCTTGATGTCCAGGCCGCGCGCGGCCACGTCGGTGCAGACCAGCAGATCGACTTCACCCTGCTTGAAGGACTCCAAGGCTTTCAGGCGCTCGTCCTGGCTCTTGTCGCCGTGCAACGCAGTGGTTTTCAGGCCTTCGCGCTCCAGACTGCGCGCCAAGCGGCCGCAACCGAGCTTACTGTTAACAAAAATAAACGCTTGTTTGATGCCGCGCGTTTTCAGCACCTGGTGGATAGCGCGACGCTTGTCGTCGTCGCCGGCGCTGTAGAAGCGCTGCTCCACAGTGGAAGCAGTTTCGTTCGGCCGGGCCACTTCGATGGTGACCGGATTTTGCAGGTAACTGCCGGCCAGGCGCTTGATCTCAGGCGAGAAGGTGGCGCTGAACAGCAGTGTGGTGCGCTGCTTGGGCAGGTACGACAGGATGCGCTGCAGGTCGGGCAAAAAGCCGATGTCCAGCATCCGGTCGGCCTCGTCGAGCACCACGTATTCGACCTGATTCAGGATCGCATTTTTGGCCTCGATGTGGTCCAGCAGACGTCCCGGCGTCGCCACCAGCACCTCAACGCCTTTTTTCAGCTCGATGGTTTGGGGCTTCATGTCGATGCCGCCAAACACCACCGTGCTGCGCAATTTGGTGTATTTGGCGTACAGCGCAATCTGCTGCGCCACTTGGTCAGCCAACTCACGCGTGGGCAGGAGCACCAAGGCGCGCACCGGGTGACGCGCGGGTGAAGTAGAGCTGCTTTCGTGCTTGAGCAGGCGCTGCAGCAGTGGCAGTGAAAATGCCGCCGTCTTGCCGGTGCCGGTCTGGGCAGCGCCCATCACGTCTTGGCCCGTCAGCACCACCGGAATGGCCTGCTCTTGGATGGGGGTCATGGACTCGTAGCCCATTTCGGCTACGGCGCGTGCCAGCGGCTCGGCCAGCGATAAATTGGAAAAAGAACTTGTCATTTAGCCCGCTATTGTCGCACCTGCGTCGAAACTTGCGTGTAACTTGACACGAAAGGCGGCGCAGTGCGCCTTGCCAGCGTCGTGGGCGCTGGCTGAATTACTTTTATTTTGATAGCTGAAAGCGCTTATCAGATCAAGGCTGCAGGGTTGTTTTCCTTAAAAATAAGCCCTGCAACCGCCGCTTATAGCGTGCGCGCAGAAAAAGTGTCGCACTCTTTGACGCTGCCATTTTGCAAGCCATTGTTGAACCAGCGCACACGCTGTGCGCTGGTACCGTGGGTGAAACTCTCAGGCACAACGCGGCCCTGGCTTTGTTTTTGCAAGGCATCGTCACCAATCTTCGCGGCGGCATTCATGGCGGCTTCGATGTCGCCGTTTTCCAAAATCTGCCGGGCTGATTGGGCGTGATTGGCCCAAACGCCGGCAAAGCAGTCGGCCTGCAACTCCAGCTTGACCGACAACTGGTTGTATTGCGCCTGGCTGACGCGCCCGCGCTGCTGATCCACCTTCTCGCTGATGCCCAGCAGGTTTTGCACATGGTGGCCCACCTCATGCGCAATTACATACGCCTGCGCAAACTCGCCCGGTGCGCCGAGTTGATTTTTCAATGTTTCGTAAAAGCCCAAGTCGATATACACCTTCTGGTCGGCTGGGCAATAAAACGGCCCCATGGCCGCCTGCCCGGTGCCACACGCCGTCGGCGTGGCACCGCGAAACAGCACCAGCTTGGGGTCCTGGTAGCGCGCGCCGCCTTTGCTAAAGACGTCCGTCCACACGTCCTCGGTATCGGCCAGCACGGTGGAGACAAAGCTTGCCATCTTGTCGTCGGCCGGTGGTTTGTGCGCTGGCGCCTGCTGCACCTGCGCCGGCTGGCCGCCGCTGAGCAGGCCCAGAATGGTCAGCGGATTGATGCCAAAAATCCAGCCGCCCAACAGGGCAATGACGATGGTGCCCACGCCAATGCTGCGCCCGCCAAAAAGCGGACTGCCACCACCGCCACTGCTGCGGCGGTCTTCAACGTTGTCGGATTCGCGATTGCCTTCCCATTTCATGCTGTATCTCCTGGCGCAGTCGGGCTTGACCGCAAGGAAAAGCAGTTTACGCGCGCCGCTGAATAACCTGCGCCCAGCGAAGCCCACGCCATTTGCATCAAAATGTAAACATGTCACAAAACCCTTCTTTCCTACCCGCCGGACTGCAACTGGCCGAGCTCATCAGCGCGTTGAGCCACGCCTTGGACCTGACAGAAGGCCAACCCCAAGGCCATTGCGTGCGCTGTTGCTGGATAGGGATGCACCTGGGCCAGGCCATCGGCCTGGATGACCAGCAACGCTGGGAGCTGTACTACACACTGCTGCTGAAAGATTTGGGCTGCAGCAGCAACGCAGCGCGTATTTGCCAGCTCTACCTGACCGATGACCTGGGCTTCAAACGCGATTTCAAACGGGTCGGCGACAGCCTGCCGCAGGTAGTGCGTTTTGTGCTGCAGCATACTGGTCTGAAAGCCGGCCTCGCCGAGCGCTTTCGCAGTGTGTTGCACGTGCTGCGCGACGGCCAAGAGTTGGCGCAAGAGTTGATCCAGACCCGCTGCCAGCGCGGCGCCGAAATTGCCCGGCTACTGCGTTTTTCTGAAGGCGTGGCCGCCGGCATCTACCACCTCGACGAGCACTGGAACGGTCAAGGCATGCCTGACAACCTGGGAGGCGAGCGCATTCCGTTGTATTCGCGCATTGCCCTGCTAGCGCAGGTGATCGACGTTTTTCACCGCGCCGATGGCCAGGGCGCCGCGTTGGCCGAAGCGCGCAAGCGCAGCGGCCAGTGGTTTGACCCGGCGCTGGTGGATGCGCTGGACACACTGGCACCGCAGAGCGATTTTTGGGCCATGCTGTCCTCCGAGCGCATCACCACCGCCCTGCTGGCCCTGGAGCCCATCGGCTGCGAGGTGCCGCTGGACGACGACTATCTGGACGACATCGCCACCGCTTTTGGCCAGGTGGTGGGCTCCAAAAGCCCCTATACCAGCGGCCACAGCGCGCGCGTGGCGTTGTATACCGACTTGATTGCCGAAGCCATGGGCATCGATGCGCCGCGCCGGCGCTGGCTCAAGCGCGGCGCACTGCTGCACGACGTGGGCAAACTGGGGGTGAGCAACAGCGTGCTGGACAAGGCCGGCGCGCTGGACGCAGCCGAATGGGCCGCCGTGCGCCAACACGCACAACTGACCGAAGATATTCGGTCCAAAATCAGCGCCTTCCGCGAACTGGCCAAAGTGGCCGGCGCGCACCACGAGCGCCTCGATGGCAAGGGCTATCCGCGTGGTTTGATGGCCGACGACATTGGGCTGGAGACCCGCATCATCACCACCGCCGACATCTTTGACGCCATCACCGCCGAGCGCCCTTATCGCGGCGCCATACCGATTCCACAAACGCTGGAGATGATGGCCAAGACCGTGGGCACTGCCCTTGACCCGGACTGCTTTGCCGCGCTGCGGCTGGCGATGGAGCGGCTGGAGACGTAGAAAACCGCTCGCCCGCTATTTATGCCCGGGGCAGCGTCACGCCATGCTGGCCCTGGTATTTGCCGCCACGGTCTTTGTAAGACACTTCGCAGACATCGTCCTTGTCGCTCTCAAAGAACAGCACCTGGGCGCAGCCCTCGCCAGCATAAATTTTGGCCGGCAGCGGCGTGGTATTGCTGAATTCAAGGGTGACGTAACCTTCCCATTCGGGCTCGAAGGGCGTGACGTTGACGATGATGCCGCAGCGCGCGTAGGTGCTCTTGCCTAGGCAGATGGTCAGCACATTGCGTGGAATGCGGAAATATTCCAGGGTGCGCGCCAGCGCAAAGCTGTTTGGCGGAATGATGCAGCTGTCACCGTAAAAATCGACAAAGCTCTTTTCGTCAAAGTTCTTTGGATCGACCACGGTGCTGTGGATATTGGTGAACACCTTGAATTCCGGTGCACAGCGAATGTCATAGCCATAGCTGCTGGTGCCGTAGCTGATGATTTTTTTACCCTCGACCTCGCGCACCTGACCCGGCTCGAACGGCTCGATCATGCCGGTCTGCTCGGCCATGCGGCGGATCCACTTGTCGCTCTTGATACTCATCTTGATTCCTCGCCCAAACTACTGTTTTGATAGCTATCAGCGCTTGACCACCAAGCGTTAGAGCCGTATTTTGCTTTAAAAATGAGGTCTTTCTGCCGACGCCGGTTGTCAACAAAGCGCCGCAGGGCCGGACAGCCCCTGTGCACCGGGGCGCCAGCTTACCTGCAGCGCCCCACAAGCCAGATCAGTCCACCAGCAGCAAGGCAGGGTTTTCCAGCAACCCACGCACCGCTTGGATGCATTGCGCGGCGTGCAGACCGTCCACCACGCGATGGTCAAAGGACGAGGACAGGTTCATCAACAGGCGCGCCACCACGCTGCCGCCGCGCAGCATCGGGCGCTCGACGATGCGATTCACGCCGATGATCGCCACCTCGGGCGCGTTGATGACGGGCGTGCTGGCAATGCCGCCCAGCGGCCCCAGGCTGGTCAGGGTGATGGTCGAGCCCGACAGCTCGCCGCGTGTCGCCTTGCCGCTGCGCGCGCTCTCGGCCACGCGTGCAATGCCGGCGGCGCAGGCCCACAAGTCCAGCGCCTCGGCGTGGCGCAGTACCGGCACCATCAGGCCGGAAGCGGTTTGCGTCGCCACGCCCAAGTGCACGCCAGCGTATTGCGTGACGATGCCGGCCTCGTCGTCAAAGCGGGCATTCAACTGCGGACACTGCGGCAGCGCCAGCACCAAGGCGCGCACCAGAAACGGCAGCAGCGTCAGCTTGCCACGCGTGCCGGCGTAGTGTGCATTGAGCTGCGCGCGCAGCGCCTCCAACTCGGTGACATCCACCTCTTCGACGTAACTGAAATGCGGAATGCGGCGCTTGGACTCCTGCATTTTTTGCGCGATCTTGCGGCGCAGGCCAATCACCGGCACCGTGTGCTCGCCGTGGCGCTCGGCTAGCCGCTGGGTGGCGGGCGGCGGCGCTGAGGCCTGCTGGGGCACAGCCCTCTGCGCCGCCATGTAGGCATCCAGATCAGCGTGCAGAACGCGTCCGTCCGGGCCACTGGCGGCGACGTCCTCCAGCGCCAGCCCCAGGCTGCGTGCGCGCTGGCGCACGGCCGGGGCGGCCTGCGCTGGCGCACCAGACAGGCGCGGCGCGGGGCTTTCCGGTGCTAGGGCTGGGGCGGCTGGCGCGGTGGAGACAGCTACGGGCGCAGGCCCCAAGGGTGCAGCGGCGGATAAAGGTGCGGTCGCTGGCGGCGCGGCAGGCGCTGGCGCCGCCCTGACGCCCTGGGCCGGCAGATTGCCAGCGCCCGCCACTTCCAGCCGCAGCAGCTCGGCGCCCACGGCCAGCGTCTGGCCGATGGCACCACCGCACACCAGCACGCTTCCATCCACCGGCGAGGGGATTTCTACTGTCGCCTTGTCGGTCATCACATCGGCCAGCGGCTGGTCGGCGCGCACCGTGTCGCCCGGCTGCACATGCCAAGCCACCAGCTCGACTTCTGCCACGCCCTCGCCAATGTCGGGCACCCGAATTGCATATAGACCCATGGTCGTCAAGCCTCCAGGACACGTTGCAGGGCAGCGCCCACGCGCGCCGGCCCAGGGAAATAAGCCCACTCCTGGGCGTGCGGATAAGGCGTATCCCAGCCGGTGACACGCTCGATGGGCGCTTCCAGGTGGTAGAAGCAGTGCTCCTGCACCAGCGCCACCAGCTCGGCGCCAAAGCCACCGGTGCGGGTGGCCTCGTGCAGCACCACACAGCGTCCGGTCTTCTTCACCGAGGTAACGATAGTCTCCAGGTCGAGCGGCCAGATGCTGCGCAGGTCGATGATCTCGGCGTCAATGCCGGTGTCGCGCACTGCGCCGTCAGCCACCCAGACCATGGTGCCGTAGGTCAGCACCGTCACTGCCGTACCAGCGCGAAACACGCTGGCGCTGTCCAGCGGCACCGTGTAGTGGCCGCTGGGAACCTGGCTGAGCGCGTGTTGCGACCACGGCACGATAGGCCGGTCATGGTGACCGTCAAACGGGCCGTTGTAGAGGCGCTTGGGTTCCAGAAAAATGACCGGATCGTCGTTTTCTATCGACGCCAGCAGCAGCCCTTTGGCGTCGTACGGGTTGCTGGGCATCACCGTGCGTACGCCGCAGACATGGGCAAAGAGGGCCTCAGGACTCTGGCTGTGCGTCTGGCCGCCGTAAATGCCGCCGCCACACGGCATACGGATGGTGAGCGGCGCCGTGAAGTCGCCCGCCGAGCGGTAGCGCAGCCGCGCCGCCTCGGAAACAATCTGATCCATGGCCGGATAAAAATAATCGGCAAACTGGATCTCCACCACCGGCCGCAGGCCATAGGCGCCCATGCCCACCGCCGTACCCACAATGCCGCCCTCCGAAATCGGCGCATCAAAGCAGCGCGAACGGCCGTATTTGGCTTGCAAGCCTTCGGTGACGCGGAAGACGCCGCCAAAGTAGCCCACATCCTGGCCGTAGACGATGACGTTGTCATCGCGCCCCATCGCCACGTCCAGCGCCGAGCGCAGCGCCTGGATCATGGTCATCGACACGGTTGCGACAGGCGCGGCGCGGTCCATCTCAGGTGCTTGTGCGGCCATCGTCAGCCTCCCAGGGTGTGTTGTTGTTCGCGCTGGCGGCGCAGGTGCGCCGGCAGTTCTTTGTAGACATCGTCAAACATCGCATCGGCACTGAAGACATGGCCATCGAGCAGCGTGCCGTGGCTTTCGGCCTCTTGCTGCGCGGCCAGCAGCTCGGCTTGCAGCTCTTGCTGTAGGGTCTCATGGCGCTCGTCCGACCACTCGTCCAGTGCGATCAGGTGCTGTTTGAGCCGGGCAATCGGATCGCCCAGGGGAAAGTGCTGCCAGTCGTCCGCCGGGCGGTAGCGAGACGGATCGTCGGAGGTCGAATGCGGCCCTCCCCGGTAGGTCAGCCACTCGATCAGCGTCGGCCCCTGGTTGTTGCGCGCGCGCTCGGCCGCCCACTGCGAGGCGGCATGGACGGCCAAAAAATCATTGCCATCGACCCGCAGCGCCGCAATGCCGTAGCCGATACCGCGCGCGGCAAAGGTGCTGCCCTCGCCTCCCGCCATCGACTGGAAGGTGGAGATGGCCCACTGGTTATTGACCACATTCAGAATCACCGGCGCACGGTAGACATGGGCAAAAGTCAGCGCGGTAGTGAATTCAGCCTCGGCCGTGGCGCCGTCGCCAATCCAGCCGGAAGCGATCTTGCTGTCGCCCTGGATGGCCGAAGCCATGGCCCAGCCGACCGCCTGGATGAACTGCGTCCCCAGATTGCCCGAGACAGAAAAAAAGCCGGCGCGTTTGTAGGAATGCAGCACCGGCAGCTGGCGCCCCTTGAGCGGATCGCACTGGTTGCTCATCAGCTGGCAGATCAGCTCCGACAGCGAAATGTCATCACGCGACAGCAGCAAGCCCTGCTGGCGGTAGGTCGGAAAGCACATGTCGCCCGGTTGCAGCACCTGCGCCTGCGCCACGGCAATCGCCTCTTCGCCCAGGCACTGGATATAAAAAGAAAGCTTTTTCTGGCGCTGCGCCAGCACCATGCGGGCGTCAAACAATCGGGTGCGCAGCATGGCGCGCAATCCTTGGCGCAGGCGTTCGGGGCGGATCGGCGGTGCCCACGGGCCCACCGCACGGCCCTGGTCGTCGAGCACGCGCACCAAGCCGTTGGCGACATCGGCGGTGTCGGCCGCTGGGGTATCGGTCGGCGGGCGGCGCAGCGCGCCGGCGGGCGACAGGCGCAGATAGGAAAAATCGGTCTTATGGCCCGGGCGCCCGGTGGGCTCCGGAACATGCAGTTGCAGTGCGGGGTGCGAGTTCATCCACGGCCTCCGCGCGCGGGTTGGGCGCGCCTGGTTCAGCGATCGGACAGTCGAAGAAAAAGTCTAATCCCCGAACGCGCTGCTGACCAGTGGGAATGCTGCCCATAAGGTCAAGAACAGGTCATTGGCTTACACGCCCTTGCACACCCTCCACCAACCAGTTCATTTGCAGGATTTGCGCGTCTGTCAGCATCTGACCTGGTGCAATCACGACGTGCCCCGCGTTGTCGCACACCGCCACCGCCCCCGCACGAAAAGGATGCAGCCGACCCTCGCTGAGGTCCCGTTGACGCAGCAACACCTCTTGCTGCACCCCAGTGGGCACCTTAGAGCCAAAGTCGCCGACGCGGATCATGCCCTCGCGCACGCCGCCCCAGACATCGCCGCTCTGCCAGCTGCCGTCGAGCACGGCGCGGACACGCCGCGTGTAGTAACTGCCCCACTGGTGCGTCACGGCAACGATCTGCGCGTCGGGTGCGACGTTGCGCATATCGGAGTGGTAGGCCACGGCCAGCTTGCCGCGCTCCTGCGCTGCCACCATCACGGCATTGGTGGCGGTGTGGAACGACAGCACATCCGCGCCCTGGTCGAACAGCGTCATGGCCGCATCGCGCTCGCGCGGTGCGTCAAACCAGGCATTCAGCCACACTACTTTGACCACGGCCTTGGCATTGACCGAGCGCATGCCCAGCGTGAAGGCATTGATGCCTTGCAGCACTTCCGGAATCGGAAAACCCGCTACATAACCCGCCACGCCGGTCTGGGTCATGCGGCCCGCAGCAATGCCGGCCAAGTAGCGGCCCTCGTAGTAGCGTGCATTCGCCGTAGCGACGTTGGGGGCGGTCTTGTAGCCGGTGATGGACTCGAATTTCACGCCCGGAAAGTCCTGCGCCACCTTCAGCGTCGGCTCCATATAGCCAAAACTGGTGGTGAAAATCAGCTGGTGCCCGGTGCGCGCCAAGTCGCGGATGACACGCTCGGCATCAGCCCCTTCGGCCACGTTATCGACGGCCGTGGTCTGCACTCTGGCGCCCAGCGCAGCTTCGACCGCCTTGCGCCCGTCCTCGTGCTGGCGCGTCCAGCCGGCGGCCAGCACCGGCGTGACATAGACAAAACCGATCTTCAACGGGGCGGGGATTTTCGCCGGGGTGGCGGGTGCGATCTGCGCCAAGGCAGGCGCGAAAAAACAGGCGGCCACGAGCGTGGCAGCGAGGTTTTTGTACATGGTGGTCCTCTACATGGCCCTGAAAAAAGAAACCCCCGGCGCTGGGGCACAGCGCCGGGGGTGGTGATTATCGGCATAAACGCCGCGTGCACAGCCGCAGCAGACCCACACTGTGGTGCTGGGCATCGGCGTATAAAAATCAAAAATCATAGCTTATCGCGCTTACTCAGCAAGGGCTGGAGGCACTTTTGGCTATGATCTTTGGTTTTCTGCGCCGCTTTACCGGAGACGCACCATACCCCTATTCATCGACACCTCGCCCCCAGGACAATGCATTTTTTGCCGTCTGGTGCACAGCGAAAACCCCTGCGCCAAGGTGTACGAGGACACGTTGACGATCGCCTTCATGGACATCGGCCAGGTCAACTCCGGCCATGTGCTGGCGGCAACCAAGCGCCATGCCGCCACGCTGTTCGATATCACCCCCAAGTGCTGCAGGGCTGTGCGCAGCAACTGGCCGAGGCGCTGCAGACCCTGCCCGCGCTGGCCGGTTAAGCCGCGCTGGCAAACGCCGTGCAGTGCGCTTGCAGGCGCGCAATGAAGCGCGCCTTGTCGGCCTCGGGAATGAAACTGGCCTCGAAGCTGTTGCGCGCCAGCTGGTAGGCGTGCTGCGCCGTCAGGCCCGGCACGGCGGCAAACAATTGCGTAAAGTTGTCGTTGATGTAGCCACCAAAGTAGGCCGGATCGTCCGAATTCACCGTGACGACCACGCCTGCTTCAAGCAGTTGCAGCAGGTTGTGGTCTTTCAGCTCAGGGAACACACGCAGTTTCTGATTGGACAGCGGGCACACAGTGAGCGCAATACGCTCTTGCACCAAGCGCTGCAGCAGCGCAGCATCGTGCACCGCCTGCACGCCATGGTCGATGCGCTCTGCCCCCAACACATCCAGCGCACTCCAGATATACGCCGGCGGCCCCTCTTCGCCGGCGTGGGCGACCCGGTGCAGACCCAGTTCACGACAGCGCGCAAAGACGCGCGCAAATTTTTCCGGCGGGTGGCCCAGCTCGCTGCTGTCGAGTCCGACGCCGATGAACTTGTCCTGCAACGGCAGCGCCTGCTGCAGCGTGGCAAAGGCGTCTTCTTCGCTCAGGTGGCGCAAAAAGCACAGGATCAGCGAGGCGCTGATACCCCGCTCGGTGCGCGCATCAGCGCAGGCGCGGTACAGGCCGTTGATGACCGCCTCGATCGGCACGCCGCGCGCCGTGTGCGTTTGCGGGTCAAAAAATATTTCTGCGTGTACTACTTTATCCATAGCTGCCCGTGCAAGGTAGGCATAGGCCATGTCGTAAAAATCCTGCTCATGCCGCAGCACGCTGGCACCGGCGTAATAGATGTCAAGAAAACTTTGCAGGTGCTCAAAGGCATAGGCGCTGCGCAACGCCTGCACGCTTGGATACGCCAGCGGCATGTGGTTGCGCTGCGCCAGGGCAAAGATCAACTCGGGTTCAAGCGAGCCCTCGATGTGGATATGCAGTTCGGCTTTGGGCAGGGTGCATAGCAATTCGGGCAACCGCTGCGCGGCAATCGGTGGGACGGTGAACATCAGCAGTCTCCAAAATAAGCGTCCATTGTCTGCAAAGGACGGCGCCGGCACCACCCCCACCGACAAAAAAGGGCTACCCGTGGGCAGCCCTTTTCATCCCGTCCATCGGTGTCGATGGATGGCTTTATTTCTTGTCGCCGCCCGGCACCTGGCCTTCCACACCTTGAACGTAGAAGTTCACGCCGACCAGAAATTTATCGTCTGCCACCACCCCCTGGCCCAGCACTTCCTTGCCCTGGTTGTCCAGCAACGGGCCTTTCCAAATAGCAAAGCTGCCGTTTTTCAGGCCGTTCTTGACTTCTTCCACCTTGGCTTTGACGTCGGCGGGCACGTCGTCAGCGATGGACACGATGTCAATGGCGCCTTCCTTGACGCCCCACCACGCTTGGCCGGTGCTCCAGCTGCCCTTCAGCACGTCGTTGACGGCCTTGGTGTAGTACGGCGTCCAGTTGATGATCGCCGAGCCCAGGTGCGCCTTGGGGCCGTAAGCGGTCATGTCCGAGTCCCAGCCAAAGGCGCGCGCGCCCTTTTCTTGCGCGGTCTTGAGCACGGCGGGCGAGTCGGTGTTTTGGAACAGAATGTCGGCGCCGCCGTTGATCAGGCTGGTGGCGGCTTCGGTTTCTTTGGGTGGGCTGAACCATTCGTTGACCCACACCACCTTGGTCTTGATCTTTGGATTCACCGACAGCGCGCCCAGCGTGAAGCTGTTGATGTTGCGCAGCACCTCCGGAATCGGTACCGAGCCGACCACGCCCAGCGTGTTGGTTTTGGTCATGCCGCCAGCAATCACACCAGCCAGGTAGGCGCCTTCATAGGTGCGGCTGTCGTAAGTGCGCAGGTTCGCGGCGGTCTTGTAGCCGGTGGCATGTTCAAACTTCACGTTCGGGTGGTCGGCGGCCACTTTCACCATCGACTCCATGTAGCCAAAGGTGGTGCCAAAAATCAGCTGATTGCCCTGGCCGACAAAGTCGCGCAGCACGCGCTCGGCGTCAGCCGACTCGGGCACGCTTTCGACAAACGTGGTGACAATCTTGTCGCCAAATTCTTTTTCCAGAGCCTTGCGCGCGTTGTCGTGGGCATACGACCAGCCGCCATCGCCCACCGGGCCGACATAGGCAAAGGCGATCTTCAAGGGCTCGGGCTTGGCGAGTGGTGCCTGTGCTGCCGGGGCAGCCGCAGGCGGCGGCTCGTCTTTTTTGCCGCAGCCGGCCAGCGCAGCAACGGCAACGGCACTCAGCGCAGCCATCTTGAGCAAAGAACGCTTATTGAGATCGGTCATAGGTGGTTTCCTTATAGATGTGAAAAAAGATATCTAAAAAATGTCTTCAAGAGCCGGGATAAAACGCCTTGCCCAACGAGGCCGGCATATTCACGCGGATCCAGGTGGGATTGCGTGAGATCAGCGCCAGCACCACGATGGTGGCGACATACGGCAACATACTGAGCAGTTGGCTGGCCACCTGCACGCCGGAGGCCTGCAGGTGAAACTGCAGCATGGTGACACCACCAAACAGATACGCGCCCAGCAGCACGCGCGCCGGACGCCAAGTAGCAAACGTCGTCAACGCCAGCGCAATCCAGCCGCGCCCAGCCACCATGCCCTCGACCCACAACGGCGTATAGACGGTGGAAATATAGGCACCCGCCAGGCCGCACAACGCGCCGCCAACCATCACCGCAGCCAGGCGAATGCGCCGCACCGGGTAACCCAGCGCGTGCGCCGACTCGGGCGACTCGCCTACCGAACGCAGCACCAGACCGGCGCGCGTGCGATACAAAAACCACACCAGTCCCGCCGCCAGCAGCATGGCGCCATACACCAGCGGGTGCTGGCGAAACAGCGCCGGCCCGAGCAGCTGCACATCGCCCAGCACGGGAATCGCATATTTGGGCAGCTCGGGCAATTTGGCCTGCACATAGTTAATGCCAACAAAAGCCGAGAAACCGACGCCAAACAAGCTCAGTGCCAGACCGGTGGCGTATTGATTCGTACCCAGCCAAATCACCAACACGCCAAAAATCGCCGCCAGCAGCGCCCCTGCCGCCATGCCGGCGGCAAAGCCCAGCCAGGTGCTGCCGGTGTGGACCACCGTGGCAAAACCGGCAATGGCGGCGCACAGCATCAGGCCCTCGGCGCCCAGGTTGACGACCCCGGCTTTCTCGTTGATCAATAACCCCAGGGCCGCCAGGGCCAGCACGGTGCCAGCGCTCAGGGTGGCGGCAATGAGCAGCGCGTAAGACTCCATTTCAGTGCCCCTTCTTCAGTGCGGGCGCGCGGTGTACCCAGCGCAGGCGGTAGGCGATCAAGGTGTCGCAGGCCAGCAGCGTGAACAGCAGCAGCCCCTGGAACACACCGGTCAGCGATTTGGGCAAGCCCAGACGCGACTGCGCCAGCTCACCACCGATATACAACATGCTCATCAGCACGGCAGAAAACACCATGCCCACCGGGTGCAGGCGCCCGACAAAGGCGACGATGATGGCGGCAAAACCGTAGCCCACCGGCACATACGGCGTCAGCTGGCCGACCGGTCCAGCCACCTCCAGCGCACCCGCCAGACCGGCGGCACCGCCCGAAATCAGCAGCGCCGTCCACAGCGTGCGCCGCGAAGAAAACCCCGCATAACGCGCCGCGGCCGGCGCCAGGCCGCCGACCAGCAAGGCAAAGCCGGCGCGGGTACGAAACAGAAACACCCACAATGCTGCCGCAGCCGCCAGCGCCAGCGGCAGGCCCAGATTCAGGCGCGAGCCGGCCAGGAGGCGCGGCACCTGCGCCACTTTCTCAAAGGTTTTGGTTTGCGGAAAGTTGTAGCCCAGCGGGTCTTTCCAAGGGCCGAACACCAGGTAACTGAGCACTAGCGTGGCCACATAGACCAGCATCAGGCTGACCAGAATTTCGCTGGCATTGAAGCGGTCGCGCAGCAACGCCACCAACCCCGCCCAGGCCATGCCACCCAGCACGCCGGCCAGCAGCACCGCCGGCATGATCCAGCCTCCCGTCGTTTTGTCGGCCAGCAGCGCCACGCCACCGGCGGCAATCGCGCCCATGACGAACTGCCCTTCGGCGCCAATGTTCCAGATGTTGGAGCGAAAGCACACCGCCAGCCCCAGCGCAATCAGCAGCAGCGGTGTCGCCTTGAGCAACAACTCGCCCAGTGCGTAAGACGAGCGGATCGGTTCCCAGAAAAACACCTGCAAGCCGCGCACCGGGTCCTTGCCCAAGGCAGCAAACAAGGCCATGCCGATCAGCACCGTGATCGCCAGCGCCAGCACCGGCGAACCATAACTCCAGGCGCGCGAGGCCTGCGGGCGCGGTTCAAGCTTGAGCATGGTGCATCTCCTCGTCGAGTGCGCGCAGTTGCTCGCGGTTGCGTGCCAGATGCGCCTGCACGTCGGCGTGCCACAGGCCGCTCATCCACTCGCCAATGCGCTCGACGGTGGCGTCGGCGCGATCAATGGACGGCGATAAATGCCCCTTGGCCATGACGTGCAGCCGGTCGCTCAGATCAAACAGTTCATCCAGTTCTTCACTCAGCACCAGCACCGCACAACCGGCATCGCGCAGGGCCAGGATGGCGGCGCGAATTTGCTGCGCTGCGCCCACGTCCACACCCCAGGTCGGCTGCGAAACAATCAGCAAACTGGGGTGGGCATCAATCTCGCGCCCGACAATGAATTTTTGCAAATTGCCGCCCGACAGCGACTGCGCCGGCGCCTGCACGCCACCGGCCTTAACCTGAAAGCGCTCGATGATGGCGCGCGCCTGCGCCTGCAACTGGCCCATGCGAATCCAGCCGCCGCTCCCCACCGCGTCGCTGCGCGTCAGCAGCAGGTTGTGCGCCAGCCCCATGCTTGGCACCGCCCCCCGGCCCAGGCGCTCTTCCGGCACAAAATGCAGCCCCAACGCCCGGCGCGCACGGGGCCCCAGGCGTCCGGCGTTCTGCCCGATCAGCTGCACCATCGCCGGCGCGGCGCGCTGGTCTTCACCCGACAACGCATACAGCAATTCCTTTTGCCCATTGCCCGAGACACCGGCAATGCCCACCACCTCGCCGGCGCGCACCTGCAATTGCATATCGATCAAATCGACACCAAACGGATCGGTGCGCGCCAAATTCAAATCCTGTAATTGCAGCACTACTGCGCCGGCATGTATCGGGCGGTGCATCAACGCCGGAGGCTCGGCGCCAATCATCAGGCGCGACAGCGAGGCGTTGGATTCTTCTGACGGGTTGCAGACCCCCGTCACCTGGCCGCCGCGCAGCACGGTGCACGCCGTACACAAAGAGCGGATTTCATGCAACTTGTGGCTGATATACAGAATGCTGCAGCCCTCAGAAGCGATCTTGCGCAGCACCACAAACAGTTTTTCGACCGCCTGCGGTGTCAGCACCGAGGTCGGCTCGTCCAGGATCAGCACCTTGGGCTCGGTGAGCAGGGCGCGGATGATTTCCACCCGCTGCATCTCGCCGACGCTCAGGGTGTGCACCGGGCGCAGCGGATCGATATCGAGGCCATATTCAGTCGCCTTGGCGGTGATGCGCTCGGTGACTTCTGCCAAACGCTGACTTTTGTCCAGCCCTAGCCAGACGTTCTCGGCCACCGACAGGGTATCGAACAGGCTGAAATGCTGGAACACCATGGCAATGCCCAAGGCGCGCGCTTCTTGCGGATTGCGCACCTGCACGGCTTGGCCATTGAAGTACACGCTGCCCTCATCGGGCTGCACGGCGCCATAGATGATTTTCATCAGCGTCGATTTGCCAGCACCGTTTTCGCCCAGCACCGCGTGGATTTCACCCGGCTGCACCGTGAGCGATACTCCGCTATTGGCCACCACTGCTGGATAGCGCTTGGTGATGCCGGTCAGTTGCAGCCGCGCCGGCGCGCTCGGGGCAGAAGGAGGTGCGGAAAAATTCATGCCGCCGATTGTCTCTCAGTTTGCTTTTACCTTATGAATAAAACAGGCCGCTAAAGCAGAGTAGACGTGCGCCATTAGCTACCATTTCAATAGCTGCAAAAGACCACGGACGGCCCATATCAAAAGAGCCAAGCCCTTTACACCCGTTGTGGCACGTGCAGCACCATGCGATTGCGGCCAGTGCGTTTGGCGCTGTAGCACGCCATATCAGCCGCCTGCAATACGCTGGCGGCGTCTTGCGTGCAGGCGTCCAGCACCACCATGCCGATGCTGGCCCCGAGCACAAAGCTGCGACCCTGGTACATCGGCTCCCAGGCACGCACCACGGCGCACAGTTGTGCCGCCACCTCAGCGCCGTGCGCAGCAGCGCAGTCTGGCAACACCACGCCAAATTCGTCGCCGCTCAGGCGCGCCACCCAACCGCTTTGGCCCACCTGCGTCTGCAGCAGTTGCGCCACATGGCACAGCACATCATCGCCGGCGTCATGACCGGCCAAGTCGTTGACGACCGTGAAATGGTCCAGATCGAGGTACAGGAACACGCCATCCGCTGCGCGCTCCTGCGCACCTTGCTGCACGCCCGCAAGCGGCGTCTCACTGCACCGGCGCGCCAGGCGCTCGGCCAGCAACAGATGCAGGCGCCGCTCGCAGCCCTGGCGGTTGGTCAGCTGGGTCAGCGGGTCGTGCGCGGCCAGCCAGATGTTCTGCTCGCGTGCGGCATGGACGGTGGTCAGGTCTTCCAGTGTCCAGACCGTGGCACCGTGTGCATCGGCCGGGTTCACGCTGCATCCCTGCACGCGAACCCAGACAGAGCTGCCATCCTTGCGGCGCAGGCACACATCGCCCATCAGGGCACCGTGCTCAGCAAAACCAGCCTTTACACGGGCGCTGGTCTGCGCATAGTCGGCATCCGACCAATACAGCTCGCGCACCGGGCGGCCGCGCAGCTCCTCCTCGGTGTAGCCCAGCATCCGGCAGGCCTGGCTGCCGACCTTTTGCAGCATCCCCTGCTGCAAGATGACGATGCTGATCGAAGCGTGCACCATCACCGCCTGAAACTCGTCCACGATGGTTTTTTGCGCCACCGCCTGTTGTGCGTACTGCGCCTGCAACGCCTGAAACACCTGCACCAGTGCGCCTACCTCGCCGCCCGCCCGGGGCCAGGGCATAGTGGGCGGCGTGTGCCTATCCAGCATCTGCACGGCACGCGTGCGCAGCTGGGCCAGCGGGCGCACCAGCCAAAGCAACAGCAGAGCGGCCACGCCCACGGCACTGAGCGCCGTGGTACCCGCCACCACCCACCACGCGTGGCGCTGGGCACCGGGCAACGGCGCCAGCACCGCCTGCGCATCACTCACACGCGCTACCAACCACTGCGGCAAGGGCATGCCAGCCATGCTGACGATGTATCCGGACAACACCTGCGTTGTGCCACGCCCCTCCACCGGGCGCTCCTGCGCGCGCCACTGCGCATAGACCTGTGCCAGACCCGGCTCATCGCGCACGTTGCCCATGACACGGGCCGGGTCGGAGTGCAAAAGAATGGTGCCATCGCGCGTAAACACCAGCAGCCGCGAGTCCGAGCGCGCCGGCAGCAGCAAGGAGCCCGGCAACAGCCCCTGCGACTGCAGTTTCAGGCCCCCAGCCACCACGCCCATCACCGAACCATCGGGGCGGTGCAGCGGCTGGGTGAACATGACCCGCGCCTCACTGGTGCGCCCGGCAATCAGCTCGGACACCATTGGTTTGCCCTCCTGCAGCGTACGGCGCAAGCTGTCGCGCTCGGTGGGTTCGAGGTTGGCCGCGTTGTCAAAGCGCCCATATTGCAAATTGACGCGCAATTCCCCGTCTTGGCGCGCCACCTGCAGGGAGTCAAAAAACTGCACGGCGGGCAAGCCCTGCTGCAGCAACCATTGCAGCGACGAGGGCGAATGCAGCATCTGCGGGGTAATGCCTGTGGCCACTTGGCGCAGCAGCTTCTGGCTCTGCTCAATTTTGCTGGCCAACAAGCGCGCCACCACTTCGACCTCATCGGCCTGCTGGCCTTGCAGTCGCTGCAACGCCTCCTGCCCCGAGGCACGTGCCACCAGCCAGCCCGACATGGCACCAACAAAAATCACCACCAGCGCTGCCAAGAGCGCCAGCCACCACGCCCGCGTCCCCCACCCGCCAACACTGAACGTGGCCCCCTTCCCAGTGACAGGCGCGGAGACCAGCTGCATCACGCGCGCCCCTCAGACGCCGCGCAGCGGATGCCATGACAGACAGCCAAACAGGCACGACGAACAGAAATCATGGGGGCGCCACGGTTACCAAAGAAGGACTGGCCAATATAAACAGCCATCCTCGCACTGCCCTTGGGTGGAACCCTCAGTAACGCGGGGGGAGAACCCTGAGAGCCCTGCGGTTCAGCGAGATAAAACGGCTCAGGCCAGCCACAGCAGCTGCTGATATGCGACTTAAGGCAGGGCAAGCGTCTTACGTGCAGAGAAAAACGCGCCATGAGCACCCAGGAGGCCCATGGTGGCTACTCGGCTCCAAAAAGCAAAAAGGCTTTGCTGCTAAATAAATAGCAGCAAAGCCTTGTGCATACTGGCGGAGAGGGTGGGATTCGAACCCACGGTGATATTGCTACCACGCCTGATTTCGAGTCAGGTACATTCGACCACTCTGCCACCTCTCCTAGGTGTCGAAGCCTGCGATTCTAGCAGGCTTTTTGCCTTATCCCAGACGACTCAGGGTGTCAAAACCTCAATGCCGCCCATGTAGGGACGCAGGGCTTCGGGCACAGTGACGCTGCCGTCGGCTTGCTGGTAGTTTTCCAGCACCGCCACCAGCGTGCGGCCCACGGCCAGGCCCGAGCCGTTCAAGGTGTGCACCAACTCGTTTTTGCCTTGGGCGTTCTTGAAACGTGCCTGCAGGCGGCGCGCCTGGAAGGCTTCGCAGTTGCTAATCGAGCTGATTTCGCGGTAGTTGTTCTGGCCGGGCAGCCACACTTCCAAATCGTAGGTTTTGGCAGCACCAAAGCCCATGTCGCCGCTGCACAAGCTCATCACGCGGTACGGCAGGCCAAGCTTTTGCAGCACGGCCTCGGCATGGCCGGTCATGGCTTCCAGTGCTGCGTAGCTTTTGTCGGGATGGACGATCTGCACCATTTCCACTTTGTCGAACTGGTGTTGGCGGATCATGCCGCGCGTGTCGCGGCCGTAGCTACCAGCTTCGGAGCGAAAACACGGCGTGTGCGCTGTCAGCTGGATCGGCAATTCAGACTCTGGCACCACCACATCGCGGACAAAGTTGGTCAGCGGCACTTCGCTGGTCGGGATGAGATAGAGCGCAGCGTGGTCGGGCGCCGGTTCGCTGTCTTGCCCGCCCTTCTTGGCGGCGAACAGGTCGCCCTCGAACTTGGGCAACTGGCCGGTGCCTTTGAGCGAATCGACGTTGACGGCGTAGGGCACGTAACACTCGGTGTAGCCGTGCTCTTGCGTTTGCACGTCGAGCATGAACTGGCTCAGTGCGCGGTGCATACGCGCAATCGGCCCTTTCATGACGGTGAAACGCGAGCCCGACAGCTTGACGCCCATGTCAAAGTCCAGGCCCAGCGGCGTGCCGACATCGACGTGGTCTTTCGGCTCGAAGCTGAAAGTCGGCTGCGTACCCCAGCGGCGCACTTCGACGTTGTCGTCTTCGCCGGCGCCAACCGGCACGCTCTCGTGCGGCAGGTTGGGCACGGCCAGCAGCAGGGTTTGCAGTTCGGTCTGGATTTGCTCCAGGCGCGTGGCGGATTGCTCCAGTTCGGTTTTGGACGCTGCCACCTGGGCCTTGGCGGCTTCGGCGCCGTCCTTGTCGCCCTTGCCCATCAACATGCCAATCTGTTTGGACAGCTGGTTGCGCTGCGCCTGCAGTTCTTCAGTGCGGGTCTGCAGCGTTTTGCGCTCAGCTTCCAACGCCTGGAAAGCGGGCACGTTCAGGAAGGGCTGGGGATTTTTGCGGGCCTGCAGCCGCGCGATGGCGGTGTCGAGGTCTTTGCGGAGAAGGAGGATGTCAAGCATGGCGTGATTTTAGAGGCGCAGCAGACACTAGCGGCGCTACCATGCAAGCACAGGCGCTGACCTTGGCCCTGATGTGGGAGGTTCACCATGTTTTTTGTTTTTGGCCCCTCGGGGCAGATGTTTCGCGGCGGCCCTGACGCCCTGATGCAAGTGGCACCGGTGCGTCGGGTGGCGCGCACCCAGGCGCTGCACACGCGCAGCGTGGGTTCGCCGCAGGACGAACCGGTGCAGGTGCAGCTGCCGCCAGCCAACCGCCCCCCCGAGCCGATCAGTCCGCGCGTACAAGACGCCGTCTCGGCCTACGTTCAAACCGCGCAAGGGCCGCAAGAGCGCCAGAAACTGACCCGCGTGCGCGATGTGATGAGTACCGGCGTGCTGACCGTGCCGCCCGAGGTGCGCGTCAACGACGCATGGCACACGCTGGCGCAGTACCACGTTGCGCAGGCGCCGGTGGTCAACGCGATGGGCTTGGTGGTGGGAATGCTGCTGCGCGCCGACATGGCGCCACTGGATTTGCTGCCCGAACCCGGCGCAGTGCAGGCAGCGATCGAACTGGCCGGACGCCCCGTGTCTGAAGTGATGGTCAGCCCCGTGCCGACCGTGTCTGCGGACACCGAGTTGCGCCGCGTGGCACGGGTGCTGCTGGATGCCGACTTGCCGGGCCTGCCGGTGACGGACGAGTTTGGCGCGCTGTCGGGCTTTATCTCGCGCAACGACATCTTGCAGGCCGTGGCCGCCGACCCGCCGCTGGACATTTGGAGCGGCGGTCGGCCGGTTGTAGGCTACGCCGAGCGGCGCAGAAATGCGCCACGATTTGAGGTCAAATAGCCTCTAGCCCTTATGCAGCAAGCGCTACCAGCTATTGTAAAAATAGCGTTTAGTGGCTTGCGCTGCCGGTCTCTGGGCTGCGCTGCGACAGCTCCAGGCCGGTGGCAGCATCGATCTTGAGTCCCTTGGGCAGCGGAAACTTGATGGTTTCTTCGATGCCGTCCATAGTGCGCACCGACACCGCGCCCAGCGCCTTGATGCGCTCAATCACTTGGCGCACCAAGATTTCTGGGGCGGAGGCGCCCGCCGTCAGGCCGACGCGGGCGATACCGGTAAACCACTCAGGGCGCAGTTCATCGGCGCTATCGACCATGTAGGCAGTGGTGCCCAGCTTGTCCGCCAACTCGCGCAGGCGGTTGCTGTTGGAGCTGGTGGGGCTGCCGACGACGACGACCAAATCGACCTGCGGGCTCATCAGCTTGACGGCATCTTGGCGGTTTTGCGTGGCGTAACAAATGTCTTGCTGTTTGGGCTCGCGCACGCTCGGAAAGCGCGCGCGCACGGCCGCCATGATCTCGGCGGCATCGTCCACGCTGAGCGTAGTTTGCGTGACCACCGCCAGCCGCTCGGTCTGCAGCGGCTTGACCAACGCCACGCCGGCCACGTCTTCCACCAAGTGAATACCGTGGTCCAGCTGGCCCATGGTGCCTTCGACTTCCGGGTGGCCCTTGTGGCCGATCATGATGAATTCGTAACCCTCTTGGGCCAACTTGGCGACTTCGACATGCACCTTGGTGACCAGCGGGCAGGTGGCATCAAAGATGCTAAAACCGCGCGCCTGGGCCTCCAGTTGCACCGCTTTGCTGACGCCGTGGGCGCTGAACACCAAGGTAGCGCCGGGCGGCACGTCGCTGAGTTCTTCGATAAAAATCGCGCCCTTGGCCTTCAGGTCGTTGACCACATAGGTGTTGTGGACGATTTCGTGGCGCACGTAGATCGGGGCGCCAAATTTTTCCAGCGCGCGCTCGACAATCTCGATCGCCCGATCAACGCCGGCGCAAAAACCGCGTGGTGCGGCCAACAAAACTTCTTGCGGGTGCTTCACAGCGCGCCGATCACATGCACCTCAAACGTCACCGGCTGGCCCGCCAGCGGGTGGTTGAAGTCAAAGCGCACCGCGCCGTCCTCGCGCACCTCGATCACCGAGCCGGCGTAGCTGCCCTGGCCGTCGGGCGTGGGAAAGGTAGCGACATCACCCAGCTGGTATGGCTCGTCGGGATCGCCCAATTCATTGAGCATCTGGCGTGCCACCCACTGCTGCATCTCGGCGTTGCGTGGGCCAAAGGCCTCGCCAGCGGCCAGATCGAAGGTGGCGTGTGCGCCGTCCTCCAGGCCCAGCAAACGCTGCTCTAGCGCTGGCGACAGCTCGCCATTGCCCAGCGTCAGCGTGGCCGGTTTGTCGTTAAAAGTGTTGATCACGTCGCCAGCGGGGCCGGCCAGACGGTAATGCAGGGTCAAAAATGAACCCGGTTGAACAGTTGTCATGGATGCCTCTATAAACTCGCGCCATTTTACGGTTGGACTTTTGCCCCCTGCCCCACCATGTCCCTGAAAGACCTTCCCACCGACGCGCAGCCGCGCGAAAAGCTGCTGGCACGCGGCCCGGCGGCGCTGGCCGATGCCGAGCTGCTGGCCATCTTGCTGCGCACTGGCATTGTGGGCAAAGGCGTGCTGCAATTGGCGCAAGAGTTGCTCGATCCGCCGGCCAACGACGGTTCAGGTGGCTTTGGCGGCATTGCCGGACTGCTACAGGCCAGCAGCGACGACCTGGCCCGCATCAAAGGCCTCGGCCCCGCCAAGTGCGCCGAGCTGATCGCCGTGATGGAACTGGCGCGGCGCGCACTGGCGCAGCAGCTGCGCACGCGCGAGGCGTTTGACTCGCCCGACGCCGTCAAGCACTACCTGCAACTGCATTTGGCGCACAAGAGGCACGAGGTGTTTGCCGTGCTGTTTTTGGACAGCCAACACCGGCTGATCGCACTCGAAGAACTGTTTCGCGGCACGCTGACGCAAACCAGCGTGTACCCGCGTGAAGTGGTGCTGCGCGCGTTGCACCACCACGCCAGCGCCGTGGTCCTGGCGCACAACCACCCCAGCGGCAGTGTGCAACCCAGCCGCGCTGATGAGGTGCTGACACAGACGCTCAAAAGCACCCTGGCGCTGGTGGACGTGCGCGTGCTCGACCACATCATCGTGGCACCAGGGCAGGCGCTGTCGATGGCTGAACAGGGGTTGGTGTGATGCCGCCGCCACAACTGCCCGCCGCCCTGTCAGGCGCACTGGCCACGGCGCTGCTGCGCGCCAGCGCCAGCGCCGCAGCGCCTGACGCCAATGCCTCGCAACCGTTCCCTGCCGCCGCTGAGACGCCCCGAACGCTGCGACGCGCAGTCGCCACCGCACGCTACGCCGCCCAACAAGCACGCCGCACCCTGGGGCCGCGCACCGTCGCACCCAGCCTCCCCCCCACCCCAGCCAAACCCCGGCGCAGCGCCGCCGCACCGCGCCGTATCAGCCTGCGCGTGCACGATTTGCAAGATCTGGCCGGCGTGGCGCAGCGCTTGCGCGAAGAACAGGAACGCGCCGACGCACAAGCCAAAGCGCAGCGCGAAGCCGCTGCACGGCTACAGGCTGAACGGCAATTGTTCACCCGCAGCATCGGCGCCATCACACCGCTGCGCAGCCGCAATCTGATCGACACGGCACCCGAACGGACGCTGCCACTGCCGGTGCAACACTGGTTAGACGAAGAACGGGTGCTACGCGAATCCATCAGCGACGACTTTGATGTCAGCACCCTGCTCGACACCGACGACCAGCTGAGTTTTCGCCGACCGGGCATCGGCGCGGAGATCACCCACCGCCTGCGCGCCGGGCACTGGAGCATCCAGCGCCAGCTCGACCTGCACGGCCTGCGCGTCGATGAAGCGCGCGAGGCACTGGGCCAGTTCATCCGCCAAGCCAACAAACTCGGCGTACGCTGCGTGCGTGTGGTGCATGGCAAGGGACTGGGATCGCCTGGCAAGGCGCCGGTGCTCAAAGGCCGGGTGCAACGCTGGCTGGTACAAAAAAACGAGGTACTGGCCTTTGTCCAAGCGCGCCCAATGGACGGCGGCGCGGGCGCTTTGCTGGTGCTGTTGCAGCCGATGGCGCAAGGTCGCTATTGATGGCAGCAGTCAAATCAGCCTGTAGGACTCGCCCATCAAGCGCTTTAAGCTATTGATTTTGATGCAAATCATCCTCGGACACCTTGTCTGGAGACGGCGCCAGACAGCCTTGCAAACGCCGTGACCGCTGTGCCAGGTGCTCCATCTGAGCGGCAGCCTGGGCTGTCAATCGGTGCTCGACGCCAGGCCGCGGAAAAATCGATGCTGCAATGTCGCGTACCAGCTCCAGTTGCCGCTCCGGTGCATTGGCCAGCAGGGCTACCACCAGATTTTCCAGGGCGATCACGCGAATCTGCAGCTGCACCAATTCGGCGTTGCTGAGCGGCAGCACCTCTTGTGGCTGTAGTGCGTTTTCCAGGTTTTTTGATACAGGGGCCGGCATAAGCTGACTTTCAAAAAAATGGCAGGACAAACTGATACCTGCATTCTGGCAAGAATCCACACCGTTTTTGCCTTTTGACCCGGCACTATGGGTGATTGACCTACAAATTTGGGGCGGCATAGTCCGGACACTGGATGGCTGGGAGAGCATCCATGAACACCACACGGGTCACCCATCTCAGTCCCGTCACGCGCTCGCGGCTGGTCACGGTCAACGCACGCAATGCTCTGCGCGCTCTGGTGGCCGCGGGACAGTACGAGCAGTCGCAGCTGTTCGCCTATGTGATGGGCGTGGGTTATCACTGAGCCCGCACTTGTTCGATCTTTTCATCCTTTGACATGGCGAGGTTGATGATGCAAAAACCGCCCACGCGCATCCTGCCACGCCCGATGTTCCTGAATCTGCTGCAGATCCGAATGCCGGTCGGCGCCATCACTTCCATCCTGCACCGCCTGAGCGGGGTTTTGCTGGCCGTCGGGGTGCCGCTGTGCCTCACCCTGCTGTGGCGCTCGCTCGATAGCGAAGCAGGGTTTGCACAGGTCATGGCACTGCTGCACCACCGAATTTTTCAGGGCATGGTGATCGTGCTGGTATGGGCTTTGGCACACCACCTGTTGGCCGGGGTGCGCCACATGCTGACTGACATCAACATCGGCTCGACCCTGCACACCGCCCGGCGCAGCGCTTGGACCGTCAACATGGCCGGCGCGCTGGTGGCCTTGCTGGCGCTGGGAGCTTTGCCATGACACCCCGGCCCATGACGCGCTCGGCCCGCTCTGGCCCCACCGGCCTGCCTGCCTGGCTGGTGCAACGCGCCAGTGCGCTGTACCTGCTGCTGTTCGTGGTGTTTCTGCTCGGCTTCTTTGTTGTGCACCCGCTGCACTCGTACGCCGAGTGGAAAAGCTGGGTGGCACGCCCTGCCATCACGTTGGCGCTAGCGGTATTTTTTGCTGCGCTGCTGTCGCACATGTGGGTCGGACTGCGCGATGTGCTGCTGGATTACGCACGCCCCGCCGGTCTACAAAAGACCTTGCTGTGGCTGGTGGCGCTGGGGCTGTGCGCCTGCGCTGTCAGCGTCGCCTGGTTGCTGGCAATCCAGCACGCCTGAACACCTTCAAGCACACCAACATCTGTCATCAGGTGATCGGAGACCGCCATGAAATTTTCCATCTCGCGCTACAACCCCGATACAGACGACAAACCGTACCTGCAGGACTACGAGATCGACCTCCTCCCCAGCGACCGGATGCTGCTGGACGTGCTGCTGCGCCTCAAGGCGCAAGACCCCACCCTGTCAATGCGCAAATCCTGCCGCGAAGGCGTGTGCGGCTCAGATGCCATGAACATCAACGGGCGCAATGGCCTGGCCTGCATTACGCGCGTGCGCGACCTCAAAGAATCGGTGGTATTGCGGCCGCTGCCCAGTTTTCCGATCGTGCGCGACCTGATCGTTGACATGACCAACTTCTTCCAGCAGTACCACTCGATCAAGCCCTATCTGATCAACGACCAGCCGCCGCCCGAGAAAGAGCGCCTGCAGTCGCCAGCAGAGCGCGAAAAACTCAATGGCGCTTATGAGTGCATCTTGTGCGCCTGCTGCAGCAGCCAGTGCCCGTCGTTCTGGTGGAACCCGAACAAGTTCGTCGGGCCGGCCGGCCTGATCCAGGCCTATCGCTTCATCTTCGACAGCCGCGACACCGCCACCGAGGCACGGCTGGACGACCTGAGCGGCGCCTACCGGCTGTTTCGCTGCCGCACCATCATGAATTGCTCGGAGGTGTGTCCCAAAGGGCTGGAGCCGTCACACGCCATTGAAATGATCCGGCTGAAGATGCTCAAAGACCCCGGCGACAGCGGCGCACTGCCGACGCATTCCGTCTCGCCGGCGGGCAAATAAGGCGCTTCAAAGAAAGCGCGCAAACGGGTCGGCCTGCGACGCCAGCGACGCCGCTCCCGGCACGGCGATCCCAACTGTGGCGGCGCGCTCATAGGCCGGCTCCGGCGTATCCGGCACCGGCACCAAAGGCAGCGGCGACATCATCCGGCCATAGATGCGCTGCACGCGCACTTCCAGCGGCGGGTGGCTGTCCAGACGGCGCTCCAACGCGCTGTGCTGGGTCGCATCGACCAGCAGCAGATGCTGCAACGCCGGGTGCGACAAGTTGCCGTAGTGGCTGCGCTCGGGGGCTTGCGCGGTACTGCGCCGTTGTGCCATCACTTTGCGCAGCACGCCGCCCAAGCCGTCGCGGCTGCGCGTCCATTGCACGGCGCGCGCGTCGGCCAGAAATTCTCGCTGGCGTGACACCGCCGCCTTGAGCAGCCGCCCGGTCAGCCAGCCGGCCAAGCCGGCCAGCATGATGGCCGAGCCAAACCACCAGGCCAAGCCACCGCGCTCACGCACTGCTTCGCCAAAGTGGTACACCAGCTCCAGCCCGAACACCATGCCGCCCAGGCGCATGTTCAGGCGCGTATCACCCTCATGCAGGTGGCTCAGTTCATGTGCCACCATGCCTTGCAACTCGTCGCGGGTCAGCCATTGCAGTGCACCCTCGGTGACGGCCACCACCGCATCGGCCTCGTCCCAGCCGGCGGCAAAGGCGTTGATGGCGTCAGTGCGCGGCAGCACCATCACCTGTGGGCGCCGCATGTGGGCGGCAATGCACAGTTCATCGACAATGTTGCACAGGCGCTGCTCGGCGTGCGACAGCGCGGGCCGTGCTGCGCGCGCGCCCATGCGCTGCGCCAGCAGGAAGCCACCGGCGCGCAAGTTGGCGGTCTCCACCCACCAACCGCCCAGCACCAGCAGCAGCGACACACCGATATTGGTCACCAAAAATCCAGCCGGAAAACCCAGGTGCACCGGCAACACCGCGGCCATCAGCCACCACGCCAACACCAGCGCGCTGTGGACACCAGCCACCAACAGCAGCACCGCCAGCGCAAACACCCGCAGCAGGCGGCGTGTCTGGCGGCGCGCGCTGATCTGGTGGTCCCAGAACTTCATCGGGCGCGGTTAAAACTGCACTTGGGGCGCAGTGCGCTCTTGCTCGTTTTGTGTCGCTTGCAGCATCGGCGCTGGCGCAAAGCCCAGCAGGCGCGCCACGAGCAGCGCCGGAAACTGCAGCGCCGCATTGTTGAATTCCAGCGCCTGGTCGTTGAACGCCTGGCGTGCAAAACCGAGGCGGTTTTCAGTGCTGGTCAACGCTTCCGACAGCGACTGCAGGGTGGCGTCGGCCTTGAGGTCGGGATACGCCTCGGCCACCACCATCAGCCGCCCCAGACTGGCGCCCAGAGTCTGCTCGGCTACCGCCAGCGCACCCACCGCCGCCGGGCTGGTCGGCGCAGCACGCGCCGCTTGGGCAGCGCCCTGCGCCTGACCGCGTGCGGCAATCACTGCCTGAAGCGTCGATGCCTCATGCTGCAGATAACCACGTGCCACTTCCACCAAGTTCGGCACCAGATCGTGGCGGCGCTTGAGCTGCACATCGATCTGGCCGAAAGCGTTGGTAATGCGGTTGCGCAACTGCACCAGCCGGTTGTAAACCGCCACCGCCCACAGCAGCACCCCGGCCCACAGGCCCACCAGCATCCAAGCGGTTATCGACATGTCGTGTTTCCTTTGGTGTGATGGCTGCGTATCTTAGGGGAAAGGCCGGCAAACAGGTCTCTGTTAAGAGCCTTTCAGGCCTTAAACGCAATATATACATGCGCTTATAGCTCTGTTTTTAATAGCATTAATAAATATTATTAGGCCTCGCTGCCAGCGACACCGGCTGTCGCACCCTGAGCGCACCATGGCGGCATTGCAACGACAGGAGTCTCTCCCATGGCACTTGCCCATCACCGCCGCGGTCGCCGTTCTGGCACCGTGACCAACACGCTGTCCACTGAATTCACTCCAGAAATTGGCGCCCCCATCGCATGTTTGTGGATCTTGCGTTTGCTCAGCCGGGGTGGGGCCCAGATGATGAGAAAGATCAGCGACCACACCGCACTGGTGCAGCACTTGGGCGTGCCAGTGCAGGCCGCCCCAGACGAGGACCCGGACGCCGAGGCAGACAACGAACCCCTCGCTCCCGACCTGACTCCGTCCTTGATTCGCCGCCTGCTGCACAGCGCCGAGGCCGACGCTGCCAGCCACACCCTGCCCGAGCCTTTGGCCAGCAACATCAGCGCCCTGACCAAAGAGTTGGGGCTGGACCACACCGCCGCGCAGGTGCTGGCGTTTTGCGTGCTGCTGGCCAACGACAGCCAGTTGGAGGAGTGCTTCTGCGCCGTGGGCGACCTGAGCGACAACCGCGCCCTGTCGATACTGGAGCATCTGCTGGGCGTACCCGTGCTGCAGCTGCGCAGCACGGTGGCGCACCAAAGCCCATTGCACCGCAGCGGTCTGCTGCGCATGGACCACAACAACCATTTCATGAACAGCAAGTTCGATTTGTTGACGACGGAGTTTGCCGCCCGCATGGTGCACCACCCGATGGCACCGATCGAGGTGCTGCGCGGCCTGATCCACCTGGCCCCAGCTGGGCTGCTGCAAAGCACGGACTACGCCCACATCACTGCCGATTTGCAGGTCTTGGAGCCTTATTTGCAACACGCACTGGACGTGCAGCGCAGCGGCGTCAACGCCTTTATTTACGGCCCGCCCGGCATCGGCAAGACGCAGCTGACGCGCCTGCTGGGCGTGCAAATGCCCTGTCCGGTGTACGAGGTGGCCTGCGAGGACACCGATGGCGACCCCATCGACGGCGAGCGTCGGCTGCGCGCCTGGCAGGTGGCACAGATTTTTCTGAAAGGCCAGCGTGCACTGCTGGTGTTTGACGAGGCCGAAGACGTCTTCAACAACGGCGGCGGCCTGTTCTCTGGCCCCAGCACGGCTATCCAACGCAAAGGCTGGATGAACCAGCGGCTGGAAAGCAGCCCGGTGCCCACCGTGTGGCTGTCCAACAGCGGCTCGCCGGACGCAGCCTTCACACGCCGCTTTGACATGGTGTTTGAGCTGGCATCGCCGCCACGCGCGCAGCGCCGCGCTCTGCTGGCCGACGCCGCCGGCGCGCTGTTGGGCGCCCCGGCACTGGAGCGCCTGGCTGGCATCGAAGTGCTGGCCCCGGCCGTGGTCGAGCGCGCCGCCCGCGTAGTGCACACCGTCGCCAGCACCCTGACACCGGCGCAGCACGAACCAGCGCTGCTGCGCCTGATCGACCAGACCTTGTCGGCCCAAGGCCACGGCACGCTGCGCCAGTTGCACAACCACCGCCCCTCGGAGCACTACGACCCGGCGCTGATCAACACCGACCAAGACCCACAGCGGCTGCTGCAAGGGCTGGCGCGCGCCGGCAGTGCCCGCCTGTGTCTGTACGGCGCCCCCGGCACCGGAAAAACTGCTTTTGCGCAGTGGCTGGCCGAGCAGTTGGAGCGCCCGCTGTTGGTCAAGCGCGCCTCGGACCTGCTGTCCAAGTGGGTGGGGCAGGCAGAAAAAAACATTGCCGAGGCCTTTGACAGTGCCCAGCGCGACAACGCGGTGCTGCTGATCGACGAAGTCGACAGCTTTCTACGCGACCGGCGCGGTGCCAAGGCCAGCTGGGAAGTGACGCAGGTGAACGAAATGCTGACGCAGATGGAGCAGTTTGAGGGCCTCTTCATTGCCTCGACTAACCTGATGGACGGCTTTGACCCCGCCGCCCTGCGCCGTTTTGACCTGAAGCTGCGCTTTGACCCGCTGCGCCCCGAGCAGGCCTTAACGCTGCTGCAAAGCCACTGCACTGCGCAAAGCTGGGCACTGCCCGACAGCGCCCTCGCCACGCTGAGCCAACTGCCGCAACTCACCCCCGGCGACTTTGTCGCCGCGATGCGCCAGCACCGCTTTGCCCCGCTGGCCGATACCCAAGCCCTCTTGAAATTGCTGCAAGCCGAATGCGCGCTGAAAGAAGACACCGGACGGCGCATCGGCTTTGTCTGAGTTCTCCGTCCCCCTCCCATCCCACCCTTGCAAGCACCTGCAAACTCCGACCATGGCCCTGCGCAACGACAGTCTCGACACCGCCCTGCTGCTGATGGAAATCCTCAAGCGCATCCCACGCCAGCGCCGCATTACCGCCGCTGACCTACAAAAACAACTGGCCGCGCACGGCTACGACCGCAATATCCGCACCATCCAGCGCCACCTCGACACCCTGAGCACGGCGTTTGGACTGGAGCGCGACGAGCGCAGCAAACCCTTCGGCTACTGCTGGAGGGAGCAGGCACCGGCCCTGTCGCTGCCCAGCCTGACCGCACAGGAGGCACTGCTACTGCAGCTGGCGCATGGGCATCTGCAGGCCCTGTTGCCACCCCGGCTGTTGCGCTCGATGGAACCGTACTTCGAGCAAGCTGGACGCAACCTGGACGCCAGCGCCCACTCTGGCGACGCGCAAGCGCGCAGCGCCCGCCAGTGGCTGCGCAAAGTGCGCGTGGTACCGACCAGTCAGCCGCTGCTGCCACCCAAAATTGATGCCGAAGTGTTTGAAGAAGTCACCACTGCGTTGCAGGACAACCGCTGGCTGCAAGTGCAGTACCGCAACGCCACGCAACAAGAGCGCGATGCCTGCGTGATGCCGCTGGGCCTGGTGCAGCAAGGCACCAGCCTGTATCTGGTGTGCCGCTTCGAGGGTTACCACAACGAGCGCAATCTGGCACTGCACCGCATGGCCGCCGCGCAGGCGCAGTTGCGCAGCTTCAGCTACCCAGACGACTTCGATCTGGCGCGCTACGAGGCCGATGGCCGCTTTGGCTACGGCGACGGCGAGCGCATTCGCCTACGCTTTTGCATTGACAAACAAGCCGGCCTGCACCTGACCGAAGCGCGCCTGTCCGAGGACCAGCGCGTGCAGGAGCACGCCGAGCACTACACCATCAAAGCCACTGTGGTCGATTCGGCCATGCTGACCTGGTGGCTGCGCGGCTTTGGCGAGGACGTGTGGAACGTGCGCCGCAAGGCGGTGCAACAAACACCAAAAACACCTGCAGCAGCCAGTTACCCAGCGATTTAAGCTATGAATAGCTGCATTGAATCCAACTCAGTTATTGCGGTTGCGCATGAAGTCGGCGGTGGTCATGAAGCTTTCCGACAGACGCGTGCGCAGTGGCTCGGGCACGTGGGTCTCGAGCATCGCCTGATCCATGCAGGCCACCCACTGGTCGCGCTCCCGGATGCCGATGGAAAACGGCAAATGGCGACCGCGCAGGCGCGGGTGGCCAAAGCGCTCCTGGTAGTAGTCGGGACCGCCCATCCAGCCGCACAAAAACCAGAACAAATTTTGGCGCGCGTCGTCTAGCGTGTTGCCGTGGCTGGCGCGCAGTTCGGTGTAGCGCGACTCCAGCTCCATCAGGTCATAAAAGCGCGCCACCAGCGCCTGCAAGGCCGGCTCACCGCCGATCAGGGCAAAGGCGCTGTCTTGGGCCGCGGCAGTGGTGGCGGCCGGGGCTACCGGCGGTACGTTGTGTTTGATCGGGCAATTCATGGTCAAAAGTGCTTCAAACGCTTATGCAACAAGCGCTTAAAGCTCTCAAAATAATAGTTTGAACAGACTTTATTTTATTCCGCTGCGCGGCGCAGCGTGTCCATCACCGGGCGTTGCAGCACTTCGCGCAGGCCCCACCAGCCGGCAGCCAGCGCCAGCACAGCACCCGCCACACTGCCCCCCAGGGGCACCCACAGCGGGGCCGTCCAAGTGAAGTCAAACACGTAATGCGCCAAGGCCCAGCCCACGGCGACGGCCACCACGCTGGCCAGAAAGCCCGCCAGCAAACCGACGCCGACCAGCTCGGCGCGCTGCACCTGGCGCAGCAGGCTGGCGCGGGCACCGAGCGCACGCATGATGGCGTACTCCCGCGCGCGCTCTTCGCGTGTGGCGGTGACGGCAGCAAACAGCACCACCAGACCGGCCGCCAGTGTGAAGGTAAACAAAAACTCCACCGCCCGGATCACCTGATCGAGCACGCCCTGCACCTGCGCCAGCGTGGCGCCCAGGTCCACGCTGGTGATGTTCGGAAACTGCTGCACCAAGGTGTTGTCAAAACCTGCCGTGGTGGGCGCACGGTAGGCGGCCAAGTAGGTGATGGCCACGCCCTGCAGATGCTCGACCGGGTACATGGCAAAGAAGTTGGCCCGCATCGAGCCCCAATCCACCTTGCGCAGGCTGGTGATGCGTGCGTCCTTGCTGACGCCACCGATGTCAAAACGCAGCGCATCACCCAGCTTCAGCCCCAGGGTGGTGGCAATGCCGTCTTCCAGGCTGATGGCGCCCTTTTCGTCCGGCGTCCAGCGCCCAGCGACGATCTGGTTGTGCGCCGGGGCCTGCGCGGCGGTAGAGAGGTTGAATTCGCGTGCCACCAAGCGCTGAGCGCGGTCGTCGGTGTAGCGGGCGGGGTCAATGGGCTGGCCATTCACCGCCACCAGACGGCCGCGAATCATCGGGTACCAGTCGTATTGCGTCACGCCGGCCGTGCGCAAAGCCTGTTGAAACGCCTCAGCCTGATCGGGCTGCACATTGATGACAAAGCGGTTGGGCGCATTGGCCGGTGTCGCCTGGCGCCAGCTGGCCAGCAAGTCGGTGCGGATCAACACCAGCAGCACCAGCGCCAACAGGCCGACCGCCAAGCTGCTGACCTGCACCACGGCATAGGCCGGACGGGCGGCAATCTGCCGCGTCGCCAACACCAGCCAACGCGGCGCGCTGGCCTCCTGCACACTGCGGCGCAAGCCTTGCACGGCGACCCAAGCCAGTGCGGCAAACAGCGCCACCGCGCCGGCAAAGCCACCGACGGCGATGAGGCCCAGCATCCAGTCGCTGCTGACCACCAGCAGCAGCGCGGCAAACCCGACCACGCCCAGCACCAGCACCGCCAGCGAGGCCGGCCGCAGCGCGCCGACATCGCGGCGCATCACGCGCAGCGGTGGCACCTGCGCCAGTTGCAGCACCGGCGGCAGGCCAAAGGCCAACAGCAAGGTCAAGCCCACACCCAGCCCCAGCGCCGCCGGCCACAGGCTGGCCGTCGGCAAGGCCGATGACACCAGCCCGGCCAGCAGCAGCACAAACACGTAATGCACGGCAAAACCCAGCGCCACGCCCAGCACGCTGGCGCACAGGCCAACCAGCACAAATTCAAAGGTGTAGCTCCAGGCAATGGTGCGCTGGCTTTGCCCGAGCACGCGCAGCAGGGCCGAGGCGTCCAGGTGGCTGGCGGCAAAACCGCGCGCCGCCAGCGCCACCGCCACCGCCGACAGCAGCGCCGCCAGCAGGGCCACGAGGTTGAGAAATTTTTGTGCGCGCTCCAGCGTCTGCTTCATCTCGGGACGGCCGCTGTCGAGCGACTCGACGCGCACGCCATGCACATCGGGCTTTTTGACCTCCAGCGCCGCCCAGCGGCCAAACTGCTGCACCGCCGGCGCCGCCCCGACTACGGCAAAACGATAAGTCACGCGGCTGGCGGGTTGCACCAGGCCGGTGGCCGGCACGTCAGCAGCGTTGACCATGGCGCGCGGCGCAAAGTTGGTAAAACCACCGCCCCGGTCCGGTTCCAGGGCAATCAGCCGCGCAATGCGCAACTGGGTATCCCCCAGCAACAGGAAGTCTTCCATCCGCAAGCCCAGCGCTTCCAACAGCGGCGCGTCCACCCAGACTTCACCCTGCGCTGGAATGTCGCGCGTCACGTGGGACGGCACACCGGGCGCGTCGGCCACTTGCATGCTGCCGCGCAGCGGGTAGCCCGGCTGCACACTTTTAAGCGCCACCAGCTTGGCTGCGCCGCCTTGCACCTCGCTGGCCCGCGCCATGGTCGGAAAGCCCATGCTGGTGGCGGTCTGCAAGCCCAATGCCTGCGCGCGCTGAACAAAAACAGCGGGCGTGGGCACATCGCTGGAGATCACCACATCACCGCCGAGCAGTTGCAGTGCATCGCGCTGCAAACCGCTTTGCAGCCGGTCGGCAAAAAAGCCCACTGAAGTGAGGGCCGCCACCGCCAACGTGACGGCAACCAGCAACAGGCGCAACTCGCCCGCGCGCAGATCGCGCCACAGCGTGCGCCAACCAAGGCGAAGAAAGGACAGGTTCATGAGAGCGCCACCTTAGCGCAAATCGGCCGGACGGCGGCCACGGGCAGCCGGTTGTCTATTCCCAGGACATGGCAGCGATGTCGTGCGCAAAGATCGGGTAGTTCATCCACAGGCCCTTGAGGCCCTTGCGCGCCACGGTGCTCAGCTGCGGCGTGAAGATCCATGCGTTGGCGGCATCGGCTGCCAGATGGCGTTGTATTTCGTTAAACAGCAGCACCCGCGCGCGCTGTTGGCGCGGCGTCATGGCCTGCCACCAGACCCCGAAAATCGGCGCTGTCATAGCCGAAGTAGTAGTCCGGGTCGGTGTAGATGGCGTAGTCCAGCGGCTCGACGTGGTTGATCAGCGTCAGGTCAAAATTACCCTTGAAGGTGCCCGCCAGCCACTGCGCCCAGTCCACCGGCTCGATGTGCAGCTGGATGCCGACCTGGGCCAGCGCTTGCGCCAACACCGGCCCACCAGCGCGCGCATAGGGCGTCGGCGGCAGGGTCAGCGACAGCTTCAACGGCAATGGCACGCCGGCGGCCTTGAGCAGCCCCTGGGCACGCAACGGATCGAAAGGATAAACACCTGTCAGGTGTACATAGCCGGCATCGGTGGGTGAAAAATGGCTGCCAATAGCGCGCCCCTGTCCATACAGCACGCTCTTGATGAAAGCCTCGCGATCGATGGCATGGGTGATGGCACGGCGCACGCGCACATCGTTTAACGGGGGGCGTCGATGGTTGATGGCCAACATGCCCTTGCCGCTGGACGCACCCACCAGCACCTGGTAGCGCGGATCGGAGCGAAAGCGCAGCGCGTTGTCGGTGGCAATATTGAAGAACACATCCACCTCGCCCGACTGCACGGCTGCAGCTTGCACAGCCGGATCGGCAATGAAGCGGAACGTCGCCTGCTCCAGCGGCACCTGCGCGGCGTGGCGATAGCGGGGTGACTTCAGCAGCGTGACGCCCCAGCCTTTTTTCCACTCCACAAACTGGTACGGCCCGGTACCGACCGGCGCGATGGCGGCCTGGGCGGCGCTGGCCGGGTGCAGAATCACCGCCGTACTCTCACCGAGTCGGAACAGGGTGCTGGCATTGGCGTGGTGCAGCATCAGCACCACGGTGTAAGGGTCGGGTGTCTCCACGCTGGCGATGTTGTCGAACAGCGCCTTTTTGGCCTTGTTGGTCGATTGCGCGGCGCGTCCGCGCTCCAGGCTGAAGCGCACGGCGTGCGCGTCGAAAACGGCGCCATCGTGAAACACCACGTCCTTGCGCAGCTGAAAGGTGTAGCGCCGGCCGGTGGCGTCCTGGCTTCAGGCGTGCGCCAGCTGCCCGGACAGCAGGCCGTCTTCAGCGATTCTGAGCAGGTTCTCGAAAACGTTGTAGTGCACCACCTCCCCAATCGACGCGGTCGGCGAGGTGGTCGGGTCCAGACTGTCGGGCTCCAGTGAGATGCTGATCACCACGCCCGTCTTGCGGGTCTGGGCCTCCTGCACCGGTACGGCACCCAGCTCTGTGAGCGCCCACCCACCCAACAAGGCGGCATGGCGAAGGGCATTGCGGCGGGTCACTGGCATGGAAACCTCTGACATGAAAAAAGACAGGGGCAGTCAAAATCGGCCGATGCCACTACCCCCTCCATCTTGGTTTCAAATTGCGACAGATTAATTCTTGCGCCCTGGTTGCGATCCTGTCGCGCTGGGACAGCGCCAAGTGATACAAGCCAGCCGGGGTCAGTCCCAACTCAGACAGAGGCCAGGGACGAGGGCGCTAGTCCTTTTAGCGTCAGGGCAGACGCAGGAAGATTCGATAGCATGGCAACTATTTCGCAAAAATTGAAAAAATACCTTTGTATAACTTCTGCTCCACCACAGGCCCACCATGCTTCTGCCGACCGTGCTGAAGAAATGCCGCAGCCATGCCGGCAAGGCGATTGTGTTGATCGCTGCGGCCGTCTTGGGGCTCCTGGTCTGGTGCGTCACCCTCCTGTACCAGCAGCGCTTGGCGCATTACCGCCACCAGGCAGAGCGTGAACTGCAGGCCATCAACCAGTTGCAGGTCCACAGCGTGGGCGCCTGGCGCGAGCAGCGCCTGACCGATGCCATGGCGCTGTCCGATGACGTGCTGCTGGCCCAGGCGCTGTCGCAGTGGCTGCGCCAGCCCTCGCAGGCGCGCCAAGTGCTGCTGACCGAGCGGCTGCGCATATTGCAAGAACGATCCAATTACACCGCTGTCCATCTGGTTGACACGCAAGGCCGGCTGCTGTTGCCCCAGGACACGGCATGGCAGATGCCCGGGCCCGAACTGCAAGCCTTGCACCAGACCTTTACCACCGCCCAGACAGGCGTGGTCGAACCGCGCCGTGACGATTATTTTGCCTTTCCCTTTTTCAGCCTGCTGGCGCCCATTTTTGACGGCGCACACCCCTTGGGGGCGGTGTGGCTGGTCATCGATGTGCGCACCAGCCTGTTTCCCCTGCTGCAAATTTGGCCCACGTCCAGCGAAACGGCCGAGTCCAGCATCGTCCGCCGCGACGGCGATGACGTGCTGTTTCTGAGCCCGTTGCGCCACCGCACCGGGGCAGAGTTCACTTTGCGCATCCCCCTGACGCAACACAGCGACCCGGCAGTGCAAGCCTTAGCTGGCGCGCGCGGCATCTTCTACAGCCGCGATTACCGGGGCAAAGACACCATGGCCATGCTCAGTGCCGTGCCTGGATCGCCCTGGTACATGGTGTCAAAAATCGACACCGAGGAAATTTTTGCCGATACCCGGGTGCGCGAAGGGCTGGCGCTAAGCCTGCCAGTCAGTCTGGGTTTGTTGCTCACCGGCATTATTTTTGCTTTTGCGCAGCGGCGCGGCCGGCTGCAGGAACAAGCCCTGAAAGTCGCTCTGCAGCGCAACATGCTATGGCTCGAAGGGGCACAAAAAGCGGCCTCCATCGGCTATTTCGCCTATGACGCAGCTGCTGACGCCTTCACCCTGTCTTCGATGGCCCGCACCATCTTTGGCTGGGAGGACGGCAACGTCATGCTGCGGCATCAATGGATCAAGCTGATCCACCCCGACAACCGCCAGGAAGTAGTGGCGCTGCATGAACAGACCATTGCGCTGCGCCAACCCGTGCAGATTCAATACGGCATCTGCCGGGCGAATGACCAGCAGATACGCTGGGTGCAAGTGTGGGCTGAATATGAAGCCCCCCCTTCGCCACGTCAGGTCGCGCGCCTGACCGGCACCGTGCAGGACATCACCGAGCGCAAACAGACCGAGCAAGAGCTGGCCGATTACCGCGCCGTACTCGAACAAAAGGTGCGCCTCGATCCCCTGACGCAGGTGGCCAACCGCCGTGCACTCGATGAACATGTGGCCACCCAGTGGCAGCGCGCCATGCGCAACCACGCGGCGCTGTCGCTGCTGATGATCGATGTCGATCACTTCAAGCGCTACAACGACCACTACGGCCACATCGAAGGCGACGAGTGTCTCAGGCGCGTGGCGCACATGCTGGCCGGCATGGTCTCGCGTGCCGACGAACTGGTGGCGCGTTATGGCGGCGAGGAATTTGCCATCGTGCTGCCCGACAGTGAAGCCTCACAGGCACTGGCCCTGGCACAAAAAATGTGCGCTGCCGTGGTCGGTGCAGGCATCACACATGCCGACTCGCCGACGGCATCCTGGGTCACCATCAGCATTGGCGTGGCCTGTATCCACCCGATATTTGGCAGCACGGCGCAGGCGTATGACGCCGTATTGGACGCTGAACTGGCCCACGCGCTGGATGGCGCGCTGGCCCAGGCCCTGTTCGAGCAGGCCGACGCTGCTCTGTACGCCGCCAAGCAACAGGGCCGCAACCGGGCCGTTTTGCAGGCGGTACTGACGCCCAGTGCAGAAACCGCCTGAGGCCCCCAGGGGGACGCACTGCCAGCCCCGGCATCAACGCGCCTCAGCGAGAGGGGCGTCATCAGCACGCTGGCACTCTGAGCCAGGCGTTTGCCCAGGCGCGGCAGTGACATGCCGACGGTGTCGTCCGCTGATTCTTCCGCCAGGGCGCGCAGGATGCGGCAGGCCAGCGGTTCGTCTTCAGACATGGCTGCCCGCCTGGGCGACCCCCACTCCATGCGGCCGCAGCAGCACCGGAATGGACTTGGATGTCGGCGTGCCCGCTGCATCGGCCACGGCAGACAGTGGCACCAGCGGATTGGTTTCGGGGTAATACGCCGCCAGGTTGCCGCGTGGAATGTCGTAGGCCACCAGTCGAAAACGCTCGGCGCTGCGCTGTTGATCGTCGTGCCAGACGGTGTGGATATCCACCCAGTCGCCGTCTTTCATTCCCAGTGCGTGGATGTCTTGCCGGTGGATAAACACCACCCGGCGTTGGCCATACACGCCGCGATAACGGTCGTCCATGCCGTAAATGGTGGTGTTGTATTGGTCGTGCGAGCGTGTGCTCAGCAGCGTGAAAACCATCTGATGGGGGTGCCGCGCCCGCGCTTGGTGCGACGGCGTATCGCGCGGCACCACCGGCGCATAAAAGCGGGCCTTGCCCGCGGGTGTTTCCCACAGGCGTTCGCTGGCCGCGTTGCGCAGTCTGAAGCCGCCCGGCACCGCGACGCGCTGGTTGAAATCGTAAAAATCGGGAAACACCTGCGCAATCAAGTCGCGGATGCGCCGGTAGTCCTCCACCAACCACCGCCACGGCACGCGGCTGCGCCCTGCTAAGGTGGCCGCGGCCAAGCGCGCGACGATGGCCGGCTCGGACAGCAGATGTGCCGACGCCGGTGGGTTGATGCCGGCCGACAGGTGCACCATGCTCATCGAATCTTCCACCGTCACGCCTTGCGCGCCGCCGACTTGCAGGTCGATTTCCGTGCGGCCCAGGCAGGGCAATATCAGCGCCTCTTGGCCATGCACCACTTGGCTGCGGTTGAGCTTGGTGGTGACGTGCACCGTCAGCTCGCAGCGCTGCAGCGCCTTCCAGGTGGCGTAAGTGTCCGGCGTGGCGGCAGCAAAGTTGCCGCCCAGTCCGATGAACACCTTGCCGTGCCCACTTTGCATCAGCCGAATCGCCCCGACCGTGTCCACCCCCGGTGCGCGCGGCGGCTCGAAATCAAAGACGTCGCGCAGGCGATCGAGCAGCGCTGCCGGCGGCTTCTCCCAAATCCCCATGGTGCGGTCGCCCTGCACATTGCTGTGGCCACGCACCGGGCAGGGGCCGGCGCCGGGTCGGCCAATGTTGCCGCGCAGCAGCAGCAGGCTGACGATGGCCTGGATGGTCTGCACCGCGTACTTGTGCTGCGTGATGCCCATGCCCCAGCAGGCAATCACGCTGCGGGCGTTGATGTACAGGTCGCCCGCAGCGCGCAACTGCGCCTCGCTCAAACCGGATTCTTCTTCCAGCAGCGCCCAAGATTCGCTGCGCAGCTCGGCCGCCAGCGCCTCAAAACCCGTAGTGTGTTCAGCGATAAAAGCCTGGTCCAGCACGCCACCGCGCGCGTCCTCCTGCTCCAGCACCTGCTTCATCATCCCCTTGACAGCCGCCAAATCACCGCCGACGCGCAATTGAAAGTAGTGCGTGCTGATCGGTGTGGAGCCCAGCCTCGCCATCTCCAGCGTGTCTTGCGGATCGGCAAAACGCTCCAGCCCGCGCTCGCGCAGCGGGTTAAAGCTGACAATGCGCGCGCCGCGCCGGTGGGCGGCACGCAGCTCACCGACCATGCGCGGGTGGTTGGTGCCAGGGTTTTGGCCAAAGACAAAGATGGCGTCCGCCAGCTCAAAGTCGTGCAGCGTCACCGTGCCTTTGCCGACGCCAATCTGCGGCTTCATGCCACTGCCGCTGGGCTCGTGGCACATGTTCGAGCAGTCGGGAAAGTTGTTGGTGCCGTACTGGCGCACAAACAACTGGTACAAAAATGCCGCCTCGTTGCTGGTACGGCCCGAGGTGTAGAAGATGGCTTGGTTCGGATCGGGCAGCGCGTTCAGGTGGTGGGCTATCAAGGCAAAGGCGTTGTCCCAGTCAATCGGCTGGTATTTATCGCTGGTGGCGTCGTAGACCATCGGCTGCGTCAGTCGGCCTTGGTCTTCCAGCCAAAAATCGCTTTGCTGCGCCAATTCAGCCACCGTGTAGCGCGCAAACAGCTCGGGGCCAGCGTGCCGCAGCGTGGCTTCCGCCGCCACGGCCTTGACGCCGTTTTCACAAAACTCAAAGGTCGAGGCGTGGTTGCGGTCTGGCCAAGCGCAGCCGGGACAGTCAAAGCCCTCGGGCTGGTTGGCCGACAGCAGCGTTTTCGCCCCCTTGATGGCGATGCCGTGGCGCAGCAGGGTATTTTTGACGCTGTTCAGCGCACCCCAGCCACCGGCAGGAGCGGCATAGAACTCGATTTTTTCTGCGGGCGCTGGTGGCTGGGGCATGGGCATGGGCATGGGCATCAAAATTAATAGCTACTAGCGCACGCACCTCAAGGGCTAGAGGCTGTTTTTACTTAAAAACACCTCAGGTGTCCTGCGACACCTTGATCGTCGGGAATTTGGAAGAAAAATCCTTCGCCTGCTGCGCAATTTTCACCGCCACAGTGCGCGCGACCTGCTTGTAAATTTGCGCGACTTCGCCGTCTGGGTCGGCCACCACGGTGGGCTTGCCGCTGTCGGCCTGCAAGCGGATCTGCATGTCCAGCGGCAGTGCGCCCAGGTAGTCCATTTTGTAATCTGCGGCCATCTTCTTGCCGCCACCTTCGCCAAAAATATGCTCAGCGTGGCCGCAGTTCGTACAAACATGCACCGCCATGTTTTCGACGATGCCGAGGATCGGCACGCCGACCTTTTCAAACATCTGGATGCCTTTTTTGGCGTCGAGCAAGGCAATGTCCTGCGGCGTGGTGACGATGACCGCGCCGGTGATCGGCACGCGCTGGCTCAGGCTCAACTGGATGTCACCGGTGCCGGGCGGCATATCAACGATCAGGTAATCGAGGTCTTGCCAGTTGGTCTGGCGCAGCAGCTGATCGAGTGCCTGCGTCGCCATCGGGCCGCGCCAGATCATGGCCTGGTCGGGCTCGACCAAGAAGCCAATCGACATCACCTGCACGCCGTAATTGGTTAGCGGCTCCATGGTCTTGCCATCATGGCTCTCGGGCTTGCCCGCAATGCCCATCATCATCGGCTGGCTGGGACCGTAAATGTCCGCGTCCAGCAGGCCGACCTTGGCGCCTTCCGCCGCCAGCGCCAGCGCCAGATTGACGGCAGTGGTGCTCTTGCCCACGCCGCCCTTGCCCGAGGCCACGGCAACGATATTCTTCACGCCGGGCAGCAATTGCACACCGCGCTGCACGGCGTGCGACTGCACCTTGAAGGTGACGTTGGCCGACACATTGGTCACGCCCGGCACGCTCTTGGCAGCGGCCACCAAACTGCTGCGCAGCGCCGCAATCAAACTTTTGGCCGGGTAGCCCAACTCCACGTCAAACGCCACATCGCCGCCGCTGATATGCAGGTTGCGCAGCGCGCGCGTCGAGACAAAATCTTGGCCCGTGTGCGGGTCAAGTACGCCTGCCAAGGCCCGCAATACATCCTGTTCTGATACAGCCATTCCAATTACTCCTAAGTTGCGGCGAGTCTATGCGTAAGCCCCCAACCCCACGCCTACCGCTGACAATGCGGCACCCCTTTGCCAAAAAGTAAACAAGGACTTTCGTGAAATTCAAAATGGCCCCCAATTCGCTGTTTGCCATCTTGCTGCGTTCGCCGTGGTGGATCAGCTTTGTCCTCGCCGTCGCCATCATGTCGGCCTCGCTCGCGTGGCTGCCAGCGCGCTTTGCCGTGTATGGCGCGATCGGCGGCCTGCCGATTGCCGGTGTCGGCTTGATTGCCGCCTGGCGCCAACTGCGCGCGCCCAGCGCGATGCAGGTCAGTGCTAACGTCGATGCCGCGCTCGCTATGCCGTGGCGCGAGCTCTCGAAAGCACTAGAAAACGCGTGGCAACAAGCCGGCTACAGCGTCGAGCGTTTGGAAGGTACAGAAGGCGCAGCCGACCTGCGCCTGACCGAAAAAGGCCAAGTCACCTTGGTAAGCGCCCGCCGCTGGAAAGCTGCCAGCCACGGTGTCGAACCCCTGCGCCAACTGCACGCCGCCATGCAAGCCCAAGGCGCAGACGCCGGCATCTACATCGCCGCGCAAGGCATCGTCACCGAGCAAGCCCAAACCTTCGCCCGCGACCACAACCTGACGCTGCTGCCGGCCAGTGCGCTGGCGCAGCTGTTGAGCAGCGCTAGCGCCTGAGAGACTGAACTGCCATAACGCTTGGCAGCCTGCACCACATTGCAGATAATCACTCTGATGGGAACACTAACATCAGAAAAGAAGTCAACAGAGAGTGCTAACAGCGCCAATAGGCTAAAGATGCCTATTTCGTTGCCCATTGAGCGCGCCTTGGTCAAGCTGGGCCAAGACATCGCTTTGGCCCGCCGGCGGCGGCGCATTTCGCAGGCATCGCTGGCCGAGCGCATTGGCGCTTCGCTGTCCACGGTGCGGCGCATGGAAAAAGGCAGCGCCAGCACACCCTTGCTGTTTATCGCCCGGGCGATGCACGTGTTCCAAGAACTGCCGCGACTGGCGAACCTGCTCGATACGCCTCACGACGAAATCGGCCTCACCCTGATGGACGAGCAACTTCCCCAGCGCATCCGCACCCGCAAGCCCCAGCCCTCCTCGGGGGCGTTATGACGACCAGCCCGCTGCACACCAAGACAAAAATCAGCGTCTGCATCGGCGAAGCAGACCAACCGGTCGGCACGCTCATCTACACCAAACAGGGCGCGCGCGAAAACACCTCCTTCGCCTACAGCGAGGGCTGGCTCAGCGGCGCTAATCGCTTCAAGGTCTCACCGGAACTTGAACTGGTGACTGCGCACCAGTCACGCAAAGCACCGTCCAAAGTGGACTCACCGTTTCCCTTCGCCTTGGCCGATACCGCGCCCGATGCGTGGGGCCGGCGGGTGATCCTGCGCGACCATGCCAAGCGCCGCAAAAATGGCGACCAAGACACCAAGCAAGGTGCCCTGACCGAGTTGGATTTTTTGCTGGCCGTGGATGATTTCAGCCGCGTCGGTGCCCTGCGCCTGCGCGATGAACAGGGTGTGTTCCAAAGAGCCGCCCACACCGGCCAGCGTGCTACGCCGGCACTGCTAGACCTCGGCAAAATTTACGCTGCCAGCCGTGCGGTGGAGCAAGGACAAGAAACTGAGGCCGACCTGCGCTACTTGGTCGGCAAGGGCACTTCGCTCGGCGGAATGCGGCCCAAATGCACGCTGATTGACCACCACCAGCGCCTCGCCATCGGCAAATTCCCCAGCGTCGGCGACACGCGCAGCGTCACGCGCGGTGAGGTTTTGGCGCTGCGCTTGGCCAGCGCTGCGGGTATTAACGTGGCCCAAAGCCGCATTGAGCTTATCGACGGCGTGGCGGTGGCCGTCATCGAGCGCTTTGACCGCACCGCAGACGGGCGGCGCATTCCGTATTTGTCGGCAGCGTCGATGCTCCAAGCCTCACGGCAGGACGAGCACCACTACGTCGAAATAGCCGATGCCATCTTGCAAAGCTCGCTACAACCGACGCTGGACACGCAAGAGCTGTGGCGGCGCATGGTGTTTAACCACCTGATTACCAACGTCGATGACCACCTGCAAAACCACGGTTTTTTGCACCACGGCCACGGGCTGTGGCGGCTGGCGCCAGCGTTTGACATCAACCCTTTCCCCGACAAAGACCGCGAGTCCAAAACTTGGCTGTCCGAAGCCACCGGCCCCATCATCGAGCTGGCACCGTTGCTAGCGCACTGCGAATACTTCAGCTTCAGCCGCCAGCAGGCCTTGGATGCGCTGGCCAAAATCTACCAAGCGGTGAAGGGCTGGCGCAGCATGGCCACCAGCGCCGCGGTGGGCCTGAAGCCCCAAGAGCTGGACGACTTTGCCCCCGCGTTCGAGCACGAGGCGATGGAAGAAGCACGTATCTCCTTGGGTCACGCGAGCCACTGACACCGGCCCAACGGCGCGACTGACACCAGCCGCCTGAATTGACCTCCTTCCCGCACCCTGGTCAAAGGCTATCGTTTACCAGCAGTTGGCAGTTCGTATGATGGTTACGGAAGGTTTCAACTTGATACCTACCCCGAGAGGGAGAAGCCCTCGGTATTTTTCTCGCCACAGAGCGAACAACATGTCACTTCGAAGAAGCTTTACAGCGCACAGGCTCATGGCCGTCACCTTGTCTTGGGCCGTGCTCACCAGCCTTGCCAGCGCCGCACCCCCTCCGGAAATACTCAAGGCACTCAAGAGCACGGCTGCCGTGCAGGCCGTGCCAGCGCCACCTTCCATCAACCGCCAAACGATCCGCCAGCGCATGGCGGCTGAACGTGGCAAAGTGGCCCCACCCAAACCGCTGGCGGGAACGCAGGTCGATCTGTACCCGCCGCTCAAGCTGGAAAGCAAGCCTCGCGCCCCGCTGCCGCCGACAGTCACCAAGGCGCTGGCGCGACAAGCCTCCGCTGAACTCCAGCAGCGCAAAGAGGCTGCCGCCGTGCAGAGCCGGGGCACCCTGGCATCTTTTGCACCGCTGTGCCAAACACTCGGCATCAACACGCTCTACACCCTCAACGGGCCGCAAATGGGCAACGCCTACTGCTATCACTTTGCCGTGACACAGAAAGCCTAGTCCACCGCCTTGCTGATGGGTCAAAGCGCGAACACGGATTTCGCCCTGACGCTGCTCAAGGACGATGGGGTCAACAACCTCAGCGTCATCGCCGTTTCAGACGTGATCGGCAATGGCGACGAGTTCATCACTGCCCTGACCGAGCCCGGCAACTACTACTGGTACATGGAGCCCTACGCCACCGATGGCACGCCCATCAACTTCGGCGTGGTGGTCAACACCCAGATCGACGCCCACGAGCTCAACGACGTACCGGCGCTGGCCACAGTGCTGCCGGACAAGCTCAACGCCCTCTACGGCAATTCGGACAGCACAGACGATCTTGACCACTACCTGTTCACGTCCGTGCGCGGGCAGGACGTGGTCATCATGCTCGAAGGTGTCAGCAGCGGCACGAGTGGGCAGTGGATCACCGAAATCTCAGGCAACGGCACTGCGTGGCAGGCCGTGCAGAACGATGGCTACACCAGCATTGGCAATCTGCAGCAAAACCAGCCTATTTACGTGCGCGTGCGGCCCAATCCCACTGCCACATGGAACGCAGCGGCGCAGTACCGCTTGTATTTCGGCTCTAAAGCAGCGGCTGGAACCCACTCGGTTTCAGGAGAGAGCAATCTCGTCAGAATTCCTTATTCAACGCCCTATCTGACGACACAGGTGTACCGCCAAATGACTTGGGGTGCCAGCGTTCAGGATTCCAAAGGATCTCCCCTTCCTGGGGTGGAGGCAACCCTGACACTATGGCCTAATAATAATTTCAGTTCTGAGTATGTTGCTCATCAAATGGAAATGAATAATGGTGGAGCAGGTTTCAAAACTATCAATCTTGGCGATTGCAGTGGGGACAATAACACTCTATTTACTAACAGTGCGAGTGGGCAGAGCTATCAATATCGGGCTTATTTTAATATAGGAGCCTGGAGAATTGACGTTCTTGGAGGGCCTGATGCGGGCGTCGGCGGGCCGAACTCTCCGACTGTTACTCTGGGGCACATTTGCAGCATGAATATCGTTCATTAATAAAATACAACACAATACTGCATTCATATTAATAGGATCGGCCTGGTTCTCCGTTCACTTCTCAAGATGATGGCGACCAGGCCGATACAAGATTCAACAAGGAGCATTCCATGAGTACCATACGAACCAACCATTGGGCCACCGAGGCGAGCAGCGAAGCTCTTCGCGCCCGTATAGCACAAGCGGGTGCCACCAGCCAAGCACAGGCATCCCAGGTGAGCGTCAGCACGCAATCTATTGGAGAAGCTGTGGCTGCGGCCTCGGTGGTGTATCGCCAGCGACAAAACGAAGTGCCTGCCGATAACACGTATGTACATTTAGATGCTTGGGTAGATCCGTCGCTTGAATCTACGGAGCAAATTAATTCACGCAACGCGAATATGACCAGGATCGGGAGGCAAGTTGATAATACCTTGAATGCAATGAATGGTGTATACAAGCAATTCAAGCAATCGCTGGAGCGCACTTCTCCTGATCTGGCAAAGCGCGATTTTGGTTTCACCCTTGACCCCCAAGGCGATCTCGTTGCCACTGGAGTTAGCGGACAGGAAAAAACCCGGCTTACGCAATTGCTCAATAAATCTCCGCAATTACGAGAATTGGCTTCTCAGTTCGCTCACAGTTTGAAGGAGTGGGCTCAAGCAGACCACATCAGAGGCTTTGGGCAATACAAGCTGGATGCCCAAACCTTTCAGCACACCATCGATATTGGAGAGGGACTGGATGCTCGCAACGGAAACAACAATAACAACAAAATGAGTTGGTTCTCACAGCTTTCAGAAAAAGGAATGCTCGACTACGAGAAAATAGAAGCGATGAAACCTTACAAAGCCTGGTAGGTGGGAATATTTTTTAGGAGTGGATCGGCGCGCAGCCGCAACCAGGGCTTGCGCGCTGACACTTATTGATAGCCGCTGGTAAGCAGCCGCTGGACGACTTGGCGCTAGCGTTTGAGCACGCGGCGCTGACACCCGCCGCCTAAAATCGAAAATTCCGCTCTACAGCGCACTGCACTTGAAATAAGCCCATGACCGCACGCAAACTCTTCGTCACCACTGCCCTGCCCTACGCCAACGGCAACTTCCACATCGGCCACATCATGGAATACATCCAGGCTGACATTTGGGTGCGCTACCAGCGGATGCAGGGCGCGCAGGTCAACTTTGTCGGCGCCGATGACGCGCACGGCGCGCCGATCATGATTGCGGCGGAAAAAGCCGGCAAAACGCCGCAGCAGTTCGTCGCCGACATTGCCGCCGGCCGCCAGCAGTATCTGGACGGCTTTCATATTGAATTTGACAACTGGCACAACACCGACGCGCCAGAAAACCACCAACTGGCGCAGCAAATTTACCTCGGCCTCAAGGCCAATGGATTGATTGAAACCCGGGTAATTGAGCAGTTCTTCGACCCCGAAAAGAACATGTTTTTGCCCGACCGCTACATCAAAGGCGAGTGCCCCAAGTGCCACGCCAAAGACCAGTACGGCGACAACTGCGAAGTCTGCGGCGCGGCCTATGCGCCGACCGACCTGATCAATCCGTTCTCGGCGCTAACGGGGGCGCAGCCGGTGCTGAAAAGCTCCGAGCACTTCTTCTTCAAACTGTCCGACCCGCGCTGCGTCGAGTTTTTGCAGGAGTGGACGCAAAACGGAAAGCATGTGCAGCCCGAAGTGGCCAATAAGGTCAAAGAATGGTTTAGCGTGCGCACCAACCCCGACGGCACGACCAGCGAAGGCTTGGGCGACTGGGACATCAGCCGCGACGCGCCGTACTTTGGCATTGAGATTCCCGATGCACCGGGCAAATATTTCTACGTCTGGCTGGACGCGCCCATTGGCTATTTGGCCTCGCTCAAAAACCTGCTGGACAAGCGCGGCGAGGATTACGAGGCCTACATGGCCGACCCGCAGTTGGAGCAAATCCACTTTATCGGCAAAGACATCGTCACTTTTCACACGCTGTTTTGGCCAGCGACGCTGCAGTTTTCCGGCCGCAAAACGCCGGACAAAATCTGCGTCCACGGCTTTTTGACCGTCAACAACGGCGAGAAGATGAGCAAGAGCCGGGGCACGGGTCTTGACCCGCTGAAATACCTCAGCTTGGGCATGAACCCGCAGTGGCTGCGCTATTACTTGGCCGCCAAGCTGAACGGCAAGAACGAAGACATCGACTTCAACGCCGACGACTTTTTGGCGCGGGTGAACGCGGATTTGATTGGCAAATTTATCAATATCGCCTCGCGCGCCGCCGGTTTCATCACCAAGCGTTTTGGCGGGCAGTTGGGCACCGTCAGCGCTGACGGCCAAGCACTGCTGGAGGTGTTGCGCGCGCAGTCAGGCGCGCTGGCCGATGCCTACGAAAAGCGTGACACCGCCCGCGCCCTGCGCGAAGTGATGCTGCTGGCTAACCGCGTCAATGAATATGTGGACGCCAACAAACCGTGGGAGCTGGCCAAGCAGGACGGCATGGATGCGCGCCTGCAAGACGTGTGCAGCACCTGCATCGAAGCCTTCCGCCTGCTGACGCTGTACCTGAAACCCGTGCTGCCGGCGCTGGCGGTGCAGGTCGAAGCGTTCCTCCACATCGCGCCAATGCAGTTTGCCGATGCGCAAAGCGCGCTGGGCGCTGGCCACGCCATTGGCACCTACCAGCACCTGATGCAGCGCGTCATGCCCGAGCAGCTTGATGCACTGTTTGAGCCTCCAGCCCAATCGCAGCAAGCGCTAGCAGCTATCGAAAACGAAGTGAACCCGCTGCCCGGCGGCGAAGCGATTGCGCCGACCATCACCATCGACGACTTTGCCAAGGTGGATTTGCGCATTGCGCTGATCGTGAATTGCGAAGCGGTCGAAGGCTCCACCAAGCTGCTGCGCCTGACGCTGGATGCGGGCGAAGGCCGAACCCGCAACGTCTTGAGCGGCATTGCCAGTGCCTACAAACCCGCCGACCTGATTGGCAAACACACGGTCTTGGTCGCCAACTTGGCACCGCGCAAGATGAAGTTTGGCGTCAGCGAAGGCATGGTGCTAGCCGCCAGCCACGGCGACGAGAAAGCCAATCCGGGTATCTACGTGCTCGAACCCACCCCCGGCGCTTTGCCCGGAATGCGCGTGCGCTAACCCCCACTGGACACCACTATGGCCATCCAATTTCGCCCGCGCAGCTTGGATGTCCTGCGCAGCTACAGCCGCAGCCGTTGGCTGGCTGACCTGGGGGCCGGCGTCACCGTCGGCATCGTCGCCTTGCCACTGGCGATGGCCTTTGCCATTGCCAGTGGCCTGAAACCCGAAGCCGGACTGTGGACCGCCATCATTGGCGGTTTTTTGATCGCCCTGCTGGGTGGCAGCAACGTGCAGATTGGCGGGCCGGCAGGCGCATTCATCGTCATCGTCTACGGCATCGTCGAGCGCTACGGCGTCGCCAATTTGCTGATTTCTACCGCCTGCGCCGGCGTGCTGCTGTTTGCGCTGGGCCTGTTCAAGCTGGGCAGCTTGGTACGCTTTGTGCCGGTGAGCATCGTCATCGGCTTTACCAACGGCATTGCGGTGCTGATTGCGCTGTCGCAACTGAAGGATTGGCTGGGGCTGGCGATTGACAAGATGCCGGGCAACTTCTTCTCGCAAGTGCACACGCTGGCGCTGCACATCGACAGCGTTAATTTCTACGCGCTGGGGCTGGGGCTGGCCTGTTTGCTGGGCGTGTTTATCTGGCCGCGCTTGTTTATGCACGGTTCGCCGGTACTGCGCTTGCCTGAGGGACTGACTGTGCGCCGCTTTGCGCGCATTCCGGCACCGGTGGTGGCGCTGGTGACGCTGACCGCGCTGGCGCGTTGGCTGGAGATGCCGATCGAGACCATCGGCAGCAAATTTGGCGGTATCCCGCAGCAACCGCCGTCGTTTGCGCTGCCCGAGTTTTCGTGGGACACGGCGCGCCTGCTGGTGACGCCGACCATCACCATTGCACTGCTCGGTGCCATTGAATCACTGCTGTGCGCGCGCGTTGCCGACCAATTGGCCACCGACCCCACCTATCGCAAGCACGACCCCAACCAAGAGCTGATGGCCCAAGGCGTGGCCAATTTCGTCGTGCCGTTTTTTGGCGGAATGCCGGCCACCGGCACCATTGCCCGCACCGTCACCAACCTACGCGCTGGAGCCACCTCGCCCTTGGCGGGCATCGTGCACGCCGCCACGCTGGCGCTGATCGTGCTGGTGGCGGCCCCGCTGGCGCTGCACATCCCGCTGGCCGTGCTGGCGGGCATCCTGTTGTTTGTCGCCTGGAATATGGGTGAATGGCGCGAGTTTGGCCGGCTGCGCCATTTCAGCAACCACTACCGCTTGCTGATGCTGGGCACGTTTTTACTGACGGTGGTGTTTGACCTGACTGTCGCCGTCGAGGTCGGTTTAGGGCTGTCGTGCGTGCTGTTTGTGCGCCGCATGAGCGAGCTGTTTCGTGCCGAGCCGGTGCTGACCGAGGAGCTGATAGACGCCCACATCGAAGCCAGTGCCCGCCCGCGCCGCGTCTGGTGCTTGCGCGGCGCGCTGTTCTTTGGCGCGGCCGCCAAAATTGACCCCATCGTCCAAGCCGTCGAAACCGGCCCGGCCGGGCTGGAGCTGTCGCTTGATATGCGCGACCTGTTTGCCTTGGACACCACCGGGCTAGAAGGCTTGGAGCAAATCCTCAAAGCCGTCGGCCAGCGCGGCGGCTTGCTGCACATCCTGCACGCCCAAGAGCAGCCGCGCTCGTTGATGGATCGCGCCGGCTTCAGCGCGCATTTGGATGCACAAAATGCGGCGCAGATGACAGCACAGACGCCCCCGTAGGTCGGGTTAGCGCAGCGTAACCCGACACTTCATCCCACAATCAGCTATCAAAAAAGATAGCTGTTAGCGCACGTATCTAAAGGGCTGGAGGCCTATTTGATACATATATGGCAACTACTCAGCTACCTCTGAGAGTTGAGTAGTTACAAGTTTTAAACCAAATCAGCCTCTAGCCCTTATGCAGCAAGCGCTAGCAGCTATTATTTTTGATAAATTTCAACGCCCGCTTTTGGCCGTCGTCACCAACCCCTGCCCTGCCGCCCAGGCATTGATGTCTTCCTTGCGAATCGCCGCCGCCATCAGGCCTGGAAAGGCATCGGGCGTGCAGGCAAACGACGGCACGCCTAGCGCAGCCAGCTTGGCACCCAGCGCCCGGTCATAAGACGGCGCGCCTTCGTCGCTCAGCGCCAGCAGGGTGATGAATTGCACGCCGGACTCGACCAGCGCGGCGGCGCGGCGCAGCAAATTGGCCTCGACGCCGCCTTCGTACAGGTCAGAGATCAGCACCAAAATGGTGTTGCGCGGCTCGCGGATGATGGATTGGCAGTAGCCGACGGCGCCGTTGATGTCGGTGCCGCCGCCCAGTTGCACGCCAAACAGCAGCTCGACCGGGTCGTCCAACTGGTCGGTCAGATCGACGATGGCGGTGTCAAACACCACCAGCTTGGTCGCCACCGAAGGCAAGGACGCCATCACTGCGCCGAAGATGCTCGAATACACCACCGAGGCCGCCATCGAGCCGCTTTGGTCAATGCACAGCACCACTTCGCGCTGCGGGCTGCGCGCTTTGCGGCCATAGCCGATCAGCTGCTGCGGCACGATGGTGCGGTATTCCTCCTGCCAGTGGCGCAGGTTGGCGCGGATGGTGCGGTTCCAGTCGATTTCGCTATGGCGCGGGCGGCGGTTGCGCTGGCTGCGATCCAGCGCGCCGGTAACAGCCGAGCGCATCGGTTCTTCCAACTTTTTCAGCAGCGCATCGACCACTTTGCGCACCACCATCCGGGCGGTGTCTTTGGTGCTGGCCGGAATCACGCCCGACAGTGCAATCAGGTTAGCCACCAAATGCACGTCAGCGTGTGCGCTTGCTAGCATTTCAGGCTCCAGCAGCAGGCTGCGCAGGTCGAGGCGCTCCAGCGCGTCGCGCTGCATCACTTGCACCACCGAGGCCGGAAAATATTTGCGGATGTCACCCAGCCAGCGCGCCACGCTGGGCGATGACCCGCCGCGCCCGCCTTGGCGATTGCTTTGGCCAAGGCCGTTTTTGCCGTCCGCGTCGTACAGCGCGGACAGGGCTTGGTCCATCTCCGCCGCCGTGCCCGAGAGCTTGCCGCAGGCGCTATCGGCCTCGCCGCCCAGCACCAAGCGCCAACGGCGCAGGCGTTCTTCTTCGCTGACCATGGGGGTGTTCATAAAGCTATTCCCAAAATGGTTTGCAGCAGCGGCACCGGCAATGCGGCCAGTTCGGCATCCCACGGCGTCGCGTTGGCTGCTGTGGCCGCGTGGGTTGGGGTGCTGCCGCCTTGGCGCGCGCGCTGCGCCAAGTCGCTCCTCTCACTGGCGCTGAAGGCCGAAAACGTGCGCCGCACCAGCGCCAAGATGTGCGTGAAGTGGGTATCCGTTAGGCTGCTGAGCCAGTCATTGACCAGTTGCCACAGCTGGTTGTCGTGCAGCAGCACCATCGCATTGCGGTTCAAAAAGCCTTCTAGCCACGCCGCTGCTTGCAGCGGCTCGGTGCCGCTAGACAGGTGCAGCGACAGCGCTTGCGCCGCGTTGCTGGCCGGCCAAATGCTGTCGTCCAGCAGCAGGCGCGCGGCCAAGCCTTGCAGCAGCGGGTGGACGCTGCTGCTGTCGGTCATCAGGCGCAGGGCGCGCTGCCACGCTTCGGTTTGCTCGGGCGCATCGCGCAGCGACACGGCGCTGTGCGCGGCCAGCAGCGTGGTGCGCAGGCTGTCGGCGCTGTCATCGTCGATGCCGCTGCACGCCAGCGGCAGGCCGATGGCCGCGCGCACGATGAGGCTGTCGAGCATGTGCGCCACCATCGCGGTATCGGTTTGGCGCACGTTACCGTAGCGAAACACATTGGCCAGCGCCGGCAGCGCTTGCAGCAGTTGCAGCGTGTCGCCACTGACGGCGGCGCGGTTTTCCAAGAGGTGCGTGATGGCCTGCACAGCGGGAGCCAAGTCGGCCAACAGCACTTGGTTAACCAGCTCGGACAGCTGGCGCAGGTTGTCGGCTTTGTGCGCTTGCTCCAAGCTGGACGCAGTGGCGGCGACTTCCAGCGTCTGCCCCCACTGGCTGGCTTCAATCAGGCTGACGACAAATTCGGGCTGCCATTGCAGTTGCCATATTTCATGGAAGGTGCCGCTGCCGGTGCGCCCGGTGCGGCTGACCCGGCCCCACGGCACACCAATCAATTGCAGGCGGTGCAGCAGATGGCTGCGCGCCAAGTCATTGGGCTGGCGCAAGTCCAAGTCCAGCGTGCGCTCCAATGCTTCGGGTTTGAGGCGCAGCGATTTTTGCTGTTGCTCTACGTCTTTTTGCAGCGGCACGGTGGGCACGTCGGGCGGCACTTGGCCCATGCGCTGGCCAATCAGCAGGGCATCGGCAATGAAGTCCAGCGCGGCATCGTCGCCCATCGTCAGCACGGTGCGCGTGGCTTCGTGCAGCTCTTCCAACCCAGCCTGCGGGCGCTGGCGCAGGGCGGCCAGCGTGTCGGCCAAGCGGGTGGCTTCAATCAGGTGGGCGCTGGAGCAGTCCAAATCGCGCTCGCGCATCAGCCGCGCTACCCGCGCTAGCCAGCCCACGGTGCGCGGCGGCGCGGTGGCGGGGGATGCATCAAACGCTGCGCCACTGAGCCACAGGTGTTCGTACCAGCCCGGCGCGGCAATGCCCGCGCCGTAGCCGCTGGTGCGCGTCAGGTGGCGATAGGTCCACGGCACCCACGTCGATTGCACTTTGAGTTTGGGCAAGCCTTTCAGCAGCGCCACATCCGCGCTGGCTTTGGTCGCGGCTTGCAAACCGCCCAAGTGCCACGCACCGCAGACCACGGCAATGCGCTCGTGGCCTTTTTTCACCGCATCGCGGATGCGCTGGCGCATGTGGGCTTCGCGCAGCAGCTCGCGGCGGGCGCGATGGGGGCAAAGTTCGTCGGCTTGCGCGCCCAAGTCGCTGCGCAGGGCGGTCATGGCCTCGGCAATGGCGGCAAACAGCTCTTCGCCATCACCACGCTCTTCGACGGTGTGGTTCCACCAGCTTTCGCCATCGGCATGGCCAGCGGCTTGCGCCAGCCAGTGCAGCGGGTCAGTGCGGTAGCTGGGTTCGATGGGTTCGGCGGGCTCCGCTTCCTGCACTGCTTCGGCGGGTGCTTCTGCGGCCGCTTCTTCCTCTTCGCGGGCTTTGGACAGCGCCAGCTGGTGTACCAAAGGCAAGTCGATAAACGATGCTGGCACCTGCCGTTGCAGGGCCCAACGCAGCGCCTGCCATTCAGGCGAGAACACCGCAAACGGGTGGTAGACGGCGCGGCGTGGGTCGTCGGGGCAGTAACTCAGCAGGGCGACCGGCGGCTGCATTTGCTCATGCAGCAGGGCGGTCAGCACGGCTTCGCCTTCGGGCGGGCCTTCGACCAGCACGCAGTCAGGCTGCAAAGCAGCCAAAGCCCGCACCAAGCTGCGCGCACAGCCCGGCCCGTGGTGGCGAATGCCGAAATAGTGAACCTTGGACGCTTGGGGAGCTTCGGGGACTTTGCTCACAGCAACCGCCTGTTATTCGAGTTCCTTACAGGCGCGGTACAGGCTTTTCCAGTCTTCGCGCTCTTTGACGACGATGTCCAAATATTCTTTCCAGACCACCGCGTCTTGCACTGGGTCTTTGATCACCGCGCCAATCAGCCCCGCCGCCACGTCGTGTGGGTGCAGCACGCCATCGCCAAAATGCCCGGCCAGCGCCATGCCGTTGTTAATCACCGAAATCACCTCGGCCGTGGACAGCGAGGAGCTGGGCGACTTGAGCTGCGTTTTGCCATCTGCCGTGCGGCCACTGCGCAGCTCGCGAAAGATTTGCACGATGCGGCGCACCTCTTTCAGCGCCGGTGGCTCGGCGGGCAGTTGCAGGGCTTGGCCCATCTCGCCGACGCGCTTGACGACGATGGAGACTTCTTCTTCCTCGGTCGATGGCAGCGGCAGCACGACGGTGTTAAAGCGCCGCTTCAAAGCCGCTGACAGCTCGTTCACGCCCTTGTCGCGGTTGTTGGCGGTGGCAATCACGCTAAAGCCGCGCGTGGCCTGCACTTCAGAACCCAGTTCAGGAATCGGCAGGGTTTTTTCTGACAGTACGGTGATGAGCGAGTCCTGCACGTCGGCGGGGATGCGTGTCAGCTCTTCGACGCGGGCAATCTTGCCGTTTTTCATGGCGTTCATCAGCGGGCTGGGCACCAAGGCTTTTTCTGACGGGCCGTGCGCCAGCAGTTGGGCGTAGTTCCAGCCGTAGCGCAGTTGTTCTTCGCTGGTGCCGGCGGTGCCCTGAATCAGCAGCGTCGAATTGCCACTGACGGCAGCGGCCAAGTGCTCAGATACCCACGACTTGGCCGTACCCGGCACGCCGTACAGCAGCAGCGCCCTGTCTGTCGCCAGCGTGGCGACGGCAATCTCCATCAGGCGGCGGCTGCCGATGTATTTGGCGCTGACCTCAAAGCCGTTGTCCAGTTTGTCGCCCATCAGATAAGACACCACTGCCCACGGCGACAGCCGCCAATTGGCGGGGCGGGCGTGGGTGTCGGCCTTTTGCAGCTCTTCAAGCTCGTGGGCAAATTGGTGTTCGGCGTGTTGGCGCAGGGCTTCGGTGGTGCTCATGAAAATCTTTCGGCAGCAACAAATACAGAGGGATAAAAAAAGGAGAAGCGCTTAAGCGCGCGGTAGCTGGCGCATGGCGTCCAAGGCTTTCAGCGTCGGCAGATGGGGGCGCAGGGCTTGTGACAAAGCGGCTGCCACCGAGTCTTCAGGCTGGGTGCTGTGGTGGGTACTGGCCAAAATTTGCAGTGCTGGCAGTTCGCTGTGGTGCAGTACGCAGCACAGCTCACCCAGCGGTAAACCGTAGTAGTAACGTGACTTGTAAAGCGCTAGTTTGTTGACCAGCAGCGCCGATAACGCCTGCGACACATACTGGCCCGGCGGGTGCGCAGCAATCACTTGTTGCAGTATTTCTTCCAGCGCGCCTTGCTGTGGCTTGGTCATGGCTTGCAGAGTGCTGTGCCAATAGGGCTCGCGCTCGGCGGCGGGCAGCAGCGCCAGCACGGCGGCGGGCGTGTCTTGCATGGCTTTGTTAGGCCAGTGGTCTAAAAAGGCTTTGCACCAAGCCATCGTGGTAGCGCTTATCGGCGCGGCGCGCAGCACTTCCCACCACGCCCGCACCACTGCGTCAGCCCAATCGTTTTTATGCACCCATTGCAATAGCGCATCAGGCGCCATGCCGGTGTGCTGCTGCCACCACGACAGCGGCACTTGCCGGGCCAGCTGGTACAGCCACCAAGCGCGTTCGCCCAGCTTGTCGTGGGTGGGGCGTTCGGCCTCGATACCTTCGTCTTTCCAACTCGGGTCGGCGGCTTCGGGCGGGGTGATAACCCAGCGCTGGCGCGCATCCAAAACCAAGTGCGGCACCAAGCGGGTGCCGGCGCGCTGGCTGATGGCGCTATCGGGCAATTGCACCAGCAAAGTACGGGCAATGTGGCGTACGTCGCGGCTGCGGTCTTGGCTGGCCAAGCGGGTCAGCAGGGTTTCATCCTCGGCAGACAGGCCGGTTTGCAGCACGGCCAGCAGTTCGGCGCGCTCTTTGGCGGGCAGGTCGGTCAAGCTGGCTTGCAGGCGATCTCGGGCGGCGCTGGGCTGGTGCTGGCGTTCGCCCTGCAGCAGTTGCAGGCGCTGCGACAGCGTGCCTTCTTGCCAGCGGGTTTCTAGCGGAGTGCTGTCGGCATTGCTGACGTTTTCAGCGGCATAGCGCCACGTGCGGTGGTGGCGCGCCAGCCAGCGGCCACGCTCGCCCAGCACCGCCAGCACGGCGGGGCGCAGTACGCTGGCGCGCTGTGCGGTATCCAGCGCCAGCGGCAGCAGATTCGGCGGCAGACGCCAACCGGCAGCGGCCAAGTGCTGCAGCCAGTCGATTTGCAAGCGCTGCGGCGCCTCGGTCAACAACCAGCGCACGGTATCTATCAGGGCGCTGTCGTGCAGGGCGACTTGGGTGGTGTCCGCTGCCGCCAAGCCATGCGGGTTGGGGGGGATGCTGGCTGCAGCCATCGGGCGCTGGCCGGCGCGCTCGCACACCGTCAGTACGCCGGCAGCTTGCAACAGGGCTTGCGCCGGGCTGCTGGCTTGGGCCTGCACTTGTGTCAGCAGAGCACCTACCGCGTCTTGCAACGCCGGCAGAGTCAGTGGTTTTTTGTCGGTGCCGACCATGGCGGGCGGCAGCAGGCTTTTCCAAGGGCTGGTGGTTTGCAGAGTGCTCATGCGCGCGGTGTCCATGTCCAAAAACCTTCGGGGCCGACGGCAGTGAGGGGGCGCAGGCTGCTGCCGTCCCACTCGCCGTGCACAGTGAGTGGCTGACCACCACTCAGTGCCAGCAACGCCCAACCGTCGCTCAGGTGCAATTGCAGCGGCAGGGCCATATCGCCCCATTGCAAGTGAAAGCGGAACTGGCCTTGCTCGCCGTCGTAGTGCAACGTGGCATCGCTGCAGCGCAGCGGGTGCAAGTGGCTCCACGGGTTGGCGGCAACGCGCTGCGCTACCCGTTGCCATTCTTCCAGCGGCGGAATGCTGGGCGGCGGTGCTGGCTGCTGACTCGGTAAGGTGAGGGTTTGACTGCTCACCACCAGCGCCCGCAGCGGGGCTGCGCTGGGATAAAAGGCCAAGGTGGCCTGAACGGTGCTCAAGGCGACCCACGAGGACTCAAACACCCGACCGGCAAAGGTATGGTCTAGCAAAAAAGCGCGCTGGCCCGTCTGCAAACCGTGTAACCACACCCGGCGTTCCATCAGCCGGTTGTCGCGTTCTTCTTGGATGACGCCCAGCACCAGCCATTCGTCGCTGACAGGGGACGCTTGCGCCAAGATGCTGTCTTTGTCGATGGGCCAGCTGAGCAAGGCGCGCATATCAGCGCTGGCACCTTCATCCAACGCGGCGCGCCGGGCCACGGCATCGCAGGCCAGTTGCAGCAGACCGAGGCGGCGCAGCACGTTTTTAGGCCAATCGACGCCGTCCAACAAAGCCTCTGCCGCGTAGCGCAGGCGCTGCGCCAAACCCGGTGCCTGCGCATCGACCAAGCGCGCCGCCATGGTTTCCCACGCCGCGCGGCTGTCCTGGGTCAGGTGGCCCAGCCCTTGGTCGATTTGGTCGCTCAGCCACTGCTGCAACTCGGCCACGCCTTGGTCGATGCGGCTCCAGCGCTTGGCGGCGGTTTTTTGCGCAGCCGCATCGGCGTTGGAGTCGGCGGCTTTATCAGCGGCTTTTTGTTGTTGCTTCTCTTCTTTTTTCTGCGTGCGCTCGGTGCGCGCGGCCAGCCATTCACTCACCCACGCGGGCGACGGACTGGGCTGGAACGACGACCGGTCTTTGGCCCACAGCAGCAACAGCGCCAAGCCATGCTTGCACGGAAACTTGCGGCTGGGACACGAGCAGCGAAACGACGGACCCGACAAGTCCACCTGCGTCTGGTAGCGGCTGCTGCCCTGGCATTCGCCCCACACCGCAGCATCGCTGGCACCCAAAATCGGCCATTGCCCGGGTTTGGTCAGCCCCTGGGCGGCTTTGGCCGAGGCGGCATCGGGGGCCAGGGCGAGAACAGATTCAGCGCTGAATTGCATAGCGGCGCCCAGAGGGCAGTGAGACGGATGGTTTGAAAAATGGAAACAACGCCCAGCCTTACCGCCCGCCCTTGTTCTCCGGCGCGTCCATGTCGGGGATGGTCAGGGTGCGCGCCACGGTGCGGCCGTCGGTGCTAATGACGCTGAACACCATCGCCGTGGTCGGCGGCTCCAGAAAGCGCCAGTCGTGGTGCGTCTCGCCGCTGAGCTGATAGGGCGTCACCTTGGCTGGTTTGCCCAGGCGCCGGCGTACTTCCTGCATGTCCATACCGGGGGTGATGCGGGCAAAGTTTTCGGGCGTGAGCACCTGGCGCAGGGCGCTCATCTTGCCGTCGGCGCCGATGGTGATCATGTAGTTGCGCTGCCCAGCGGGCTGGCGGTTGTATTCCAACGTGCGCGCGCCGCCACCTTCGTCCCAGACGTTGTCGGGCACGCCAAAACGGTCGCGCACGTCGACTTCGGTGGACAAACCCTCTTCCAGTTCGTTGATGCGCTGTGGGTCGCACGCCACAGCAGCGAGCGCGGCCAGGGCGATGGCCGCCAGACGCGCAAGGTGTTTGTTCATTGACATGGCGCTCCCCGGTAAAATCAAGCCAGAGAGGTTAACCCAGTCCATGTCCATTTTTGCCCGCCCCCACTACATGTCCGACGCGACACAGTTCATCAACCAGCTCAAGAAAGAGCATCCCGAGTTGGAAGCGCAACAGCGCGCCGGCCGCGCTCTGCTGTGGGACAAAGCGGTAGACCGCACCCTGTGGCAAGACTTTGATGCCGCCGAAGTGGCACAAAAGCCCTACGTCTACCTGACCAATCCCTCCCAGGATTCGTAATAAAAATGGGCTCTAGCGCACATCCATCAAGCGCTATTCGCTATCATTTTTGATTTTTTCAATGGGCAGCGTGATCGCTACGCCTTCCCCTATGGCACCCAGCGACCCAGGCCAGGCGGTGTCTGGCGCCCTGCCCGCAGCGCGCGACCGGGTGGCCTTGGCGCGCCTGTATGGCGAGCCGCTGTTTGCGTTGCCCACCGATCTCTACATCCCGCCGGACGCGCTGGAAGTGTTTCTGGAGGCCTTCGAGGGGCCGCTGGATTTGCTGCTCTATCTGATCCGCAAGCAGAACTTCAACATCCTCGACATCCCGATGGCCGGGTTGACGCGCCAGTATCTGGTGTACATCGACGAGGTGCGCAGCAGCAATCTGGAGTTGGCGGCCGAGTATTTGCTGATGGCGGCGATGCTCATCGAGATCAAATCGCGCATGTTGCTGCCGCCCAAAAAACTGGCCGAGGGAGAAGAAGCCGCCGACCCGCGCGCCGAGTTGGTGCGCCGCCTGCTGGAATACGAGCAAATGAAGTTTGCCGCCCTCCAGCTGGGGCAACTGCCGCAGCACGGGCGCGATTTTTTCTCGGCGCAGGGCGTCATCGAGCAAGGCCTGGAGCCGCGCTACCCCGAGGTGCAGGTGAGTGAATTGCAGCAGGCCTGGCGCGATATTTTCAAGCGCGCCACGCTGGTGCAACACCACCGCATCACGCGCGAAGAGTTGAGCGTGCGCGAATACATGGGCCAGTTGCTCAAGGCGCTGCACGGGCGCCGCTTTGCACCGTTTGAGAGCTTGTTCGATCCGTCCCAAGGCTCGACGGTGCTGGTGGTGACCTTCATTGCCCTGCTGGAGTTGGCCAAAGAAACGCTGATAGAAATCACCCAGGCCGAGGCCTTTGCCCCCATTTACGTCAGGTTGGCCTATACGCCGGTCTGACGCTCCTGCACCCCTTGTGCCCGCACGGCTGCGGGCCACCGCCACGGCCGGCTGCCGCGGTTCGACCTTTTTTACCCCACGCACTCCATGGCATCGCACGATTTCGACGTTCTGATTGTGGGCAGCGGCCTGGCTGGCCTGTCTGCTGCCCTGCACCTGGCGCCCACGCACCGCGTGGCCGTCATCACCAAACGCACGCTGCAGGACGGCTCCAGCGGCTGGGCGCAAGGCGGCATTGCCGCCGTGCTGGCCGATGACGACAGCTTTGCTGCACACATTGAAGACACGCTGGTGGCGGGCGCCGGCCTGTGCGACTTGGCCACCACGCGCTTTGTCGTCGAAAACGCCCCCACCGCCATCGGCTGGCTGCGCGGCCTGGGCGTGCCATTCACGCTCGAAGGCGAGCAACTGCATCTGACGCGCGAAGGCGGACACAGTGCGCGGCGTATCGCCCATGTCACCGACGCCACCGGCGCAGCAGTGCAGCGCACGCTGATCGAGGTGGTGCGCGCCACGCCGGGCATCACGGTGTTTGAGCAGCACACGCTGGTGGACGTCATCACCAGCGCCAAACTGGGTCTGTCGGGTCAACGCTGCCTGGGCTTGTATGCGCTGGACGAAGCCACCGACGAGGTCGTCACCTTCCGCGCACCGCAAACCATTTTGGCAACAGGGGGCGCCGGCAAGGTCTACCTCTACACCACCAACCCCGACACCGCCACCGGCGACGGCATTGCCGCTGCCTGGCGCGCCGGCTGCCGGGTGGCGAACATGGAATTCATCCAGTTCCACCCCACCGGCCTGTACCACCCGCACGCCAAGTCCTTCCTGATCAGCGAAGCGGTGCGCGGCGAGGGCGGGCGGCTGCTGCTGCCCGACGGTACCCGTTTTATGCCCGAGCACGATCCACGCGCTGAACTGGCGCCACGTGACGTGGTGGCGCGCGCCATCGACTACGAGATGAAAAAACACGGCCTGGACTGCGTACATCTCGATATCTCGCACCAGAGCCCGGAGTTTTTGCAAGAGCACTTTCCCAACATCCTGGCGCACTGCCTGGAGCTGGGCATCGACATCACCAAAGAGCCGATCCCCGTCGTGCCGACAGCGCATTTCACCTGCGGCGGCGTACTGACCGACCTGGCTGGACGCACCGATCTGCCCGGCCTGTACGCGGTGGGCGAAGTGGCCTGCACCGGCCTGCACGGCGCCAACCGGCTGGCCAGCAACTCGCTGCTCGAATGCATGGTGTTTGCCCGCGCTGCCGCACAGTCGATTGCCGCCGCACCGCGCGTGCAGATTCCGGCGCTGCCGCGCTGGGACGACAGCCGCGTGCAGGACGCAGACGAAGCCGTCGTCATCTCGCACAATTGGGATGAGCTGCGCCGTTTCATGTGGGATTACGTCGGCATCGTGCGCACCAACAAACGCCTGGAGCGCGCCGCCCACCGCATCACGCTGCTACAGGAAGAAATCAACGAGTTCTACGCCCATTTCCACGTCACACGCGATTTGCTGGAGTTGCGCAATTTGGTACAGGTGGCCGACCTGATCGTGCGCTCGGCGCAACTGCGCCGCGAAAGCCGCGGCCTGCACTACAGCCGCGACTATCCCAGCCGGGCCGCACCGGCGGCGCCAACGATTCTGGTGCCGCCGCTTTCACTTTGAACCATTGAATAACTATTGACCCTTTGAGACTGCCATGATGTATCGCACCCTGCTGAAATCCAAAATCCACCGTGTCGCCGCCACCCACTGCGAGTTGCACTACGAAGGCTCCTGCGCCATCGACGAAGACCTGCTGGATGCCGCCGGCATGGTGGAAAACGAACAAATCCACATCTGGAACATCAATAACGGCGAGCGCTTTGTCACCTACGCCATCAAGGGCCAGCGCGGCAGCGGCATGATTTCCGTCAACGGCTCGGCCGCGCGCCGCGCCTCCACCGGCGACCTGCTCATCATTGCCGCCTTTGCCCAAGTGCCCGAAGACCAGGTGACCACGCACCAGCCGCAACTGGTGTTTGTCGATGACAACAACCGCCAGACGCAACTGCGCCACCACGTTCCCACCCAGCAACTTTAAAAAGTTGACCACTTTGAAAGCGGCCCCGCCATGCCCCATCTGATCGTTGAATATTCGCAAAACCTGCCAGCCTTCCCCGAGGCCCAGGCCCTGATCGAGCTGAACGAGGCCATCACCACCCATCCTGAAATCCCTTCCGAGATCGAGCTGAAAAGCCGCTTTGTACTGGTGGACAGCTTTGCCATCGGCACCCTGCCAGCCCAGCGCGCCTTTGTGCACGCCCAGTTGCGCCTGCTGTCGGGGCGCACACCTGAAGCCAAAAAAGACCTGTCGGAGCGCATCGCCGAGGTACTGCGCCGCCTCACACCCAAGCCCGCTGAGGTATTGGTGCAGCTGAGCGTCGAAATTGTGGATATGGATCGCGCCTCTTACGTCAAAGAGCGGCTGTAATTAAAAGGCCCGGTCGGGCACTGGGCACGACCGGGCCTGTAGGCACAGGAAGCAGACGCCTGAATGGCGCCTTCGCAACCGACCCTGAAAACTGGCACAACTCAGTTGTTCTGCCGGCGAATCAGTGCGCGGCCGGTGTCGGTGATGACGAACGCATTTTCCCCCTGCTTGGCAATAAAGCCGCGCTCCAGCAAGCGGTCCGACAAGTGCTGGTGCAGCGCGGCCGGCAAGGAGATGGAGTGGCTGATTTCCAGTTGCTTCAGTGTTTCCAGCTCATCCACTGTGGCGTCGAAATGCGGTGCGTGGTATTGGTTCGTCATGGCAAGGGTCTCCCTAAAAATAAGATCTGCAAGGCCAGCGTATCCCCTGGCGCGCCGCAGCGCAAGCGCTCCGAATGGTTCCCACAGGGGCGGCTAGGGCTGCGCCTGCGCGGGCGGGCTACGATGCTGCATTTTTCGCACACCGTATTGCACCTTCCAGGAGACACCATGGCGCACGCACTTTTCCAATGGGAAGACCCCTTTTTGCTCGACCAGCAGCTGAGCGACGACGAGCGCATGGTGCGCGATGCCGCTGCCGCGTACTGTCAGGACAAGCTGGCGCCACGCGTACTCGACGCCTTTCGCCACGAAAAGATGGACACCAGCATCTTTCGCGAGATGGGCGACATGGGCCTGCTCGGCCCAACCATCCCCGAGCAGTACGGCGGGCCGGGCCTGAACTACGTCGCCTACGGCCTGATTGCGCGTGAAATCGAGCGCGTCGATTCTGGCTACCGCTCCATGGCCAGCGTGCAAAGCTCGCTGGTGATGGTGCCGATTTTTGAATTCGGCACCGAAGCACAAAAACAGAAATACCTGCCCAAGTTGGCGACGGGCGAATGGATCGGCTGCTTTGGCCTGACCGAGCCCGACCATGGCTCCGACCCTGGCAGCATGGCCAGCCGCGCCAAAAAGGTGGCGGGCGGCTACGAACTGTCGGGCGCCAAAATGTGGATCACCAACAGCCCGGTGGCCGACGTGTTCGTTGTCTGGGCCAAGGAAGTCAGCGAGGCCGGCAGCGTGGGCCCCATCCGCGGCTTCATCCTGGACAAGGGGATGCAAGGCCTGTCAGCCCCGACCATCCACGGCAAGATCGGCCTGCGCGCCAGCATCACCGGTGAAATCGTCATGGACCAGGTGTTCGTACCCGAAGACAACGCCTTTCCCGACGTGCAAGGCCTCAAAGGCCCGTTCACCTGCCTCAACAGCGCGCGCTATGGCATCGCCTGGGGCGCACTCGGTGCAGCCGAATTTTGCTGGCACACCGCGCGCCAGTACACCCTGGACCGCCAGCAGTTTGGCCGCCCACTGGCGGCCAACCAGCTGATCCAGAAAAAACTGGCCGACATGCAGACCGAGATTGCGCTGGGCCTGCAAGGGTGTCTGCGCCTGGGCCGCATGAAGGACGAAGGCACGGCTTCCGTCGAAGCCACTTCCCTCATCAAGCGCAACAGCTGCGGCAAGGCGCTCGACATCGCCCGCTTGGCGCGCGACATGATGGGCGGTAACGGCATCAGCGATGCCTTCGGCGTGGCACGCCACTTGGTCAACCTCGAGGTGGTCAACACCTATGAAGGCACACACGACGTGCACGCCCTGATCCTGGGCCGCGCGCAAACCGGCATTGCGGCCTTTGCCAACTGAGGCACCCCACCCGGTTACTTCAAGCCATTTCAGCCTCCAGCGCTTACGCCATAAGCGCTACTAGCTATTAAATTAATAGTAAAATGCCATGACTACCCCCTCCACCGCAGGCGCACTCGCCGGCATCCAAGTGCTTGATCTGTCGCGCGTGCTCGCGGGGCCGTGGTGTACGCAAATTTTGGCTGACCTGGGCGCCGACGTCGTCAAGGTCGAGCGCCCCGGCGTCGGCGACGACACGCGCCACTGGGGCCCGCCCTTTTTGCAGGACGCGGACGGCCACGACACGCCACAGGCGAGCTACTTCACCGCCTGCAACCGCAACAAGCGCTCGGTCACCATCGACATGGCGACCGAAGACGGCCAGCAACTGATCCGCCAGCTGGCACTGCAGGCCGACGTGCTGGTAGAAAACTTCAAGGTCGGTGGGCTGGCGCAATACGGCCTCGACTACGCCAGCCTGACCGCGCTGAACCCGCGCCTGATCTACTGCTCGGTCACCGGTTTTGGCCAAGACGGCCCGTATGCCGAGCGCGCCGGTTACGACCTGATGGTGCAGGCCATGACCGGCCTGATGGACATCACCGGCCGGTCCGACGGCGAGCCTGGCGGCGGCCCGCTGCGCGTCGGTGTGGCCGTGATTGACCTGTTCACTGGCGTCTATGCCAGCACGGCCGTGCTGGCAGCCCTGCACGCGCGTCAGCACAGCGGGCGCGGTCAGCACATCGACATGGCGCTGCTGGATGTGGGCATGGCCATGCTGGCCAACCAGGCGGCGGGTTTTCTGGCCACCGGCGTGGCGCCGACGCGCCAGGGCAACAGCCACCCCAGCCTAGTGCCGTACCAAGACTTTCCAACGCAGGACGGCGCCATGCTGCTGGCGATTGGCAACGAGGGCCAGTTTGCGCGCTTTTGCGCCGCTGCTGGCCAGCCCCAATGGGCACAAGATCCGCGCTTTGCCAGCAACCGCCTGCGCGTGCAGCACCGCCAAGAGCTGATCCCGGCCATGGAGACGGTGACGCGCACGCGCAGCACCGCCGAGTGGATTGCCCTGCTACAAGACAAAGCCGTTCCGTGCGGCCCAATCAACGACGTAGCACAGGCCTTTGGCGACGCCCAGGTGCAGGCCCGCAGTTTGCGCGTGGAACTGCCGCGCTGGCCGGTCGGGTCGAGCGGCGACGGCATCGCACAGATTGCCGGCGTGGCCAGCCCGCTGCGTCTGTCTGAGCACCCGCCGGTGCTGCACCGCGCGCCGCCGGCCCTGGGCCAGCACACCGATGAGGTGCTGGCTGAGTTGGGGCTGAACGCCATGCATATTGCGCAACTGCGCAGCCGTGGCGTGGTGTAAACCCAAGCGGCTACGGCGGCACAGCCCGTGTGGGGCGACGCCAACTCAGTGGTAGGACGGTGGCGGGTCGATCACCGGCGGCGCCTGCGAGCCACCGGGCGGCGGCTCAATGACTGGCGGCTCGCCCGGGCCAGCGGGCGGATCCATCACCGGCGGCTCCGGTACCCAGGTCGGGTGCGGCGGCTGCTCGCTTGGCGGAGTGTCCAGCGGCGGCAGCGTGGCAGGCGGCGGCGGTTGCATCGGCGGAATGGGCTGGGGTGCAGGCAAGGGCATGGGTACGTTCTCCATAAAAAAAGCAGGTCTGCACCAAGCTATCACAGCCACAACGCCGTGCCTGCCAGACAAAGTCGCGTCACGACTCTGGCTGCAGCGCGCGCACCTGTGTGCACATGTCTCGGTAAAAGCACTACCTGCCAAAGCCGCAGAGCATGGCCACAATCGGTCTTGTTTCCGCTCAATGACGACAAGGAGTGCACACCATGACCCCTCAATTCACCATCAGCGACCACGTCACTTGGCAGTCAGAGGCCGGGCCGGTGAACGGCAAGATCATCAAGATCCACACCCGCGACACCACCTTCAAGGGCAACCTGCGCCGCGCCAGCCCCGAGGCGCCGCAGTATGAAATCCAGAGCGACCGCACCGACCTCATTGCCATGCACGAAGGCGCCGCACTGACCAAGCTGTAAAAGATTCAAGCACGCACCGGCTGCACCGGGCAGCCGGCGTCAACCCGGGCGCTCAAAACCGCTGGCAATCCATGCGGTGGCGCTGTCTACGGACAGCTGGTAGGCCGGCGACACCGGCACACACGCCAGTTCCTCGCCCAGCGCGTTTTGCGCGCTCAGCGTGGCACTGGCGCCCTCCTCGTCCGGCACGATGGTGAGCAGCACGCGCACACGCTCGCCTTGCACGGTGACGGTGACGTTCTTGTTCAGCTGCGCGTGCAATTGCTGCTCATGGCGGCGCAGCACCTCGGCGGCAGTTTTGACCAAAGTGTTGAAGGCGTTGACATCCAGCGGTTTGGGATTTTTCTTGTCGCGCCCCATGGTCCACGGCCCGACCAGCACCGGTTCATCGTGGCCCTGCAGCGTCATGGAGACGGCCCAGCCATCGTCGTCTTCGTTCTTGAGCACGCGCGCCGTCCAGCGCTCGTCACGCCACAGGCGCGGTTCGTGGAAAGGTGGGGGGGAGTCTTCGATCATTCGGCCATCCATCATGCTGCCCTGCGCGCAAGGCGCAAGGCGGGCAAAAGCTGGCAAGCGTAGCGGATTACGCCGTCTTGGCCGCTTCGAGTTTCAGCTCGGCCATCATCTGCTCGCGCATGACGAACTTCTGCACCTTGCCGGTGATGGTCATCGGCATGTCCTGCACTAGGCGGATGTAGCGCGGCACCTTGTAGTGCGCAATCTGATCGCGGCAGAAGTCGCGAATCTCGTCTTCGGTGCAGGTCTGGCCCGGTTTGAGGACCACCCAGGCGCAGATTTCTTCACCGTATTTCACGTCGGGTACGCCAAACACCTGCACTGATTGCACCTTGGGGTGGCGGAACAAGAATTCTTCAATTTCGCGCGGATAGACGTTTTCACCACCACGGATCAGCATGTCCTTGGCGCGGCCGACGATGTTGCAATAGCCCTCATCGTCGATGGTGGCCAGATCGCCGGTGTGCATCCAGCCGTCCTGCACCGTCTCGCGCGTGCGCGCCTCGTCGCCCCAGTAGCCTTGCATCACCGAATAGCCACGCACCAGCAGCTCGCCGGTGGCGCCCACCGGCACCACCTGGCCTTCCACATCGATGACCTTGGCCTCCAGCATCGGCTGGATAAGACCGACGGTGGAAACGCGGCGTGCCAAAGGGTCGGTGGTGGCGCTTTGGAACGACACCGGTGAGGTTTCCGTCATGCCGTAGGCAATGGTGATCTCGGACAGGTGCATCTGCGCAATCACACGCTTCATGGTCTCGATCGGACACGGCGAGCCGGCCATGATGCCGGTGCGCAGGTGCGACAGATCAAACTCGGCAAAGCGCGGATGGTCAAGTTCGGCAATAAACATGGTCGGCACACCATGCAACGCGGTGCAGTGCTCTTCACTCACCGCTTGCAGCGTGGCCACCGGATCAAACGACTCGCCCGGAAACACCATGGCAGCGCCGGTGGACACACAGGCCAGCACCGCTAGCACCATGCCAAAGCAGTGGTACAGCGGCACCGGAATGCACAGGCTGTCGGCTTCAGAAAAATTCATCGCCTGGGCAATGAAACGCGCGTTGTTGACCACGTTGTGGTGCGTCAGCGTGGCGCCCTTGGGGTGGCCGGTAGTGCCACTGGTGAACTGGATGTTGATGGCGTCGTGACAGGACAGGCGCGCGCCCAAGGCGTCCAGCGCGGCTACATCGACCACGGCACGGCCGCGCTCCAGCACCTCGCCATAGTTGAGCATGCCGGGGGTTTTATCCTCTCCCAAGCGGATCACCATTTGCAGCGTCGGCAGGCGCGAGGACTGCAGCGCACCGGGCGTACAGTGGGCCAACTCAGGCGCCAAGCGCTGCAGCATCTCCAGATACTGCGAGCTTTTGAGCTGCTCGGCCGTCACCAGAGCGCGGCAACCCGACAAGTTCAGCGCGTATTCGAGTTCAGTGACGCGGTAGGCTGGATTGATGTTGACCAGCACCAGCCCGGCGCGGGCGGTGGCAAATTGCGTCACCAGCCATTCCAGCCGGTTGGGCGACCAGATGCCGACACGGTCGCCCACCTGCAGACCCAACATCTGCAAACCGCTGGCAAAGGCATCGACCTCGGCCTGGAACTGCGTCCAGGTCCAGCGCACATGCTGTTCACGAAACACGGCAGCCAGGCGATCCGGGAAGCGCTGCACCGTGTCGGCCAGAAACTGGCCAATTGGCGCATTTGACAAAGTGGCATCAGAGCGGCCCTTGACCTGTGACAGGCCGGCCAGCGGAGCAAGATTCCAATCGGGGGCAGCAATAGCGGACATTCAAATATCTCCAGATTCGCGCGTGCGTGAAGCAGCACATTTTGCCGCCAGTGCCTGCACCCGCAGCGACAAAATGGTTGCAAAAACAACCATGCCATCCCTGCAGCCTCCCACAACATCCAACCAGCGGCGACCTCAAAACCAACACCTACCTCCGCACACATCTGTGTCGGCTACGCAAAATCGGGCAAACACTACTCAAAAGGGTCAACCAAACCGGCGACAGCGCGTCATAAATGGGGGATGCTCAGGCACCCTGAAAAAAAGGCACTCCGCGCATACTGCGCCTCTTTACCAGACGTCAACACCATGCTGAAAACCTCTACCGCCCGTCTGCTCACCGCGTGTACCGTCGGCCTTTTGGTCACCGGCTGCGTCGCTGTGCCAGACAACGGCTATTACGACCCCGCTCCCGGTCCCATCTACCAAGGCGGCGGCGTGTACCAGACCTATCCGCAACCGTACCCGCAGACGTATCCGCAGGCCTACCCGGTCTACCCCTCGTCGCCGCCGCAATTCCGGCACGACGACGACCGACGCCGCTGGCTGCAAGAGCGCGAACGCGAACGTGAACGCGAGGCACGCCAGCACGAGCGTGAGCGCGAGAACGCGGCACATCAGCGAGAACGTGAACGCGATGCACGCGAGCGCGATCAACAACGTGACCGTGCACAGCAGCAGCAACGCCGCGAGCAACAAGAACGCCAACAGCAAGAGCGCCAACAGCATGAACGCGAAGACGCCCGCCGCAAGCAGCAACAGCAGCAGCAACGCGGGCAGCGCGAGCGCGAACAGCAGCAGAGTCGTCCAGAGCAAGAGCGTGAAAACAAAGGCCCGATACGCTGGCGTCCCCGGGACGAAGCGGATCAAAACCAGGGACGATAAAGCCTGCCGGCAACAGCGGCAAAACAGTCCGGCCCATGTACCGCTCTTTACGTCTGTTCACCCTGGGCGCGGCAGCGCTGCTGAGCCTGGGTGCGCCGGCGCAGATCGTGCGCTGCAACGATGCACGCACCGGCGCCGTCACGTACACCGATGGCCATTGCGCCCCAGGCACTCGCGCGCGCGAAGTGCAGGCACGCCAGACACCGGAAGAAATTGCCCAGGAGCGCGCCCAGGCGGCCCAGGCACTGGAACAGAAGCAGCAGCGCCTGCACATCGAGGCCACGGCCCAGCAACTGGAAGCTGAGCGCCTGGCCTTGCGCCAGCGCCAACAAGCCGAGCGTGCCGCCGCCGCACAGACCCCGGCACAAGCCTACGCACGCTCACTCGAATGCGCACGCTCGCGGCGCAATTTCGATCTGGCCGCCAGCAGCGCCACCAACAACCGCTATGACCAAGATGCGCACCTGCCAGCGGCACAGCGACAAATGGAGCTCGACTGCCTCGGCCCCGAGGGCTACGCCGAAGTGGAGAAAAACCGCCCCGCCCCCTTGCCGGCGCCCATCGTGGTCTATCCACCCGCGCGCTGGCGCCCGCAGCCGCCCGACCCCCGGCCACCGTATCCCACCACCCCGCCACCGCGACCGCCGCGTTTCCAGCCCCGACCGTCTTTTACGCCCCTGCCCTCGTTCGCGCCATGGCCCGCCCTGCAAAGCCCACCGGTCAGAAGTCGCTGCCATCGGCCTGACTGCGGTGAGAACGCTGAGCGCGGGCCAGCACGTTAAAAAGAAACCATCGGGATTGAAGCGCGGCGAATATTTTTCAGGCGCGCAACCCTTCCCACACCGTCGGATAGCGCAACTGCAGACGCAACTCGCGGTGCAGGCGGGTGTTGTCCAGCCGGCGCGACTCGCCCATGAAACTCAGCAACGCCAGCGGCAGATACTCTTTTGCGCTGCTGCGTGGCACGCGCGGCGGGCGGGGCAGGCCGTACAGATCGGCCGCCCAATCAAAGTAGTCACCCATCTTCAGCTGTGAATCGTCGCTGGCGTGGTAGATACGCTGCGCTGCGCCGCGCCACAGGGCCGCGGTGCAGGCACGCGCCAGGTCGTCGGCGTGGATGTGGTTGGTATACACATCGTCTTGCGCCTGCAGTACCGGCGTACCCCGGCGCAGCCGCGCCTCGGGCGTACCGTTCTCGCGGTCGGGGGCGTAGATGCCGGGGATGCGCAGGATGCTGGTGCGCACGCCAGCACGCCCAAAGTGGCGCACGACACGCTCGGCATCGACACGGCGCTGGGCGCGCGGCGTGCCGGGCGCCACGGGGCGGGTTTCGCTGACCCAGGCACCGGCGCAGTCGCCATACACGCCGCTGGTCGAGCCATACACCAGCGCGTGCGGCAAGGTGCGCCGGCGCAGGGCGCGCACCAGGGACAGCGTGCGCGGGTCACGCCACCAGTTATCGCTGCCCGTCGTACTCGTCGGCGGTGGCGCCAAGTGCAGCACGCGCGTGGCCAGGCCGGCCAGGCGGCGCAGCGTGGCCGGTGCGTCCAGGTTGCCCAGCAGCGGCGTCACGCCCAGCGCGCGCAATGCGGGCACGCGCGCCGGCTCGGTCGTCAGCACCAGCACGCGCACGCGCTGCGCGCCGGGCCCACCCATCAGGCGGCGCACGACCCGCGTGCCGACGTCACCGCAGCCAACGATGAGCAGGCGCTGGCGGCGAAAACGTGCTGGCAGGGCGCCCAGCGTGCTCATCGGCGGGCTCCTGCGGACGAGCCCCGATCCAACAGCCTTCTGGCAAGGTTTTTTGCGGGAGAAAAGGAACGTACAGGTGGTGAAGGCAAAATTGGCCCGTTTACAGTGATTGATCGCCCAAGGATACCCAGAACATGCCCCGTCCCGTGTCACCCTCGTCTTCCTTTCAAGTCACCGTCCAACCCAGTGGCCGCAGTTTTGTCGCCGCGCCGGGTGAGACCTTGCTGGGCGCGGCCATCCGCGCCGGCGTGGGGCTGCCGTATGGCTGCAAGGATGGCGCATGCGGCTCGTGCAAATGCAAAAAAATCGAGGGCACCGTGGTGCATGGCGAGCACCAGGAAAAGGCGCTCAGCGCGCAGGAAGAAGCCGATGGTTTGGTGCTGACCTGCTGCGGCGTGGCGCACAGCAACGTGCTGCTGGAGTCGCGCCAAGTGACCGACGAGCGTGGCTATCCGGTGCGCAAAATGCCGGTGCGTGTGGCTGGGTTCGAGAAAAAATCGCCCGATGTGATGCAGCTGCGCCTACAACTACCGGCGACTGACACCTTCCGCTACCACGCTGGCCAGTACGTGGAATTCTTGCTGGCGGGGGGCGAGCGCCGCGCCTACTCCATGGCCAACGCGCCACACACCCAGGCCGAACACCCCGGTATCGAACTGCACATTCGCCACATGCCGGGCGGCAAGTTCACCGACCATGTGTTTGGCGCTCTAAAAGAAAAAGAAATTCTGCGCATTGAAGGCCCTTACGGCAGCTTCTTTCTGCGCGAGGACTCGGACAAACCGATCATTCTGCTGGCCTCGGGCACCGGGTTTGCGCCGGTCAAGGCGCTGATCGAGCATATGCAGTTCAAGCAAATCACCCGCCCGGTCACGCTGTATTGGGGTGGACGACGTCCGCAGGATGTGTACTTTGATGCTTGGGTGCGGGCGCGTTTGGCGGAAATGCCGCAGCTGACGTATGTACCGGTCGTCTCCAACGCCCTGCCCGAGGACGGCTGGAGCGGGCGCACCGGCTTTGTCCACCAGGCGGTGCTGGACGATTTTGCCGATCTGTCGGGCCACCAGGTGTATGCCTGTGGCGCGCCGGTGGTGGTGGATGCCGCACGCGACAGCTATATCGCCCAGCGCGGCTTACCGGCAGAAGAGTTTTTTGCCGATGCATTTACGTCAGAAGCGGACAAGCACGCGCTCTAGCCCTAGCAAAAATAATAGCTGCTAGCGCACGTCAATAAAAGGTTTCAGAGTGTTTTGTATCTGAATCGATTTATATATAAGCGCTAGCAGCTATTTTTTCAGTAGCACTCATCGCCGCCCCATGGCCGCAAATGTCGGGTTACGCTGCGCTAACCCGACCTACCAAATTACAAATCACCCAGCTGCGCGGCCCACGCTGGCCCATTGCGGCCCTTCGGTGCGTTCAATGGCTTGGTGTTGCACGGCGTGCAAGGCGCTGGCTGGTACGCGCTCGGGGGACAGTTCGGCCAGTGGGAGCAGCACGAAGGCGCGCTCAAACATACGCGGGTGCGGCACGCTCAATGTGGCGGTAACTATCGTGGCATCTGCCCAATCAACGATGTCCAAGTCCAGCGTGCGCGGCGCGTTGCAGTACGGGCGCTCGCGCCCGGCGGCTTGCTCGATGGCTTGCAGCGCTTCCAGCAAAACCTGTGGTGCCAAGGTGGTGCTCAGTTCAGCCACGGCGTTGAGGTAGTCCGGGCCACCGGCATCGACCGGGGCGCTGCGGTAGAGCGACGAGGCGCGCTGCACTTGCGTGCCGTTCAGCGCGTTGATGGCGGTCAGGGCGGCGCGCAGGGTGGCGGCGCGCTCGCCCAAGTTGGCACCCAGGCCAATCCAGACGGTGCTGGTGGCAGGCGCAAACCCCGGTTGATCACTCACCAGCAGCGCCGCTGCCGCCTTCACCCGCACCGGGTTTACGGCGGCGGCGACGGCGTTTTTTCGGCGCGCTGTCGTCGGCCGAAACCTCTGGTTCATGCTCGGGGTGCTGCGCGTTGGCAGATGCAGCCACCGGCGCTGCGGCGCGCGGCACACGGCGCGCCACCGGTTGCTGGGCACGGGTCAGGGCTTTTTGTTCTTCGCGCGCCTGGTCCATCAGGTCATAGCGCCGGCTTTCGTCGGCATTGCTGTATTCCTGCCACCAGCTGGCCAGGCTTTCATCCACTTCACCGACATCGGCGCGCAGGCGCATAAAGTCAAAACCGGCACGAAAGCGCAGTTGCGCCACCATGCTCTCGGGCACGCGGCCAGCGCGTTTTTCAAAGCGTGGCTGCATCACCCAGATTTCGCGCATGTCAGCGGCCAGCTTGCCGCGCCCGGAGACATCGCCAATGCGCCGTTCAAACACTTCGTCAATGGCTTCTTGCAGGGCGGGCAGGGAATGCTCGCCAGCGCCCATGCGCTTGTCCCAGCCGGTCTTCACATCGTGCCACAGCACACAGGCCAGCAAAAAGCTCGGTGCCACCGGCTTGCCTTCGCCGACGCGCCGGTCGGTGTCGGTCAGCGCGGCGCGGACAAAGTCGCTGTCGGCGCGCTCGACCACCACGTCCAGCAGCGGGTAAATGCCGCGCGCCAAACCGAGTTTTTTCAGCTGCTCGATGGTGGCGATGGCGTGGCCGGTTTGCAGTAGTTTGAGCATTTCGTCAAACATACGGCTTTGCGGCACGTCGGCCAGCAGGCGCTGCGACTCAATCAGCGGTGCGGCGGTTTTGGCCTCGAGCGAGAAGCCCAAGCCGCTGAGTTTGGCGGCAAAGCGCACGGCACGGATGATGCGCACCGGGTCTTCGCGGTAGCGCTGCACCGGGTCGCCAATCATGCGCAGCGTTTTCTTCTTCGCGTCCTGAATGCCCTTGTGGTAATCGACGACGATTTGCGTCTCGGGGTCGTAGTACATGGCGTTCAGGGTGAAGTCGCGCCGGGTCGCGTCTTCGTCCTGCGGTCCCCAGACGTTGTCGCGCAGCACCCGGCCACTCGACCCGACGGCGTGCGTCATGCCAGCCAAGGCGTTGCGGCTGGTCTTTTCGTTGCCGGCGACTTGCTCAGCGGCGACGTTATCGACCTGGGCGCGGAAGGTGGAGACTTCAATCACCTCGTTTTCACGCCCGCGCCCGTGCACCACGTGGACGATGCGAAAGCGCTTGCCAATGATGAAGGCGCGGCGAAACAGTCCTTTGACCTGCTCGGGCGTGGCGTTGGTGGCGACGTCAAAGTCTTTGGGCCGCAGGCCCAGCAGCAGGTCGCGCACCGCGCCGCCGACGATGTAGGCCTCAAAACCGGCATTTTTCAGGGTACGCACCACGTCCGTTGCGCGCGGATCGACGCGATTGGGGTCGATGCCGTGCACGGAGGCCGGCACTTCTTCGCGTTTGCCAAATGGCGAGGCGGCTGACTTGCGTCCGCCCGAGGTGGCTTTGGCCAGCAGTTTGTCGATGAATTTTTTGATCATGGTTGGGTGGTGAACAAGTCCAGGATGCGCCAGCCGCGTTGCTCGGCCAAGGCGCGCAGGCGGTCGTCGGGGTTGGTGGCTACGGGCTGGTTGACTTTTTCCAGCAGCGGCAGGTCGTTCATCGAGTCGCTGTAGAAGGTGCTCTCGACGCGGCTCCAGTCCAGCCGGCGCGCGGCCAGCCAGGCTTCCATGCGCGTGACTTTGCCAGCGCGCATCGACGGTACGCCAGCGATGGCGCCGGTAAACCAACCGTCAGCGTCGCGCTCCAGCTGCATCGCCAGCAGCTCGGGCACGCCCAGGGCGTGGGCGATGGGAGTGGTCACAAATTCGTTGGTGGCAGTGATGATGAGCACCCAATCGCCGGCCTGTTGGTGCTGGCGCAACAGGGCCAGTGCCTCGGGGCGGATGGCCGGCTGCACCACTTCGCGCATGAACTGCGCGTGTGCCTCGGCGGCGGCTTGCGGGCCACGTTGGCGCACGGCGTCGATGGCAAAGCGCACGTAATCGTGCACGTCCAGCGTGCCGGCTTGGTAGTGGGCAAAAAATTCGGCGTTGCGGCGGCTGAATTCAGTGGGGTCGTTCCAGCCGATGCGGGTGGTGAATTCACCCCACTCATAGTCTGAATCGATGGGCAGCAAGGTGTGGTCCAGGTCAAACAGGGTCAACCGGGGGCGCGATGCCGAAGTGTCTGGGGTCATGCGAGAGAAGCTGTCGTAAAAAAGAGAGCGGTAAAAGAATCGCGGCAGTGCATCACTCGGAATCGAGCATGTCTTTCAGCAGCGGAATAGTCAGCGCGCGCTGGGTACGCAGCGCGTGGCGGTCCAGGCGCTCCAACAGCGCCATCAGGCTACCCAGGTCGCGTGAGAAGCGCTTGAGCATGTAGTCCACCACATCGTCACCCAGCGTCAAGCCGCGCGCGCCGGCTTGGCGGCGCAGCACGGCACGCAGTTCGGCCTCACCGGGCATTTGCAGATGAAACACATGGCCCCAGCCCAGGCGGCTGCGCAGGTCTTCGCGCAGCGGCAAGTCGGCTGGCGGCACACTGCCGGCAGAAATCACCCAGCGCTGCACGCCGTTGGCCGGACTCATGGCGTTGATGAACCAGTTGAAGGCGACGTTTTGCTGCGAGGTGCTGTAAAGGTGGACATCGTCCAAGATGACGGCAGACCACTTTTCGTCAAACGCCGGGGCGTAGCGGCTTTTGGCATCGCGCCAGCCAACGCTGGCACCCTGCTCGCGCAGTGCCTCGCGCACGGCTTGCAGCAAATGGGTTTTGCCGCTGCCCGATTCGCCCCACAAATAGGTGGGCACCGGTGCGCTGGCGTGGCTGTGGCCCAGGGCCTGTGCCAAGTGCTGCAAGGCGGCGGTGTTCGGGCCGGGGAAAAACCCTTCCAGCGTCGGCGCAGGCGCCAGGCCGATGTCCAGCGCGAGCTGCTTCATAGCGGCAAGCCCCGTGTGCGCTGCACGCAAGTGCAAGGTGGGGGAGCAAAACGTGGCATGGGGGTGGTGGGCAAGGCAGCGGGGCAGTGGGTGGATAAGGTCGGCGCCGGACAGCGCAGTGCGCGCAACCCGTAGAATCTGCGCAAATTTTAGTCTGCCGGCGCGCTGGTCCGCGCTGCACATGCCATGAGCTCTTCTGCATCCTCTTCTACCCCCTCCACCACCCCTCTGTCGTACAAAGACGCTGGCGTTGATATTGACGCTGGCGACGCCCTGATCGAGCGCATCAAGCCGCTGGCCAAAAAGACCATGCGCGAGGGTGTGCTGGCCGGCATTGGCGGCTTTGGCGCGCTGTTTGAAGTGCCCAAGCGCTACCAGGAACCGGTGCTGGTCTCCGGCACCGACGGCGTCGGCACCAAGCTGAAACTGGCGTTTGAATGGAACATGCACGACACCGTCGGCATCGATCTGGTCGCCATGAGCGTCAATGACGTGCTGGTGCAAGGCGCCGAGCCGTTGTTCTTTTTGGACTACTTTGCCTGCGGCAAGCTGGACATCGACACCGCTGCGGCGGTGGTCGGCGGCATTGCCAAAGGCTGCGAGCTGTCGGGCTGTGCGCTGATTGGCGGCGAAACCGCTGAGATGCCGGGCATGTACCCGGCTGGCGAATACGACTTGGCCGGCTTTGCCGTCGGCGCGGTTGAAAAATCCAAAATCCTCAATCCACAGAACGTTACCGTCGGCGATGTGGTGCTGGGCCTGGCCAGCAGCGGCGTGCATTCGAACGGTTTCAGCTTGGTGCGCAAGTGCATCGAGCGCGCTGAGGCCGCCGGCAACCTGCCAGAAACGCTGGACGGTCAACCGTTCAAGCAAGCGGTGATGCAGCCGACCCGCCTGTACGTGAAAACCGTGCTGACCGCGCTGGCGGCGCACCCGATCAAGGCGCTGGCGCACATCACCGGCGGTGGTTTGCTGGAGAACATTCCGCGCGTGCTGCCCGAAGGCACAGCGGCACATTTGGTCAAAGGCAGCTGGCCGCAGACCGAGCTGTTTGCCTGGCTGCAGCGCACGGCGGCGATCGACGACACCGAGATGAACCGCACCTTCAACAACGGCATCGGCATGGTGGTGATCGTGGAAGCAGCGCACGCCGAGGCCACCGCCGCCACACTGCGCGCTGCCGGTGAGCAGGTGTTCACCATCGGTGCCGTGGCCGCACGCGGCACCGGCGCCGCCGTCACCGTCAACTGAGAGCACAGCGCCGCGCGCAATGTCAGCCCCCACCCCCTCCGGACACCCCGCGCCCCCCTCCCATTTGCCAGCCCCCGTCGCCATGTACCACGCCGTGGCGCAGGCCGGGGGCGCACCCTCAGCCCCACTGCCCTCACACGGGGTGCGCATCAGCAGCTATGTGCTGATGGCCGGTGGCTTGCTGCTGCTGCTGTGGCAAGGCCTGCTGCCGGGGCTGCTGTTTGCCTGTCTGGGTTTTGCACTGACGCGCTGGCTGGCGCACCAGTTGGCGCGCATTCCGCGCGATCGCCGCGCTGGCGCGCCGCTGCCGCGCTGGACGCAGGTGCTGGCCGCCACCCTGGTGGTGGTGGCGCCGCTGGGCTTGCTGCTGCTGGGCCTGTCGCATTCGCGCGGCTACCTAAGCGAAGCACCGCAGCAATACCGTGAATTGCTCAACTACCTAGCGCGCACCGTGCTGGAGTTTCGCCTGAAGCTGCCGCCCGACATGGCCATCCTGCTGCCCGAAGGCACGGTCGAAATCCAACGCACCATCGCCAATTACTTGGGGGCCAAAGCCGGGACCCTAGCACTGGCCGGTCGCGCCTGGCTGGGCGGTGTGCTGCACGCCTATGTCGGCCTGCTGATTGGCACGCTGGCTGCCGTGCGCCCCACGGTAGGTACGCAACGTCCACTGGCGCAGCAGTTGCATTTGCGCATCACGCGCTTTGGCGAGGCCTTCAGCCAGATCGTCGCAGCACAGTTCTGGATTGCCACCTTCAACACCTTCCTCACAGCGATTTTTCTGCTGGGCGTGCTGCCGCTGACCAGTCTGCCCCTGCCGTACACGCCGGCGCTGATCACGCTCACCTTTGTTGCCGGCCTGATCCCCATCGTCGGCAATCTGGTATGCAACGCGGTCATCACCATCGTCGGACTGTCGGTCTCACCCACCGCTGCCGCCGCCTGTCTGGGTTTTCTGGTGCTGATCCACAAGGCCGAATACGTCATCAACGCCAAGGTGGTGGGCCAGCGCACGCACATGGGCGTGTGGGAGTTACTGTCGGTGATGTTTGTCGCCGAGGCGATTTTTGGCGCTGCCGGGCTGGTCGCTGCGCCGCTGTTTTATGCCTATCTGAAAAAAGAACTGTTTGCGGTGCGGCTGGTGTGACCCGCACATCGCTATTAAATAAATAGCTATAACCGCACGAATCTAAGGGCTAGAGGCCTATTTGCCTACAACTCTCTTGAATTCCCGCTCTGCAAACGCCCAGGCCAATGCCGAGGCATCCGGCCCGGCAGAGTCGCTGTAGGGAAGCTTGGCGGCGCCGCCACTCCAGGCATGACCGAGTCCAGAAATTTCGCGCAGCACCGCCACCGGCCGGCCGTTCGCCTTGAATTCCGTCACCCGCATGGAATAGCGTTTGCCGCGCTGCTGCGTGGTGGGGACGCCCGCCTTGGCGCCCTGTGACTGCGCCCACAACTGCGCCGTGGCGATGCCATTGCGCACCGACACCACACCATCGACATTGCCATGCAACACCAGCAAAGGCGGCAGGGGCGTGATCAGCGCAGCGGGGTCTGCGATACCGGCATATGGCGACGGCAAATGCCCGGTGCGCTGCCCCATCATGGCCCCTAGCACCGTTGCCGTGGACTCTGCCGCACCGGGCACTACCCCAGAATGCATGATCACAGCACGAAAGCGCTCCGGAAAGCGCAAAGCCATCAGCGCGGCCATGGAAGCGCCGGCCGACAGCCCCGCCACCGCCACCCGTGCCAAGTCCACCGGATAGCGCTGCGCCACCTGATTCACCGCGGCCCACAAGATGGTGGCCTCGGCATCGGCCTGGCCGTTGCGCTGGTGGAACCAGTTCCAGCAGCCCTGGGCGTTGGCCATGCGTTCCTGTTCAGGATAGAGCACCAGAAAACGCTTGCGCGCCGCCAGCCGACCCATGCGCGTGCTCTTGGCAAAGTCCAGGCCCGTCTGGCCGCAGCCGTGCAGCATGACCATCAGCGGCAGCTTTTCTCCAGGCTGCAAGGCCAAGCCCGGCGGCACATGCAAATGAAAGCGCCGCGCACCCCCCAGGCCGAGGGCCACGCCGGCAATCCAGTCACCCTCAACCGGCGCAACTTTGCTGCGCGCGGCCTTGGTGGCAGGTTTTGCAGTCTTTACAGGTTTTACACCGGAGGCACTCTTGACGACCGCTGTGGTTTTTTTGGCGCTTTTTTTCGTTACTTTGACCGCCTTGGCCCGTACCGGCTTCAGGGCCCGCGTGAGTGTTTTGAGGTTGCGCTGGTAAGCGCGTGTGAGGGAAGAGAGGGATGGCAGGCGCAGGCGACGGGTCATTGATGGGCAATCAACTGGGGGTGCGACGCAACGTATGGATGCGTGCATGGACGGCCGCGGCGTCTAGTCCGTCGGTGTGCGCCAGATACATCTCCAAGTCGGCCAGCGCCTGCGCAGCATGGCCGCATTCGGCATGGGCCAGACCGCGGTCGCGCCATTCGCTCCACACCTGGGGCAGCAGCACCACCAAGCGGTCTTGCACAGCAATCAGGCGCTGCCAGTCTTGCTGCGCCTGGTGTACTTCTTTGAGATTGCGCAGCAGGCGGGCGATGATTTCGCGCGGCGTGGCCGCTTGTAGGTGGAACGCCAACGGCACATCGTTCTCGGTCAAGCCAAGGCTGCGCTGGTACGGCTCCAGCCGCTCGGACAACTCTTCACGCGACAGCGATTGGCCGGTGAACGGATCCATCAGCACCTGCCCGGGCGGCAGCAGCGCCTTGACCATGAAGTGCCCTGGAAAGGCGACCCCACGCACCTGCAGACCGGCGCTTTGGGCCAGTTCCATCCACAGCAGCCCCAGGGTAATGGGAATGCCGCGGCGCGTGCGCAGCACGGCATTGAGGTAGCTGTTTTCCGCGTCGTAATAGTGGTTGACGTTGCCGCCAAAGCCCAGATCGGTAAAGAAAAACTGGTTGAGGGTATGCAAACGCTGCAACCCTGCCATATCCGGGCCCAGACGCCGCTGCAGACGCGCCTGCAGTTGATCCATATCGCTGAGCAGTTGCTGTACATCCAGGGCCGGATATTCGTCCTGGGCAATGCTGGCCGCCGCTTCAAACAGCGCAAACTCATCATCGCTTTGCACCAGGGCGGCAAAATATTCCAACGGAGTGGGGACGGCGTAACTTGGCAACATACTGGGGGTTTTACGGGGCGTACCGTCCGGCGTCAAGTCAGGGGGTATAGAGCCCGGCCTCTGGCTCAGGGCTTGAGGATGCTGCGCAACTTCAGACCGGTCAGGCGCAACACGGCAAAGTACACCCCGGCCGCACTGCACAGCAGCAAGGCCAGCCAGCCGACGCGCTCCAGACTGTGCGCTCGCAACCCGATCCACGCGACATGCTGCGCGCCCCACAACAAAAATACCGCCAGCAGCGCGCTGGCCGCCAGCACCTGCAGGCCATACAACAGCCAGCCGGGCTGGGGCTGGTAACTGCCGCGCCGCAGCAAGCCCCCCAGCAGCCACGCCGCATTCACCAGCGCGCCCAAGCCAATCGACAGCGCCAGCCCGGCGTGTGCCATGCGCGGCACCAGCACCAGGTTGAACAACTGGGTGATCACCAGCACCACCACAGCGATCTTCACCGGCGTGCGGATGTCCTGGCTGGCGTAATAGCCTGGCGCCAGCACCTTGATCGCCACCAACCCCAGCAGGCCGGCACCATAACCGGCCAGCGCCACGGCGATCTGGCCAACGTCGCTATCTTTCAGCGCGCCGTAGTGGAATAGCGTGGCCACCAGCGGCTCGGCAAAGGTGAGCAAACCGACGGCGCAGGGCACGGCTAGCAGCACCACGATGCGCAGGCCCCAGTCCAGCATGGCGGAATATTTTTGTGCGTCGCCCGCCGCACGGGCACTCGACAGCGCCGGTGTCAGCACCACGCCCAAGGCCACGCCCAGCAGCGCGGTCGGAAATTCCATCAGCCGGTCGGCATAAAACAGCCAGGTGACACTGCCCGGCGCCAGGTACGAGGCAATCTGCGTGTTGATCATCAGCGAGATTTGTGCCACGCCGACCCCTAGCAAGGCCGGCGCCATCAGCCGCAAAATGCGGCGCACATCGGCGTCAGCCCAGCCCGCGCGCAGCGCCGCAACACTGAAGCCGATGCGCGGCAGCAGCCCCATGCGCCACAGCGCCGGCCCCTGCACCGCCAGTTGCAGCACGCCGCCCAGGATCACACCGCCGGCCATGGCGTAGATTGGCTCAATGCCGCGTGCGGCCAGCAGCGGCGCGCCCCACCAGGCCGCGCCAATCATGCAAAAGTTCAGCAGCACCGGCGTGGCGGCGGGCACGGCAAAGCGCTTCCAGGTATTGAGCACCCCGGCCGACAGCGCCACCATCGACATGAAGCCGATGTAGGGAAACATCCAGCGCGTCATCACCACGGCGGCGTCAAAACTCTCGGGGCTTTGGCGCAGACCGCTGGCCAGCAGCCACACCAGCAGCGGCGCGCCGAGCACGCCCAACACACAGGTCACCAGCAGCGCCCAGGCCAGCACGGTGGCGACGTGGTGGATCAGTTCGCGCGTCGCGTCTTCGCCGTGCTGCGCTTTGGCGGCGGCCAGCACCGGCACAAAGGCTTGGCTAAAGGCGCCCTCGGCAAACAGGCGGCGAAACAGGTTGGGGATGCGAAAGGCGACGTTGAAAGCGTCGGTCAGCGCGTTGGCGCCAAACATCGACGCCATGATGAGATCGCGTGCCAGCCCCGTGACGCGGGACGCCAGGGTCAGCAGGGAGACGGTGGAAGCGGCTTTGAGCAAGGACACGGCGCAGAGTGTATGCCTTATAATCGCCGGTTTTGCTGACATCATCCTCAGACATTAGGAACACATACCATGGCATCTGCTAAACCCAAGAAAAAGAACCCCCGTCTGGCGTCAGGCCGCAAGCGCGTCCGCCAGAACACGAAAATCAACGCCGCGAACACTTCGCTGCGTTCCAAATACCGTACCGCAGTCAAGAACGTCGAAAAAGCCGTTCTGACGGGCGATAAGACCAAGGCGACCGAACTGTTCGCCAAGATGCAAGCTGTGGTCGATACCATTGCTGACAAGGGCATCTTCCACAAGAACAAGGCCGCTCGCGATAAGAGTCGCCTGTCGTCCAAGGTGAAAGCCTTGGCACTGGCCGCCTGACCCACTTCAGGCAAACAGCCCGAGCGGCCTAGGACCTGAAGTCTAGATCGCTCGCCGTTTGTAACGGGTGCGCTGTCAGCAAAAGCAAAAAAGCCGTCGCAAGACGGCTTTTTTGTGTCTGGTGCAGACTGAAAATCAGGTCAAATCAGCCGCAAACCATTGGCTGGCTTGCGCTTTAAGCTATTAATTTTGTAGTGATTACGCGGAATCAGGGCTTGGCAACTGCGGGCGGATCGGGCAGCAGGCACGCCTCGGCCACTTGCAACGAGTTGTCGCGCGCAAAGTTCATGACGAAATCCCAGGCCATCGGTTCGTAGTCGCGCAGCGCGTAATTGACGATGACGCACTTGGTGCCGTTGATGACCGTAGGCACGCACCAGGGCGAATAGGACAGATGGCTGCCCGGCTGGCTGCCGCCGGGGCGAAAGCTGCTCATCACACCGGCCAGTCGCTCGGCCCAGTCACTGGGGCGGAAGGTTTTTCCGGCCAGTGTGATGCCCTGGATGAAAACTTCTTGAGATGAAGGAGAGACCATCGGGTTATGAAAAATAATTCAGCAGCCTGCGCAGGATCGCTGCTTGTTGCGCGGTAACCGGGCATTGTAACTCTTATATAAGAGTTACCCCTATTTTTCCCGTCTGCCAGAGGCATGGGGCCGTTCTAGAATCAGTGTTCTTTTTTCTGGCCCGCCCGTTGGGGTTGGCCCGTCCCCGCACTGACTGGAGATTCCCTGCATGACCGCTTTCATTGAGGCCGCCTCACCCCACGTGATGAACACCTATGGCCGCGTGCCGATTGCGCTGGCGCGCGGTCAGGGCTGCCGTGTGTGGGACGTCAACGGCAAGCAGTACCTGGATGCGCTGGGTGGCATTGCGGTCAACACCCTGGGCCACAACCATGCCCAACTGGTGCCTGCGTTGCAAGAGCAGCTGACCCAACTGATCCATACCTCGAACTATTACCACATCCCGCTGCAGGAGCAACTCGCCGCCAAACTGGTCGAGCTGTCGGGCATGAGCAATGTGTTCTTCTGCAATTCGGGCCTGGAAGCCAATGAGGCGGCGCTGAAAATCGCGCGCAAATACGGCGTCGATAAAGGCATCGCCCAACCCGAAATCGTGGTCTACGAAAAAGCCTTCCACGGCCGCTCGATTGCCACCATGTCGGCCACCGGCAACCCCAAAATCCACACCGGCTTTGGTCCGCTGGTCGAAGGCTTTATCCGCGTGCCGGTCAACGACATTGCCGCCATCCAGGCCGCCACCGAAGGCAACCCCAATGTGGTGGCGGTGTTCTTTGAGACCATCCAGGGCGAAGGCGGCGTCCACCCGATGCGCATCGACTACCTGCAACAGTTGCGCCAACTGTGCAACGAGCGCGGCTGGCTGATGATGATTGACGAAGTGCAATGCGGCATGGGCCGCACCGGCAAATGGTTTGCCCACCAGTGGGCCGGCATCGTGCCCGACGTGATGCCGCTGGCCAAGGGGCTGGCCTCAGGCGTGCCGATTGGCGCCGTTGTCGCCGGCCCCAAAGCTGCCAACGTGCTGCAGCCAGGCAACCACGGCTCGACCTTTGGCGGCAACCCGCTGGCGATGCGTGCTGGCGTTGAAACCATCCGCATCATGGAAGCCGACGGCCTGCTGGAAAACGCTGCTACGGTGGGCGCCCACCTGAGGGCCACCCTGCAGCGCGAACTGGGCAGCTTGCCGGGGGTAAAAGACATTCGCGGGCAGGGCCTGATGATTGGCATCGAGCTGACCAAGTCCTGCGGCGTGCTGGTGGCCCGCGCCGCCCAGGCCGGACTCCTGATCAGCGTGACCGCCGACAGCGTGATTCGCATGGTGCCGTCGCTGATCTTGACCACCACTGAGGCCGATGAAATCGTCGCCCTGCTCACTCCGCTGGTCAAAGACCTGCTGGCCGAATAACCGGGGCCACCCGCCCCGCGACCGACCTGGATGCCATGAAACACTATCTGCAATTCAACGACCTCAATGCCGACGAATACGCCTACCTGTTCGAGCGCGCCGCCCTCATCAAAAAGAAGTTCAAGGCCTACGAAAAGCACCACACGCTGGCCGACCGCACGCTGGCGATGATTTTTGAAAAAGCCAGCACGCGCACCCGCGTCAGCTTTGAGGCCGGCATGTACCAGCTGGGCGGCAGCGTGGTCCACCTCACCACCGGCGACAGCCAACTGGGCCGCGCCGAGCCGATCAACGACAGCGCCAAGGTCATCAGCCGCATGGTCGATTTGGTGATGATCCGCACCTTTGAGCAGACCAAGATCGAGGACTTTGCCGCTGACTCGCGCGTGCCGGTCATCAACGGCCTGACCAACGAGTTCCACCCGTGCCAAATCCTGGCCGACATCTTCACCTTCATCGAGCACCGTGGCTCCATCCAGGGCAAGACCGTGGCTTGGGTCGGTGATGGCAACAACATGGCCAACACCTGGCTGCAGGCGGCGCAGCTGCTCGGCTTCAAGGTGCATGTGAGTACCCCCAGCGGCTACGAAGTGGACGAGAAACTGGCCATGGGCGCAGGCGGCACCAGCGCTGGCAGCTATCAATTTTTCAAGAACCCGCTGGACGCCTGCCGCGGCGCTGACCTGGTCACCACCGACGTCTGGACCAGCATGGGCTACGAAGCCGAAAACGAAGAGCGCAAGAAGGCCTTTGCCGACTGGTGCGTCGATGCCGAGATGATGTCGGTGGCCCAACCCGGCGCCCTGTTCATGCACTGCCTGCCAGCGCACCGCGGCGAAGAGGTGGAAGCCGACGTCATCGACGGCCCGCAATCGGTGGTTTGGGACGAGGCCGAGAACCGGATGCACGCCCAAAAGGCGCTGATGGAATACCTGCTGCTGGGTCGGCAGGCGTAACCCGCCACATCCCTTCAAACCAAAAACACAGCGGCTGCGGCCGCTTTTTTACTCTTTATTACCGCTTTATGCACGACCTTTGCCTCACCTGCGGCGTCTGCTGTGCCAGTTTCCGCGTGGACTTTGCCGTGCAGGAACTGGAGGGCTGCGGCGGTCGGGTGCCTTCCGGCTTGGCCGAGCAGCTCACCGAACACCTGTGCCGAATGCGTGGTACCGACTACCGCTCCCCACGCTGCGCCGCACTCACCGGCAAGTTAGGCGAAAAGGTGGCCTGCGGCATCTACGAATGGCGACCTTCGCCGTGCCGCGAATTCGCCGCCGGTAGCGCAGCCTGCGACCGGGCGCGCATACGCCACGGACTGGCGCCTTACCCTTCTTATCCGTCTTGGCCCGAGACGGCTTGAAGCGGCAGACCTACGGTCCTCAGGTGCCGACCTTGCCGCCGTCGTTCTTGGTAATGACGATCGTGGCTGAACGGGGGCGTTTCCCCGCGCCATAGCCGGCGTTGGCCGGCCACTGGCTCTGGTATTTGGCGGGGTCCGCCACGTCAGCCATCTTGGTCGATTCACCCGGGTGCTGGATGTTGACAAAAATCGTCTTGCCATCCGGCGTTTCGGTCAGACCGGTGATTTCGCAACCCTTGGGGCCGACCAGAAAGCGCTTCAGCGTGTCCGGCGTGGCGGGTTTGCCGACCTGCGTCAGTACGTCCAGCTGGCTGCCATCGGCCCGGGTGTACGACAGCGTCCGAGCGCCACCATCGCCGACGCGCCCTGGCACGGCGGCCAGCATCATGCAGTTGCTGACATCGGTGTAAGCGCCGTCGTCGGTCTGAATCCAGCAAATGCCGGTAGCTTTACTGAATACCAAACCGTCGGGGCTGGAAAAATCCTGGTCCTGGGTCAGCGCGGAAATATTCACCAAGCCTTGATCGGCCCCGGCCTCGGCGCCGAACAGGTACACATCCCACTGGAAACCACTGTCGTGTTCCTTCAGGCGCACCAGATGACCATTGGGGTTGCCGTTTTGCTTGGCTTCCCCCTTCATGTCGGTATAAGCACGCGGATTGGCAGCATCGGGCAAATACTGGCTGCTGCTCGGATCCAGGCTGCGGTTGCTGTTGTTGGTCAACGTGAAATAGACCTCACCATTGGCCGGGTTGACGGCATTCCACTCGGGCCGGTCCATTTTGGTGGCGCCGGCGGCGTCGGCCGCCAGGCGGGTGTGGATGGCGACATCAGCGGCGTCGGCAAACCGATAGCCGGCGTAACCCGCCACGGCTGGGTTGGCCAGCGACAGTTCCATCCACTGGCCGGTGCCGTCGGCATGGAAGCGCGCCACGTACAGCGTGCCGGCATCGAGGTACTTGTCGCCCACCGCCAAGCGGTCGGCGGCGTTGGCATCCTGCGCACTCCACGCGGTACGAGAGACAAATTTGTAGATGTATTCGCCGCGCGAATCATCACCCATATACACCGTGAGCGGCTGGCCCACCACCACCGAGCCAAAGGCGGCGCTTTCGTGAGCAAAGCGGCCCAGGCCGGTACGCTTTTTCGGCAGGCGGGTTTTGTCATAGGCGTCGATTTCGACGATGTAGCCCATGCCATTCATCTCGTGGCGGTAGTCGTCGCTGCCGTTGGCCGAGCTGCCGCGCTGGCTGATGTCCCAGCGTTGGTATTTGTCTTCGCTACCGCCGGTTTCCCAGCCGTGGCGCGAGGCCGCGCCCTGGTTGCGGCCATAGCGCTTGAGGGCCACCACGCTCTGGTCGGCGCGTACGGCATCGTCGGTGGCAGCGCGGGTGAAATAGCCGAACCAGTTTTCTTCGCCACTCAGAAAGGTGCCCCAAGGCGTTTTGCCGGTGCCGCAGTTGTTCAGTGTGCCGCGCGTGGTGGTGCCAGCGGGGGCGTATTTCGTCACTAGCTGGGCGCTGCCGCGCGCTGGGCCCGACAGCTCCATCGGCGAGAGCGGCGTGAGGCGAAAGTTGCGCTTGGAATCGGTCTGATAGCCCCAGCCGTCTTTGCGGCGGGTGACTTCGATCACGGCAATGCCGTGCAATGCCACCTCCTTGTCCACCTCTACTGCCGGGCGTGGCAACGTGGCCGTGCCGCCGTTGGCGTGGATGAAGAAGGACGAGAGCTTCTCATCGGTGGTGGCCTCGTGGTTGATGGCCAGCAGGCCGTGCTCGGTGGCGCTGTCGCTGCGCTGGCCCTCGGCACCCAGACCAAACCACTCCATACCGTCGTGGTGGTCGCCGCCGCGCTGCTCAAAGTCGCTGTCGCTGCCGTCGTTTTTGTAGGCGCTGGTGCCCGGCAGCACCGGGTCGCCCAGCGCATACAGCACGCTGGCGGTGTAACCCGCCGGCACGCTGACGCTGTCGGCCAAGCTCTTGCCCACAGCGGCAAAACCCAGCACCTGTGCGGCCGGTGGTGTCACCGGATCGCTCTCGCCACCGCTGCCGCCACAGGCGCTCAGGCCCAGGCCCCCGAGCAGGGCCGTACCCACACCGCCGACGCTGCCGCGCAGCAGGCGCCGGCGCGACAGGCGTGCGCGCAGCACCGACTCGAAGCTGGTGTTGGTGGACGTGTTGGCGTTGTCGTTGTTGAAATCGACAGGCGTCTCGGGCGCAGTCTGGCGGTGGGTCATCGGGGCTCCTTGGATGTGGGGATGGCAATCCCAAGGAGCGTACAAAGCCATTGCGACACCGCCATGACGCAGACATGACAGCGGCGTGACAGCGGCTGCAGCGCCCTACCCTACTCCACCACCGTTAGCTTGGCCACCGACAGGGCCAGCCACTTGGTACCGTGGCGCGGAAAATTCACCTGGGCGCGGGCATCGTCGCCGGTGCCTTCCAGCGCCAGCACTTGGCCTTCCCCAAATTTGGCATGGAACACCGCCAGCCCGGCACGCAGGCCGTGCGCTGGCGCAGCCTTTTGCGGTGGTACGGGGGGACTGGCAAAAGTGTCTGATTTATAGCCATATCGGCCTGCAGCGCTTTGTGGATAAGCGCTACCAGCTATCGAATCAGGAGTAAAGGTACCAAAGCCCGATTGCTTGGGCGTGATCCACTTCAGCGCGCTCTCCGGCAGTTCGTCAAAGAAACGGCTCTTGGCGTTGTAGCGCGTCTGGCCGTGCAGCAGGCGTGTTTGCGAATGGCTCAAGTACAGGCGTTTGCGCGCGCGGGTGATGGCGACATACATCAGGCGGCGCTCTTCTTCGATGCCGTTGCGATCGCTCAGGGCGTTTTCGTGCGGAAACAGGCCGTCTTCCATGCCACCGATGAATACGGCGTCAAATTCCAGCCCCTTGCTGGCATGTACCGTCATCAGTTGCACGGCGTCTTGGCCGGTTTGGGCCTGGTTGTCGCCCGCTTCCAGTGCCGCGTGCGTCAGGAAGGCGCCCAGCGGCGACAAGGTTTCGCCGGTGTCGATGTCCACGATGCCAGGAACAGCAGAGGCAGACAAAGGCGCGTTCATGTCCAAGCCTTGGCTGACCGGGCTCTGCGTCAGTGGCGCGCCGTGCTCGTCCAGCGGCAGCGCTACGGCGTCGCGACCAAAGCCTTCTTGCGTGACAAAGCTCTCGGCGGCGTTGACCAGTTCTTCCAAGTTTTCCACCCGGTCGGCGCCTTCTCTTTCAGCGCGGTAGTGCTCCAGCAGGCCGGTCGATTGCAGCATCTGCTCGATGATGGCGCGCAGCGTCAGCCCTTGCGTTCGCTCGCGCAACACATCCACCATGGCGACAAAGGCACCCAAATTGGCCCCTGCTTTGCCTGGCACCGTGCTGACCGCATCGTGCAGCGAGCAGCCGATGCTGCGCGCCGCGTCCTGCAGCACCTCAACGCTGCGCGCCCCAATCCCGCGCGGCGGAAAGTTGACCACCCGCATAAAGCTGGTGTCGTCCTGCGGGTTCTCCAGCAGACGCAGATAGGCCAGCGCGCTTTTGACTTCAGCGCGCTCAAAAAAGCGCAGGCCGCCATAGACGCGGTAGGGCACGGCGGCGTTGAACAGGGTCGATTCGATGATGCGGCTTTGCGCGTTGCTGCGGTACAGCACGGCGATTTCCTGGCGCTTAAAACCGTCACTTTTGACCAGCTGGCGAATCTCCTCCACCATCCAGCGCGCTTCCATCAAATCGCTCGGCGCCTCATACACGCGCACCGGCTCGCCTGGGCCTTGTTCGGTGCGCAGGTTCTTGCCCAGGCGCCCGGTGTTGTGCTCGATGAGCTGGTTGGCGGCGTCCAAGATGTGGCTGTAGCTGCGGTAGTTTTGCTCCAGCTTGATCTGCCGCTGCACGTCAAATTCGCGCACAAAATCGGCCATATTGCCGACGCGTGCGCCGCGAAAGGCGTAGATGCTCTGGTCATCGTCACCGACGGCCATCACACTGCCACGCGCTTCAAAATGGCCATCGACCTCATCGCCGGCCAGTTGCTTCAGCCACGCATATTGCAGCTTGTTGGTGTCCTGAAACTCGTCCACCAGGATGTGCGCAAAACGCCGCTGGTAGTGCACGCGGATAGCGTCGTGGTCGCGCAGCAGCTCGTAACTGCGCAGCATCAGCTCGCCAAAATCAACCACGCCTTCGCGCTGGCATTGCTCTTCGTACAGCTGGTACAGCTCGACCTTCTTGCGCCCGTCGGTGTCGTGCTCGGCCACCGGCACGTCGCGCGGGCGCTGGCCCTCTTCCTTGCAGCCCGCAATAAAGTATTGCAGCTGCTTGGGCACAAAGCGTTCGATATCCACGTTGTATTGCTTGCACAGGCGCTTGACGGCCGAGAGTTGGTCTTGCGTGTCCAAAATCTGAAACGACTGCGGCAGACCGGCGGCTTGGTGGTGCGCGCGCAGCAAGCGGTTGCACAGGCCGTGGAAGGTGCCAATCCACATGCCGCGCACGCTCACGGGCAACATGGCCGACAAGCGCGCCACCATCTCTTTAGCCGCCTTGTTGGTAAACGTCACCGCCAAGATGCTGCCCGGCGTGGCCAGACCGTTTTGCAACAGCCAGGCAATGCGCGTGGTCAACACCCGCGTTTTACCCGAGCCGGCGCCGGCCAGGATGAGCGCGTGGCCGGTCGGCAGCGTGACGGCAGCCAGCTGCTCGGGGTTGAGATGCGCCAGCAACGGCGGGGCGGCAGCGCTGGGGGCAGCGCCAAAAGGCGCTGGTGCGCCAGAAAACAGGTCTTGTGCAGGCATGGCGCCATTGTAGAAAGCCGCCCTGGCGCGCGTGCACAGCCGGCGAAAGGCGCCGGACCAGGCACTGTCTTTCTGGCTACGCGCTGCGCACCCTGGTTTCTCCCTGCTGGCAATGCAGGCGCTGTGCCACCAGGCCGCAGCCGGTAAGGGCATGGGTACAATCGCGCACCGGGCCCAAGTTTCTTGCAGCCCGGTTTTTTGTGCCTGCGCAGCGCAGGGCTGGGGGAAATCCTAGCGGTTTCCACCCACAAGACCGGTCGGCAAGCCAAGCGCCCAGCGCAGCAGAAATCGTTTTGCTGCCTCCCCCGATGGAGCTTGGAAGCCAATGGAAATTTTTGACTACGACAACATTCTTTTGCTGCCCCGCAAGTGCCAAGTGGACAGCCGCTCGGAATGCGACACCAGCGTGATGCTGGGTGATCGGTCGTTTCGCCTGCCGGTGGTGCCCGCCAACATGAAGACCGTGATCAACGAGCCGCTGTGCGTCTGGCTGGCCCAGCACGGCTACTTCTATGTCATGCACCGCTTTGACTTTGACAATGTGCAGTTCGTCAAGCACATGCAGGCCCAGGGCCTGTTTGCCTCGATCTCACTGGGCGTCAAGCAGCCCGACTACGACACGGTGGACCAGCTGCTCAGCGCCGGACTGGCACCCGAGTACGTGACCATCGACATCGCGCACGGCCACGCCGACAGCGTGAAGAACATGATCGGCTACCTCAAGGAGAAACTGCCCCAGACCTTCATCATCGCCGGCAACGTAGCCACGCCCGAGGCCGTCATTGACCTGGAAAACTGGGGCGCCGACGCCACCAAGGTCGGCATCGGCCCGGGCAAAGTCTGCATCACCAAGCTCAAGACCGGCTTTGGCACCGGCGGCTGGCAGCTGTCGGCTTTGAAATGGTGCGCCCGCGTGGCCACCAAGCCGATCATTGCCGACGGCGGCATTCGCCACCACGGCGACATTGCCAAGAGCATCCGCTTTGGTGCCACCATGGTGATGATCGGCTCGCTGCTGGCCGGCCACGAAGAGTCGCCGGGCCAGACCGTCGAAGTCGACGGCAAGCTGTACAAGGAGTACTACGGCTCGGCCTCAGACTTCAACAAGGGCGAGTACCGCCACGTCGAAGGCAAGCGCATCCTCGAACCCGTCAAGGGCCACTTGGCCGACACGCTGGTGGAAATGGAGCAGGATGTGCAAAGCTCCATCAGCTACGCTGGCGGCAAAAAGCTCATGGACGTGCGCAAGGTCAATTACGTCATTCTGGGCGGCGAGAACGCCAGCGAAAACCTGATGTAACGCCCCATGCGGGCAGACATACAGTTGCAAGCTGCCTGACAGGCAGGCGTACAGAAAAAGCCCATGATGGTGGTGTCATCTACTCCAGATCACCGCCCATGACCGCTTCTTCTGTCGTCGCCACTACTGCCACCCCTGTTTCCGTCGCCGTGCTCGGCACCGGCATGATGGGCCTGCCCATGGCCCGGTGCCTGTGCGACGCCGGCCACCGTGTCCATGTCTGGAACCGCACCCGCGCCAAGGCAGAGCCGCTGGCCGCTGCCGGCGCTACGGTGCATAAATACGCAGCAGATGCTGTACGCCAAGCCGACATCACCATCAGTCTGCTGGAAAACGGCTTGGTCGTCGCCCAAGTATTGTTTGAACAAGGCTGCGTAGAAGCGCTGCGCCCCGGCAGTTTGTATATCGAGATGGCCTCCATCCAGCCCAGTGAGGCGCGCGACCATGCCGCGCGTCTGAGCGAGCGGCATGTGGCACATTTGGATGCGCCGGTTTCGGGCGGCACGGTGGGCGCCGAAGCTGGCACGCTGGCCATCATGGTGGGCGGTAAACCGGCTGACTTCCAGCGCGCGCTGGTGGTGTTCGCGGCACTGGGCCGCGCCACGCATGTCGGTCCGCATGGCGCTGGCCAACTGGCCAAGCTGGCCAACCAAATGATTGTCGGCATCACCATTGGTGCCGTCGCCGAAGCACTGCTGTTTGCCGCCAAAGGCGGTGCCGACATGGCCAAGGTGCGCGACGCCATCAGCGGCGGCTTTGCCGACAGCCGCATTCTGCAAGTCCACGGCAAGCGCATGGTGGAGCGCGATTTTATTGCGCGCGGGCGCATGGCGGTGCAGCTGAAAGACCTGCGCAACGCCCTGGCTACGGCACAGGACATCGGTTTTGATGCTCCAGTCAGCACCCTGCTCGAAAGCCTGTACGCCCAAAGCGTCGAGCACGGACTGGGCGCTCTGGACCAGAGCGGCCTGTTTGTCGAGCTGGCCAGTCGCAACGCCATGCAGTGATTTTTCCGGTTCTTTTTTCAATTTCTGGGGCTGCGGGCAAAAAAGCTGGTGCATAATTCGTGACTCTGCAAAACGCAGAAACATTTCAAGAGTGGGGTTCTTAGCTCAGTTGGTAGAGCAGCGGACTCTTAATCCGTAGGTCGACAGTTCGAATCTGTCAGGACCCACCACAGCCCACAAGGAAAGCGCGCTATCGAAAAGGTAGCGCGCTTTTTCTTTTTTCTACGATGTAACTACGGATGTAAGCGCATTTTCCGAATCTGGCCACCAGCGCCAGCAAAACAGCTCCAATTTTTCAGCGCGCTTACTCCTAGCAAAACGGGTGAAGAAATTTAGCGCGCTGGGTGCTGGCCAGTTCGCCCACGGTCACGCATCCAACAAGCCGCTTGGTGTTCAAACGCGGGACATTTCTGTATTCGATAACTGACTGGCGCGCTGCTGGCCACGGCGCACCAGCAGCGCAGTGCAGGCCGATGGTGCGGCGGATGATATTTTGCTATCGAAACAATAGCCATAAGGGTGGTGAAAAACTGCCAGCGCTTGCGTCTGCGCCCCCCGACAGTTCGAAACCGCTCAGGAGTACCTTTGTCGCCTCAGCACCACCGCAGCACCAACAGCCACGCCAGTGATGCGCGCCACTTCGGTGATGCTGTTCGAGCGGCGCAGCTCCAACACTTGCGCCCGTAGCTCAGGTGATAGCCGGGGCTTTGCAACCGGGGGTTTCATGTTGTCAATCATTGCGGCCTTTCTTGGGCTGGCGCCACGGCGGTGGCGTATTGCGCGCTGCGGTTTCATAGGCCACCCACAGCGCGGCACCCACACCACAGCGCAAGCCATAGCGCACACCACGCCCGGCAGCTATGCAGGTCGGGCATTTGACGTGGTGCACCTGATAAGCCATGTCCAACTCGCGCCAGTCGGTCGGCTCGGGTGCTGGCGCTGGTGGTGCAGCAGGTAGCGCAATTGGTGCAACAGCTTGGACTTCGTACAAATGCGGGGTTACAGGGGTTACAGGGGGCACACGCCCTATCCATGCGGGTTTCAGCGTAACCCCGCTCAAAATTCCAGGGGTTACAGGGGTTACACAAACGCCCGTGCGTTGCTGCTTTTGGACAAACGCCATCACGTCACGCAAGCTCATACGGCCCCCTCTTGGTCTGGCGTGACGGCGTACAGCTTCAGGACGCGCCCATGGATGCGGGTTGACTTGGCGCGCTTGCCATCGGCGCCCGGCCTGTCAATCAATCCCAGCTCTTGCAAGGTATCGAGCGCGCGGGCGAAGTCAAAGCCTTTCAAAGCTTCGCGCATACCTTCGGATGTGAACAGGTACACGCGGCCCCCGTTGCTGGTGTCGCGCCACCATCCGGCCCGGTCACGCACCAGCAGCGCGCGCTGTTCGTCTTCGTGGTCGGCATCGGTAAATCGGCTGTCCCCGTGGCGCTCCAAAAAGCCATTGATGCGGTCAGCAATTTGGCCGCGCTCGCTGTTGCCTTTGTCCGGGCCGCGCAAGGACTGCCAGGCAGCAAAGCCCACGGCGGCGGCTTCGATAGCTGCACCCTTGGGCCAGCCGGTCACGCCATAGGTGGTGGCCAGCTCACCAGCCAGCGCCAGCACTGCAAAACGAGCGGCAGCGCGCGCGGCCTGACTGCCTTCACCCTGTAGGCCGGGCAGCGCCTTGATGGCGTCGAGGGCAGCACTAAAGCTGGTGTCGTGGTCACGGCTCAGTTTTTCGAGGAAAGCCCGTCCCGCATGGCCGTAGTGCGTTGCAGCTTCGCGTTTCAGTGCATCCGAGAACTCTGTACCGCTGGCGAACTGGTGCAGGCAGTCCCATGCGCCGTACTGGCGTTGCGCTGGCACGTCGAGTAAGCGCACGGTCTGGCCCGCCTTGATGCGGTGGCCACCCTCCGCCATCGTGGTGGTGATGCTGCGCTCGCCAGTGCTCAGCACGCTACTGCGCCAGCGCGCCACAGCACGGGCTGCACCACTGCGCCCGGCGCGTTGTTTGCCGCGCCCATTGCCCAACATATAAATCGTTTCACCCACAGCGCGCGGGTCGCATTCACTGATTTCGTCCAGCGCCAGCAGGCTGTCATTGAACATGGCGGCAGCGCCTTCTAAGCCGTTCGAGGTGGTGCGCCAACTGCGCTTGAAACCCGGCCCGCCCCATACGGAACAGGCGGATTCGATGGCGGTGGTCTTGCCGGTGCTGCTGTCGCCTATCAGGTGGATACCGCCGGACTCTGCACCACAGCGCGCCAGCACCGGCCCGGCAAAGGCAGCGCACAGGGACAACACCAACAGCGGGTTGTCCACTGCCATGGCGGCGGTGCCTGCCTGCCATCCGGCTAGCGTGCCTGCTGTGGTGTATTCATCGGCGGTGCGGCCTTCGGTCTGGTAAACCACGCTGTTGGCTTGGGGGCCGATAACGCTATCGGGCAGCACAAAGGCTTTGTAATCGGCGCTGGCCCATCCCGTTTGCAGGGCGCACTGTACGCGGCGTTTGGGCGCTTGCTCTTGCAAATAGGCGGGCAGCAGGCTGCGGTTATACGGGTCAATCTCCACACCCATACCCAGCAGCTCGCCGCGCAAGTCGGTGCAGTCGCCGCGCAATGTGGCCATCGGCATGGCCCATGTTTTCCAATGGCCCAGCGTGGTCTTGATGCGCAGCAGACGGCCATAGTTGCCGTGTCCGCTGTCGGTGGTCAGGGCGTCGATATGCAGCGGACTGCACACCCATTTTTGGCTCAGCGTGGGCGGTGCGTCACCCTTGCTCGGCTTAACGCCAAAATGCCAGACACCGGGGCGCAGTTTGGCCGCGCCTTCTTCGTGCCAGTCATCAAAGACGACAAACTTGGGCCTGTCTTTTTCTCCAGGTATGCGGCTGGCGCTGGTGGGCGCGGCAGCAGCAGCTTGGATGACAGCGGCGACACTGGTGTCGGTGGTGTCGGTGTCGGTGGTGTCGGTGGTCAGCATGGAATGTTCTCCAGCACCTCGGCAAAGCAGGCGCGCACGGCAGCCAGCCCGTCGAGGTGGTGCAAGTCGTTGAAGTCGGTGGCCTTGGGCGGGCGCTCGGCAGAAAACTGCGGTTTGACCAGGTAGCCGCCCACAGCCAGCGCGGCGGCGGTGGCAGCCGTCAGGCCCGGATTGCCTTCGGTGCGGTGGTCGTCATCGGCAGCCAGCAGCAACACCAAATCGGGGTACTTGCGGCGCAGTGCAGCAGCCACGGGCAGCAGGTTTCCAGCGTTGAAGGCACAAGCCACAGCGTGGCCAGTAGCCGCGTGAATGCTTGCGCAGGTGGCGTAACCCTCACCCACAACGAGAACGCCTTGGGGGCGGCCTATGGGGTGATAGCAGCCCTTCATGCGGCCCTTGAATCGCTTGTTGCCGTCGGTGTCGATTGTTTGCAGGCTGTGCAGCAGGCCCGATGTATCGCGCAAGGGCACCAGCAGCGTGTCACCGTCTTGGCGGATGCCATACGCCTGCACCCCCTTACGGGTCAGGTAGGGATGCTGGCAGCGAATAGCAGCAGCCAGCCAACGAGCGCGGGCCTTGTCGGCTTCGCACTGGTGGCGCTGCTTTTCATCGGCATCACGCTGGCGCTGCATGGCCTTGATGCGCTCACGGTGGGCGCTGCGCTCGGCTTCGGTCAGGTCGCTGTCAGCTCGGCTGCACCAGGTCGAAGTCAGGCCAGCTTTCCAGCAGCCGAACGAGCCAGCGGGCACACCGTCGAGGTGCAGCACGTACCAAGCGCTTTGGTCGCCGCGCTTGCCGGTGGCGCTGTAGCGGTGGATTACGCCATCGGCGTGCACGTCGTCGGGCGGCTGCAATCCAGCGCCAGCCATGGCCGTGCTGAAAGCAGATTCAATGGCGGCGCTCATTACCGGCCCTTTTCCATGCGCCCGGCCTGCATAGCGGCTTGCTCCATGTGACGGTGGGCGGCGCTTCCAGCTTGCACGCGCTGCGCCATCGGGAAGATGCGGCCGCTGGCAGCGGCATCCACCACCTCAGCGCAGCAGCTCAGGGCGGCCAAGATGCCCATAGCCACGCTCGGCCCGAATGTGCAGGGCGCCTCCAGGCCAACTTCAGAATCAAGTTCGCGCTGTCCCAACATGGCGGTCAAGGTGTGAATGCCTTGCACGGCGCTGCTCAGGCGGGCCACGCTTTGCGGGCACAGATAGACAGCGGTATCGTCGGCCAGCACGGCGAAGGAGTCAGCAAAGGGGAAGGTGGCGAAGGTCTGTTCGGCGGCCATGTTGTTGCTTTCTGTCTGTGTACTGGTGGGTGCGGCTGGCGCTGGTTTGAGGCATGGCTTTTCAGCGTCAGGCACGGCAGTGCAAGCGGCGCGGCGCTGGGTGTAATCCGCTATGACACGCTGGTCGAAGTAGTCCACAGCTTCGGGCATCGGGAAGTTGTCGCGGCACTTGGTGCATGGGCTGACGGCGGTCATACGGTCACCTCCAACAGTTGCAGCGCTTTCAACAACTGAACGGCCTTGCGGCGGGCGGCAGCTACGTTGCCACGGCTCAGGTACAGCTT